>DASSGS010000065.1:0-381386 GCA_035693365.1 Candidatus Acidiferrum sp. | reverse complement strand
ATGGCGGGGACGACGAGACTCGAACTCGCGACCTCTGCCGTGACAGGGCAGCGTTCTAACCAACTGAACTACGTCCCCGCGGGAATTACTGTCACTGGGATGGTGGGCAGTGCAGGGCTCGAACCTGCGACCTCCTGCTTGTAAGGCAGGCGCTCTAACCAACTGAGCTAACCGCCCTCTCTGCTCACATTTCTCCATGCTACAGGAAGCAGGCTGCAGCGTCAACGAAACGCGTAACTTTTCCGTTTTCGGCGGCCGTTCGTGCCGATTTTGTCCGGGCGCCTCGGTTGCGAAAATTCCGCTCACCCAGTAAACTCAATAGCTTGCTATCCACTAAAGGAACTTCCCAGAGATGCTGCTGAACCGCGATTATGTGGGCCATATGGCCTCGCAGGTGGTCAAGAAACTTGTCGAAGACGAGCAGGTTGCCATCAAGGAAAAAGACGTCGAACCTGTGATCCTGAAAGTCCGCAACCGCATGATGGAAGAGATCACCATTGAGGACAAAATCAACGAAGAAGTCCGCACCATCCTGACCCAGCACCAGGACGAAATGCGCCGCGCCGGAATTTCGTATCAGGAAATGTTCAAAAAAGTGAAGGGCCAGCTGGCGCGGGACCGCAAACTGATTTTGCGATAATCGAGCGACGGATTTGCAGCGGCAACAAGACAGGGGCAAAAGAAAAGAATGCGATTGACCCGGGAAAAAATCGTGCGCATCTCCCACCAGATCGTGGACCTGCTGGTGCAGACCAATGAAGTCGAATTCGTCGAGGACCGCGACACCATCCGCCAGCACATGGTCCAGACCATGACCAACATCCTGCGCGAGGAAGAAAAAATCGAAGTCGAAGTCCGCAAAAAAATCTCTTCGCAGAAAAAAGAAATTCTCGAAGGCAGCGAAGAGTGGGACGTTCTGTTCCGCAAATACTATTCCGATGAACTCCGCCGCGCAGGCATCGCCGCCGCACCCGAAGAGCACCAGAAAGCCGGCCACGGCGGCCACCGCTAGCATCTTCTGCAGGCCGCCTGTTCCGCGATTGCCACCAAAACAAAGCGCCGGAGGCGCGGCACAAGTTAGCCCAGGGCGTAAGCCCTGGGGCAAAAAGCAATAAAGACTCCGGCCCCGGAGGGGCGACACATTCTTCCGGTTCTGCTTTCACCTCGCGCCAACCCTCGCACGCACCAATCGGCCTCAATCGACGATGAAGAGTTGCGCCCCAGCCGTGGTCGAGGAGCGGTGGGGAGGATCGCCGTCGCCAACGTGATAGCTCTGCCCCGGCGCCAGGCTCAGCCGTTGGCCGTCGCGCAGCGTAATATCCAGCGCGCCGCTCAGGCACAGAATCACATGGCCTTTGGCGCACCAGTGATCGGCAGAGTAACCCGGCGAATACTCCACCATCCGCACCCGGATTTCGCCGAAATTCTGCGTTTTCCAAAGCGCAAATCCGGTCTCTCCGGGATGCTTCGTTTCCGCAATTTCTTTCCAGTCCGTAACAGTCATCGGCAGTGGCGGCATTTTCATTCGCCCAGTATAGCGCCCGCCGCCCGATTGTCGCGCCGCGGCAGGTGGTCAGGCATGCGGTAATCAGAAATCAGTGATCGGTGGGCGGAAAGCCGAAATGCCTGGTGGCCCGGGTTCCGATTTTGGTGCCCGGGTCTTGGGTTGAATTTTGTGGAGCTACCCCGATTGGCGAGGTGAGGATGGAAGACGGCTGCTGATTGGATGGAAGCGTCGTCCCTCAGGGGCTGGGGATTTTTAGGGGAAGGCGACCCAGGGCTTACGCCCTGGGCTAAGGTGTCCCGCGCTTTCGGCGCTTGGCGGGAGAAGCCTGGAGAAACGCCGCACCCTGAGCTGCGCTGGTTACCGCACCCGGCGCCTCGAAAAAGAAAAGAACGCCATTCGGGAGAATGGCGTTCCCAGGGCTGTGGCAGCGCTTACCGTGTGCTGGTGGAATGTCCGCTTGCTACTGCTTGTCGTAGACGGCGGTGGAGGTGATTTTTTTGCCGGAGGCGTCGGTTCCTTCGGTGGTTACGGTGCGGGTTTTGCCGTCGGCGGAGAGCACGATGCTTCCGGTGAACAGAACCTTGCCGCCCTTTTTGACTTCGATGGTCAGCGTGTGATCATCCACTCTCTTGACGGAGCGCGTGTCGGATGTGGCATCTCCGGTGACGGGATAATCTTTTCCGTCGAATTTGCCCATCCATTCGTTATGCGAGGGTTTGCCGGCGGCGTCGGTGCCGTCGATGGTGACCATGATTTGATCGCCCATGGCCGAATAAACGACCGTGGAGTTCTTCGCGCCGCCCGGTGCAAGCTTCGATTTCGCTTCGTTTAATTTCCAGGTGCCGATGAAACCATCCGCGGCGAGGCAGAGCGTTGCCGCGATCAAGCAGAGCGATAGAGTGATGCCGATATTTCTTGCTTTCATATTTCCTCCGAATTTTGATTTGTGAAAGAGTGCTGGGCGTAACCGTTGGGGGGATTCTAGCCCGGAGAGCGGTTGGATAGCAACCGGGCGGCAATAAATGGGGTCGCCGCTCCGGGCCATTGTTCTGAACACGCTTGCTCTGGACCTGTGCCGCGTCTTCGGGTACGCTGAACAAGTTGTCCCCCTCGGGATCGGCCCCGTCCAGCCAGCCCTCATTGCCATGTTTTCGGTGTCAGGGAGTTCCTCTCATGAAAAAGAAGCCCTCGCTCACCTTTGAGCAGGCAACTATAAAAGCGGCGTGGTATGAGGGACGCCCGGAAAAACTGCGCCGGCTCCTCGACGCAGCCGCAGGCAAATCTCATCGAAACTTCGATCTGCTCCTTGCGCCCTGGGAGAGCCTGCAACTGTTCTTTCGCATGATTCGCGCGTGGTTGGCCGGTAAATACAGCCCGCCCCTCCAGTCGATTTTCATGATGATTGCGAGCATTATTTATTTCCTGAGCTCTTTTGATGTTGTTCCCGACGCCGTTCCTCTCTTGGGATTAACCGACGACGCGGGAGTGATTTGCGGTGTCGCCCGGGCGAATCTGACGGCGATCAGCAAGTTTCGAAACTGGGAAATGCAAAATCCCGCCTAGCGGCGCTTTACCAGTCGGCGTTGCGCTCATGCGTCCCGCCTGTTCTCATCCCGGAAAAGCCACAGAGCGTTAGCAAAATCTCTCTCAATCGCTGGGGGAACTACTTCCCGATATCCCTGGGCAACTCTCGGAACAACAAATTCCAGCAGGTCCGTGCCCCGGCAGCCTGCTTGCGGCATAACCGGCATCTCGCCCGCCGTCGGTGGCCACACACGAACCCTCAGGTGAATCCCCGAGTTGAATTCGAGCGATTACCTTAGTTGACATCCGCATCCCCGCCAGCCACCATCCAACCTGGATTGGAGCACGGGGGTGTTCCGAAGGAAAGCTGGGATTATGAGGAAGCAATTGTTTCTTTTGGCCGTCCTTTTGGCGGTCAGCATTTCACCGCGCGCCCACGCGGATACCTTTACCGACTACACCATTAACTTCCTTGGTCCGGCAGGAACCCTATTCCCGACCTCGGGAATAATCGTGTACGACAACACGCCGGGTGCTCTGAACCCATTTTCAGACTTCACGGTAAAATGGGACGGAGAAAGTTTCAATTTCGCTGCAATCGCGAACCAATACAATTACCTCGCCGGATCACAAACGCCTGCGCTGTTTAACACGTCCCTGCCGGGCTGCACTGGAGCGACAGGCTTACAGATCTTGATCGTGGCAATGGTGGCGTGCGCTCCCGACGCCATCTGGGCTGCGCAAGCCGATACAGCGGCCAACACGGCGAGCTTCACAATTGCATTCCCTGGAGTTTTGGACGGAATTCCCATTTTTGCGGATCTATTATGTTGCGCGATCCCACCCCCGACAATCAGCGCGCGCCCGGGGTATGACAATGGCGGGGGAGGATTGCCGTTGACAATCACGGATCCGCCTCGGACAACGATTCCTGAGCCGGGCACGGCTGCCCTTTTGTGTGTGGGATTTGGCGTAGCCGTGTTGTTGGGAAAGCGCAAGGTCCGGCGCCCGGTGTTGACCGCGTAAACATTTTGCCAAGCTGATTGCCACCCGCTGGTGCCCCGGAGCATAAGCCGAGGCAGCTTATCCTCGTCCTCAAAAAACTTACACTCTCAACAACGCAGGGTGCGGCTCCCCGGACAACAAAAGCGACGCGGGATGTTCGCCCTGGGACGTCAACTTTCTCGTGAACTGCCGCGTTTACGCACCAGGGGCGAGCGACTATAATGGCGCGCATGAGTTCGCCGGCACAAAGGTTTAGCGATAGCCGTAGTGTTGGGCACAAGCATAAGGCGCACCGGTGCAGTTTTCATCCGGACCGCCAGGATCTTTATGTCCGCCTGGCGACTGTGACCGTCTACGTCCGCGATGAGCAACGCAGCCTCCGCTTCTACCTCGATCAGTTGGGCTTCGAACTCACGCACGACGCCCGCTTGCCGTGCGGCGACCCTTGCCGCGCCGTCAGCCCGCCTGACGGAACCGCGGTTCTTGTGCTGGTGGCCCCCAAGCTGGGGTCAGAGGAGTACCGGCTGATCGGACGCCCCACGCAAATTGCGTTCCTGACGGAGAATGTGCAGCGCAAGTATGAAGAATGGTGTCAAAAAGGCGTAGAGTTCCCTCAGCCGCCTCAAACCCGGGACGCGCCCGGAAAGTCCGCAGAGTTCCTGGATCTGGACGGCAACTCGTTTTTCCTAGTCGAAGACGAGGCTGCTGTCCGTGAAATTGAGGAGCACCGCCGCGAGCACGCCGAGATGCTCGAATCCGAACAGATGGCCGCCCTGGAACTGGAAACTGCGCGAGAGGTTCAGGCCAGGCTTTTTCCGCAAACTCAGCCCCGGGTAAGCACACTGGAATATTTCGGGTTGTGCATGCAGGCCCGGAACGTCGGCGGTGATTACTACGATTACTTCACCCTGGGGCGCGACAGGTTCGGCTTCGTGATCGGCGATATCTCCGGAAAGGGAACGCCCGCGGCCCTGCTGATGGCGAATCTTCAGGCGCACCTGCGCAACCTTTGTTCCGTGTATTCGAGCCGCCCGTACACGCCGTTCGCCATCGAGCAGCCGCAACGGCTGCTGCAAGCCGTGAATCAGCTTTTCTGCGAGAACACGGCCTCCCGAGCGTTTGCGACTCTGCTTTTCGTCGAATACAACGATACGACACGCCGGTTGCGCTACGCGAACTGCGGGCATCTTCCCGCGCTGATTCTCAGGGGCAATGACGGCCTGGAAACTCTGGACGCCACCAGCACGGTGGTCGGCCTCTTCGAACGCTGGGAGTGCTCGGTTGGGGAAAACCACCTCTCTGCGGGAGACACGCTGGTCTTTTATACCGATGGCGTTACGGAGTCCTTCAACGATTCCGAAGAGCAATTCGGACAGGAGCGGCTCATCGAGGCATTGCGCCGCAACCGCGAATTGGCCGCGCCGGCACTGCTCAGTTCGATCGTCGAGGAAGTCCGGCGATTCAGTCCGCATAAGCAGCACGACGACATTACCTTGTTCGCCGCGAAGTGCCTGTAGAAAACGGGCCACAAAACAGAAGGGCCGAGTAAGCTCGGCCCTAAAGAGTCCAAATTGTGATGAAGATTACTGGCTGTCGGGACGCCGCTTGAGCGTCGGGCGATCGTCGTCGGAGCCGTCCGCTGTCGCGTTGGGGTCGCCGTTCTTTTGCTTGTCGGTTTGCTCGGTCTTGGTGCGCAGCGTCGGCTTGCCGGGCTGATTGTCCTGCACCTTCTTGGCGAACATCACGTTGCGCAGGCGGCCCTTCACGGAATCGAATTCCGACGTCGTGACGATGTACTCGTCCTTATCGGGCAGGATGCGGGCGATCTCTTTTTGCGCCAGCTCGATGCGCTCCGGCGTCGGCGGATGCGTGGAGAAGAACTTCGGAATAGTGCCGGGGCGGCGCTTTTCGTCGGCCTGGATACGCTCAAAGAACGTGACGTAGGCGTTGGGGTCGTAGCCCGCCTTGTACATGTACTGGATTCCGAGGAAGTCGGCTTCGCGTTCGGCGTCGCGAGAGAATTTCAGGAAAGTCAGCGGAATCGCCAGGTTCATGCCTTGGTAGATGCCGTACCCGGCCCAGCCGTAGGGAACCACGATCATGGCAGCCATCGCGCCAAGCTGGATCAGCTCGCCCTTGGTGGCCTGCTTGGTGCCGTGGCGCGCGGTGACGTGTGAAATTTCGTGAGCCATTACGCCGGCGAGCTCGGACTCTTCCTGCGCGCGCAGAATCAGGCCGCTGTTGACGTAGAAAAAGCCGCCGGGCAGCGCGAAGGCGTTCACTTCGTCGGAGTCGATCACCTTGATGGTGAAGGGCACCTGGGCGTCCGAATTGCGAACCAGATTTTGCCCGACGCGGTTGACGTACTCAGTGACGACGGGGTCGTCAATCAGCTTGGAGCTGCGCTCCACTTCCTGAGCCAGAGCCTTGCCAAGCGAAATTTCGCGCTCGAGCGAATAGAAATTCATGCCCTTGCCGACGTTGCGGTTGCCGATCGCCTCCACATCTTCCTTCGAATTCTTCGGGTGGACCGTTTTCGGCTGATCGGCGGGCGCGTCAGCAGCGGGGTGCGGCGCGGGGGTAGCGGCGGCAGTCGGTGTGCTGGTCTTATCCGGGGGCGGAGGCGGCGGAGGTGCCTGCTTGCTCAGCGGTATGGGGGTAGCAGCCGGAGCCTGGTCGGGAGCCTGGGTTTGCCCTGGCTGCGGCTTGCTATCGGTCTGCGTTTGCTGCTGGCTTGGCGGATTCGAAGACGGGTCTTGCGCGGAGGAAGTCGCCGGCCAGGAGACAATGCTTGCGCCCAGCAAAAGGGCCAATTGGAACTGCGAAGACTTACGCATATGCCTACCTCCCAGGTCCGAACTTAAGTATACACCCCTGCACGGTGGGGGTTTCCTCTTTGTTCTAGGATGTCTGCCGCGGCCGTATGGTTTCCTCGTTGCTCCGGGGAGTTCCGGGCAGCAGGGTGCTTGGACAGTTGACAGTGGCACTCGGGGTACATACAGTCATTGGCGAGAATATGGGCGCACGGAAAATTCAGATTGGGCAGCTGTGGAAGAAGAAAGAGACCGGGGACACTTTTTTGGTGACCCGGGTATACAACGAGGCGTTGAGCACCTTTGTGGTGCTGCGGAAATCGGGGTCGGAGGGCGAGGACCTGGTCCGGGTGAAGGCGGAGCGTACCGCCGATGGCCAAGGACTGCCTGGGTTTGTGCCCGCGGTGGAGGATGATTCGATCTAGCTTGCGTGCAGCCTGAATCAAGTCAGCTTGAACCGGGTCCCGCCACGGGCCCTATTTTTTTGCCCACAATCCTAAATCGAGCGCACCGGCAGGGCGACGATATCGTCCGTGGACATGAGCTCTTTCTGCAAAAAGGGTTCGCCGTATTTGGCGCCAATCAGCGCGCCGTGGTGCCGGGCCAGCAGGTCCATCCGATTGTCGAGTTCGTCGATCGCCAGAAAGACCCGCTGCTTTCGCTCGCTTTTGGCGGGCCGGAATTGTGAACCGTAGGCAAGGACTGCTTTCCGCCGCTGCGCATATTGCCTGGTGATATCCACAATGAACGTGGGAGGCATTCCCTCGAAGGAAGTCGCGTAAAGAATCTTGAACGGACGGTGCGGCACGCCCGTAAGCGGCAACTGCTTGAGTCCCGCGAGGAAGCAGCCTTCATAACCGAGCGTTGAGGCATGGTAGTGATCCGGATGGCGCGCTTCCCAGTATGGAAGAATCACTGTGCGCGGCTGAAAGTCGCGGATCACCTGCGCAAGCCGCAGCTTGTTTTGCCGGGTCGGCTGCACGTCGGAATCCGGCACGCCCAGGTTGCCGCGCCAGGAAACTCCCAAAATCTTCGCCGCCAGCGCCGCTTCTTTCGCGCGCGTTTCCGGCGTGCCGCGGGTGCCCATTTCGCCGGCAGTCAGATCGAGGATTCCCGTCTTGTAACCCTTCTGGGCCATTTTGATCAGTGTGCCGCCGCAGGTGAGTTCCACGTCGTCGGGGTGCGCCGCGATGGCGAGTATGTCGAGATTCATGAAGAGGCCTCTGGTGAATCCCGGAAATTGTAGCATCGGCCAGCAGGCGCGCACTGAAAAACGGGAGTGTGTTAAGTTGTTCGGATGAGCGACGAGAAGAAATTGGCGGGGCGGGTGGCGCTGGTCACCGGCGCGGGCAAGCGGTTGGGTCGCGCGGTCGCGCTGCGTTTGGCCGCGGAAGGCGCGGATGTCGCCGTCCATTATGGAAAGTCGGAAGCGGAAGCCCGCGAGGTGGTCACCGAAATCGAAAGTATGGGGCGGCGAGCGACGGCCTTTTCGGCGGAGTTGACCGATGTGCAGGCAATCCAGAAATTAATGCAGAACGTGGCCTCGCGATTCGCCCGGCTGGATATCCTCGTAAATTGCGCGGCAAATTTCCTCGAAGCCAAGTTCGGCGAGACGCCCGAATCCGCTTGGGACGCCTCGTTGAACACCAATCTCAAAGCTCCATTTTTTTGCTCCCAGGCGGCGGCCCCGCACCTCTCGATAAGCGGCCGCGGCGTAATCATCAATTTCGCAGATATCGGCGGATTGCTTGGCTGGCCGGGATTCTTGCCGCATTCGGTTTCAAAGGCCGGCGTAATCATGATGACGCGAATCCTGGCCAAGGAATTGGCGCCGTCCGTGCGCGTGAACGCCATCGCTCCGGGGACCATCACGATGCCCGGGGATCCCCCCGAATGGCAAACCGATTTTATCCGGCGTGCTCCGATGAAGAGATCGGGACGCCCGGAGGAGATTGCGGATGCGGTGATGTACCTGATCGGGGCAGAGTTTGTCACCGGACAGATTTTGGTTGTCGATGGCGGGCGAACCTTGTGAGGGGTGAGTTCTTAGCCGCAAGCCTTAAGTCATCGGCCCTAAGTCATAAGCCATAAGCCTTAAGCCAACTGCCGAGACCCAACCGTTTTTCGCTTATGGCTTACAGCTTATGACTTACGGCTCATGGCTTACATCTCAGCGCTGAGGGCGAGTCCGCCGCGGGAAGTCGGTAAAAGAATTGTGCGCCGATGGGATGCGAGGCGTGCGCGTAGGGTGTATTCTAGAATGTCAGACGCGCACCGAAATGAACGTGCCGGCGGCGAGTGAGCCCCGGCGGGAAGAAGAGAAAGGCCATCGCTCTCATGGATCAGGAAACATTCGCACAGCGGAACATGGAAGATGTCGAAATTCAGGAGTGGCTGGAGTCGCTGGACTCGGTGCTCGAGTCAAGCGGCCCGGAAGTAGCCCGGGAAATTTTGGAGCGATTGCGCGCACACGCCACGGTAAACGGGATCGATCTGCCGTTTACCGCCAATACCCCTTACGCGAACACGATTCCCGCTCGGCTGGAGCCGCTTTTTCCCGGCGACCAGCAACTGGAACGCCGCATCAAGTCGCTCATCCGTTGGAACGCCTTGGCAATGGTGGTCCGCGCCAACAAGGTCGAGCACAACATCGGCGGCCACATTTCCACCTATGCCTCTGCGGCCACGCTTTACGAGGTAGGCTTCAACCATTTCTTCCGCGCTCGCAGCGAACACTTTGAGGGCGACACCGTGTACTTCCAGGGCCACGCCGCGCCCGGCATCTATGCGCGTGCGTTTCTAGAGGGCCGTCTGAGCACGGAGAAGCTGGAAAATTTCCGGCGCGAGTTGAAACAGGGCGGCGGCCTCTCTTCTTATCCACATCCGTGGCTGATGCCGGATTTCTGGGAATTTCCCACGGTCTCGATGGGCCTCAGCCCGTTGATGGCGATCTACCAGGCGCGCTACAACCGCTATCTGGAAAATCGCGGCTTAAAGCCGGTGTCGGACGCCAAAGTCTGGGCCTTCCTCGGAGACGGCGAAACAGACGAGCCGGAATCGCTGGGCGCGATCACCCTGGCATCCCGCGAAAAACTCGACAACCTGATTTTCGTCATCAATTGCAACCTCCAGCGCCTCGATGGGCCGGTTCGCGGCAACGGCCAGATTATCCAGGAACTGGAATCGGCCTTCCGCGGCGCCCGTTGGAACGTCATCAAGGTTCTGTGGGGCAGCGAGTGGGACCCCATCCTGGAGCGCGACACCGAGGGCCTGCTGGTGAAGCGCATGGGCGAAATGGTGGACGGCGAATACCAGAAGCTGGTTGTCTCCAGCGGCGAATATGTGCGCCAATTTTTCTTTGGCAGTGATCCGCGCTTGCTCAAACTTGTCGAGCCGCTACCGGACGAGGCGCTGCGGCGCTTGCGGCTGGGCGGCCACGATCCGCGCAAGGTCTACGCGGCCTACAAAGCGGCGACCGAGTTCAAGGGCGGTCCGACGGTAATTCTGGCGCGCACCATCAAGGGGTACGGCCTGGGCGAGGCGGGCGAAGGAAAGAACGTCACTCACCAACAGAAAAAACTGAACGAAGAAGAGCTGCGGGAATTCCGCTCGCGCTTCGGCATTCCGATGGGCGATGAAGAAATCGCCAAGGTTCCGTTCTACCGCCCGGCGGAAGACAGCGAAGAAATTCGCTACCTCCGTGCGCGGCGCGAATCGCTTGGCGGCTACGTGCCGCAACGAAGAGCTCGGGCTGTGGCGCTTTCCGGGGCGCATACGGAACTCTTCAAGGAGTTTCTGGAAGGCAGCGAGGGCCGCGAAGTCTCGACAACGATGGCCTTCGTCGCCATGTTGCGCAAGATGCTGAAGGATCCGGAAATCGGCAAGCTGGTTGTGCCGATCGTTCCCGACGAAGCCCGCACCTTTGGTATGGAATCCCTCTTCCGGACCGTCGGCATTTATTCGAGCGTGGGACAAAAGTATGAACCGGTGGACGTGAACACCCTCCTCTATTACAAGGAAGCTCAGGGCGGCCAGATCCTGGAAGAGGGAATCACCGAAGCCGGCTCGATGGCGTCCTTCATCGCCGCGGGCTCGGCTTACGCCACTCACGGAATTAATACCATTCCATTTTTTATTTACTATTCGATGTTCGGCTTCCAGCGCATCGCGGATTTCATCTGGGCCGCGGCCGATATGCGCACCCGCGGGTTTCTGCTGGGCGGCACATCCGGCCGCACCACGCTTTCCGGCGAGGGGCTGCAGCACCAGGACGGCAACAGCCACGTGCTGGCGATGCCGGTCCCGAATCTCCTGGCCTACGATCCAGCGTATGCCTTCGAGATCGCGGTCATCGTGGATGAAGGCATCCGCCGCATGTACAAGGAAGGCGAAAGCATCTTTTATTACATCACGGTGATGAACGAGCCGTACGTGATGCCGCACATGCCGGGCGACGTGAAAGACGGCATCCTGAAGGGCATGTACAAGTTCAAGCCGGCAACCAACAAGAAGGCCAAGCTGCGCGCCCAGTTGCTCGGCAGCGGCGCAATCCTGAACGAGGTCTTGCGCGCCCAGGAAGTCCTCGAAAAGAATTACGGAGTGGCCGCGGACGTCTGGAGCGTTACCAGCTACAAGTGCCTGTACACCGACGCCATCGAAACCGAGCGCTGGAACCGCCTGCATCCCGACGAGACCCCGCGCGTGCCCTACGTCAAGCAGTGCCTGGGCGACGAGCAGGGCGTATTCGTCGCGGCATCCGATTACCTGAAGACGCTTCCCGCGATGATTTCGAAATGGCTGCCCCGGCGCATGGCCATTCTGGGCACAGATGGATTCGGCCGCAGTGAAGGCCGCACCTCGCTCCGCGATTTCTTCGAGGTCGATTCACGCTTCGTGGTCCTGGCGACCCTGCACGAACTGGCGCAGGAAGGCCTGGTCGGCGAAGCCACTGTTCAGAACGCGATGAAGGATCTGGCCATCAATCCGGAGAAGCCGAATCCGGTGACTTCTTAACCGGATTTCAAGCGTCGTTGCGGGTTGCGCTCTGATTGAAAAGTGTTGCGGCGGGTCAGGTGGACACAAAGTGGGATTTCGAGCTCGCACTACCCGTGTAGTCCTGGGTCTGTCGCTTGTTTCAGTAATTACGGCTCGGCCGTGTATATTTCAGACGAGCCGCCTCGGCCAATCCGACCAACAGGCATTTTTGGAGAAATTGTCGGCTGCGGCCGTTGAGCGGACGCGTCACGTCGTTCGCTACGATCCTCGCTATGTGAGGATTCCCTATCCCGGTGGCGATGTCCCGGCGGATACGGGTGTATGCAGCGATGAAGTAATCCGCTCTTATCGAGCGCTGGGAATTGACCTGCAGAAGGAAGTTCACGAAGACTTAGCCTCGAATTTTTCCGCGTATCCCAACCAGCGCCGATGGATGCTTGCTCATCCGGATTCAAATATTGACCATCGGCGGGTGCCGAATCTGATGATTTTCTTCAGCCGGAAGGGAACGTCGTTGCCCCTATCAATGCGCGCAGAAGACTACGCGCCGGGGGAGTTGGTCACCTGGGATCTGGGCGGCGGCGTGCCACACATCGGCATCGTGGTGGACCGGAAGTCGACGGCGACTGGAAAGAACATGGTGGTTCATAACATTGGGTCCGGCCCGAAGATGGAAGATGTCCTCTTCCACTGGAAGATTACGGGTCATTATCGCTATTTTGGGCCGGCTCATTTGGACAATTCAAATTGACTGCGGCCGCGATATCCGGCAAATCCCTTATGGGCTAAACCGCCCCCAGAAGTTCAGCGGGCTTGATTTTGCCGGTGGCCAGGTGCGCGATCAGTTCGCGGTTGGCGGCAAGAAAATCGTAATTGGAAAGTTCGCGCGGAAGGACCCAGGCGATTTGTTCAAACGCGCGGGGGGCGATGTCAGACTCGGCGTACTGAGCAGCGAAGAAGTGGATTTCCAGTTCGTCGGGAGTGTTCGCGTAGCGGTGGCGAACGGTGGCAACTTCGGCGAGCTTCGTCAGTGTGACGCCCATCTCTTCAAGGAGTTCGCGCGAGAGCGCTTCTTCAAACGTTTCACCCGGACGGACTTTTCCTCCCGGAAATTCCCATTTAAGAGGAGACGTGTCTCCGCGGCGGCGCTGGCCGATGAGCAGGCGGCGGTCGGATCGTTCAATCACGGCGGCGACGACGTGGAGCATGGGGAAATATAATTCTAGAAGTAATAAAGCAATGAAGCAACGAGGTAGCCGCCTGAAGCGTGTTGACCTAAGCTGGTGGGTGTGATGGAGTTCGAAGAGGAAGCGGGGAGGACACGCGTGAAATTTTCGGGATTTGCGGCGGGACTGCTGCTGTTGATATGGCCGGGATGTCTTTTGGCGCAGACGCCCGATGCCGACGTGGTACGTTTCAAGGGAACGATGGAAAACGTGAAGGCGACGTTTGGGCCGGCGGAGCCCGTGGCGCACGTCAAAGCGGGCGGCGTACTCGAAGCGAACTCGCTCGATTGTTTCGGGAACGTGCTGCAGAAGCCGGGTGATCCGTTCTCGCTCATCAAGATCGATAATCCCCTGACCGGTCCGTTTTTTATAGACGGCGCTGAGCCCGGCGACACGCTGGTGGTCCACATCCTCGATCTGCAGGTGGACAGCAAGCAAGGAGTGGGCGCGTTCTCGCCCGGATTTGGCGCGGCGAACGCGACGCACTACACGCCAATGCTGGAAACCAAACCGCTCCCGGAACGCGCCTGGTATTACCCGATTGACTCGGAGAAAAAGCTGATCACCTTTCAAGCCACCGATTCCGATTTCAAGGTGCAGTTTCCGTTGAAACCATTCCTCGGCTGCATTGGCGTCGCGCCCGCGAACGGCGAGGCTCGCAGTTCCATCGTGCCGGCCGAATTTGGCGGCAACATGGACGCCCCGGAAGTTTCGCCCGGCAACATTCTCTACCTGCCAGTAAACGTGAAAGGCGCTCTCTTCTATTTCGGCGATGGACATGCCGCGATGGGTGATGGAGAAGTGGCGGGCAGCGCCGTGGAAGTTCCGATGCGCGCTAGATTCCGCTTTGACCTGGTGAAGGGAAAGAGCACCGGCTGGCCGCGCCTCGAAAACGACCACGAGATTATGACCACCGGAATTTACCGCCCGGTGGACGACGCTGTGCGGATCGCGGTCGCGGAAATGGTGCACTGGATGCATCGCGAGTACGGATTATCCGAACTCGATTCCTACGAACTGTTTTCAAAAGTCGGCAAACTGCATCTTACTGAAATGGTGGACCCGAACTACGTGGTCGTGGCTTCGGTGGAGAAAAAATATCTGCCTGCGAAGAAGTAGCAGCCAAGCGGCGTAGCGCCGGCATCCTGCCGGCAAGCGTTCCGCCCTAAAATTTCCGGGCCGGCTGGGAGCCGGCGCTACCAGGAATTGACCTCATGTTCAGCGAAATCGTACTGGAGCATTTTCAGCGGCCGCGCAATGCGGGGGAACTGGCAGGAGCCACGGCCACCGTGGAAGTGAGCAATCCCGTCTGCGGGGATGTCTTGCGGCTGGCCGTGATCGTCGAACACGGCGTCATCCGCGAAGCAAAATTTCTGTGCCGGGGTTGCACGGCTTCCATCGCCAGCGCCTCCGTGCTGACGGAAAAAATGATCGGCCGCTCTGCCAGCCAGCTGGCAGAGATCGATGCTGCGGAGATTTCTGCGGGGTTGGGCGGTTTGCCGCCGGCGTCGCTTCACGCGGCGCAGTTGGCTGAAGACGGCGTGAAGGCGATCTTGGCGAAGGTTTAGATCCACACCTCGCGAATTTCAAAACCACCCCTCGCTTAAGTTCAAAACGCCGTTTGTCATCCTGAGAGGCGCGTAGTTTGCGCCTCGAAGGATCTCAACGTTCAAATCTTGCAATCTTGTGAATTTGAGGCCTTGCGCTGGCCTCTGTTTTCTCATTCGGCCGAACGGGTTACCCGCGCAAACGTTTCAGGGTCGTTCAGATTGAGCACACAGCCTTCTTCGTTCGTTGAGAATTGACAGATTTCCTCGCGATGCGCCCACACCACCGCCCGCGCTCCCACGTCGAGCGGAGCCGCCTGCAGCTCCGGAAAAAGTTTCGCCGAAAAAATCACCGGGTGCCCCCGGCGCCCCTCGAACACCGGAACAGCAATCGGCGCCTGAGAAGAGTAAAACGCGGCGATCAGGTCGCCAACCAGACTGGCGCTGATCAGCGGGTGGTCCACCAGGCACAGCAACATCCCCTCCGTGCCTTCGGGCAGGCTTTTGATGGCCGCTATGATCGAGGAGAGCTGGCCCTTCTCCCAATCCGCGTTGATCACCACTTCATCGGCGCCCAAGTGAATCGCTTTAGCGATAGGTTCGGCATGCACCCCAAGCACCACGCGCCGCACGGAGATTTTCGGATGCCGCGTGACGTCCAGCAAATGTTCGAGGAACGGACGGCCCTGGTAGGGAAGCAGCGCTTTGGGAGAGCCCATGCGCTGAGAGGCTCCGCCGGAGAGAATAACAGCAGCAAGCATGTAAACTCCCTGCTTTACTTGGTCTCGACCGGGTCCGCGGCAGCCAGCTTGATTTTCTTGTGAGCGGCGGGTTCCGCATTGCGGCGCACCGCCACAAGCTCCGCCACGATGCTGACGGCGATCTCTTCGGGTGAAAGCGCGCCAATATCCAGCCCCATCGGCGCATATACGCGCTCGAACTCTTCCATCCCGTAGCCCTCTTTTTCAAGCGCCTTGTAAACACTCAGCACTTTGCGCCGGCTGCCGATCATTCCCACATACCGCGCCGCTGTGCGCACCGCCCAGGCCAGCACCCGCATGTCTTCCTTGTGCCCGCGCGTCACGATCACCAGGTACGAAGACGGATTGGGTTGCAGCTTCGCGAACGCGTCCTCATAACTTGTGTATATTTCCTCCGCCATCGGAAATCTTTGCGCGTTGGCGAAGGCTTCGCGGTCGTCAATGACTCCGATGCCGAACCCAACCGCCTGCGCGGCTTTGGCAACCGCCGCCGAAACGTGGCCCGCCCCGAACAGGTAGACAATCGGCTGAGGCAGGATGGGCTCCACGAAAATCTCGACAGTGCCGCCGCAAATCAGTCCGTTATCGTAAGTCGCTTCATTGTTCAAGTGGAAAACAAGTTTCCGCGGGGCTTCTGTCTTCATCACCTCTCGCGCCGCCGCCCAGACATCGGCTTCCACGCAACCTCCGCCGATCGTTCCCGCCGAGGAGCCGTCCTCGCGCACCAGCATGCGCGAGCTTTCATAGCTGGGGATGGAGCCGCTGGTGTGCACGATGGTGGCAAGGGCGCCTCGCTGCCCGGCGCGCCGCATGCGCACGATTTCTTCGAAGAGGTCCATGGTTGGTCCGAAAAACAAGCCTAAGGCCCGCTTGCGGGGAAGTCAATTCGCCGAAATCTAACCTGGCGAAGTCGCGGGAGACGACGTCCCGCGCTGCAGGGCCTCTTCTATCACCCGTTCCACGGGCAGTTCCCAACCCTCCCGCCACGCAGCCGTATTCGAACTCTCGCTGACGCCTGGCCGCGCGCGTTCCAGATGGCCCTCCAACCGGGATTTTTCCGCCGGCGTCAGTGGAGCGCCGATCTTCTGCCGCAGGGCCGCCGCCGCGCCGGCCAGCCGCAGCGCCCGATCTCCATGAGATTGATCTGCCGCGGCACACGCGAAACACTCCAGCAATCGCGCAATTCCTCGTTTGTGCTCCAGCTCCTGGAAAAGTTTCAGGCTTTCCCGGTACATGGCCTGCGCCGCGGCAAAATCACGCTCCTCTCTCGCCAGGTTGCCCAGATCCGCCAACGTGCCAGCGATTCCCCAGCGGTCGCCGAGTTCCCGGAAAATCGCCAGCCCCTGCCCGTACATTGCCCGCGCGGCCGTCGCGTCACCCCGGTCCCGTGCGCCGTCGCCTTGGGAATTCAGCGACCACGCCACTCCCGTCCGATCGCCGAGTCCCTCAAAGATCGCCAGGCACTCCGCATAGAGAGAACGCGCGCGCGCATGCTGCCCCTGCAGTGTGGTGACATTCGCCAGGTTGCTCAGTGCCCGCGCCACATCCCGCGAGTCGCCCACTTCTCTCCACACTTCCAGGTTTTCTTCAAAAAGCGCGTGGGCCCCGGCGATATCGCCGCGGTCCTGTGCCATCACTGCCAGCGCATTCAATGACACCGCTACGCCCTGCCCGTCATCCAGCCGCCGCGCGATTTCCAGGCTCTCTCTCACCAACTCCTCCGACGCCCCGTAGTCTCCCTGCCCGACAGCAAGCACTCCCGCGGCAAAAAGCGCGCGCGCGCGAAACTTCGTGAGTGCGGCGGCTCCCGGCAGTTTCAATACTTTGCCGAGCCGCGCCCTTCCTTCCGTCAGATATTCCCTGGTTTCCCAGAAGCGAAACAACGCTACGCCCAGGCGCATGCCCCATTCCGCGTCACCTGTATCCGTCAACCACTCCAGAGCCGCGCGAAAGTTTCCGTGTTCGGCAACGAAGCGCTCAAGTTGATCCGCCACCTGCGCGCCCCCCTGCTCCGCGGGCGATTCCTCCGCCAGCACCAGGCAATAGGCCGCATGCGCGCGTTTCGTCGAAGCCTCTTCGCCGCTGACTTCCAGTTTCTCTCGCGCATACTCTCGAATCGTTTCCAGCATCGTGAAGCGAGCTTCCCCATTCGCCGGTGGCGCCTGCAGCACCAGGCTCTTGTCCAGCATCGAGGTCATTCCGTCCAGCAGATCCAGTTGCAGGTCGCTCCTGGTGTCGCAAACAGCTTCCACTCCTTCCAGGTTGCAACCCCCGGCGAACACCGATAGTCGCCGGAAAAGTTTCTGCTCGGCGGGATTTAGCAGGTCGTAGCTCCAGTCCATCGCCGCGCGAAGTGTCTGCTGGCGCTCAGGCAAGTCCCGCGCGCCCCCGGTCAGGAATTGCAACCGGCTGGCCAGTCTGCTCAGCAGGGAAGCGGGTGACAGGACTTTGACGCGGGCCGCTGCCAGTTCGATGGCTAGGGGCAGTCCATCCAGGTGCGCGCATATCTCCGCCACCGCCGCTGCGTTCTCACTATTCAGTTCAAAGTCTGCCTTGGCTGCCGCAGCGCGTTGGACGAACAGAGCGACTGCGGGATAACCCGACAGTTCTTCGACCGGGGGCAGTCTCAGCGGATCCGGCAGCCCCAGCGGTGGCACTGGAAATTCGTGTTCGCCGTAAACGTGCAGCGCCGCACGGCTGGTCACCAGAATTTTCAGATTGGAGCCGGCGGCGAGTAGTTCGGTGGCGATGGGAGCGGCTTGAAGCAGGTGTTCGAAATTATCAAGAAGCAGCAGCATCGGCCCGCCGCCGGGAATTCGCAAACTCTCCTTCAGGATTTCCAGCGGAGATTGGCCTCCCGCTCCGCGAATTCCCAGTGCCTGCGCGATTACCGCCGAAATCAAAGCCGGGTCGCCTAGCGGCGAGAGTGGAACGAAATAGATGCCGCCGGAAAATTCCTCCCTTAGCGAGCCGGCCACCTCCACCGCCAGCCGCGTCTTGCCGATCCCACCGGGGCCGGTGATCGTTACCAGACGCACTTCCGGCCGCAGCAGCAGTTCTCTCGCGGCGGCGGCTTCCTTTTCCCTCCCTACGAATCCGGTTCGTGATACAGGAAGATTGCCGCTGACGTGTTCCGCCCGGGCCAACGGCGCTTGCGCTGCGGGTTGGACTTCGCTAACGGCCGCCACAAATCGGTAGCCCCTGCCCGTCACTGTCTGGATAAACCGCGGCTCTTCGGGATCATCGTCCAGCACCTGCCGCAATTTGCGAATTGCCGCGTTGATGCTGTTGTCCGTGTCCAGGAACACATCCTTACCCCAGATGCGTTCAACAATTTCCTGGCGGGTAACCAGGTCGCCGCCGCGCTCCACCAGCAGGAGCAGGAGTTCCATTGGGATGCGGGAAAGCCGCAGCGCTTTGCCGCAGCGGCGCAATTCATAGGCGCCGCGATCCAGCTCCAGATCGTCCTCAAGTTTCAACAGGTTCGGGGTCATTCGGGGGCCTGGCTAAAGGAATTCTGTCCGGCATTATAACGCCGCTCTTGCCGCAAGTACCTTATTTCTCCCTGGATACGGAGCACATGAAGATTTAAGCCAGATTTCATGCCCTCACCATTGTTGGCGAGCCGCGCATCGCTCAATATCCACCCCGACGGACAGGGACCCTCGCCAGGTCCAGCCGCATTGCTGAAAAAACGGGAGGAATTATGTCGAGATTCACATTGATCAAGGTCGGCCTGGTGGCCGCAGGTTTAGCCGTTGCCGGCGCGGCGCACGAAGAACTCGCGCCGCCTCCGGCTTCGGTGCAGGTAGTGGCGTTGGATGAATGCGATCCGGCGACGTTCAATGCCGCGCTTGGCGCGGACTTCTGCAAAAACGTTTCGCTCGGGGCTTTCACGGTGCTGACGGATCTCTTTTCGAAAGCTCAGGCCGGCACGCCGGACCCAGGCTGGGATTTTGAACCCGATGAACTGACCATCAAGCAGGGAACCACGCTGAACGTGGTTGACCAGGGTGGCGAACCGCACACCTTCACCGAGGTCGCTCACTTTGGCGGCGGCTTTATTCCTCCGCTGAATACCCCGGACCAGACCGTGGTTCCGGAGTGTGCCGGCGGTTTTTCCAATGTCGCCGTGGCGCGCACGCGAATCCTTCAGGGCAGCCAGTTGCAAGTTACGGGTTTGGCGAAGGGCGAGCATGAGTTTCAGTGCTGCATCCATCCCTGGATGCGCCTGAAAGTCGAGGTGAAGTAAACCGGCGCCTGCGAAGGCCGGCGAGCCAGGCGACCGAGCGCCAACTCGCGTGGCCTTCGCAGAGAATCCGAGAGCGAAACGAACAGGGGCGAACTGCTTTGCCGGAAGTTTCCCGCACCGCAGTTCGCCCTCGTGCATTTATTCGAGTTCTAGCGATCCCGCTGTTGTGCTTCAGCCTTTCTTTCCTGCGCCCCACCCGAAATTCCAACCGCACCCCTCCTCGTACAGCCCGCATCGTCATGAGATAGAATCCGAACGCGACTTGAGTTGTCACCCGGGGGCGGCTATGAAAGCGGTTGTGTTTCACCAGCATGGGGATCCATCAGTGTTGCAGTACACCGAAGCGCCGGAACCGCACGTCCGGCCGAACGATGTGCTAGTTCGCGTGCGCGCCTGCGCGCTGAACCATCTGGATTTGTGGGTGCGCCGCGGTATTCCCGGTGTCCCATTTCCCTTGCCGCACATTCCCGGAAGCGATGTGGCCGGTGAAGTCGTGAAAATTGGGCCGGAAGTTTCGACCGTTGGCGTTGGGCAGAAAGTGGTTCTGGCGCCGGGAGTCACCTGCGGGAAATGCCCGGCCTGCATTTCCGGGAACGACAACCGCTGCCGGGAGTTCACGAATCTCGGCTACATGATTGATGGCGGATGCGCGGAATTTGTCCGCGCCCCCGACGTAAACGTCATGCCGTATCCCGAAAATCTCGATTGGGAACATGCCGCGGCGGTGCCTCTGGTCTTCCAGACTGCCTGGCACATGCTGGTCAACCGCGCCCAGCTGCAACCGGGAGAAGATGTGCTCGTACTCGCCGCAGGCAGCGGCGTAGGCAGTGCGGCCATCCAGATTGCGAAGTTCTTCGGCGCGCGCGTGATCGCCACGGCTGGCAACGACGAAAAGCTCGCCAAGGCGAAAGAGTTGGGCGCCGACGAAGTGATCCATCATGGGACCATGCCGATTGCCAAAGAGGTCCGGCGTCTGACAAATAACCGCGGCGTGGACGTGGTGGTGGAGCACGTGGGCGTTGCGACTTGGGAGAACAGCGTCAAGAGCCTGGCCACCGGTGGGCGATTGGTGACCTGCGGCGCGACAACCGGCTACGACGCGAAACTCGATTTACGTTTTTTATTCACGCGGCAGCTTTCCATCATGGGCTCGTACATGGGAACTAAATCAGAATTGCGGACAGTGCTGAAGCTGGTGGCGCAAGGAAA
The DNA here is from genome assembly GCA_035693365.1 of Candidatus Acidiferrum sp. GTDB lineage: Bacteria > Acidobacteriota > Terriglobia > Acidiferrales > UBA7541 > Acidiferrum. Next base: position 360,547 of record DASSGS010000065.1, on the reverse strand, counting down.
GTTGAAGCCGACCGTGGACAAAGTGCTTGAACTAAGCGATTGCGTTGCGGCGCACAATTATCTGGAGCAGGCCAAGCAGTTCGGCAAAGTAGTCTTGCGCGTGGAGTGAGGAGAAGCCTATCCGGCTACTTGGCAGTGCGGCCGATGCCGGCCAACACCCGGAGTTCACCGAGCACGACCACTTCAAGATTCGCCCGCTGATTGTTGCGAGAGATATCCGCTTCTGTCCCGCCGTTGTAACCCTGAATAAAAAATGTGGAGTCGCCTTCGTGCTCCAGCCGCGCCGTGTTTTTCACAATCACCTGAAATTTCCTGGAATCATAGTGGACGGTAATCATGTCCGGCCTGCCGGCACAGCGGATCCGCAGATCTCCCAAAATCGTTTCTTTGCATGCCAGCGATTCCGTCTTCGTGATCGCATTCCACGCTTCGCACTGCGCCTGAAACGTTTCGGAAACACGCTTCCAGACCTTGGGCGCCAGTGCAGCGGCGGCCTCTCGGTTGAGCCGTTCCTCCTCGATTTGACCCGCCTCGGTGAATTGTGCGGCCAGAAACTCCTGCGCCGCGCGCTTGGTATCGTTCGAACTCATGGCCCCGGTCTCCCCCAAAAAAACGCCGATGCACCATCGTAGCGGCAGAGGTGTCCGCGGTGTCAAGTAGCTTTGCGTTTTCAGGTTCCGCGATAGAAAGGGAAAACTACGAGACGGGATTGTACGGCGAATAGCTCACGACGGAACTCTTAACGCGCGCCGGCAGCGGCCGTTCCAGCCACCGCGTGATCGCGAACTCCACAAAGCGGTTCGTCCCCCCGGTTTTTCCCTCCGGGTCGGGTTGGTCCCAAAGAATCCTGGCGCTGGCCGTAAACTGCAATTGCCGTCCGTGCTCAAAATCCGGGATCAGGAGACCTACCTGCGGATCGCCAATCACATTGCCAAGAGTGTTGAACAACCCATTGCCGGGATAATCCGGAAGGCGCACTGTGCTTTTGTCTGTAATCTCAAGGAATCCCGGAGTTCCGCCTCGGTGCGAAGCGTCGTTGCCGCGCCCCTCATTCCCTGTGGCAAGGAAAAGCATATCGGCTGCTCCAATCATTTTATGCAGACGCGCAGGCAGAACAGTTCCCTCAACCAGGTCGGACTTTCCTTCCGGAATCCCGATTGACCCCACTTCCAGTTCGCGCTTGGTAATGTACTTTGGGCAATTGGGAAAAGATTGTGTCACATTCAGGGTAATCGCTTTTTCCGTCAGGCGGGCTTCCCCGTTAATCCGCAAACGCCGGCGATTCGCAAGTTCGATGATCAATACACCAAGTTGCGATTCTGTCTGAAGATTCCTCCAGAGAGGGTCGCTTTCATCGCGCTCAGCCGCGGGGACCGCGATCTGCAGTGTTTGGAGTCCATTCGGCTCCAGGAATCCTCTGGCTCCGAAGATGACCGAAGCCCAGCGATGGCCCCCGGCATCCCGCGAGCTCAGTACCGCCATCTGCTGCTGCCGGATAAAATTCAGAGCGCCGGGGTAGAGATGGCCAATGATCATCGGGCCGTTCGCTTCGGCGGTCGCTTCCTCTCCCGCGCGCTTCTGGACTTCGAGTTCGCCTTCATGGAATGGTGAATCGAAGGACATAAAAACTCTCCTCAACATACGGCGCGAGATTCGACGAATCTCGGTGACAGCGGCCCGCCTCGGAAGGCGGGCCTATAGGCTCCAGAGTAGTGAACTTACTTTACGGCCTTCGCGAGGAACTCGCGAATTCTTTGAGCGATGACCGCGCCGTCTTCCTCGAGCGCGAAGTGCCCCGTGTCCAGCAATCGCACTTCGGCGCGCGGATCATCCTTGGCAAAGGCCTCCGCACCTGCAGGCAGAAACACGGGATCGTTCTTGCCCCAGATCGCTAGCACCGGCGGATGATATTTGCGCAGATATTCGTGCCAGGAAGGGTAGAGCGAAGGATTCTTGCGATAGTCGTAAAAAAGCGCCAGCTGGATTTTGTCGTTGCCCGGCCGATCGAGCGTCATTTGGTCGAACGTGTAGGAGTCGGGGCTGACATTTTCCGCATTGCGGAATCCCTGCGTGTACTGGAATTTCGTCAGATCCGGCGTCAGGATCTGGCGGACTTTGGCCTCTGTCGTCGGGTTGGGATCCTTCCAATAGGGATACAGAAATTCGGCCCAGAAGGGGGCCAGCCCTTCGTCATAGGCGTTTCCATTCTGGCTGATGATGGCTTGCACTCGGTCGGGATGGCGCGTCGCCAGGCGGAAGCCAACCGGCGCGCCGTAGTCCTGGATGTAGATGGAATATTTTGTGACGCCACGCTGGTCGAGGAAGTGGTCAACGGTGTCCGCGAGATGATCAAAAGTGTAAGCATACTGCTCAGGTGACGGGGAATCGCTGTAGCCAAAGCCGGGATAGTCCGGCGCGATGATGTGGTACTTGTCGCTAAGCGCGGGAATCAGGTTGCGGAACATGTGCGAAGAACTTGGATACCCATGAAGGAGCACAAGCGTGGGAGCATTCTTCGGCCCGGCTTCCCGGTAGAAAATTTTCAAGCCGTCGACCCGCGCCCATTGGTAGGTGACGCGGGCGGTGTCGGGCGCGTTGGCCTCTTTCATGGCGGGCATTTGGGCAACGACCCCGCCGGGAATACTGGCCAGCCCGATCAAGAGCGCGGCAAACTCCAATGACCTGCGGATATTCATCGTAAATCCTCCTGGTGCGGACGGGTTCAAGGCCCGACGAAAGTTCATTTGTAATAGACCATATGGTCTATGTGCCCCGTTTGATGTCGAAAGGTGCGAAAGGTTTCAGGATTTGTTGACGGCAATCGGAAAAATGGCGACAATTAGACCAGGCGGTCTAGCCCGTGGAATTCAAGAGACCGCCGGGCATGGGAAGTGTTGAGATGCGGACGGCCAAGCTTTCGGACGGGCAATTATTTGAACGCCTGACCGATGTTTTTCGCAGGAAGGGCTACGACGGCGCCTCCTACGCAGACCTGATGGAAGCCACCGGTCTAGTGAAGGCCAGCTTGTACCACCGTTTCCCGCTCGGCAAAGAGGAGGTGGTGGGTGCGATCCAGTCAGAAGTCGACCGCCAGTTCGCCGAGTATGTGCTGGCGCCCGCCGTGGAAACGGGTCCCCCGAGAAAACGAATTCAGCGCATGGCACGGAGGTTGCGCGAGTTCTATCGTGACGGCTCGGCGTGGTGCCTCTTGGACACCCTGACGCTGACCGGCAACCGCGCAACGCTCGCGCACGCCAAGAAATCCATGGAGTTTTGGGTGGAGCGCTTCGCCCGGGTCGCCCGGGACTCCGGGCTCGCCGCAGGCGTGGCGCGAATGCGCGCCGAAGAAGCCGTGGCGACGATCGAAGGTGCGCTGATCCTCGCGCGAGTGATGAAGAATCGGCGGCCGTTCCTGCGAGTCCTCGCGGCGTTGCCGACGAAGCTGACGCGGTGAGCCGATTGTGCGCGTTGGGACGATATGCGAATATAGAGAGGAACTCGAGGAACCATGGAAACCAATCTGGCCAAGCACGTTACGCTCACCAAACCGGATGATTTCGGCAAGCTCTTGCAGGATGAGGGAATCATCTTCACTCAGCTCGATAAGGCCGTGAACTGGGCCCGCCGCAGCTCCATCTGGCCGCTCGGATTTGGCTTGGCCTGCTGCGCGATCGAGATGATGTCCATGGCCGCATCGCGGTTTGACATTGCGCGGTTTGGCGCTGAGGTGTTCCGGCCCTCGCCGCGTCAGGCGGATCTGATGATCGTCGCCGGACGGCTTTCGCAAAAGATGGCGCCCGTCATTCGCCAGCTCTACGATCAAATGCCGGAGCCGAAGTGGGTGATCTCCATGGGCGCGTGCGCCACTTCCGGCGGTGTCTTCAACAATTACGCGATTGTCCAGGGTTGCAACCAGGTGATCCCAGTGGACGTCTACGTTCCCGGCTGCCCTCCGAGGCCGGAAGCCGTGCTCTACGCAGTTCTGCAACTCCAGAAAAAAATCGACGCGGAGAAGGGCTCGTTCAAACGGGCATTGAACCTGGCCTGAAGAGTCGGCGTTTCTTGAAATGTAGCGCCGGCATCCTGCCGGCCAGCGTGCTTGCCGCCAGACTGCGGCCCTACGAGAGGTTCCCATGGCTTCGCCCATTCCCGAAACCGTCAGCGCGCGCGATTTGCTCCGGCACTGCCTAGCCACGATTGCCTATCGAGCCGGCAAAACCCTCCGCGACGTCCCCGAATCCTTCGCCAAGTTCCAACCCCCCGAAAAAGCCCGCACCCCGGAGCAGATTCTCGCCCACCTCGGCGACCTCTTTGACTGGGCCCTTTCCATGGCTAAAGGCCAGGCCGCATGGCACGACTCACCGCCGCTCCCGTGGGCCGGTGAAGTGGACCGCTTTTTTGCCACACTGAAGCGCTTTGACGACTACCTGGAAGGGAATGAAGCCCTTCGCGCCTCTCCTGAAAAGCTCTTCCAGGGCCCCGTCGCCGACGCCCTCAATCACGTCGGCCAACTGGCCATGCTCCGCCGCTTGGCGGGCTTTCCCATGAAGGGCGAAAACTACTTCAAAGCCGATATCGCCGCCGGGCGTGTCGGTCCCCAGCAATCCCCGCCAAAACGCGAATTCTAGTCAACTTTCTCTGGACGTCGGCCCCTCACCAGGGATAGACTTTTGGCCCCTGTAAGGACGGGAGCCTATGAACGTCTTGGAACAAAGGGCCTACCCGCGGATTAAGCCGCCATCCAATATTTTGGGAGCGTGGCGTTCCGGTATGCAGCGGGACGTTTCGAATATCGAAAGCCTCGCCGTCGGCGGGGTATTCCTGCGCACCAAGAAAAAAGTCGCCATCCGAAGCCTGGTGCAGATCCTTCTGGACATGCCCGTCGGACAAGTTCGTGGCCGCGGCGTCGTCCGCCGCCACCAGGAGCACTATGGCATCGCCGTCCAGTTCATCGCCATGGACCCGGAAGACCGCGGCAGACTCCTTCGTCAGATCCGCGATTTGAGCGCCTCGCACTAGAAATTCAATTTGCAAGATTTGAGTTGGCGTCAGAACGGCGCCCGCCTGGGAAGGCGGCCGCTACAAATGCAAATGCGAATCGTTTGGCAAGCCAAGTCATAAAATCGGTGTGGCGATGACCGTTGCGGAGCCTGCAGAGTCGGCAAGCTCGACGACCGAGCCAGGTGTGGATTTTTCGCGGCGCACGTAGGCCATCCCGATAGTGGCGTTGAGCGCCGGAGAAAACGCCGAGCGCGTCGTGTGGCCGGCTTCCTTCCCTTCGGAGTAAAGCAGCGTTCCCGGCGCGGGTGGCCGCTGTGCGTCGTATTTCAGCGTGACCCGAACGCGATTCACCTGGCCCCGGGAGCGCACCCGCTCTACAATTTCCTGCCCCGTGTAGCAGCCCTTGGTGTAGCTGATGTGCGAATCCTGCAAGCCTGCTTCGTGAGGAATCTGCTTCTCTCCGAAATCGTAGCTATACCAGGAAATCCCTTGCTCAAGCCGTGTAGCGCCGAGCGCCTGGTAGCCCGCCGGTCCCCCGCCATGTCTCCGAGCGGCTTCGAGAAGAATGTTCCAGAGCGCTTCGGCATACGACCGGTCAGCCAGGAATTCGGCGCTGGCCGTGCCGCCGGGAGAGCGCTTACCGAGGCGGCAGGGAATCCGCTGCACCGAAACCACGCGAGTTTCGAGTTCGGCGAGGACCGCGGGATCCACCCCAGTCAGTTCCTCGGCAAGCAGCGCAGCCTTCGGGCCTTCGAGAGCGAGTGACGCGAAATCGTCGGTTCGATCGGTCAGCGTGACGTCGTCCATGATGATGTATTTGTCGAGCGCGGCAATCAGTGGCTCGCGGATGCTCGCATAGGAAACGCAAAAAAGTTTTTCGGCCTGCGCCTGCGTCTCAATTTCCGCAAGGATGCGGCCCTGCGGGTTCAAGAAAAGCGAAATCGTGCCGTGGTTTTCTCGCAGGTCCTTGATGTTGTTCGTCAGAATCGCATTCAGGTAGCGCACCCGGTCGGGGCCGGTAAAATCCAGATACGCGCGATAGTTTTTGTCGAGCAGGGCAACGCTGTCGTGAAGATGGCGATATTCGGCCAGCCAGTCGCCGAAGTCGTTGGGAAGGGAACACCCGAACCAGGAGCCGAGTGTGGCACCGGTTTGCGCGTGTAACGCGGCGAGCGGGGTTGCAATTGGCGCCACGGCCGAATTGGATGGGCTGCTCATTACAGTCTCAGTGTAACAGACACGATTTGAGCGCGGCCCGATCGGCCCGCACTCAAAAGGGTATCAGAGGATTTTCCTCCGAAACTCGCTATACTGCTGGATATGGACGCGACCCACAAAATGGCGCAAACCTCCGACGCCGCCCACCCGGACATGATTTACATGAAAATCCCGGTTGGCCTGCTGCAGTGCAATTGCCAGATCATCGGAGACCCGAAAACGCTAGAAGCCATCGTGATCGACCCGGGCGACGAGGTCGAGCGCATCCTCAGCATGCTCGGGCGCTACAAACTGACCGTCAAAGCCATCATCAGCACTCACGCCCACATCGACCACGTTGGCGGTCTGGCAAAGCTGCACATGTATACCGGCGCGCCAGTGATGATGCACGGCGAGGATTTGCCGCTCTATCACGGGATGGAAGAACAGGCCGCATTTATGGGCGTAGCCACGCCGGATCTGACAGAAGTGGATCAACTCCTCAAGGATGGAGACACGTTGCCTTGGGGAGGCTTTAACGCCAGCGTGATTCACACGCCGGGCCACACTCCCGGAAGCGTTTCCCTCTACATGCCCCAGGATTGCGGCCGCGTGAAGCTGGCCCAACCGCAGCTCTATGCCGGCGACACGCTATTCGCCGGAAGCATCGGGCGCACGGATCTGTGGGGCGGCTCAATGGAACAGATCATGCAATCCCTGCGCGACAAGCTCATGCAACTCCCGGACGACACTCTGGTGCACCCCGGTCACGGTGGCTCAACCACCATCGGCCTCGAAAAAGAGATGAACCCGTTCCTGAAGTAGGCGCTGTTGAGTTAGGCGCCTCATTGAAATGGAACGCAACGACTGACTTGTCATCCCGAACCCGCGCCTTTTGCGGGTGAGGGATCTGCTTTTCGTTTCTTCGTATTCGTAGTGGCCGGTCTTCAGACCGGCCACTACATTCCAGAGTCTAGCTGAAGAGGAAATCGCCCAGAATGAATCCAAGTGCATTTTAGCCTGGAGGCCCGGCGATGGGGCAAGAAGTGGTTTGCACAGCACATTGGGATGGGAAAAGTGTACGCGGGAAGGCACTTCTGGAAACCACGGAAATTATCTTCCGTGGAGACGAACACCTGAAAATTCCATTCTCCACGATTCGCGCCACAGAAGCGGAAGAAGGCGAGCTTCGCCTGAACACAAACGATGGCCTCGTGGTTTTCGAGCTGGGCGACCGGGCAGAGAAGTGGCGGCAGAAGATCGCCAATCCGAAATCCGTGGTGGAAAAGCTCGGCGTTAAGCCGGGTGAACCGGTGGCTGTGTTCGGTAAGTTAGACGGCGAGTTCCTGAAGAAATTGAAAGAACAGAAATCAGCCGCGTCGCCGGGAAAAGTGATGAATGGAGTCGGCTGGATTTTCCTCGCCGCGGAAACGCTCGACGCCTTGGCTGAAATAAAGAAAATTGCCGGGAAAATTGAGGGAAGCGCCGCGCTTTGGGTGGTCTATCCAAAGGGGCAGAAGACCATCAAGGAATCAGACGTAATCGTCGCGGGACGAAAAGCAGGCTTGAAGGATGTGAAAGTGGTTGGCTTTAGCGTGACGCACACCGCCCTGAAATTCGTCATCCCCGTTGACCAGCGGTAAATCCCCCCATCTCGTGCGACTGCTCAGTTCGTTTCGCGGGCCTTGCGAAGCTCCTCCATCACCGACTGGATAAGTTCCTTGGCGTAGGTGAGCTCCTGGCTGACCATGCGGATGTCCATGGCAGGCACAGTCGGGTTCCGCTGGCTGGTGCAGTAAACACCGTGCTGGCCGACAAGCACCAGTGCATTGGTGATGCGGTCAAGAGAAACCGCCAGCCGCCCGCGGTCGCGTCCGAACCGCTGCTCGGAATGCTCGAGCTCCTCGTGATGCTCCTTGAATGCCGACATGAAAACTCCTTCATTGTGCTGCCAGAAAAGCCGCCTGCCTCAGAAGGCGGCCGTTACAACTGTGCATCTTGCCCAATACCCGAAGGTTGACCGGGCGTTGCACTTCGGGCACAGGGCACTGGCCTGATTCTTTACCCTACCGCACGGCCAGAACATAATCCAATTGAGCCGCACCAGACCCAGCAGAAAGCAGTGCCTATTTTATGAGCCTTCAGAAGCAGGCCGGCAGAGAATTCGTTCCCTTTGGTGACCGGCCCGGTGGGAATTGGGAGCATCCAAACATGCGACGTTCGGACCTTGTACAACACAAAGAGAAGGAAAACGGGCGAATCGATCGCACTTCGCAGATCGTGTTCGGTGAGCGCCAGCACCTCTTGCGCGTCCTGGACTCGCTGGAAGGCACCTCTCTGCCGATCGCGCGGATGCAGCAGGAGCGCCGCATCCTGGAAGAGTTGATCCACGCCCGGACCCGGGAATTGAACCAGATCAACACCGCTTGGGATGAAAAAATTGGTTTGGTGCTGAGCGCGGAAGCCAAACCCGAAATGCTGGAAAAGCTCGTGAAGCAGGCTCCGCAGGAAGACTATTACATGCTGCGCCTCATCAGCGAGCATCCGCGGACCAACGCCAAGACTTTGAACAGACTTGCCAAGCATCCCTACGGCGCAATCCGCGAAAACGTAGCGCGCCACCCGAACGCCGACGCCAACACCCTTACCTATCTCAGCAAAGACAAGACCCAGCCGCTCTGGTATCTCGTGGCGTTCAATCCCAACACCCCGAATCCGTTGCAGCGGAAATTGCGCGACCGCCTGAAAAAGCTTGGCGAATCCCAGCCCGTGCGCTAGCGATTACCGCAGTTCAGCCCCGGCTACTTCATTCCTTCAGCGATTCGTTCAACTAATTATCATCTCGAATCCGCGTTCTTTGCGGGTGGGGCTTGCCTGCAGAGTGCAGGGATCTGCTTGCTCTTCACCCCTGTACTGGCCGGACTTTAGACCGGCCACCAGAAGTCCGTTCATCCCAAGCTTTCCCATTTTTGGCTGGCATCCGGGAAACGATACAATACAGCGCATGCGAACAGAGCCGGGTCTGGTTGGCGAACTTCTAAAAACAGCTTCGCCGCGCGCGGAAGAAATTCCTTCACCAAATTCCAACGGAAAAACAGATTGGACACGGGTGGCGATGGTTTCCGCGGCCCTGCTCATCCCCTGCTTCTGGCAGCGGCATATCCAGGCGGGCGATCTGGCCAGCCATGTCTACAACGCATGGCTGGCGCAACTGGTTGGCGAAGGCAGGGCGCCGGGTGTTTACACGATCTGGCAGTGGCAAAATGTGCTGGTCGATTTGCTGTTGCTGAAATTCGGCGCGCTATTTGGATTTCTCGCGGCGGAGAAGTTCGTCGTCTCCCTTTGCGTTCTCGTCTTTTTCTGGGGCGTCTTCACGCTGATCTCGGTGGCCACCCGGAATCGCCCTTGGTCCTTGGCGCCCGGCTTGGCCATGCTTGCCTACGGCTACGTCTTTTACATGGGCTTCATGAACTATTACCTTTCGCTCGGACTGGCCTGCTTTGGACTGGCGGCGCTCTGGCGTGGTGAACGCCGCGGCATCTTGTTGGCGGCTGTTTTGGCGCCTTTCGCGCTCCTGGCGCATCCGCTTGGATTCTTGTGGCTGCTCACCGCCGGCGCCTATCGCCTGCTATGGCCGCGCATGAAAGGCTGGGAAGAATGGCTTCCTCCGGCCGCGGCGATTGGCATTGGACTGCTGGTGCGCTGGGTGCTGGCGCGGCATCCTGAATATCAGCCCGATTGGCCGGATGCGCCCTTTTTCCGCTGGAATGGCGCCGACCAGTTCTGGGTCTTCCGCCCCGCCACGTGGTACGTCTCTCTTGCCATGCTTGCCTTTGCGATCGTGGCGACTCTATTGGATTTATTTCCCTGGCAGCGCGGAAACGGCAAAGCGAAAGAGCGCAGATTGTTCCCCGAATTTTATGCCGTCGCGTTTTGCCTGACTTCGCTGCTGCCTGAGAATTTACGCCCTGACCCCAACGCCGGCTGGATTGGCCTGCTGGTGACCCGGCTGACCCTCATCAGCGCGATCTTTATCTTCTGCTGGCTGGGAACTCTCCGCCCCCGAAAGTGGCACTTTTTCGCTCTGAGCGCGTGCGTAGCCCTCTATTTTACTTTCGTCTATCGAGACACGCGCCTGTCGAACCGGATGGAGGAAAACGCTGAGCGCATCACGCGGGAATTGCCGATGGGCACCCGGGTGCTCGCCTCAATTTTTGAGCCTTCCGAACACCGGATGTTGACGCTGCACGTGGTTGACCGCGCCTGCGTCGGCCATTGTTTTCTCTATTCGAACTATGAGGCGGCAACGAAACAGTTCCGCCTGCGCGTGCAGGAGGGAAGCCCCGTCGCCGTCGCCTCTACGGACGACAGCGAGGAAATGCAGTCCGGCTCTTACGAGGTCCAGGACGAGGATTTGCCCTTGAAACAGATTTACCAGTGCGACGCCGCCGATTGGACGAAACTCTGCATCCGCGACTTGAAATCCGGCGAAAAAAACGGGGCAGGGCTGGTCCGCCCCTGACCTGCAGCCCACCGCTTCAGAGGTGAAGCTTTCCCTACCGTCCAAGTTCCGCCTTGTTCGAGTCCGCCAGCGCCGGAGGCGCGAAAGATGTTAGCCCAGTGCGTAAGCACTGTGTGTGCAATGTAATGCTTGCCGAGCCCCGGAGGGGCGACACTTATTTTTAGCCAGCTGGGAGACTTTTTCCAACCCAGGCAACCCATGCTCGTCCATGCGAACCCCCTCAGGCCTGAAGACCTGAGCTTCAGCCTCGGGAGACAATTTGGCTCTTTTGCTAGGCCAATCTCTGGTAGAATCAACCTGGGGTAAGAGACAATGCTGCCATTACACCTTCAGCCCGAAAGCCACATTCCCCTCTACATTCAATTGCGCGATCAACTCCGCTCCCTCGTTCACGCGGGCGATTTGCGCCCGGGCGATCGCATCCCCGCCAGCCGTGAACTGGCGCACACCCTTGGCGTCCATCGCACCACCGTTGCCAATGCCTACGCGGAACTCGAATCGGAAGGCTTGATCCAGGGGCATGTCGGCCGCGGCACCTTCATTCGCAACAATGGAAATGGCTTGAAGATTACGCCGCCCGCGCCCCCCAGCGTGCACAACGGCGACGGTCTTCGTTGGGAACTCCTGTTTGCCGATGAGCGTAGCGAAGAAATTCTCAGTCGACTCACCGCGGAAGCTCCGCTGAATTCCTTGTCTTTTGTCATGGCCCGCCCCGACCCCGAATTTTTCCCTATCGAAGAATTGCAAGCCTGTTCCCAAGCGGCCCTAAAGCGCGAGGGGCAGGACATCCTAAACCTCGGCGCCTCTGACGGCTACGCTCCCTTGAAAGAAGCGTTGCTCGACCTCCTCCGCCATGACGGAATCCCCGCCAAGGACGAAACCCTTCTGGTCACTGATGGCTGCCAGCAGGCGCTGGATCTGATCGCCAAGGCCTTCGTCCGCCCCGGCGACACCGTGGTTATGGAAAATCCCACCTACCCCGGAGCCTCCGCCGTATTCCACGGAGTCCGTGCCCGCTGCCTGGGCGTACCCGTGCGTACCCATGCGGAACCCGGCAGCGCGCTGGGAATCGATCTCGAAGCACTGGAGGCCACGCTGGCCGCCAATCGCGTGAAACTCCTGGTCATGACTCCGGACTTTCAGAATCCCACCGGAACCTCCATGCCCTTGGCGTCGCGCCGCCGGGTAATGGAAATGGCCGCGCGTTACCAGGTGCCGGTCGTCGAAGACCATATCTACGCGCGTCTGAATACGCAGGAAGAACGCATCCCCTCGCTGAAACAACTGGATCGCGCGAATCTGGTGATCCACATTGACAGTTTTGCGAAAGTCGCCTTCCCCGGTTTGCGCGTCGGCTGGATCGTTGCTCCTTCCGCCGCCATCGAACGCCTCCGCCTCGTAAAACAGATGACCGACCTGCACACAGATCAACTGGCGCAGGCCACCATGGCCGAATTCCTGAAGCGCGGCCTGTTCCAAAAGCATCTGACAAAAATGCGCAAGGTATACGCGGACCGGTTGCGGGCGTTAGACGAAGCTCTCCGCCGTCAGATGCCGGAAGGCGTTAGCTGGACCAAGCCCGCTGGCGGCATGTGCCTGTGGCTGGAATTACCGCCTGGCTTTGACGCAAGCGAACTGATGATTCATGCGCGGGAGCGCGGGATTCTCTTCGCCCCGGGAAGATATTTTTACGTGCAATCGCCGATGCCCAACACCCTGCGCCTGGGATTTGCCAGCCTCGACGAAAAAGAACTGGCTCGCGGCGTGGCCACGCTGGCGGACTTGCTGAAAAACGAAATGCGCAAACGGCAGCGGGGCACCCGTCGAGCGGAACGCGCGCACGTGGCGCTGGTCTAGCGATGGCGAAAATCCTCAAACTCGAAACGCAGGAAGCCAATCGCTGCTTTGGCTGCGGCGGAGACAACGAAGCCGGCATGCGCCTGGTGTTTGATCTCGACTTTGACGCCAGGCGCACTCGCGGGCGCTTTGTCCTCGGATCGAATTACGCTGGCGGCGCCGGCTTTGCTCACGGCGGAATTATCGCCGTCGTCTTGGACGAAGCAATGGGCAAGATTTCGAAATTGACCGAAGAAAAAGCGGTCACCGCGGAATTGAACGTCGTCTACCGCAAGCCGGTGCCCGTCGACCGCGAGATCCTTGTGGAAGGCTGGCAGGAAGAAGAAAAAGGCCGTAACCGCTTCCGCGTGGGAGAAATTCGCGACGCCGAAGGCAATCTGCTGGCGCGCGGCACGGCGCGGTTTGTAGCGATTGATAAAGAACACTTCGAACGCGTGCGCGCCGAGCGAGAAAAAGTTTAAAGGTTCCCCAAATTTTTCAGAGGAGAAGCAACATGCAAGCTAAGAAACCAAATGGCAGCGGCAACGGTCATGGCGGAAAAGCCAAGGGTTCGAACGAGTGGCGGGTCAAGGTCGGCCTCGCGGAAATGCTCAAGGGCGGCGTGATCATGGACGTCACCAATGCCGAACAAGCGCGCATCGCCGAAAAGGCCGGCGCTTGCGCGGTGATGGCTTTGGAACGCGTCCCTTCCGATATTCGCAAGGAAGGCGGCGTTGCCCGCATGGCCTCCATCAAGGTGATCCGCGAAATCATGAAGACGGTCACCATCCCGGTGATGGCCAAGGTGCGCATCGGACACTTTTCGGAAGCCGAAGTCCTGCAGGCGCTGGAAGTCGACTTCATTGACGAAAGCGAAGTCCTGACTCCGGCCGACGAGGAAAATCACATCTGGAAGCATGACTATCGCGTGCCCTTCGTCTGCGGCGCGCGCAACCTCGGCGAAGCCGTCCGTCGCATCGCGGAAGGCGCGGCGATGATTCGCACGAAAGGCGAAGCCGGCTCCGGCAACGTCGTGGAAGCCGTTCGGCATATGCGCACCATCGTTTCCGAGATGAAGCGCTTGACCACACTGCGCGACGACGAATTGATGCGCACCGCGAAAGAGCTCGGCGCCCCGCTCGACCTGCTTCGCGAAATCGCCAAAACCGGCAAGCTCCCTGTACCGAATTTCTCCGCCGGCGGAATTGCCACCCCCGCCGATGCCGCGCTGGTCCGCCAACTTGGCGCCGAAGCGGTCTTCGTCGGCTCTGGCATCTTCAAGAGCAGCGATCCCGACGCTCGCGCCAAGGCCATCGTGAAAGCGAACACGCACTTTGACGACCCGAAGGCAATTCTCGAGGCCTGCGAGGAACTCGGCGAGGCAATGCCCGGCATTGATGTCCGGCAACTGGAAGAGAAAGACCTGCTCTCGACGCGCGGCTGGTAAGGTGGGCCTTGAAGAGCAGCGCCAGGGGAGCCAGGAATACGCGTTTGAGAAAAAAGACGGCCGGGCCAAACGCGGCGAAATCCGCTCGTGTCCGGCCACATCAGTCGACCGAACATGGAAAGAAAAAACTCCCAATGAAGATCGGAATCGTGGCAATTCAAGGTGATTTCGCGGCCCATGCGGCCATGCTGCAGGCGCTCGGCGCGGAAACTGTGGAAGTGCGCACGGTGCAGGACCTCGAAGGCTGCGATGGAATCGTCCTCCCGGGCGGTGAATCCACCACCCAGCTGCAATTCCTGAAGGAAGAGGGTTTGTTCAACGCTATCCAAAGATTTTCAAAAAAGGGCGGCGCTATTTTCGGCACGTGCGCCGGCGCAATTCTGCTGGCAACCACCGTGCACAATCCCCCGCAGGAATCCCTGGGCTTGCTGGACATGACCGTTTTACGCAACGGCTACGGGCGTCAACTGGCCAGCGACGTATTTTATGGGCCAAGCACCCTGAAGCAGGAGCCGTTGGAGATGGTCTTCATCCGCGGGCCAATTATTGAGCAAGTGGGTAAGGACATCACCGTGCTGGCCAGTCACAACGGCAAGGCAGCCCTCGTTGAAAAGGGAAACGTCATTGCCGCCACCTTTCATCCGGAATTGACCGACGACACGTCCGTCCACGAGCATTTTCTGCAGATGGCCGCGAAAGGCGCCGCAAATCCTGCGGCCGCGCGGTAACGCGCGGATTACAATGTACTTTGCGCCCGGGGAAAATGAATCACCACGATAAAATACGCGTCCTCTTCGTCTGCATCGGGAATGCCTGCCGCAGCCCGATGGGCGAGGCCATCGCCGCCAAGGACGCCGCGGACGTGATTGCACCTTCCAGCGCCGGCCTCTATCCCATGGGCATGATTCCGGAGATGACTCAATCAACCCTCGAAAGCAACGGCTATTCCGCCAACGGATTGCGTTCGAAGGGCCTGCAGGAAATTGTGCCGGAGGAAATAGACCTGGTCATCAACATGAGCGGCTATCGCCGGGCCCAGCCTCTGGAAAAGTTCGCCCAGGTCGAAAACTGGGAAGTTTCAGATCCTTATGGCGCCGACAAGGCTACTTATCAGAGAATTTTGGAGCAGATCCGGGAACGGGTGAAAACCCTGGCCCTGCGCTTGCGAAAAGAGCAGCGCGCGGCTGTTTGAGGGCAAACGAGGAGACGAAGTGCGACGCGAGCAAACCAGTGTTTCGCAGGAAGATTACCTGAAAGCCCTCTGGGAGATGCTCGAAGAGAACCAGGTGCCCATCAGCGCTCGCCTCGCCGAAGAGTTAAATGTGACCCCGCCCGCCGTTACCGCAGCCCTGAAACGCATGATTCGCGACGGCTACGTCAAAGTCGAGCGCGGCGGCCGCATCCACCTCACCGATAAGGGCCGCAAGAATGCCCAGCATCTCATGCTTCGCCACCAGTTGGCCGAAATGCTGCTGACTGAAGTCATCGGCCTATCCTGGTCGAAGGCCCATGCCGAAGCCGAGCGTATGGAGCACGCCATTTCGCCCGAAGTCGAAGCGCTCCTGTTAAAACGCTTCGCGGCGCGCAAAACCTGTCCCCATGGAGTCCCGATGCGTGGCGGTATCGCCCAGCTCCGCAAGCAAGGCGGCGTGCTGCTCTCCGAATTGAAGGCCAAAGAAAGCGCCGAGATTTTGTGCGTCTACGAAAAGGACGAAGGCTTTCTCGAATTCCTGGAGGCCCTCAATCTCTTCCCCGCAACGAAAGTCGAGGTCCTGAAGCGCGAGTACGACGAAACGATGACCGTCCGTTGCAGTGGCCGCACGATGCACTTAGGCAAACCGGCAACTACTCGCATCTGGGTTAAGCGCCTGGCCGCGTAATTTTTTCCTAATGGTATTTCCCACTTGAATTGTTCCCCTAATCTGTCTAAGGTACTTCCACTCCGCTCTGCCAGGCCCGAATTGGCCGAAAATTTCATTCTTGCGAGGACTGCATCTTGGGAAATCCATCTTTGGCGGCACGCAGCACCAAGCCCGGCACTCACTGGATGCTCTATGTCCTGATCGCCTTCTTCGGCGGCCTGCTGACCTTTGCCGGCGCCCGAGCACAGCAAAGAGCCACGGATGACGCCACCTTTCGCAAGCTCATCGACGGCTACTGCGCGGCCTGGAGCTCCGGCGATCCCAACAACGCGGCGAAATTTTACGTGAAAGAAGACGGCCTCATCTTTTACGACCTGGCTCCATTTTCCTACAACAGCTGGAAAGCGTACGATGCCGGTGTTCGGAAAGAGTTGCTGGATCAGATGGTCAGCGGTTCGCTAACGGCGGGAAAAGAATTAAAAGTGACACGGCGCGGAAATATAGCCTGGACCACCGTGCCCATGCATTTCTCGGCGAAAATGAAAGATGGCAAGACGATTGATACTCCCGTCAGGTACACGGGAATCTGGGAAAAAAAAGGGAAAAACTGGCTCTTAGTGCATGAACATCTTTCCGCCCCGCTCGGCGGTTAGGTTGTTCCGATCAGAAAGGCAAGACCATGTGGAAGACGCTTCAGCTTTACTGGAATGCGACAAGGGGTTACCGGTTGCGGCCGTGGAACAGCCCCTACTTACAGTGGCGTTTTGAGACCTTCCTGGGCAAGGAAGCGGCTCACATGACCGCCGCCAAATTCTTTCAACTATCATGGAAGTATCGCGACCAGTTGCAGCGCTTCGCCGACTGGTCCGCCGAACGCCGCCGCGTTCAGCGCCGCCACGCCTGAGGAATTTCACTTAAACGCCGTTAAAACACCCACGGGAATGTCATCCCGAAGTCGCGTTTTTTGCGGCTGAGGGATCTGCTTTTCCTTGCACTGCATGTTCGCCCCAAGCTCCGCCATTCCTGCGTTCGCGCGGAGTATACTGTCCACAGGAGGAGGATCATGAGCAATCTGAAGGTCCTCCAAAAAACCCAAGCCCTGCACGAAGCGCGCTGGTGGGAGCGGGAATCCGACGGGCGCGTGCATTGCTACCTGTGCCCCAGGCATTGTCGCATCCATTCCGGCCAATCGGGCTTCTGTTTCATCCGCATCAATCAGGACGGAAAGCTCTACAACCTCGGCTATGGCGCTCCTGCCGCCCTGCAAATTGACCCCATCGAAAAAAAGCCCCTGAATCATTTTCTGCCGGGGACGCGTGTCTTCAGTATGGGGACGGCCGGTTGCAACATGGGCTGCTTTTTCTGCCAGAACTGGGATATCTCCAAATCGCATCACGACCAGGTCCGCTCCCAGCCTGTGCCGCCGGAAGAAGTGCCTCTGCTCGCCCTGCGGCACGGATGCGACTCGATCGCCTTCACGTATAACGAGCCGACAATCTGGGGCGAATATGTGATCGATATTTGCCGCGCGGCCAAGCTCCACGGGTTGAAAACCGTGATGGTGACGAACGGCTACATCACCTATGAAGCGTTCCACGACATTTACGATCACGTGGACGCGGCAAACGTGGACTTGAAAGCCTTCACGGAAGGTTTCTACGGGAAAATCACCCTCACCCACCTCGAACCGGTCCTGAAAACTCTGGAATGGCTCAAGAACGAAACGTCCGTCTGGTTCGAACTTACCAATCTCATGATCCCCACTCTCAATGACGATCCCGCGGAAACCCGGCGGCTTGCGGAGTGGGTGTTGACGCATCTCGGGCCGGACGTCCCCTTGCACTTCACCGCCTTCCACCCGGATTTCAAGCTGCAAGACAAGCCGCCCACCCCGCCCGAAACTCTCCACCGCGCTCGCCAAATCGCACTCGACGCCGGCCTTCACTATGTCTACGAAGGAAATATCTATAGCAGCGCCGCAAATACCTATTGTCCCGCATGCGGAGAGGTTCTGATCAAGCGTTCCTGGCACGCCGTACAGGACAACCGCATCAAGAACAGCTCTTGCCCCAAATGCAAAAACCCAATTCCCGGCATCTGGACAGTAAATCCACCACACTGTAGCTCACCCCTTCAGGGGTGAGGCCTTTCGTTACCCTGACTCGCCCTCGATTTGTTTGCGTCTGCGAGCGCCAGAGGCGCGAAAGAAGTTAGCCCAGTGCGTAAGCACTGGGTATCCAAAGCAAACGCTTCGCGAGCCCCGTAGGGGCGACACTTCTTTTCTAAGATTTAACAAGCCGAACCACGAAATGGAGTTTGCGTCCAAAAATCCAGGAAAACGGAAACGGATAAAGCGCCAATCCTATGGAAATCTCCCTCGCTCGCAACCCACACGCCGCAAAATGTTCCCGCCATTGTCCCAATGATTGATAATTGTAAGTCAGCGTGACCCCATACGGCCGGTTACCCACCCAATCCATCGCCCGCAACGTCGTGTGGTCCAACCAACTTTCACTCAGGTGATCTTTCAGAATCACGCAGCCCCGCGAAACCCGTGCCGCCTCGCGAAGCAGTTGCCTCACGTCCGTTGTGTGGTGCAGTACGTCAACAAAAAGGCAAACATCCATGGATTGATTCGGAAAGGGTAGCGTCGCTCCATCAAACGCCCGGCACGGCACCCTGCAGGTCGGCCGGGGAATGACTTCCACTCCTTCAATTGCCAGTTCAGGCCGGCGCTCCGCCAGCAGGCTCGCAATCGTCCCGTCACCGCAACCGATATCCACCACGCTCCGAGCCTCCGCCGGAATCAGCGGCGCCAGCGCCTCCGCAAGCACGCGGGCCCGCCGCCCAAACACCAGTGCCCGGTGGCTGCGCGCAATCCACGAAAGAGGCCACGACTGCGGCGGGGAAGTCATTGCTTTGGCAACCGTGGCTGATGAGTCGGCATTCTGTAAATGTGATTCCAGTTCGCTGGAAAACAGAGAGTGTGGGAAACTTCGATGTGACACTTCCCGAATAGAACTTTAGCACACGACATGACCCGGGACCTGCTAACTCAATGACGCATTCAAATCAAACCGCGGCACGAAAGGGAATCGATCCTTGGGAAGATGCCTATCTTCGCTTCGAAACCCCCGAACAGGAAATCCGCAAATTCACGGACCGATTGCGCCGACTGGGAGTCGGCGAATGGCCTCGCGAAACGAATGTAGTCGAGCTTTTTTGCGGCCGCGGCAATGGTTTGCACGCTCTATCCCGGCTGGGTTTTCTAAATATCGAGGGAGTGGACCTGTCGCCCCGGCTGCTCGCGGAATACAAGGGACCAGCGCGTTGCACCGTTGGCGATTGCCGCGAGCTGCCCTTTGCGGATCAAAGCAAAGACGCCGCCATCGTCCAGGGTGGCTTGCACCATCTGCCTCTGCTGCCTGACGATTTGCAACGCGTATTTGCGGAGTTAAACCGTGTCCTGCGGCCGTCCGGCCGGGTGGTTTTCGTCGAGCCATGGCTCACGCCATTCCTTCATTTTGCCCACGCGGTATCAGGAAATCTCTTGGCCCGCCGACTCTCTGCAAAACTGGATGCGCTGGCCACCATGATTGAATACGAACGCCAGACCTACGAAAACTGGCTCGGACGCCCGCGGGAAATCTCGCAATTAGCCTACCGGTACTTTCAGCCCGAACACGAATCATTCGCCTGGGGCAAATGGAATTTCGTCGGGCGTACGGGTCCGTAACCGCGACCATTGCCTTTCGCAAAAATGTAACGGCCGCTTTCTGAAGCACGCTTTCTGTGCCCCGAATGATTTTACGGGGCGGGCGCCTTCCAAGGCGGCACGTCGCGGCATCCAGTCGTTCAGCAGTTTCCTTAAAGGCCGCCGGCCCGCGCAATTGTGATTGGTGGAAACAAAGTGTCTGGAGAGGCCGGGCTCAACGGTAGGCCGTCCGAATCCTCCTCTTGCCCGTGCTGGTGGCGCGTGCGGAATGCGTGAATGCAGACTCGTCCGACATAATATCCGCTGAAAATCAGATTTCCCCGAATGACGTCACCCTTGTAGATCAACACCTGCGTACGCAGGTAACGCACAAACCGCGAATGCGGGTGAATAGGAATCAGTGGCGTAGTATGCGCCACCTGCGTCTGCGAATTCGCGCAATCCGCCAGTTGCACCACCGTCAGCATCCCGTCGGTGCGCATCTCATCGCCGGTGGCGTTCATAAATGTAGTGTGCAATTCCGGCCGCGGCAGGAGCTGCACAGACTTCACGCACCCGGCCAACGTCAGATCGCGCACCAGCATGTTCACTCCATCATCCAGATTGCGGTCCAGGTGATGAACGAATTTATGTCGGGTGATGGAAAGTACAGCGCTGGTTTCGCGGGAATAGGTGCCCAGCCAGGCGTCCTGGCCCAGGACGGTTTCCGGTCTTTCCCAAAACCGAACGTGGTCCCGCCGGCTGTAACTGTTGAAACTTTTCTGCCAGGTAACTTCCTGCCGCTCTCCCTGAAGGTATTGCGTCGTGATCGGCGCATTCGGATAGTTTGAGAGAGTGAGAAAAGCCTCGAATTCGCGAAGCACGCTGTGCGTGGAGATGCGGTCCGCGTTCGCCCACCCGGAAGACTGAAACGCCGTTTCCATCTGCCCGCGCGACCCCAGAAAAAGAACGTTGACGAGGTCCGCCTCTTTCCCCTTTCCCGTGTACGTGCGCGGTGTGTTTTTTTGCAGGAGCATTTCCACGTCGCCACGCTCGAGTTCGTCCATCTGGAAAGACACTTGGGGAAGTTCCGGTTGGTCGCCCACATAAAGCGGAACATTCAATCGCAGGCGAAGGTCGGTTCCCGGTGGCAGATAAATTTCCGGCTCCGGCAAAACGCTGAACAGGCGATAGACAATCAAACTAGGCGCGCTGTACGGATTAAGCGACGGCAAGTGGCCCAGCCCGTCGGTGATTCGCCCTTGCGGCGTGTAGGTCGCCAGGATGCCCCGGATTGCGCCCTTGCGCACCGTTTCCCGTGCGTTGTCCACTTCTACAACCTGCGAAGCGATTGGGTGCACGGTTCCGTCCGCCGTAACGATGCGGTCGAAGATAATCTCCAGCGACGCGGTTTCATGGATCAGGCCCAGTCCAACCTTCCTTGCTGCGACTACTTGCCCGTCCACTTCCAGGCCTGCGGGGAAGACCGGCGCTCCATCGCAGTCCGGCGACTGAATCAAAGTCGCCCGGATAAATGTTCCCGGCTTCGAACTGTACGACGCAACGGGGTCGAGCAGACGCACCCAGAACGATTTCCCGGCGGGAATATTTTCGCAATTGGCCCGCAACGGTCCCGCGGAAGCCAACGCTACAACCAGCAATGTCAAACCAAGGGCAATCCAGCGATGGTCGCTGCCCACAGAACTCGCCGCTCGCCGCCGCTTCAAAAATTCAATCTTTGGCAAAGTACACACCCAAAAACACCCCAACTTAATCCTCAACCACTCCTTGTTTAGTGTGCCGTTGCCGGCCTGGGAGTTGGCTCAGTGGGCTAAATTATTTGCTTCTGGTGTAACTGGCTGAGAGGACAGGTGGGTGACTCTCTCGCCTGGGTGCTGGGCGCACCCTAACGGTCGCAAACAAATCCTGTAGCAACAACGATGGCTAGAAATTCTGAACTAGACGACGGGCGGCCTCGCTCGAGATGCCTTGCAAGTTTCGCTGCGTCGCTACGATGTACTTACTGGGGTTGCTTGATCTCCGTCGCCGTCCCCACTTTCACCGTGCTGCCATACCGCTTGTAGTTCGAATAGCGGATGGTCATCCGTATGTGGATGTCTCCCGTGCGGAAGTGCAGATAATCGTCCGCCCGCGTATACACCGGGAACCAGAAACCCTTCTCGATGTTTTGCCGGTACGTGCGAAACCTCGGAAATACGTTTTCATTGTTCTTGTTGATGATGTCCGGAACCGCTTTTCCATCCGACATCACGATTTGCAAATCGTTCTCGTCCACCCACACCCGGCCCTGGAAATAGCGCTGTTTCTTCTCGATGGTCTTCGGCGCAACGTCGAATATGTAGCAGGAGAGCTCATCCACCTGCTGCCGCCCCACGTACGTCACGTTGTATTTGGGCAGGTCTTCGGCGTTCAGCACAAATGGCTGGACGTTTCGCACATCGTCCAGGTCTTGCTCGCTCAACTGTATTCTCCGCAGCGTGTCAGGCGGGGCGAACGTCACTTTTTCAAACCGTTTGCCGTCGGGCGTGAACACGATTTCACTGGTCATCCGGTACTCGCCATCGGGACGATCGTCGTCATTGATCGTCTGGATCGAGAAAGTCTGCGTGTAGGTATAGTTGCTGCGCTCCAGCCTGAATTCCGATTCCCGCTCCGAAAATTTCTTGATGATCTGATCCACCGGCTGCTTCGGCGGCTCGTTCAGGATGGGGCTGTCGCCCGGCGAATGGATCGCTTGCGGCGGCGGGGCTGAATGGTACGTCTGATTCGCGGGCGGTGGCTGCTGCGCTGGCGGGGCAGAAGGGGGAGCCTGCGTCCGCGGCGAAGGAGGATGCGGCAGCGGGCCCGGGTCTTGAGCGAATGCAGGGGAGAGCACACCGAGTAACAGGGCTCCCGCCATGATTGGTATAGCGCGATGAACCGATTCGTGATTCATTCCAGGCACAGCAAACCTCGCATGGAAATCCGTTTGTCCATATACGTATAGAGTTTACCGCACGGCGGATGGTTGCACGAGCGCGAGGATTGTAGCTCAGGCCTTCAGGCCCGAGGGTGTTCTTTGCAATGCCACGGCCATTCCGTTCATGAGCATCTCCCCAACGGAGTGCCCTCCCACTGAAAGGGGTGAGTCACCGAAAAACTACCCACGAAGCATCCAGCGATCAATTCGAACGCCACTTCAAAAACACCGCCGCAAGCGGAGGCAAGGTCAGCGCCAGTGAATAACGCCGCCCTTGCCACGCGTGCTCTCCGGCGTTCATCCCCCCCAGGTTGCCCACATTTGTCCCGCCGAATGCCGCCGCGTCTGAATTCAAAACTTCTTCGTAGTGCCCGGGCCGCGGAACACCGATGTGATACCCGTACCGCACCACAGGCGTCGCATTCAGAATCACGATCAGCAGGTCGTCCGGATTCTTCCCGCGCCGGATGAACGAGTACACGCTGTTGTCGGAATCGTTTGCATCAATCCATTCAAACCCCTGCCAATCGAAATCCACCTGGTGCAGAGCCGGTTCCGCCGCCAGCAACTTGTTCAAATCTCCGACCAGCCGCTGAATTCCGCGGTGCGACTCGTGCTCCAGCAAATGCCAGTCCAGGCTCCGCGTTTCGCTCCATTCCTGCCGCTGCCCGATCTCCTGACCCATGAACAGCAGCTTCTTCCCGGGATGCGCGTACTGGTAGGCAAACAGCAACCGCAGATTCGCGAACTGCTGCCACATGTCGCCCGGCATTTTGTGCAGTAGCGAATTTTTTCCGTGCACCACTTCGTCATGCGAAAAGGGCAGCATGAAATTCTCGCTGAATGCATACAGCAGCGAAAAAGTCAGCTTGTTGTGCTCGTACCGGCGAAAGATGGAATCCTTCGAAAAATAGTTCAGCGTGTCGTTCATCCAGCCCATGTTCCACTTCAGGCTGAAGCCCAGCCCGCCCAGATATGTTGGCCGCGAAACGCTCGGCCACGCCGTCGATTCCTCCGCGATGGTCAGCACGCCGGGGAACCTGAGATGCACCACTTCGTTCAGCCGCTTGAAAAAATCGATCGCATCCAGATTTTCCCGCCCCCCGTAGCGATTGGGAACCCACTCGCCCGGCTGGCGCGAATAGTCGAGATACAACATCGACGCCACCGCATCCACCCGCAATCCGTCAATGTGATATTTGTCCAGCCAGAACAGCGCGTTGGAGATGAGGTAGTTCACCACCTCGTTCCGGCCGTAGTTGTAAACCAGCGTTCCCCAATCCGGATGCGATCCCTGCCGCGGATCCGAATGCTCGTAAAGATGCGTTCCGTCAAACTGCGCCAGCCCGTGCGTATCCCGCGGAAAATGCGCCGGCGTCCAGTCCAGCAGGACGCCCAGCCCAGCCTGGTGGCAACGATCCACAAACTCCATGAAATCCGCAGGCGATCCATAGCGGCTGGTGGCCGCAAAATAGCCGATCGTCTGGTAGCCCCACGAACCATCGTAGGGATGCTCCATGATCGGAAGCAACTCGATGTGCGTGTAGCCCAGCCCCTTGACGTACGGAATAAGTTGGTCGGCCAGCTCGCGGTAATTCAGCCAGCGGTTATTCTCCTCCGGCATGCGTCGCCAGGAGCCCAGATGCACTTCGTAAACGCTGACAGGCTGCTCCAGCCAGTTTTTCTGGGAGCGCCGCTGTATCCAGTCCGCGTCATTCCACGAATGTTTGTCGAGGCGTGCGACAATCGAGCCGGTGTTCGGCCGCAGCTCCGACCGGAAACCGTAGGGATCGGCCTTCAGTGGCAGAACATTGTTTTGCGGGCCCACGATTTCGTATTTGTAGATGACGTCTTCGCCGAATTCGGGAACAAACAGCTCCCAGATCCCGGAATTGCCCCGCGAGCGCATCGGGCTCACCCGGCCGTCCCACCCGTTGAAATCCCCTACCACGCTCACTCGCCGCGCGTTGGGTGCCCACACCGCGAAGTGTACGCCGCTCACTCCTTCCAGCGTTTTTACGTGGGCGCCAAGTTTTTCGTAGGTGTCGTAGTGGCGCCCTTCCCCCATCAGGTAAAGATCGAATTCCGTCAGCAGATACGGGAACGCGTACGTGTCGTGCGCTTCCCAGGCTTCGCCATACTCATTGCGAAACCGCAGGCGGTAGTTCGACGGAGCCGGAGCAATCTCGCTCGGAGTAGGAAGTGGAGCCTCGAAAAATCCCGTGTCGCGGAACCTCCGCATGGGAATCGGTTCGGACTTACCTTGCAGTAGGATTTGCGCTTCGATGGCGCGCGGCTGAAACGCCCGGATGGACCACAGCCGGCCCTGCGGCGATTCCACTGGATGCGGCCCCAGCAGGCCAAAGGGATCCGCGTTTCGCGCGCCCAGCAGGGAAGCGAGGCGCCCGCCAAAATCATCCACAGTTGAAACTTTCGCACGGGAAGGGGTCAATTCAGCCACGCGGCCATTCTAGCGGAAGCCATGCACCCGGCCAACTGGCGTTGCAGCCACAGTTGCTCATCGGCGAAAATCGGCTTCTTCCACGGTCGCATAGGGCCTGAACGCACTTGCCCGTCGGCATGGCGCAGGATAAAGTTGCCAAGCGGCTTCTGATCCCCGAATGCAGCCGAAATTGTAAATTGCAGTGCGGAGAGTTTTGTGAAAAATAGAATCGCCTGGAGCGCTTGGATGGTGGGGCTGATGGGAACTACGTTTGGACTGAACGCTGCGGCGCAGGACCGGGCGCAAGCCCGCTCTATGATCATATCCCGGCAGGGAATCGTGGCCGCGGAATCGCCGCTCGCCGCTCAAGCCGGCGCGCGTATCCTCGAACGCGGCGGAAACGCCGTGGATGCCGCCATCGCCACCAACGCGATGATGGGCGTGGTCTCTCCCATGATGAACGGCATTGGCGGCGACCTCTTTGCGATCGTCTACGACGCAAAAGCCAACAAGCTCTATGGCTTGAACGCCAGCGGCTGGGCGCCAAAAAATCTGACGGCTGAGTTCCTCAGGAAAAAAGGGCTGCGCGACATGCCACAAACCGGAGTGAACACCATCACCGTCCCCGGCGCCGTGGACGGCTGGCAGAAACTCGCCGATAAATTCGGCCGCAAAAAACTCAGCGACGACCTCGCCCCCGCGATCCAAACCGCCCGCAGCGGCTTTCCCGTCACCGAATGGGTGGCCATGTATTGGAGCGGCGCCACCGACTACCTCCGCGGCGATGCTGCAGCGGCAAAGCTATATCTTCCTCAGGATCGCTCTCCTAAAGCTGGCGAAATCTTCACCAACCCGGAGCTCGCTGCGTCTCTCCAGCAAATTGCCGCCCACGGGCGCGACGCCTTCTACAAAGGAGAAATCTCCAAAAAAATCCTGGAAACCATCGAACGCCACGGCGGCGTGATGACTTCCCAGGATCTCGCCGAATATTCCAGCGAATGGGTCGAACCCATCTCCACCACTTATCGCGACTGGACCGTTTACGAACTTCCTCCCAACGGACAGGGACTCGCCGCCCTCGAAATGCTCAACATCATGGAAACGTTTCCTCTCGGCCAACTGAAAGACTTCGGCTACGGCTCCACAAACGCCCTGCACGCCATGATCGAAGCCAAGAAACTCGCTTACGCCGACCTGAAAAAATATATCGGCGAACCTCGTGGCCAGAAATTGCCGGTCGCTGCGCTGCTTTCGAAAGAACACGCCGCCGCCCGGGCGAAACTCATCGATCCGGACCGCGCCAATTGCGACCCCAGCGCCGACGCCCGCGTCGGTAACGACACCACCTTCCTCACCGTCGTCGACCGCGACGGCAACATGGTCTCCCTCATCCAGAGCAACTACGACTCATTCGGCTCCGGGATCGTTGCCCCAGAAACCGGTTTCGTCCTCCACGATCGCGGTGCGCTCTTCACTCTGGAACCCGATTCGCCCAATTTGCTTGCCGGCCACAAGCGCCCGCTGCACACCATCATTCCGGCCTTTGCCCAGAAGGGCGACACCCGCGTCGCCTTCGGCATCATGGGCGGCTGGAACCAGTCCCAGGCTCACGCCCAATTCATCGCCAACCTTGCTGATTTCAAGATGAACATTCAGGCGGCCCTCGAAGCGGCTCGTTTTACCAAACACACTTTTGGCGGCTGCGACGTTCAACTCGAAAACCGTTTTTCGCCCAAAGTGCGTGAAGAACTCGCCGCCAAAGGCCATAAGATCGAGCTCATGGGGAACTTTTCCGGTTCCATGGGCGGCGGCCAGGCGGTCCTTCGTGATTTCTCCAAAGGTGTCAATTACGGCGCCTCCGACCCCCGTAAAGACGGCGCCGCCATCCCCGAGTTACCAATCGAGTAAAATACCTTTCAATACATAAGGATAGTACTCTAGACGACCGGTACGTTGGGGGCAGTACGGCAATAAATTTCCCCTGCTACGTGCGGAATGTGCACCACCGTTCCTATATCTAAACGGGGAACCCGCGCACGGTGCATGTAAGTCCCATATTATCAGTAAACTGCGGGATGGCGATCCTGGCGGGCAACTTGCACTCCTTCTAGCTTCCAACGAGCAAGTGACTTGGAAATCAGTATGCCAGCGGGAGGCTCCGGGGTTATGCAGGTCGCAAAATTGTTCCTCAGAAAGTTTTTGATGGTCGCCGGCTCAGCTCTCCTGGTCTTGGCGTGCGCCCCCAGGGGCCGCGCCCAGAGCGACGATGTCGCCGGTCAGTACGTCTGCTCCGAAGCACACGTGGCCGGAAAGACCGTGGCCTGCACCGCGCCTCTACTCTCCCTAAAGACCGATGGCAAATTCGAGCTGCAAGGCCGCGAGGGCCAATATCTCGTTAGCGGCAACTGGGTGGAACTCAACGGCGCGGTCCTGAAATCGCGCGCCAAACGGGAAGCCGGCCACAAGATCGTTTTCCGCTTCACCAACAGCAAAGGCGCCTGCGAAATGATCTACGAACGCCGCCTCGCCGAAATGGGCAAAACCAAGCTGGGCTAACCGCGCGTAGCGGCCACCTTCAGGTGGCCCATTTTGGAGTTCGGCGGCTCTGCCGCCGCTTTTACGCCCTCAACCAAAAATACCCAAGTCAATTTGAACTGCCGCTTCTCGCGACCCGCAACCCTTCGTGCTCGCTACTCCTTCTCCATCAACTTCTCAAAAATCCTCAGCGTCTCCGGCGCGTACCCTCCATAATGATTATTCGCAAACGCAAACACCCGGATCTTCTTTTTCATAAAATTCCTGCAAGCCTCCACCCACTCCTGCAAATCCTTCCTGCGATCCACAATCGTCTTGTCCCACGTCTTTGTCTGTTCCTCGATCCCCTTGCGGTCTCCCAGCCAGCGGATATACGTGAAATCAGTGGTCACCGCGTCGCCCTTCGCGAACCACTCCTTCGGCCGTGGCATCCACGGATGATCGATCAGCGCCAGCGCCGTTTTGTGCTTTCTCAACAAATCGTAGAGCGGCGGCCCCAGCCAGTATTTGTTGCGAACCTCCACGGCATACCGGCGGTCCGTGGGCAGCTTTTCCAGAAACGTTTTCAAACGCGCCAGAAATTCCGCCGGCCCCGCAAACGCCTTCTTGTTGAAGTAGGGAAATTGCAGCAGGATCACGCCCAGCTTCTCCCCGAGCGGCTCCGTGACACGCAAAAATTCGTTCATCGTCGAATCGGCTTCCACCAGCACCCGTTCGTGGGTAATCTCCTGCGGTGTCTTCAGCGCAAACAGAAAACCTGCCGGAGTCTTCGCGTCCCAACCCTTCACCGTGGAAAGTGCCGGAATCTGGTAATACGTCGCGTCAACTTCCACCGTGTTGAATTGCGTCGCGTAGTAGGAAAGATAGTCCCGTGCCTGCGTGCCCTTCGGATAAAAACTCTTTTCCCAGCCCTCTGCGGTAAAAGACGAAGTGCCCAATCGCAATAAGGGATTCAGCTTGTTGCTCATGCGGGGAATCATACTGCATGCAGCCGCTTTCGTGGGAGCGGCCCTGCAGGTTCAAGGCAGTGGTGCATCGTAAGCAGCCGCCGCGATCTCCCCCAACGCCTGCCCCGCAATCTTTTGCGCGCTGTCCGGATCCGCAGGCATGGAGACATGATTCACGTACGCTGCAAACGCCAGCGTCTTGCCCGATTTTGTTTGCACGTAACCAGCAAGGCCTTTCCCGTTCAGCATCAGCCGTGAATTCAATTTGTCTTCGGCCGCAAACGTTCCGGTCTTTGCAAACACGTGCCCAGCCCCCGGATTGTCTTTCTGAATCTTCGCCAGTGTCCCGTCTTTTCCAAGAATGGGCAGCCCGCCAAACAAAACAGGGAAGTCCGTCCGCGTCTTCCAGTACGCCAGGTAATGGCACATGAAATCCGGGCTGAAAAGATCGCCCCAGTCGCCGCCCGCCCCGTCTCCTTGCGCCGCGCCGGAAAGGTCCAGCTTCGCTTCGGTCAGGAATGCGTGTTCGATTTTGAATCCAGCCGAAAGCGGATCCTTTGTATTTTTCGCCACCAAAAGCCCCAAAAGATAGGGACCCATGCCCGCGTGAAGATTCTGGCTCACCTTCAGCGTGATCTTGATCTCTTCGCTCAGCGGCGGAGATATGTGCTCCGCAACCTGGTATTCCAGTGTGTAAAACCGCTGGAACGATGAATAATCCTTGGCGATCGCCGAAGATTTCTTCGGCTTGATCTCGATGCCCTTGGCCTCCAGCGCTTCCCGCAACACCCACGTAGCAAATTGCGTGGGTGACGGGATCTGAAACGTGATGGTATGCAATCCGCTGCCCAGCGGAACATTCCCGCTGATGGTGATCTCCCACGATCCATCGGGCCGAACCCCGGGCTCGGTCGTGTCCAGCATCAGCCGGGAATCTGCCGCTCCGGTGGTCATCGCGTTCACGAAATGAAAATAAGATGTCTGCGGCGAAACTCCGAACGCCACCGGATCGCCGACTTTTTCTCCCGGCTTCGCCGTCAGGTCCAAAATGTTGTCGTTGACCATGATCGAAGACATCGTCACGCCAGTGCCGCCTTCATGTTCGCCGTCCGGCATCAGGCTCGTGTCAATGTAAACCCGCCCTTCGATCTTGCGAATTCCTTTCGCCTCCACCTGCGCGGCGAAATCCTTGATCACCGCCAGGGGATCTCCCGGCAGCGCCGGGCCGTTGTACGAGTGATCTTCATCCACAAAGCCAAGCGTCCCGTCCGGCTGAATCCGGTTCGAAAGATTCGGATCTCCGCTGGCCACCAGAATCAGATTCCCCTGCAACGTTCCTTTTTTGTCCACCGGGCCGGTGCGATAGACGTTCGTGTGAAACCGGTAGTCCGCCCCAAGCTTCGCCAGCACCGTGCCTTCCGTCAGCAGCTTCGTAGTCGAAGCCGGCACGAACAGTTTGTCGGCATTCAGCGCGTACACTACCTTGCCCGTCTCGAGATCGTAGAACTCAATCCCAAAATTTGAACGCGCAAACTCCGCCCGCCCCATCACCTTCTGAATCCGCGCCTCCAGCGAGTCCGGCGCCTGCCCCCAAGCGACTGCCGCGCAACCTGCAAGAAATAGCGCCGCCGGCGCGATCCGAATGTGGAAGTTTCGCAAAACATTCCCTCCCAAAGCTTATGGCTTAAGGCTTACAGCTTATGGCTTACGGCTTATCGCTTACGGCAATCTTCTCAAACCCCACATTCAGGATTCCGTACTGCTTCCAATCCTTGTAATCGAAATGCCACCACTCGTCCTCGTTCACCGTAAATCCTTCCGACTCCATCGCCCGCCGCAGCAAATCCCGGTGCCATCGCTGCAGCGAAGTCCCTCCGGGAAAATTGGGAAACGACCGCGGCGACATTTCGTCGTAAAGCCCGGGCATCTCAATCGCCTGCCCGCTCGTCAGCTCGTAAAGCGTCAGGTCCACAGCACAGCCTCGATTGTGCTTCGACCCTTCCTTTGGATTGGCGACAAATATCTTTCCCTCAGCCGGTGTAGCGTCCCAGAAAATCTTCGTCACATACCACGGCCGGTAAGCGTCGTGAATCAGTAGTCCGTAGCCCAGCTGCTCCAACTTGTGCAACACGCGAACCAACGCCTCGGCAGCAGGACGCTGCATAAATGCCCGTGCCTGCGTGTAAACCGCCGTGCTCAGAAAATTCTTCGCACTGGCGTAGCGAATGTCGAGATGTATCAAGGGATCGAGAGTCACAAGTTCAACCAAATCGGGCTTGCGAAATGGGCCGACTTCCTCGGGTGGCGATAGTTTGAACGCCTTCTCTCGAAGTGCTGCAATCGGTTGCGCCGGACTGACGTGATAAAACTGTGCTGGATCGGTGCCGGGGTCCGTTCGTGGGAAGTACACAGATCTGTCCGTTCGATAGGAGCGATACGTAGTTCCAGAGCCGGTAGATTGAGTTTCGAGTGTGC
Source organism: Candidatus Acidiferrum sp. (assembly GCA_035693365.1). Taxonomy (GTDB): domain Bacteria; phylum Acidobacteriota; class Terriglobia; order Acidiferrales; family UBA7541; genus Acidiferrum. The sequence goes on along the minus strand of DASSGS010000065.1, from coordinate 329,608 downwards.
CAATGAGTACGAGGGAAGTAACATTCCCGGATGTATCCGCGAATGTGGCCAATTTTAGGGGATAACCAGAGCGGGCAGAGAAAGAGAGCTCGCGATTCTTGTAGTCTTGTACCGCCATTCCCGAGCTATCGCCATCCACGAGAATAGGAGCGACAACGAAGAGCACGCCGTCGCGTTCAGAGATCGTAATTTGGGTTCGGGCAGACTTACCGTAAACACCTACTAGCTTTTTCCATTCGACGGGAGCGTCGGGTGGTCTGGGGCCGGAGACAAGGGAATTGACGACGGGGGCTGCGGTTTGCGCTTGCGAGGTGGTTAAAGGGAGCAGGGATGAAACCAGGATTAGGCAGGGAAGGGCGAGGGATAGACGGAAAAGTCGGTTCACGTCCGAAATCATAACCGAAACGCCGGAGATTGCGAACGGTGATGCTTCTCAGGAATACCTGACTGGGAACAAAAGAGGGCGCAGCGAGCTGCGCCCCTACAATTGAGGGAGCTACTTTTTGGCGGTAGCCGCGGATTCGTTCAAGCCCGGTGCCACGACGGGATTCAGGAACGGCATCATCGCCCGCAACTTCAATCCAATCTGCTCGATCTGCTGCTGCTGTTCCGCCTTGCGCCGCGCCAGGAAATTCGGGCAGCCCTTTTCGTTCTCTTCGATCCAGGCCTTGGCAAAACTTCCGTCTCGAATGCCCGCGAGCAGTTTCTTCATCTCCTCGCGCGTCTGCTCCGTCACGATTCGTTTCCCGGCGTGATAGTCCCCTTGCTCCGCCGTGTCGCTCACCGAATACCGCATATAGCTCAGCCCGCCGCGATAAATCAGGTCCACAATCAATTTCAATTCGTGCAGGCATTCGAAGTACGCCACCTCCGGCTGATACCCAGCCGCCACCAGCGTTTCAAATCCCGCCTTAATCAATTCGCTGACCCCGCCGCACAAAACGGCCTGCTCTCCAAAAAGGTCCGTCTCCGTTTCCTCGGTAAATGTAGTTTCCAGAACTCCAGCGCGCGTTGTGCCAAGGCCCTTTGCATATGCCAGCGCCTGCGCCTTTGCGTGGCCACTCGCGTCCTGCTCCACCGCGATCAGCGCCGGAGTCCCTCCGCCCTCCACAAAGACTTCGCGCACGCGATGCCCCGGCGCCTTCGGCGCAATCATCGTCACGTCCACAGTCTTCGGCGGCTTGATCGCCCCAAACCGAATATTGAATCCATGCGCGAACATCAGCGTCTTCCCCGGCGTCAAGTTCGGCGCAATCGCATCCTTATACAGCTTCGGCTGCCGCGTATCCGGCGCCAGAATCATGATCACGTCGGCCCACGCCGCAGCCTCCGCCGGCGACTTCACCGTCAGCCCGTCCTTCTCCGCCTTCGCCCGCGAAGCGCTCTCCTCCGGCAGTCCCACCATCACCGAAACCCCGGAATCGCGTAGGTTCAGCGCGTGCGCATGCCCCTGCGAGCCGTAGCCGATAATCGCCACCTTCTTGTTTTGAATCAACGCCAGGTCCGCGTCTTTGTCGTAATACAAGTTTGCCATTTCGTTCCTTTCCTTGTGGCCGCCGTGCGGCAAGAATCTCTAAGGTAGCGCCGGCATCCTGCCGGCCCGCAAACGCCTGCCTGCAAGATGCAGGCGCTACAAATCTCCTATTTTTCCGCTGGCGTGTTGCTTTCTGGGGCTTTCTGTTCAACCTCCGCCGGCGGCCGCAACAAATCATTTCCCCGCGTCATTGCAATCCGTCCCGTCCGCGCCATCTCCAGCACGCCAAACGGCCGCAACACTTCCAGCAGCCCGTCAATCTTGTCCACCGTCCCCGAAACTTCCACGATCAGCGACTCCGGCGCCACGTCCACCACCCTCCCGCGAAACACCTTGATCAGTTCCATCAGGTGCGGCCGGTTCTGCTGGTCCGCCGCCACCTTTATCAACGCCAGGTCCCGCTCCAGCATCGGTCGGTCAGAAATATTCTCCGCCAGCAGCACGTCTACCAGTTTTTCCAGGCTCGCTTCCAGCCGAGTCGCCCCTCGTTCGTCCGTGTGCGCGCAAATCGTCATCCGCGCAATTTCCACATTCTCCGTCGGCCCGACTGTCAGCGAATCTATATTGATGGCCAGCCGCCGCGTCAACGAAGCCACGCGGTTCAGCACCCCCGGCTTGTTCTCCACATAAGCAACAATCGTCTGCATAAATTCCTCGATCTCTCCCAGTGTAGGGGCGGCTTTATGCCGCCTTCCTAAGGCTCCGTCGCCGTCTCCACCAACGGGCTATTCGGCCGCCGGATCATATCGTGCAGCGCCGCGCCCGCCGGCACCATCGGATACACCGAATCCTCCTGCTCCACCCGAAAATCAATCAGGACGGTCTGTTCGGACTTGCGCGCCGCCTCGATCGTCGGCACCACGTCCTTCCGCGCGGTTACAGTTTCCCCGCGAATCCCAAACGAGTTCGCCAGCGCCGCAAAATCCGGCGCCACCAACGGCGTCGCCACATATCTCTTATCGTAGAAAAATTCCTGCCACTGCCGAACCATGCCCAGAAAGCCGTTGTTGATGATCGCAATATTTATATTGATCTTTTCCTGCACGATCGTCGCCAGTTCGCACATGGTCATCTGGAATCCGCCGTCGCCCACCACCACCCACACTTCCGCGTCCGGCCGCGCCATCTTCGCACCTATCGCCGCTGGCAGCGCAAAGCCCATCGTCCCCAGCCCGCCCGATGTAATCAGCGTCCGCGGCGCGTTGTGGTGGTAATACTGCGCCTCCCACATCTGGTGCTGGCCCACGTCGGTTACCACGATGGCATTCCCCTCAGTCACTTTCCAAAGATCGTTGATCACGTGCGCGGCATAAAGATGTCCGCTGTCCGGCAACGCCTGGATATCCCGCACCGCCGAATCTCCCTTCAGCCCCGCGATATGCGAAATCCATTCGCTGTGATTCCGTTCGCGAACATGCGGCATCAGCGCTTCCAGCGTCTCGCGGGCATCGCCAATGATCGCCGCATCCACCTTCACGTTTTTGTTAATCTCCGCGCGGTCCACCTCGATATGAATCTTCCGCGCATTCCGCGCATACACCCGCAGGTCACCCGTAACGCGATCGTCAAATCGCATTCCCACCGCGATCAGCAGATCCGCTTCCTGAATCGCCGTGTTCACCCACGCCTCACCGTGCATTCCCATCATGCCCAGGTTCAGCGCCTCGCTGGCAGGGAAGCAGCCGATCCCCAGAAGCGTCATTGCCACGGGAATGTTGCTGGTGTGCACAAACTGTTCAAACGCCCGCATCGCCCCCGATAGCATGATCCCCCGGCCCGCCAGGATCACCGGTCGTTTCGCGGAATTCAGCAACTCCACCGCCCGGTCAAATTCCGCCTGATCATGATTGTTGCGCTGCCGCTTCACGGGAAGTTTCGGCTTGCTCGCCTCCCAATCAAACTCCGCGGTTGCTTGCTGCGCATCCTTCGTGATGTCCACCAGCACCGGTCCCGGACGTCCGGAGTTGGCGATGATGAACGCCTCGCGCACCGTCCGCGCAATATCCTCCACCTTCGAAACCACCACGTTGTGTTTCGTAATCGGCATCGTAATCCCGGTAATGTCCACTTCCTGAAACGCGTCGGATCCCAGCAGCTTGCTGCTCACCTGTCCGGTGATGCACACCACCGGCGAAGAATCCAACATCGCCGTCGCAATTCCCGTAACCATATTTGTCGCGCCTGGCCCGGAGGTCGCCATCGCCACGCCAACCCCGCCCGTCGCCCGCGCATAGCCGTCCGCCATGTGCGTCGCTCCCTGTTCGTGGCGCACCAGTATGTGGTGCAGCTTGGATTTCCCCAGCGCGTCGTAAACCGGAAGAATCGCCCCGCCTGGATACCCGAAAATATGTTTCACGCCCAGCCGCGTCAGCGTTTCGCAGAGTATTTCCGCACCCGTCAGCTTCATAGAGTTCTCCCCGAAGAAATCGGAGCGTTTTCCGATGCAAAGCTCGCCGGCACGGTGGTGATCGCCCCGAGCGAAGAAGACGAAACCAGCGCGGCGTATTTCGCAAAAACTCCGTGTGTGTACCGCGGCTTCGGCGCTTTCCAGTTCGCCATCCGCTTCTGAATTTCCGCCTCTGTCAATTCCACGCTCAGCAGGCGCTTCGGCAAGTCAAATGTAATCTTGTCGCCGTCCCGCACCGCCGCAATCGGCCCGCCGTTCGCCGCTTCCGGCGCCACATGCCCTGCCATCAACCCGTGCGTCGCTCCGGAAAACCGTCCGTCGGTCAGCAGCGCCACATCATCGCCAAGCCCCGCTCCCACTATCGCCGCCGTCACTGCCAACATCTCCCGCATTCCCGGCCCGCCGCGCGGCCCCTCATAACGAATCACCACCACGTCCCCCGCCTTGATTTTTCCCTGGTCTACCGCCGCAAACGCCGCTTCTTCACTGTCAAACACCCGCGCCGGCCCGCTGAAATTCAGTGTTTTGTGTCCCGCCACTTTCACCACGCAGCCTTCCGGCGCCAGGTTTCCCTTCAGAATCACTAAGCCGCCCGTTTCCTTGATTGCGTTGTTTTTGCGGCGGACAACTTGCTGTCCCGGCGTTTCTTTAGCGCCTGCGGCCTCTTCCGCAAGCGTTCGTCCGCTGACGGTGAGGCAGTTTCCTTCGAGCAGGCCGGCTTCAAGCATGCGCTTCGCGATGAGCGGAGTGCCGCCTGCTGCATATAGATCGGTTGCGACAAATCGTCCTCCAGGTTTCAAATCGGCCAGAATCGGCGTACGCGAACTGATGCGGTCAAAATCGTCAATGGAAAGCGCCAGCCCGGCTTCCCTCGCAATGGCCAGCAAATGCAAAACCGCATTTGTGGAGCCTCCGGTCGCCGCAACTCCCGCAATCGCATTCTCAATCGCCGCCTTGGTAATGATTTGCGAAGGCGTTGTATTCTTGCGAAGCAGATCCAGCGCCAATTTCCCCGCAAGCTCTCCTGCATGAGCTTTCCCCGCATCGGTCGCCGGCACGCTCGAAATGCCCATCGGCGCAAGTCCCAGAAATTCGCACACCAGCGCCATCGTGTTCGCTGTGAATTGCCCGCCGCAGGCTCCCGCTCCGGGGCAAGCCGCGCATTCGAGCTCTTTCAACTGCGCATCGCTCATCTTCCCCCGAGCGTGCGCCCCCACAGCTTCAAATACATCCTGAATCGTCACCGAGTGGCCTTCATACTGCCCGGGTGCAATCGATCCGCCATAAAGAATCAGCCCCGGAATATTCAAGCGAGCCAGCGCCATCGCCCCGCCGGGAATCGTTTTGTCGCAGCCAACCAGGACGATCAGCCCGTCCAGCAAATTGCCTCGCGTCACCAGTTCGATCGAATCCGCAATCACCTCGCGGCTGATCAACGAAGCCCGCATCCCTTCCGTGCCCATCGTGATGCCATCGGAAATCGAAACGGTATTAAATTCTAGCGGCGTTCCGCCGGCAGCGCGAATCCCGTCGCGCACGTGCACCGCCAGTTCGCGCAAATGGTAATTGCATGGGCCAATCTCGATCCAGGTATTGGCAATCCCGATCAGCGGCCTCGTGAAGTCTTCATCCTTCAATCCGGCGGCGCGCAGCATTGCGCGGGCAGGCGCGCGGTGCGCCCCATCGGTAAGAACACTGCTGCGGGGTTTCAACGAGCCGTTGGACACTTCCGAATCCCTCCCCCAGGTTTTTCCAGCCGCCCCAAACAAAAGCGGCCACCATCCATCAGCGGATGATGGCCCCGAAAAAATCACTCGGATACAGTTCGCCGGCCGCCATCAATCCATGCCCACAACGCGGCATGGCAGCTATCTCTGAAACACCAGAATGCGGCACCCGGGTCAATGAGTCAAATTAATAGAAATGTTCCAGAACCCAAGTATGGCTTATGATCCCTTCGTGGGTTTTGCAGGCATCCCCTGGGCGCCTGCCCTAAGCAATCAGGATCCCCACACTTTTCACGTTTCTGTCTTTTTTTCTGCATAATGGCATCTCCCAGGCAAACAGTGGCATCTTCATAGTAGGCCCTCACCACGGGGAGACCCGCTGCCCGCAGGCGCGCAACTCGGATCGCAGCTTCTGACAATCTAGGGAGAGAAATCATGCGCGTCCACACTCGGAAATCTGCAGCAGCTTCAGCGCTAATCATCCTCGGCCTCACAACGCTGCTTTCCGCCGCGCCGGCGCCGACTCGTCTGCAAACCGCGGCCGCGACGACGCCTCAGGTCGCGCTGACCCTCGACCCGGCGCAAACCAAAGTTCACTTCAACGTGGACAGCTCCCTGCACATGGTGCACGGCACACTCGCCCTGAAAAACGGTTCCATCCAATTCGATCCGCAAACCGGCAAATCCTCCGGCTCGATCGTCGTCAGTGCCGTCAGTTGCGATACCGGCAACTCCTCCCGCGACCAGCGCCTGCACAAGGAAATCCTCGAAACCTGGAAATTCGCCGATGCCACGTTCCGCCCTTCGCAAATTGATGGCCAGGTCTCCCTCACCGCGCCCTCTGACTTCAAACTGAAAGGCGTCATCACCCTCCACGGCGCCGACCACGAACTCGTCGTCGACGTTCATTCCGAGTTCGCCGGTGACCATTGGAAGGGAACCGCCAAATTTGACGTTCCCTACACCAAATGGGGCATCAAGGACCCCAGCAATTTCCTCCTGAAAGTAAAGCCAATCGTAAACGTAGAACTGGAACTCTACGGCTCAACCAAAGACACCCACTGATCCAGCCCCAGCGTAGCGGCCACCTCCAGGTGGCCAATCCCCACAATCTACCTCAATTTTCCTCCGCATCTTGCGTGCCTGACTCGCTTTCGATTTGCATATCCGGCAGGCTTCCTCCATCATTAATAGTTTGGGTTACAGCTTTCCTGCCGGATGGCTGTGCCTTCTGTGGTCCACCTACGAACTAACTGAGGAAATTCATGGAAAAGCCAACCAGTATTGCCGCGCCGAAAGGAAAGCTTGGAGTTCTCCTGCCGGGTATGGGCGCGGTTGCAACTACCTTTATGGCGGGCGTGGAACTTGTGCGGACGAAAAAAGCGCAGCCTGTCGGCTCGCTGACACAGATGGCCACCATCCGCCTGGGCAAGCGCACCGACGGCCGCTCGCCCCGCATCAAGGATTTTGTAAAGCTGGCCAAGCTCGACGACATCGTTTTCGGCGGATGGGATATTTTCCCGGACAGCTCCTATGAAGCCGCCGCCAAGGCCGGCGTTCTCGACCCCCATCACCTGGCCATGGTTAAAACGTTTCTCTCCAAAATCAAGCCCATGCCCGCCGCCTTCGACCGCGAATACGTAAAGATGCTTGATGGCAAGCACGTCAAGAAGGGCAAGAACAAATACGAAATCGCCCTGCAGATCAAATCCGATATCGCGAAATTCAAGACCAAGCACGGCTGCTCGCGCATGGTCATGCTCTGGTGCGGTTCCACCGAAATCTTCCTTACTCTCGACGACGTTCACTCTACGCCCGAGAAATTTGAAAAGGCCATGAAGGAGAATCATCCTTCCATCGCCCCTTCCATGCTCTATGCCTGGGCCGCCATCACCAGCGGCATCGCCTACGGCAACGGCGCTCCCAACCTCAGCGTGGACATCCCCGCATTGCAGGCCCTCGCGCATAAGCACAACGTCCCCGTTGCCGGAAAGGACTTCAAGACCGGCCAAACCCTCATCAAGACCGTTCTCGCGCCAGCCTTCAAAGCCCGCATGCTCGGCCTCAACGGCTGGTTCTCCACCAACATTCTCGGCAATCGCGACGGCGAAGTCCTCGAGGATCCCGGCTCATTCAAAACCAAGGAAGAGTCCAAGCTCGGCGCCCTCGAGTTCATCCTCCAGCCGCATCTCTACCCCGAGCTTTACAAAAAGATTCACCACAAGGTCCGCATCAACTACTATCCACCGCGCGGCGACAACAAAGAGGGTTGGGACAACATCGACATCTTCGGCTGGCTTGGCTATCCCATGCAGATCAAGGTGGACTTTCTCTGCCGCGACTCAATTCTGGCCGCGCCTATAGTCCTCGACCTCGTTCTCTTTTTGGATCTCGCCCAACGCGCCGGCATGCGCGGCATTCAGGAGTGGCTCAGCTTCTATTTCAAATCGCCCATGACCGCCCCTGAACTTTATCCCGAGCACGACCTCTTCATTCAATTAATGAAACTCAAAAACACCCTGCGCTGGATGGTCGGCGAAGACCTGATCACCCACCTCGGCCAGGAATACTACGACTAATCTTCTCTGCGTAGCGTCCACCTTCAGGTGGACGCTACCTCTCAATTGATGCATCCCCCTACAATGCCTCTGGCGTCTCCCACTTGCCCGATCGCCCCGACCGGAACAGCGCCTCAATTACTGCTGTATTGCACACCGCATCCTCCATCGAGTTCGGTACATCCACATTTTCCCGGATCGCCCGCGAGAACAAATCTGCCTGTATCGTAAACTGGTTGCAGATCGGCAGCGACTCCGTCACCTGGCTCGCCCCTCCGTACAAATCCTTTCCGTCGTCAATAAATATCCGGCATGGCTTGTCCGTCGGCGCGTTGAATGGAATCTCGATGTCCACCCGCCCTTCCGTTCCCAGAAATTGCATTCGCTGGTAGTAATTCAGCTGCGTCGACACGGTGAAAATGCACTGCCCCGCCGGAAATTCCAGAATCGCCGATGTCAGCCGGTCCGTCTTGAAACTCGGATCCAGGTCCACGCACGCCATCACCCGAACCGGCTCCTCCCCGAATAGAAAGCGCGACATCCTCACCGGGTAGCACCCGATATCCATCAGCGCCCCGCCCGCCAGTTCCGCCGAATTCCTCACATTTCCCGGATTCACATTGAAATAACTGAACAGGCAAACCGCCGACCGCAGTTTTCCAATCCGCCCTCCCCGAACCAGTTCCTGCGCCCGCAGCCACTGCGGATGGCTGCGCACCATGAACGCTTCACCGATTTTCACGCCATACTGATCCCGCGCTTTCAGCAATTGCCTCGCCTCTGCAACCGTGCGCGCGATCGGCTTTTCGCAAAGCACATGTTTTCCCCGGCTGGCCGCGCGAATCGACCATTCCACGTGCAAATGATTCGGCAGGGGATTGTAAATCGCCTCGATTTCCGGATCGTCGATTAGCTCTTCATACGTCCCATACGCCTTCGCCAGGGAAAACTCCTTCGCGAACTCTTCCGCCTTCTCCAGCGACCTCGATGCCACCGCCACAACTTCCGCCAATTCGCACTGAAGCATCCCCGGCACCGCCCGCCGCCGAGCAATCGAAGCCGCGCTCAATATTCCCCATTTCACTCTTTTCGTCATGGATTCCCCAATGTTGAATGTGGGCTGGACGCCTGAAGATAATCACGCCAGGAAAATGTGAGCTTCCATTCTACGGTCTCGGCAATTCTCAATCGGCTGCCGCCGCCTTGCGGGCGGGCAACTGGATCTCCGCAACCAGTTCCGTCCCGGTCTCGGCCGACGACTTGATGAAAAGTTCTCCCCCGACCAGCCGCAGCCGCTCCCGCATGCTGGTCAATCCGATTCCTCCGCGTGCTGCATTCGTATCGAAGCCCAGTCCATCGTCGGCGACGCACAGGCTGATAGTTCTCCCGCACATCGCGATTTTCACCAAAGCCGTCGTTGCCTCGCTGTGCTTCACCACGTTGCTCAGCGCTTCCTGTGCAATCCGGTACATGCACAGCTCCACTGGCTCCGGCAGCCGGTCCAGCAGGCAGTCCGCGCTCAACTCGATCGTCAGGTCATGCTGTGCCGCCAGCTTGTCGCACAAATCTTTCAGCGCCGAAGCCAGCCCCAGGTATTGCAGCCGCGACGAATGTAATTCATGCGATAACTTGTGAACGCTGCTCGCCAGCTCCGTCGCCATCTGCGAAACCATGTCCGCCAGCGCTCCTGCCGGTTCGCTCGCCCCGTGCCCCATCGCATCGCGCAACACGCACAAATCTGCCGCTATCGCCGCCGCTTGCTGCCCGATGTCGTCGTGCAGTTCCCGGCTGATCCGCCGCCGCTCTTCTTCCTGCGCCTCAATTAGCCGCCCGGTCAGCGTCACCAGTTCCTGGTCCCGCTGCTTCAACGCCGAAATGTCCCTCAGCATCCCGATGATGAACGGCTGGCTCCCGTCCTGCGGTTTCAACAGCGAAACACTCACGCGCCCCCAGACGATCGTTCCATCCTTGCGGAAAAATCGCTTGTCAATCTGGTAACTCTTCCGCGTTCCGGCGCACAACTCCCTCAGCAGTGGTGCTTCCAGCGGGACATCTTCCGGATGCGATAGGTGCGCGCAACTCAATTCATGCAATTCGGCTTCGGTGTATCCGAACATGGCGCAAAATGCGGGATTTACAATCGCCAGCTTTCCCTCCAGCGATTCCAGCGCCACTCCCACCGATGCCTGCTCGAACAACTGCCGGAATCTGTTTTCGCTTTCCGCAAGGGCTTCCGACGCGAATTTGTGTTCCTGGATCATCGCCGCCAGCGCCATCAGTGGCACCGTCAACAGGATCCAGAACAGCTGCATGGACTCGATCTTAGCGATCGCAGAGTCCTGGGCGAACGGCCCGTCTCCACGGTAAGCCCTCCAGAACGAAACGCACACCACCGCCGCGATGGCCAGGCTGTTGCCGGCCGCCCCAAATCGGATTGCCGCCCAAAGCAGCAGCGGCAGCGATAGCAGGAAAGTCGCCGGCTCCCAGCTGGAGCTCGCGTACCCCGACCCAAAAATCAGATACCCGGTCGCCAGCAACAGCACCCCCAGCGCGGAACCTTCGGCTAACCTTTTCCTGCTCCAGGCTCCCATCCAGAATCGCCAGCGCGAAACAATCAGCAGAAACAGCGGCACAAAAACCACAAACGATACTGTGTTCGTCAGCCAGATTCGGCTCACCGATGGCCAGAATCCCATCGGCCATCCATGCAGCCGGATCGTTTCTTCCGAGGCAATCGTGTTCACCGCCGTTACCAGCCCAAGCGCCGCCGCTCCTGGAACCAGTATCGCCGTCCCCAGAAACACCAGCACATCGTGCAGGTGATCAAAACTGAAAAGCGAGGGCCCCAGCCGTTTCAAGATTCCCGCTGCCGCTACCGAGAGAACCGTGTTCTGCCCCATCTGAAACGCCATCCACATCGCCCCGATGTGAAAGCTCGAGTGCACCAGCATGTGCGCTGGAATCACCGCCAGCAGATACATCCACCACCGGCGAACTGGTGTAAGCAGCAATGTGGCCACCAGGATTGCGTTATTCGGCCACAACGCCGCTTTCGTCGAGCCGCTGAACCGCAAGTGTAAGCTGATTTTGGCCGCAAGGTAGTAGCTTACTGCCACAATCAGCAAGCTTGCAGCCACTCGCGCGGCGTCGCTCCGCAGCAGCGATTTCGCGGCTCTCAGGAATTCGGAAAGGGAAGCGGCGAGTTTTCGGGAACTGTCAACCGGCAGGGCCAGGCCCTGCATCCGAGTGGCCTTCGGCAGTTGTTGAGCATCCTGTTTGGACATGGTGGCAAACCCGTGGCGTGCCTTCGTATCAACGATCTGCTCTCATCCAATCTGGTGCCGGGAATTTTACAGGAACCCGTCTACGAGCACAATCCACACCCGGCGGGTTATTCGCCGGGCCCGCAATTTCCTGTATCCCCAGATACAGCCTATGCCCCCATGCCAATTTCTCCAACAAATGAGAAAATCGCTCCATGGAGCGGCTGAACCAGGATTTCTGCCGCAGGAGATATGAATAACACTCTCAACCTTTTGTTCGATCGAATCGAGACTCCCCTCGGCAACCTGTCCCTGGTAGCTGACCAGCAAGGAAATCTGCGCTTCACCACTTGGGCCGACGACAAGGCACATCTTCTCGCAATGCTCGAACAGGCACTCGGCGGCGATCAATTCAGCATTGCCCCCGCCACCGATCCCGGCGGACTATCTGCTGCCATCGCTAGCTACTTTGCCGGCGACCTGTCCGCCATCGATGCGTTACCCGTGCAAACTTCCGGCACTCCTTTTCAGCAACAGGTCTGGGATAAGTTGCGCGAAATTCCTTGCGGCACAACCATTTCCTACGCCGAACTCGCCGCTCGAATCGGCCGGCCAAAAGCAGTTCGCGCGGTCGGTCTCGCCAATGGCTCGAATCCGGTCGGCGTCGTCGTCCCCTGCCACCGGGTGATTGGCTCGAATGGCTCCCTCACCGGCTACGGCGGCGGCATCGAGCGCAAGCGCTGGCTCCTGCGCCACGAACGCGCCCTCGAAAACGACTTGGGTTTTTGAAAATCCCCCCAACTGGTTTCCAAACTCCCACCACTTTTGCGCCAACAATCTGGAACCTCTTGCTCATCCTCCGCATCTTAGTCCCGGCAGGTCAATCGGACTTCGGCGGCCGGAGGCTTCGTGCATGAATCTCGCTCGCAGCACGGCACTAATTTTCCGGTCGCCCGGCGGCATTGCCGGGTTTCGGCGGCTTTAACCTTCTATAGCTAACGAGCTAATGTTTGGCAAAAGATAACCTTTGAGCCGCTTGGACATCCAACAGACCGGTTACAAAGGAAACCGCACAATGGCGAATACACAAAAAACAGCAATCATCACCGGCGCCTCGCAGGGGATTGGCGCGGGCCTCGTGGAAGCATTTCTGCAGCGCGGTTACAACGTTGTCGCGAACTCGCGAAACATCACGAGGACAAATCCATTCTCCCCTTCTCCCAATCTCGCCCTCGTCGACGGCGACATCAGCGACCCTAGGACTGCCGCGAAAATTGTGGAGACCGCGGTCTCCCGTTTTGGCCGCATAGACACTCTGGTCAACAACGCCGGCATTTTCATCCCCAAGCCGTTCATCGACTACACGACCGAGGAATTCAACTCACTCGTCTCCATCACCCTCGCCGGGTTTCTCTATGTTTCTCAGCTCTCCATCAAGCAAATGCTCAAGCAAAAAAGCGGCAGCATCGTTAATATTTCGACCACTCTCGTTGATCAGCCCATCGCAGGCGTATCCGCCGCGGTTCAAGTCATGGTCAAGGGTGGTCTCAACGCAGTCACCGGCGCGCTGGCCATGGAATACGCCAAGGCCGGCATTCGTGTGAACACAGTCGCGGCTGGCGTCATCAACACTCCCATGCACAATCCGGACACTCTCGAATTTCTCAAGGGGCTGCACCCGATGGGCAGAATAGGCGAGATCAAGGAAATCGTCGACGCCGTGCTATATCTCACAGACGCCACCTTCACCACCGGTGAAATCCTCCATGTGGATGGCGGCGCGCACGCCGGCAAATGGTAACCCGCGCCAACTCCCGTCCCGCAAGCGCTGAAAAGCGCTTGCGGGAACTTGGTATCACCCTTCCGTCTCCGCCTCAGCCGTTCGGCACCTACGCCGAGGCGGTGCAAGCCGGCAATCTACTGTTCCTAAGCGGAATGCTTCCCACGGAAGGCCGCGCCGCCAAATTCATTGGCCGCGTCGGCGCCGAACTCGACGTCGAGGCTGGCCGCAAGGCCGCCCGCATCGCCGCTCTCAACTCTCTCGCCGTGGCCCGCGAGCATCTCGGCTCGCTCGATCGAGTTAAGCGCGTGGTCCGCCTCGGCGTCTCTATCGCCACTTCCGGCGACGTCCGCGAGCATCCGAAAATCGCCGACGGCGCTTCGGATTTGTTGCAGGACGTCTTCGGCAAAAACAATAATCCCACCCGGTTGATCATTGGCGTCGCCAGCCTGGCCCTCGGCGTCCCCGTCGCTTTGGAACTCATCTTTGAAGTCACATCTTCGAAAAAGCGGAGCTAATCGATGCCCACTTCCAGTTCATTCGTTCCCAGCCTGTCCCTGAAGTTCTTCAGCCTGGCATGCCTGGTTTCCGTTCTGCTGGTTTCATTCCCGGCGTCCGCTCAATCCCAAGGAAAGGATCTCTCCATGGATCGCCCCACCGCATATCGCTCCATTCAGGTCGACGGCCTCTCCATCTTTTATCGCGAGGCCGGTCCCAAGGATGCCCCCACGCTTCTCCTTCTCCACGGCCTTCCATCTTCCTCGCGCATGTTTGAGCCGCTCTTCGCCCGCCTCTCCGACCGTTATCACCTCGTCGCCCCCGATTATCCCGGCTTCGGCCACAGCGATTGGCCCGACGCCAAAAAATTCTCCTACACCTTCGATCACATCGCCGAAGTCATGACTCACTTCACCGAAGCCCTCGGCATTTCGCACTATTCCCTCTATATGCAGGACTACGGCGGGCCCGTTGGTTTTCGCATGATCCTCGCCCATCCAGAGCGCGTCCAGTCGCTCATCGTCCAGGACGCTGTCGCCCACAATGAAGGCCTCGGCGCAAATTGGAAAACCCGCCGCGCCTTCTGGGCCGATCGCGCCGCCAATGAAAGCGCACTGCGCACCAATCTCCTCTCCCTCGCAACCACGAAGTCCCGCCACGCGGGAGGCGATCTCAATGTGGAGCGCCATGATCCTGATCTCTATACCGACGAATTTTATTTCCTCAATCAACCTGGCCAGGCCGACATCCAATCCGACCTCTTCTACGACTACCGTACCAATGTCGAAAATTACCCCAAGTGGCAGGCCTGGATGCGAGAGAAGCAGCCACACTTGCTGGTGATCTGGGGCAAGTACGAATCCTCCTTCGATCCATCGGAACCCGAATCCTATCGCCGCGATGTCCCGAAGGCCGAAGTCCACATCGTCGACGGCGGCCACTTCGCGCTCGACACCGCCGCCGGCGAAATAGCCTCCCTGGTTCGCGGTTTTCTCGCTTCGGCTCGTTGAACTTTTCCCGCGCCGCACGTATGCTGACGCCTCACCGCGAATGCCGTCCATGATTCATTAACACCTGAACGGCCGCGGCGCATCCGATTCCCGAGGTCATCCAATGCGATCCGACATCGTTCCCGGTGCCAAGTTCCCCGATTACGAGCTTTCCGACCACACCGCAAAACGCCGCAAGCTCTCCGACCTCCAGGGTCCGCACCCCATGGTCCTCGTGCTCAGCCGCGGAGGCTTTTGCCCCAAAGACCGCCGCCAGTCCGAAGGCCTCGTTCAACTCCATCGCGAACTCGAAGTTTCCTACTGCCGCCTTGTCAGCATCAGCACCGACAACATCACCGAAACCTCCGAGTTTCGCAGCGGTGTCGGCGCCCACTGGCCTTTCCTCTCCGACGCCGGCCGCATCGTCCAGAAAGATCTCGACATCGCCGAGTACACCGACCCGCTCCACAATCCCATGATCCCTCACGTCATCGTTCTCGAGCCCGGCCTGATCGTTTACAAAATCTACAACGGCTATTGGTTCCTCGGCCGGCCCACCGTCGAAGAACTTCGCCAGGACCTCCGCGCCGTCACCAGGAAATGCCGCCCCGATTGGGATATCAGCACCCCCGAACTGAAAGCCGCATGGCAGCAGGGCCGAAAGGACCTCTTCTACCCCTACGGCAAATCCTTCCTCCAAACCATCGGCGAACAGGATTAAGCCTCGCCCGGCAATTCCTCAACGTTTATCGGCACATTTCCGAATTATTGTTATTGCACGAAAACATACATTTATACATAATTGCACAAGAGTGTGCATATGCCTGAAAAGCTCTGCGCGGTAATCGTCGCCGACGTGGTCGGCTCCGGCCGTACCCGCGGTCTACGCTCCATTCTTGGTGCCAGGCTCCGCCTTCTCACTTCCGCCCATCTCCGGGAAGGCCGGATCCGCTTGCCCTACGCCGTCACCGCCGGCGACGAATTTCAAACCATCGCCGCCGATCTTCGCCAGATCCCCGAGCTCATTTTCGATTTGCGCCGCCGCATGCGCCCGCTGCAACTCCGCATCGGAGTCGGCATCGGCAGGATCCCCGGGCCTTTGCGCGGCCCCGTCAATCAACTCGGCGGACAAGCCTTCGAATTCGCCCGCCTGGCAATCAGCGAAGCGAAACAAGGGCGCCCGCATTCCGGAAAAGCCACCCGCTTTCATTCCGAAAATAAAGAATTTGATTTGTTGGCTAACCTGATTTACAACCTCCATGATGCTTTGGTAGGCCGCCTTTCCGGGAAGCAGTGGCGCACCGTCGACGCCTATCTCGCCAAAGGCCGCGTGGACCTTGCCGCTCGCACTCTTCGCATCAACGCTTCCACGGCTTCACGCAACCTCAGCCGCAGCCACCTTTGGCAGACTTTGGAGATGATGGAATCAGTGAAAAAGCTCATCGGTTCCTCTTTTTCCAAATTGCACGATTCCATCAAATTCAATAGGATTGCATGAAATCATGCATTCGCTCCTCACCGCCTTTCTCGGCCTCTACCTCTCCCACCTGCTGACCGATTTTGTCCTTCAATCGGACCGCATGGTCGCGGGCAAAAGACGCCGCTCCATTCTCGCCTACGCTGAACACGGCGCCATTCACTTCCTCTCGGCCGCGCTTTTCGTTGGATTCGCGATTCCCGGGCTCGCTCTCCGCTGGAGCTTCTATGTCTCCCTCCTCGCCCTGGCCCTCGTCCACCTCGCGATCGACTCGCTGAAACTCCGCCTCGTCCGCTCAGAAACGCTCTCCGACGGCGCCGCAACCTTCCTAACCGACCAGGCTCTCCACGCTCTCACCGTCTTTCTCACCGCATGGCTCCTCATCCGCCCGCCGTTCTGGACCCTGCTCGAAAAATTCCACTGGGCCCAATCGGCCATCGAAAAACCGCTCGTCGTCTCGGTTGTCTATGTCGGCGTGATCTTCGGCGGAGGCTACGTCGTCCGCTTCCTCACCAGGCCTCTCACCAAGCAGGACATGAGCATCTTCGGCGAAACTTCAAATGAAATGCAGAACGCCGGCATGTATATCGGCTGGCTCGAGCGCTTCGTAGTTCTCACCGCCCTGGTTCTTCAATCGCCCGCCACCGTCGGCCTGATCCTCACCGCAAAATCCATCGCCCGCTACCCCGAAATGAAATCCGTGCGTTTCGCCGAATATTTCCTCATCGGCACCCTGCTCAGCATGAGCCTCGGGATCATCGGCGGCCTCATCTTGCTTAAACTCTTCTACGGCGCCATCACGCTCTCAAAATGAACCGCGCTTCCATCGCGCACTCGCGGCGGGCACTTTAACCTGACGACGACCACTGCAACTCTCTATTCTCGGCAAACTGCAGTGGACAACCTTACCGCTCAGACTCGCATTGCAACCCGGGTTTTATGGGCATAGTATCTAGCTATCGTTCAAAATCCGATGGCCGCCCGGCTGGATCTGCATGTTTACATGGAAAACACCGATTCGCTTTTCTGGAGCTTCGGGCCGCTTGCGTTTCCGGCTGGTCTCGCAACTCGGTCTCTCCTCTTCAATCAGCGGCCTTGCCGTGGGACTTTCCGTTCTGTTGGGAGACGGTGCCGGAGTTGGAATCTTTCCATTTCTCTTTCCGGTCTGCGTCGTTAGCGCTTGGATTGGGGGCATGGCCGGCGGATCACTCGCCACCTTATTCTTGGCTATCGGAGCCGCCTACTACCATCTGCCTCCCGCCGGCATGGCGGTGGCTGATAGCGGCCATCTGCTTGCGTTAGCTGCTTTCGTTTTGACCGGGTTACTGCTTGCCTGGCTGGTCGGCGCCCTCCAGCAGAGCCGGGATCTCTTGAATTGCACACTCATCAGCATCGGCGACGCCGTCATCACCACGGACCGCAAAAACCGTGTCCAACGCATGAATCCCCTCGCCGAAGCTCTCACCGGCACTCGCAGGGCGGAAGCCTTCGGCAAACCACTAGGTGAGGTCTTGCGAGCGGTCATTCCCTCCACTGGCCAGAATATGGAAACAGTCGGGGCTGACGTCATCAGGAAAAAGCGCACTCAATCTCTTCCCGAAGATGCCGTCCTGGTTGATAAATCCGGCAATTTGTTTCCTCTCGATGACTCGGTCGCCCCAATTCGTCTGCGCACCGGGGATGTGGTTGGTGCCGTTATCGTCTTTCGCGATGCCACCAACCGCAGGCGCACCGAAGCCGCCCGGGTCGAAGCCGAAACCCGGTACCGCGAGATTTTTGAAAACGCCGTCGTCGGCATGTTTCAAAGCACGCCCGACGGCCGTTACTTGCGCGTGAATCAGGCCATGGCCTCGATGCATGGCTATATCTCTCCAGAGGCGATGGTCGCGGCAACTACGGACATCGCTCATCAGGAGTACGAACATCCAGCTCAGCGCGATGAGTTCATGCATCTCCTCGAGGAAAAGAAAGTTGTCACCGCATTCCCTTTGGAAGTATCGCGCCGCGACGGCACCCGCCTTTCCACAATCGTCCATGCCCGCGTCGTCTCGGATGCCGATGGCAAAATCCAGTATTACGAGGGCACCCAGGAAGACATCACTGCTCGAAAGCGCCTCCAGGCGCAATTGGAGCACGCTCAAAAAATGGAAGCCGTGGGTCGCCTCGCCGGAGGTGTTGCGCACGACTTCAATAACGTTCTTCATGTCATCTACGGCTACAGTGACCTTGCGATGGAGAAAGTAGACGCTAACCATCCTGTCTTGCGTGATATTACAAGAATCAAGGAAGCTGCCAAGCGTGCCACCCGTTTGACCAAGCAACTTCTTGCTTTCAGCAGGCAGCAAGCCGTCGAGCCTGCGGTTCTGGACCTGAATAAACTCATCAGCGGTTGGTCCCAGATGCTTCAGCGCTTGGTTGGAGAAGACATCAATATTTTCTTTCAACCCGGCGACGCCCTGGGCCTGGTCTTGGCGGACCACGGCCATGTTGAACAGATTCTGATGAATCTGGCCGTAAACGCTCGCGACGCCATGCCTCTCGGCGGCACAATCCGCATCGTTACCGGGAATATCACCCTCGACAAAAAGTATGCCCAGCAGCACCCTCCCGTTCTGCCGGGGCCCTATGTCATGCTTTCTTTCTCCGACACCGGCCACGGCATCGACAGAAATTTACTGCAAAAGATTTTCGAACCTTTCTTCACCACCAAAGAATCCGGTAAAGGCACCGGCCTCGGCCTTGCGACCGTTTATGGCATTGTCAAGCAGAGCGGCGGCAACATCTGGGTCTATAGTGAGCCCGGTGTCGGCACCACCTTCAAGATTTATCTTCCTAGGGTTGATCGGAAGGAGGCCTTGCCCCAGCCTGCTCCCCTCGCCGACTTTACTGGTGGAAACGAAACCATCCTCCTCGTGGAAGATGACACCGACATTCGTGACCTTGTCGCCGCCATGCTCAAGGCGGGCGGCTACAACGTGCTTGTGGCCGAGAGCCCCTCGGCCGCACTTCACGCGGCTCATAACTCTTCCGCGAACATCGCCCTTCTCCTCACCGATATCATCATGCCCGAAATGAGCGGCGTTGAGTTGTGCCAGCGCATCCGGGCAGCACGTCCCGCTGTCCGTCAGTTGTACATGACCGGCTACCCGGGAAGTGAGCTGGCACGACGTGGGCTTCTGGAGTCAGATGCGGAGATTCTTGAAAAACCATTTGAGGAACATGATCTACTGGCACGCGTTCGAGCCGTACTGGACCGGGATGCTTCGGGTTCAATTTCCCAATGATAAATTTCCGGCCCCGGATGCACCGCGATCCACTGTTTGGTACCGGGCTCCTTCGGTACCCGCTCCTGTTTCCCATCGTCCGTCTCGAGAAACTGACAGTTGGCCAGTTGTGTGACAGAATACACGCAAGAGCTTCATACTCAGCAAAAACGGGTGCCTCAAATTTACGCCAGCGAACGCCGTGAAGGGACTAAGATAGTCACCTGGATGTTGAGGGGTACCCGCGTGTTTGCACAATCGCAGAGGATCCAAGACTTCGAGCGGCAGCCTGGATAAACGCAGATCAGAACATGCAATGTCCTAAATGCAACACGCAAAATCTCCCGGCAGCAACGGTTTGTCAGGCGTGTGGAAAGCCTCTGCCACGCATCGAAGAGACTTTTATCGGCAGCGATCGGGTTCAGCAACCACATTCCGATCCGAAGCAATCAGACCCACATGGAACCATTGCCCCGACCTTTACCCCGGCAACCCCCGGGGACTGGACGGCGCCGGTTACCCGTACCAAGATCGCCCTCGGCGCACAGGGGGAGATTGAACCGGGCACTATTCTTGGCGATCGCTACGAAATTCTCGCCATCCTCGGCCAGGGCGGCATGGGCGCCGTTTACAAAGCGCGGGACAATGAGTTGGATCGCCTGGTTGCCCTCAAAGTCATTCGTCCCGAACTCACCACCAATCCCGAAATGCTCCGCCGCTTCAAGCAAGAGCTCATTCTTGCCCGGCAAATTACCCATCGAAACGTCGTTCGTATTTTCGATTTAGGCCAGGCCGACGGCTTCAAGTTCATCACCATGGAGTATCTCGAAGGGCAGGACCTCCGGGCTGTCCTGAAAGAAAAGGGCAAACTCCCTCCGAAAGACGCCGCCCGCATCATCCTCCAAATCTGCCGCGCTCTGGAAGTTGCTCATGGTGAAGGTGTCGTGCACCGCGATCTGAAGCCGCAAAACATCATGCTGGACGCCAACGAGCGCGCTTACGTCATGGATTTTGGCATCGCCCGTTCCGCGTATCTTCCGGGAATGACGCAAACAGGCGCTCTCATCGGCACCCCCGAATACATGTCTCCGGAACAAGGCAAAGGGGAAAAGCTCGATGAGCGTTCCGACCTTTTCTCGCTCGGCGTCATTTTCTATGAACTGGTCACCGGTCAATCTCCCTTCTATTCGGATACACCGCTGGCGACCCTGTGGAAGCGTATGCAGGAGAAGGCCAAGCCGCTCTGCGAGCTGGACCCGGCCATTCCCAAGCCGCTAAGCGACATTGTTGAGAAAGCGATGGAGATTGAACCGGGGGACCGATTTGCCAGCGCCGGTGAGATGGCGCAACAGTTGGAGATCTGGTTGGGCCCTTCTGCGGGAACTTCCGTCATCTACGTTCCTGCGGCGCCCAGAAAAACCTATTGGAAATGGGTGTCCGCAGGCGTGGCGGTGTTGCTCGTCACCGCTGGCCTTGCGTATCGCTTCGCGAATCCCAAGCCAAAAGCGGTTCACGCGCCAGTCAGTGTTCTGGTGGCGGACTTCACGAACCATACCGGCGATCCCATTTTCGACGGCACCCTGGAGCCCATGTTCAACCTGGCGCTTGAAGGTGCGAGCTTTATTAACGCTTACAACCGGGGCAACGCGCGGAAATTGGCCCTGAAACTCCCCAACCCCACCGACAAGCTCGATGAGCAGCCCGCGCGGCTTGTAGCCATCAGCCAGGGAGTCGGCGCGGTGGTCACAGGCGAACTCAGCAGGCGCGGTGAAAAATACAGTATCTCTGCCACCGCGCTGGATGCTGTCAGTGGGAATGTGATCGCTCACAGTGAGGTCACCGCCGACAACAAGGACAAAATTCTGCTCGCCATCCCCAATCTCGTGGCTCCCATCCGTAAAGCGCTCGGCGACTCCACGCCCGAATCCGTCCAGCTTGCTGCCCAAGCCGGAGCTTTCCAGGCCGGATCGCTCGAAGCCGTGCATCAGTACGGCGTTGCTATGGATCAACAGTTCGCCGGGAAAATGAGCGAGGCCTTTGACTCATTCTCCAAGGCGGCGCAGTTGGACCCGGACTTCGCGCGCGCCTACTCCGGGATGGCCGCCGTCGCCGGTAATCTTGGGCATGAACAGGACTCCGAGAAATACTTCAAGCTGGCCATGCAGCACGTCGATCGCATGACCGAGCGCGAACGGTATCGCGTTCGTGGCTTGTATTACCTTATGAGCGAGAATTGGGATAAATGCATTGAGGAATACGGCGAGCTCCTGAAGCAATACCCGGCCGACAACATGGGCCACAATAACCTTTCCATCTGCTACAAAAGCGAGCACAACACCCCCAAAGCGATTGAGGAACTGAAGCGCTCCTTGGAAGTCGCACCCAACAATCAGTTGCGGGTAAACCTCGCGCTGTATCTTTCCTACACGGGGGATTTCCAGGGGGGTGAGCAGGAGTCTCGGACGGTCTTGAAGGCAAACTCGGCGTTTGAAACCGGCTACGCTGCCTTGGCCTACGCTCAGGTCGGTCAAGGGCAACTTGCTGAAGCAATCGGCACCTACCAGCAGCTGGAGAAGACCGGTGACTTTGGCAAATCCATGGCTGCCCCAGGGCTGGCGGACATCGCAATCTACGAAGGGCGCCTGAACGATGCCGTGCACCTGCTGGAAACCGCCGCCACCGCGGATGTACGCGCCGGCAGGCTGGATTCTGCTGGCGCCGATTTTGGGCTACTCGGCTATGCGGAACTCCTTCGCAAACAAAAGCCGGCTGCCTTG
This sequence comes from Candidatus Acidiferrum sp., assembly GCA_035693365.1. Classification (GTDB taxonomy): domain Bacteria; phylum Acidobacteriota; class Terriglobia; order Acidiferrales; family UBA7541; genus Acidiferrum. Next base: position 307,335 of record DASSGS010000065.1, on the reverse strand, counting down.
GCTGCCGCGGAACATGCCCTGGCAAACAGTAAATCAGTTTCCACTCGCTTTGCCGCCGGCCGCATCTACGCCGCCGCTGGCGAGAACGCCAAAGCCTTGAAATTATCCCAGGATCTCGCCTCCGCAACGCAACTCGAGCCGCGCGTTTACGCCAAATTGATCGAAGGCGAAGTGGCCCTGCAGCAGAAAGACCCGCGCCGGGCCATCCAGTTGTTCGACGAAGCGAACAAAATGCTCGACATTTGGATTGGCCGGTTCGATCTCGGGCGGGCTTACCTGGATGCCGGGCTTTTCCCGGAGGCCGATGCCGAATTTGACCGCTGCATCAAGCGGCGTGGCGAAACTTTCGACTTATTCGATTACGTTTCTACTTACGGCTTCTTGCCCGAAGCCTACTATTATCAGGGCCGCGCACGCCAGGGACTGAACAGCCCCGGCTTCCGTGATTCTTACACGACCTACCTGAATATCCGCGCGAAAGCGGGTGAAGACCCTCTGCTCCCTGAAATCCGACAACGTCTCGGGCAGTAAGAAGCACTCAGAAACTTGCGGGCCGGCGAGCCGACAACTACAAATCCCCTGCCTCCGGGGTTAACGCAGCGGAATTGTGTCAGACACACGTCCTGCGTCGCAAGATCCTAGGTCAGTGAAACTCCCCGATGTCAGAGCGATACGCGCTACTTTATGAAGCGGTCCGTCCCATGCCTCACTGGAACCGAATCGTCGTCGCCTTCACAGGACTCCCATCGTTCAACGTCAGCTCAACCGTGAACCAACCGGCCACTGAGCCAATCGTAGACTTGGTGTCCCAGTTGAAAACGAACAGGGGCGAGCTGAAACGGAACGTACTGTTTCCTTTCGCTCCGGTTGTCGGCGAATACAGCAGGACGCAGGGCGGTACGCTCGAGGATGCCGGTGGAACCGTATTGCCGGTCGTCGGGCACGCCTGTATCAATTTCAGCGTGCTCAAGTCGCTGATCAGGTTTCCATTCCCATCCAGAATCTGCCATTTCAGCGGAACTGCCGAGCCCTGGTTGACCGTGCCAGAGAAGGTCGGCGCATTGATAGTGCCTGCCGTGCTCAGCGGCGACAAGAAGCCGACGAATGTGCAGGGCACCGAGATTGGACCTGCCGTATTTGAAGGAACGCTTCCTCGGCCATCGGTCAGTAACGTGGTCACGAAATACGAATAGCTCGCCCCGCAGCTGACTTTCTGGTCGGTGTAGGTGAATGTTGGCAGCGGCAGCGCTGTGCCCGCCGCCACTGGGACATTGGCGTAAAGCACCGGGGCCGCCGTGTTCACGATCCTATATACGTTGAACGAAGCGATTTGGCTCTGGCCAAACCCGGGCGCAGTAAATTGAAATTGAATGAAATTTGCTGCCGTCAGTGACGGACCGCTGGTGATCTTCGGGGGACGCACGACGGAGTTGGCAATCTGCGTGTTGATTTCGCTCCCGACGCCTCCACCCGTCTTCGAGCTGAGTACTCCTCCGCCTGTCTTCGAACTAAGGACTCCACCACCTGTTTTCGAGCTCAGGACGCCGCCGCCCGTCTTCGAGCTCAGCACCCCTCCACCCGTTTTTGAACTCAGCACTCCACCCGCCGCCCAAAAATCGTTGCCCGTGGCTCCAATCTGCCTCAGGTCCAGGCTGGCCCAATCGTTGAATCCGTCCAAACTCGCTTCAATCTGCCCATCAAAATTGATGTCCTGCTTGGCTGACCAGGAAATCGAACTGGCCGGGCCCTCCAGTCGGAACATATTTTTGCTGGGATCGTTGGGGGTAATCGGGGAGCCGTCGCAATGGCTCGTGGCAGGACTCCCGAACGGTTGATTGGGGGCATACCACTTCGTGGTTTGATTGACGTTCGAAAGGATGTTCGGTGGCGATGCCAGGCTCTCGTTCAGGCTGTTCAATACTTGTTCGGAATAATCCAGATTGCCGTCCAGCAGATCCACCTGGAACATATAGTTCATCACACTCAAGTGGTTGGATTTGCAATTCGGCTCAAAGTTAAAAACATAGCCGCCTGCAACCGGTGTGCGCGATAGCCCGCCGTGCGTTAACCCCAGCGAGTGTCCCAACTCATGCATTAAGGTGCCGCTCTGCACCTGGTCCGTTTGCCCATCGGGGCCCCAAAGCCCCAGGGTTATCAGGGAGTCTGCTCCGCCTATGTCCGAAATCCCGGACCGGGTGCTGGCAACGCCAGTGCCAATCGCAAGGAATGGATCCGTGATCTGGGTGTAACTTGCCGTCGCCGCGTTCGCGATTTGGATCGTGAAAGTATTCTGGTTGGGAATACCCGCAGTCTGGACAAGAAAAGTCCCATTCAAATTGGGATTCGAAATCGCATCGGAGATGGTCACCCGCGCGTTCGGGTTCGTGTCCGTGGTGCTGCTGGCGGCCACCAACCCATGAGCACTGGAGGTTGTGATTGTGACCGTGGTGCCCGCCGCAGAAATGCTGCTCAGGCTGCCATCTAGAAATCCCCAGGAAGGTGTAGCGGCCCCTACTCCGAAAATCACCTCATGATAACTATTGTTCTTGCCGGGCTGCCACCGTCGGACACAAGCGGGCCCCGATCCTGCGGCTCCGCCTTGGGGAGTCCGGGTCTCGCACGAAACCTCATCCGGATAGTTCAGCGGCTGCGTTTTCAGGAAGGCGAAGCCCGCTTCCCACCCAACAACTCCCGCTTGGCTTGGGTACGGGCAATACACCGCCGGTGAGACGCTAAAATTGTCCGTGCACGGTTGCGCTAGAATCACATTATTGTCGTCGGGAATTATGTGCAGGCTGATATTGTGACCCGTCCCAAAAGCGCTGGTGACATTATTTAACGTCGCCGCGCTTGGCCGGTACGATACCCCATTCGTCGTGTCGCAGGTTGTCGTGCCATCTGCATTGCTTATGACTTTGCTGCACATGTAATCGAGTTGGACGAAAATATCCTGGTTGCCCTGCCCAGGGGCATGCGCTCCCGGAAGCGCTACCCACGCGGGATCCGTAACATCCGCGACTCTGCAGGCTCCCTGATTGCTCATTCCACGGTTGGACCCGGCATCGCAGTATCCCTGGTTTGTCTTCCAGGTATCGAGCAGGCCGTCGTGATCGCTGTCCTGCACCGTGGTGCTCATGACGACCGCTCCCCACGTCACGCAGCCCTTGTTGCTGCCGTTCGGCACCACCACCGTCGATTCCGAGGACTCGCCCGCCTGCACGGCAAGTGTGGTGGTATTCGGGAAATTACTCGGGTAAGAATTGGGAAACCACGTCGGATTGTCCCACGCCGTATTGTACTTGCCCGGGAACGGCGGATTGCTCCCATAGAGGGATGGCAGCAGAGTACTGTGCACCAATGTTCCCGCGGCGTTGTAATTATTCAAGAACACTTGTTGAAGTTTGTTCGACTGTCCATTGGCAACGATATGCGTGATTTTCGTTGCTATCGGAGCTGCCTGATCATTTCCCGCCTGATAGATACCCACTATCGGCTGGTTTGTAATTTGCGATGAGTTGCTCGGAGCAAAAGCGCCATCGTAAATAATGACGGCACTTAAAGGAACATTCGGCGACAGAAGTCGGTATACGATCACCAGAGTCGCCCCCATGGTGTAGGGAGGCTGCCCCGCCTTTCCAGTATCCGGCAAGCTCACTTGGTAAGAAGTGTTCGGTTGGATATTTCCCGCTGCATCGGCCGGTATGTAGGAGCTGACGTCCGCGCGATATCCTACTATCGTCTTCGATCCCTGCGATGAACCGGCGCAGCCGCCCGAACTCCAGGAAACGGGAGCGTTTGGATTCCCCAGAACTGTTCCGGTGATTGGATAATTTCTGAAATACCCATTCTGTCCTGTGAAAGTCCCGGATGTTTCGACGGTTTCCCAGTACAGGAAGGCGGCCACGATATCGGCGCCAACCGGCACCTGCTGCTCCAGGTTGACGCTGCCGTACGCAGTTGCGTCCGGGATAGGAATGTTTCCCGTGGACATCTGTGTCCCATTAATAGTTGTGGAGCTTGTCTTTGTCCATCCACCTACCACATAGTCTCCTGTAACCATGTAGTTGTTGCTTAAGGCCAGCGGGAGCTGCGTCTGCGCGGAACCTGTTTGCGCAAACACTGACACCAGCAGCATTCCTATTCCGGCCGCAACTCGCTTCAGCAGGCCGCTTCCCAAAATTGCCCCCAGGGTCGGATGAATGGTCTTGATCTTCATCATCAGCCTCTCTCTATTGTTTTTGTAATACGGATGCCGGCGCCCGCTCTGCCATTTGGAATTTCTGTCGAAGGTGATCTTCGGTGGGACAATTCGAACAAGCATCTCCCCAACAAACTGTTTCTCCACGCCGCGCTTACACACCCATTGTTGGCACTGAGGAAGACCTGGGAAGGGGACAGCCTGACATCAACCGCTCTAAAATCCGGACTCGATCTCCTCGCCTTATTACCACCTGGGTGTAGAACTTGGCGATAAAACTTACCGAACACTACTCTTATTTCTTAGTTGAGTCAAGAAGTTACAGCGTGTCGACCCACTTTCTTCTCCCACGCCCAGCCTCGGAGCTGCGCCCCGCGCGTGGAATCCAGAGCCCCGCCCTCCCCTGCCTCACGTTCAAGGCCGCCACATTCTCCGCAAAGCAACGATCGCCAAACCCGGGAGGCGGTTAGCGGCTCAGTTCGAACAGTCGAACTCCAGAGTTCTGGAAGTAATGGGACCCAAAACGGAAAACAGCTCAAGAGTGGAGTCTCTGGAACCAACCTACCTGAGTCAACCAAATTGTTGCAGAATCCGGCGGAAGCCCCGACCTTGGCGCCATCAGCTTCTACCGCTTACTCTCAGCCCATTGATTCGATTGTCTTTATCGCATTCGTCCCCTTCAAATCTGCGAAAAAAACCGGCTGTCAGACTCCTGCCGCCCCCCGGATTTTGGGTGGATCCCCCTGGTCTATGCAGCTTCCCGGCACTTTCAACAGAAATCTGAGCTGCGCTTCTCCTGAATGTGTGGAATCGCGAAAGATTAATCTTGTACACTGCATTTGTGATAGTCATCAAACGAAACACCACGAGGGGCAATCCTCGGTAGCCCTTCACCCAGCTCTTGGCCATTCGGATCAGTTCAGTCAAGCGATTGGAGCACGCGATGGACACGTTCGAACAACCGATCACAACGCACCCTATTGGCACCGGAAACCCGGGATCGCGGGAGAATTTTAGCGCCCGTCGGCAGGCGTTTCGCGCTCTGCACGAAGCTGGCTGTTTCGTGGTTCCGAATCCGTGGGACGTCGGCTCTGCGCGTTACTTGCAGCATCTCGGATTTCCCGCGTTGGCGACGACCAGCGCAGGCTTTGCGTTCTCGCAGGGCCTCCCTGACTCCGAAGCCGCCCTCACTTGTGAGCGCAACCTGGCATACATTGCCGATATCGCGGGCGCCGTCGATGTTCCGGTCAATGCGGACTTCGCCTCTGGCTACGGCGCGTCGCCGGAAGCTGTCGCCGATAATGTCACGCGCTGCATCGCCGCCGGCGTCGCCGGCCTGTCGATCGAGGATTCCACCAGTGATCCATCCTCGCCGCTTTACGATTTGCCGCTCGCCGTCGAGCGTTTACGCGCAGCCCGCGAGGCAATCGATCAATCCCGTACCGGCGTCCTGCTGACTGCGAGGGCGGAATGTTTCCTGGTCGGCCATCCGGATCCTCTTCGCGAATCCGTCCGGCGTCTCCAGGCATTCGCGGATGCCGGGGCGGACGTGCTCTTCGCACCCGGCCCCCATGATCCCACGGCGATCAAAGCGCTCGTTGACGCGGTTCAACCGAAGCCGATAAACGTCCTGATCGTTCGGGACGCTGGCTTGACCGTCGCCGGCCTGGCCGCCCTCGGCGTCCGACGCATCAGCGTCGGCGGTGCATTGGCTCTTGCCGCATGGACCGGTTTCACGCGCGCAGCTCAGCAGTTGCAGTCGGACGGGAGTTTCGCAGGCTTCTCGGGCTCGCTGCCGTACCCCGAAGTCAACGGGTTCTTCGCGGCAGACTTCCGCAACCGCCAGTCTGACCGGCGCCGGACGGCCAAGGCATAACGCTAAATATTCAAAAATGCATCCGATGACAAGCGTGGTTGACCTATCGAACCCTACCTTCTTTGAAGACGCGCCGGATCCGCTGCCCAAAGCGAGTTTCGTGTGATGGAAACCCCACCCTCAACCCTGCTCTCAAGCTCCGCGAATGCCGCGCTCCTGTTTCCGGTGTTGAGCCCCGCCCAGATTGCACGGATTGCTTCGCACGGAGTGATTCGTCCCATCACTCGCAGCGAAGTCTTAATCGAAGGCGGCCAAACCAATGTCCCGTTCTTTGTGCTGAAATCTGGTCAGATCGAGGTCATTCGCCCATCCGCCCTGGACGAAATTTTGGTCGCGCTTGTCGGGCCCACTCAGTTCACCGGTGATATCAGTATGATCCTCGGTCGCCCCGCCCAGATGCGCCTCCGTGTAAGGGAAGCTGGCGAAGTCGTCCAACTGACCCGCGACCAGATGCACGCCCTCATTCAAGCCGACGCCGAAATCAGCGAAGTGCTGATGAAAACATTCATCCATCGGCGGGTCGCCGTGATTGCTCAGGGGATTGGCGACGTGCTGCTCATCGGCTCCCTCGGGTCCGGGGCAACGCTGCGAATCAAACAATTCCTGACGCGCAATGGCCACCCCTTCAAATACGTTGACCTTGACCGCGACGCCGATGTTCGGCATTTGCTCGATCGCTTTCACGTCGAGCCCGCGGAGATACCTGTCGTCATCTGCCGCGGCGAAGTGGTGCTCAAGAATCCCAGCAATCAGGAGATCGCGGACTGTCTCGGCTTCAATAAGGGAATCGATCACACCCACCGCCGTGATGTCATCGTCGTCGGCGCCGGGCCCGGCGGTCTTGCCGCCGCCGTTTACGCCGCTTCCGAAGGGCTCGATGTGCTGGTTATTGAGGCCAACTCGCCCGGGGGACAAGCCGGCACGAGCTCCAAAATTGAAAACTACCTTGGATTTCCAACCGGCATTTCCGGGCGAGAGCTGGCCGGCCGCGCCTACGCCCAGGCGCAAAAGTTTGGCGCCGAGGTCATGATCGCGAACGGCGCCGTGGAGTTGGTCTGCGAACACAACTCCTACGGCGTCAGGCTCGACGACAGCGTCACCATCCCCGCTCGCACCGTCGTCATTGCCACCGGCGCTCGCTACCATCGCCCCGCGCTCGCCAATCTCGCTCATTTCGAAGGCGCAGGCGTCTACTACAACGCGACCTTCATGGAAGCCCAACTTTGCGAAGGCGATGAAGTCATTGTCGTTGGCGGAGCCAACTCGGCCGGCCAGGCCGCCGTCTTTCTGGCGCAGACCGTGAAACGCGTCCATCTGCTCGTCCGCTCCGGCAGTCTTTCGGCGGGCATGTCGCGATACCTGATTCGGCGCATCGAGGAAAACCCCACAATCCAGCTGCAGACAAAAACCGAAATCGTGGCTCTTGAGGGAAACGAGCATCTTGAGCGTGTCCAATGGCGCGACTCCACCGGCACGGTAACCACTCACGATCTTCGGCACGTCTTTCTGATGACCGGCGCCGAAGCAGCCACCGGTTGGCTGAATGGCCGTGTCGCACTCGATGTGAAAGGCTTCGTCAAGACCGGGTCGGACCTGACCAAGGAAGATCTCGCCGCTGCCAAGTGGCCGCTCGACCGCTCTCCCCACCTGCTCGAAACCTCGCTTCCAGGCGTCTTCGCCGTGGGTGACGTTCGCTGTAACAGCGTCAAACGCGTCGCTTCCGCCGTCGGTGAAGGCTCAATCTCCGTCTCCTTCGTCCACCGCGCGCTGGCCGAACTCGCAGAACCTCAAGATTTCAAATGACCGGCCGTTATCAAGACCTTTAAGCAGCCCAAGGCGAGATTGCGCGAGAAGTGCTCGAAGATTGACAGACGATGGGCCCAGCTGAACCTGGTTTCGCTAGGCCTGAGAGTTGACTTTTGCTTTTCGCCATCCTAAGTTCCTTACTCTAGCTCAGTCTCAAGTTCTGCTTTTAGCCGGCTCCTCTGATAAGCGGCATCCTGGCCCATATCCGCCCTAACCGCTACTCTTAACAGTGAAGATTCGATTGCAAAAGACTTTACCCGGTCTGCTAAATCTAACAGTTTATAAAATGTCGCAAAGCGATAAATTTGGCATCGCAGATACGGAAGCCCTCTCCGAGACCGATTGAGCTTTCGACTGAGGATGGATTGTAACTGCCCGGCTCCCGCCTTATCGGGATTGGACTTGCGCCCCGGCGCAGAGAAAGCTTCTGAGGGAATACCATGAAAAAAACACTTCTCGGTTTTGGCTTGGCTCTCACCCTGGTTTCGCCCGCATTGCCACAAGACAAAGAGAAAGATCGCGTCGAGAATGCCGGAACAGTGATGAAGGAAATCCTGAACGCTCCCGACGGCATCCCGCAGAGCGTTCTGGACAAGGCCGATTGCGTGGTGATTCTGCCGTCCGTTCTCAAATTCGCGATTGGCATCGGCGGCAGCTACGGCCGCGGCGTGATGACGTGCCGAGGCGGCAGCACATTTCATGGTAAGTGGGGCGCTCCGACGATGATGGCCCTGGAAGGGGGAAGCGCTGGACTGCAATTGGGCGGCAATGCCACTGATTTCATCCTTCTGATGATGAGCTCGCGTTCGGCAAAGAGCGTATTGAGCAGCAAGGTGAAACTCGGTGCAGATGCGGCAGCAGCGGCGGGTCCGGTGGGGCGCGCGGCATCGGCGGAAACCGATGTCACCCTGCGTGCGGAAATTCTTTCGTACTCGCGGTCTCGCGGATTGTTTGCCGGAGTTTCGCTTGAAGGCTCCACGCTTCGGCCTGACAACGGTGCGAACAAGAATCTTTATGGCAAGGAGGTCACAGCGTCGGACATCGTGTTCAAGAATGCGTTGCCGGTGCCAGCCAGCTCCAAGACGTTGCTGGCGACGCTGCAGAAGGCCTCGCCGGTGAACAAGAGCACGGCGAATTAAGTGCACGGCGCGTGAGGTCAAATTATGCAGTTAAACGTAACTGCGTCTCAACTCCCGATTAGTCGGCTTAGTGGGCCCACGTGGATCAGATCCTGGCATCCACTTTTCGAATAAGCGCGTTGATCAGGAGCTGAACTTAGCCGGGTGCCCCACGTTCCGCCTTTTGGTACGTGGGTCTTGGGGTGCTTCGATTCGACTCCCAATTTCTCCTAGTGAAATGAGAAAGGCCGGAATCCTGGATTCCGGCCTTTGTACATCCCAGAATGGTTGTGGGGTCTTCAACCATCCGAATTTTTTAGTCCTGCCCTTCAGCTTGACCTCTCAGCAGTACAATACCCACCGGTGAACCGGCTGACGAATCAAATAGGTTTGCGAGAGGAGAAGAAATGAAAAGATTCCTTTCTGGGGCCGCTACCGTGGTCACAATCCTTGCGGCAGTTGCTTGCGCCGCAAGCTTGGCCGAACAGAGCGAGCGGAAAATTGCCGGGCTAACCGCGGACGAAGTACGCTGGTTTACGCCGCCCTACTACCAGGACGGCAGACAGCGAGCGCAGTTGTTCGGCGACTCCAGCCAGGGCGGGGCCTGGGTCGATCGAGTGAAAATACCCGGCGGTGCGCGTGTCCTCGCTCATACCCACCCGCGAGATGAACTGGTTACGGTGATCGAAGGAACCTGGTATCTGGGCGAGGGAGCGAAATTCGACGCAGCGAAGCTAAAAGGCTACCCCGCGGGCAGTTTCATCGTCATTCCGGCCGGCATCCCTCATTTTGTCGCAACCAAGGAACGCACTGTCGTCGTACAGTTAAGCGGCACCGAAAAATTCCAAACCAACTACCTGGAGAAATAGCCGCGCGCTCCACGTTCCGTTCTGCGGCACTTGGGTCTTTGCCCGCTCTGCTCTTCTTCCCACTTTTTATACTCCAAAAAAACAAAAGAGCCGGAATCCTGGATTCCGGCCCAAAACCTCTCTAATTTGTTACGAGCTAAGATTTTTCTGCCACCGGCCAGCGCGCCGAAACAGACGCGCCTCAAAGTGATTTGCTTCCTTATCGCCGCGTTTGCGAATTGGGAACGCAATACACGGAAAGGAATATTACCGCGGGGAAATAAAACTTATCGTTGTCGCGCGCCTGCGGTGGAGTTGGCTGCGTGGCTGTCAACATCTCCACTCAGATTCGCGCCTTTCCCCTGCGCGGGCGAACCCGGTCGAAGCATGAAATCGGAGGGTCGCCCGGGAACAGACGCCTTGAACGCGGGGTCGCCCAGGATGGATCGCCCATCCTGTCCGGAAATATTACACCAGCCCGCGAAATCGAATTGTGTGCCTTTCCAATTGAAAGCCGCCGGACTGTCGGGAAAGTAATTGTTCTCCGAAAAATCGAACGGGCCGTCCACGCCTTTTTCGATCAGGATGTGGTGCAGGGAACTGTTCACGATGATGTTGTTCTTGGCGGTGATGCTTCCGGTTTTTCGCGTGGTCGCGCTGACATAAAGATGGATGCCGATCCGGCTGTTAAAACACGTGTTGTTCTCGATTTCGTGCCGGATAAAATTTGCCATGATGCAGGCGCCTCGCGGGTGGTTGTAGATCAGATTGTGCAGGATTTGATTGTGCTGGCTTGGATCGTAGTTGGTGAAAATCCCGTGCGTGCCGTCGTCGTGAACCACGTTATAGCGAATTATGTTGTCGCTGGAACCAAAGGGCGGCCTGCCGGTGTCGATGGAAAGTTCGATTCCTGCCAGGCGAGCCTTGTAGCAGTCGTTTTTCTCGATAATGTTAGCACTCGAGCCGGATATGCCGACGCAATAGCCTTCACCCTTCCGCGAAGTGTTCGTATTCGAATACGCCACATTCCCGGAAATCACGGAATCGTTGGTTTCGTGGAGATAGATTCCCGCGCCGTTATCATGCACCTTGTTTCCGGTGATTCGGATGTTCGTGATGATCAGTCCGTCGGGGTGCACCACCGATCGGCAACGCTCCCCCCGCGGGCATCCTACCAGGAAAATTCCGTTGAACCCGTTGTGGTGAACTTCGCTGTTGGTGATGCTGCCGGAGTTGATCGGAAATTTGGCATTGCTGTGATACAACTCAATTCCCGCGCCGTCATTGTCATGCACCTGCACCGAATCGATGGAACACTGATTCGCATTTTCAATGTGAATGCCATCTCCTGCTCCATTGCCCACGCTCACGTTGGAAATGGTCAGGTTCGCCGGCGACGGGCCTTCCAGGTGTACGGTGATGGCCCAGATCCCAGCTCCATCACCATACGGCACCGCGTTCGCGCCGATGATCGAAATATTCTTCACCGTCACATTGGCGATGCCGGTAAGGTTCAAGCCCGACGGCCGCGCGCCGCTTTCGATCCCCGGATGCTGGAACGCTCCCGAAGGCTGCGCACTCGAATAAACGTACAGCGTGCCCGCATCCCAAAACCAATCGCCCGGACTCGAAAGTTCTGTGCTTCTCGATCTTCGGTTTCCCTTGGCCCCGTCAAAAATCACCACGTTCGGCTTCACCTGAACTGGCGCTTGCCAAATTCTTGCCCCGCACGGCTTGCATTGCGACCATGACTCGGCCGGAACCAGGTCCGCTCCGCTGATCGTCGGCTCTTTCCCCGAACCATACGCGTCTATCACGATGGGTCCGCCCGGGGAACCGGAAGAAGGGAAGTTCAGTTGTTCCCTCCAGATTGCCCCTCTTCGAAGCAGAATGATGTCGCCCGGGGCAAATTTGGAAGAGTTGATTTTGGCGAGCGTTTTCCAGGGAGCGCTCTCGGCGAGCCCGCTATTTTGATCGCTTCCCCTGGATGGGTCGACATAATAAGTGGCCCCCTGAGCGATCCAGGCCGAAGCAAAAAACAACGTCAACGGCACAATTAGCTTGATTTTCATATCAGTCTTTCGTGGAGGGCTGTGTGACTCTCAAAACTGCGCCTTCGATAGGCCAACCAATTTGTGTCGATTAAGGAGCAGGGGACATGGATTTTACGTGGAGCGTTTTCTGATCCTGGTCAAGCCATCCCGTCACACGCACGGTCTTGCCGACGAAACGCTTGATGTTCCAGGTATCCGCCAGGCGATAGGGCGTGTGGTGAAGCGACTCTTCAAAGAAAAAATCCTTGTCCTTCTGAGAAATCTTTCCCCGGAAGGAACGCAGGTTTTGTTGCTCCTGGCCCTCAGAACTGTTTTGCGCCTGGTCGCGGTACTGCGGTTGTTGCGAACTCTGTTGCTGGTTCTGCCTGCGGGATTCCTGGGCGCCGGCAGGATTCATCGGCCCTGAAAAAAAGCAGCAGAACAGTGCGCCTGTCGCAAACCACGCTGTTCGCGTCCTCATCATCCTCACTCCTTAAACGAAATCACCGGCCCGCTACAGGGCAAAGGGCTTCTTAGAGGCTACGATCCCAATGTTCGTGCTCAGGTGCGGAGGCAATTTCAGCAACCCGACTCCCTCCAACGACAAAAACGGAAAATATCTTGCAAGGATTCGCGCAACGTGGCCGTAATCGAAACCCTTCCTACCACGGACGCCGCGCGGCACGCGATCCATCCGCCCCATGACTGCGTTGGCGAACTGCATCGCGGTGTAGTCACTGCGGCGAATGCCGGCCAGTTTCGCGGCGAAAGCTTTCACCAGTAGGGGAATTCCTTTCTCGTTGGGCATTGTGGTCAACAGAAAGCCGGTGTCGCGCACTTTTCCCGCCAGCGCGGCGATGTAGGCCTCCAGGGCGGCAGGCTCAAGATATTCGAAAGTTTCCAGCACAAGGGCGATATCAAACTTTTCCGCCAGCAAATCGATGTCGCTGGGCGTGTTCGATTGCCGCACTGCGAACTTCTCGTTGCCGTTCCATCGGACTCGCCCCGCTTCCAATCCGTAAGGCGTGTCCCCGTTCCATCCGCTTTGCCACCCCGCGTCCAATCCCACATAGCGATGAACATTCACAGGCACAAATCCCAGCGAGCGGGCATCGTGGCAGCCAAGTTCCAGTATCGAAACCGACGAACTGCCGCGCGTCGCAATCTTTTCTCTCATCCATTCGAACCGCCGCGCGTGGTGCCTCGAGTAAAACCAGCGGAAGGAATACGCGCGATCCCGGGAAATTGCTGGCGGATAGCGAACGGCGTCCGTCATGTTCGGCTGTGAATTCATGTTTTCGCAGATGTTTCAGAACGCCTTGTGTAAAACCCGATTTATGTGCCGCATCCGGATACGCGACAGAATTTGCGCCAACCCTGATAGTCCGCCTCTTTCGTAAGCCGCTCGGAGATTTCGGAGTTGCCGCCGGACCAGATCTTTCCCGGTGTCCTCATAAAACCGCTGACCATATGAGCCTTCGACAATTTCCAGCGACAGCATCATGAAACGATCAAGGATCGCTTTCGCGTCCGCCCATTCCGGAATCATTCCCCAACCTTCCGGCGAAAGCAGGATGGGTTGCACCTCCACCTGGGCAACCTCCCCAGATTCATCCAGGCCTATGACCAGGATCAGCCCTTCTTGTTCGAGCTCGGAATACTTAATTCCCGAAGAGAGGCTTCCCAGCCCGTAAAAGCAGAAAGCCGGCCGGCCGCCTTTTTCGATTGCTGCGCGGTAACCGCCGATCCGGTGAGAGTGCGAAGCCGCAACAACGTCGAACCCTCGCGCTATCAGCTCATCCATGAACTCGACGTCGTCCGGGTCGGGCCGGTTGGTGTGTTCAATTCCGGCGTGGAGAAAGGCGATGTTCAGGTTTGTCCCTCGGTGGAGAAGTTCCGCAATCGCAGCCCCGGCCCGCCCTGCGGTTGCCGGTTCAACGCCGGCATGCCTCTGCGTCGCAAGCTCCGGCAAATTTCGCGCCGCTGCCCAGAAACCAATCCGTCCAGCCGAAGGAGTCTCCACTGTGAAAACCTCCGGAGATTCCCCCAAGGTCCGCCCGCTGCCAATTGCCGTGAATCCCCTGCATTTAATTGCTTCTTGCGTCCGCCGCAAACCCTCCGGCCCGTAGTCGTAGATGTGGTTGTTGGCGATTCCCACCAGCTTTACCCGAAGGGCGGAAAGGTACTCAAGCGATTCCAGTGGCGCCGAAAAGTTCTCGCCTAGGCCGATCTTCGGGCGCGCCGCACAACCTTCAACGTCTATCGGACATTCGAGATTCGCAATCGCCAGGTCAATGTTCTCGAAATACGCGGCAAGCTTCGCCGCCCGGCATTTCCAGTCGCAATCGGCCGTCGCTCTCAGTCCTGCTGAGGGGAGATAATCGCCGGCGAGGGCGATCCTGAAGCGGACTCGGGCGTCCTTCTTTTCCCAAAGATTCATTTGAATCGAGCACCATATTCGAAGTGGAGTTTAACGAAGCGATCCCAATCGAATCGCGGTTATAAACAACGATGCAAACGTCACACTGAGCGCCGCAAACGCCAAGCCTGGATTCAGGCGATCACAAAGCAGTCCAAGCAAGATCAATCCTGTAGTCGCCAGATAAGAGCCAATGGCAATCGGGCGCGCGGCCCAGCCACGCTGCTGAAGCAGGTCGTAATAGTGTTGGCGATCCCCTGCGAATGGCGACACACGCTTCTTCAGCCGCCGGAATACCGCCAGCATCAAGTCAAGCAAGGGAATTCCGGCGAATACCAGCGGAAGCAGCAGGTGAGTCCCCACGGCATGGTGAACGCGATAAAAATCCAGGCCGAGAAAGGCAATGAGAAATCCAAGCACGGTGCTTCCCGAATCCCCCATGAATATTTTTGCCGGCGGAAAATTGAAAAGCAGAAACCCGAGGCATGTCCCAAGCAAACTCCACGCCACCGCGGCCCCAACCGAAGGCGCTCTCGACGTGTACAACAGAACATAGCCCAGGCCAACCAGAGCGGCGCCGCCGGCAGCAAGCCCGTCGGCCCCGTCAAAAAAGTTGAATGCGTTCACGAACAGCATCACGAAAATGCAAGTGCAAGCCGCGTCCAACACGGAATTACCGAACAGCGTTAAGCTCCATTGCGTTTGGGCTACCAGCAGGCCTGCGATGCAGTGCACAACCAGGCGGATCGCGGGCGGAAGGTTCCTCAAGTCATCGAGCAAACTGGTGCCCCAGAGCAAAAACATCGCCAGGTAAATGTCCCACGCATGCAGGAAGAGCCCCGCGCCTCCAATCGAAAGTCCTGCAAGTAATGCGAGACCCATGCCGACGCCGCCCAGCCGGGGTGTGGGCACGGCATGAATCTTCAGTTCGCCTGGATGATCGTGCAGGTTCCACCGGACGGCGAGTGACCGGACGACCGGCAGCATTCCCGCGCAGACAAGGAACGCGACCAGGCCGTTGAACCATCCATGAAACGGCATAACGATTTGTAGACCATGTATCAAAGATGTTTCCAGGAACAGCGTCGCGCTGAAGCCGTATTCATCGGACGGTCTTCCACTGGCCGGCCTTTCCAGACATCAGGCAATGCAATGTGCCCAGCAGGGAGGCGAAATTGACCACGCAGAACGAGGAAGTGACCGAGAGAGGGAAGCGGGATTCCAGCCCGCGAATCAATAGCCCGGCGGCGGCGGCCGAATAAAACGCAGCCTGCGCTGCCAGAAACATTCCATAGAAGTCTCGTCCGGCCAGAAAAATATTGCTCACCAGCAAGCCCAACAGAAAATAGGGCACCGCCCAACGCAAAAGTTTGTGCGACCACAAGCCGATCGCCACCCTCCCGACTTGAAAGGGATTCAGGCACGCCGGATTTCGGAGCAAGCCATACAAGTCCTTGCTGATTATCCGCATCTTCATTCGCAACATGGTGTCCGCTTTGTTCTGGGTCAATTGGGTTCCCGCGGAAACGCGAGTTTCAAGAATGTTCCGATAGCCCGCCCTCGCAACCCGGAGGGGAAGGGCAAAGTCGTCCCCGACGTTCGGATCGAGCCGCTTCCAAAACGAACGGCGCATCGCAAAAAACGAACCGCTGGCCATCGCCAGCAATCCACGCGCGCTCTCCTGCTCACGCAGCCATTTTTCATACTTCCAATAAATTCCTTCACTTTTCACGATTCCGGTTTCGTCCGGGTTGAGGATCGTCGCGCAATTCGTGACCAGCGCTACCTCTTCCGACGCAAAATTCTGTGCGATCACGCTCAAGGCGTTCCGTGGCAACAAACAATCCGCGTCGGTGAAAACCAGAATCTCGCCTCTCGCCCGGGCAACCAACTCATTTTGCAGTGAACTCTTGCCCCGCCTGGTCTCCGACCGGAAATAGTAGACGCCAGCTGGCTCAAAACTCCGGCAGATCGCCGGCGTTTCGTCCGTTGACCCGTCGTCTCCAACAAAAATCTTCATTTTCTCCGCCGGGTAATCCTGCGCCAGCAGATTCTCCAGCTTTTTCCGAATCATCGCCTCTTCATTGTGGGCGGGGATGATCACGCTCAGCGAGGGGAACAGATGTTTTCTGTGGATCGGCTTTCGCGGCCCTAGAAGTCCCGAGCGAAGCAGGCAGGGGTATCCAATGTAGACGTACAGAATCACCGCGAGGCACATCCAGAAGACGAATTGCATGGCATCCAACTTCCGGGCGGGAACCGCCCTGACACTTAGTTGTTCACTTTTCTGCCGGTCACTTCTTCTGAGCCGCAAGAGTTGTCCGCGGCAGGTGAGTCCGCGGGACGTTTCGCTGCGGCCTGAACGATCAGCGGGATTTTCCCGCCGGCGCGGATGATCGGCTGGTCCGCCAGCATCGCCGAAACCGAAATCGTCGGTCCCAGGATCGCCTGTAAATTCGCCCGAATCATCATTACGTCATCGTAAGCGCTTAAATCGCTTGCCACTCCCCGAATCACAACGTGCCCTGTTTCTTCGTGAAGAATTTGGCAGAATCGCAGGCCGCGGGCGCCCTTCAGCGCCTGATTCAGCGCGCGCGGTGAAAATATGCGCCCATCCGGGCAGTTCAACTGATCGCTGTCCCGGGTGATCGTCGGGACCACCACAGGGAACGCCCGGCCGCAACTGCACGAATCAGTTTCCGCGCGGCACCCCCGGTCGCCAATCCGATAGCGAATCAGCGGCATCGTTTCGTTGATGAAGCCGGTCCACACAAGATAGCCTTCCCGCCCCGGTGGCACGGGATGATTGTGTTCATCCAGTATTTCCAGGTACGCATAGTCGGGCGCGGCGTGCATTCTCCCCGCCTCACACTGGTGAATCAGGCCGCAAAGTTCCGTGTTTCCGTACAAATCAAACACTCGCGCAGAAAAAGCCTCCTCGATCGTCTCGCGCAATCGTGGGTAGAGCGGCTCTCCATCCGTGAAGACCACGCGCATCGGAATGGGACGCTGTGTCTTGCGGATAAAGTCCGCCAATATCGCCAGGACCGATGGGAAGCCCTCCAGCACCATCCCGGTGTTCTCGCGCAAAAACTGGATGTAGTCAGGGGCGTTAGTTTCGGACAAATGAAAAATGCTGGCCAGCGTCTGCCGCTCCGACATGTTGTGTGTCCAGAAGGGTGGCACCTTGCGATTCGTGGGGACCACTCTGCTGCCGAAAAACGTGATCCTCGGAGTGCGAGGCCGCACGCCTGCCCAGGCCCAGCGCCGCATGTGAAATGCCCAATTGCGCCTCGCAACGCTTTCGGAATAAGTGACAGACAGACTGGCACCGGTAGTTCCTGTGGTTCCAACTCGGATCGACCGGTCTTCCCGGCTGAGCCGCGAGACGAATTGTCTTGAGTTGCTTCGCACCGTCTCCCGCGTAAGCACAGGAAATTCGGTGAACTCTTTCAGGTCGCGAATTGGTGCGGCTGTGTAGTCGCCATAGAAAGGCACATTTATCCGCGCGTGTTCCAGCAATCGATTCAGCGCGCTCAATTGATATTCCGAGATTTGGTCTTGCGTCCAGGACTCGTGTGAACGCAACTCCCGCAGATACTTTCCGTTCTCCTGCGAATAGCGGTATCTGGCCAGAAAAAGCCCGCGGGTGCTTGTAAGCAAGTTCTGCACCTGGTACGGCATAACGTCATAAACACGCTGAAGACGCGCGGCGTTTGCTCTGATCGCTGACTCGAACATAGTCTTCCTCCCCGAATCCAGAAGTCATCGGCTTAGGCCACGGCGGTTTTTGCTTGCAGGAAAGTGACCGATTCCCGCCGGCCATCCCAGCGGATGTTTGGAATCAGCGCTTTTTGTTTCGCCAGAATGCGTTCCCGGAACGGCAGCAGGTCCTGGAGCATGATTCCCACTTCCGTTTGCACGTCGTGCGCCGGCTTGTAGCCCAGATCGAAGAGATGCTGGTGGTCCGCTTTGTAATAGTGGTCTTCCGCTTCGGCCCGCGGATTTTCCAGGTTCTGTATCTCCGCGGAAAGCCCCAGAGTTTGCGCCACCCGCTGAACCGTGCAGGCCAGATCGGTCACGTCGTGCACTTCCTGAAACTGGTTGAACACGCGGTATTCGCCAGCCGCCGCGGGTTTTTCCAGCGCCAGTGTCAGGCATTGCATGGAGTCGCGAAGCGGCAGAAATCCGCGCCGCTGGTGGCCTTTGCCAAAAGGAGTGAGCGGATGACCGATCACCGCCTGGCAGCAGAACCGGTTAATGGCCGTGCCAAAGGCTTGATCAAAATCCACGCGCGTCAGCAGCCGATGGTCCCGTTCCGTCCCGTCAATGCGCGTTCCAAACACCACTCCTTGCATCACGTCTGTTGCCCGCAAACCCCAAATCTTGCAAGCGAACATGATGTTGTTGGAGCCGTGCACCTTCGACCAGTGATACCACGAGCTCGCCAGCCGTGGAAAAGGCAGCCGTGCCCGGCGGCCGCGAAACTCGACTTCAAAGAACCCCTCGGGGATCTCCACATCCGGGGTTCCGTACTCTCCCATCGTTCCGAGCTTCACCAGATGCGCGTTGGGCCGGATATCCCGCATCGCGTAAAGCAGGTTGAACGTCGTCACAATATTGTTGGTCTGCACGAAAACGGAGTGGCCGACGTCCATCATCGAATACGGCGCCGAGGGGCACTCCCCCAGATGCACCACCGCATCCGGTTGAAAATCGCGGAAGATTTCTTCCACCACCGCGTAATCGCGCAGGTCGGTCTCCCAAAATTTTAATTCCTTGCCGAATCGCGATCGGAATGCCTGCAGGCGCTCCGCCATCGTTGCGATGGGTGTAGCGCTCCAGGAACCCATCTCCTGCACCCATTCCCGGCGAAAGAAAGCGTCCGCGCCGGCAACTTCGTGGCCTCTGGATGTCAAATGTTGCGCCAGCGGCCACCCAAGATAACCATCCACACCCGCAATAAATATTTTCACGTCTCTCACCTCTTCTGTGTTTTGGAGTTTTACCTCTGGGCCCCACTACGTGAAGAATCGTTGCCCTTGAAAATCAGATGTGTGCATGAGCCGGTCTGCGGAAGAACACGCCTGAACCGCTGAACTCAAAGCTGAGTGAACGCCGTCAACTCAATTCCAGCGTCCCGCACATTCGTTCCTAGGGCAGGGTCGGTGAGTATCTTTATTTCCAACACTCGTTGTTTGCTCAGCCGATCGGTCTCTGAAAAACCGGCTTCCGGAAATCCGGGATGGCACCAGATCTCGTATGTCCCCGCCGGCATATTTCTCAGCGTGAAATTCCACGCTTCCGGCAAATCCTGCAGCTTTCCGCGGAAAGCGGGATGAAATGCCACTCCCGCATCGGGCAGTTTCAAATTGCGGAAAACCACTTTTTGCAGGAATTCGTTGTAGGCGTAGACTCCGCGGCGTCGAAAATAGGAGCCCGCATGGGCATTCGACGCGTTCCTGTTCGCGGGCCAAAATACTTTTCTAGCGGCACGTGCCCGGCAAATTCCCCGCGAGCGAACTGCCTTCTCGAACGCCACTGCTGCCGCGGGATAAAAATGAAAGCGGTGATGCGAATCGGCGTGCGAAGGCGTAAGCCCCGTCGCCGTCATCCGGTCAATCTGCGCGCAAAATTCATTCAGTATTTCTTTTGGAGACGCTCGCCAAAGCGTAAGCCTCCGCGCCATCCGCGAAGGCGGCAGAAAACATCCGTCGGAACCCACCAGCGTCGGCACGGCGCCCGGCGGCAAGACCGGCTTTCCCTGGCACAGATTTAAGTGGATTCCCACATCCAGCGCTGGATAATTCCGCAGCCGCTCGGCTGCGTATTCGCTTGCCGGTTGGTTCACCATATACGAAGCGCTGGTCACGATGCCTTGCTGATGCGCGAAAAAAATCCCGTCCGTAATTCCCCGGCTCAGCCCAAGATCGTCTGCGTTTACAATTAATCGCTTTCTGTTCGGCGACGCGTCGCTATCCGCAGGCAATGGCTGGAAACCGGCCTCGCCCCCGGCCGGCAAACGTCCCCCTAATGCCCCTGTTGACATGACATCACTCCCTTGTAGAAATTAAGCAATTTGTGGATTTCCAGATCGTTGTTATACCGTTCGACGACTGCCCGGCGCGCTTGCCGCCCGTATTCAGCGACCCGCTGCGGCGATTTCAGCAGCGCCGCGATCGCATTCGCCAGCGCGTAGCTGTCACCCGCCTTTACCAGCGTGCCGTACGGCCTGTTTCCGAAAAACGGGCGAATTGGTGGCAGGTCCGTTGCAATTACCGGCAGGCCGCACGCCCACGATTCAAATACCTTCACCGGAATATTGTTAAGAAACTTTGGGATGCGTTGCAGCGGGCAGACCGCGATGCGCGCCTGGCTCAGCGTTGCCGCCATGTCATCATGCCGGATAACCCCTTGCAGAGTGACCTGGCACTCGATCCCAAGGCTAAGCACGGCATCGCGCAGCATTTGTTCCGCCTGTTTATTATCGGAGTACCCAAACATCAGCAGGCGAACCGGCGTGCCCCTTTCTTTCAGCAAACGCACAGCTTTCAGCAGCACATAGGTTCCCGCGCGCTCCGACAACCCGCCCCGATAGACCAGGTCGAATTTCTTCTCCACTGTCCCCGGCTCCGGAAAATATTGCAGGTTCGGAAAGTTGTAGAAAACCAGTTTGCGGCTTTTGCCGGTCTTCGCATGCGGCCGCAGCGTCCCGGAATCCGCGGTCAGGAATCCGTCCGCAAAACGTGCCGCCAGGCTTTCGGCCCCCGCGACGATTCGGCTCGTCAACTTCCTCAACCTCGCCGGCAGGTACGTCTTGGTCAGCATCATTGCCGGAAAGTCTTCCCGCGTGTCGTATACGACTCGCTTTCCAAAAATCAATTTCAAGATCAGCGCGGCGGGAAATAGTTCCGGGCTGTGCACGTGGTAAATGTCCGCCTTTTGCCGGAGGGCGGCCCGTACGAATCTTGAAGCGAGTAGAATTCGCAACGCGCGACTGCGGCTCTTCTGAAGCGGAACAAGCTCAATGCCCTGGTTCTGTCCATTGCCCGGGTGGGGGCCTATGATTTGCGCGTGCAGGCCGTACCCCGTGGACGGCAGGGCCTGGCGAGTAAAGGCCCGTTCGTCGCGGCGGCTTTCCACCGGGCTCAAGTGGCACACGACCACATCTCGAAGTAGTTCGTATTTTGCCCGCCGCGCCCTGTCGTTGGGGCGCTGCGCCCCTGCAACCGGTATCCGCTGTGCCGTGGAAGCCATATAAACGTTTAGTTGGTGAAGGTGATACTGTTCGTCAGGAACCGAAGCGCGCTGAACATTCAGACGCATACGCAAGAGTTGCGGGCGTATCGCTCAAGACCACAAAAGTCCTCGAGGCCTCGAAAGCTCGAAGCACGTAGGGAAGCCCGAAGACGAACCACATAAATCGCAGATCATTGATGTCTCCGGAAACCATCGCATCCAGGAAAGCAAAAAGAAGCAAAAGGAACACGGTGAGCACGGGAGAATTTCTCGACTGCTCCGGGTCTCGCAACTGTTTCCAAATCTCATGGAACGCACAAGCCGCAAGCGCAAGAAACGAAAGCGCCGCAAGCAGACCCAATTCCGCTCCCAATTCCAGGAACAAATTGTGCGGGTAATTATAGGTAAGTGGATTTGGCGAAAGGAATCGGAAACCTTGAATCCCAACTCCCAAAAAAGGGTGCTCCGAAAACATTTTCACGCCCAGAGCCATCAAATCATTGCGCGTCCCCATCGCCTGCGGAGGATGGGCAAGCGAACCCAAATAATCGAAAGATGCCTGTGGGATCCAGATTAGCGGCAGCAGCAATACGCCCAGCCCTCCAATCACAGCCACATCCACAAACAACTTTCGCCGCAGAAAAGTGGCAAGGACAAGGCACAGCACCGCGGCGACGTTTGCAAATCTTCCGCCGGATCCGATCAGCGCCACGCCAAGTACGCCCAGCACCGGGTAAAAAAGAGCCCGCTTCATGACCGGCCATTCCGGAAACCACAGGCTCCAGATCACAATCATCGAGATGGCTGATGCCGCGCCAAGTTCCGTATTCAATCCGCTCGGCGAAACTAGCCGGTCCGAACCTCCGAGCATTGCCAGGGAGTTGACGGCGATTGCCAGACCGCCAAGCGCCATGGCCAGAAAAAAATTCTTCAACTTGCCCACCGAATCAAAAAGTACAAACGGAGATATTATTCCGATGCTTGTCAGGCACAGAAACCGCAGCGTCTTGTCGACACCTCCGGATAAGTCCGGCGTGTAAGCCAGGCTCAAAATCATCATCGCAAGCATCGGCAAGTACAGCAGGTATTCGCGCGGCAAGGCCAGTTCGCGCTTGCCCGTGATCACCTTGGCGCACACGCTGAAGATCACCAATCCCCCCACCGTCACCGTGAGGTCCACGGGCATGGACGCCAGCCGTTCGTCCCCCTTGATCAATCCGATCAGGAAGAAAAGCGCCAAAGTGATTTCCGCGTACCGCACAAGCAGATAGGTAGCCGCCAGCCCTCCAATCAGCAGTAGCGCTCCCTTCACCAGCCCCATTCCAGAAAGAACTTGCAGTCCGTGGCTTTCGACGCGATCCGCAAGGTCCGCGACGAACACCATCGCAAACCCACCGGCAAAGAGCAGCACCAAGACTGCCCCACGGAGCAAAGCAATCCATCTAGGCCATGGCCTCTGCAATTGCAAAGTTATGGAATCGAAATTCAACGGATGCATTCCTGCAGGGTTCTTCCCGCGTCAAGAAGCCTGTTCTTTGAAAGCAAAGTCAGCGCTGCTATGTAGACAAGCGCAATCACGACTAGTTTCAACAGCGGCTGGGCGCCCTGAGGCAAAGCCACGGCGGCGGCGGCCATGATCGCTCCGGCAAGAATCCCCGGAAACATCGCGGGCCATTCCATCGGCATCCCGATTTTTGAAAGAATCCGAAGATACTGGGAGATCAGCACCGCATCGGAAATGAACAGCCCGATCGCGACTCCTTCGGCTCCCCACATGTACCCAAGCAAAGTGCTGAGCGCCGCCAGCAAGAAGAAAGAGACCGTCAATGCGGTTTGCCGCTCTTTCAGCCGGTTCACGGAAATCAAAAATCCGTGGCCCAGAAAACCATCCAGCACTGCCAGCACAGACCGGCAAGCAACGATCCTCAGCACCGGCGCGCTGGGAACGTAGCGCGGTCCCACTAATGCGCAGATTTCCGGGGCAAAGAACGACAGCGAAATCCAGACCGGTATCGATGCAATCAGCAGAATATCCAGCAGCCGTTGCCGAAGCCGGATCATCTCCTCCCATCGTCCGTTTTCAAACAGGCGCGTCCACAGGGGCAGCAGTGCGCCGCTGGAGGCGTAGCTCCACTGTGGAATCACATCCGAAAGCACAAAGGCAGCGGCGAACCATCCCACTTGCTCCTTGGGTGCGACCAGGCCGAAACACACGATCGCGATTTTTCCGTAGCCGACCTGAGTGAGGTTGTACGAAAAATACGGAAGCGCGTTTCGCACAGTGCGTATCAGCACACTCGAATAAAAGTCGGCTCGATCCGGCCAGTGTTCCTTCAATTGCCACAACCGCAGGCTCACCACCAGCAGCGACTTGAAGCACAGCGCCGTAAGCATCGCCAGGACCGAAAGCTGCAGGTAGATCACCGCAACGGTCAAACCGATCAACCCGGCCGCACTCAAAATTGATCCCGGCAGGATTGCCCGCGAACGCAGTTCCGCCGTCAGAATGCTGGAACACAGGCTGGCCGTGCCTTCAAAATTGCAGAGCACAAACCCGGCGGCGAAGCATGCCAGTTGCCAGTAACCGAGGCGCAACGCCACAAGCAGGGCCAGAATCTCCAGCGCAACCGAAATTACGGTCGTCAGCACGCTGAGCGCAAGTATGGGGCGAGTTTCCTCCGCCGAAGCCGCCACCGCCCGGGCTGCAAATCGTGTCAGTCCCAAGTCCACAAGGCAATTTCCGATCCAGCCCGCGGCCAACGCAGTGCTGTAAACTCCAAAATTTCCCGGCCCCAGATACCGGATCAGGAAAAGCCCCGCCAGCATCGTTCCGATTCGCAGCGCCCCCAGATCCAGCCAGAGCCAGAACGTATTTCGTCCCAGTATCCGTAGAATTGCACCGCTCTCCGCAGGCAGGGGCGCCGGCGAGCCGGGAATCAGAATCTCCGTTTTTGAAAGTTCAGCCACTGTTTGAACCGAAAGTCCGGCTTTACACTTTTCTCAGCGTTACGTTTTCCAGGGCAAGATACTCCAGCCCCGACACATCAAATACCCGCAGCGCATCCTCCGCCGTGCACACCACGGGCTCCCCATGAAGATTGAACGAGGTATTCAGGATCACCCCTTCGCCGGTCAAATCCTCAAAATGTTTGATCAAACTGTAGTAGGCAGGATTCGATGCCTCGGACACTTCCTGCGGGCGGCCGGTAAAATCCTGCGGGTGGATCGCAGCGGGAATTGCCGCGCGTTTTTCCTCGCGCGTGTCGAATGTCATGATCATGTGCGGCGCCGGCATCGGCTTTGGCTTCCGGAAATAATCTTCGCTGCGTTCCGCCAGCACCGACGGCGCGAACGGCATCCAGAAATCGCGGCATTTGATCATGGAATTGATGGTTCGGACTGCTTGCGCATCGGCCGCGTTCGCAAGGATCGACCTGTTTCCCAGCGCCCGCGCTCCAAATTCGCAGCGCCCCTTGAACCGCGCCACAATCTTGTTACCGGCCAGCAACTCCGCCACATGGCGTTCGATATCTCGAGTCTCTTCGATGCACACGGCGCTCGTGAACTCATACTTCTTGATCGCCTGCTCCACCTCTTCCTCCGTGCACGCTGTACCCAGATAGAGATGTTCCAATGGCTGGGGAATCTGTTTGTAAATCTGGTGATAGCTGAGCCACGCCGCGCCGATCGCATTGGTCTCGTCTCCGCAGGAGGGAAACACAAAGAGCTCCTCCACCTCGGGCAGCTCCAGAATTCTTTTGTTTGCCTTCACGTTCATGAAAACTCCGCCGCTCAGCGCCACTCGCGGAATTCCGGTCACACGGACGCAGTGTTCAACCCAGCGCGCCAGAAATTGTTCGATGAAGAGTTGCGCCCCCGCCGCAACATGATCGAATCGTTTCCGCTGAATCCTGTCAGCCAGATAGTCCGCGGCAAACTGCATTGCCGGACTCCCGTTCTTTCGCCGCCATATCAAGGGGTTCTGCGGGTCGAACTCAAACAGATGGTCGAACTCTTCCGCCAGTTTTCTCGCTTCGCGCGCGTTTTCGGCGTAAGGCGCCAGGCCCATGACCTTGTATTCGTGCTCCATCGGAGCCATTCCGAGCAAATAAGTAATCTTGCCGAAAAATGCGCCGACTGAGTGGCTTTCCTCCGTCCGCGCAATCGTCCGCAATGTTCCTTTTTCGCCGATGTTCACCGAAGCGCACGCGCAGTCTCCCGCACCATCGCACGTGAGAACCAACACTGGTTCATCCATTTTGCCCCATCCGTAATACGCAGCCGCTGCGTGGCAAAGATGATGATCGAATCCCACCGGATCCGGATGTTCACGCGGAAGAACTGTTTTCAATTCATTCTCAAGATTCCGAAACTTCATCAAGTTGATCGAATCGGAAACGAAAGCGTTTCGTCTCGCGAGCCGCTTCAGTGTTCCCACGGCCCCGCTTGACCGCTGCCCGTAGCTTTTCATGATCGCGTCCCGCTGCCAGTCACATGCCGTCAAGTTTCGCCCACCAAATGCCACGGGCAAAGCTTCAGCTTTAATTCCATCTCCTGGATATTCCGAAGCGATTCTTTGCAAGGTCAGCTTCGGCAATCCACCTTGATTCTTAATCCTCGTAAGGCGTTCTTCCTGAAGAGCGAACGCCAATTGCCCGTCTTGCACCACGGCGGCGGAAGAATTGTGTCCGTTATGGACTCCCAAGACTCGTTTACACATAGGTGTTTCCCTTTTTCTCCCCGCATCTTCTTGATTGGCCGGACGCAATCTACACATCAATGCGGCCGCGTTCCCGGGCTCAATTGATTTATTGATTTCTAGTCGCAAGCTGCGGACGCGGCAAATGGCAAGGGCGAGAACTCTGCGATTTCAGCTGCGAGAACCCGGGCCAGTGTAATAGCGACATGCTTTATCTCCGCCTCTCTGAGCGAAGGATAGAAGGGAAGTGCGAAGCAACGATCGGCCGCATCCTCTGCGCATCGCAGCGATCCGAAGGCCATTCTGGAGCCCTCGGCTATATGAGGCATTTTATGAATCGCGGGAAAATATGCCTGGCACTCCACCCCTTGCTCTCTAAGTCTGGCCATAATCCGATTGCGAGCGCCTCTGGGCGTGGGGAAATCAAGCTGCACCACATAAACAAACCAGCTTCGCTTGATTTCCCGCAAGCTCGGCGGAAGAATCAAGTGCGGGATTCGCGACAGTGCCTTGTGATACGAACTTGCCACGCGCTCCCGAGCGGCCAGAAGTTCCGTTACCCGCTCGAGTTGTGCAATCCCCAGCGCGCACTGTATTTCGCTCAACCGGTAGTTGTAACCAAGACGCGCGTGGCTGAGCCAGGATGCGTCTTCGCCCCGACCCTGGTTCCGCATGCTGCGGCAAAGCTTTGCCACTTGCTCATCGTTCGTAACGATCATTCCGCCTTCCCCCGTAGTGATCTGCTTGTTGGGGTAGAAAGCAAAAGTCGCCGCGTTTCCAAACGTTCCCGCGCGGCGCCCCTGATACTCCGCGCCCAAGGCCTCGCAGGCATCTTCGATTACACGCAGTCCGTAATCGCGCGCTAATTCCAGGATCGGCGCCATGTCGCACGGCACTCCAAATACGTGCACCGGAAGAATCGCCTTTACAGTCCGGCCGGTTGACTTGTTGATCAGCGCATTCTGCCTTGCCTCGTACAAACAGTTATCGCGCAGGAATCGCCGCAATCGTTCCGGATCCAGATTCAGCGTGACCGGATCAATGTCCACAAACACGGGATTCGCACCTTCGAACAAAATGCAGTTGGTGGAAGCCACAAAGCTGTACGGCGTGGTGATGACTTCATCTTGCGGGCCGATTCCCAGCGCGCGGATACAAAGGTGCAGGGCCGACGTTCCGCTGTTGGTCGCTACGGCGTATTTTGTTCCGGCAAACTTGGCAAACTTTTCCTCAAATTCAGTAAGCCGCGGCCCGAGACTTAGCCGCCCCGACTGCAATACCTCCTGTACTAACTCCATTTCCCGCTTTCCGATGTCAGGTCTTGAAAGTGGAATCTTCACGCGCTCCCCCTGAATTTGAGTCATGTATTTGACCCGACCTTTGTCGCCATTTGTGGCGCCCGGCTGCCGCTTCCCGATAAATTCGGGAAAAACGTCTCGAAGCGATTCGTCAAGCCCATGCCGATCTCCGCCATTTAGCGAAGCTTCCATCCGGTCAATCGTTGAAAGGATTCCATCCGACCTGGCATCACGCGTTGGAATCATCAGCACGCCTTTTTGCGAACTTGGCAACGGAGTTTCCCATTCCGCCCACAATTCCTCGGCAACCTTTTCGCCTTCGCGCAGGCCCACAAAATAAATCGGAAGTTCCTTGCCCGGCGTCAACCCTGCCAGCAGGCTCATGCTCTTTGCCAACTCATAAATGTTGATCGGCTCTCCCATTTCCAGAACGAACGTCTCCCCTCCCCGCCCCTGCCGCGCGGCTCGCAAAATCAGGTGCACGGCCTCCGGTATCGACATGAAATACCTGGTCGCCCTTGGGTCGGTTACCTGGATCGGCTCGCCTTTCTGGATTCGATCCCAAAAGAGGCGCAGCACGCTTCCCGTGCTTCCCGCCACATTGCCGAATCTGACGTTCATGAAACGCGTTGCCCCATTGCTGCCGGATAGCTCCTGAATGCACAGCTCCGTGAGTTTCTTCGAGAGCCCCATGTAATTTTCGGGATTGACTGCTTTGTCCGTCGAAATGTTTACAAAGCGCTTCACTCCGGTGTTCATCGCCCCAACTGCCACGTTTCGCGTCCCCAGCACGTTATTTCGGATCGCTTCCATGGGATGCAGTTCCAGCAATCCGACGTGTTTGTAAGCCGCCGCGTGGAACACCACGCCTGGCTTTTCGGCCCGCAGAATCTCCTCGATATGATTCCGTCGCGACACGTCGCACAGCAAAGGCTTCAGTTGAAGCGCTGGAAAGCGCTCCTGCAGTTCCCGGTGAATGTAAAAGAGGCTATTTTCCGTCTTGTCCAGCAGCAGCAGCGTTTTCGGCGAAGCTGTAGCGATCTGCCGCGAAAGCTCGGAACCGATACTCCCGCCCGCTCCGGTGATTAGCACCACCTCATTCTTCACTACCTCTTCAATCTGCTTGGGTTCGGGTAACAACTCTTCGCGCTGCAGCAAATCCTCCACCCGCAAAGACCTCAGATCTCTTGGGGAAACCGTCCCGTCCAGAATTTCCGAAAGCGCAGGGAGCGTGCGCACCGGGAAATTGGCCCGGCAACAGACGGAAACGATGCGGCTCATTTCCGATTGAGTCGCGCTGGGTATGCAGATCAACACCTCTTCCACCCGCTTTTCCCGCGGCAACGAACCCAAATCGCCGACGTTTCCCGCCACCGGCACTCCACAGATGGTTGTTCCATGCGTATTCGGATCATCGTCGAATATGGCCACCGGACGGCATCTCGACGATGGGTCCGAAATCAACTCCCTCACCAGCGTCATCCCCGCGTCTCCCGCGCCCACGATCGCCACCGGTTTC
Organism: Candidatus Acidiferrum sp.; assembly: GCA_035693365.1. GTDB lineage: Bacteria > Acidobacteriota > Terriglobia > Acidiferrales > UBA7541 > Acidiferrum. Next base: position 278,282 of record DASSGS010000065.1, on the reverse strand, counting down.
ACGTGAGTCCGCCGGAGCCAGAGCTCGCTGCGATACAACCGCGCCCCGAAATGAAAGGTGCCCAGCAGCAGAATCAGCAGCGCCCAGTCCAGCACAAAAAAAGCCAGCGATAGACCGGGGGGCAGAACACCCGCGCGCGGCAGCACGGCCGCGATTAGTACGCTGCTCAGCGTCGTTGCCTCCACGATTGCGAGCAACTCGTGCACATCCGCATGCCGCAACGAGCACTTGAACGGCCCGAGCAACATCAATCCCAACGCTCGGAGCGGGACGATGAGAAGCAGTGCCGGCAGAATTGGCAAAACCCTCCAGTGTTGCCCTGACCCCAGAATCAAAAATGTCAGTGCGAACGAAATGCCCCCCAATGCCAACTCGGTGGAAAGCACCAGCGATTGAGCCCGGGTTGTCGGAAACATTCGCGACCACACTCCGGCGCCGCTAGCCGACCGCCAGGCCGCACCATTCCTTGTTCGCGCTTCCGTTCCAGGGATCATCGTTGTGGACTTTTCGCAGACCTTCAGTTCCCAGGCTTCCCGGAGTCGAAGTCCGGTCTCAGTTCAAGACCATTCCCAGCAGTCGCAAATTCGCCTTCCGCAACCTCGCTCGCCCTCGAAGCGCCGCGTCCGCCGTCACACCCGATGCGCCGACCACTAGCACGGCCCCATCCGAAGCGCGTGCCAGGGCCGACAGTTCACTGTTGCTGCTTAGTGGCGGCGCATCGATCAGCAGGTACTCGTATTCCGTTCGTAACTGTTGCAGGCACGCAGCCAGGCCGCTCTGCGAAATGTCCCCGCGGCGGCCTTTATCCGGCGCCCCTGCAGGCAAGACCCAGAGGTTGGTGTCCGCAACTTGTTTGGCAAATTTGTCGCCGCCACGCGAGTGTTCGACGGCGTCCCGTAAGCCTGCCAGGTTGTCCTTCCCGAAAAACTCGTGGACCGACGGGCGCTCAAACTTTGTGTCCACCACACAGACGCGGTCCGGAACTTGCTCTGCCAGTCTCCGCGCCGCGCGCCCGCAAACCGAAGTTCCGCTGCCACTCTCCGCCCAACCCAGGAAGACCACGCACCTCATCTGCGAATCTCCGTTTCCCGAAAAGAGTTTCTGCACCAGAGCTGAAATCCGGTCGGAAGGATGCACCGGGTCCGCGTGCTTAGCAATCGGAACCGGACTCCGCCGAGAGGGAACCGGTGTGGGAATTCCCTCCAGGTATTCCTCCCCCCAACCCGCTTGACGCAACAATTCAAAGTTCCTGCTCATTGTCTTTGGCTCGTCCCTTTCGGATACGGACTAACGCGAAAACAGATGACTCGCTTCGTTTCCTTCTCCCGACACGTCCGCGAGGATGGGCACCTCGAAATATCTTTCTATTTGTTCCGGCCGCTTGAGAGTCGGATTCAATTGCTCTTGTACGAGTACGACGCCAGTGCCTGCCAGGCACGCCAGCAGCCAGCCCAGCAGCAAAATAAGCCAGGTCGGATTGGTCGGCCGGAAGGCGATCGTCGCCGGCTGCGCGATGGAAACATTCAAGATTCTGTTTTTGTCGAACGCATCCGAGATATGCGCCTGTTCCCGCTTGTTCAGATAAAGCATGTAGTTGTCTTCCGCGATTTTGGCGTCCCGAAGCAGCGCTTCCTGCCGCAACTGCTTTTGATCGCGTTCCACCAGCGCCTGCCGGTACGACTGACCCACGCTTCCAAGTGAACGCGCTTTTGCCTTCGTAGCCGCAAGCTCCGCCTGCGCCTTCGCCAGCTCCTGCCGCAGGAATGCATAGGTGGGGTTCTGGTCCGTGGTCTCTCCTTTCAGTGGCGCCTTCTGCTGAGCGTCGATCGCGGCCTTCACCTGTTCGATCTGCGTATCCACTTCCTGCACCATGCGGTCGCCGGGCGCGTATTTATTCCGCAAATCCACTCGCTGGCTCTCCAGGCTGACCAGCGAAGATTTCAACTGTTGCATCAAGGCGCCGTTGTCTGAGCTTTGCAACTGGGTGGTGATGCGCGGCGGTGTTTTGTCCACCAGCGCCTGCAACGATCGAACATGCTCTTCTTCTTCCGGTATCGCCGCCTGGGTCTGCCGCCATCCCAATTCGAATTCCGCAAGCTTCGGCACGGCGGAGTCCTTTTCGGTCTGCGAAGTTACGATTCCGGACGTGCGGTTAAACTCCGCCAGCCGCTGTTGCGCCTGTTCCATTGTTTTGCGGTATTCCTCGGTTTCCTGGTCAAAAAAACCGACCGCATCCTTCGGACGGTGCACTGCGGCATGTTTTTCAAGGTAAAGATTCCCAAGTGTGTTCAGGACTTTTGCGGACAACTCCGCATTCGTCGACGAATACCGGATGGAAATCACGAAGGATTTCTTCACCGGCTCGATCCGCAAATCGTTTTCCAGTTTGTCCGCAGCTTTTCGGATTGACACCTGCACATCGTCGGATTCCGGCGGCGTGCCGAACTTGAACCAGCGGTAAAGAAGCGAACCCTGATTCATGTTCTGCAACCCGCAGGCGACCACCACCTTTTCCAGCAGGTCCTGGCTGCGCAGAATCGAAACTTCAGAATTAATGTCTTCTTCCGTCAAGCCGGGCATGTTCTGCTCCACGGCCGCCGTCTGCTGCGCTGTCAGCAGCGGATCTGCCCGCTCCCGATGTACCAGAATTTTGGTCTCCGATTCATAGCGTTTTGGCATCACCATTGCGGCCGCCGCGGCTCCCAGGAAAACCACCGCAAACCAGAACGTGAAACTGCCCCGCCGGCGAACTCCGGTCTCGATGATGTCCCGGGTCGTAAGCGCCGAGTTTTCCCGGATCCCCCGGTCGGTCAGAATAATTTCGTGCCTGCTCATATTGCTTCCTTCCCGAGCCGGAACTCACAACAGACCTGGGCTGAAATACGTGCCCAGAGAAGAGCGCGGCAGGAACCGGTCGATCTTCGCCATGAAAGTCTTCGGCACGAATAGCATGTCCCCCGGCTGCAACTGCATATCTTCCGCGTACTTCTTATCTTTCAGAACGCGATTCAGATTCAGGACCCTTACTTCCACTAGGTCATCCGAGTAGTGGCGGAATAGCAGGACCTGGGTATTTTTTGAAAAATCCGCGAAGCCTCCGGCGATGGCGACCGCTTGTGTGGCGGTGGTTGTCCCCCGAAGGTCGTATTTCCCCGGTTTCCCCACCTGGCCGCCCGCGATGAAGTATGGTTTTTCAAAGTCCCGCAGCACCACGCTGATCACCGGATCGTGCAGTACGTCCGCGTACGCTTTCTTCAGGCTTTCAATCACTTCAGGTACCGTCAGTCCCTGAATGTGCACGTCGTTCTGTATCCCTTTCAATTGGACAAACCCGTCGGGCTGCACCGTTACTTCCTGATCGAACTCTGGCGTATACCGGAAAGAGAGTTCCATAATGTCGCCCGATCCAATCCGGTATCGCGGGTTGCGCTGATGGAGCTGCGGGCGGTCTGCTGCAGTTTCTGGAGGGACGTTTGTTTTGGATACCGGCGCCTGTTTGGCGCTGGCCGTTTGCGGAACTTGACTCTGCGAATACACCGGCCGCGGGAAGCCGGTTAGCGCAAAGATGAACAATGCGCTAAATAGGGTTTGTCTCAGCATGGCTCAATATCCTCAGCATTCATCCTCATCAGGGCCGTGAACTTTCCGCGCCGTAGGGATCATTCTTCCAGGGAACTTTCGGGGTCAGGTCGGGTAATATCACGCGCTGCCCCTGATTGACGTAAGCGAACGAATCTTTTATTCCGGGATTCTTTGCCCGGATCTGCCCGATGATCTCCCAGTTTGATTTTCCATAGTTCTCCATGGCCAGTTGAAACAAGGTTTCCTGCTTGCGCGCAACTACCATTCGAGAAGAGTGGGTTCGCTCCGGGATCCCGCGCGCCTGGCGTCGCATCTTCGCGGTTGTCCGCCGGTATCGGGGCCGCGCCGCCGGTTGCACCTCGGCCGCGGCGGATTCCTGGTGCACCGTGGGAATTCGCGGCGTCAGGTTCACGCTCGGCAGAGCAGGCAAAGGCAAATCACCGACCGTGCCCGTCGAGAGAGTTGAGGATGTGCCGCCGCCCGGCATCCCTTCTTGTCCGGCCGGGGCGGGCTTGGGAGAAAAATAGTCTGGCTTGAATTGACTGGCCAGGAAAACCAGCAGTAGCGGAATTCCAACCAGGCTCAGCAGTACTCCTCCCATGCGCCGCGACCCACGATAAGCCGGAAGATCCGGAATAGGCGGCAGGTATGGAGTTTCAGCCGCCGGACGGGAACTCTTCACTTCGATCTTCTTTTCTTCCGCAATAGCAAACTCCTGGTCGCGCAGAACGTCCCGCACAATCCCGCAGTCCATCTGCTGTGCTTGCTTGGCAAATCCCAAAGAGAGGCAGCTGAAACAGATGTGATTGATATTTCTTGGCAGCCCTCGGCTTGCGGACGCAATCAATGATTTGGTGGCTGCGGGAAACAGATTTGCGCCTTTATAGCCCGCCACCTTCAACCGGTGATCGATGTAGTCGCCGCACTCCGCGGAAGTCAGCGGCGAAAGCCCCGTCCATCCCGCAATTCTCTGGCGAAGCTGCGTTAGCTCTGGTTTTGCCAGCCGCGTTGCCAGTGCCGGCTGACCCGCAAGCACAATGTGCATCAGTTTTGTCTGGGGAGTCTCAAAATTGGAGAGCAACCGCACCGATTCCAGAACCGAATCGTCCAGATCCTGTGCCTCGTCAATCACAAGAACAAAATGTTTTCCAGTCCGTGATTCCACCAGCAGCAGGTCGTTCAACACTTCATGCATCTCGGATACGCTCTGCAATTCCGTGTTGATGCCCAGATCCGAAAGCAGGCTTCGCAGCAGCCCGTGCTGATCCGGTTCCGGCTGAAAAAGAAAGGCTGTTCGCGCTGTATGTTGCATTTTGTCCAGCAGGTGGAACAGCAGCGAGGTCTTCCCCATTCCCGGCTCTGCGATCAAAGCGGAAAATCCGCGCCTCGCTTCGATCGCGTAAATCAATGAAGCAAAGGCTTCCGCATGCGACGGGCTGAAATACAGATATCGCGGATCGGGAGTCACCCCGAATGGCTGGTCTCGAAGCCCGAAAAATTCCAACAGCCGGGCCTGGCCGGTGATTTTGGTTTCTTGATCGACGCTTGGCATATCCATTTACCTGGCACGCAACGTTTAAAACGACTCGAAGGATTAGTTAGCTCTGCGCGGATCTGGCGTCTGCCCCGCATTCAGTGTCCGCCCCCAGCTTGCCCTGCTCACGCACGCGGCATCAATCTCAACCGCCGCCGCTCTTCCCAGAATTTCCACGGACACTACAAGGCGGCAGGTGCCTTTCTTTCGAACCAGAATTCCCTCTACACCGGAAAGCGGGCCACCCTGCACTCGAACCACATCCCCGCCCTGAAGGTAAGGATGTGGTTCCACTTTTCCAGCATCCAAAACGCATTTACGAATGGCTTCAATTTCGTGCTCGGGGATGGTCGCCGGTGTTCCTGCCACGGACACGATCGCGCATACCCCCGGTGTAGTCATCACCTGAAGCCGGCGATCGCTAACGTCGGCAATGAATAGATATCCGGGGAACAGGGCCTCGGATATCTTCTTTGTCCGATCCTTCCATTTGTGAAAAGCGTCATACGTCGGTAGAAAAGTTTCGAACCCCTTGGCGCTCAGCATGGTCTCCACTTGCCGCTCATGCTGGTAACGCGTATGAAGGGCGTTCCAGCGGACGCCACTCTCCATCCCGGTTCTGTTGGTTTGTTCCATGCGCATAGAGCTTCGCCCCTTGAGTCACAGGCTGGCCTTCCGCCTGTAGCCCGCTCAGTTTCTGAGATGGGAGTCGCTGGGAAAATCCCGTCCGCTTTTACGCTGCTGCCTGACACTGCACAAAAATCCCATCCCGCTAATTGCAAACGGCGCCCATCCCCAGGCTGCCTAGCCAGGACCGCTGCGAAAGTTCGTCCGCTTGCTTCGCCGCCGCGGGAGTCTTACTCCGGACTGCAAATCCCACCGCCTCCCCGGCAATCTTGGCGACGTCAACCCGAACGACCTCGCCACCCATCTCCAGGTGTTCGTTGCCCCGCGGTGTGCGCTGCTCGCGCAGCGCAAGCAGTTTGAACTTCAACTCCACAACGTCTCCCTTTTGCGGGCAGTGGCTGGAAAGCACGTACGCTCCGGCTTCGCTGATGTCCCTTGTCCATCCTCTGGCGCGCCGCTGCAGGCCGTTGTTGTCCAACCACCTGTAAATCACCGGCGTCCGAAGGGGATAACGGATCTGGCTTCTCCTGCTTGAGGAATAGCTTCTTACTTGGGCGGCCTGCGTGATTGGTTCCATCGTCGTTTCGCTTCACTCGTCTTTCTGTACCGAACTGCTCCGCTCGCCATGCTGCCTCGAAGCGCAGAACGGCCGCAAGATGCCGATTGTTTCCCCCCGGTAGAGTCGTGTGTTCCCTCAGCTGCGCTCTTCGGTTTGTGCACGCGGGGCGAAGACAACTGTCACGCAGTTTTCGCGGAAAGATTCGCCCTTATTTCGAAAGACACGTTTGTCCGTAGATCCGAGCCATTTGAATCCCGCCTGTAGGGACAAACGTACTTGGTGTGGGCGCGATTTTAGTGTGGAGTGGCATTTCGGTTGCACTTTTATCCTGGGTATGTTGACTCACTATGCGAAGGGCGCTTGAAAAGATGGAACTTATGCGATTCACTGGTGGACATTTTTTCATGACTCCGTTCCTTACCACTCGCTTGAACAGGGGACTCAGCTCCCGTTCGCGGGGAAGATATGAAATGTGCGACGGTAATCCACATCAAATACAAGGGGAGTGTGAATATTTTTCCATGCTTGCCACCGCAAGCTCCGGAGTTCCTTCCGCACGCAATTCCGTGGTCAAGGTCTCCGGTTTCATCTGACGCGAACTTCCTTGCCGCTCTCTCGCCGGCGGCAGGCCGCGTCCATTGCCCAGCCCCAAAAATGCACATGCTACGCAATCTCTCAATTGCTCAGGGGGCGAACCATGAAGGAATGCAGCGAGAATCGTTCAATCACACTGCTAATTGCAGAGCATTCCCGGATGGGGTGCCAGTTAATGGAAGCGGCTCTCCAGAGCTATCCTCACATCTCCGTCGCTGCCTCGATTGTCGAATCCGCAGAGATCCTGGAGGTCTTTGAAAACGCCCGCCCCGACATCTGCGTAATCAGCAGCGCTCTCAAGGACGGGCCCAATGGCGGCTTCCGGGTGGCCAGGGAACTTCACGATAATTTCGGCCAGGCCAGATCGATCATGCTTCTCGATTCCTCGGAACGCCAGCTTGTGGTTGAGGCCTTTCGATCAGGTGCCTCCGGCGTGTTCTCCCGCGACGATTCCTTTGAATTATTGGCCCGGTGCGTGGAAAAAGTACACGAGGGCCAGGTCTGGGCCAACAGCCAGCAGCTGAAGTTTGCCATGGAGGCGCTCGCCAGCGCCGCACCGTCTGCGATCGTTGATGCCAAGGGCGCTCACCTGCTGACAAAAAGGGAACTGAGCGTCGTCACTCTGGTTGCCGAAGGCCGCTCCAATAGGGATATTTCGCACGAATTGCGCCTCAGCGAACATACCGTTCGAAACTACCTTTTCCGCATCTACAACAAGCTCGGCGTCTCAACACGCCTCGAACTGGCCGTTTATGCCCTCAACCAGAGAGATTCCTCGCAACTCCAGGCGCCTTCAGATAATTAATTGGCCTGCTGAGTGGTGGATGGTATCCAGCGGGAGATTGAGCAAAAAAAGAATTTCCCCAAATGGGATGCATTTGGGGAAACTCCTTTCAAATCCGATTCAGTGAATTAGGAAACGCGGACGCTAATTGCTACCAGGTTGCCGCTTTCTTCGCGGTAAGTTACATCGGCGTTGGCGCCCACCTTCAGCTTGCCATCGACTGTCGTGTTCTTGTCGATCTGGAAGGTCATGGACTTCGGTGCTGATTCCTGAAAATGCTGGCCCGGGTTCGTCATAGCATGACCCGCTCCAACAGTCAGGGTGAATGAGGTCTTTTCAACGGAAGCGATTTTTCCGGAAACAGATTGCGCCGCAGCGGTCTGCTCGTGAGTCACAGGTGTATTCGGAAGTGTGACTGGCATTGAACAAACTACCGCCACAAGAATCAAGCTGGCCATTGCGGACAAAATCAGTTTCAGTTCTTTTTTCATACTACACCCTCCTGGAGTTTATCGACTGGTGCCCGGAGGACTGCAGACGCAACGCCACCTTTACGCGGAGAGCTCGTAAATTCGCTATCTCCTCTTGATTATGCAGTTTGCAATAGCTCTTATTCAGTCGGCGGCCCGGCCACAGCAAGTACCGGAACTGGAAATCTCTTCACGATTCTATACTTATCTTCCTATGGGTATATTTTTCCTGGCGGGGCACCGGAGGTAAAACTTGCACGGTAATTTTTCTCAGGCGGTTCTTTGAAAACTTTAGCCTCGAAGGAAAGTCGCGAAAATTGCGATTCCATCAATTGCGCAAGGAAGGTGGCAGATTGCCCGGCCTGGCATCGTTCGTGCCCGGCTCATGCTGAACGTCTGCCTTGGAAACGGGAGCAGAGGCTGCGCTCGAGTCAAAGAACGATGGATTCAACGAAGCGGTCATGTCAAAGGTTTTTGCGTGATCCGTCACACTTGTCAACAGCAACTCGTAGCGGAAGCCCTCTGGATGGTTCTTGCTGCGCAGCAATACCAGGATCCCTCGCACTTCCGATTCCGGGTGGACAATGATCTTGTCTCTCGCGGAGACCGAGTCCACCACCACGCCGTGAAATACGCTGCCGTCGCGATCCACGGCAGAGTCCACCGCATTCAGCATTTTCACGCGAATTACAGTTCCGCGAGGCAGAACATCCATTTCGTTTCGATCTATCGGATTCAGGCGGGTCTGCAGGTGAAATGTCAGCACCGCTCCCGGCTGGGCATGAATCGGTTCGATGGTCGAACCCTGTCCGAGCGCCGCTCCCGCGAACACACTCGCGGCACACAAAAACAGCATTCCGAAACGACGCATGGGCTGGGACCGTCCTTCTTTGCAAATTAATTTACAGCCAAAATCACTCTAAATTCGCGTAAAGACAGCGTCAACGCCAATTCAACTCTCTGATACGCAAACATCAACTTGGATGCATTGACGGAACCAACAGGGAGGAAAAATCGACAAAGTAAATATTTCACAGCTTGCGGGGGTTAGTTTTCCCTGCCCTGAGCGACGCGAAGGGACCTGACCACCTTCAGGTTATGAGCTTCACAGAAAGCCTCCGACCGAAATTGGAGGCTTTCTCGACAAAGACAAATGGAAGCGTCGAGATTAGTTAAAGCCCAAAAGCTCAGAGATCAGGAACCCGACTTCGGGAACTCCAAAATCCACACTTGACTTCGATGGATAATTCACTACCATATGGTTGTGGATAGGTTAGACACAACATTTGCGGCTCTCTCTGATCCAACCCGCCGCGCGATGATCGAACGGCTCTCCCTTGGGCCTGCCTCTGTCCATGGACTGACGGAACCGTTCGCGCTCTCGCAGCAGATGATTTCAAAACATATTGCCTATCTGGTGCGGGCGCGGATTGTGATCAAGACGAAGCGTGGAAGAGAGAGCGTCTGCACGCTTAGACCCGAAGCGATAAAGACCGTCAGCGACTGGGCGACTAACTACCGGCGATTCTGGGAAGAGAGATTCGACAGGTTGGATGTGGTTTTGAATCAAATGAAGAGAGCGGAGGTCAGAGATGGCAAAAAACACGGTTAACGAGAAAGAGCGCATGGTTATCACCAGAATTTTTGACGCTCCACGCGCATTGGTTTGGGAGGCGTGGACGAATCCGAAATATGTGATGCAGTGGTGGGGGCCGAAGGGGTTTACCGCGCCGGTTTGCAAGATTGATTTTCGGGTGGGCGGAAAATTTCTCTGCTGCATGAGATCTCCGGATGGGCAGGAGGGCTGGAATGGCGGGGAATATCACGAGATTGTTCCGCACGAGAAGATCGTTTACTCCCTGTACTTTGCCGACGCGAACGGAAACAGGGTTGATCCTGCGGAGCTGGGAATAGAACATCAGGCCATAGACGATGCGCGCGACGTCGTTATTTTTGAGGATTTTGGAAACGGCCAGACGAAACTCACCATGATTGGCAATGAAACCATGGAAGAAGCAAAGAACAGCGGGCAGTTCGAGGGCTGGAATGAGACCTTCGATAAATTGGCCGCGGTTGTTGCGGGGCTGGCGCAGGCGAAATAAGAAGGTGAAGTGTTGATGATCGTCCTGCGCGAGATACGGCTAAGGCTGGCGGCGGAGGCTCCGTTTGGACGGGCTTCTCGCCGCTTGCAATGGTTGGCCCGGAAGGCCAAGAAAGCTCGAATATTCAGAACTTTACTTCCAAGTTGCCGGAAAGGAAAAAAGATATGGACAAAATATTTGTAACATCCAATGTTTTCAAAACGGTTTCAATGATTACGCTGCTGTTTTTTGCGGCAGTAGAGTCTAACGGCCAACATCTCAAACCTGCGGAGAGCGGCTACGCGCCGGTTAACGGCACGAAAGTGTATTACGAAGTGTATGGCGAAGGTAAGCCTTTGGTTCTGCTGCATGGGGCCTTTTACACCATAGAGCTGAACTGGAGGCAGTTAATTCCTGAATTGGCAAAGACAAGAAAAATAATTGCCATTGAATTTCAGGGGCACGGACACTCGCCGTACTCAGATAGAAAATTGGACGTTGTCACTTTGGCAAGAGACGTGGAAGGAGTAATGAATTACCTGAAAATTGATAGTGCCGACGTAGCAGGATATAGCATGGGTGGCTCTGTAGCTTACCAATTTGCCGTACAAAGCCCTAAACGATTAAATAGATTAGTGATAATTTCCTCCACTTACAAAACGGATGGTTGGCTGCCGATAACGAACGCAGGCCTCAAAGACTTGAAACCTGAAATATTTGATAACACGCCAATAAAGGAAGCTTACGATGCAGTAGCACCTGATAAAACCAAGTGGACAGATTTTGTGAAGCAAATGATCGATTTCGCCAAGGTGCCATTTAACTGCGGAGATTCCAATATTGCAAAAATTACTGCACCCGTATTGATCATTTCTGGCGACAATGACGGCACGGATAAGATTGAATTGATGAAAACATATCAACTACTGGGTGGTGGTGTTGCTGCTGATTTGCAACCGATGCCAAAATCGCATCTGGCAATTGTTCCTTCGCAAAGCCATGTGGGCCTGATGATGCAAACGAAAACAATCTTGGGTTACCTTGACGATTTTTTGAAGTAAACATTGCGGCGGTGTCAATTTGGCAAGCCAACGCCTCGCTGGTGTGTTGCGTTGGCGTTCCGAAGCGGGGTGCCCCACGTTCCGCCTTTCGGTACGTGCGTCTTGGGTTGTCCTGGTCTTTTTCCGACGTTTCGATCTCCAAGAAACAAAAGGACCGGAATCCTGGGTTCCGGCCCTGAAGCATCTTCAATTGGTTGCGGGGGGCAGATTTGCTTGCCCTGAGCGCAGCGAAGGGAACTGACGACCTTCGGCCCTCGAATCCCGCGCTGTTTGCGGGATTCGCTTAAACAATGACAGCCCGACTCTTGGGTTTCTCTTCGCCCAGAAACAAAAAGGCCGGGCGTCTGTGCCCGGCCTGTAGATCTCTAATTGGTTGCGGGGGGCAGATTTGAACTGACGGCCTTCGGGTTATGAGCCGAACAAAACACTAGCCCGTCTTTGCTTCTCAACAACATACGTATGTGTTGATCGACCTATTTCACGCGTGTTCTCTGGTAGTTTCTTCCCAACTTGTTCCTAACTTGTTCCCAGTTTCTCATGTTAAGAGTATCTCGTTCGCGGCGCCTCGGAGAATGGCTTCTCTCGGCATCTCATCAAGATTGCCGGCATGCCAAAGGAGATTGTTTTTCACCCTACTTAGTTCTCTACAGTAAATACCTTAGGGTAACGGAAGAAAAAATCCTGTATACCGTTGGCAGTCCCAGAAGCATAGTCACCCTGGAAAAGCCCCGGTCTGCACGCCAGTACAGCTACGGTCCATAGGGGATCCTCACTGAGGAATTCCCCGACGGACCCCTAGGGAAATCATAGGAAAATGATCGAAAGCCCTACCAAACGGTCGGCCTCGAATCAGCCCGGGAAGTTGAGGATCATGGGCCTCATTCGCCCTCACTGGAAAGCCCTGACCTTGGCGTTTGTCGCGGTGCTGGGCCAGACCTTTAGCGATGTTCTCGAGCCGTGGCCAATTAAGATTGTCATCGACAACATCCTGCAATCAAAAAAATTGCCTAGCTGGCTGGCAGGATCTGTCATGCAGATATTTGGACAGGACAAGACGGCAATCCTGAACTTTGCGGTGGCTGCGGTTGCAGCTATCGCCGTCGTGGGCGCGATCAGCTCTTACTTCGAAAAGTACCTCACCACGAGCGTTAGCCAGTGGGTCACCCATGAGCTTCGACGGACACTGTATAACCACATTCAGCGGCTCTCGCTGGCGGAGCACGACAAGGCGCAAACTGGCGATCTTATCAGTCGCGTGACCAGCGACATCGCCGCCATTCAGGATTTCATCAATTCCGCTCTCCTTGGAATTTTCGTCAATGTGTTAACGCTGATCGGCATGACCGCAGTCATGCTGTACATCAATTGGCGTTTTACCCTGATCGCACTTTCGATCGCTCCGGCTCTTTTTGTCGTGGTGTATTCCTTCACGCGCCGCATTAAGAAGGCTTCGCATGCGCTGCGAAAGAAAGAAAGCGAACTTGTATCGGTTGTTGAGGAAGTGCTGACTTCCGTGCGTGTGGTCAAGGCTTTCGCGCGCGAAGATTTCGAAGTAACGAGATTCGAATCGCAAAGCCTGGAAAATGTGGAAAAAGCGCTCGAGGCTCGGGGCATAAAAGCCAAACTCTCGCCGATCGTGGATGTCATGGTGGCGATCGGCACCTGCCTTGTACTCGGATACGGCGCGCGCCTGGCTCTGGCAGGCCAGCTCAGTGCCGGCGTACTCATCGTGTTCCTCCTGTATCTGGGCAAAATGTACAAACCCATGCGCGAGCTTTCGAAAATGACGGACACGGTTTCCAAGGCGATAGTGGGTTATGAGCGCATCCAGGAAGTACTGGAAATCGAAGCGCGCGTTCGCGATTTGCCGCGCGCGCGACGGGCACCGCGGTTCAAGGGAAAGATTGAATTTGACCGCGTCAGCTTCGCGTATGACGAAAAATCGCCGGTCCTAAAGGACGTCAGCTTTTCGATCGAGCCAGGCTACACAGCGGCTATCGTGGGACCGTCCGGCACGGGCAAGACCACGATTATCAGCTTGATCCCGCGATTTTATGATCCGCAATCCGGGATAGTGAAAATCGATGGCGCGGACATCCGCAGCTACACGCTGAAGTCGATGCGGGAGCAAATAAGCTTCGTCTTGCAAGAAACCCTCCTTTTTCATGCCTCGGTCTGGGACAACATTGCATATGGCAAGCCGGATGCCACCCCGGAACAAATCATGCGCGCTGCACGACAGGCGAACGCCGATGAATTCATCGAGAAACTTCCCGAGGGCTATAGCACCATGATCGGCGAGCGCGGTGCCACACTCTCTGGCGGGCAGCGCCAGCGTATCGCCATCGCAAGGGCGATCATTCGCAATTCGCCCATCTTAATTCTCGACGAACCTACTTCCGGTCTTGATTCCGCTTCCGAACAGGCCGTAATCGAAGCCCTGGATCGCTTGCTGGAGGGCAAGACGTCCATCATCATCGCTCACCACCTAAACGCGATCCGCCATGCCAACGTCATATTTGTGGTCAAAGATTCGGAGTTGGTGGAGCAAGGTAGCCATGAGGAATTGCTAGCCGCGGGCGGACTGTATACGGAATTGTACAAGATCCAGACATCGGAGAGCGCCGGACTGCTGACGGAGCAGCCTGCAGCCAGCTGACTATGGTCTTATTGATCAAAAGAGGAGAGCGGAAATGCAGCGATTCAGCAGCGTTTGGAAGACCGCACTGGTCTTATTGTTCTTGAGTATTTCGATAACTGCGCAACCCCAGAAACACAATAAACAAAAAGCCGCAGAAGAGCCGGCCGATCTTCCCGCTGCAATTTGGCACGATCCGGGCAATATTTCCGCCCTGAATCTTGTTTACGGGGTCGGTGGAAGCGAACACGCACCCGATCCCAACGACACCTACACATTCGTCAAAGAAGACATGAATGGGACGAGCCCGAAATTCGATGTGAAGGACGAAAAGGGGGTCAAATGGCGCATCAAGCTGGGCCAGGAACCCCAGGCTGAAACAGCTGCGACGCGCCTGCTGTGGGCCGCGGGGTATTTTGTAGATGAAGACTATTATTTGCCGGAGGTCAAGGTCCAGGGACTTCCGAAGCTGCGCCGGGGCCAAACTTTTGTCGAGCAAGACGGCATCGTCCATCGGGCCCGCCTTGAGCGCAAAGAGAAGGAGATCAAGGAGATCGGAAAATGGGACTGGTTTAAGAACCCTTTTGTCGGTACGAAGGAATTCAACGGGCTCCGGGTGATGATGTCTCTTCTCAATAACTGGGACTTGAAAGATCTCAACAATTCCATCTACGTGGTCGACGGTGAGAAACGATACCTGGTGAGCGATGCGGGCGCGACCTTTGGCAAGACCGGGAACAGTATAAGCCGGTCGAAAAGCGACTTGAAAGGATACGAAGAATCGAAATTCATCGAAAAAGAGAAGGCCGATGAAGTGGATTTCGAGATGCATAGCCGTCCCTTTCTCCTGACCGCAGTCGACGTTCCTAACTACCATGGGCGCACAAAGATGGAAGATGTGACCAAACATATTCCGCGCGCGGACGCCAAATGGCTGGGCCAATTGCTCGGGCAACTCTCGGAGGAGCAAATCCGCGACTGCTTCCGCGCCGCGGGCTACACCCCCGACGAAGTAGAGGGATACTCGAAAGAAGTGCAGAAACGAATCGCGGCGCTCAATGCATTGTGAGCCTTGCTCCTGTCGCGAGCCTGTGCACGATGGAGATCGCCGCGTTGCGAAAGGCGGGAGCCCAAGGTGAAATTAATCATCCAACCGGGCGAGGGGCCGGCGCCGCTTCTCGCGGCCCTCAAGAATGCCAAGAAGAGCGTGGAGATTGCCATTTTTCGCTTCGACCGAAGCGATGTCGAAACGGCATTGAAAGCGGTGGCAGCCAAGGGCGTAAAGGTTACGGCGCTCATCGCTGATGCGAACCGGGGCGGCGAAGAGAATTTACGCCGGCTGGAGACACGATTTCTGCATGCAGGGATTACTGTAGCGCGGAGCGCCGACGACTTGGTCCGGTATCACGACAAGCTCATCATCATCGATCGGCGCATTCTATACGTACTGTCGTTCAACTTTACGCACCTGGATATTGACCACAGCCGCGGATTCGGAATCGTCACGAAGAACGCAATCTTAGTCCAGGAGGCCGTCAAGCTTTTCGAAGCCGATCGTGCGCGGCGTCATTACGCGCCGGGTCCAGATACGTTTGTCGTCAGCCCGGTAAACTCGCGAAAGGTGTTGCGCAGCTTCCTGAAACGGGCCAAGAAACAATTGCTGATCTACGATCCGCAGATTTCGGATAGGGAAATGATCAAAATCTTGCAGGAACGAAGCAAAATAGGTGTGGAAATACGGGTGATCGGGAGGCTCAGCGGCCGCGCCGGCCTAACCGTCCGCAAATTGACGCGAATGCGGCTGCACACACGCACGATCATTCGCGATGGCCACCAGGCGTTCGTTGGCAGCCAGAGTCTGCGTGCGGCCGAATTGGATTCCAGGCGGGAAGTCGGACTTATCGTCCGCGAATCCAGGATTGTCAAAAAACTGCTCGCGACATTTGAGGCCGATTGGAGCAGTGACGCCGCCCTCGAGGAAGAGCCTCCAAAAGAAGAATCGCCGGCGTCGGCCCGCAAAGAGGAAACGGAAAAAGCCCTCGCAGTTCTCGTGCAAGAGTTGCGTCCGCTCACCGGTACAGTAAAAAAAGCGGTGAAAAAGGTCGTCGCGCAGGCAGGAGAAGAAGTGCTCCAGGACAAGATTGTGAAGTCCACGGTAAAAAAGGTCATCAAAAAAGCAGTGAAAAAAGCCGTCAAGGAAGCGGCGCATGATGCCGAGGCGGCTTCCAAGTTTGAGAGTAAAAAAAAGCGTAAGCAGGGTGACTTATGAGAATCAATCGATGGGTCGGGCATCGGGCGCAATCGCTGTTGCTGACAGTCCTCCTTGCCGGAGTATGGGCGCTTAGCGTTCGGGGCGAGGAACCGGTCTCGGCGCAGGCGGAATCAGAAAATGCCGCTGGCTACAAAGAGTTTTTGGGCCGCGTTCATGCATACGCGGACCTACACAAGTCGATCGAATCTACTCTTCCGGCTCTAAAGCCCACGGATCTGCCTGAGATGATTACTGGCCGCCAGCAGGCACTGGCAAGAAAAATTCGCGAGGCCCGGTCAAAGGCTAAGCGCGGAGATATCTTCACAGAAAGTGCCGCGAAGGCCTTCCGCCGCACCGTTCGAAGCGAATTCCGAGGCCCCCACGGCAAAGGGGCGCGGACCACGATTCGGCAGGGGGAGCCACTGAATAAGATTCATCTTCACGTGAATGAGCCTTACCCGGACGGTGTGCCGTTCACCACTGTTCCTCCGAGCTTGTTACTCGAGTTCCCAAAGCTGCCCGAGCAAGTGGTGACCTACCGGATCGTGGGTCACGATCTAATCCTTCTAGATGTAGAAGCAAATCTTGTTCTCGATAGAATCCCCGAGATCATTCCTTAGACTCTCGGTTTCCGGGAAGGACCATGCGAATACGATTGATGCTTTTTCTGAATGTTGTCGGCGTCTTTCTTCTGATTGCATCCGCTGACCAGTTCAAATTTCCTCTCAAGTCCAATTCGGTGCGCTTCGCGGCCATCGGCGACATGGGAACCGGCGAGGCGCCGCAGTATGAAGTAAGTCAGCGAATGGTTATCGCTCGGCAGACCTTCCCGTTTGACTTCGTGATCATGCTCGGTGACAACATCTACGGCGGCAGCAGCCCCAAAGATTATGAAAAGAAGTTCGAAGTACCTTACAAGCCGCTGCTGGATGCCGGCGTCAAATTCTACGCATCACTCGGGAACCATGACAATCCTAACGAGCGCTTTTACAAGCTCTTCAATATGAGTGGAGCAAACTATTATTCTTTCAAGAAAGGCAATGTCCGTTTCTTCGTTCTCGATAGCAACTACATGGACTCCAAGCAACTCGCCTGGCTGGAAAAACAATTGCAGGATGCCGGGGACAAGGACTGGAAGATCTGTTACTTTCATCACCCACTCTATTCATCGGGAAAAACTCACGGTTCCTCCATTGAGCTGCGGTCCCTCATTGAGCCGATGTTCATCAAGTACGGCGTGGATGCTGTGTTTTCCGGCCACGACCACGTCTACGAGCGGGTCCAACCTCAAAAGGGCATCTACTACTTCACCGAAGGCTCTTCCGGCCAGTTGCGGAATGGCGACCTGGCAAGAACCGGAATGACGGAGAAGGGATTCGACACCGATCGCACATTCATGTTGGTCGAAGTCGCGGGCGATGAAATGTATTTTCAAACGCTTACCCGCGCGGGCAACGAAGTCGAATCCGGGATGCTTCCGAGGCACGTTCCAGTCCCCGAAGTGACAACGCGATGAAGAGCAATTTCGGCACAGGCGAAGCCTGTCCCAGTCAACGGATGAAGCAGGCGATCATTATAGATGTTCAAGGCTCGCGCGGGCTGTTCGGCCCATCCCGGGGCGAGACAGTTCATTGGGAGGGCTCGGTCGGAACCAATTGATGTACGACCCCGAGCGCTAAAGGCCAAAATGGAAATTTCCGCTTATGACGCCTTACGTGGCAGATTTTGGTTCATCACGATCGAAGCCCTTCTACTATTTATCCTTATTCCAGAGTACGGGGCAGCGCAAGAACATGATGAGCAACAACGCCAGCAAGGCCAACAAGAGACCCCGAAGAGAAAACCAGTAAAACAGCCGCCTCCCCCACTGTATTCGAAACATCACCGAGGCATGTACAAGAATGATTCAGGGCTTTGGGTGATTGACGCCACTCCCCAGTCACCGCCCCTTGAAGTAGATGATCCCGGCGTTCCCGACAAGGGTCAATACGAGATTAATCTCACCACTCAAGCCGATCTCTCAAAACAACTTCGAACATTTAGTTTTGTATCCGTCGACGCCAATTATGGAATCTTGCCAAGGATCCTTGGTCACGAAGTTCCTACCCAGGTGAAATTTGAATTCCCGCTGGCGGGCGCGAAAGAACATGGCGATCCGCTCAAAGTCGGTGTTGGAGCGGCCCAATTCGGCTTTAAGTTCAATTTCTACGACAACGAGCATAGAGGTGAATCAGTTTCGTTCTATCCTCAAATTGAGTTTGCCGTTCCAGGCACCAATGCGGCCGAAAAAAAACTCGCAAATGCTGGTCAGACGTTGATCTTGCCCCTATTGGTGCGGCAGCAATTCAAGTACCTCATACTGGTTGTCAATGGCGCCGTTAACCAACCAATCCAAGATCCTCAACGACACACCACAGCTTCTTTGAGCTTCGGTTTTGGACGCGCCATTACGAGATACCTGGCGGCCATGGGAGAGGTCCGCACCGAGTCTGCGTTTGATTTCAAGCGCGAGCGCCTGGTTGTAGTAAATTTCGGTGCAATGCGGCGTATTCGAAACAATATGATCCTCTACGCGAACGTTGGACGTAGCATCTTCTCGGACGAAGGTTTCACGCATACCTATGCCGGTGTTGGCGTGAAGTTTTTGCTCGCGCCCAAAGATTCGAACTCCCACAAGAAAGAATCTGCCGCCAGCGTCCTTTGGTAATTCTTTCTGAAATTCGTTCCTGCGAAAATCACCCGCGCAAATCAGCAGCCCTGGCAAAGTTATTCGGCACAAGACTGCAACGCGCGGGAGAATATCTGGCGTCTCTGCGCCTCAGCAATAGCAGTTGCACGAACGATGATTCTTGGTCATCGAAAGTCTCTTTTTCAGGCAACGAGGCTGCGTGGTTCTGAATTTGCTACTGGAAGAATAAGGAGGAAGTCGCAGTGCGGCTTCCCCCCTTTCGATTAGTAGGACCTGCGAGCAGCCTTCGCGGCCGCGTCACGATCGACTTCCTTGGGATCCACAGAGGATTCTCCCGTCGAAGAAACGTCCTCCGCGCCAGTCGTCTTTAACACTTCCTTGGCACGGTTGATTTCATCGGATGTATCGCAATGCACGGAGAGGAGAATTCCGCCCTTTTGCAGGCGGCCTTCGTACCGCTTTGCTTCGAATTCAGGAATTCCCATGCCGATCAAGGCCCCGGTGACTCCACCAACCGCACCTCCAACGCCCAACCCGGCCAGTCCTGCCATAATCGGACCCGCCGCGATGAAAGGACCCAAGCCCGGGATCGACAAGAGTCCAACGCCTGCCAGCACTCCGAGCGTGCCGCCAATTGCGGCTCCAGTGGTCACTCCCGCTGCGGCACCTTCGGGCGCCTTCGTTGCCTTTTCGGTCCCCATGTCCTTGGGACCGCCAAGACTCTCCGGCAATAGTACGGAGATATCCGCTGCAGGGAAGCCCGCTCGGATGAGAGAATCCGTGGCATTTTCGACCGCAACGCGTGTTGAGTAAATCCCGAATACTCCTGTTTTTTTGTGTGACATTTTCTTTCTCCTTTGAGTTCCATCTGGATCCATTTTTTCTTGGCTACTTCGACGGGGCGATCTCGAGTTGATTGGTTACGTTGCCTTGTCCGGCCACGGCCACCGCCTTGGCCTCGATATTGTTCTTCTCATCTTCGGACCGCACTGGCCCTCGCAAAGTGACTTTGCCGTCTTGCGAGATGATTTTGACGTTGTGCGCATAGGTCGAAAGAGTGGTGTCTTCGTGGATCGCCTTACGAATCTTCTGCGTAATGGCGCGGTCCGCGGGATTCATCTTCTGTTTATCCGCGGTTGGGTCGGTCTGATCCTTGTTTTGTTTGGTGTTGTCCGGCGGTGTCTGTTGAGGGTCCTGGTTCACGGGGAATGGTGTAGCCATCAGGGATACGCCAAACAATAACGAACCCAAGGGAAACAGCAATCGCTGCAATTTAATCCAACGTACATTCATATGTTTGATTCTCCTTTCGAGCTTTGTTACCTCTACCACTCCAAGAAAACTGGCTAGGCACGGAGTATCTTCGCTTTCTTCGACCTGTTGCCTTCTGGCTCCTCGGATTCGGCGGCTTCCAGATTGACGCCGCTCTGAGTTCAAATTGGTCACTTATCGAAAATAAGTTGCGGCAATTCGACACTGTTTCAATAGACAACTCCCGGCCTCGGGAGACCATACGGAGAAACGGGTAGGGCTTTGGGAAGATGCGTGTATTTCGTCTGAAGCCTATTGGAGAGGATGCAATCACTGCCGCGAATAGGATGAGTTGCATGCCTGCGGCGCCTACAGGGAGTTACCGAGAAAATTACAGCAAGTCTCGAATCGATTCCCTGACGACGGCCGCGCTATCTTCGCGCTCCGGCTTTGGCCGCCGGCAAATGGTGGAAGAGATTCTTTCGATGCTTTGTGCTGGGAATGCTCATCCAGGAACTCAAAGTGACTGGAACAATCCGATAGGAGAAACAAATGGCGAGAGACGGAAAAGCGGCAAGCAAATCAGTGCGGGCTGCCATGCGTCGTAGAAAGCGCGGAATCCTGCGTTCAGGAAAGGGCGGCAAGGGAGGAGTTGTCAAGAGTAGAAAGCAAGCGATCGCGATTGGGCTTTCTGAAGCGCGAAAGAAGGGCGCCAAGGTTCCGCCAGAGAAATCGAGGTAATCCAATTTCCGGGGGACGAAATCGTGCTGTGAGAGGCTGCGGCGCGGGACGATGCCCCCAAAAGCATCAGGAGGACTGTTAAGCGTAATGAGCGGGCCAACCTGATGGGGCAACTGATGAGGCTTGTTCGCACTCCCAAATCCAGACCTTGATAGTAAGGGCCCGGCGAAAGCAGGTTGTGGTTCAAGCCCTAGTTGAATGGATCGCCACCGCACGATCCCTCCTCGCCGGGCCCTAGGTTGACGGGAAATTCCCAAAGCTCTACCCAGTGCTTTCTAGCCTCCAGGCCAATCACTGATCCCGTCCACCCACAAGGGCAATGTGGATTGAACCAGTGCGCATCCGCGGACTCCAAATTCCTGTCCGTGCTTGCACACGCAGAAGCTAAAGGGATTCCACATTGTGGACAGGCGAACAATAGGACATGGGCAAAACTATTGCTTACTGTTTGCATAAACCCCCCAGGTAGGCACCTGTATCCGTCACTGGCGTTTGTGCATTTTACTCGCCATTGAACACCTGTCGCGTATTTCGGCTCTTTAGATTGGGGAACATACTGTGGTTGGAAGGTCTAGTACGCAGAAAGAGGCCTTTTCAGGATTCTTGATTGTAATATTTACAAGGTCCAACTGGAGTTCGATGAGGGCTCGTTGGATCTGCCTGGTTGATCTAAGACGAAGTCTCAGTTGGCTCTCCATTGTGGCGGGTCAGCCTCAAAATTCAAAGATCATGCCTTGCCTGCTAGGTACAGCATTTACCCTATAGCTTGATGAATGAGTGAAATATTAGAGTTGGGCACTTGGGCCACCGTTTCGGCTGGCGTGCGAGAGGTGCTGATGTCGCTCCGAGGTTCCGACAACTGGACCGGGGGTAAAGGAGCCCGGAGGAGACTCTCCATAGGCAATTCCAAGTCACAGGGCAGGGTACTTTCCATAGAACGCGGAAAAGTTGCTCACATAGAGGCCTTGGAGTCTCTACTCTCCTCCGCTTTGCGCTCGGACGACGATGAACTCGACCAAATTCTCTCTGCGTTAGAGGAGATCTCCAACTCGCTAAAGTCAGGCGCTCCGGACTCGCAAAGCCTTGACAGTGTTCTGCAGCGAGCAGCATCGTGCGCCATAAAACAGTCGCTGCTGGATCGGGAAATCCGATCACTGGCCGTCACGGACGAACTTACAGGTCTTTACAATCGGCGCGGTTTTCTGGCATCAGCGATGCACCAACTAAAGCTTGCTCATCGCCAATCTCAAGACGTCTTACTCCTCTTTTTCGATATGGACAATCTGAAAGGGATTAATGATGCCTTTGGACACCGGGAGGGGGATCTGGCAATAGTCAGGGCTGCGGATGCGCTGGAAAAGACCTTTCGTGATTCGGACATTCTGGCGCGAGTGGGTGGAGACGAGTTTTCAGTGTTAGCCACGGAAGCCTCTACCTCAAACCGCGAAGCGATCGTGGCTCGGATGGATAGGAGTCTTGAAAAGGCGAATGCGGAGGAGTCTCGTTATAAGTTGTCATTTAGCATCGGAATTGCACGGTTTGATCCGGAAACTACCAGCTCGCTTGGAGAGCTCATGGCCCGCGCGGATCAGGATATGTACGCGGATAAAAACCAGCGTACGGGATCCGCATCGTTACGGCACTCATAGTTGAATACTCGCTGGAATCTTTATGACCAGCCGGGCCTTGGAGGTGAACTTGAACGAACGAGTGTGTTACGTTCAATCAGAAACAGGTATAACAGCCTTATCAAGGATCGCGCGGTCGCGGGGGCCCGTTATCCGAACATGAGAATAGCCGCCCACCATCTGTCAGGTCAGGAGAGCCGAAATGACTGCTAGTGCTTTGGGTCCCGACCCCAGGAATCTGATCCTTCAGCGGCAGCCAGGAAGTTTCTCTCAGGGCGACCATGTTGCCTACTTCTACCAAGAGAGCGATTCCTTGCTTGAGGCGGTGTCTACCTTTATCGGTAGCGCTTTGGGCGCCGGCAATGCCGCGGTCGTCATTGCAAGCAAGGTGCATCGCGAGGGGCTTGGGAACCGGCTTACCGCTCGCGGTTTGGATGTCCCCAAGACCCGCAATGAGGGTAGGTACATCGAGCTGGATGCTTCTGAACTTCTATCCAAAATCATGGTCGAAGGGATGCCCGACAGCGGCCGCTTCGAAGCGATAGTTGGCGGAGCAATCGCTAGGAGCAAGGCCTGCGCTAAAGCGATGCGTCCCGAGGTTGCCGCATTTGGAGAGATGGTTTCCCTATTGTGGACGGAGGGCAAGGTCGAGGCCGCCATACGGCTCGAACAGCTCTGGAACGAATTGGCGAAGAACCTTACTTTCTCCCTGCGATGCGCCTATCCGGTGTCTCATTTCAACGGCGAAAAAAACTCTCAGCCGCTTATGAGAGTATGCGCGGAACATTCCGCGATAGTGCTCGACGAAGGCGACACTTCCTTTGCAAGTGGCGAAGCCAAGATTGCCCTGCGCCGTAGTGAAGAGCGATTCCGGCTTCTTGTAGATGCCGTGCAGGACTATGCGATCTTCATGTTGGACGTACAGGGCCACGTCAGCAGTTGGAACAAGGGAGCGGAACGCATCAAAGGATATTCTGTCCCCGAGATCATAGGTAAGCACTTTTCCATCTTTTATCCCGAGGAAGACATCCGAGCTGGTAAACCGCCTCGGGAGCTTGAGATCGCCGCCAAGGAAGGGCGGTTGGAAGACGAGGGATGGCGTCTACGCAAAGACGGCTCCCGTTTTTGGGCCAACGTGACTATTACTGCCATAAGAAACGATGCCGGTAGATTGATCGGATTCGGAAAAGTTACGCGAGACTTTACCGAAAGAATAAAAGCCAACGAAGCATTGCGAAAAGAGATCATCGAGAAGACAGCGGCCGAAAGAAAGGTGCTGGTTTCGGAAAAGGCACTCCGCCAGCTTTCTCTGCGTCTCCTGCAAACGCAGGACGAGGAACGCCGACGCATCGGCAGAGACCTTCACGATAGCGTAGGCCAATACCTCGTTGGCTTAAAGATGAAGGTGGATTCCCTCAAGTCCTCGCGCGAACGGGGCCAACCAGAAGATGATAGTCAACTGACCGAATGCTCCCAGCTGATTGAAGAGGCGATCAAGGAAGTTCGCACCATTTCTTACCTGCTGCATCCGCCTATGCTGGAGGAGTTGGGCTTGAAATCAGCGATCCCATGGTATCTGGAAGGATTTACAAAGCGGAGTGGAATCAAAACAACGTTTGAGGTTTCTCCGGAATTTGACCGCATTCCCGACGACCTCGAGCTGGCCCTATTTCGCGTTCTTCAAGAAAGCTTAACGAACGTGCACCGGCACTCTGGCAGCCCAAGGGCGACCGTCCGGCTTCTCACTGAGAATCACCGCGTACTCCTCCAGATCATCGACGAAGGGAGCGGCACTCAGACAAAGAATGGAGAAGACCGAGCTCAGGAGTGGATGGGTACGCTTGGCGTGGGACTCCGCGGTATGACTGAACGGGTGCGCCAACTGGGAGGCAGCCTCGAACTATCCTCCGCTCAGGGAGGAACCACCGTCACTGCCAGCATACCGATACCAGAAGTAGAGTTAGGCTTGTCAAAAGACAAATAGCCGGACGAATTTCCCGCGTCCTAAAGAAGCCGGATGCTCTCCCATCCTCCCTGGCAATACGAATTCCCCCTTTTTGCATCCTGTATGCCAACCCAGGGTTTGAGTCCCAGTACTGGAAGAGTGGGCAGAATATACATCAAAACCCTAGTTAGAGTCTCCTTTTGCCGTCCTCCAGGCGATCACCTCCTCCTTTTGGATTGCACAACTAATTGATTTAAATGATCTTCCATTGTCCTGCCGGTATGGAAGCAAGGTTGCCCTCCTCTAGGACAGTCACAACAATTTCAATATTGGGGGGCGGTTATGGACAGGAAGTTTGACATTTTCAAAAAACTACCCGATGGTCACCCAATCTGGGTAAAGGCAGTCGAAGGACTGGAAGAGGCAAGGAACCAATTAGCACAATTGCTGGCGAGTTCGCCTGGCGAGTATTTCATTTATAGCGCCCAGAATGGCCGTATAGTTCAAGGAATAACCGCTGTCGGCGCGTGACCGGGAGCGAAATCAGACTCAAGAATCATCTCCCGAGGCTGAGTCCAGCGATAAGCTCAAGGAGGTTCGCGGAGCCTTCCTCTCCTTTATCTGTCTGGTTCGCGGATCCAGGTAAAACGCTTGGCAGATACTCGTAGGAATAAGTACAGGGCGGCTACGCGTGAAATCAGGGTTCTAGCCTATTTCTTGGCGCCTCCGTTCGTGGTCTTTCTAATTGTAGAGACTACTCTCGTTGCTCCAGGCTGCAGCAAACAGGGCCGGTGCGCCAAAGAAAAGAGATGGCAGTCCCAATTCCATGCGCAGGTGGACCTTCATTCTTGGCCTTCTACTCCTCCTCCCACTCCTTACACTCTACGGACTGGGTTCCAGAATCCACGCAATGGTGCGCCAGCGTGTCCAGAAGATTTTGCAAACACATTTTGCAAGCAACGTTGAGTTTTCCAATTTTGACGTATCCTTGTATCCCCGCGTCCGCGTAACGATTCGTCAGTTGGTTTTGCGGCACCATGGCCGGACGGACGTTCCCCCTTTGATTCAGGTCCGTGCAGTCACGATGACGTCGAGTTTAATCAGTCTCCTGCGTGCCAAGCCGCGCGTCGCATTCGTGGAGTTGCAGGGCTTGCAGATTCATATCCCGCCCCGGCAACCTGGCGACGAGTCTTTGATTCAACGGACCGATCAGGACCTCGCAAAGAAATATCCGGCTCTGATTGAAGACATACGCGCCGATGATGCCATCATCGTTATTTTGCGGGCACAGCCTGAAAAACCTCCCAGGGAATTTCCCATTCACCACCTCGACCTCCACAATGTCAGTTTTGATCGTCCTGCTGCGTTCCATGCAACGCTCACAAACAGTGTTCCGGTGGGCGAGATTGAAACCACTGGCGAGTTTGGACCCTGGCAAGCGGACGCCCCGGGCAAAAGCTTTATATTGGGACAATATGGATTTCAGAATGCTGACCTTGGAACCCTGAAAGGGCTTCGCGGAATCCTTTCTTCCGAGGGCAATTTCAGTGGCCCGCTTGACTATCTAAAGGTCGAGGGGACGACCGACACTCCAGATTTCTGCCTGAGAACGGCGGATCACCCGATGTCATTGCATACAGAATTCTCTGCGGTGGTAGACGGCACCAATGGCGACACGTATCTTGACAACGTGACGGCCCGGTTTCGGCACACTACGATTATTGCCAGCGGCAAGATCGAAGATGCTGATCCTGAAGTAAAGGGCAAGACGATCCTGTTGGAGGCTTTCTCGCAGGATGCCCATGTGGAAGACCTTATCCGGCTTGCTGTCAAGACGGATCAGCCGCTCATGACGGGCATCGCGAGGTTAAAGGCGAAGATCGCTATTCCCGAGGGACAATCTGACCTGATCGAGCGACTAAGAATACAGGGGGATTTCCTAGTCGCGGACGGGCAATTCACGACCAGTGCGATTCAGGGGAAAGTCGACACGCTAAGCCGCAAAGGCCAAGGGCAGCCAAAAGCGATGGAAATCAACAGTGTTACTTCGGAAATGGCCGGCAAGTTCCAGGTCCGCAGCGGGGCCGTGAACTTCTCCAAGCTGAACTTTGGTGTGGCCGGCGCTTCAGTCAACTTGAAGGGAACCTACAATCTCGATGGTGGCGGACTGGATTTTCATGGCAACCTGGTGATGCAAGCCAAGCTTTCCCAGACAACTACCGGTGCGAAATCATTTTTCCTGAAGGCATTGGACCCTTTTTTCAAAGGGGAAAACGCTGGAACTGTTCTGCCGATCAAGATTACCGGAACAAAAGACAATCCCGCCTTCGCGTATGATCGCGGCGGCAATACCCATAAGATCGAGGGCTCCACTCCCAAAACTGGCAAGTGAACGCCAGGACAGGTCCCAGAAATCTTCCATAATCGCGGGCCGTATTTTGCCTCGCTCCGCCGGGACAAATTTCGCGCCAGTAAGGGTTGTTGCTTCGGCGGCGCGCTGAGCATCCCAAAAGTCCTAATAGAAGACAACGTCGCTTCTCCGAATTAAGGAGGGAGAACAGATGCCTGTGTTAGCCGGGCATCTGTTCTTGGTCGGGGTGAATCGGAGGTGTTCCTGCTTGGCACCCAGACTACCGGGACCCCGCACGCGCAACCATCGGGTCTTTCCCGTACGAATGGATGTAGTTTCCTGTAAAAGGAGAAATGTCTTCAGAGCTTTATTTTGGCGGGAGATCGCTTGCGTATGTAAGGAACTGTCCTGCAGATAGTTTCCCGGCCGGATTGGATCCAGGATGAAACAGAAGGCGGGGACTCTGCAAGAAGATTGGAGATATGAATGAACGATGGATGAGAATCCGCGATAAGCTTTACCAACGCCGTCAAAGGAACGGACAAAAGAACCCCCATCAAGCCCCACAGCCAGCCCCAGAACAGGATTCCTGCTGTGGCCGCGACCGGGCCTATATTGACCCTCGACCCGACTACCTTTGGGATTAGGAAATTTGCGGAAATGATATGAAGGCAAACGACTGTTAGCAGAATAATGGCAAACGAGGCTGCCGTACTAAACTGCAAAAGCGCGGCCGCAACAGGAACCAACGCCGCGAGTATTACGCCTAGAAAAGGAATCAAATTCAGAAAACCACTCACGATGCCAAGTATCATTGCGCCTTGTATTTTCAAGGCGAAAAGCACGAGAATTGTGACGGTTGCCATTGCGGAACCGATGACTAAGTTGCCGGCCGCAAATCCTCTCACCATTTGTGTCAGTCGCCCCACGAATTGAGGTACGTCGATCACGCTGCCGAACGAAAGCGCCAGCCTTTGCTTTATCTGTTCTTTGCGAATCAGATTGAAGAACATAAGGAAGGGCACAACCCCAATGATGATGATGGCGCTCCACACCGGCCCGACGCCTCGAATCATGTACGAAGGCCAGCTGGACGGCTCTTTGATCTTTACCTCGGCGATTTTCTTCGTGGGCACCTCTGGATTCAGACTGCCGGCTGTTTCTTGAACTTTGGCGATCTTCTGGTTCAAGGGTTTAACGACATCGCGGATTCGCTCGGCGTACTGGGGCATAGTCTCTACGATGTCGGAAATACGATTGTAGGACGCGTACGTCAGGAAACAGATAAACAACATTCCAGCAACTACGATAATTCCAGCGGAAGCGGAACGCGGAACTTGCCAGCTCTCCAGATATGTCACCAATGGATCAACGAGGATCGCGAGAAAGGCAGCGAGCAGCAGCGTGATGCAGAAGGAACTCGCAAAAAAACAAAAAGCCATGAGAAGAACGAGCACGATGACCCATAGAAGCCATGCAATACGACTTAACAGGCGCTGCTGGAGTAAGTCCGCTGAGCTGTGCATCATTGAGACCAATTGCTCTCCTTCTTCTCATTTTCAAACACACGTGCGAGACCTCCTGCCACAGACACCAGGATTCCGACCCTCTGAATGTGTCCCGTCGTATCTCTTGACTTCGTTTGCGGGAATGCAGAGGCCTACGAGCGCTCCCGTAAACCCACCCACGGCGCCATCGGTGTGTGCTCCGGCCAGGGCCGACACAATCGGATCCGCTGCGATGAAAGGCCACAATCCCCGGATGGCGAGTGCGCCCCCGCCAACCAACCACCCCACCGTGCCGCCAATCGCTGCTCCCTCAGCTGCCCCTTTGGGTGCTTTTGTCCCTTTCTCTGTCGCCAATTCCTTGGAACCTGGATTTTCTGGAAGAAACACAGGCGCGTCCGCGTCTGTATGCGAAAAGCCGGAGTTTCCCAAATGGAGATCGCGTTCTCCACACCGGTCCGCCTCGAATAAATGCCGGGAACCGATTCGTCTTTTGACATATTCTTTTGCTCCTTTACCTGGATTTTTCGATTGGAGTTGAACGCGCTTAGGTTGCTCCAATGCTACGCACAAGCCCATACAGGGAATGCTGCAATCTCTGCCCGCCCACACCCGATGAGGACGTTTCGTTTTCTTCCCCTTTAAAGGTGAGTGAAAGAGTGGCAGCCATGAGCCGGCGGGCACTGCAGAATTACAACGAACTTCTCTTACAGGCAGCGCTGGAGAGTGCATGCTCCCCAGGGAATATGGTGAGAGGATGGATTGCTCAGTGCCGAAAAACTCCAACCAAAAAGGCTGCGGAAGCGGCGCACATGCCCGCAGCTCCCACCCATCCCAGTACCTTCAAATAGAGTGGCAACGTAAACTGGCCCATTACCTTTCTGTTTTGTGTCAACAACATCATCAGGGCCATCACCGGGGCAGCGAGAATTCCATTGATAACCGCGGCGATGAATAATGCTTTGATGGGGTTCAGATGAATAAAGTTCAGAGCCAAACCGGCGATCGTGGCGCCGCCCAGCGTGGCGTAGAATTTGAATGCTTTCTTTGGCTTGATCTCGAGGCTTACTCGCCAGCGCATCGCTTCTCCGATGGCGTAGGCTGCGCTTCCCGCAAGAACCGGAATGGCGAGAAGTCCCGTGGCCATTATTCCTGCAGCGAATAAGGCATAGGCAAAGCGTCCCGCCAGTGGTTCGAGAGCTCGCGCCGCTTCCGTTGCCGTTTGGATGTTCGTCTGTCCGTGGACATGCAAAGTTGCCGCGGAGGTGACCATGATAAAAAACGCCACCAGGTTGGACGCCGCCATGCCGAAGTACGTGTCGATTTTAATTCTGCGAAGTTGCTCGCGCGCCTGCGACGGATCTTTGCGCAGGGATTTCTCTTCTTTTTTGTCCCGAACTTCTTCTGCTTCCTCGGATGCCTGCCAGAAAAACAGGTAGGGACTAATGGTAGTCCCGAGTACTGCCACCACCATCCTGCTGTAGCCGCCATGAACTCCATTCAAGGGGGGCAGAATCAGTGCGCGCAGGGCCTCACTCCAAGAAACGTGGACCAGAAATGCTGTCACCACATACGCGATTAATGACAAGGCGAGCCACTTCAGGTAGTTCACATATCGGGTGTACGGAATGAAGATCTGCAAGACCATAGAAAGCAGCCCAAACCCAAGGGTGTGCAGCCATCTGGCTCCTCCCACCAACATGTGGGCGGCTTCACCCATCGCTCCGAGATCAGCTCCTAAGTTGAAAACCGCCGAAATGAGGAGAAGCAAGACAATGCCGACTACGACTGGCCGAGGATATGCCCTGCGTAGGCTTGCGGATATTCCAGAACCTGTGACACGCCCAATTCGCCCACTGATTTCCTGGATTGCACACATGAACGGAAAGGAAAATAAGCTCAACCAAAGGACGCCAAAACCAAATTGAGCGCCCGCTTGCGAATATGTTGCAATTCCGCTCGGATCGTCGTCGGATGCCCCTGTCACCATACCCGGGCCCACCCGCAGCAATTGACGAACAAAGGACGACGCCTTTCTCGTGGGCTTGGCTGAGCGCCTGGCTGGGTTGGAAGCCTTCATTATTAGGGCGTTCCAAGCCCAGTGAACACTGTTCCTGTTACAAAGGTAGCCTCAATCGCGAGCCACTGCTTTCAAACTCTCCCAAGAAGCAATAACACCAGGAGCACAATTAGAACCAAGCCTAGCCCCCCGCTCGGATAGTAGCCCCAGTTTCGGCTGTGCGGCCACGTCGGCAGACTGCCTAAACTCAACAAGAGAAGAATGACCACCAGTACGATCAGCATGTTGATTGTCTCCCATGCGCCATTCCACTAGAACCGTCATCCTCGAACTATCCGTATAATTGTGTAGAAGATAAGTTCCATTCGGGTATTCAGACGAGACTTTTCATTTTTGAAGATCGAAGAGGAGCCAAACGCCCTTCTCAGAAGTATGATTGACCCTAGTGCGCAATAGGAAGCCATAGGGACGAAAATCTAGGATCTGGGCTTGTGTTGAGGACTGGCCCACAAATTGCCATAGCAGGTCGAAATACAGGGAAAACAGTATGGGTTTTGCGAAAGAGAAGGACTATTCCTGGATTGTGACTTGTAACCGATATAGTCAGTTTGCACAGCGAGAGGTAACATCAGGAGTCCGCCTTAAGAATGGAGACCAAGTTAGTGCGAATTCTTGTCGCAGATGATCACGACATCATCCGTCGAGGCCTGAAACAGCTCCTCACTTCGCGGCCAGGTTGGGAGGTTTGCGGCGAGGCTAGGACTGGGCGAGAGGCGGTTGCTTTTACTGAGCAGCTAAAGCCTGAAATTGTGGTCTTGGACATCAGCATGCCAGAGTTGAATGGGCTCGAAGCAGCTCGGAGAATTCATAAGCTGTTTCCGAAAACGGGGATTCTAATTCTGACGTTGCATTTCTCGGATCAACTTCTACGTGACATTGTCGAGGCCGGCGCCCGGGCCTATATCATGAAATCCGATGCCGATCGGGATCTGGTCAGCGCGGTGGAGGCTCTGGCAAATCATCGAACATTTTTCACGGCGTGCGCCGCAGAAATGCTCCTGAATGGCTTCTCCATGCAGAATTCGGTACCCGATCCGGAAACCCATTTACGGAATAGGCTTACCTCCCGCGAGCGCGAAATCGTGCAGCTTTTAGCGGAAGGTAAGAGTAGCAAGGAAGTAGCAGAGGCTCTTGGAATAAGCGTTAAGACAGCCGAAACCCATCGGGCAAATATCATGAGAAAACTCGAGATCCACTCTGTTAGCGAGGTTGTACGCTATGCCGTAAAGAATCAAATCATCGAGGTGTGACGCTCTCCGCGGCCACCCACGGTGAGTTCTTATTTTGATGGGTAACACTTGGAGTTCGATGCTGCTTCAAATAACCTGCGGGCCTTTGCCGGACCAAGTACCTGACGCCCATCGGAGACTTGAGGAGACAGGGGCCCCATGCCTAGAGTACTTATCGTAGATGACCACGCTTTTATCCGCCGCGGCGTTCAAACAATACTGAACCCATTCCCTGAATGGGCCTTTTGTGGAGAAGCAGATAACGGAAACGATGCCATCCGCCTGGCTCACGAACTAAAACCGGAAATCATCATCATGGATGTCTCCATGCCCGGGTTGAACGGTATCGAGGCCACTCGCCTGATTTGTAAGTCGCAACCCGAAGCGAAGATAGTTTTGCTTACTCTGCACGAATCGGCGGATTTGGTGCTGAGGGGATTTCGCGCAGGTGCCAGGGGTTTTCTTCTAAAGACAGATGCGGAGCAAGAGCTGGTGAGGGCTCTCACTGTGGTGATCGGCGAGGGTACCTATATCAGCCCAAAGATTGATAGCGAAGTGGTCGAAAGCGTAATTAATGAAATAAGTGGAATCCACTGAGCTCATGCCTGGCATGCAATTGCATTCCTCCTTGTTCCAGCGCTCGTTCAAGAACAACATCATCTAATCGAGCTTTGCCACCGCACTTGGCATTGCTCCCCCAAATCGGTTGCAGAAGAAGCCGGCGTGATTGGTCGCCACTGATTTTTCCACCCTCCTAAGTCTCTACAGTGTTTTGCGGATGGGAAAACCAGACGGATATGACTATGGTTGTTTTTTGATTGGCAAGGACGCCGACGGCCATGTCCCTCTTGGGAGTGACTGCACACGGTAACCCTGGACGGGCCTTTGCAGTTTGACCGGCTTGGAAGTTACCCTTGGCCGCTGGTTTTCCCAGCCTCGCCGCATATCGTTTTCGCTTGGAGGTTTCGGTGGCAGGGAACTGGGCCGAACCCACTTTTGAATTACTATGAATCCCTGACGCTCTTACCAGATAACCCTGATTGTGACCTCCTGCCGTCTCCTCCATAGTGGCAACACGAGTGATCCCCGGAATCTTGCATCCCAGGTTTGGACTGCTCGGGTTTCGGGAATCTAAATGAAGTGTTTGGCTAAGAAAGGGTGCAACATGAGATCTCGAAAGACTTTCAGCTCCATCGCGACACTTCTCATCTTTGGGGCTATGTCCGCGTGCTCGAATACGCCGACAAGATCACCGGACGTAGTCAGCAACATCCGCACATCTCTTGACCATGCCGGACTAAAGGATGTCAACGTGAGCCAAGACCGTGACAAGGGCGTAATAACTCTCACGGGGAAAGCCATTACGGAGGCGGACAAGGCGCAGGCAGAATTGATTGCGAAATCCTTTGCCGGGCCCCAAGTCGTATCTAACCAGATTGCAGTTCGGCCCCCGGGCGCTGAAGACATTACGAAAAAAGTGGACTCCGATCTTGACAAAGGCATTGAAAAGAATTTCGACGCCGTATTGGTTCGGCACAAACTGGACAGCGCCGTGAAGTACGACGTCAAGAATGGTGTAATTACACTGAACGGCAAAGTGAATTCTCAATCCAAGCGCGCCTGGGTGGAAAAGCTCGCCACTGAAGTGCCAAACGTCAAGCAGGTGGTCAATGAACTTGAAGTGAAAAACCAAAAGGCTACTTCATCGGACTAAATGAATACGTATGGGATCCCAGTCCCAGACCGGAATTAGCAAAGCATTTTGATTGTGCTCATTTATGGTTGATTTTGACGAGCCCGGGACTGAACACATCCTCCGTCATTTCTTTCGAAGTTTTCTCCAAATCGAAGTTTTGTCCAACCGGACGCTATTTCCCGCGCCGGCCGGAGATGACCACAACGATCCCGCCAACCAGCGCCAATGCCCCTAGAATCGGAGGAAGAGGAATGGTGTGGTGCTCTTCCTTCGTCGCCTGGATTGGACCGATGTCTATGACTTTCTTTTGTGTTGTGTAGGTCAGCCCCTGGTATGCCAATGCAAACAGACCGAGGACGACCAGTGTTATTCCCAGGATTGTTCTTCCGCTCATAACGCCTCCAGAGCTTCGAGCCAATACACACCTCAACAGCTGGTAACCGATTGAATCGAGGCGGCGCGCTGCAGACGTCTCAGGTTCGGCGCAAGAGATGGCTCAACAGCGAAATTAGAAAAAGAACCAGGAAGATAAAAAAGATGATCTTCGCGATGCCTGCCGCTGCTACGGCAATTCCCGTGAATCCCAGTAACGCAGCAAAAAGCGCCACGATAAAGAATCCCAATGCCCAACGTAACATCACAGCCTCCTTCTGCCTTCTGCTTCCCACTCAACTTTTCCAAGGACCGGAATCATGCCTATTTCCGGTATTCAGTCCCTTTGTAAAGCAACCGCGATACGGCCTCCATACCGTGGAGACCTTATCTGTTTCGGGGGAAAGATGCAGGCATCAGGGATTCCGCGCCTATACGTTTCTCTCCTGCCGGCTCTCGGGGTTTCTCTCTATATGCGCGGTTATGCGCGCATGTTTTCCTTGTTCTGCGGCATTCGACGTTCCTGCCAACGGCACGCGCTCGAACCGCGACGTGTTAAAGGGAAACTAAATAATCTAGGAGGATCCGATGAACTGGGATCAGATGGAAGGAAAATGGAAGCAGTATTCGGGCAAAGTAAAGGAAAAGTGGGGAAAGCTGACGGACGATGATCTCGAAGTGATTCGCGGACGGCGAGATCAGCTGATCGGAAAGATCCAGGAACGCTACGGGATCGTAAAGCAGGAGGCAGAGAAACAAGTTGATGAATTCGCGCGGGTCTTCCGCGGAGAAAATTCAACACAGGGAACACGGCAAGGAAATCAGGGTGAGAGTGACCACCCCACCTCCGACGAGAAGAAGCGTGGTGCTGGACAGCGCTGATTTGAATAAGTCTGCATCGTAGCTGCGTGCGGCTAAATTTGTCATAAGTCAGTCAAAGTTGTCAGCAATAACACAAATCAGAATCGCGAGGCGAAGGGCTTGGCGTGCTGCGGGTGCCGCCCGGCTCCCCCTCGCGAAGAAACTCTCCCTTACTCACTTGAAATGTCCGTGGCGACAATCGCTGGTGCTCACAATGGTTTGCTGGGGTGTCCGCCATATGGCCGATGCCCTGCCTTCCTCAGGTCCGTGGTTGTGTCCTCGTTTTTAATTCCACAAATCAGGTATTTCCAGTATTACGCCAACGAGTAAATCTCTCTATTCTCCACGGGTGATAGGACAGATTGCGATTTCGTACCAGCCAGAGGGCAATCGCCCTCATCCACGATTTGCTCGGAGGCTGACTATGATTGACCGATTAAATGGAAGGGCTGGATTCAATTTAGAGGCGTTCTTGAATAGCCATCGCGTGGCGAAACGAATCATGCGCTTTGAGAAGGCAGAAACCATCTATTCGCAGGGTGAGAGCTGCTTGACCGTGCTTTACATCAATTCGGGGCTGGTAAAATTGTCGACGATAGCCGAAGACGGCAAAGAGGGTGTTATCGCCCTTTTGACGGACCGTGATTTTCTGGGGGAAGCGTGCCTGAGCGAAGCTTTCTCCGAGCACGCGGCGCAGGCGACCGCGATGGAACCTACCACAGTATTCGGGATTCAGAAAAAAGAGATGTCACGCGTACTGCATGAAGAACCAAGTTTTAGAAACTATTTCATTTCGTATTTGCTCAGAAGAAGCGCCCGAATTGAAGCTGATCTGGTAGACCAGCTCAGCAATTCCAGTGAGAAGCGCTTGGCCCGCCTACTTTTGCTTCTTGCCCGACCGGGCAGCGCTGAATCGGCCGAAATCAAAGCTCCTTTTCTCGCTCAAGAAACTTTGGCGGATATGATTGGTACAACACGCGGCCGGGTCAATTTGTTTATGAACAAATTCCGCAGACTTGGTTTTATCGACTACGGCAATGGCAGACTTCGAGTTCACAATTCCATAGTCGAAGGCGTCCTTCAACCTTAGAACATGTAAGTTCTCAATTTACTGCGCATCGCTGGCGAACGGAGGATCGCTATCTGCCTTCCACGGACGCCCGATGACTGGACCAGGCACGAGAGCAACCATGAAACCCTTGCAGTTGAGGCATTCAATTTGATTTCCGACTGTCTCCGGACTCAAGCCAACTCGGACAAGCATCGTTTCGCTACACTCCGGACAATCGATGCGCATGATAACCGGCTCTGAAAATTCGTTTTCCGGCATGGATGCCCCCTCCGATTCCTGGTTCGTCAGACTCGGCTGGAGTCAACGATTCCAGGGGACAAGGCTTGTCACTTTCATCGAAACGACAGAGTACATGGATCGTAGTACCTGCCGTATGTCTCATTTTGGACACCATCAAAAAGACGGCAGGGACCATCTGCGGAAACTTTGTGCACATGAATTCCAACAACTACGCTGTGAGAGCGAGTCAGTGCGCATAGCACTGCAATGCCGCCATGTGCTCGCTTCGCGGCTATACAGAGTTGATACAGCGCGCGCAGGGCATCATGACTCTAGCGTGCAGGCGCTCTTGTGGTTTCCGTCACGATTAAAACGCCACGGTCAATGCGATGACCTTCCCTCGGATGAAACAATCTCTCGCGCAGTGGCTGCTCCAGCCTTTCTCTCCCAAACCGATGACTTCAAGCAAGAACCAACCCGTTTAAGCTACGCAACGCTCTTCCGCTGAAATCATTGGGTTTGCATTTTTTCTCGATTGACCACAGGCAATCGGCTCTCTCCAGACAATCAGGGTGTCTGTACGCAAGTGAACAGACGCGCAGGCCGGGGAAGCCTACGATTGCCATGTTGCAATTGGACGTTTAATTGCACGCCCCCCAGAGCCCGTTCCCCCGCTCCCGCATAAGTGTCAAGGATCTCGAATGACAACTTGAAGCGGAACGCAGGCAGAAAGGAAGAAAACGATGCCTTTTATTCAAATATTGCTGACTCTGATCGTTGTGGGCGTATTGCTGTGGCTAGTGAATCTTATCCCCATGCAGAGCACCATTAAGTCGATCTTAAATACGGTTGTCGTCATCTTCGTCGTATTGTGGCTTCTGGACGTCTTCGGGCTCTTTCACACCCTCTCGCGAGTCCGTGTCGGCACTTAACCAGGCACTCGTGAACGGCCCGCTCGGTGCCGTGATCCTGAAGTGTACTTTGTGGCCGCATGCAGGCGCGCCGGCCGTGCAGGAGAATGCGCGCAGCTAGTTTCGGTCATGGAGAAAATAGTATGAAATCAATTGGAGTGATCAATACAACAGTAATGTTTCTGCTTCTCGGATTTGGCGCGCCTGCCTGTACTCAAGTGAACAGACGGTCCACCCCGGGTACCTTAGCATTTGGTAGCTGGGGGAAATCGAAAGCGAATCCCCGGGGCGTCACAGAGCCTTGAACGACGGGCCGTTGTGAGATTGGAGTAAGCAATGCTTTGGACAATTCTTGTGGTCTTATGCATCCTTTGGTTGTTGGGCGTGGTCACGTCCTATACTGCCGGCGGGTTGATCCACATCCTACTGGTCGCGGCTCTGATAATCCTGGTCTTTAATCTGGTTTCGGGTCGAAGAGGGATAACGTAAGATGCAGCCTGAGACTCTGAAAATACCCCGCCCGAGAGTCGGGTTACGGATCTCCCTCTCCTGATGCAAACCGCGCCGAAAGAATTTGAAGCGCGCTACGTAAGGAAATAAATCATTCGAAAATGAATTTCCGACTGAGGAGGTCAAGATGAATCATACTTTAATTGGTGCGGCATGTATTACCTTAGCGGCAGTGTCTGTTTTTGCCTCCGATTTGAATAAGGAGCAAAAACGTCTCGAAGAGAGCGGCGTGGTCATGCAGGAAGTCCTCGACGTTCCCGACAACATTCCTCACGAGCTTTTGGAAAAGGCCGAGTGTGTCATCGTGTTTCCCAACATGCTGAAAGCAGCCTTTGTCGTCGGTGGCCAATACGGCCGTGGAGCCATGGTTTGCCGGACTGGAAGTAAATTTCGTGGGCCTTGGGGCGCGCCGGCGATGTACGCCCTCGAAGGAGGAAGCGTTGGTTTCCAGATCGGCGGAGAAGCTACCGACTTAATCCTGCTGGTGATGAATGACAGAGGCATGGAGTCAATCCTGAGCAGCAAGGTGAAACTTGGTGCAGACGCGTCGGTCGCCGCGGGCCCCAAGGGCCGCGACGCTTCCGCGAACACGGACGCATGGATTCGCGCCGAGATCCTCAGCTACTCGCGCTCACGCGGTTTGTTTGCCGGAGTCTCCCTCGAGGGTACTACCCTTCGCCCGGACGATGATGCAAACGAACAGGTCTATGGACACGCCATCAAGGCAAAGGAAATCGTGAGAGGCGAACACGTTGGCGTACCCGCAACGGGGCGTCACCTTGTTGCCGTTCTCGAAAAGAGCGCTCCGCACAACGAATCAGAGCACGCCGCTTCGAATTAAAAGCGGCCCGAAATCGCCAGCCTGCCGGGAAATTCGCAGCCCTGCAGGCTTTTTCTTTGGAAGGGAAGGTCGTTATTCCTGCAGGACGACGGCGAGCAATGATTTGTTGACTCTGATCGTGCCGTTGTATTCGATGAACCCGAGCTTCCGGAATTTGTTCATGAAGAAATTGATGCGCGATCGGGTGGTGCCAACCATGCTTGCCAGAGTCTCTTGCGAGACTTTCGCCAGCACACGTTCAGGCTGATCTTGCTCCCCGTAGCGGGCCAGAAGCAGAAGTGTGCGCGCCAGGCGCTTTTCGCTGGAATTGAAAAGCTGATCGATCAGATCCTCTTCCACCCGGATGTTATGTGCCAGCATGTAAGCGATGAACTGATCGGATAATTCATGTTCCGCGTGGAGTACCTTTAACAATTCCGCTTTTTGAATCACAAGCAGGGTCGTTGGAGTAACCGCGGTTGTCGTTCCCATGGCGGGACCGATGAAGACTCGGCTGCGCGTGCTTCGTGCAGAGAAAGAATGGTCGCAAGCCGAACTGGCGGCCAATGTCGGAGTCGCTCGCGGCACCATCAATGCCATTGAAACTGGCAAGTACGGCCCAAGTCTTTTGTTGGCTTTTAAGATCGCACGTGCCTTTGGAAAGAACGTGGAAGAGGTTTTTCTGTATCAGGAGAACGAACTACCAGCAACGACGAATCCCGCCGTCTAGCTAGCATGTCCGATTCAATGCTCCTCGCTTTGCCCTTCCGGTTGCTTTCCATCGAGCTGCCCGGCCCGAGAGGGTTTTTCTCTGTTTACCTCAGGGATTCCGCGAAAGAAAGGCGCGTCAGGCTTTCACACATTCAGGCATTCGGCTGCGAATATCGTTAACGAGCAGACGGGAAACCTGAAGCTGGCGCAGAAGTTCCTCGGGCACTCCACGATCAAGATGACCGCAGACATCTACACGCACACCTCTGCGGAAAAGGAACGCGGCGCTGCAATCGCTCTAGAACGGGCAATCTACGGCGATTTGTTCCCAGTTGTTCCTAATATCGAGAACAGGAACAACTTTGCGGCGCTAAATTAGGCGAAGGAATTGTTGCGGCTCAGCTCGTAACCATAATTAAGAAGGGCGCTTAGAGGATTTTCCTCTCAAGCGCCCATGGTTGCGGGGGTCAGATTTGAACTGACGACCTTCGGGTTATGAGCCCGACGAGCTACCAGGCTGCTCCACCCCGCACAACCACTATAGCGGAGCCGCCAACTCTCGTCAAATTTCTCCCCCTTCGCCCGCTTTCTCCCACACTCTCACCACGTCGTATACGATGTACCGTCGCTCCCGATCTGCTCGCAACCCGAATGCACATCATCCACTCCCGTGCTCGTCTGTTCCGGGCTCAGCACCGTATCTCCTATATGCGTCACCCAATCTTTCTGATGGCACACCGGATCGATCGGCACCTCGCGCAAATAATGCGCTTCCACCAGGTCATCCAGCGACTGCGGCGCCTGCTGCTTATCCAGCGTGTAATTGTCGATCGCCTGCCGCATCGTTTGCAGGTCTTGCCTCAACACCGATTCCCGCGCCCTCTTCACCGTCTTGTCGTAAATCACCGCCGCCACGCCAATCAGGATCGAGATGATCATCATCACGATCATCAATTCAATCAGCGTGAATCCCCGCGCGCCTCGCCGGCTCATTCCTTGGGCTTTCCTGCGTCCCCTCATTCCATCACCTTCGCTCGAATCTCAAGTCCTACCAGTCCGAATACTTCGTCCCATCCAATGCCGTCCCCGTCGATTTCGAGTACACGTCAAACACATTCTTCCCGCCCCAACTCGTCGAATCCGGATCATCCTGCACCGATCGCATGCCCCATTCCACACGTCCCGTCATCGGATCTTTCGGCACCCTCCGCAAAAACCGCATATTTTTCCCCGCCGCGCCCGACCCACCCACTGCCACGCCCTTTACCAGTGTATCCAGGTCCGGCGGATACCCCTCGCTTCCCAGCTCCACACGAATCTTCTGCTGGTCCGCCATATCCTTATATTTGTCAATCGCACCGCGCATCTCCCGCAGGTCCAGCCGCAGCTCCTTCTCGCGTTCCCGGATCACCGTAAACCGCGCTACCGGCAATGCCATCGAAGAAAGAATCAGCAGGATCGTGCACGCAATAATCAATTCCAGCAAAGTCATGCCGGCTTCTGCCGAATTTTTGGACTTGCGTAGTTTGGAAATGGCCTCAACCTCCGATAAGCACTGCGTCTTATTGCACCCGGAGCGTTGCTTCGCTGGTCACCAGCGGTATCGGCCGCTGCTGCGAATCTTTCGCATTCACCTGCACGATCGAAAGGTTCGTCGTCCCCGGTGCCAACGCCTTCACCACCACGCCCAGCAGTGTCCCGGTTCCATTCACTCCCGGCGTATTCGGCTGGCGCGTCGCCGAAATAATCGCCTGCCCGTGCTCCTTATCCACCCGCTGCACCAGCGCAATCTCTTGCGTTCCGCCGGAAAGAAACCCTCCGTGCCGCACTTCTTCAACGCTGATAACCGCCTGGTTGTATTGCAGTAGCATCGGCACGCTGAACAGGTCGTTCACATTTTCCACCACCACACCGATCGTGGCGGTTTGCCCGGGCGCCAGGTTCAGCATTCCCGGCTCAAAATGAATTCGCGGCCCGCTCGTCTGCGCTTGCGGCACCGCCGGCGTGTTCACTGGCTGCTGTGTCGCAGGAGCCACCGCCCCCGGTGCAACCGGAGTCTGCCCAGGCATCCCTGGCGCCGCGGGACTCGGATTCGCCGTCGGTGTCTTGATGTCCATCTCGCGCTTCACGCCCGGATACGTTTCCGTCCCGGAAGAAATCGCGCGCAGATTCGCTCTGGTCCAATCGGGCATCCGCACAATCCGCGGAATCAGCACGATCAGGTTCTCGTTTTCCTGGCGCTCCACGTTGTCCGTCGAAAACAGATACCGCATGATCGGCACATTCGCCAATCCAGGCCAACCATTCAAAGTCTTCGAGTCCACTCGCTCAAACAATCCGCCCAGGATGCTCACTTCGCCTTCCTTCAAGCGGATTTCATGTTCAATCTTGCGCTGGCTGATGATCGGCTGTTGAATCCCGCCGATCGTGGATTGTCCGGTCACGGAAGATACTTCCACCGAAATCTTTAAACTGATATCCCGGTTCGCGTGGACGTGCGGCGTGATGTCCACATTCACGCCGACATCAATGTACTGGAATTGCGTGTTCACCAGCGGGTTCACAAACCCCGCGCCCGAAGTCCCTCCCACGCCGACGCCCGCTTGAAAACTACCAGTCGCTACTGGCACGCGGTCGCCCACGCGCAGCTTCGCCGGTTGCCCGTCAATCGCGCGGATCTCCGGATTGTCAATAATCTTCGTCGCCGTATCTGTCAGCACAAAATTCGCCGTTGCTCCCGGCAGCGTCAGCACAACATCATTCTGGTTTAAATGCGTCAACTGGCTCAGCGTGGTCGTTCCCGGAGTCGTATTCGAAGTGCTGCTTCCGTTGTTATTGTTGTTAGTGTTCGTGGTGGCGTTCGGATTGATCGCGATCGATGCGCTCTGCCCCGGCAGTATTCCCAAATTCCGCAGCTTGTCCGTCCGCGCCTGCAGCACTTCCATCTGGATAATCACTTCCGGCTTGGCCTTATCAATGTCCCGGATGATTTTCTCCGCCAGTGCAATCTTGTCCGGCGTATCCCGGATAATGATGGCATTCTGCGCGTTCACCTGCTGGATGCGCTTCAGGTCCAGCAATTGCCGCAATCCCGTCGTGATTTCCGTCAGATCTTGCGCGATCGCCACATTGCTCAAATAAAAAGTCCGTACCACCTGCTCTTCATAGTCGCGTCGCTTCTGCGTATTATCCGGCACGATCATGATGATGTTTTCCGTAACCGGCTTCCAGAACCCCTTGCTTTGCAGCGACACGATGTCCAGCGCCTGCTCCAGCGTCACGTTGCTCAAATCCACCGAAATCCGCCGCGCCTGCAAGTCCGGGTCGTATATCACTGTCAGCCCGGCCAGCTTGCCAATCGTGTCGTACACCACCTTGATATCGTTCGACATCCGCAAATTGATCGGTGCCCGCGAAAGCGGCTTAAGTTCTGGAGGTTCCGCTGCCAGTCCCGGCTGCCCATTTTCCATCAACGGTTGATCCACCGTCTGCGTCGTCTGTGCCTGCTCGGCTATCATCTGCAACGTCTTCTTTAATTCCTGGTCCGCGGCCGTGCTGGAGGGGTCCATGATCTGCGCTCTCTGGAACTCCGAAACCGCCCCTTGCAGATCTCCCTTATCCCGCAGCTTCAATCCTTTTTGGACGTGCGCCGCCCCAGCCTCAAACCTCGATTGGTCAAGCCCTATCTTATAATTCACGTTGTGGGGGTCGGACTTCGTGGCCTTCAGGTAATAATCCACAGCCGCGTCGTAATCTTTCAGATCCACCGCGTGGCGCGCGGATTTATAGTCCTGCTTGTCCTTCGGGCATCCCGCCGCAAACACCGCTACCGCAATCAGGACGCCTAACTGGCACCATCGGCGCATGTATTCTCCGGAATCTCGACGCAGGGCAAGCCGAGTCTTTACTTGCCCATGGAGTCTAGCATCGGCCTCCACGGCCCGGCAAGCAGGCCGATTCTCTAGGTCTTGCCTTTTAAACAGTCTCATCGACAGGTTTCCCAGCCTTTCCCCAAGAGGGTCGCCGGTAGCTGGGAAACCTCTTATCTGCCTGGGCAGCTCTTCCGGACATCCTTATTAGACGCTTCATCAGGTAAAATGAAAGATTGTGACTAAGCCAACTAAGCAACCCGGAAAGGGTCCCCACCAGGGCGCCCAAAAGAGCAAAGCCTCCAGAGAATCCGGCGAAAAAATCGTCGCGCAGAACCGCGCCGCCTCCTACAATTACCACATCCTCGAACGCATGGAGGCGGGCCTCGTTCTTCACGGCACCGAAGTCAAAGCCCTCCGCGAAGGCAAAGCCAACATCCGCGACGCTTACGTGGATTTCAAGCCCAGCGGTCCTTTTCTCGTCAACGCCCACATCGCCCAATACATGCCCGGAGGCCCGTGGAACCACGAACCCCTCGGCGAACGCAAATTGCTTCTTCATAAACGCGAGATTCATAAATTTTCAGTCCGCACCGAATCCAAAGGTTTAACCGTCATCCCTCTGCGCATCTATTTCCGCAATGGCCGCGCCAAAGTCGAAATCGCTCTTGCCCAGGGAAAAAAATCCTGGGACCGCCGCCAGGACGAGCGCGACAAAGATGCCCGCAGGGAAGCCGATCAAGCTCTCTATCGCAACCGGAGGCGATAATCTCATCATGCAAATCACACTCGATACAAAGCCGTTTGCTTCACTCGAAACCGATGCGCTCGTCACTTACGTTTTCGAAAATGGCGACCTCACCCAGGGCCGCCCCGCCGAACTCGACAAGCTCACCGGCGGCATGCTCTCCCGCCTTTCCAAAAGTGGCGAGCTCACCGGCAAATCTCTCGAAACCACCTTGCTCCACGCTCCCGCCGGTTTCAAAGCT
Source organism: Candidatus Acidiferrum sp. (assembly GCA_035693365.1). Lineage (GTDB taxonomy): Bacteria > Acidobacteriota > Terriglobia > Acidiferrales > UBA7541 > Acidiferrum. The sequence goes on along the minus strand of DASSGS010000065.1, from coordinate 234,653 downwards.
GCCCGACTGCTCCTCGTCGGGGCAGGGAAGCGCGAACAATTCAACCCCGCCACTCTCCGTAAAGTTGCTGGCGCCGCCCTCCGCTATTTGAAGGCTCGCTCCGTCCACAAGGTTGTCTTCCTCGTTCGCGAAGGCGATTCCACCGACGCGATCGCCCAGGCCGTCACCGAAAGCGCTATTGTCGCCGATTTCGAAACCGACAAGTACAAGACCGACAAGAAAAATGACAAATTTATCGAAACTTTTACAATTACCGGCTTCACCGACGCCGAAAAATCTACTGGTGAAAAGGGAATTGCCCGCGGCCGCATCATCGGCGACTCTCAGAATTTCACTCGCGACCTCGTCAACGAACCCTCTAACAAACTGACGCCGAAAATTCTCGCCGATAAAGCCGAAGCCATGGCCAAAGAAGCCGGACTCGCCGTCGAAATCCTCGACGAGAAAAAAATTGCCTCGCTCAAAATGGGCGCGCTCCTCAGCGTCGCACAAGGCAGCGTCGAGCCCCCGCGCATGATCGTCATCACTTACACGCCCGCAAATCCAAAGCCCGGCGGTCCCGTCATCGGCCTGGTCGGCAAAGCCGTCACCTTCGACACAGGCGGCATCTCCATCAAGCCCGCCGACGGAATGGAAAAAATGAAGTACGACATGGCCGGCGGCGCCACCATGCTCGGCATCATGCGGGCCGTCGCCGGCCTCAAGCCCAACGTCAAAGTGATCTGCGTCGTCCCTTCCACCGAAAACATGCCCGGCGGAAAAGCCCAGAAGCCCGGCGACATCCAGACCGCCATGTCCGGCAAAACCATCGAAGTTCTCAATACCGACGCCGAAGGCCGCCTAATCCTCGCCGACGGCGTTCACTACGCGAAGCAACTCGGCGCCACGCATCTCGTCGACGCCGCCACTCTCACCGGCGCCATCGTCGTCGCTCTCGCCAACATCAACGTCGGCGTTTTCGGCTCCGACCAGGCCTGGACCGACAAGCTCCTCGCCAGCGCCAAAGCCGCCGGCGAAAAAATGTGGCAGATGCCCATGGACGACGAGTACCGCGAATTCATCAAGGGCAGCTTCGCTGACATTCAAAACATCGGTAGCGGCAAAGGCGGCGGCTCCATCACCGGCGCCTGGTTCATTCGCGAATTTGCCGGCGACACTCCCTGGATCCATCTCGATATCGCCGGCACCGCCTGGAACGATGACGCAAAGCCCTGGCTAGCCAAAGGCCCCACCGGTGTAGCCCTCCGCACCCTTCTCCACCTCATCCAATCCTTTTAATTTCAATCTACGTGGGGGCGGCCCTCCGCCGCCCTCTCTGCGAAATTCCCTCGACCCAATTCTCCGCTACCTCTGCTCCCCTCTGTTAACTCTGTGGTGAAATCCTTTCTCTTCCTCCCTCCCATTTGTCCCAACCCCTTCCCCCGGACTACAATCTCCTCGGAGACCCCCAATGCCCGATCAACTCGTAATCGCCGGCCGCGCCTTCAACTCCCGCCTCATCGTCGGCACCGGCAAATACCGCAGCTTCCAGGAAATGGCTCGCGCCCACGCCGCCTCCGGCGCCGACATGGTCACCGTCGCCGTCCGCCGCGTCAATCTCACCGACAAAACAAAAGAATCCCTCCTGGACTACATCGACCGCGAAAAAATCTTCATCCTTCCCAACACCGCCGCCTGCTACTCCGCCGATGAAGCCATCCGCACCGCCCGCCTCGCCCGCGAAGTCGGCCTCTCCAACTGGATCAAGCTCGAGGTCATCGGCGACGAGAAAACTCTTTTCCCCGACACCGAACAACTAATCCAAGCCACAAAAGTCCTCGTGAAAGAAGGCTTCGTCGTCCTCCCCTACACCAACGACGACCTCATCGCCGCCCGCAAATTGATCGACGCAGGCGCCGCCGCAGTAATGCCCCTCGCCGCTCCCATCGGCTCTGGCCTCGGCATTCAGAATCCCGCCAACCTCCGCATCCTTCGCGAACGCATCACCGAAGTTCCCATGATCGTAGACGCCGGTGTCGGCACCGCCTCCGACGCCGCCATCGCCATGGAACTCGGCGCCGACGGCCTGCTCATGAACACCGCCATCGCCGAAGCCGCCGACGCCCCACTCATGGCCGAAGCCATGCGCGACGCCGTCCTCGCCGGCCACAAAGCCCACCTCGCCGGCCGCATGCCCAAGCGCCTCTACGCCTCCGCCTCCAGCCCGCTCACAGGCGTACTCCGCTAAGCTGGTTTCCCAAAACGTATGGGCTCCCCTAAAGAACTCAGCAATGATCTCCTGCTATCGCAATACATGTCTGTGTTTGAGAAATTTGACGAAATGTCGGGGAATCCGGACATTTATCCGATCATAGGGACACTTGCTCTTGGTCAACCGAATGACTACGGCCACGTTGTATGGCGGCCCAGACGCACCGAACCCCAACATGTTCTGATGGAAGCCATTTACTCAAGGCTTCCGGCCAAATTTCCCCCACTCTTTGAACGTCTGTTGCTTACGTTTCGGTGGGCCGATGTGGGTCTCGACAGATATACCTTGATGGCAAATCCTCCAGGCCCAGACCTCGAGGGATTTTTCCGCGGAATTTCAAAAGATCCTGGGTTGTGGGAGGCACTCATTCCTGCCGGATTTTTGCGATTTGGAAAAGGGCCGGACATGGACTACGACCCTGTCTGTTTCGATATGAACTCGCGTAAGAAAAACCGCGAAATGCGAGTCGTCAAAATCGACCACGAGGAAATTTTCTGCAATTCTCGGGTCAAGGTTGTCGCCGAATTGGCACCCAGCTTCGAAGCCCTCGTTCTCCAAACCATCGAGACTGCTAATAGAGAGTAGACCGGTAAGATCTCGTTTACGCTCCGCAGAGAGCCTGCATGAATTCACAGAAAAATCTCCGAGTTGTCGTCACCCGCGTTCCTTTACCTCGCCCTATTTCATCCACGTCATAATCCAAAACCCCACCGCCGTACTGATAAACCACGCCACCAGCGTAATCTTGAACGCCTGCGAAAACGCCCGCAAACTATCCACTTTCGCCTTCACGATCATCGCCAGCTCGTACACCTGGTCCGTCACGTTCCGCAGCATCTCCTCCGGACTCACCTTCGCCATCGCCTCGTAATACGTCGCGCTGTTCTCGTAACGCACCACATGCTCGTAATACAGCAGTTCTCTCCCATCCGCCGGCCGTGCATGATGCCGCGCAATCCGCGGCGTCAGCACATGCGAAATCAGGTAAAGCGCCCGCACAAATCCCAGCGCGAACACCGCATAGCTCACCGCATACAACCCGCTGGCCACAATCTCTCCCGCGCTCACCCACCGCAGCTTCGGCAACACTTCTTTCCCCAAAGGAATCGTGCTCGCCCCAAAAAACAACAGAAACGTCACCAGGTATCCGGCCTTCAAATCCGCCGCCCGGATAATCGCCTGTTGATCCTCAAAATTCTTCCACGCGTATCCCACCCGCTCCGTCATCAACTCCCGCTCCTCGTCGCTCACCGCATCTCCGTGTAGAGGCCGCCTTCTGAGGCGGGCTCTCTTCTCTTGTAGCGTCCACCTTTAGGTGGACAACGCTTCTCTTTTCCCGACCATCCCAGCGTCTACATCATCCTCCGACCATGCCGCCCCGTCTCTTCAAACAACCCCAGCACATTCGTCATGCTGAACAACTCCCGAATCTGCTTGCTCGCGTTCACTACTTCCAGGCGGCATCCCCGCGTCCGCGCCGAAACATGCAATGTCACCACCGCTCCCAGCCCCGAACTATCCATCATCGGCACTTCCTTCAAATCCAGAACGATCCGCCCCTTCTTCCCGCAGGCCTCCATCATCTCCATCTTCAGCAGTGGCACATTCTCGCTAGTCAATCGCCCAAAACACTGCACCACCCAGCCATCGTCCACCTCCCGCCGCTGCACCCGAAATCCCCGCGCCGAGCTTCCCCCGTCAATCCCTGCCATCTAATTCCTCCGTAGCCGTCCCACTCTCCGTCAATCGTGCCCGCTTTGTACCTCATTTCCCCCTCTTTGCCTAGCGCCACCGAATTGCCGCGCGGCTCTGTCCGCATGGTAGCGCCGGCTTCCAGCCGGCCCGCCCTCCTACCTTACGATTTCCTTTGTAGCGGCCGCCTTCCGAGGTCCGTCTCTTGGACTCCGGATGGTTCTGCGGAGCGGGCGCTTTTCTCTTCTGCCACAAAAATTACTGGCTGTGCGCTTCATCTCCGCCCGGTACGCTAAACTTCCCCCATGCAACGCAAAATCTTCTGGCTCCTCTTCGCCTCCCTCGGCCTCATCGCCGACTTCACCCTACCCTTCGTCTGGGCCGTCCTCTCCACTTTCCCCATCCTCGCCCTAAGCTGGTGGATCGCCTACCGCAGCAACTGGTTCCCCGACTAATACTCTTCTTCGTAGGGGCGGCTTTACGCCGCCTTCTTGCTTTGCTCCTGCCTTTGTAGCGGCCGCCTTCCGAGGCGGGCGATTTTCGCTCCTCACATCGTCCGAAACAAAAAATGCCACGTTACATCCACCCCCGCATGCACCAACGCCGAAGCAAAAATCGATCCCGTCCTTCTCCAAGTCCACCCATAAAACAATCCCGCAATCGCCGCCAGGATCACATATCGCCAGTTCGGATATCCCAGATTTGCAATATGCGAAAGCCCAAAGAGCATCGACGCCGTCCACCACCCCGCAAACTCGCTCTTCGACGCCCGCCCCAGAAAATTCTGCAGCAACCCGCGAAACAGCAACTCCTCCGGCCAAGCCGTCAAAAATAAAATCCCAAGCGACCCCACAACCAACCCGCTCCAATTTCCCCAATGCGGTTCAAATGCAATAAACCGCATCCGAATCCCCAGCGGAATCGCCACGCACCCAAACAACACAAAACTTCCAATCACATACAATCCCCAATTCTTTCCCCAACCCATCGAATAGCCCACGCCCTTCGCCCGTCGCACCAACAGAAAACACGCCAGCGCCACATCCACCGCCATCAGCACCGTAAACACATACGCCAGCCGCCCGCCCGGATACGGCCACAACCAATGCGTCGGCCCGAATTTCACAAACGCCCACACGCCCGCCACCGTCAAGAAATCCTGCCCGCTTCCCGCCGCCGCACCGCGCGAGGAAACCGCCAGCCCCAGCGGCACAAACACAAACGCCGCCATCACTCCCGCCCGCTGCACCGCGAACGTCCCTGTCCCCACCAGGTAAATCACAAACGTCACAAACACCAGCGCGCCCAGCAAGAATCCCCCCGCTGGCCCGAATTTTCCCGCCAACCCTTCCTCCACTCCCCGCGCCGCAAATGCCATCATCACCAGCAACAATATTGAAAACGTCGCCACCGTCGCCGCAAACGCCCGCCCCTGATATCCCTCCCAAGCCGCATACCCAGCAGCCCCCAGGCTCAACCCCGCCCAAATCCCCAGCATCACCCAAACATTCAGTTGCCTCATCCCGCGATCCGCTCCTTAATTGTCCGCCAACAATCTTGCCGCATCAGTTCGCAACGCCACGCCAATTCTAATCTTTCTCCCTCACCATCTCCCAATTCATGTAGCACAGGCTTCAGCCTGTGTTCTTCGATTTCCAGTTGTGGCAACAAACAAGTGATCTTGAGGGTGCCTGTAGATGGTCAAGACGTTGTCCCTCTCTGAAAGAACCAGGGGAGCCTGGGTGGGGAAACTGGGTCACTGTAATTCCCACGTTAGGAGGCGGATGCAACCAGCAGCCGCGCAGCTCGTCCGCAGAGACTCCCTCTAGGAAGGGAACAACGTGTTGAAAGATCACAGGTGCCCCATCCTTCGCGCTTTTTGCGAATGGTGGGCTCTTACGATCTAAAGTCATATGACTTTCTTCTCTTCTCTGCGTACTCTGTGTCTCTGCGTTAACTTTTCTCCCTCCGCTCTTCTCCTCCCAAAATCCAAAATCCGCTACAATCTTTCCGCACCCACCATGTCCACCGCCCAACCGTCCCGCCTCTCCTACATCGACTGGCTCCGTGGTCTCGCCTGCCTCCTCATGTTCCAAACCCACTGCTACGATTCCTGGCTCCGCCCCGATCTCCGCGACTCCGCCCTCTACCGCTGGTCGCAACTCGGTGGCACTCTTCCCGCCCCGCTCTTCATCTTCCTAGCCGGCATCTCCATGGCGCTGGTCACAGAACGTCTCCGCGAAAAGGGAATTGCCCCCATCACCATTGCAAAACAAACCGCCCTCCGCGGCGCAGAAATCTTCGCCCTCGGCCTCCTCTTCCGCGTTCAGGAATACGCCCTCGGCTACAAGTGGGTTCCGTGGACCGATCTCTTCCGCGTCGACGTCCTCAACATCCTCGGCCTCTCCATGATCCTGATGGCCGCAGTCTGCTGGTTCACCTCCGCCAAAGAAATCTCCGCCGCCCGCGCCCGCGGCATCCTCGGCTCGCTCGCCGCCGCCACCGCGATCGCCATGCTCACCCCGCCGCTCTGGACCACCCACCGCCCCCGCTTCCTCCCCTGGCCTCTCGAGTCCTACATCAACGGCGTCCACAACCTCCCCGAACCGCAGCACTGGCTCTTCCCGCTTTTCCCCTGGGCCGCCTTCGCCTTTGCCGGCCTCGCCGTCGGTTTCCTCGTCTACACTTCCTTCGCCCGCCGCAACGAAGCCCTCTTCTTCTTCCTCCTCGGCCTCGCCGGCGTCGCCGCCTGCTACCTCTCCCGCTTCTTCGACGAATCCTCCGTCCATCTCTACGCCGTGTACGATTACTGGCACTCCAATCCCAATTTCCTCCTCATGCGCTGCGGCATTCTCCTCATCATCATGTTCCTCGTCTACGCCTGGTGCCGCTGGGGCCTCGCGCAAATCGGCTTCAGCCCGGTCATCCAACTCGGCAAAACCTCGCTCCTCGTTTATTGGGTGCACATCGAGTTCGTCTACGGACGCATCTCCATCCTGCCCAAGCGCGGGTGTTCTATCCCCAAAGCCACGTTCGGTTTAATAGTGATTTTTCTCGCGATGCTGGCGTTGTCTATTTTGCGTACGCGCTACAAGAAAAGAACTTCTTTTTCGAATCCCCAAATCAAGCCAGTCGCCTCGATCCCGAGCACCGCCTAAACACCTTGTCATCCTGAGGCTATCCGACGAGGATAGCCAAAGGATCTCACTTTCAAATACTTTTGCAGTGGAATCGCGCACGATCCTTGTGGGTTCAACTGGGGACGGCCGAATACTGAATGAGGCTTACCGCTGTCCAGCCGCAGGCGCAACCGGCTTCTGCGCCGGCAACTTGATGATCTTTTCATTCGGCCGCGCCAGGCCGTACTCTTCCCGCGCAATCTTCCGGATCGTCTCCGGATCGCTCTTCAAATCCTGCACGTTCTGCTGCAATTCCAGATTCTCTTTATTCAGCTTTTCCAGTTCCTGGCTGACCTTCTGAATCTCCTGCCGTTTTTGCCGCATCGCCAGGTACCCGTGCGTCCCGAATATATCGTGCACCAGCAGCACCGCCACGAATACACCCATCAGGTAAGGCGCGTAGTGCAGCAAACTTTTCTTCGAATTTTTCCGCGTTTCGCTCATCAATCCTTCAAAATCCAGTCCGAAGCCTCTCTCACCAGCTTCGCCGTCGCCGCTTCGCTCTCCGCTTCCACATACAGGCGCAGCAGCGGCTCCGTTCCGCTCAAGCGTAACAACATCCAGCTTCCATCTCCAAACACGAATTTTGCTCCATCCGTGCGGTCCACCGATACAACTTTCCTTCCCAGTAGTGTCGTAGCGTCCACCGCTGCCTTCCGGATCGCGTTTGCCTTCTGTTCGTCGGACAAGTGCAGATTCTCGCGTACCGGATGAAACTCCCGCCCCAGCTTCTTGAATATCGCCCGCACCTGCTCGCCAATCGACGCGCCCCGCGCCGCCGTCATTTCCGCCACCAGCAGGCATGCTAGGACCCCATCCTTCTCCGGCACGTGCCCGCGAATCGTCAATCCCGCGCTCTCTTCGCCTCCCAGCGCAATCTTGTCCTCGCGAATCAGCTGCCCGATATATTTGAACCCCACCGGCGTCTGATGCGTAGTCTGCCCGTGCGATTTCGCCACCGCATCCACCATTTGCGTCGTCGCCACGCTTCGAGCGGCCGCCATCTTCCATCCGCGCGTTTCCACCAAATAGTCGTACATCAGCGCCAGAATCAGATTCGGCTGAATCCACGTCCCGTCCCCATCCACAATTCCAAATCGGTCCGCATCTCCATCCGTCGCCAACCCAACCTTCGCGCCGCTCTCCTTCACCACTTTTCCCAGTGGCGCCAGATTCTTCTCATCCACGTCCGGCCCGCTCCCGCCAAACAAACAATCTCTCTCCGTCCGCCCCGCCGTCACCGCAATCCCGTGATCCGCCAGCGCCTTGTCCAGATATCCCGCGCCCGCCCCGTGCAGCGCGTCTGTCACCACATTGATCTTCGCCTTCTGAATCACCTCGAACCGCACCAATTGCTCCAGCCGCTCCAAATACTCCGCCTTCAAATTAACCGTCTCGCCCAAATCCTTTTTGCCATGCCCATCATGCGAAGCGCATCCCGCACTCGCTCCCTCTTTTGCTAGAATCCGCGCCACCCGTGCTTCAATGTCCTTCGTCACTTCCGGCAGCGCCGGCCCCGCATCCGAGCTCGAAAACTTCAACCCGTGGTACTGCGCCGGGTTATGGCTGGCCGTAAAATTTATTCCTCCATCCAGCTTCCGCCGCTGAATCTCATAAGCAATCGCCGGCGTAGGCGTGAACGTCTCGCACAGCAACGTGTGTATCCCGTGCTCCTGCAAAATCCCCACCGCCAGCGCCGAAAACTCCTCCGAATAAAACCGGGTGTCATACCCCACCAGTACCACCGGCCGCCGATTCTTCTCCGTCAAATGCTCCGCAATCGCCCGCACCGCCAGCCGCACATTCGCGAACGTAAAATCATCAGCAATCAAACCCCTCCACCCGCTTGTCCCAAACTTAATCGGCGACACAATCTGTGTAGTTGTCATAGTCCCCACATTCTATCGTCACTCCCCCAATCCTTGTAGGGGCGGCTTTAGGCCGCCTTTCTTCTCCTCGTCACGCCACTTAACCAATGAACTTGAGGGTGCCCCATCCTTTGCGCCGTTTGCAAAGGGTGGGCTCTTACGTTCCAAAGCCCCAAATCTTCTTATCCTTCCTCCTTCCTCTTTATTCTTCTCTGCGCTCCTCGCCGTTCTCAGCGCCTCTGCATTATCTTTTCTCTTTCTCTCTTTCTTTCTCCCCAAAGTTTGAATTCCATTACAATCTTCCCTCCAACCCAATGCCCGCAACCACCCAATTCCGCCTCGTCCTCGTAACCTGCCCCACCCTCCCCGAAGCCCGCAAAATCTCCCGCTCCCTCCTCCAAAAACACCTCGCCGCATGCGTCAACATCCAAATCTCCCCTGTCGAATCGATTTACTGCTGGAAAGGAAAAATCGAAACCACCCGCGAACATCTCCTCCTGATCAAAACCACCGCCCGCCGCCTAAAATCCCTCGAAAGGGAAGTCCTCCGCCTCCACTCCTACGACATCCCCGAATTCCTAGTCCTCCCCATCTCCTCCGGCTCCCGCGCCTACCTTGCTTGGTTGAACAATTCTGTTGAAGGATCTATAGGAGAAACTCACCGGTGAACCTTGATATAGAAAGCGCTCTACTTCTATTTTTCTTTTTGCTTGTTCCAGTTGTCATTGCCCTTTGTGCTGCCAAGGGGTGGCTAAAGAGCTGGCGCCGGACGACGTACCTGATTGTGTTTGCGATTGGGATAGTTATCGACACCCCCGTGTTATTCGTGCTCTATTTAACACCGAAGGCTAACCCCACTTTTGGGTGGTTCGATATGATTTCAGATACTGCCGTGGTGATGTTTAGTGCAGCCTGGGGCTGCCTTCTCGGGTTTTTTGTATTTGGAAAACTCAGTCGAGAGTCTACTGCCAAGACGTCGGGGACGTAACAATATGGCCATCTGAACTGGCGCCAGCCTAGACGTACAGCAACGCCTGATCCAAATCCGCAATAATATCTTCCACGTCCTCAATCCCCACACTCAACCTCACCAAACTATCCGTAATCCCCACCCGGTCCCGCACTTCCTTCGGCATCGAAGCGTGCGTCATCTGCGCCGGCAGCGAAATCAATGACTCCACTCCGCCCAGACTCTCCGCCAGCGCGCAAATCTTCACCTGGTTCAAAAACCGCCGCGCCGCTCCTTCATCCCCCAAATCAAACGCAATCATTGCCCCCGGCCCCTTCTGCTGCCTTCGGGCCAATTCATGCTGCGGGTGCGTAGCCAGTCCCGGATAAAACACCTTCCTCACCTTAGGATGCGCATCCAGATGCCGCGCCACCGCCAATCCATTCGCATTGTGCTGCAGCATCCGCACCGCCAGCGTCTTCAACCCGCGCGAAACCAAAAAGCAATCCATCGGCGCCAACCCCGCCCCAGACGATCTCTGCAGAAAGTAAATCCTCTCGGCATCGTCCGGCCGTGTCAGCACCACCGCTCCACCTGTCGCATCGCTGTGCCCGTTCATATATTTCGTCATCGAGTGCACCACAATGTGCGCTCCCAACTCGATCGGCCTCTGCAAATATGGCGTCATGAACGTGTTGTCCACCACCAGCGTCGTTCGCCGCTCGTTCGCCAGTTTCGCCATCGCCGCGATGTCCGTAATCCGCAGCGTCGGATTCGTCGGCGTCTCGATGTACAGCATCTTCGTGTTTGGCCGCATCGCTCCCAGCACCACCGCCGGGTCCGTCGTGTCCACAAAACTGAACTCCAATCCAAAATGAACCAGCAACTGCGTCGATAATCTGTAAACGCCGCCATACACCGCTTCCGACAAGACCACGTGATCTCCCGGCCTCAACAACCGGAACACCGCGTCAATCCCGGCCATTCCAGAAGTGAACACATACGCCGCGTGCCCGCCTTCCAGCTTCGCGACAGTCCGCTCCAGCGCCTTCCGGTTCGGGTGATTCGTCCGCGCGTAGTCGTACCCGCCCTTCGATTTTCCCAACTCCTCATACACGTATGTCGATGTCTGATAAATCGGCGCGACCACCGACCCCGTCGACGGATCCGGTTCCTGGCCCACATGTATCGCGTTCGTGGCAAATCCCATGTCTTCTCCTCAGTTTCTCCAACACTCCGTAGCCCACCATACTTACAAGACCCGGCATAGCGAGTCAAATTTTCCATTCGCGTCGCGCGCGAATCATTTCAACAACTTACCCGAATGTTTTCGCTCACTTTCCCATCTGCATATCCAACTTGACCCGCGCCCCGTTTCCAGCCAACATATTCAGGAAACGGCTATGCAACTATCCAGGTTTTCTCGTTCAGCTTCTCTCTCTTTGCTCTTTCTCGCAGCCTGCGCTTCTGCACCCGCGCAGCAGTCCGCGCCTCCCAAAGAATCTCCTGCCCCCGCGCAGATTCCTCGTCTCACCATCGAAATCACCGGCGGCGAGGCCGGCAAGCCCATCGAAAATGCCAGCGTCTATCTCAAAACCCACGAAGATCGTTTGATCAAAGACAAGAAAACCGAAGTCAACGTCAAGACCAATATGCAGGGCATCGCCCACGTTCCACAGCCTCCCACCGGCCGCGTCCTCATTCAGGTTGTCGCCGAAGGTTGGAAATCCTACGGCCACTGGTACGACATCGCCGATTCCAGCCAAGTCATAAAAATTCATCTTGATCGCCCGCCGAAGTGGTATTAAAGTCCGCTGAACTCGCTCTCAGAAATGTTTCACGCCAATGTTCCACGCGTGTTTTCTCTCTCCGTCTCATCCAGTGCAAAACTTTTCCGCTTTAAACTTTCTTCCACTCAACATTTTTGTGTTTTTCCGCCAACATCTCTGTGTCCTTCATCACTCTGCCGCGAAATTTTTCCGCGCGCCGGCTTCTATTCCCGCCCATTGCACCAAAATTGTGCAATCCGTATCATCGTGTTGAATTTTGCGGAGTTAGCCCTTCCACCGCCTCGCCTTTCCACAAGGTTATCAACATTCATGTGCAAAACTTCATCGTCCGGAAATAATTCTTGCTGCACTTCGGCATTCTTCGTGCTACAACTCCGCCCGTTTCTCTTTTGACCCGCTCCATTCCCGATGCTACATTCTTACTGCGAGCTCGAATCCGTTCTTGCCGATGGCTTCTCACGGACAAATGAAAAAATGTCATCCTGAGGGCATCCGATGAGGATGCACAAAGGATCTCAGCTTCAAATGCTTCCGCAATTTCCAGTTTGGCCGTCAGTCGCCTGAGGCGGGAAAGTATCGCTCACAAAACACCTATGCCAGACAACTACGACGGCCCTTTCTCTCTCCTGCGCATGTTCTGGGGCAACCTCGCCTCTCGCCCTCTCCGTTGCGCTCTCAGCATCCTCGCCATCTCCATCCAGGTCGTCCTCGTTCTTATGATCGTCGGCCTCACCAGCGGTGTCGTCGCCGAATGGGGTAAGCGCGTCGAAGGCGTTGGCGCCGATCTTCTCGTCCAGCCCCCCAACTCCTCCATCTTTTTCGCCTTCTCCAGCGCTGTGATGTCCGAATCTCTCGGCGACCAGATCGCCAAGCTTCCCGCCGTTGACGAAGCCGCTCCCACCCTCATCCTCTCCGATTCCAAAACCCTTATCATCGTCTACGGCATTGATTACAAACGCTTCAACGCCCTCAGCCAGGGTTTCATCTTTCGCTCCGGCCGTCCCTTCCAGGCTCCCGACGAAGCCCTCGCCGACGACATCATTGCCCAGACCCGCCACCTCAAAGTCGGCGACACCGTCACTCTCGTCAATCACACCTTCACCATTTCCGGCATCGTCGCCCACGGCAAGGGCGCTCGCTTCTTCATCCCTCTCAAAACTGGACAGGACATCATTGGCGCAGAGAATCATATCTCCATGGTTTTCGTTCGCAGCAAGGGCGACACCGAAGCCGCCCGCGCCGAAATCCTTAAACTCGATCCGCAAAACCGCATCCGCTCCATGTCCGAATACGTTTCTCTCATGAACTCTTCCAACCTCCCCGAACTGAAACCCTTCATAAAAACTATGGTCGGCCTCGGCATCGTCATCAGCTTCCTCGTCGTCCTGATGAACATGCACACCATGATCCTCGAACGCACTCGCGAAATCGGCATTCTCAAAGCCCTCGGCTTTTCTCGCCTCGACGTCGTCAAAATGCTCCTCGGCGAAACGCTTTTCCTCACCATCGCCGGCAGCGCACTCGGCATTGGCATCACTTTTCTCACCGAAGCCATCCTCAAGCAAACCAACCCCGGCCTCTCCATTCTTCTCACTCCCGGCTGGGTCGTCGGCTCCGTCGGCCTCGCCATCATCGGCGCTTCCCTCGGCGCCACCATCCCCGCCCTCCGCGCCTCCAGCGTCGATCCCGTCGAAGCCCTCGCCTACGAATAATCCCGCTCGCGTAGCATAGGCTTCAGCCTGTGTTCTTCGGTTCCTCTTTTCCTCCGAACTCTGCGCCCTCAGCGTCTCTGCGTCAGGTTTTCCTTCTCTCTCCAATCACCAATCACCTTCCCCCTCTTTTGCACACTCTTCCACAATCCCCCGATTGCATTCCGCATCCGAAATTGATATCAAATCTCCACACGGAGCCGCCCGACCTGCAACTTCGGGCCTCGCAGTCCTCCACCCTCGAAGGAGAAAAATGAAACGCACCTTCTCGCTCTTCGCAATTCTTGCGGCAATCCTTCTCCTCGCCGCTTCCCCCGCCCCCGCTCAAATGGGCATGGAACTCTTCAAGCGCCCCTCTATCACCAAAGCCTTCCACCCCGTCGTCGGTAAAGGCGCCGTCTATGTCGACACCGAAAAGGACGGCAAGACTTCCCGCACCAGCGAACTTTCCATCGTTGCCAAGGATTCTTTCGAAGGCAAGGAAAGCTACTGGATGCAGATCTATTCCACTGACCCCCAGGGAAAAATCTTCCTCGCCAAGAGCCTGATCACTCCCGCCGATTTTCAGATCCACCGGATGATCTTTCAGCCCCAGGGCCAGCAAGCCATGGAAATGCCCATGCGCATGAACGCCGCCCGTAAGGAAAAAATCGAGGAGAATATGGCCGACTGGCACTCCGTCGGCACCGATTCGATCACCGTTCCCGCCGGCACTTTTTCCTGCGAACACTGGCGGAACGACAAGACTCACGCGGAAGTCTGGACCAGCGACAAAGTCGTACCCTTCGGCATGGTCAAGGAAATCAGCGCCAACGGCAGCGTCCAGGTCCTTTCCAAACTCATCGACAACGCCGCCGACCGCATCACCGGCCCGGTAAAGCAATTCGACATGCAGCAAATGATGCAGCAGATGCAGCAGGAACGTCAGCAGCACCCCTAGTTCAAACCCTTGTCTTGAGCATTTACACCTTCTGTTCTAAAATCTTTTTTGCTCACAGGTGGATTGCTTCTGCGTCCTGCCTGCCCTGCTCCACCGTTTTCCATCCGCTCCGTTAGGGGGCTTTCTTGGACGCACCGTCGGAAAAATTTCTGCCTGCACGGGTTGTCGAACGCCGTCAAATCGCTGAGGACCTTTTCGTCCTAAAAGTTGATCCCGGCGGCTCTTTCGATTACAAAGCCGGTCAATACGCCACCCTCGGTCTCGAACGCGACGGCAAGCGCGTCGAACGCGCCTACTCCATCGTCTCTTCTCCCTACGAGCGCACCCTCGAATTCTTCGTCGAACATGTTCCCGCCGGCCAGCTCACTCCTCTCCTGAACGTACTCCACGAGGATAATCCCCTCTATCTCCGCCGCTTCGCCAAGGGCCGGTTCACTCTCGATCTCAAGAGCGGACACACCAATCACTTGCTCCTCGGCACTGTCACTGGAGTTGCCCCCTACGTCAGCTATGTCCGTACGATTTTTCAGGATTGGAAAAACGGTGGGTCGCCTATGCCCGGCGAACATCGCCTCTTCTGCGTTCATGGCTCCAGCCATGCCCACGAATTTGGCTACCGCGATGAACTCGAAAAAATCGCTGCCGAGGCTCCCTGGTTCAAATATGTCCCCACCATCAGCCGCACCTGGGATAACCCGGACTGGCATGGCGAACTCGGCCGCGTTGACGACCTGGTCCGAAAATACGTTGAAGTCTGGAACCTGTCCCCGGAAAACACCACCGCTTATCTCTGTGGGCATCCCGGCATGGTCGAAACCGGCCGCGGCATGTTGCAGCGCGCCGGCTGGAAAAAAGAACATCTGCTCTTCGAAATCTACTTCATCCCCGGCACTCCCGGCACTTAGCCCGCCGCCCGCTCCGCCCCATCCTCTGGCAGAGTTACTCTTGTCTGCCCTGAGGGACGCGGAAGGGACTATCCTCTTGGATTTTCTTCTCGCTGTCTTTTCTCTGTGACCTCCGCGCGCTGAACTCTGTGCACTCTGTGTGAAATCCCCTCTTTCTTCTCCCAGAGCAAAAAAAACGGCACAGCCGAAACTGTGCCGCCGCCCGCTTCCTGTTATCTGATCCCTGCTATCTGCTATCTCTCTTCCCTCACACCCCCGGCGCCCTCTCCTCCAACCCATCCGCCACATCCCGCAACATCCGCGCCGGCACGCTCAAATGCACCACGTCCCCATTCTCGCTGACCACATCAATTTTCAACTTCCCATCCACCATCGCCACCCGCACATGATCCCGCGCATCCTTCACGTCCACCAATTCCACATTCGGATACTTCTCTAACTCCGTCTCCACCACGCGCAGCACCGGCAAATAAGGCCGCGTCTCTTCCATCACTCGGTTCAATTTCTCCCTCGGCGCAAAATGCATCCCCAACGGCACCACCGTCGCCGGCACCCAGAAGTGCACATGCGCTCCACCCGCCCGCTGCTCATCCACATCCACCCGGATCACTCCTTCATGAAACACATACGCCCCAGCCATGGCCACCGTAGCGCCCAGCCCCAAAGCCGCCTTAGCCAAAATCAACATAAGTTCCTCCGCCCAACGTAACGGCCACCTTTAGGTGGCCCAGCCCGCCGCACCCACCTGGCCTATCTTCCACTTTCTGCTTTCATTTTTCCGCTTTTCAATCCGCCACGTTCTTCGAATCCACCCAGATTCTCACCGTATTCTCGCTATCTTTCACCGTAACCAGCTCCGTATCCCCATGCGCCGATAGCGCCTTCAGCGCCGCAACCAGATCCAGCTCATCCTTGCCCGCCGAAAACAGCGCATCCACCACCTTCATCGGCACCTTGATCTCCACCCTCGATTCGCGCCCCGCCGAAACTTTCGCTTCTGCCTTGCCATCTTTCGCCGCAGCCTTCTTGCCTTCGGATTTGTCACTCACATGGATGTACAAATATCCCGCGCTCTTCGCCACTCTCACGTCGTTCTCGCTCCCTTGCACCGTCACATACTCGCCGTCTCGCGAAGTCCGCACCGCATCCAGAATTGTCCGCAAATCCACATCGTTCATGTGGCTCGAGTCAATTCGCACTTTCCCGTCATGCACATTGTTCTTGTTGATCGCCGGCAAAACCTTCGCTGCCATCTCCACCGGCACATTCACCCGCACCGTCTCCCCGCGATCCTCTTTGCTCTCCACCCGCACGTGGATCCACTGTTCCGTTGTTTTGCCGGTGCTTGTCGTGGTTGAACTCGTTTCTTGCGCCAGCGTTCGCGCTGGCAGAAAGATGGCCGCCGCAACGGCCGCCGCAATTCCAAATCCGAGGATTCCCCTGAAAGTCTTCATGGCACACCCCTTGTCTACCAATACGCCAAGGTGCGCCCAAAAGTTCCAACCTTTAAATGATCAGAGAAACAGCAGAGAAGGGAAGTCCTGCGCAGTCAGCTAATCCGTTCCAAAATCAGTCCTTACCGTAGGCCAAGCAACCTCTTACCTTTGAGTGCGAGAGCAAAGCTCTCGCTTTGAAGGTGTAACCATCTCCATCCATTCAATTTCAACCAGCCCTGCAACCTGGGCCCTCTGGCCTCCTGCTTTCTGATCGCCGTTAGCTGATCGCTCTCTTCAAGCTACCCCGCCGCTATCATCTCCAACCCCGCCTTATTCCATACCAGCAGCGTCGATCCATTCAATTCCACCAGCCTCTGCCGCTTGAATTCGCTCAATGTCCGCGTCACGCTCTCCCGCGAGCATCCAATCAGTTGCGCCAGCTCCTCATGTGTCAGCGCCAGCTTCACCCGAATTGCCCCGTCGCTATGACGCCCTTCTGCCGACCAGCCCACCAGAAACTTCGCCAGCTTCTCCGATACCGAACTCGCCAGTCCCAACGACCGTATCACTTCATACGCTGAATGGCATTCCTGCCCCAATTGCTGCACCACCCGCAAACAGGCCTCTCCGTCGTCCTTGATAAATCTCAGAAAATCTTCCTTGCTGACGTACGCCACCTGGCACGGCTGCATCGTCTCCACCGTTACTTCATGCGGCCTGCCCGTCACGATCGAGTTCAATCCAAACACCTGTCCCGCCTGCGCAATCTTCAGGATGAACGTCTTTCCGTCCGCATTCGTCGTCAGCAGCTTCACCCGCCCCTGGCACAATATGTGAACTCCTCGCGCTACCTCGCCCTCCATGAACAGCAATGCTCCCTCCGGAAACGAAGTCACATGCTTGATCCGGTCCCACTCCCGCATCCCTTGTTCCGGCAGCCGGCAGAAAAAATTGTCTTTCTGCAACTTACAGCTGACGCAACTCTCCACCGCCGCCAATCCGTACGGCGTGCTCGGCCTTTTCCCCGCCTGAGTCGCTGTCCGATGACTGATCGTCTGGAGCCTCTCGGCAACCATTGCGCTCGCCATACTGGGTATCCTTTCTCTAAACTGCCGTCCGATTTTTCTTCCCCGGACACCAGTACCAACCGCAAATCACTTGCCAATTGTGACTTCCTCGCACCGCTTCCTTGATTTTTCGTAAAATGTTGAGTTAGAAGAGTTTAATCCGCATGTGGAACAATCCGTGTCAGTTTACCTCTATTACCGACTTCGGAAATTGCGTCATATCGCACAGAACTGTGTGACACCCATCACTTCGCGTTGTGATTTATTACCGCTTTGGTTTCCCGTTCCAATCTGGTTCTGTTTCCTACTCTCCCAACCTGTTTTGCCCTGCGCGTTCCACTGCCTTCAATTCTTCAACTCTTCTCCATCGCTCTCGTGCCGCTCCTGAATCAGCCGCAGCACGCTCACAAACAATTGCTCGATCTCACCTTCCGATGCCAAATCTTTCCCCAGAAATTCCAGTAACTCAAAATCCGGAAACCCCCGGTTCGTAATCCGCCCCGGCAACTCCTCTCGCAATCTTTTCGCTGGCACTGCCCCCGCTGATCGAATCTCTTCAAACGCCACTCGGTGCAACTCATCCTGAAAAAGGGAACTGTCCAGCAACCCGCACAATTCCACCCGAGTAGTCGCCCGAATCAAATTTGAACATAGCAGCCTCAACGCCTGCCTCTCCTGCCTCAACTCCTCGTCTCTCTCCATCTTCTCCCGTCCTCTTGCCTTTGTAGGGGAGGGGCTCGTTTACCCTGAGCTCGCCGAAGGGCCCCTCCCTCCTGGGTTATTCTTGTTCCTGTAGGGGCGGCTTTACGCCGCCTTCTTGCTTTTTCCCGCCTCTGTAGCGGCCGCCTTCTGAGGCGGGCGGTCGCCGTTTCCCTCTGCTTTCTCCGCACCCCCCGCGTCAAACCTCCCCACTCCGCCGCCTCCTGCATCTAAATCCCCGCTGCCGCAATTATGCTCTACTACTAAGATTACCAAGCGCGCGTAATGAACTCATAAAGCGCTCAGCAAACAGAAGGAGAAACCCTTCATGCCATCCCCACATCGCGTCCTCATCTTGGGAGGAGGCTTCGCGGGTCTCGTCGCCGCCCAAACCCTCAAACGCGCCGACGTGGACGCCACTCTCCTCGACAAACGCAACTTCCATCTCTTTCAACCGCTGCTCTATCAAGTTGCCACCGGCTCCCTCTCGCCCGCGGAAATCGCCGCTCCCATCCGCGCCGTCCTCAGCCACCAGAAAAATGTCGAAGTTCTTCTCGGTGAAGCCGTTGACATCGATCCCGCCGCCAAAAAAATTCTCCTCGCCGATGGCGGCTCCTTCCCCTACGACACCCTCATCATCGCCACTGGTTCCCAAACCTCTTACTACGGCAACGACCAGTGGCGCGAAAACGCCCCCAGCCTTAAATCCATCGAAGAAGCCACCCGTATGCGCCACAAACTTCTCTACGCCTTCGAACGCGCCGAGCGCGCCGAATCCGAAGCCGAAGAACACGCCTGGCTCACCTTCGTTATCGTCGGCGCCGGCGCCACCGGCCTCGAACTCGCCGGCGCCCTCGCCGAAATTGCCCACCACACTTTGAAACACGACTTTCGCCGCATCCGCCCCCAGGAAGCCCGCATCATCCTCATCGAAGGCGGTCCCCGTGTTCTTCCTCCCTACCCGGCAGATCTCTCTGCAAAAGCCGAAAAACATTTGAAAAGCCTTGGCGTCGAAATCATGCTCGGCGCCTTCGTCACCAACATCGACTCCGATGGTGTCAGCTACAAACATGGCGAGATTTCCGGCACCCTCTCCGCGCGTACTGTCTTCTGGGCCGGCGGCGTCACGGCCACTCCCTTTGCCCGCAAAGTCGCCGAACGCCTCCGCGCTGAAACCGACAGCAATGGCCGCATCAAAGTCAAACCCGACCTCACCGTTCCGAATCATCCCGATATTTTTGTCCTGGGCGACCTCGCCATCTCCTTCGATGCGGCAGGCAATCCCCTCCCCGGCGTCGCCCAGGTCGCCATCCAGGGTGGCCGCTACGCCGCCAAGCTCATCAAAGCTCGCCTCGCCGGCCGCACTCTTCCTCCCTTCAAGTATTTCAACAAGGGCGATATGGCTGTCATCGGCCGCGCCGCCGCCGTCGCCAATGTTTTAGGCATTCACTTCTCCGGCTTCATCGCCTGGTGCCTCTGGCTTTTCATCCACCTCATCTACATCGTCGAATTCCAAAGCCGCATTATCGTCTTTATCCAATGGGGCTTTCTCTACCTCACTTTTAACCGCACCGCGCGCCTCATCACTGGCGAACTCAGCTCCGACCACCCCCCACCCCGCCCACCCACCTGAACACTAAGCGGGCGTGCAACCCGAAAAAGTTGTCTTCCTTCACGTCCCGATTCCGATCGGGACGTGAAGGAACTCAACCTAGGACTTTCCATCCACGTCAACTCGCGACGTTTCTCCCATGCAACTCCTTCCTGCCTCCTCCGCAAATCCCTCCAAGCCGCTGCTACTCTACTCCCATGCCGCTCTCCCTCCCCGAAACACAACCCTGGGACCCCGTTTCCCGCTCCGCCGGCATCGCCTGGCTCCTCATCTACTCGCTCTTTCTCCTCCACGCCTTTCGCGACACCTCCGGCTTCCTCTTTCCTGATTTCGTCAATCTCATGATCCACGAAGCCGGCCACCTCTTCTTCTCCTGGGGCGGCAACACCCTCATGCTTCTCGGCGGCACTCTCGGCGAACTTCTCGTCCCGCTCCTCTGCGCCCTCTATTTTTTCTTCCACGGCCAAACTTACGGCTTCGTCTTCTCCTTCTTTTGGTTCTTCGAAAATTTTCTCTACATCGGCACCTACATGAAGGACGCCCGCGCCAACGCCCTCCCTCTCGTCAACTCCGAAATCGGCGACTGGACCCTCCTCTTCGGCCAATGGAATCTTCTCCCCTCCGATCTGAAAATTGGCCAATTCACCCGCGACCTCGGCTGGTTCGGCATGTTCGCCACCCTGGCCTTCCTCGCCCACCGCATCTATCGCGACACCCAACCAACCGCCCGCCCCCTCTCTCCCTCCTGATTCAATCTCCCCTGCGTAGGGGAGGGGCTCGCCCCTCCCTCTTGGGTTTTCTTCACCTGCTTCTGAATTGTCATCCCGGCCCGAGTGCGCCTTTTGCCTCCCGCGTCCTTCACCCGGATGGAGGGACAGCGGCAGCCAATTCGCGCCAGCCACTTCTTGCTCTCTGCGCACTCTGAGGCTCCTCGGTGTTCTCTGTGGTAATTCCTTTTCTTCCATCTTAAAATGCCGCCACCACACAAGAGGCCCCAATGCCCACATCCTCCGCCGCCCAATCCAAATCTCTCTTCGACGTCCACCCCGGCGTGGCCATGGTCCAAAAATGGATCGCCGACCTCAAACCAAAAACCGGCCGCACCCTCGACGAATGGATCTCTCTCACCAAAAAAGACGGCCCGAAAGACGACCCCTCCCGCCGCGCCTGGCTTAAATCCAAACACAAACTCGGCTCCAACTCCGCCTGGTGGATTTCCGAACGCGTTGATGGAAAGGGCGGGGAAGAAGACACTCCCGAAAAATATCTCGTCACCGCCGCGCGCTACGTCGAAGAACAATACGCCGGCAAAAAATCTGTGCTCCGCCCCATCTTCGACGAGCTCCTCGCTCTCGCCAAATCTCTCGGCGCCGACGTCAAAGCTTGCCCTGGCAAAACCATCGTCCCCCTCTATCGCAATCACGTCTTCGCGCAACTCAAGCCCACCACCAACTCGCGCCTCGACCTCGGCCTCTGCTTCACCACTTTCAAAGGCAAACTCCCCGCCCGTCTCATAGACACCGGCGGCCTCGCCAAGAAAGATCGCATCACCCACCGCATCGAACTAACCTCCGCCTCCCAAATCGACCCCGACCTCAAGAAATGGCTCCGCCACGCCTACGACCTCGACGCCTGACCCACCACGTAGCATAGGCTTCAGCCTGTGCTCCTAATTCTTCCTCTCCAGTGCTTGTAGGGGAGGGGCTTGTTCACCCTGAGCAGACCGAAAGGCACCGCCCCACCTCACAATTTGTCATCCTGAGCCTATCCGATGAGGATAGGCGAAGGACCTCAACTGCATTTCCTCCACCATGTTCAATTGGCCCCTTGTCATCACTCCAAAACCCTGCCGAATCGAATCCCCCGCCTCGCGCATCAAACAAGCGTCGTTTATTAGCGCATCGGAGCTCGTACCCGCGCGTCCCTTCTTGCGCCCGGAATTCTTGCTGTCCACGCGGTCTGTTCGCTAATGCGAAATTTGTCGCCAATCATCGAGGCCGGTTGAGTTGAAAATCATCGAGGCAGCCGAAAACGTGCCCGCCGCACCGCAACCCGGATTCGAGCAATCTCTACCCGCTCGCCTGGAAGCCCTCTTCCGCGTCTCCCAGGCCATCGGCGTCTATCGCAATCCCAAGGAACTCTTCCGCGTTCTCGCCCAGGAACTCCGCCGCGTCGTCGCCTTCGACTTCGTAGCCATATTTCTCTACGACGCCGAGCAGAATAAAGTCCGGACCGCCCTCCTCGAAACCGTCGAAGGCCCAGACTTCGTCATTCCCCCTGATTTTCCCGCCGAAGAAACCATCACCTGGTGGATCTACAATCACCAGCAACCCGTCGTCATCTCTTCCCGCGACTCCGAATCCCGCTTCCCGCACATGATGAAGCTCTACAAACAGTCCGATTTAGAGTCCGCCTGCATCCTTCCCCTCACCACCGCTTACCGCCGTCTCGGCAGCCTCGGCTTCGGCGCCCGCCGCGCAAACACCTATGCTCCCGACGAAGTCCGCTACCTCTCCCTCGTCGCCGATCAGGTTGCTCTCGCCGTTGACAACGCCCTTCGCGACGACCAGCAGCGCACCAGCGAGCTCTTTCTCGAGGAAGGCCAAAGACTCAGCCACACCGGCAGTTGGGTCTGGAACCTTACCAGCGGTGAAATCAATTGGTCGCGCGAGCATTTCCTTATCCTCGGCGCCGATCCCGACAAAGATAAGCCTTCCACCCCTCTCTTCTGGAGTCGGGTCCACCCCGACGACCGCGGCAAGCTCGAGAAGCGCCTGAACCAGGCGGTCCGCGAAAAACTTCAGTTCGAGCATGAATTCCGCCTCGTTCTTCCCGACGGCACTTTGAAATACGTCTCCGGTATCGGCCGTCCAGTCCTCGACGAAGCCGGTAATCTCGCCACTATCATCGGCACCACCATGGACATCACCCGGCGCAAGCGCGCCGAGGAAGATCTCCGCAAACAGAAAGCCCATTTTGAAAAGCTTTTCGAACTCGCTCCCGAAGCTGTCGTTCTGCGCGATTTCGAAAATCGCATCTTGCGCGTCAATCGCGAATTCACCAACCTCTACGGCTATACGCCCGAGGAGGTCATTGGCCGCGACATCTGTGAACTCGTTGTTCCCGAAGGCCATCGGGAAGAATCGGAGAAACTCCGCGAAGCCCTCAAGCGCGGCGAGCGCGTCAATGCCGAGGTGCGTCGCAAACGAAAAGACGGTTCACCCCTCATCGCCTCTTTCGTCGCCGCTCCCGTGGATCTCGAGGGCAGCGCCCCCGAAATCTACGGCATCTACCGCGACATCACCGAGCGCAAGCGCGCCGAGGAAGCCCTCCGCCGCAGCGAAGCCTACCTCTCCGAAGGCCAGCGCCTCAGCCATACCGGCAGTTGGGCTCGCTGCGTCACCAGCGGCGATGTCTACTTCAGTCAGGAAAGTTATCGCATCTTCGGCTTCGAACCCGACACCAATGTCACTCTCGAAATGATTGTCGGCCGCATTCATCCTGACGACCGTCCAGCCGTCCGCGAAACGGTCCAAAAATCCATCGCCGATTCCGGCGATTTCGAATTGAACTACCGCATCATCCTCGACGACGGCTCCATTCGGCACATCCACGTCCTCGGCCATCCGGTCCGCAAACCCGACGGCACCGTCGCCGAATTCATCGGCACCCACGTCGACGTCACCGAACAGCGCCTCTCCCACAAAGCCCTCGAAGACGCGTTCGCTGAGATCAACACCCTCAAAGAGCAGCTCTTCCAGGAAAACGTCGCCCTCCGCCAGGAAATCGACGAAACCTCCATGTTCGACGAGATCATCGGCAAAAGCTCCGCCCTCCAGAAAGTCCTCAAGGAAATCGAAACCGTCGGCCCCACCGACTCCACCGTTCTCATTCTCGGCGAAACCGGCACCGGCAAGGAACTGATCGCCCGCGCCATTCACAATCTCAGCTCACGCCACGACAACGCCTTCGTCAAAGTCAACTGCGCCGCCATTCCCACCGGTCTCCTCGAAAGCGAACTCTTCGGCCACGAGCGCGGCGCTTTCACCGGCGCTATCGCCCAGCGTATAGGCCGCTTCGAACTTGCGCATCACGGCACCGTCTTCCTCGACGAAATCGGCGAAATCCCTCTCGAACTCCAGCCCAAACTTCTTCGTGTCCTCCAGGAGCGCGAATTCGAACGCCTCGGCAGTTCCCGCACTCTCAAAACAGACGCCCGCCTCATCGCCGCCACCAATCGCGAACTTTCCGAACTCGTCGCCGAACATAAATTCCGCTCCGACCTCTTCTACCGCCTCAACGTTTTTCCCATCCGCGTTCCCGCCCTGCGCGAACGCCCCGAAGACATCCCTCTTCTCGTCCGCCACTTCGCTGAAATCTTCAGCCGCCGCATGGGCAAGCCCATTCAATCCATCCCCACGGACACCATGAGCGCCCTCCTGAGCTACGACTGGCCCGGCAACGTCCGTGAACTCCAGAACGTCGTCGAACGCGCCGTCATCCTCTCTTCTCGCGGCGTTCTCCGCATCTCTCCCGCCGAACTCCGCGCCACTTCCACCGTGATGCCCGCCAGCGCTGAAATTTCTTCCCCCACTACTCACCCCCGGCGAACTCGAACTGTCGTCCCGATTCTTACCCGCCAGCAGATCGAACAAGCACTTCGCGATTCCGGCGGCCGCGTCGGCGGAACCGATGGCGCCGCATCCCGTCTCGGCCTCAAGCGCACCACTCTCATTGCCCACATGAAGCGTCACGGCATCCACGCCGCAAGTGTCAGCGCGCCAACGAATGACACTGTCAAACCGCTATGACACCGTGACACTCCTCCGCTGTCATTCCTCCAGCATCTCCTGAAACTCCCTGCCTTCAATCACTTCCAAAGTTTTTTCCCTCCCCTTGGTTTGGCCTGCTCCGTGCCTTTCCCCACTGCGAATGTTTTGGCAGCGGCACAGGTCGCTATTTGCAATTTCAAACCAGGTGAAAGAAGGGAAGTTCGATGCTAAAGAAAATTTCAATAGTCGCTTTGATTGCCCTCTCCGCGTTCGTCTTCGGTGCTCCAGCCTTCGCGCAAAGCGCTGTTTCCCGAATCGACGCCGAACACTCCACGGCTCGCCTTTATCTTTCCTCCTCAAATAATCCGGGCGCCACCCTGAACGTCGGTGTTGCTCGCACCTCCGGCGTGGTGAAACTCAACTCCGGCGATTCCGCCACTCCCGAGTTTGATTTCGCCATATATCCTGAGGACAAAAATCCGTCGCCCGCCGCCGGCCGCAGCGAAGCGAAGCCCGATTACGCCGTCATCGCATTCAAATCCCATCGCGCCGTTCTTCTTGCCGCTAACCACTACCGCGTCTCCGGCGATCTCACTCTCACTTACGTCCAGCGCACTGTTTCTTACGATCCGTCGGAGGCCTACTCCGGCCCAACCTACGGTCCCTCAATCATGCTCTCCCAAACGCACCCGGCTTCATTCGAATTTCATCGCGCTACTCCCTCCGGCAGCGCTTCCTCCGCGGAGTGGATTGCTTCCAGCAACATCTCCGTTGAAGATTTCCCGGAGCTGATGGCTGTGGTTTCTTCCACCGTCTGGCCCGTTTTTGTTGCCGGCGAGCAGTGCGCCGCGCCATCAAACATTGGCACTGAAGATTTTTCCGGCCCCGCCTGCACCGGTGGACGCATAGACGTCGCCGCTCGCAAAGACCTCCGCTGCGACGCACCAGCCGCCGTCGGCGAAGATTTCTCCGGTGAAGTCTGCACCCAGGTCGCACCGTCCATTGTCACCCCAGATCAGGGTCAGTCCCTCTCCGCGAAGCATCGCCACAGTAATGCCGGCGCGAACCATATCGTCGCCAACGAAGTCCAGATCCAACTCGATCTCTTCACCACCGGTCCCGGCTCCGCACTTTCCGCCGCCGCCGGTCAATAACCGCCGTTTCCCGGGAGATCCACCATGCTGCGCACCATGATTACGGACACGCCGTTCGGTCAGAAATGGGTTTTGCAGGGGCGTCTTTGCGGCGTCTGGGCGCAGGACCTGCAGGAAAAATGGCTCTCCACCAGGAGCGCCCGTGAAGGCCGCAAGTGCTCCGTGGATCTCGAAGACGTAATTTTCGTCGACGCCAAAGGCGAATGCGTCCTCTGGCAGATGGCCTCGGAAGGAGCAATCCTCCGCGCCAGCCGCCTCTACATGAAACACGTTTTGGAATCATTGAATGAAAAGCAGCAAGAGATTTCGAAGGAGACACCCGGATGCAAACTGAAACCAACACCGGAACACCAAAATCAGCCATGGAAAACGCGGTGAATCTAGACCCAGCAAATCTCAAGGACGAAGCCCTGGTCGCCCAGGCCGTCCGCGGCGACAGCAGCGCGTTTGAGACTCTTTTCCAGCGCTACCAGCAAAAAATGTTTCACGTCGCCCTGAGCCGCCTTCAGAACGCCGAGGACGCCGAAGACGCTGTTCAGCAAACTTTTCAACAAGCCTTCACTCATCTCAAAAGTTTCCAGGGCCAGTCCCGCTTCTCCACCTGGCTCACCCGCATCGCCATCAACGAAGCCCTGATGCTTCTTCGCAAGCGCCGTCCCGGCCACCTTTCCATCGAAGGCCACCAAACTGTGGATGAAGAAAGTTACGCCCTTGAAATCAAGGACACCGCCATCTCGCCCGAAGAGCGCTACGGCCAGAAAGAAATGCAAAACGTTTTGACCGGCGCCATCAATGAACTCCGCCCCATTCTCAAAAATGTCGTTAACCTCACCGAGATCGGAGAGGTCTCCACCCGCAAAACCGCTGAAGCCCTCGGCGTCCGCGTCGGCACCGTCAAAGCCAGAACTTTTCGCGCCCGCCGGCTCCTCCGCGACAAAATTGCCAAACGTCTCGGCGCAAGAAACGGCAAAGTTTCCGCCGCGCTCTTTTCCAATTCCCAGTCCGCGCGTCGCGTCGCCTATCAAGCCGTTTTTTCCGCCACCGCTGGATAGCACGGTAGCGCCGGCTTCCAGTTCACCCTGAGCCAGAAGGGCCGGCAAGCGCTGTATCAAAATCGCGAGATGCGGCAGGCCGATAAAATTCGCGCCTGCCAGGAGAATCTTTCATGTGGATCGTTCGCGTCGCTCTCGATCGCCCGTACACCTTCATCGTTCTCGCCCTGCTCATTCTCCTTCTCAGCCCCGTCGTCCTCGTGCGCACCCCCACGGACATCTTTCCCAACATTGATATCCCCGTCATCGCCGTGGCCTGGCAATACACCGGCCTCAACCCCGAGGAAATGGAAGGCCGCGTCACAACCGTTTACGAGCGCATCCTTACCACCACCGTCGACAACATCGAACACATCGAATCCACCACCGTCAGCGGCCAGGCCATCGTCAAAATCTTTCTTCAACCCAACTCAAGTCTCGAAAACGCCAATGCCCAAGTCACCGCCATCTCTCAAACCATTCTTCGCCAGTTACCCCCGGGCGCACTTCCTCCGCTCATCATTAATTACAGCGCTTCCAGCGTCCCCATCCTCCAACTCGGCCTCTCCGGCAAAAATTTATCCGAACAGCAGCTCAACGACCTCGGCCAGAATTTTCTCCGTCCCCAGCTCGTCACAGTCCCCGGCGCCGTCATCCCCTATCCCTACGGCGGAAAACAGCGTCAGGTCATGATCGACCTCAACCCCAATCTCCTCCAGGCCAAAGGCCTCTCCCCTCAAGACGTCCTCCTCGCCGTCCAGCAGCAAAACGTCATCCTCCCCTCCGGCACCGCCAAAATCGGCGAGTTCGAATACGACGTCCGCGTCAACTCCAGCCTCCGCACCGTCCCCGAGTTCAGCGATCTCCCCATCCGCGTCGTCGGCAATTCCACCATCTACCTCCGTGACGTCGCCAACGTCCGCGACGGTTTCGCTCCCCAAACCAACATCGCCCGCCAGGACGGCAATCGCGGCGTACTTCTCAGCATCCTCAAAGCTGGCAACGCCTCCACTCTCGATGTCGTCAAAGGCGTCCGCGGCCTTCTTCCTCGCGTCGCGCAAACTCTTCCGCCGGAACTCAAAATCCGGCCCCTAGCCGATCAATCCGTTTTCGTTCGTGCCGCCGTCAGCGGCGTTATCCGCGAAGCCGTCATCGCCGCCTGCCTCACCGGCATCATGATCCTCATTTTCCTCGGCAGTTGGCGCAGCACCCTCATCATCGCCGTCTCCATTCCTCTCTCAATTCTTTCCTCCGTCATCGTCCTCAGCCTCATCCACGAAACCATCAACATCATGACCCTCGGCGGCCTCGCTCTCGCCGTCGGCATCCTCGTCGACGACGCCACCGTTACCATCGAAAACATCGAGCGCTACTTCGAAGAAGGCCACGCCAAGCGCGAAGCCATCCTCGACGGCGCCGCCCAGATTGCCGTCCCCGCTCTCGTCTCCACGCTCTGCATCTGCATCGTTTTCATGCCCATGTTCCTTCTCAGCGGCGTCGCCCGCTACCTCTTCGTTCCCCTGGCCGAAGCCGTCGTCTTCGCGATGCTCGCCTCCTACATTCTTTCCCGCACCCTCGTTCCAACGCTCGCCATGTACTTGCTCAAGGAACACAAAGACTCTGCAAAATCTTCCAACAATGCCTTCGTCCGCTTCCAGCGTGCTTTCGAACGCTCCTTCACGCACCTACGCGACTCTTACCAATCCTTGCTCGAGCGCCTCGTCGCCCACCGCCGCATCTTTATCCCTTCCTTTCTCCTCGCCTGCCTCGCTGCATTTCTCTTAATCCCGTGGCTCGGCCAGGACTTCTTCCCCAGCACGGACAGCGGCCAGTTTATCCTCCACGTCCGCGCAAAATCCGGCACCCGCATCGAGGAAACCGCCAGGCTCAGCGACGAAGTCGAATCCTCCATCCGCCGCGCCATTCCCGCCGGAGAACTCGATTCCATCGCCGACAACATCGGCCTCCCCTACAGCAGCATCAATTTCATGCACAGCACCTCTGGCCTGATCGGCGCCGGCGATGCGGATATCCTCGTCTCCCTCAACGAAAATCATCACCCCACCGCCGCCTACATGCGCGAACTTCGCAAGCAACTCCCCGCCCAATTTCCCGGCGCCACTTTCTATTTCCTTCCCGCCGACATCACCACCCAAATTTTGAATTTCGGCCTCCCCGCTCCCGTGGACATTCAGGTCGAAGGCGCGGACACGGAAGGGAATCGCCGTGTCGCCAACAAAATCCTCGCCGAACTCCGCCAGGTCCCCGGCGTCGCCGACCCGCGCATCCAGCAACCCTCCGACTATCCGCAGTACGAAGTTTCCATCGACCGCACCAAGGCCACCCAGGCCGGCTTCTCCGAGCGCGACGTTGCCAACAGCATGCTCAACTCCCTCAGCGGCAGCTTCCAGATCACTCCCATGTTTTTCCTCAACTATCAGAACGGCACCAGCTACAACCTCGTCGCTCAGACTCCTCAATACGCCGTCCAGTCCTTGCAGGACTTGCAGAACATTCCCATCTCCGCCGCCGGCTCCACTCGTCCCGCGATCCTCGCTGACGTTGCCTCTATCCATCGCGCCAGCGAAATGGAAGCCATCAATCACTACAACATTCGCCGCATTCTCGACATCTACGCCAACGTCCAGGACCGCGACCTCGGCGCCGTCGGCCGTGACATCAATCGCATTGTCGCCGCCAACTCCTCGTCCCTCCCGCGCGGCAGCTTCATCCGCGTCCGCGGCCAGCTTGAAACCATGCGCACCTCTTACACCGGCCTGCTTACCGGCCTCGTCTTTTCCGTCATCCTCGTCTACCTGCTCATCGTCGTGAATTTCCAATCTTGGCTCGATCCCTTCATCATCATCACGGCGCTCCCCGCCGCTCTCGCCGGGATTGTCATCTTTCTTTTCCTCACTCACACCACGCTCAGCGTTCCCGCTCTCATGGGCGCCATCATGTGCATGGGCGTCGCCACCGCCAACAGTATTCTCGTCGTCAGTTTCGCTAAGGAACGCCTTCTGCACCACGGCGATCCCGTCGCCGCCGCCACCGAAGCCGGCTTCACCCGCTTCCGCCCCGTCCTCATGACCGCCCTCGCCATGATCATCGGCATGATTCCCATGGCCCTCGGCTTCGGCGATGGCGGAGAACAAAACGCCCCGCTCGGCCGTGCCGTAATCGGCGGCCTGCTCTTCGCTACCGTCGCCACACTGATTTTCGTTCCGGCTGTTTTCAGTCTCTTGCACGCCAAGCGCGAACCGGGAACAGAGTTTCCGCAAGAAGCAGAGCAAGACCTAGTGCACGCATGAGGAGCCCATGGGAGGTTCGTTCAATGAACTCAGACTCAAGTAATCGCCAGACCACCACGACCCAGGAATCACCCGCAACGGACTCTCCCAACCCAGCGGCGCCAGCGGTGGCCGCGGCCCAGCCCGCCGCCGCTCCGCCGCTTCCTTCTCCGCGCGTTTCCTGGTGGATTCCCGCCAGCGCCGTCGCCGTCGTCGCCCTCGTCATCTTCTTCGGCATCCGCTCGCGCGTAAACGCCGAAGCCAGCGTCGCTCGTGTCACCCACGACGCCGCCATTCCCACCGTCTCTGTCGTCCATCCCGTCGCCGACGCCCCGTCCCAGGAAATCGCTCTCCCCGGCAACACCACCGCCTTCATCGACGCGCCTATCTACGCCCGCACCAACGGCTATCTGAAACGCTGGTATTTCGATATCGGCGCGTCCGTAAAAAAAGGACAGCTCCTCGCCGAAATTGAAACTCCCGAACTTGATCAGCAGCTTCAGCAGGCCCGCGCCGACCTTGAAACCGCCCAGGCCAATTACAACATCGCCAAAATCACCGCCTCCCGCTGGGAATTTCTCGTCAGCACCGGCTCCGTCTCTCAACAGGAAACAGACCAGGCTCGCAGCGACCTCACCGCCAAAAAAGCCGCGGCTGATTCCAGCGCCTCCAACGTCCGCCGCCTCGAGGAACTCCAATCCTTCGAAAAAATCTACGCTCCCTTCGACGGCATCCTCACCGCCCGCAACACCGACGTCGGCCGGCTCATCGACGCGGGTTCCAGCGCTCCAAAAGAACTCTTCCACCTCGCCTCCATCAACAAGCTCCGCGTCTACGTCGCCATTCCGGAAGTCTATTCCCGCGCTGCCAGCAACGGCGCCACCGCCACCCTCACCCTCGACGAATTCCCCGGTGAGATTTTCAAAGGCACGCTCGTCCGCAACGCCAACGCCTTCGACGCCGCCAATCGCACCCTCCTCACCGAAGTTGATGTTGAAAATCCCCAGGGCCGCCTCCGCCCCGGCGCTTATGTCTTCGTCCACTTCAAGCTTCCCGAATCCGTCAGCTCTGTCACCATCCCAGCCAACACTCTGCTTTTCCGCAAAGAAGGTCTCCAAGTCGGCGTCGTCCGCGACGGTAAAGTTCAGCTCGTCTCCGTCAAAATGGGCCGCGATTACGGCAACATCGTCGAAATCCTTTCCGGCCTCTCCGTCTCCGACTCCGTCGTCCTCAGCCCACCCGATTCTTTGCTCACCGGCACCCCCGTCAAAATCGCCGATCAGCACGCAGGAGACTAATCCATGAAATCCCTTCGCCCATTTCTCGCCATCACCCTTGCCGTCCTTCTCTCCGGCTGCGAAGTCGGCCCCAAATACGTACGTGCTACCGCTCCCACTTCCGCCAATTTCAAAGAGCAGCCGCCCGACAACTTCAAGGAAGCCGGCCAATGGAAAACCGCCCAGCCCGCCGATCAATCTCTCCGCGGAAAGTGGTGGGAAGTCTTTGGCGACCCGCAACTAAACTCGCTCGAAGATCAGCTCACCGTCTCCAACCAGAATCTCAAAGTCGCCGAAGCCCGCCTCCGCGAAGCCCGCGCCGCCGTCCGCTTCAATCGTGCCGCCCAATTTCCCACCATCTCCACCGGCCCCGGCATCGAATCGCTCCACGCTTCCGGCAACCGCCCTTATATCCACACCACCAGCAACACCGGTGACTTCGTTCTTCCCATCGATTTCTCCTACGAAGTGGATCTGTGGGGCCGCGTCCGCCGCACCGTCGCCGCTGCTCGCGAAGAAGCCCAGGCCACCACTGCTGATTACGCCACCGCCAGCCTCAGCCTCCACGCCGAACTCGCCATCGACTATTTCGAACTCCGCAGCGCCGACGCCCAGAAGCAACTCCTCGACGACACTGTCAAGGCCTACACCGACGCTCTCCAACTCACCACCAACCGTTTCCTCGGTGGTGTAGCTCCCAAATCCGACGTCGCCCAGGCCCAAACCCAACTCGACACCACCCGCGTGCAAGACACCGACGTCACCGTCGCTCGCGCCCAATACGAACACGCCATCGCCATCTTGATCGGCAAGCCTCCCGCCGAACTCACCATCCCCCCAGCCCCCCTAAATGCTCAGCCCCCGGTGGTCCCCGGCGCGCTTCCCTCCGAACTCCTCGAACGCCGCCCCGATATCGCCGCCGCCGAACGCCGCATGGCCGAAGCCAATCAACAGATCGGCATCGCCCGCGCCGCTTATTTCCCAACGCTCTCTCTGAATGGTTCCGCGGGTTTTGAAGGGACTTCACTCTTGAATTGGTTCAGCTGGCCCAGCCGCTTCTGGGCCGTAGGTCCACAAATGCTCCAAACTCTCTACGACGGTGGCCGCCGCCGCGCCAACTCCGAAACCGCTCTCGCCAACTACGACGGCACCGTCGCCACCTATCGCCAGGCCACTCTCACCGCCTTCCAGGAAGTCGAAGACAATCTCGCCGCCCTCCGCATTCTCAGCGACGAAGATCAGCAGCAAACCCAGGCCACCACCTCCGCCCAGGAATCCCTTCAACTCTTCACCAACCGCTACAAAGGCGGCGTGGACACCTATCTCCAGGTCATCAACGCCCAAACCGTCGCCCTGCAAAACGAACGCAACAACGTAGACATCCAACGCCGCCGCATGGACGCCAGCGTCCTCCTGATCAAAGCCCTCGGCGGCGGCTGGTCCTCCTCTCAACTCCCAACTGAATCCACCATCCGCAACTAACCAACGCATTTGTAGGGGCGGCTTTATGCCGCCTTCTTTCCTTTCTCTTTCCTCTGTAGGGGAGGGGCTCGCCCTTCCCTCTTGCCTTTGTAGGGCCCGCCGTCCGCGGCGGGCCGTTTTTCCCCAACTTCACACCCGATCCCCGCTCGATCCTCTTCGTAGCGGCCATCTTCAGATGGCCCCGCCCTCTCTTCTCCGCGAAATCTATTCCTTCGCTCGCAACCTCTCTCTCTCAATCGCCTCACCATTCAAAAAAACCGTCTCAATCGAGTCATACGCCGAAACACTCACCAGCGGATTCTTCTTCAGCAACAACAAATCCGCCCGCTTCCCAACTTCGATACTTCCAACTTCCTGCGCCACTCCCAACGCCCTCGCATTCTCAATCGTCGCTGCACGCAAAATCTCAGCCAGCGGAGCTCCTGCCTCAGCCCAATCCTGCAGTTCCAGCCGCCCGTTCAGCCCCGGCGGATTCCCAAATCCATCCCCTGCCGGAGTGTCGCTCCCGAAAATCAAAACGACATGATCCTGCAACATAAGCTTGAACGTCGCCCGCGTCCGTTCAATCGCGGCCGGCAGCAACGCCTCAAATCCAGGCGGCGGCGATGCCTTTCGATATTCCTCCAGCAGCGAGTTGCGCGCCTTCAGTCCTTCCGCCGAGCGTAGATAACCAATCACCGAACTCGGCAGTGCAAACATAAGCCTGGGATCATCGAGCAGGCTTGCATCCAACATCGATCTCTCACCCGCAACGGTTTGCAACGTCGGCTGCACACGTATCCCGGCCCGCGCTGCCTCGCCAATCACCCTACTCGCTGCGGCAGGCACGCTGGAGCTGGCGAGGTCTCCCGGCCAAATCCAAAGTCCATGCGCGATCACATCCGCACGCGCATCGATCGCCGCCTGCCAGCTATCCACCCCAGTGGCATGAACCATCAGCACCAGCTTGTCCGCCGTCGCCGCCGAACGGATTTGCTTCAGCGTCTCGGTATGCAAATAGGGCCAGTGGAACATCCCAAATCCGGATTCCACGAACGCCTTCACGCAAACCGCTCCCGCATCCGCCGTTCTCATCACCGCGCTTTCAGCCGTGTAATCGCCCGCGTTCAGCGAACTCGGCCAGTGTGCGGCCTCCTCGGATTCGTAAACCAGATTCGGAAAGTTCGCCGAGCCTGCCGGTGGAACTTCAAACGCCCCATATCCACCCGCCACCTTTATTCCTCTTCCGCAGTGGAAGAATCGCGGATGCAAAGGCGTGCTCTCAAACCACGCTTGCCCGCTCGGCGCAAGATCCAGATCCACAACCGTCGTAAATCCGAATGCAAGATAAGCGCGAGGCACCTGCGCGCGATAGGCCTTCCAAAGTTCCGGATGAGCAGCAATCGCATCCTCATCAAGTGCCGCCGAATGCTCCACGTGAACATGTGAATCGATCAGCCCGGGAATCAGAAATCGTCCCGTCCCCTCGATTCGCCTCGCTCGCGGTCCCGCATCCAGATTTTTCCCGATCTTCGTAATCCTGCCATCGCGGAGTACCACATCCGCATGAAACAACGGAGCGTCGCGCTCCGGCGAGATCAACGTGACGTTCTTGATTACCGTGACGGCATCCCCCGCCGCGCCGGCCCGATCGGATTGACGCCCCAGCTGAGCTCCGGCAGTCGTGCTCATTAATCCGATCGCTATCCCTGCGGCGAATCCATCGCGGAGCATTCTTTGCATCATTTGGTATTCCTTCAGAACAGGGGAGTCATCCGTCGCTATCAAAAACATACGATCTCCACGGCCCGTATGTTCCGTCCTTGGCGAATTTGGCGCATACAAGCGCAACCCGAACAGGCCGCTCAAGTTTATGCGGGGGATCCTGTTTCGATTTGCATGCTGGATCGAACGGCTGGCCTTCTTGTTTGCCGAAACCAGGGGATCTTAATTCTGCAGCTCGCCTTGCCGATTGCCGCAATTAAATTTACTTCAGGAACTCGGGGTCGAGCCTGAACTTACTTTGGACCGCGAAACCCGCCCCTCGTAGTTCGAATTGTGCCGCAGCGAGCCCCCCGCCAAGCAGAGGACTGCCGTCGACCGTTCTCGGAAAAAAGAAATGGACGGCCGAACTCGTGCCCGTTCCGGTGAACTCGATTTCAAGTGGGGCAACCGCCCCACGGCGGGTCTTCAGCGTCGCCCGGAAATACGGAGTTCTTCCGGCGGCAACTGCGAAGGGCTCGAATCCGGCGAACCCGGGTTGATCGAGTTTCACCGTGATCACGTAGCGATCCTCCGGAAGCCGCGGCGCCCGCGCCAGAAACGCCGTGAGCGTGCGTTCGCCAAGTTCCTCAAGCCGTGCAAACGCCTCGCTCACCGGGCCGGCTGATTCCCATCGCACCAGAAACGCGGTGGATGGTGAAAGCCCTGGTGCCCCATCCGGGTGCCGGGAAGGATCAATGGGCGCTCTGACTCTTCGTTTTTGTATACACTTCCCATTTGAATCGATGGCGTCCGGATCGCAATTCTTCGTGCCGGTCGAGGTGCTGTAGCTCGCTTGAACCTCGGTTCGCCGGAACACCACGGGTTCCACCTTGGCCCAGGGCGAGTGTCGCACCAGCTTCAATGCTTCGTCATGCGACCACTGTGCGGCAGGCTTCTGCTTCCAGAAATCGTCGGCGTGAACGGATTCGCAAAACCCCAATACCAAGGTCAGTGTGGTTAGAATCGTTCGAATCGCAGTCGGAAGCGGCGCGAGGTGCCCGTGCGCCTGGGGTAATTCGTACGTCGCCGCAAGGCTTGAGACTTTCATACTTCCACCAGCTTAATTGTCCGGACTGTAACAGGTTTCCCCGGTCTCCAACAACTATTCTCTCCGCACTCGAAGGTCGCGCAAATCGCATCCGCCCGCGCCCTCGCGCGCATGGAGTAATAAATAAGCAACGTCTCATCCGTCGAATAATTAGAATTTTGGTTGACAAAACCCCCGCTCGGCATAGAATCACACCCAATTGCGGGTGCGGTGCAGGGTCCTTCATTCTGCCATGGGGGTGGCGTCCAATGCTCAGGTCTTATTCATTGCGGTTTTTCTCTGCACTCATTCTGATTCTCGGCTGTGCTCTCTATCTTCCCGCGCAAATCACCACCGGCGAAATCACCGGTACAGTGATGGATTCCAGCGGCGCCGCCGTCGCCGGCGCAACCGTTTCCGCCGTCTGTCCGGACACAAACCAGAAGCATGACATCACGTCTGGGGCCGCCGGCGAATACAGGTTGGCCGACTTGCCCGTTTGCGTCTATAAGGTTTCGGTTTCTGCTCAAGGGTTTAAGACAACGGTCCGAAGTGTCACGGTTACCCTCGCACAGGTGACCAAGTCGGATTTTCGCCTCGAAATTGGTTCGCGCACAGAAACCATCACCGTCGAAGCGGTTTCTCCGCTGGTGGATTTCTCCTCGGGCGTGAACAACGAAGTAGACACCAAGTCCATTCTGGATTTGCCCACGGAGGGCCGCGATTTTAAGTCCATCCTCGCGCTTACCCCAGGCGTCCAGCGCACGCCGGGCGGCGGGTTCTTGGATGTCAGCATTAGCGGCCAGCGCACCACATCTAACAATTACATGATCGATGGCATGCCCAATAATGACCGCTTCTACGGCAGCGAAGTTGTCGGCCAGCCCGGCGTATTGGGCGTTCCGGCTTCCGTTCTGGGCAACGATTCCATCTCCGAGTACACCGTCCAACAGCTTCCTTCCGCGGAGAACGGAGTCAAGGGCGGTGCTGCCATCAACGTCACCCTTAAGAGCGGCACGAACAATTTCCACGGTGACGCCTTCTATTTCGGTAACTATGACTGGCTGAACGCCAAGAACTATTTCTCCTCGGAAACGCTCCCCTACCACAATCACAATTACGGGGGAACGGTGGGTGGACCGATCAAGAAGGACCGCACCTTCTTCTTCTTCGCCTTCGAAGGGCAACGCAACAAGGCTCTGGAGCCTTATTCGATGTTCATCCCCACGCTTGGCGATGTGGCATGCGCCTTGGCCGACATGAACAATACCGCTCCGCCGGCGGGCTGTTCGGCCGTTAACACTACGGGCGCGGCCTTCCCTCTTAACACGGCAGGCCTGAACATGCTGAAGTATTATCCTTGCGCCGCCGCCACACCGGCCTCGGGGAACGCCCCGATAGTTTCCTGTACGCCCGCCGCTGCTGCTGGCACCTCTGTGCTCCCTGGCGGGTTCAGCCAAACCATTTCCAGCCCTAATACAGACAAGATGAGCAGCTTTATCATCAGGGTTGACCACAAGCTGAACGACAAGATGAACATCTCAGGGCGGTATATGTTCGCAGACAGCGTCCAGTCCGCGCCAACTGGCGGATATACGATTCCGCCGGCCCCGGGCAGCGGCCTACCAGCTGACGGATTCAATACCATCGCTCCGACTCGTGTCCAGATGGCAGGCGCCACGTGGACGTACAATCTCGCTGCCAACAAGATCGTGGATGTGCGCTTCAACTGGTCGCGGTACGCGCAAATTCTCGACGTGAGCAACAAAATTAATCCTCTGAGCCTGGGCATCGACACCGGCCCGCTGAATCCCGCCGATTTTGGTGTCCCTGTGGTTTATGCCAGCTATGTGACTCCCGGGTACCCCGGTGGCGTATTTGGCTACCCGCTGAGCACCCGCCCCACGCAAACATACGATGTATCCACCCACGTTACCTGGATCAAGGGTCCTCATACCTTCAAGTTTGGCGGCAGCTATCAGTACGCCTCCACCTTCAGTCTGCGAAATCGCTCGCGGACTCCCTTTTACACTTATCAAGGTGATTTCCAGACCGTGATTGACGAATTGCTTACCGGCCGTCTCGACGAGGCCGCACGCTCTTTTGGTGATACGTCACGCCACCTTTTCCAGCCTTCCATGGGATTGTTTTTCCAGGACGAATGGAAAATCAACCCGCGTGTAACAGTCAGTTACGGTTTGCGTTGGGACGTCAACGGCGCATTGGGTGACGCCGACAAGAATGCCTCCAACTTCTTCCCTTGTGCTCCCCCTGAGCCTACAGTCTGCGCCCCGACCGGGTTTCCGAACGGCCTGGTTCGCCTGCAGCAAGGCTTCCCCCGTCTCTACAATCTGGATCTTAAGGACCTTGGACCGAGAGCTGGACTCGCCTGGGACATCTTTGGCAATGGCAAGACCGCTTTCCGAATTGGTTACTCCATGGCCTACGACGTGGCGAATTTTGCTGCGATCAGTGCACCTTACTCTTTTCAAGGCGCAAGAGCTGGTGCATTCACAAACTCTAACTTGGGAGTGTTCTCCGTCGATGCGGCAGGGAATGCGGATCCGAGCGTTTTGTTCCAACCGTTTGGGCCGGACACGTGCTACAACCCGGCGACCAACACCCCTGGCGTTAACCCGGACTTCGTCTGCATCGGCCCGCAACCCGGAAGCGGTATTGCAGGTACGTGTGCCGGCACAGGGACTGTGGGTTGTTTTCCAACCTTTGGCACCAATCCCCTGGGCACTCCGCCGTTTAACATCTTCGGAACCGTTCCGGACTTAAAGACGCCAAGAATCCAGTATTACAGTGCTACGATTCAGCACGAGCTTTTCAGAAACAACGCAATCACCGTAAGTTACCTTGGCTCCCATGCTACAGATACTTTCCAAATGCGCGCCCTTAATGACCGCCCCATCGGTTGCAAAGGCCAGAGCACTGGCAATTGTGCTCGTCCGTTTGATTCTGTGTTCCAGGACAATGGGGTGCCCTCATTCAAATACGTCATGCAATTGACCAACGATGGTTATCAACGTTACAACAGTTTGCAGGCAACCTATCGCCAGCGTGACTGGCATGGGCTCAACACCACTATCAATTTCACCTGGTCGAACTGTATTGATACCAATTCCACCAGCCGCGGCGGCGGATCCACGGTTCCGATCGAGGAGAATCCTTACAACCCCAGCAGTAACCAGGGCCCCTGCGACACGGATATCCGGCTAAACTTCAACGGCGGCGTGGTTTACGATGTTCCTCGTGTGAGCTCCCTCGGCAGGTTCGGAGAGGGTTGGCAGATCGGATCGGTTATGGCGGTGGTAAGTGGCCGTCCCTGGACCGCGCTACTTACTTCAAATGCTAACCTCTCCGGCCAGGACCGGGTCTACGAAAGGCCAGACTGTTCGGGGGTAAAACCTATCTACCAGTTCAGTGACCCTCGCAGTCCCTCCATTACGAATGCGGACGCGATATTCTCCACTCCCGCCACAAATACAATCGGGACGTGCGGCCGCAACGCTTTCCGCGGTCCCAAATTCAGGCAGTGGGATTTCAACATCGTTAAGACCACCAAGCTCACGGAAAAGATGAGCCTCCAACTCCGCCTCGAGGTCTTTAACTTGCTGAATCATCCTAACTTCAAACCAACGCCTGCCAGCACCACTTTTGGAAATAGCAGCTTCCTTTTGTTCGACCAGACGCCGGACATCGCCTCCGGAAACCCATACCTTTCCCAAGGCGGTGCCCGCGCCGCCCAAATTGGAGCGAAGATCCTCTTCTGATCTTCCGCTCTGCGCTTTGGTTCCAAAAAAGGAGTCTGCTACAATGCAGACTCCTTTTTCTTTTATGCGGCGCGCTTCCATCTTTTCCCTGTTCCTTCTGTTGCCCGCGCTCGCCGCGGCTGCCTCCGACCCTCCCAACATTATCCTTATCACGCTGGACACCGTCCGGGCAGACCGCATGGGCTTTCTCGGCTCAAAACTTGGTTTGACGCCACATCTGGATGCACTCGCGACTCAGGGCGTGGTCTTCGAACACGCCTACTCCCAGGCCCCCATCACCCCGGTCTCTCACGCGACGATTCTCACCGGCACCTATCCTCAATTCCACGGCATCCGCAATTTCGGTGATCGCCTGCCTCCCACCGTCCCTTTTCTTTCCGAGATTCTTCACTCTCAGGGCTACCACACCGGCGCCTTCGTCGGCAGCATCATCCTCGATCCGAAAAACGGCTTCGCCTCTGGTTTCGAGCGGGGTTTCGATGTCTACAACGCAGGCTTCCACCGCCAGAAAACCGGCGAGCGCCGCGAAGCCTCCATGCAGCGCCGCGGCGAAGTCACTCTCGGCTACACCCTCGAATGGCTCGCCCAGCAAAAAGGTGGGCCTTTCTTCCTCTGGTTTCATCTCTGGGACGCCCACGACCCCTATAATCCACCCGAACCGTTCCGCAGCCGTTTCCCAAACAAACCCTACAACGCAGGCATCGCCTACGTCGATTCCATCGTCGGCAAATTGCTCGACTACCTGCGCAGCCAGGGGCTATACGACAATTCATTGATCGCCGTCGCCGCCGATCACGGCGAAGCCCTGGGCGACCACGGCGAGCTCACTCACAGCATTTTTCTCTATGACTCCACGATCCACGTCCCCCTGCTCCTCAAACTTCCCGCCAATCGCCTCGCAGGCCAGCGAGTTAGCGCAACGGCAAGCCTGGTAGACTTGGCGCCAACCCTGATCGATTCGCTCGGCCAAACCCCTCCTCCGGCCATGCAGGGACATTCGCTTCTCCCCCTGATCGGAAATCCGCACCCCGAAATCCGTCCATCCCTGGCAACAGGCGACCACTCCGAACGCTCCTTTGGCTGGAGCGCGCTCGTGTCCCTTCGCACCGGCAACCAACTTTATGTCCGCGCCCCAAAGTCCGAACTGTACGATCTCGCTTCTGACCCCGGCGCGAAAACAAACCTCTTTTCGGACAAGCGCGCCGCCGCAGTCCGCCTCGCCGTCCAGCTCGATAGCTTCGTCAAGCGAATCAGCTCAGGCGCGCCTCAAGCCTTGCAGGATGCACTCGACGAGAAGAGCAGGGAAAAGCTATCCGCTCTTGGCTACGTTGCCTCCAGCGGGACTCGCCCCGTCTCACGCACCGACCCCAAGGACCGCATTGATGTCGCTAACGACATGCACGATGCCAGCCTGGCTATTGAGGACGGCAAAGCAGCCAGTGTCATCCCGCTGCTGCTGAATGTGGTGACGAAAGACCCGCAAGTCCAGGCCGCCCAGTATTACCTCGGCATCGCGTACTCGCGAAATGGCAAGTTTGCTAAAGCCATTCCCCCGCTCCGCGCTGCCGTCGAGCTCCGCCCGGATGCCTTAATGGCGCAGTACGAGTTGGCCATCTGCCTCTATGAAACCGGCGACCTCAAAACCGCCGCCGCGCATTTCGAAATCCTGGTCGAAAACCGTCCCGACTGGAGCGACGCCCGCTACTCGATGGCCTCCATTTATGCCCGCACCGGACGTCCAGAGGAAGCTGCCAAAAACCTTCTCATCGTCCTCCAGGGAGAGCCGGACCATTACCGTGCAAACTTGCTCCTGGGTCGGATGCTCTTTCTCAACGGCACTTTCGACGAGGCCCTTCCGTACTTGGAAAAGGCCGCGACGGTGCAAGCCGATTCACGCGAAGCCCATTCCTTCCTCGCCGATGATTACGAAAAGCTGGGCCGCACCGCGGATGCCGCGAGTCAGCGTGCCGAAGCCGCCCGCCTCAAACCCCCCACCCGCCAATAAAACGGTTTCAAAACGTCACGCACCGAAAGAGTTTGTAGGGGCGGCTTTACGCCGCGTTCTTTTCTCCAGGCCTTTGTAGAGGCCGCCTTCCGAGGCGGGCGCATTTTCTTGGCTTCACTCCCGCCTTTGTAGGGGCGGGGCTTGCCCCGCCCTCTTGGGTTGCTCTTGGCCCGAAGTAAGCCTCGCCTTCCAATTCCCCAGAGAAAGAAAGCAAGGCGCCCCCACCGCCTTTGCTGGACACCCGCAACCCCCAACTATATAATTCGCCCATATTTCCAGGGGTGTTCCATGGTTTCCAAAAAATTCTCTCTATTGCTGTC
The DNA here is from genome assembly GCA_035693365.1 of Candidatus Acidiferrum sp. GTDB lineage: Bacteria > Acidobacteriota > Terriglobia > Acidiferrales > UBA7541 > Acidiferrum. Next base: position 192,676 of record DASSGS010000065.1, on the reverse strand, counting down.
CGTACTTATCCTGGCCGTTCCTGTTTTTGCCCAAGAACCAACCGCCTCCAAACCCAAGCCACGCGTCATCGTCGTCGGCGTCAACGGCATGGAGTTGGACATCATTCGCCCGCTCCTCCTCAAGGGCCAGATGCCCAATCTCTCCAAGGTCATCGAAAATGGCGCCTACGGTAAGCTCCGCACCGTTTCTGCCCCCAACTGCCCCCGCGTCTACACCACGCTCTTCACCAGCACGAAACCGGAAGAACATGGCGTCACCGGCTTCCTCGTCGGCGGCATCACCGCCAACACCAACATGATGAAGGAAGAGCCCCTCTGGTCGTATCTCTCGAAAAGCGGCGTCACCGTCGGCATGGCCAACGTTCCGGCCACCTTTCCCGTCATGCCCGTAAACGGCTACATGATCAGCGGCATGCTCACCCGCGGCAAGAATTGTGAAGATGGCGTCCTCTGCGCCCCCAAGCTCAGCGAAGTCATGGGCGGCGACGCGGTCTATCCCCGGAGCTTGCAACCCGAACTCCTGAAAAACGTCGGCGACTTCTATATTGACTGCGAGCGCATGCCCGCCGCCGGCGATCTAAAGGGCCACGAAACCGAGCTCATCGACCAGTGGCTTGGCAAAGTCCAGCTCATCCGCGACCAGCAGACCAAGCTCTTCGACTATCTGCTCACCACGCATCCTACCGAATTCACCTTTCTCGCCCAGTCCTGCGAAGACCGCACCGGCCACTGGCTCTACCCCATCACGCCCTTCAATGTCGGTTACAATCCCAGCATCAATAACGTCCGGCAAGCCGCCTTCCCCAACCAGTACATCGCCTTCGACAAGGTCCTCGGCTCAATCCTCAAGCACGTGGACGAGAACACCTATCTGATTATTTTCTCCGACCACGGCATCAAGCCCCTGCGCGAGTTCGAAGAGAAAGATCCTCACGCCCACATGGACCACGAGAAAACCACTCCGGTCATCGCCAAGCACGATTTTGCCGATGGCGACGATGTCCCAGGCTCCTTCTTCGCCATGGGCCCCGGCATCAAGCATGATTTGCGTCTAATGGGACTCGGAGCCAGCGTCTATGACGTCGCGCCGACACTCCTGCACATCTACGGCATCGAGCAGCCCAAGCAGATGCGCGGCCGCATCCTAACCGAAATATTCGAAAACCCCGCCACCAAAGTAGCCGCGGGACAATAGTTCGGCTTAACGATTCGCTCTTGTAGCATAGGCTTCAGCCTGTGCTACAACGCCTTTGTAGGGGCCGGGCTCGCTTGCCCTGAGTTAGTCCGAAGGGCCCGGCCCGCTCTTGGTGTTCGACTCGTGTAGCACAGGCTTTAGCCTGTGCTCCGAATCCTTACATATGTGGTACATGCACTCTTGCCTGTGCGTTTTTGCACTACCCCTTACTCCGCCCGCTTTGCCCCTCGCAACTCCTTCGCCCTCAATCGCGCCCGCTCCGCCTCTTGCCGCCTCCCAAGCCCTGTGTAAGCCTGCGCCAGCAACTCAAATATCTCAGGATTCTTGTTCGAAGGTTCCGCAACAGCCTCCAGCAACTCCGCCGCTTCCGCAAATTCTTTCCGCCGCATCAACGTCCTAGCCAAATTGATTTGTGCTTCTGAACTTCCCGGCTGCAGCAGCACCGCTGCCTCAAATTGGTCCTCCGCCGCCTTCAACTCCCCCAACCCGCTATACACCCGCCCCAGCGCCAGCCGCGCTTCAAACTGGTCCGCGTTCAGCTTCAAACTCGCCAGCAACGCCTCCCGAGCCCCCGCCAGGTCGCCGCCCATCTCCAGCGCCCGCGCGTATTCCAGCGCATTCGTCGCGTCGTTCGGGTGGGCGTCGCGCACCCGTCGCAGGTACCCCGCGGCTTTTACGTAATTCCCCGAAGCCATTTCCAGCCGCCCCAGTTGCCTCAGCGCAATCGCCGAACCTCCATCCATTTGCAGCACCTTTTCCAGCGCCGCCCGAGCCTTTGCCGGCTCCCCCGCCTCCGTCGCCATCGTCGCCGTGTGCAACAGATTCTGCTCTTCGATTTTGTCCTTCGGATCCGGCAACAAAGACGGTTCCGGAACATCTGTCGCGCTCCCGGCATCCGCCGCGCCCAAATATCCCAGCGCGTGCAATTCATCGATCGTGCTTGCCGAAACAGTTGCAGCCGAACTTGTTCCAGTCGCCGGCGATTTGGCGCTTAACTCCGCAAGATCCCTCCGCAGCCGTTGTACCGTCCCATCCCACGGCGCGTAATGATTCTGCGTTTCACCCGGATCGCCGCGAAGATCGTAAAGCTCCGGCTTCGGCGCTTCGATAAACTTGAATCCTTCCTTGCGAATCGACCGCAGCGGCGCCCATCCAAACCGCAACGGATAATTTGTCTCCCCGAACGCGGTCCGCGCTCCCGCCTCGCTCCCCTCCATCAACGGCGCCAGGGAATCGCCATCCAGACGCACCGGAGTCGCAATCCCCAGCATCCCCAGTATCGTCGGCATAATATCCGTCGTACGTACCTGCGCCTCAACCACCCGGCCGGCTTCGCGCTCCTTCGGTAGCTTCACAATCAACGGCACGTGCGTCGTCGAATCGTAAAGAAATATTCCATGTGTGTCTTCGCGATGCTCGCCCAGCCCCTCGCCGTGATCTCCCACCACAACAATCATTGCTCCTTCGTACCAGCCCTGTTTCTTCAGGTAACGAAGAAACTTGCCCAGCGCGGAATCCGCGTACGCGATTTCTCCGTCATACAGCCGGTCTTTATAAATTTCCGAATACGGTGCGGGCGGCTCATACGGATCATGTGGATCGTAAAGGTGCACCCAAACAAACTGGGCGCCTTCCGAATGCGTATTCAGCCACGACTCCGCCCGTTGCTCCACTTCCATCCCTCGCCGCTCCAGCCGTCCCCACCGCGACTTGCTCGTTGCGGCCTCCGGAAAGTTGTCATAGAACGAGAATCCCCGATCGAGGCCCGGCGCCAGATTCTTGCTATCCAGAATCACGGCGCCGATGAACGCCGCCGTGCTGTAGCCCCCCTTCTTCAGCAATTCTGCCAGCGTGGGATGGCTCGCGGCCAAAGGCACGCCAAAGTCGCTCACTCCGTGCGAACTCGGCAAAAGCCCCGTCATGATGCTCGTGTGTGAACTATTCGTGATTGGGCTTGGTGTGAACGCCTGCGTGAACCGGATTCCTTCCTTCGCCAGCAGGTCCAGCGCAGGAGTTTCAATCTTGTCGTATCCATAGCAATGAACATGATCCGCTCTCAGCGTATCGATCGTAATCAGAAAAACGCTCGGGCGCCCTGCACTCTCCGGCTTGGGCTCGCCACTGGCGTTCACTCCGCATGCTAAGTAGCCGCAGAGCAGGGCAAATAATATCCGCATAGCTTCGAGCCTATCACGCTCCACGCGTTCGGCATCCTCTCAACAAGCCCTCCCCGCTCATTCACCGTTTCAGTCGCCAAGATAAGGACGTCCCGCTCCCGTCACCATTGACCTCCTGTTTCTCCGCTTGTATCATCCGCCCATCCCAATTTCATCACGATCAGAGAGGCTCACCATGTTGAAGCATGTGGAATACCTTGTCGCGAAATTTGCCGGTGCGGTTGTACTTGCCGGGCTATTGCTCGTTCCTTGCCAGGTGCAAGCGCAGCAATCTCCAATCAATCCCGATGCCTACGCCCAGCTCAAATACCGCTACATCGGCCCCGAAGGCAACCGCGCAACCTCCGTCGCGGGCATTCCCGGAAAACCGAACATCTGGTATGTAGGCGCGGCCTCCGGCGGCATTTTCAAAAGCACCGATGGCGGCATCCACTGGAACCCCATCTTTGACTCGGAAGCAGTCGCCTCCATCGGCTCTCTGGCAGTCGCTCCCAGCGATCCCAACGTCGTCTGGGCGGGAACCGGCGAATCCTTCATCCGCAGCCACATCTCCGTAGGTCAGGGAATCTATAAATCCACCGACGCAGGAAAAACTTGGTCCTTGATGGGCCTGGAAAAGACCGGTCGCATCGGTCGTGTGGAAATCGACCCGGCCAATCCCGACATCGTGCTCGCATGTGCGCTTGGCCACGCTTACGGGCCGCAACCGGAGCGCGGGGTTTTCCGCACCACCGACGGCGGCAAGACCTGGAACAAAGTTCTCTTCGTCGACGAAAACACTGGCTGCTCCGACATGGGCATGGATCCCAACAATTCCAGAATTCTTTTTGCCGGCATGTGGCAGATCGAAATTCACACCTGGGGCCGCACCAGCGGCGGGCAGGGAAGTGGTCTCTTCAAATCCACGGACGGCGGCATCACCTGGAAGCGCCTCGAGGGTCATGGCCTGCCGCATTCTCCCGTGGGCCGCATCGCCGTTCGCGTCGCCAAAAAAGATTCCAATCGCGTCTATGCGGAAATTGAAACCGGCGACGGCGTTCCCCAGCCCAACAGCCCCGGCCAGCTCGGCCAGCTCTGGCGTTCCGACGATGGCGGTGACAACTGGGAGATGGTCAACTCCGACCGCCAGCTCCGCGGCCGCACCCATTACTACACCCGCACGGAGATTGCCCCCGACAACGAGAACGAAGTCTTCTTTTTCTCCGCCTCATTTTCGCGCACCCTCGATGGCGGCCGCACCCTCACCAAAATGCCTGCCGATCCCGGCGGCGACAATCACGAAATGTGGATCGATCCCACTAACGGTGATCGCATGGCGGTCGTCAACGACGGCGGCGTGAATATTTCCGTGGATCGAGGAATTTCCTGGAGCCACGTGAACCTGGCCATCGCCCAGATCTATCACGTCACCGTGGACGACCAGATCCCCTATTTCGTTTACGGCAACCGCCAGGACGGCCCGTCCTGGCGCGGCCCCAGCAACAGCCTTCAGTTCGGCGGCTTCCTCGGCAACAACATCCCCCGCGGCGCGTGGCACCCCGTCGCTGGAGGCGAAAGCGGCTTCGCCATGCCCGATCCAGTGGACAACAACATCATCTGGTCCACGGGCACCGGTTCCGGCAGCATCGGCGGCACGGTCACCCGCTTCGATGAGCGCACCCACCAAAACCGCGAAGTCGAGGTCTGGCCCGATTACGTAGCCGGCGCCCCCGCATCGGAAGTGAAGTACCGCTTCAACTGGGAATTCCCCATCGCCATCTCACCGTTCGACCATAACAAGGTCTACGTGGGCAGCCAATTTGTCCACGTCACCACCGATGGCGGCAACAGTTGGCAGATCATCAGTCCAGACCTTACTCGCAACGACAAATCCCGCCAGCAGATTTCCGGCGGCCTCACTCCCGACAACATCGGCGTCGAATATGCCGGAGTTATTTTCGCACTGACCGAGTCTCCGAAAGAGGCGGGCCTGCTCTGGGCCGGCACCAACGACGGCCAGGTCCAGGTTACGCGCGACGCTGGAAAATCCTGGACCAACGTCACCAAGAATCTCCCCAACTTCCCCGAGTGGGGCACGGTGGATAACATTGAAGCCTCGCGCTACGATGCAGGCACCGCTTACCTCACCGTTGACGGCCATCAGGTCAACTTCCGCGACCCCTTCGTCTACAAGACCGCCGACTACGGAAAAACCTGGACTCTGATCACCACCGGCCTTCCCCACAACATGCTCAGTTATGCCCACTGCGTCCGCGAAGATCCCGTTCGCAAAGGCCTCCTCTATCTCGGCACCGAGGGTGGGCTCTACGTCTCCTTTGACGACGGCAAAAACTGGCAACCGCTGCAGTCCGGCCTTCCTCACGCCCCAGTTTATTGGCTCACCGTTCAAGAGAGATTCCACGACCTCGCCGTCGCCACCTACGGCCGCGGCTTCTGGATTCTCGACGACATCACTCCGTTCCAGCAATTCACGCCGGAAATCGGCGCCGCCAAGGCGCATCTCTTCGCCCCTCGCGACGCCTACCGCTTCAAAGAAGTGGCTCAGCCCGCCGCCGTCGAATATGACCCCTCGACGGGTAAAAACCCGCCGTATGGCGCAGCCATCAATTTCTTTCTCAAGACCAGCCTCGCGGAAAAAGAAGTCGCCAAGCTCACCTTCACCGACGCGGCCGGAAAAAAAGTCCGCGAAATCGAATGCCGCGCACCCAAACCCGGCGCCTCCGAAGTCAAAAAATCCGGCGAAGAAGAAGAGCATCCCGATGCCGATCCCGCTCCCTGCGAAGTCAAAGCAGGCATCAACCGCGTCTGGTGGGACCTGCGCTCCGAGCGCACCACGCAAATCCAGCTGAAGAACGCCCCGCTCTACGCGCCCGACGTTCCTCTTGGCGCGGAAGGCTGGCGCAAGCCTCCCGCCATGGCTCGGCTCTCGGTCCTCGTGCCTCCAGGAACCTACTCCGTCACGCTCACCGTGGGCGACGCCAAACTCACGCAAAAGTTGACCGTGCTCAAAGACCCGCACACCTCCGGCTCCGAAACTGACGTTCAGGCGCAGAACCGCTTGCAGTCCGCGCTGTACGACGAAATGAACGCTTTGTCCTCCACAGTCAATCAGATCGAATCTCTGCGTGCGCAACTCACTGCTCTCGGCAAGGAACTTGGCACCGACGAAGCTTCCAAACCCGTTCGCAAAGCAGCCGCCGACCTCGGCGAGCAAGTCGCAACTATCGAAGCTACCCTGCTCCAGCTCAAGCTCACCGGCCGCGGCCAGGACGATTGCCGCTGGGCCCCGATGCTGCTCCAAAAAGTCGAATATCTATTCAGCCAGCTCGACAGCAACGCGGATTTTCCCCCAACCACCCAACAAAACGCCGTCCAGCAAGATCTGAAGCAGCGTGGCGACAAAGCGACCGCAGACTTTCAACAGTTCAGCGCCAAAGACCTGGCCGCATTCAACGCCATGCTCCGCGAACACAACATCGGCAACATCTTTCTCAAAACGCCCTGACGCAAAGCCTTGAGCGTACCAGGCACTCAGGCGAGGTAAATGGATAGGCTAAGAGAAGGTGGGAATTACTGGCGGCCGTACATTCGAGTGGTGCCGGGGGCCAGAATCGAACTGGCTACGCCCGCCTTTTCAGGGCGGCGCTCTACCAATGAGCTACCCCGGCTACTCAACTTTAGTAGTTTAGTGTCCACTCCCAGCGCTGTCAAACTCGGCCAAAATTATTTCCAATTCGCCCTTCGCGGCCGCATCTTCCTTTTGAGTGCGGAAGCGCAGCTTCCGCTTTTACGTTTGCAACGACAATAGATATTTACCCCGGAAGCACCACGCTGCCATCTTTTGCCCCCAACCCCGCACCCACGCTAAAATAATCCCAATGACAACCACACATCCAAAATCCACCGACATCATTCCCCAACTCGACGCCCTCGCCAGATCCGCCCCTTCCGGCGAAGCCCTCATGAAATCCATCGTCGCCCTGCTCCACGAAAAACTCACCCGCTACAATTGGGTTGGCTTCTACATGCTCGAAAGGGAAGGCGGCGACACTCTCGTCCTTGGCCCCTTCAAAGGCACCATGACGCCCCACACCCGCATCCCTCTCAACCAAGGCATCTGCGGCGCCGCTGCCTCCAGCGGCAAAACCATCGTCGTCGACGACGTCAACGCCGACTCCCGCTATCTCGCCTGCTCTCTCGAAACCAAATCCGAAATCGTCGTCCCCGTCTTCGTCCACGGCAAAGTCGTTGGCGAACTCGATATCGATTCCCACTTCCTCGCCGCCTTCGGCCCGGACGACCGCAAACTCTGCGAACACGCCGCCGCCGTCCTCGGCAAATTCCTCGACTCCCACTCCTGATCTCGTTCTAGCGACCTTCGCTATGGGCCCTGGCTATGGAATTGTTGCGGTCACAGCCGCTGAAGGAGCGCTCTCTACTCCCTGTGTGCTGACCGCTTTTACTTCATAAGCGTAACTACCCCGCGCCGCCACAGAACTATCCGTGTACGTTGTCCCCGTCACCAAGACTCCGCTGAGTTGCGAGAACGCCCCGCCCGGCATTGTGGCCCTGTATACGTGATATCCCGCGACTCCCGGCGAAATGCTTGCCGCCCAGTTCAGCTCCACCGAGTGGGCCGCGCTCACCACCCCCGCTCCCCCAATAGTGATCGTCGTCGGCGAATTTGTAGCGCTGCTGGTTAGTCTCACGCTACCGCTTAGCGTCTCCGTTTTCGTGGGCGCAAAAGTCACATCCAAAGTTGCTGACTGGCCCGGTGCAATCGTCGCCCCGTTCACCCCTCCGCTGGTTTGGATATCGGCCGCTGAAACTCCGATTCCAGAGACGGTTATGCTCGAGTTACCCGTGTTCTCGATCCTCACCGGCAACGTTTCCGTTTTTCCGATGCTTACGCTTCCAAAGTTCAGGGTCGCAGGTACCGCGGAAATCGTGCGTGTCCCGCTCACCCCCGTTCCGGTCATTGGCACGGTCACGCTTCCCCCGGGAGTCGCCAAAAATATGACGCTGCCCGCCGCGGATCCCACCGTTGTCGCCGAAAAGCTGAACGTGCAGTTCGCCGTTTGTCCGGCCCCCAGCGTCACCGGGTAGCTCCAATTGCACACCTTGAACTGAGCTCCCCCGCTGAGCGTCGCACCCGAAATTGTTATTGGCACGCCCAGGGTATTTTTCAACTGTTCCGTCTGCGAATTCGTGGTGCCGACGGCCACGCTGCCGAAGTTCGCGGCGCCCGGCGTGATGCTCAATGCGCCCGCGACACCCGTTCCCGACAGCGGGAAGTACACCAAGCTGTTGGTCGCATTGCTCCCGAATACGATGCGCCCTCCGATCGCTCCCGTAGTCTGCGGGGAAAATTTGACGGTTATCGTTACATGCGCGGCAGGGGCCAGCGTCAGCGGCATTGTCAGACCGCTTACCGCGTACATGTTTGCCTGTAAACTCTCTTTGCTGAACACCACGCTTGCCGTCCCGGTGTTTGTCACAACCACCGATATGCTCTTTGATGTTCCCGACTGCACATTTCCGAAATTCGCCGCCGATGGGCTGAACGTTAACGTGCCCGCGGCTGCCTCCGCGCGCTCCGGAGTCAGCGCCAGGAAACACGCCAAAAGTGCGCAAATCGTGATGCAAACCGGGCCCATGCGCTGCCATTGGCCGGCTGCTCGTCCAACGATGCCTGTTTTGTTAGGGCAATTCTCCCGCGAAGGTGTCCCTGTTTGTTTGTGGCAAAAAAATAAGTTTAAGCAATTGGCGCGTGGCCCGTGTACCCGATTCATAGCTCCACGCTACGGACCGGCAGCGGCCGCCACTACTGCCCTTCAGAGAAGAATCTGGCCAGGGATGAAACCGCGACTTCGTCAAAGCCGGCCTACTGGCCTTTAGGACGGGAGACAGATGCTTACGGTCTCATTGGGTAATCACGAATATCTTTTCTTTCGGATTACCGATTACTGATTACTGATAACCGACTCCCGACTCCTGACTGCACTCTCCTACCCCTGCGCGTCATCAAACTCCTTCATCCATCCCCGATCCTTCAACACTTCTCTCGGTCGCGTCCCATCCGGCGGCCCCACAATCCCATCCTTTTCCATCAAATCAATCAAATGCGCCGCCCGCCCATATCCAATCCGCAATCTCCGCTGCAACGTCGAAGTCGACGCCCGTCCCATCTCGCAGCAAATCCTCACCGCATCCTGGTACAAATCATCATCAATATCTTCGCCGCCCGCATCCGCCTCTCCCGCACTGTGGGAGGAACCCCCGCCCTTCGAACTTGTGAGGGGCTTCCCATCCTCGTCCTTCGGCGCCTCCAGCAGCGCCTCGTTGTATTTCGCCTGTGCCTGCTGCCGCCAGAAATCGCAAACGCTCACAATTTCGTCCTCGCTCACCAGCGGCCCATGAATCCGGTGCAACCGCGCCGAACCCGCGGGCAAATACAGCATGTCTCCTCTGCCCAGCAGCGACTCCGATCCATTCGAATCCAAAATCGTCCGCGAATCCACCTTGCTGGCCACGCGGAAAGAAATCCGGGCAGGGAAGTTCGCCTTGATCAATCCCGTAATCACGTCCACCGACGGCCGCTGCGTCGCCAATATCAAATGGATCCCCACCGCGCGCGCCATCTGAGCCAGTCGCGTAATCGATTCCTCCACATTGTTCGTGTCCACCATCATCAAATCCGCCAACTCATCAATGATGATGATCAAATAGGGAAGCGGCTTGTGCTCGCTCTCCTGCACATTTTCAAACAGCGAAAGCGGCTGTTGCTTCTGAAACGTCCGGTTGTACTGGTCAATATTCCGCACGCCGCGCTGTGCCAGCAGCTTCAGCCGGTTCTCCATCTCTCGCGTCGCATTCCGCAACACGTTCGACGCTATCTTCGGGTCCGTCACCACCGGCGCAATCAGGTGCGGAATCCCCTCGTACAAATTCAGTTCCAGCCGCTTCGGATCCACCAGCACCATCTTTACTTCGTCCGGCGTCGCCTTGTACAAAATCGACATCATCAGCGAATTGATGAACACGCTCTTGCCCGTGCCCGTCGATCCCGCAATCAGCAAGTGCGGCATCGAAGCTAGGTCCGTCACCCTGATTCGTCCGTGCAAATCGCGTCCCATCGCCAGCGTCAGCTTGCTCGGTGAATTCGCGAACTCCTGCGCCTCGATAATCTCCCGCAGCGCGATCGTCTCCCGCTTGTCGTTCGGCACCTCAATGCCGATCGTCGATTTTCCCGGGATGCGCTCGATCAGAATCGATTCCGCCTGCAGCGCCAGGCACAAATCCTCCGTCAATCCGATAATCCGGCTGTATTTGATCCCCGCTTCCGGCTTGAACTCAAACGTCGTCACCACCGGCCCCGGGTTGATCTGCGTAACGCGCCCTTCCACGTCAAACTCGTGGCACTTCTCTTCAATCGCCCGCGCCCGGTACTTCAGCTCGTTCTCATCCAGTTTGTGGCTGCCTTCGCCCTCGCGCAGTAAATTGATCGGCGGCAACTTGTAATTTGCATTACTCTTCGCAATCTTCGGGTCACCCTTTTTTTCCGGGGCGGGCTTCTCCTTGCTCAGCACCATGATCGGCGCCTTGTGCTTTGCATCCGTCTCTTCTTCCTCGTCATTCTCCGCAACCGCCACACCCTTCTTCCTCTTGAAAATGTCGCTCAAATCCTCCAGCTTGATCCCCTTCGACTCTTCCTTCTCTTCCTGCCCCTTGCCCGCCACCTGCGGAGCCACCGGCTTCCGTCCCACAATCCGCCGTTCTTCCACCGCGCGCCTCATCCGTTCCTGCTCGCGCTCTTCCCGCCAGTCCTCCCAGCGTGCCTGTGCCCGCTGCAAAATCCCCATCTTCTCGATCTTCCCCAGCGGCCCCTTCGAACTGCTCGCCCACGCATGCGCGCCACTGAACGAAAACCTTGTCGCCATGAACAGCGCTACGAAGAACAACGTGACCGCCACCAGCACTGCCCCACCCGTATTGAATCCGCTGCGCAAACCGTGCGACACCAGAGCACCCAGTACGCCTCCCGCCGGGACTGCTCCACGCACCTCTGGAATGAATGTGGCCATTGAAAGCAGGGAAGGGAGCGACAACATCAGCAGCACGTACCCCGACAATGTAGCCGCCTGCGAATCGATCGCCCGGCTCCGGCACCACCGGTAACCCAGTATCCCCAGGGCCGCTGGCAGCAGGAAAGCGGCAAATCCGAAAATTTGGAACAGCAGATCCGACGAATACGCCCCAACCGGTCCCATCCAGTTATGGGTAAAGTGATCCTCTCCGCCTGACGCACTCACGTTGAACGCCGCGTCTCGGGGGGAATACGAAATCAGGGCCAGCCCAATCAGGACCGCCGCCATAATGCACAAAAATCCAATCAGCTCATTGAGCCGCTTATTTTCAGTCGGTGTCAGGAAGCGCACGAAGTTCTCCTCAGCTCATGCCTATGGTGCGGCCGCCTTCTGCTTGCCCTGAGAAAAGAAGGGGGGCGGACGCTTTAGGTCTTGCCTTTGTAGGGACCGCCTTCTGAGGCGGTCCGGTTTTTAGCCGGGGGAAGGCTGAGTGTACGCGAGCACAACAATTCCGCTGTGTCGCTGAGCAAGAAGCGGCGCTGTAGCCCCTGCTCTCGAGGAACGTCCAAATCATAACAAACTCCGTCCCCCGCACAAGCCCATCTTCCGCCATGTTTCCAATCTCAATATCCCGGTACCACACCATCAAAATTGTCATCCCGACCGGAGGCCCGGCGTTTTTGGCCGGGCCGGAGTGGAGGGATCTGCTTTTCTCTTCTCAGCGCCCTCTGCGTTATTCCACCCTCTTAAGCTCTTGCTTATCTCTTCTCCCCGCACTCGGCGTCCTCAGTGAACTCTGCGTTAGTCCGAACTCTTCACTTTCAGCCCCGCTTCATAAACCCCCGCCACCCCATGCGCAATCCGCTCCGGCTTCGAATGTCCCTCATCCAGATTCGTCATCACAATCACCGTCAGCTTATCGTCCACATACCGCGCAATATTCATCGTAAACCCCTGCCACGCCCCATCATGCTCAATTAACCGCCGCCCGTTCGCTTCATTCAAAAACCATCCGAACCCATACGGATACGTCTTCCCATCCTTCAATTTCACCGGCGTCCACATCTGCTCAAAACTCGCCCGCTTCAAAAGCTTTTCCGCATACAACGCCGCATCCCACTTTCTCAAATCCACCACATTCGTATACAACGCCCCATCCGCCGTAGTGTTCAGCGTAGCCGACACCCAAAACTGGTTTTTGATCTCGCCCTTCACCAGCTCATATCCGCTGGCCCGGTTCGGCACAATGTCCGCTTCGCTGATGATTCGCGTAGCGCTCATCCCCAGCGGCCGGAAAATCCGCTCCTGCAGAAAATCCCCATAAAATTCCCCGGTCACCTTGTGAATCAGAAATCCCAGCAGCACATACCCCGTATTGCTGTATTTCCACTTCGTCCCCGTCTCAAAATTCAACGGCAGTTGCACCAGCTTCTGGTACAACTCCGCTTCCGTATAATCCCCGCGCAGGTTGATCAATCCCCCCGCCTTCGTATATTCGTGGTCCGTGTAATCCGCAATCCCCGAAGTGTGCGTCAGCAAATTCCTCACCGTCACGTCTTTCCACGCCGCCGGTGTCCCCTCCAGGTACTTGCTCAACTTGTCGTCCAGCCCGACCTTGCCCTCTTCCACAAGCATCATCACCGCCGTAGCCGCAAACTGTTTCCCCACCGACCCCGTCTGAAACACCGTCTCCGGCTTCACCGCCACATCCAACTCCACGTTCGCCAATCCATACCCCTTCGCCTTCACAACCTTTCCATCCCGCAGCACCGCCAGGGCCAACCCGGGTATCCGCTCCTCCCGCATCTCCGCCCCAACCAACCCATCCACCCGCCCATCCAAATCCTGCCCAGCCCGCGCCACGATCCCTGCAGTCAAGCTAAGTCCAAACGCGACCAAAACTCCCACACCAACTCCCCAACGGCTCATCCTCATCGCCCCCTATTCTTCTTGTCCAGCATTCTCCGCGCTCTCTGCGGACCTCTGCTAACTCTGTGGTGAACTCTTTCCTCTTCTCTACTCTCGTCCTACCCATTTTCCAAAACTCATCCCATCCGCGAAGCAAAATACAAAACCGCCACCCCCAAAACAATCCGGTAAATCGCAAACGGCGCAAATCCTCTCTTCCTCACATACCCCATAAACCAAGCCACCGATCCATACGCCACCACAAACGACACCGCAAACCCAATCCCCAAAACCACCCACCCATGCCCATCAATATGCGCCACCGAAATCGCGTCCGAATGTTTTCCCATCACCGACTTCAACAGGTCATAACAAGTCGCCACCACCATCGTCGGTATCGATAGAAAAAATGAAAACTCCAGTGCCGAGGCCCGCGACATCCCCGCCAACTGTCCCGCCGCTATCGTAGACATCGACCGCGAAGTCCCCGGAAACACCGCCGACAATATCTGGCACGCCCCAATCCACACCGCCTGCCCCAGACTCATATCCTCCATATGCCAAATCTTGATCAGCCCCCCGCCGCCCGCCTTCTCTCCCGCCTTCTCCGCTTTCGCATTCCGCGCATCCACAAACCACATCACAATCCCGCCGATCAGCAGCGCGCTCCCGATAATCGTCAAACTCTCCAGATGCTTCCCAATAATCTTCGTCATCAAAAACGCCGGTAAAGCCGTCACGACGAACGCGATCAGTACCAAACTCAACGGATGCGTCACCACCGTCCGGTCCCCCCGCTCCCCCTTCGGAAACGTCGCCAGAAACTTCGCTATCCGCTCCCGAAAATAAATCGGCAGAGTCAAAATCGCCCCCAGCTGAATCACAATCGTATACATCTTCCAGTAAGCGCTCCCCAAATCCAGATGCAGCAGCGCCTCCGTCATCCGCAAATGCGCCGTCGAACTAACCGGCAAAAACTCCGTCAACCCCTCCACCACCCCCAAAATCACACTCAGCAAGTAATCGTTCACTAGGCCATCTCCTGGTAGCACAGGCCTCAGCCTGTGTTCTTGGGTTTTCCTGCTCTTGTGGAACAGCCATTCCTGGCTGTGCTCTTGCTTTTTCTTGCTGGGTGCCGCACCCTGCGGTTTTCAGGGTGCGGGTTAAATTCGACCCCAATCAGCGTGATCCCTCATGGACGCTGCCGCTTCCAACTCCTGACTCCTAACTCCCGACTCCTAACTTTTTTCGCATTTCATACGCATCAATCTTCCCCAAATAATATTTCTTCACCACCGCCTCCGTACGATATCCATGCCGCTCCCAGAACGCAATCCCGCTTTCATTCTCCACCGACGTCTCCAGCAACACCGCCTGCACCCCCTTAAACGCAAAATGCTTTTCCATCTCCAACAAAAGCATCGTGCCCACACCCTTCCGCCGAAACTTTTCCGCCACATCCAATGTAATAATGTGCCCCAGCGGCGGGTTCTCCTCCGCCAGAATAAATCCCGCGATTGCTTTTCCCTCTTCCGCCACCAGGCAATCCGCTCCCGGCAAACTCAAATAATAATGCAGCGACCACTTGCTGTAGGAAATCCCCGGCGGAAAACACTCCTGGTCCAGCTTATGCAGCCGCCCAAAATCCCGCGCCTCGTATTGTCTCGTAACAATCCCCATAAAAAAGAGGGGCCCAGCAATCTGGACCCCCTGGTGACCTCATCCTATCTTCAATCAACTCTTCTTGTGTAGGGGCGGCTTTAGGCCGCCTTCTTCTCTGCAGTTCTAAACTCCCGGCTCCCGACTGCAGACTCCCGACTCTCCTACAGCTTCACCGTAACCGTCTTAACCTCCGTATAATTCGCCAATCCATACTCTCCCAACTCCCGTCCCAGCCCCGACTGCTTGAATCCGCCGAACGGCGCCGCGGCGTCGAACACGTCATAGCAATTCACCCACACCGTCCCCGCCCGCACGCCATCCGCAATCGCATGTGCCTTCGTAATGTCCTGCGTCCAAACCGCCGCCGCCAATCCATACAGCGACTTGTTCGCCCGCTCAACCACTTCCGAAACGTCTTTGAACTTCAGGATCGACATCACCGGCCCGAAAATCTCCTCCTGCGCAATCCGCATGTTGTCCTGCACGTCGGCGAACACCGTCGGCTCGATGAAATATCCCTTATCGCCCACCCGGTTTCCGCCAGCCACCAGCTTCGCCTTGTCCTGTTTCCCGATCTCGATGTAACTCATCACTTTGTCAAACTGGTCTTTGTCCACCTGCGGACCCTGCTCCGTCTTCTTGTCAAACGGATTGCCGACCGTCCGCTTCTTTGCCCGCGCCACGCTTTTCTCCACAAACTCGTCGTAGCACTTCTCCTCCACAAACAAGCGCGACCCCGCGCAGCAGCACTGCCCCTGATTGAAGAACAGCGCAAAGTGCGCCCCTTCAATCGCCTTGTCCATGTCCGCGTCCGCGAACACAATGTTCGGACTCTTCCCGCCCAGCTCCAGCGTCACCCGCTTCAAGTTCGAATCCGCCGCCGCCCGCATGATCAAATGTCCCACTTCCGTCGATCCCGTGAACGCCACCTTGTCCACATCCATGTGCCTCGCAATCGCCGCACCAGCCGTTGGCCCATACCCCGGCAGCAAATTCAGCACTCCTTCCGGGAATCCCGCTTCCATCGCCAGTTCGCCCACGCGCAGCGCGCTCAGCGGCGTCTGTTCCGCCGGCTTCATCACCACCGTGCAACCCGCCGCCAGTGCCGGCCCTAATTTCCATGCCTGCATCAGCAACGGAAAATTCCACGGAATAATCTGTCCCACCACGCCCACCGGCTCATGCTTCGTGTACGTGAAATACCGCCCATTCACAGGGATCGTCTTCCCCTGAATCTTGTCCGCCCATCCCGCGTAGTACCGGTAGCACGCAATTGTCAGTGGCAAATCCGCCGCCAGCGCCACCTGGTACGGCTTCCCATTGTCCAGCGATTCCAGTTCCGCCAGCTCCTCAATATTTTTTTCAATCAAATCCGCAAGCTTGTTCATCAATACGCCGCGCGCCGATGCCGACATCTTCTTCCATGCGCCCTTCTCAAACGCCGCCCGCGCCGCCGCCACCGCCTTGTCCACGTCGGCCGCATCCGCTTCCGCCACCTGCGCAATCACCTCGGCCGTCGACGGATTAATCGTCGGAAAAGTTTTCCCCGAAGCCGCATCCACCCACTTCCCATTAATCAAAAGCTTCGTTGCCGATACCTTCACCTTCGGTTCAATCACAGTCGTTGCCGTAGCCATAATCGTTCCTCCTTCTCGAATCTCTTCGTATTTGTGGGGCCCGCCGACCGTGGCGGGCCGCTCGCCCAACTCTAGCGGCCACCTTCAGAGCCTGCCCTGACGAAGGAATGGGTGGCCACGCGCTTCTGTGGAACCCAGCCTATACCCCCGCGCCGTCAGAATCAATAAACCCGAACGGCTATCAACCCTAATCCGTCTGCCCTTCCAGAAAACTGGGGCAGGGAATCAGCGCCCTGCGGGAGTACTCCCCCTTGGCTGCGCTTGCCCTTCACCCGTCTTCCTCCTCCAAACTCTGTGCCCTCTGTGTCTCTGCGTTAGGCTCCGCCCTTTCCTTCCGGTGATTTTCCTTTCTCTGCATCCCTGCGTTAAACTCCCATAACCTTGTCCAGAAAACGCAAAAACCCTCCCCAATCTCCCCCGTCCGCTTCCAATGTTCCCCCGTCCCCCGCCAACCCGCCCTCCCTCGGCCATAACCCCCTCCGCCGCACACGCTTCCTCCACCTCTCCGTCCTCCTCCTTCTCTCATTCGCCCTCTATTCCCCCACCCTCCGCAACGACTTCGTCACTGACGACAAGCTCCAAATCCTCCTGAATCCCATCGTCCTCGAAGGCAAGAATCTCAGCCAGGTTTTCACCGGAGAAGTTTGGGACTTCGCTCGTCAAGCCAGGGACAAAACCAACGTCGGCACCAATTACTATCGTCCATTCCAATTCCTCGCCTACGCCGCGGAATACCCGTTCTTCGGCCAGCATCCCATCGGCTGGCACCTCGTAAATATCCTCCTGAACTCCTTCGTCGTTGCCCTCATTTATTTGCTCGTCGCTTCCCTTGACGCCCCCATCCTCGCTTTCTGGGCCGCCTTCTGGTTCGCTTTCCATCCCATCCACACCGAACCCGTCGCTTGGATTGCCGCCCTCCCCGAACTCCAATGCGCCATCTTCCTGCTCCTCGCCATGATCTTTTACCATCGCGCTCGCACTGCTGCCGCTCCTTTGGCGCCGATTCTTATTTCCTCACTTTTCTTTCTCGCCGCACTCTTCAGCAAGGAACCCGCGCTCCTGTTTCCCGTCATCCTCCTCTGTTACGAATTCTTCTATGCCCGAGCGTCGCGTGCCGAGATTCCTCCCATCGCTGCTCGACTCGTCCCTTTTCTCCTCGCCCTCTCCATCTACCTTTACGCCCGTATCTCCGCGCTCGGCGGCTTTGCCCCGCGCCCGAGCACCGACCGCCCCCACTATTCCGCGTTTGAGCTCTTCTTCGCCATTCCACCCATCTTTGCCCGCTACGTCGGCAAGCTCCTCGTCCCCATCCACCTGAACTATTTTTACGCCTTCCCGATCACCATTACCCTCACGCGTTGGGCCGTCGCAGGATTTATATGCGCCCTCCTCATGGCCCTCGCCGCATTTTATTTTCGCCCCACCCGCCCGGTTCTCTCTTTTGCCCTCTGCTGGTTTGTTCTCACTCTTGCCCCGGCCCTCAGTCTTAACACTCTTGCCATCAACTTCTTCACCGAGCGTTATCTCTACATTCCTTCCATTGGATTTGCGATTCTCGCCTCCGCCGCTGGCCTGGCCTTGTTCTCCAGACTTTCCGCACCTCCCGCGCGCATTGCGCTAATCACCGCCGTCGTTTCTCTCTTCGCTTTCTATCTTGTTCAGACCGAGCGCCGCGTCGCCGTCTTTCACGACAACTACTCTCTCCTCTCCACCACAGAGCCAGACTCGCCTGATGCCTTCGTCGTCCAGGGCCAGTTCGCCGCCGCCCTTTACGACCGCGGCGATCTTGATAGCGCACTCAGTCACGCCCGGCGCGCCATCCAGCTCAATCCCGATTACGTCCTCGGCCATCTCAACGTCGGCTTGTATCTCGCCCAGAAAGGTGATTACGACCCCGCAAGTTCCCACTTCAAGAACGCCATCCGCCTCTATCCCGAATACGTCCCCGCCTACGTCAATCTCGCCAAGGTCTACACTCTCCAGCACAATTGGCCACTTGCCGCCGAAACCTACCGTCACGCGGCAACTCTCGATCCAGTCCAATCCGCTATGTTCCTCCAACTCGCCTCTCTTGCCGACTCCAACGCCAAATCCGAGGCTACCCTCGCCTCTCTTCGCACCGCCGAAGCTTCCTCTTCTCACGATTTCGCCGGCTGGGTCCGCATCGGAGACGCCGCCTCCCGGGCAGGCCAGTGGCCCGGCGCAGCCGACGCCTACCAGCACGCTGCCGCCTTGCATCCAGACAACGCCAACATCGTCGATAAATGGGGAGTTGCCTTATACCGCGCGGGCAGCCCCGCGCAATCCGTGGAAGTTCTTCAACGCGGCCTTCAACTCAATCCCGATTCTACCTTCGTGCGCCAGGCTTTGGCAGGCGCTCTCGCCAGCCTCAATCGCCTCGACGACTCCAACGCTCAACTCCACAAAATCCTGCAAATGAATCCCTCCTGGGAACACGCCGACCAGGTTCATCTCACCCTCGGTGCCAACGCCGAACGCTCCGGCGACACGCAAACCGCCATCCGCGAATATCGCCAAGCCCTCGCCCTAAATCCTTCCCTCGATTTCGCCGCCAAGCGCCTGGCCGCCCTGAGGTAGCACTCCCTCCGCGTAGCGCCGGCTTCCAGTTCATCCTGACGAAGGAAGGACCGGCAAGCGCTCTTCTCCCAGACCTTTGAGCGCGCAAGCGAAGCTTCCGCTTTTACCACTTACGCCCATTCTCCCACCCAAGCTTGGCCGCAGAAGCCCCGCGCATCCTCCAACCCTTCCCCATTTCCCCCCACTCCCGCTACAATACCCAATCTCGTTTCTTCACCGCTCCACGGAGGCTCTCTGAAAACCTGGTACTTCTACGCCATCATGACCGTCGTCACCTGGGGACTCTGGGGAGTCTTCAGCAAACTCGCCTCCAACTACACCAAGCCCCGCCAGGCCCTCCTCTTCCAAACCGTAGGAGTGCTCGCCTTCGCCGTTGTCGTTTTATTTATGGAAAAATTTAAAATCGAGTGGAACGCCGCCGGCTTCACCTGGGCCGCCCTCGGCGGATTCTTCGCATTCGTCGGCTTCCTCACCTTTTTCGCCGCACTCGAAAAGGGAAGTGCCTCCACCGTCGTAACGCTCTCCGCTCTCTATCCTGTCGTCACCATTCTCATCAGCACCACTCTGCTCCACGAAAAACTCACCACCAGGCAGGGAATCGGCATAGTCCTGGCCCTCATCGCCAGCGCCCTCCTCGCCTCCTGAGTCCTGACCTGATCCGCATCCTGACTCCTTCTGCCTTCTAACTTCCGACTCCCGACTCCCGACTCCCGACTATTTACCGCCACGTCCTCCCACTAATCCGGATCCCCCTCCGGTCCATCTCCTCCAAAAATTCCCGTGCGGGAATCGCTGTCTCTGGCGCTTGCACACCCGTTGCGCATATCTCCCCGCTCGCAATCATCTGCGCCGCCACCGATATCGGAAATCCCGTATCCCGCGCCACCGCGCTGAAATTCGGCTTCGTCGTATACCGCGCCGTCGCGTCCAGCGAAAGCTGCTTCTTCTTCCCGCCCTTCTTTCCGCGCACAACAACTCGGATTGTCTCCACATCCTTCGGCGATTTCCCCGAAGGTGGCCGCAATTTCAATATCTTTTCCAGAAACGCCCGCGGCGCAATCTCCGCCTCCCCCACCTTCATCGGCTTCTGCTCCATCAACCCGATTCCTGTCAACAGCCTCACCGCCTCAATCAACTGCGGATCGTAATTAATCTTGAACGACGCCCCCTGAATACCTTTGCTTTTGAAACTCAGCGGCAACGTTGCCACCTCCGAATGGATCGAATGCCGCATCACCAGCTTTCCGATCGGCTTCCCAAACGTCATCGGCTCCGCCCCCGAAAAATGTTCCCGCTGTACAAACTTGCCTTTCGCAAATTCCATCGGCGCAATCGTCAGCTCATCCAGAATCGTCGCGATCGAAAATCCAAACGACATCGCATCCGCATACGTCTGAAAATCCCGGCTCCCGTTGTACACCCCCGCAAACTCCACCCGGTCCAGTTGGTCCGCCAGGTACCGCGCCATCACATTCGCAATCCCCGGCGCGCTTCCAATTCCCAGAATCGCCAGCTTTCCGATCTCCCGGAACTCCTGATCCAACTCCAGTTGCTTTCGCGTCGTGTAAAACAATCCTCCCAAATCCAGGTAATTCACCCGCGCCTCAAGCGCCGCCTTCATCACCGCCAAATTCCAGTAATACTGGGTGCAATTCAATACCGCTTCGCTCCCCGCAAGCAGTCCTGCCGTCTCTTCCGTCTTTCGCACATCCACATACACCGCCCGCGCCTTTCCCCCTCCGTACTTCCTCGCCACCTCCTCCGCCCGCGGCAAATCAAAATCCCCAACCAAAATCTCAGAAACCTGCTTCGAGCACGCCAGGTCATACACCGTAGCGCACCCCATCATCCCGGCACCCAACACCGTAAATCTCACGCCTCTCTCCTGTAGCACAGGCTTTAGCCTGTGTTCTTCAGTCTCTCTTCACTCTTCAATGTAGCGCTGGTTTTTGAGCCAGCCTCTTCTCTTCGTCTTCTCCGCGCTCTCTGTGTCTCTGCGTTAAGCTCTTTTCTTCCTCACTTCAACGGATTCACATGCAAAGCCACCGTCTTCAAATGCGTCATGTCCTCAAACGTGAATCTCCCTCCCAATCTTCCATACCCGCTCCGCGTCCCTCCTCCTCCTCCAAACGGCTCATGCGCCTCCCAATAGTCCGTCGTATCGTTGATCACCACGTTCCCGCTCCGCAGTCGCTCCGCAAAATAAAACGCCTTATCAATGTCCCGCGTAAACACCGCCATCTGTAGTCCGTACCCCGTCCCGTTCGCCAGCGCAATTGCTTCGTCATACTCCGTAACCGTAATCACCGGCACCACCGGCCCAAACGTCTCTTCTTTGTTCAACAGCATCGTCGTACTCACGCCATCAATCACCGTCGGCTCAAAAAACATCTTTGTCGCCTGCCCCGCTGCCCTCTTTCCGCCGAACACCACCCGCGCGCCTTTCTGCACCGCATCCGCCAGGTGCTGTTCCGTCTTCTCCAGCACCGGCGTATTGTTCATCGGCCCCATCGTCACACCCTGCGCCAGTGGATCCCCCACCCGAATGTTCTTCGCTTCCTGAATCACCAGATCCAGAAAATCCTTATGCACTCGCTTGTCCACCAGCACGCGCTCCGTCGCGCAGCAAACCTGCCCCGCATTGAAGTACGCGCCAAACGCCGCCGCCCGCGCCGCTCGCGGCAAGTCGGCATCCTCCAAAACGATCTGCGGCCCATTCCCGCCCAATTCCATCAACAGCTTCTTCACGCCGGCCCGCCGCTGAATCGTATCCCCCGTCGTCGTCTCTCCCGTCAACCCGATCGCATCGATCCCCGGATGCGACACCAGCGCATCCCCGGTCGTCGGCCCGTCCCCCGTAATTAAATTAAATACGCCCGGCGGCAGTCCCGCCTCCTCAATACACTGCGTCATCAAAAACGCCGCCAGCGGCGTCTGCTCCGCCGGCTTGAATACAATCGTGTTTCCCGCCGCCAGCCCTGGCCCGAAATATTCCGAAGGAATCACGGTAGGGAAGTTCCACGGCGTGATAATTCCCCACGTCCCAATCGCCACCTTGAACGTGAACAGTCTCTTATTCGGATCACGCGCCGGAATAATCGGCGTCTCCAGCCGCTTCACATCCTCGGCCGCAATCCGGAAATTCTCTGCCGTCTCCTCCACTTCCGGCAGCGCCTCCGCAAAATAGGGCTTCCCCTGCTCCAGGGAAATCACTGCCGCAATCTGTTCCTTCCGCGCCATGATCCGGTCCGCTATCCGGTGGCACGCCGCCGCGCGCTCGAATGGTGCCGTCATCCGCCAGCCATCCCAAGCTGCCCGCGCGGATTCCACCGCCCGCGCCACATCGCCCGCCGATGCGTGCGGAATCCGCGCCAGCAATTTTCCCGTCGCCGGGCTCACCACATCAATCCACTCCTTCGAATCGCTATCCATCCACTTCCCTCCGATAAACAGCTTCATCGGTGGAAGCGTGGCGATCACTTGCTCCGGCTGCATTGCTGGTGAACTCATAACCATCCTCGTTTCGGATCATTCCGGCAGGATCTGACCCAATGAATGTACAGGCATTCAACTAAACAATTTCTGGGCGCAAAAAAAGCGGCCCCTCAGTTGGCCGCATTGTTTCACATTACTATAAAAATGCAAACTTCTCGTGGCACAGGCACTCCTGCCTGTGCTCTTGGGTTTCTCTTGGCTCTCTTCTTACGCCGCCGCTTCCGCTCGCCTTGCCGCGCCCCGCGTAACCCCCACCGCCACCGCCATCGCTCCCACCAAGACTCCCCCCGCCAGGTAATACGCTGCCCCGGGCAAATGCATTCTCGCTCCCGGCGCAATCGCCGCCGAAAACACCTGCGTAAACAGCAGCGGCCCCACCATCCCCGTCAACGCCCGCAGTGAATTAATCGCCCCTTGCAATTTCCCCTGCGAAGTCGCGTCCACCCTCTGCGACATCAGCGATTGCATCGCCGGCCCCGCCACGCCCCACAACGCAATAAACGGAATCGCCGCCAGCGCACCCCACCCTTTCCACGCCAGTCCAAATCCCGCGAAGCCCAGAAATCCATAAAACAATCCGCTCACCAGGCTGAATCGTTCTCCAAATTTCTTCACATACGGGCCCACCAGCCCGCCCGACACGATCACCGCGCATACCCCCACCAGCGCCAGCGAAATTCCCACGCTCGTCGTGTTCCACCCATAGCGGTAAGTCGTATAAAGCACCCAAACATTCTGCAGCGATTGATGTGCCAGGTAGTACAGGAATACCACCACCGACAGCCCCGCCAGTTCCGGATGCGACCTCAGCAGCGTCAGCGATCCCAGCGGGTTCGCCATATGCCACGCCGATTTCGCCCGCTTTTCCTTCGGCAGCGATTCCGGCAGCACAAACAGTCCGTACAGAAAATTCGCCAGGCTCAACCCCGCCGCCGCCCAGAACGGCGCCCGCAAATTAAAATGTCCCAGCAATCCCCCCACCGCCGGCCCAATCACAAATCCCACTCCAAACGCCGCGCCCAGATATCCGTATTTCTTCGCGCGTTCCGCCGCTGGCGTTACATCCGTGATGTAGGCAAACGCCGTCGACACGTTCGACGCCGTGATCCCGCTGATCAGTCGCCCCACAAACAACCACCGCAACGTCGGCGCCACAGCCATGAATATGTAGTCCAGCCCCAACCCTAAACACGAAATCAATATCACCGGCCGCCGCCCGAACCGGTCGCTCCAGGCTCCCAGCACCGGCAAAAACAAAAACTGCATCAGATTCCACGCAAACCCGAAATATCCGGTGATCTCCGCGGCCCGTGCAATGTTCCCGCCCTCAAATTGAATGATCAGGTTCGGCAAAACCGGCGCAATAATCCCAAACGCCAGAAAATCCAGCATCACCGTCACAATAATAAATACAAACGCAGCCTGCCCGCCCGTCACACGATTTCCCGGCCCGGTGGCGCCACCATTCTTCACACCCGTCCCCACATTTTCCATAAGCAAACGATTCTAGCCTATGCTCCCCAAGCTCACCCTTCTTCTTTTCCTATCTACTTCAGGCAGGCACTGCGCTCCGCATTTGTAGGGGCGGCTTTAGGCCGCCTTCTTTCTTTTCTCTGCGTCCTCTGTGTCTCTGCGTTAAGCGCTTCTCCGATTCGACGGCCTCCGGCCACTCTTCCTACACTTCCAAAATCACCGGCAAAATCAACGGCCTCTTCGACGTCTGCTTGTTGATATACCTCTTCAAATCCACGCGGATCTTCTCTTTAATCACCGACCAGTCCGCCCGCTCCTCCAGATTCGACGTCTCCACCGTCCGCGCCACGCACTCCCGCGCTCCCGCCAGCATTTCGTTCCCGTTCTCGCTCATCAACCCGCGCGTCACAATTTCCGGCGCCGATTCCACTCGCCCGGTGTGCTTGTCGATCGCGATAATCGGAATCACCACGCCCTCTTCCGACAAATGTTTCCGGTCGCGCACCACGATCTCTTCAATCTCTTCCAGCGATCCAGAATCCACCAGCACGCGTCCCGCCGCCACCGGATCGCGCCGGTAAGCCCCATCTTCCGTAAACTCCACGCACTTCCCATCTTCCAGCAGCATAATCTCGCCGCTCACCACTCCCAACTGGTGCGCCAGTGCAGCATGCCGGAACAAATGCCGGTACTCTCCATGCACAGGAATAAAATATTTCGGCTTCACCAGTTGCAGCAGCAGTTTCTGCTCTTCCTGGCTCGCGTGCCCCGAAACGTGAATCGGTCCCGCCGAATTGTCGTAATACACCAGCGCCCGCCGCCGGAACATATGATCCAGCATCCGGAAAATCGCTTTTTCATTCCCCGGAATAATTCTCGCCGACAAAATCACCGTATCGTTTTCATCAATCGTCACGAACCGGTGATTATCCACCGCGATCCGCGACATCGACGACATCGGCTCCGCCTGCGATCCGCTCGCCAGCACAATCAATCTCTTCGGGTCAAAACTCCGGATATCTTGCGGCCGCACCACCATACCGTCCGGTATCCGCATGTACCCCAAATCGTGCGCGATCTCGACGTTGTCCACCATGCTCCGCCCGACAAACGCCACCTTCCGCCCCACCCGCTCCGCTATATCAATCACCTGCTGGATCCGGTGGATCGAAGACGCAAAGCACGACAGCACCACTCTCCTCGGCGCCGACCGCGTTAACTCCTCGATCCGTGGCGCCACCACCCGCTCCGACGGCGTAAATCCCGGCCGCTCCACGTTTGTCGAATCGCTGAACAAGGCCAGCACGCCTTCGTTCCCATACCGCGCGAACGCATGCAAATCAAACTGGTAGTTGTCCACCGGCGTCTGATCGATCTTGAAATCCCCCGAATGAATCACCACGCCGACAGGAGTCCGGATTGCCAGCGCCACGCAATCGATGGTGCTGTGCGTCACCGGTATGAATTCCACTTCAAACGGCCCGATCTCCACCAGCCGCCCCGGCACCGTCTCAAACAATTTCGCCGAATCCAGCAGCCCCGCTTCATCCAGCCGTTTCTTCACCAGCGCCAGCGTGAACCGCGACCCATAAATCGGCACATTCAAATCGCGCAAAATATACGGCAGCGCCCCGATGTGGTCCTCGTGCCCGTGCGTCAGCACGATCGCCCGCACCTTGTCCCGGTTCTGCTTCAAATACGTAATGTCCGGGATCACCAGGTCCACGCCCAGCAACTCGGACTCCGGGAACATCATCCCGGCATCCACCACCAAAATATCGTCGCCGAATCGGAACACCATCATGTTCATTCCGAATTCGCCAAGCCCCCCGAGGGGAATTACTGTCAGTGATTGTTTGCTCTTGCTCAAGTAGGGTTTCTCTCCACGTTCGAACTCTAAATCGTACCACACCGCCCCGCCCCCCGCTCTCGCGCGCCCAAGTAGCATAGGCTTTAGCCTGTGTTCTTGGGTTTCTCCTCTCTGTGTACTCCGCCTGCCCTGAGCGTTTGTTGCGAAGGCTGCTGCGACATCTACGGTCTCTGTGTTAATTCTTTCTCTTTCCTCTCTTCAACCCCCAAATTTCCTGTTATATTCCTACCCACCCGTACGTACTCCTACCAGAGGCACTCCGCCGCCTCTCCAAACTTTAAAAAGGGAAGGGAACCTCGAAATGATTAGAAAATCCAGCGTCGCTCTCGCGCTCGTTTGCGCGCTCTTCTTTGCAATCGCCGCGCGCGCCCAGGAAATTACCCCGGCCGAAAAAGACAAGGCCCTCGCCTATCTCGAATCCACCAAGAAAGACGTTCTCGACGCCACCAAGGGTCTCTCCACTGCCCAGTGGAACTTCAAGTCAGCTCCCGATCGCTGGTCCATCGCCGAGTGCATGGAACACATCGCCGCCGCCGAAGACTACATCCGCGGTCAAGTAGAAACCGGCGTAATGAAAGCCCCCGCTGTTCCCGGCCGCGACGTCGCCGCAATCGACGCAGGCATCCTCGCCAACGTTCCCGAACGCAAAGCCAAATTCCAGGCTCCAGAAGCCATCAAGCCCACCAACCGCTTCGGCTCCCCGCAAGCCGCCATCGACCACTTCGTCGAAAGCCGCGCCACCACCGAAAATTTCCTGAAAACGACGCCCGGCCTTCGCGATCACGCCGCCGACAGCCCCAACGGCCAGAAGTGGGACGCCTACGAATTCATCCTTCTAATCGCCGCCCACAGCGAACGCCACACTAACCAAATCAAAGAAGTAAAAGCCGACCCCAACTACCCCAAGTCCTAACCGCCTCCAAGTAGCGCCGGCTTCCAGCCGGCAAGCTTACTCGGCAGGCAAGAAACAAAAAGGGGCGGCATCGTGCCGCCCCTCCTCTTATCTCCGTGAACTCTGTGCTATTCCTCTGCGCCCTCTGTGTGAACTCTTCTCTTAACTCTTCCCCCCAAAAAACAAATGCGCCACCGACACCAGCAGCACCGCTCCAACCGTAGCCGCCGCCAGCGAAAACAAAAACGTATTCTCGTGCCCAATCCCCAGCTGCGTAAAAATCCATCCTCCGATCACCGACCCGATCAACCCAATCAATACATCCCCAATACATCCGAATCCCCGCCCCCGCGCCATCTTTCCCGCCAACCAACCAGCCAGCAACCCAATCACCAGCCACCCAATCAACCCCCGCCTCCACTCCACAATCACCACGCGTTGTTGCAACAAAATCATCCCAAGCACCAAATTCATCTCAACCCCTCCTCTCTCGCTTCACACTTCTCTGTGATCTCTGTGCGCCGACTTCTGTGTCCTCTGTGGTAAAAATCATTTTCCGGCTCTTATTCCGTTCCCGGCTCCTGCTGCGTCATGCAATGCAAAGTTCCCAAACCCAGCACCAGATCCCTGCAATGAATCCCCACCACCTCTCTCCCAGGAAACAATCTCCCCAACGTATTCAACGCCACCCGATCCTGGGGATCATTAAACGTCGGCACAATCACCACCCCATTCCCAATATAAAAATTCGCATAACTGGCAGGCAACCTCTGCCCATCAAAATACACCGGCTTCGGCATCGGCAAAGTCTCCACCGTCAGCGCCCGCCCATCCTGATCCTTCATCTTTTTCAATCGCCCCAAATTCTCCTGCAGCGCCGCATAATTCGCCTCAGCGGGATCCTCCTCCACAATCGTCACTACGGTCGTCTCATTCACAAACCGCGTCAGGTCGTCCACGTGCCCGTGTGTGTCATCCCCCGCAATCCCATTCCCCAGCCACAAAACATTCGTCACGCCCAAGTATTTCCGGAACACTTCCGCATAATCCTCCTTCGTAAATCCCGGATTCCGCTCCTGCACCTTGCTCTGCAAACACTCTTCCGTAGTCAGCAGCGTCCCTTTTCCATTTACATCAATCGACCCGCCTTCCAGCACCACCCGCCGCCCCTTGTGCTCCGGGAAAAATATCCTCTTCTTCCGCCGCCCATTCGCCTTCCGCACTACCAGCGCATCTTTCTTATGATTCGGGTATTTCGCCCACCCGTTAAACAAAAAATTGTTGTACGCCACCTCGCCCGCCGCATTCTTCACGCATATCGGCCCCGAATCCCGCATCCACCCCCGGTCCGTCGCCACCGCAAAAAACTCCACGGCATCCAGCTTCGTTCCCGCCTTGCGCAAAATCTCCCGCACCCGCTTCTCCGCAGTGCGATCCTGGACCAGCAGAATAATCCTCTCCACCTGGGACAGCACCCGCACCATCTCCGCGAACGCCCACGGAATCGGTGCAAACTTCCCCGGCCAATCCGTCAACTCATGCGGCCACCCCAGCCACGTCCCCTCATGCCTCTCCCACTCCGCCGGCATCCGAAACCCCATCTCCTCCGGTCTTTTCTCCTCAAGTTTCTTAATCATGCGTATCTAAAAGCGTCTCCGTTTCCTCTGTGGCCCCTTTGCGAACTCTGTGGTGAATTCTTCTCTTTGTCTTTTGCCAGTCACCAGTCACTCTTCCCCCAACCACCTCTCCGTCAACCCCCCAAACGCATCAATCCTCCGATCCCGGAAAAACGGCCAATTCCTCCTCTGCTCCTCGCTCTTCCTCGGATCAATCTCTGCTACCAAAATCTCTTCCTTCTCATTCCCAGCTTCCGCCAAAACCTGCCCCGCCGGATCCGCCACGAACGAATTCCCCCAAAACTCAATCCCCGGATCGCCCTTCTCCGGTTTCCCCTCATACCCCACGCGATTCACCACTGCCACAAAGCACCCATTCGCAATCGCGTGCGCCCTCTGTATCGTCTTCCAAGAATCCAGTTGCGCCGCACCCACCGCTGCCTTCTCATGCGGATGCCACCCGATGCTCGTCGGATAAAAAATCACCTGCGCTCCCTGCATTGCCGTCAGCCGCGAACCCTCCGGATACCACTGGTCCCAGCAGATCTGCACGCCCACCCGCGCATACTTCGTATCGAAATTCAAAAATCCCAAATCTCCCGGCGTGAAATAAAATTTTTCGTAGTACAGCGGATCATCCGGAATGTGCATCTTCCGGTATTTCCCCAGATACGTTCCATCCGCATCCAGCACCGCGCAAGCATTGTGATAAACCCCTGCTGCCCGCCGCTCAAACACGGACACCACAAGCGCAACCTTCTTCTCCTTCGCCACCATCGCCAACCGCTCCGTCGTCGGACCCGGCACCGCCTCCGCCAGATTAAATAGTTCCGCATCCTCCGTCCGGCAAAAATATTCCCCCGCAAACAGTTCATGCAGGCAGATCACCTGCGCCCCGCGCCGCGCCGCCTCGCGAATCTTCTCAGCGGCTCGCGTCAAATTCTCTTCCTTATTCGTGGTGCAGCGCATCTGCACCAGTCCCACCGCAAATTTGTCGCTCATGCTTTCAATCCTATCACGAACATTTTTCGCGCATTATATCTTGCCTCCGAACTCTCCGTTCTCTCTGCTCTCCTCTGTTACCTCTGTGGTGAAATCTTCTCTGCTTCGTCGCTCAGCGCGTTGGGCTGCGAAGTGGAGGGGCCCTGGCAACCCTGCCGCGTTACAAAAATCGTCGGCGCCCGCAACCTCTCGCTTTCTCGCCTCCTGCTATCTGATCGTTCCTATCTGTTATCGCTCCTCTCCTTGCATTTTTCCTCCCCACTTCTAGTACACTACCCATACTATTTTTATTCGCACCGCATCACCGCAATCATCCACGTTCTGTCAGGAGAGTCGATGGCCAAAAAGCCAAACAAAACCGTCACCGGACGCGTCCTTCACGATCCCGTCAAAGACAAACTCCGCCCCATCTTTCCTCTCGATCTCTCCAAAATTAAAACCATCGACGATCTCGTCCGCGCCATGGGCAACACCGCCTACACCGCTCGCCAGGTCGGCGACGCCGCCGATGTCCTCGAAGCCATGGCCCGCGACAAAGACTGCTTTGTCGTCATGACTCTCTCCGGCGCTCTCACTGTCGGCAAAATGGGTCTCGTCTTCTGCGATCTCATCGAATCTGGCATCGTCAAAGCCATCGTCTCCACCGGCGCTCTCATGGCTCACGGCCTCGTCGAAGCCACCGGCCTCTCTCACTTCCGTTACGATCCCTCCAAAATGGACGACAACGAACTCTTCCTCGCCGGCTACAATCGCGTCTACGATTCTCTCGAACCCGAAACCAATCTCGATCACGTCGAAGAAGTCGTTGACGCCATCTTCGAAAAGTGGGATCCAAAAGAAGTTGTCTGCAGTTGGAAGCTCCACCGCCGCATCGGCGAATACCTCGTCAAACACACCCAAGGCCGCGGCATTCTCCGCTCCGCCTACGAACACAACGTCCCAGTCTTCGTCCCCGCCTTCTCCGATTCCGAACTCGGCCTCGACTTCGCTCTGAACAAATACGGCCGCCAGCGCGACAAGCGCCCGCTCCTCCGCTTCGATCCCTTCGAAGACTTCGAAAAATTTGCCGACACCATGATGGCCACCAAGAAAATGGGCATCTTCACCGTCGGCGGCGGCGTCCCCCGCAACTGGTCCCAGCAATTCGGCGTCTATGCCGAACTCATGGCTCGCCGCGGCTACAAAAATCTTCCTCTCAAGCGCTACTCCTACGGCGTCCGCATCTGTCCCGAACCCGTCCACTGGGGAGGCCTCAGCGGCAGCACCTACACCGAAGCCGTAAGCTGGGGCAAATTCGTCCCCCGCGAAGAAGGCGGCCAACTAGCCGAAGTCCTCGAAGACGCAACGGTAGCCCTCCCCCTCGTAGTAGGCGCCGTCCTCGAACGCCTAAAATATTTCAAATCCTAATCTGTGTAGGGGCGGCTTTGCGCCGCCAAGGTAGCGCCGGCATCCTGCCGGCAAGCGTTCGTCTCCACAAAAAAGTTGTAGGGGCCGGGCTTGCCCGACCCCTCTCGCGTTTTCTTCCTCTCTTCCTTCCTCCATGTAGCACTGGCTTTTAAGCAGCCTCTCCTCCTCCGCTACCTCTGCTCCCCTCTGCTAACTCTGTGGTGAACTCTTCCTCTTCTCTGTCTCCCCTTCGTTAAATTCTTTTCCACTTCCGCTTTCGTGCTATATTTCATTTCCAATTCCAAACCAATCGAGCAACTCATGAACAAAAAATTCCGCGCCGCACTACTCCTCCTGCTTCCAATCTGCGTCCTGGCTCTTCGCGCCGCCCAAAAGGAAACTCCCATGCCCCATCACGCCACCGGCACCTTCGAAGTAAAACTCACTCCCCTCGACCCCGCCTTCAAAGCCGAAGACAACTCCATCGGCCGCTTTTCCCTCGACAAGCAATTCCACGGCGCTCTCGAAGCCACCAGCAAAGGCGAAATGCTCTCCGGCGGCGGCACCGTCAAAGGGTCCGGGGGCTACGTAGCCATCGAGCGCGTCACCGGCACCCTCGACGGCCGCGCCGGCACCTTCATCCTCCAGCATAACGGCACCATGCAAGCCGGCGTCTTCCACCTCAACGTAATCGTAGTCCCCGATTCCGGCACTGCCCAACTCTCCGGCCTCCAAGGCTCCATGGAAATCATCATCAAAGACGGCCACCACTCCTACGACTTCACCTACTCCTTGCCCGCCCAAAAATAAAAAAAGGCGCACCAATTGTGCGCCCGGAATAGGGGCACGATACATCGTGCCCTCTTGCGGTCTGGATTCCTGCTCACCGTAGCGGCCACTTTCAAGTGGCTGCGCCTCGTTTTTTCGAGCTTGTCATCCTGAGCGCATCCGACGAGGATGCGCGAAGGACCTCAACCATTGTGTCTTGCCGGAGTTTCCTCCTGTGGCACTATCATTCGTGGCTGTGCTCTTGAACTCTTGAACTCTTGAACTTCTACCTCTCCCCCCCAAAAAAATACGGCCCGCCAATTTCAGCGGGCCGATCCACTCTTCAAACCTCTAACTTCCAACCGCAAACATCTGCCTCAGTCATCATCCCCAATCAAAAACGCCGCCGTCAGCACCGTCGTCCACAAACCCCTCTTATCCCCCACCGCCGACTGCGTAATATTCATCGTCCGCACAATCTTGTTCGAAATCCGGTAAACCTCTTTCTTCTCGTCCCACGACAAATCCGGATCAAACTCCACGTTCAGCGTCGTCGCCAGCATTTCTGCCGCCAGCTCTTCCGCGTACTCGCCTGCAACCTCTTCCGTCTCTCCAAACGAGTGGTGCTCGCTCAAATATCCATACATCGGCCGCTCGCTCGGCAGTGCCAATCCAATGCTCGCCGCGATCAACCGGTGCGGCTCTTTCGTCGAATTCTCGCTGATCACCGTGAACGCCACCTGCCCCGGCTTGATCAGCTTCAATCCCTCGCTCCGCGATATCAATTTGCAGTTCGGCGGAAAAATCGACGACACGCGCACGATGTTACACGCGGCAATCCCGGCGTTCCGCAACGCGAGCTCGAAACTCGAAAGCCTCTCGCGATGTTTTCCTACGCCCTTGGTCAGGAAAATCTTCTTTGCGACAAACGCCATAGTGCTGGGTCACCATCCATAAGTAAATTTGAAAAAATATTCAGGTCCTGTGGAAAAGTAACAAGTCTCTCTCTCACTGTCAACGCAATATCCCTCGAAAAAGTTTCCACGCGTGCGATTTTCCCTCCGACCGATTTTCGCGGAGGATTCGTCGCCCCTCGCCTCGCTCTTAATTTTCCCCGGGTGCCCCACTCGCCGGTTTTGCGTGTGGAATCCTGGGTTCTCCTTTGTAGGGGCGGGGCTTGCCCCGCCCTCTTGGGTTGCTCTCGATTTTTCCCGGGTACCCGCACGCCGATTTTTGCGTGTGGGCTCTTGGGTTCGCCCCTGTAGGGGCGGCTTCACGCCGCCTTCCTTCTCCTCCAAACACAACTCGACTCCATCAACTCCGAAAAACATTCAAATTTGTGAATTGAATCTCGATGTGAATCCGAATCCTAAATTGGAAGGCGTTCCCCTCTTACTGATTACCGATTACTGATCACTGATTACTCCTAAAATCTTCCACCCAATTCAAAACAATCCACACTCACTCCCCCGCCAGATGCCTCACCAATTTCCCCAACGGCCGGCACAACGCCATCACCTTCCCCAAATCCTCCGCCGTAAAGTCCGCCCCCGCCGCCACTGCCGTCGCGCCCTTCCGGCTCACCTGCATCACTCCCACCACTTTTCCCTCGCACCAAATCGGCGCGCTCACAATCTTCTGGATCGATTCCCCCGTCACCGTCGCCGCTTTCACTCCCTCAAACACCGTCGCATGCCGCACCGCCGAAAAACTATTATTTATCTCCGGCCGGTTTTCCCGCGCCGTCCGCGCCGCCAGCGCCGACGTGCTCGACATCGGTATGAATCCGACATTTTTCAGCGCCTGCGGCACCAGAAAATGCAGGTGCCTCCATCGCGTCGAAATTCCCAGGATCGCCACCTCATCCGTTTGCACACCTAGGTTCTTCGCGATCTTCTCCGCCATCGCCCCCAGCGGAATTTCCTTCGGCTGCGTGCCTTCCACGTCCAGCGCTTCCGCCAGCCGTTCCAACTCCTTCACCAGACTCGTCGACATTTTTATGAATTGTTCTGCCCGTCTGCAGGGGGTACGCGGGGCCCTGCGAAAATAATTCCGTCCACTCTTCCTTTATGTTCAACGCTTTTCCTGTGTCCTGCAACAATCTTTCATGGTCCCTGTGTCCTCCCCACACCAGGCTTTTTGCGGCACAGGTACACCTGCTTGCCCCGAGCGTACTCGAAGAGCCCGTGCAGTCGATTCTTCATCTCCCACCGCTTCGCGCCGGCCGCTCTCCGCTCTCCGCTCCCTCTGTTCTCCTCTGTTATCTCTGTGGTGAAATCTTTTCTCTTTTCCCGTTGCCGCCAGCTTTCGTCCGCCCCAACTTGCAAGCTTTTTCCCAACTCCCTATACTGGATGTGCTGCAAGTCCTTCGCGCAAATCTTTCGCGCTCCACCAAAAATTTCGGGACTCCTGCGGCGGAGAGGGCATGTCCTCAACGGCAACCCGGCCTGACACAAATTATCTTCTAAGAAAACTTCACTCGCTCTCCGGAATCGTTCCTGTTGGCGCTTTCCTTGCCGAACATTTCTGGTCCAACAGCGCCGTCCTCGTCTCCGCCACGAAATACGACGAAGTCTCCCGCGACCTCCAGACCATCCCTTTCCGTCCCTTCGTCGAATGGGCCTTCATCTTTCTTCCCATGCTCTACCACGCCGGCTACGGCATCTACATCTGGATTCGCGGCAAATCCAACGTCTCCTCCTACCCCTGGGTAGGGAACTGGCTTTACACCACCCAGCGCTACACCGGACTCATCGCGTTCGCCTACATCGCCTGGCATCTCTACACGCAGCGCTGGCTCACTCACGGCAAATCCACCTACGCCGAAGTCGAACACTTCTTCACCAATCCCTATTTCCTTCTCTTCACCGCCATCGGCGTTCTCGCCTCCTCTTTCCATCTAGGCATCGGCATCTGGAATTTTCTCTGCAAGTGGGGTCTCGCCGCCACGGTTAAAGCACAGCGCGCCGCAGGCCAACTCGGCATGGTCGTCGCCCTAACCTTCAGTCTCGTAGGCGTCCTGATCCTCGTCAGCTTCCGCCTCAACTGGCATCCTTTCTTCTTCTACTGGCAAAAATGACTCAACCTAAAATCATCGTCGTTGGTGGTGGTCTGGCCGGACTTATGGCCACAATCCGTGTCGCCGAATCTGGCGTCCCGGTCGATCTCTTCTCCATCGTTCCCGTAAAGCGTTCCCATTCCGTCTGCGCCCAAGGCGGCATCAACGCCGCCAAAAATCAAAAGGGCGAAGGCGACACTACCGCCAAGCATCTCGACGACACCATCTACGGCGGCGATTTCCTCGCCAATCAACCCCTCGTCAAGCGGATGTGCGATGAAGCTCCCGGCATCATCGATCTCCTCGATCGCATGGGCGTCATGTTCAACCGCACCCCCGAAGGCCTTCTCGACTACCGCCGTTTCGGCGGCACGCTCTACCACCGCACCGCCTTCGCCGGAGCCACCACCGGCCAGCAACTTCTCTACGCTCTCGACGAACAGGTCCGCCGCCACGAATTCGAAGGCAAAGTTAAAAAGTTCGAAGGGTTCACTTTTCTCTCCGCCGTTCTCGACGACTCCGGCATCTGCCGCGGTATCTCCGCCATGGATCTCCGCTCCATGGAAGTCAAAATCTTTCCCGCCGACGCGGTTATCTTCTGCACCGGCGGCATCGGCGCCATCTTCGGCCGCTCCACCAACTCCGTTGTCTGCACCGGCTCCGCGCAATCCGCTCTC
This sequence comes from Candidatus Acidiferrum sp., assembly GCA_035693365.1. Lineage (GTDB taxonomy): Bacteria > Acidobacteriota > Terriglobia > Acidiferrales > UBA7541 > Acidiferrum. The sequence continues at coordinate 157,175 of DASSGS010000065.1, read as the reverse complement.
TTCCAGCAGGGCGTGGATTACGCCAACGGCGAATTCATCCAGGTTCATCCAACTTCGATCCCTGGCGAGGACAAGCTCCGCCTCATGAGCGAATCCGCTCGTGGCGAAGGCGGCCGCGTCTGGGTCCCCAAAAATCCCAGCGACACCCGCCCCATAAAATCCATTCCCGAAAACGAGCGCTTCTACTTTCTCGAAGAGTGGTACCCGAAATACGGCAACCTAGTTCCGCGCGACATCGCTACCCGCGCCATTCATCGCATCGTCTATCAGGAAAAACTCGGCCTCAATGGCCAAGCCGCCGTCTATCTCGACGTCTCCCACATCGATCGCGAAACCCTCGACCGCAAGCTCGAAGGCATTCTCGAAATCTACGAGAAATTCTGCGGAGTCGATCCCCGCGAAGAGCCCATGAAAGTTTTCCCCGGCATGCACTACACCATGGGCGGAATCTGGGTGAACGCCGTCGATCAAGCCACCAACGTCCCCGGCATCTACGCCGCAGGCGAATGCGAATACCAGTATCACGGCGCAAATCGCCTCGGGGCCAACTCGCTCGTCAGCTGCATCTTCGGCGGCGGCATTGCCGGCCCCGCCGCCGTGAAATACGCGAAAAATCTAGAGAAGGGCTGCGCCGCCATCCCCTCCACCGTCTTCGACCGCGAAAAGAAACGCCAGGACGAAAAAAATCAAGCGCTGCTCTCCCAGGACGGCTCCGAAAACCCCATGACCATCTGGAAGGAAATGGGCGACATCATGACCGAGCACGTCACCGTCACCCGCATCAACAAAAATCTCGAACTAGCCGACAAGCAGCTCCAGGCCCTCCAGGCCCGCTATCGCAAAATCAATCTCAGCGACCGCACCAGGTGGTCCAATCAAACGCTCAACTTCGCGCGCGAACTCGAAAACATGCTTCTCCTCGCACGCGTCGTCACACTCGGCGCCCTGGCTCGCAACGAATCCCGCGGCGCCCACTACAAACCAGATTTCCCGGAACGCGATGATGCCAACTGGCTAAAAACCACCCGCGCCAAATACAAAAATGGCGATATCCAATTAACCTACGAGCCGGTAGACATCTCGCTGATCCCCCCGCGCGTCCGCAAATACGACGCCGCGAAATGACGACCCGACGAAGGGTCGTCATCCTGAGCGCGTTTTTTGCGCGAAGGATCTCGCCTCAGGACCCGAGTTTGCTGTTCGCGTTTTACTGATTACTGATTACTGATTACTGGCTTCACCGAGGTCCGAATGCCCGAAAAACACGTTCTCCTCAAAATCAAACGCCAATCCGCCCCGGGCCAACCCGCCCACTGGGAGGAATTCTCCCTCCGCTGGCGCCCCTCGATGAACATCATCATCTGTCTCCGCGACATCGCCGAAAATCCCGTCACCCGCGACGGCAAAAAAACCACGCCCATCTCCTACGACTCCAACTGCCTCGAGGAAGTCTGCGGCTCCTGCGCCATGGTCATCAACGGCAAAGTAAAAATGGCCTGCAGCGCCCTCGTCGATCAACTTTCCCAACCCATCACCATCGAGCCGATGACCAAATTCCCCATCGTCCGCGACCTCGCCGTCAATCGCCAATTCATGTTTGACTCCCTCCAGCGCGTCAAAGCCTGGATCCCCATCGACGGCACCTACAGCCTCGGCGAAGGTCCCCGCGTTGCCCCCGAAATCCAGGAAAAGGGTTACCCGCTCTCCCGCTGCATGACCTGCGGCCTCTGCCTCGAAGTCTGCCCGCAGGTAAACTCCGGCAACAAGTTCGTCGGCGCCGCCATCATCAGCCAAGTCCGCCTCTTCAACATGCATCCCACCGGCGCCATGCACGCCAAAGAACGCATCCAGGCCCTCCTCGGCGAAGGCGGCATCGAAGAATGCGCCAACGCCCAAAACTGCGTCCAGGCCTGCCCCAAAGCCATCCCCCTGACCGAATCCATAGCCGAAGTAAACCGCGCCGCCTGGAAACAATCCCTCCTAGGCTGGCTCCTCGGCTAGCGTAGCGGCCACCTTCAGGTGGCCCCGCCCTCATGCCGTCTCTGGGTTAGGTTTTTCCGAGAAACAAGGTGGCCTGAAATGAAATTTGTTGAAAATCCCGCTGCATTAAAGAAATTTCGCCGTACAGCGTGGAAGTTCCAACAAACATTTGAAACACCCCTCAAGGATCTAAAGCGGTTTGTGCGCACGATCGGCCAAGCAAGTGGCCCGTGGAGATCAGCAAGTCTAACGATTGAGCTGGTCGTGTTTGACCCAACACACCTGATTGATTTGTTGAATGCGAATTCGATTCCCCCACGCAACCAGCGCGGTGTGTCTATCACCGCTGTTGGGCAAGAAGAGGCTGAGGAGTTACTTGAAGCCGTGCTGGGAGATTGGGTGGATTTCATATTCATTCCCGAACCAAAATCGTTCGCCATCTATGCTGACCACGATGAGTTCACGACCTTTTTTGCACAAACTCGCTCTAATTTGAATCGAGTGGTCCAAGCTTTGTCAGGCCAGGCCTTCAAAGTGGAAAGCGAATATCAGCGGAAGCTCTGAACACGCAAAATACCTCTCCGCGTCCTCTGCGGACCTCTGCTATCTCTGTGGTGAACTCTTTCTTCCGCTCCTGAACTTTCAACTCTCAACCCTCAACTCTTCTGCTACTCTATTTCCGTTTAACTACTCCAAAGGAGTCCCCATGCACCGCGCGCTCGCCACGCTATCCGCTTCTCTTCTGCTACTCTTAATCATGCCCGTCAGCAACTCCTCCCAATCCGTCTCCGACCAAGCCAAAAAACTCCACTTCTCCTCCATCGTCGTCGACACCCACGACGACACCACTCAACGCCTCCTCGACCCCAAATTCGATCTCGCCATCCCCCACCACGATGGCAACATTGACATCCCCCGGATGAAACAAGGCGGCCTCGACGCCATCTTCTTCTCCATCTGGATCTCCTCCAAAATCCTCGGCCCCGACGCCGTCAAGCAAGCTCTCGATCAAATCGACGCCGTCCGCGAAACCGTCCGCAAAAATCCCAACGACTTGATCCTCGCCACCTCCGCCGCCGACATCCGCGAAGCCAAAAAACAGCACAAAATCGCCGTCCTCATGGGCGTTGAAGGCGGCCACATGATGGGCAACGACCTCTCTGTCCTCCGCACCTTCACCGCACTCGGTGTCCGCTATATGACCCTCACCCACATGGACAACAACGAGTGGGCCGACTCCTCCACCGACAAGCCCGCTCACAACGGCCTCACCGATTTCGGCAAAGACGTCATCCGCGAAATGAATCGCCTCGGCATCATCGTGGACATCTCCCACGTCTCCGACAAAACTTTCTACGACGCCCTCGAAACCAGCAAAGCCCCCGTCTTCGCCTCCCACTCCTCCTGCCGCGCCCTCTGCGTCGCGCCCCGCAATATGACCGACGACATGATCCGCGACCTCGCCAAACACGGCGGCGTCATCCAGATCAACTACCACGTCGGCTTCCTAAGCCAGGAATTACGCGATTACGAAAAGGCCCACCCCGATGTCGAAAAGGAAATCCACGACGAAGTCGACAAACGCTGCGGCAACAACGAGTCCTGCAAACTGACCGCCGGCGATCAAATTAACCGCGAATTCATGCAAGCCGGCAAACTCCCCAAAGTGGACTGGACCGTAATCGTCGACCACATCGACCATGCCGTAAAACTTGTCGGCGCCGATCACGTCGGCCTCGGCTCCGATTTCGACGGCGCCGTCATGCCCCTCGGCATGCAGGACGTCACCCACCTTCCCCAAATCACCGACGCCCTTCTAAAAAAGGGCTACTCCGAATCTGACATCCGCAAAATCCTCGGCGAGAACACCCTCCGCGTCCTCTCCCAGGTCGAAAACGTAAGCCGCGACCTCAACAAATAATTTTCTGTCCAATGTTGGGGCGGCTCTACGCCGCCCTCTTCTGTTTTCGTCGCGCCATCGAACAAATGATCTTCAGGGTGCCCCACCCTTGGTTTGTAAGGGTGGGCTCTTACGATCGAAATCCGCCAACATCTTTTCTTCCTCTTCTCTGTGCCCTCTGTGCTCTTCCTCCGTGTCCTCTGTGTTAAATCTTTTTCTTTTCTCCCTTTTCTTTCCTCCCTCTTCCTTCCTCTTCCCCCCAAAATATGCAAAACTAATCCCGTATACATTCATCACCACCCAATCAAAATTTCGGAGGCCGAATCCATGCACCTGAAATCCTGCGCGCTAACCGCAACCGCGCTTCTCCTCTCCATCCCCGCCGCAGCCCAAACTCCCGCCCCCGCAACCAAACCAAAATCCGCCACCACCGCCAAACCCGCCGCCGCACCCGCCTACGACCGTGCTCTCCTAAAACCCGCCCTCCTGAAAGACAAAGCTCCCGACACCTATCAAGTAAAATTCGACACCACCCGCGGTGAATTCACCATCACCGTCACCCGCGCCTGGTCTCCTCTCGGCGCCGACCGCTTCTACACCCTCGTCAAGCACCATTATTTCGACAACGCCCGCTTCTTCCGCGTCCTCCCCAATTTCGTCGTCCAGTTCGGCCTCAGCGCCAATCCCGCCGTAAACGCCGCCTGGGAAAAAGCCACCATCAAGGACGATCCCCGCAATCAGTCCAACAAGCCCGGCACCCTCGTCTTCGCCACCGCCGGCCCCAACACCCGCACCACCCAACTCTTCATCAACCTCAAAGACAACGGCTCCAATCTTGACTCCCAGGGCTTCACTCCCTTCGGCCAGGTGGATGGCTCAGGCATGAAAGTCGTCGAAATGCTCTACGACCAGTACGGCGAAGCCGCCGGCATGGACCAGGAAAACATCACCAAAGGTGGCGAAAAATACATCGCCACCAAATGGCCCAAGCTAGACAAGATCAACTCCGCCACCTTAGTAGGCGTGGCCGCCACCACCCCGGCCAAACCCGCCTCCAAAACCGCCGCCTCCACAAAGACAGCCGCCAAGCCAGCCTCAACCACCCCCAAACCCCAGTAATCTCGACCCTTAGCCTGTAGGGGCACGATAAATCGTGCCCCTCTTGGTTTTGCCTTTTTCTGCCCTCCCTCTTCCTGATCGCTGTTATCTGCTATCTGTTATCCTCTCCAACCCATGTATCCAAATCCCCAATCCACCGCATCCAATCTTTACAGCGCTACCCGGATTGACATCACCCTCAACACCGCGTAGCCTTTAACAACATGCGCAACGCTTGCCAGATCTGTTGTCGTACCGCCGCAGCCTGCTGTTGCTGTCGGCTGCTCACATCTGGCCAGAGGTGCTCTCGAACCTAAGCTCTTTTTGAAGTTTCAGCTTCGAAGCCCACGTGCCAGATACCCGGCACGTGGGCTTTTCGTTTTTCCGGCGAATTTTCTACATGTAGTGGCCGGACTTTAGACCGGCCAGAAAGGGAACTTCCCGAAAACAGATAACGCAGCCAGGACCGCGACGCGCGCACGAGAACTCCCGCTTCCTGCTATCCGATCGCTGTTATCTGTTATCCGCCAAAACGGAAGGGAACTCGCTCCAATGCCCGATCTAAAAGAAACCAAAGCCCAGCGCGTCGAGCGCCTCAAACGCGCCAAAAACCCCTGGGACCACCTCGACGAAATCCGCCAATTCGCCCGCGATGGCTTCGACTCCATCCCTCCCGAATGGCTCGGCACCTACTTCCGTCCCTGGGGCATTTACACCCAGGGCGACGGCCTCGGCGTCGTCGGCGGCAAAAACGGCGAAGGTAAATCCGTCCCCTACTTCATGGTCCGCATCCGCATCCCCAACGGCCTCCTCACCAGCGAACAAGCCCGCACGATCGCCGACCTCTCCGACCACTTCGGCAACGGCGTAGCCGACATCACCGTCCGCCAAAACGTCCAGCTCCATTGGGTCGCCATCGAAAATCTACCCGAGCTCCTCGAACGTCTTTGGTCAGTGGGTCTCAGCACCACCGGCGCTTGCGGCGACGTCACCCGCAACATCACCGGCTGCCCCCTCGCCGGTGTCGACGCCCACGAAATCGCCAACGTGGCGCCCACCGTCCTCGCTCTCGACAAGGAACTCGGCGGCAATCCAGAGTTCTACAATCTCCCGCGCAAATTCAAAATCACCGTCACCGGTTGCCCCGACTGGTGCTCCTACCCTGAAATCAACGACATCGGCCTCACCGCCACCCGCCGCACCCGCCACGGCGGCGAAGAAATTGGCTTCTCGCTCCGCGTGGCCGGCGGTCTCTCCACCGATCCCCACCTCGCCATCAAATTGAACGCCTTTGTCCAGCAGCATCAAGTCATTCCCGTTGTCCGGGCCGTCACCGAAGTTTTCCGCGAAAGCGAAGTCCTCCGCCAATCCCGTGAACGCGCCCGCCTGAAATTCCTCTTTCTCCAGCACGGCTGGACCGCCGATTCCTTCTTAGCCGCCGTCGAAGCCAAACTCGGCTACAAACTCGATCCCGCCGAACCAGAACAACTTCCCGCCAACTTTCACCGCGATCACCTCGGAGTCATCCCGCAAAAGCAGCCCAGTCTCTTCTCCGTCGGCGCCAACGTCATCCGCGGTCGCATCACTCCAGCCCAAATCAGAGCCGCCGCTGATCTCGCCGATCACTACGGTGACGGCCACCTCCGCGCCACCCCGATGCAGAATCTCCTTCTGATCAACATCGGTGGTCTCAACGTTCCCGCCGTAGTCGAAAAACTCAACGACGCCGGCCTTCCCGTCCTCACAAACTCCTTCGTCCGCGGCACCGTCGCCTGCACCGGCTCCGAATTCTGCAAACTCGCTCTTACCGAAACCAAATCCTTCGCCCGCTGGCTCACCGAACAGCTCGAAGAGCGTTTCCCCGGCTACCAGGAAGACATCAAGATTCACATCACCGGCTGCCCCAACTCCTGCGGCCAGCACTGGATCGCCGATATCGGCATCGAAGGCAAAAAAATCAAGCACGAAGGCAATATGGTCGACGCCTACTACTTCTGCGTCGGCGGCAGCGTCGGCCAGTTCGCCTCCATCGCCCGCCCCGTTGGCTACCGCTGCACCGCCGGCGAAGTCCCCGACGCCATCACGCGCCTCCTGGCGGATTTCCACTCGCGCCGCCACCGCAACGAGCCGCTCCAAAAATTTCTCGCTCGCCATTCGACAGAGAGCCTCCGCTCCATTCTCTCCGCCCAACCCGCCGTCCAAGCCGAATTCATCTCCCGCGATCTACCCACCGATCGCGTCCCCCACTCCATCGAGGACCGCCCATGAACACTCATCTAGCAACCAGCACCGTAGGTGCGCCAGCACTTAGCCCAGCGCGTAAGCGCTGGGAAATCTCGTACGACAATCTCCGAAGCGCCATAGGCGCGGCACTCGCGCACGAGCTTTTCCACTTCTCACTGCCAACTCTGCGTTCGCGGCGTCTCCGCGTTGGCGTTTCTCTCTCTTCGCTCAGCCTCTCCTGGAGCACCAACTAATGTCCCTCTTCCCCGCATTCTCGAACCTAACCAACCCCCTCCTCTTCTCCGGGCTTTCTCTGCGTCTCTGCGTTAGGCTGTCTTCCTCTTCCGCTCGCCACTCGTCACTCGCCACTCGCCACTTTGTTCGTCCAAGCGCGCACCCGAGGGCTTACTAAAATGTCCCTCTTCCCCGCGTTCCTGAAACTCACCAACCGCCGGGTCCTCGTCGTCGGCGGCGGCTCCATCGCCGCACAAAAGATCCCTGGCCTCCTCGAAGCCGGCGCCCAAGTCCACGTAGTCTCTCCCAAACTCTCTCCGCTACTAACCGACTTGTTCCGCGATCATCAAATCACCTGGTCCGCAAAATCTTTCGATTCCGATGATCTCAACGGCGCCTTCCTCGTAATCGCCGCCACCTCTCTCCGCAATCTGAACGCCCGGGTCTATCGCGAAGCCGATCAACGCAACATCCTCTGCAACGCTGTCGACGACATCGACCACTGCCACTTCTACTACGGCTCCATCGTCCAGCGTGGCGACCTCCAAATCGCCGTCTCCACTAACGGCAAAAGCCCCGCCCTCGCCCAGCGCCTCCGCAAAGAACTCGAACAACAATTCAGCCCCGAATACGCCGGCTGGCTCGACTGGCTAGGCGCCGCCCGCGAATCCCTCCGCGCGCAATCCACCGACCCCGAACTCACCAAACGCCATCTGCACGACCTGGCAAGCCGCCCCATGTTCGAAGAATTTCGCGCGCACTCAGCTCCTTCGCCGGGTGCCGCACCCTGCGATTTTCAGGGTGCGGGTGTTTCTTCCTCCGACTCCGCCACTGACCACCGGTCGCTGGCCACTAATCACTCCTCCTCGTACAGTCACCCCTCACCAGTCACCAATCACTCCCGGGTTTTCCTCCTCGGCGCCGGCCCCGGCGACCCCGATCTCCTCACCATCAAAGCCCTACGCATCCTCCAATCCGCCGACGTAGTCCTCCATGACTCCCTGATCGGCCCCGAAATCCTGAACCTAATTCCCAAAACCGCCGAACGCATCGACGTAGGGAAACGCGCCGGCTTCCGCCTCCTCACCCAGCAAGACATCAACTCTCTCCTCCTCTCCAACGCCGCCAAACACAAAACCGTAGTCCGCCTCAAAGGCGGCGACCCTCTCCTCTTCGGCCGAGCCGCCGAAGAAATCCAATCCCTCCGCGAAGCCAACATCGACTTCGAAATAGTCCCCGGCATCTCCGCCGCTTTCGCTTCCGCGGCAGCCGCAAAAGTTTCTCTGACCGATCGCCGTCTCTCTTCTCACGTTCTCTTCACCACCTTCTCCCGCGCCCCTGAAGCAAAATTCCTCCCCGGCATCGGCCTCACCGCCGACACAACAGTAGTCATCTACATGCCCGGCCCCGACTACTCCGAAGTCTCCCGCTGGCTCCAGGACGCCGCCGTCTCCCCCGACACTCCCGTCCTCGTAATCTCCAAAGCCTCGCACCCCGATCAATCGCAGCACGCCACAACAGTCTCCGGTCTACCCCAACTCGCGCCCCTACCAGCCCCAGCCCTTTTGCTCGTAGGCCGAGTAGCCGCCTCCCCCGAAGCCCGCGCCGCGCTCGCTGACTCTGCAACTGCGCAAAATTTCCTCCACAACGCCATCGAAGGAGCCATCCCCAATGCCCGCATCTCCTAACCGATGTACCTGCCGCCTGCCAAATCTGTAGCTCAGGCATTCAGGCCCGAGGTTTTCCCAAACCGTGCCACCTAAACAAAATTTCAACGAATCAAAAGAGGATAAAATGAGCAACACTTCTCGATCTAAGGCAGCACCAAAATTCTCCCTGGACACGTGGGCCGTCCTGATCGCCCTGGCCGCAGCCATCCTAATTCGCGCCGGCATAATCCACCGCATCCCCTGGTAGCGCCGGCTTCCAGCCGGCAAGCGCTCCGCGGGTGCCCATACCCCGCCGATTGTCGGATGAGCAACCAACCGCTTCCTGATCGCTGTTATCCGTTCGCTGTTCGCCGTCCGACTGATTACTGATTACTGATTACTGATTACCGATATCCATCAAGAAGGGAACTAACAAATGGCCCAAGCAATCGCACTCCCCCAGAATCCCCCGCTCACCATCAGCACCAAATTCCTCCGCTTGATCCCCGGCGTAGCCCTCCTGGCCGCAATCGGTTTCGCGGGCAAACTCCTCGAAAAAAACATCAATCTCTACGCCAAATCCCACCACTGGACCATCCCCAACATCGAGTACGTCCTCTGGGCCATCCTCATCGGCCTCGCCATCTCCAACATCTTCGGCCTCGCCGAAATCTTTAAGCCCGGCGTCGCCACCTACGAATTCTGGCTCAAAGCCGGCATCGTCCTTCTCGGCTCCCGCTTTCTCTTGGGCGACGTCTGGAAACTCGGTGGCGTCAGCCTGCTTCTCGTCTTCATCGAAATCGCTGGCTCGCTGGCGTTCATGACTTTCCTCGGCCGTCTCTTCGGCCTCCGCCCCAAACTCACCACGCTTCTCGCCGTCGGCTCCGCCGTCTGCGGCGTCAGCGCCATCATCGCCACCAAAGGCGCCATCGAGGCCGACGACGAAGACTCCTCCTTCGCCATCGCCGCCATCCTCGCCCTCGGCGCTCTCTCCCTCTTCACGTTCCCCCTGATCGGCCATGCCTTTCACCTTAGCGATCACGCCTACGGTGCCTGGGCCGGCCTCGCCGTAGACAACACCGCCGAAGCCACCGCCGCTGGCGCTCTCTTCTCCGATTCCGCCGCCAAACTAGCCGTCCTCGTCAAGACCACCCGCAACGCCCTCATCGGCTTCGTCGTCCTCGCCTACGCCATCTACTGGGCCAGCCGTGGCCAAGCCCAAGCCGTCACCAACAAAGCCGCCTTCCTCTGGCAAAAATTCCCCAAATTCGTCCTCGGCTTCCTGCTGGTTTCCGTCCTAGCAACGGTTGGCTTCTTCACCAAAGACCAAAACACTAACCTGGCCAATCTCTCCCGCTGGGCCTTCCTCCTTACCTTCGCCGGAGTCGGCCTTCGCACCAACTTCCGCGAAATGCGCCAGCAAGGCCTCCGCCCCTTCCTCGTCGGCTTCATCGGCGAAATCGCTATCGCCACCTTCACCCTGCTCCTCGTAATCGGCGCCGACAAACTCTTCCACCTGTGATCAATTGTTTTTGTTAAGTCACTCGCTAACTGAACTTGAGGGTTTACCCTGAGCCTCGAAGGGTGCCCCATCCTTCGCGAATTTTGCGAAGGGTGGGTTCTTACGATCTAACTCCAAAGACTCTCCGCTCTTGGCTTTTTCTGCGCCTTTGTAGGGGCCGGGTTTACCCGGCCCCTCCTGGGTTTCTTGATCTTGTAGGCCGTCCACAAATCACGCGGCCCTACAAAAAAATAGGGGCACGTTATCGGGCGTGCCCCTCTCACACTTCTCTGCGCTCTCAGCGCCTCTGCGTTAATTTCTTTCTTCTTCGCTCTTCCTCCTAACTTCCAACTTCTTCACCGCTCCACCCCCGGCTTCGCCCAGAACGCCACTCCCCCTCCGCCCACAAACCGGTACGCCCCATCCACATACACAAAATTCGCAATAAACGAAAATCTCTGATCATGACTCCCCGACCGGAACTCCAACCGGAACTGCTCCACCGCGATCGGCTTCACTGGCTTAAATCCATAACCTCCCGCACTCTCTCTCCCCGCGGGACTCTCCCCGCGCGCTTCGCACTGCAAGCGAAACCGGCTCCCGGGATCCGCCTTGTTCATATCCTCGATCAGCGCGGCTTCCGCATCGCTCACTTCTCGCTCATACACGGCGCTCAATTTCGCCGCCGCTTCCGCCGAAAAATGCTCCTCAAACCATTCCTTCTCTTTCGGCATCCGGAACACCGCAAAGCCCACATCCATCCCCTTGTCGTCGCCCCTCTGGTAAGCCCTCAAAAACGCCTCAAACTGTTTCTCCAGCCCCTGCTCATTCTGCTTATAAGTTTCCGGCCCCGGCGCCGCCGCACCGCACGGGCGGAGCACAAGTACGAAGATTAGGGCAAAAAATAGGCGGGCTACTTTTCCTGGCAACGCAAATCCCTCTATCCCGAATACCACACGAACTTCCTCTCTCATTCAGCCTGCCAACCTTACACTGCACTTCGGTTCATTTCCTACTGATTACCGATTACTGATAACTGATTACTTCGTCCTCATATCCCCAGCACACTCACCAACTCCTTCACCGACGCCGAACTCTTGTCCAGCGCCGCCTTCTCTTCCGCCGTCAACTTGATCTGAATAATCTCTTCCGCTCCGCCCGCCCCCAGCTTCACCGGCACGCCCACAAACAATCCCTTAATCCCATACTCGCCTTCCAGATAAACCGCGCAAGGCAAAATCTTTTTCTTATCCTTCAAAATCGCTTCCACCATCTCCACCGCCGCCGCCGAAGGCGCATAATACGCCGACCCCGTCTTCAGCAGATTCACAATCTCCGCCCCGCCCTTCCGCGTCCGCTCCACAATCGCGTCAATCCGTTCCCTCGGCAGCAAATCCGGCAAAGGGATCCCAGCCACCGTCGAATACCGCGGCAGCGGCACCATGTCGTCTCCATGCCCGCCCAGCACAAACGAGTGCACGTTCTCCACGCTAACCTTGCATTCCATCGCCACAAACGCGCTCATCCGCGCCGAATCCAGCACGCCCGCCATTCCCAGCACGCGGTTCTTCGGAAATCCGCTCACTCGAAACGCCGCCTGCGCCATCGCATCCAACGGATTCGTCACCACCACGATGATGCAATTTGGCGAGTGCTTCACAATCTGTTCTACCACCGCCTTCACCACGTCATAATTCGCCTTCAGCAGATCGTCCCGGCTCATCCCCGGCTTCCGCGGAAATCCCGCCGTAATCACCACCACGTCGCTACCCGCCGTAGCGCTGTAATCTCCGTTCGCCGTGGAAATTCCAGTAGCAAACGCATCCGTCCGCGTAATCGGCCCGCTCTCCACCATATCCAATGCCTTGCCGGCCGGTGGCCCATCCAGAATATCCGTCAACACCACATCCGCCAGCTCCAGATCCACAATCCTCTGCGCCGTCGTCGACCCCACAAACCCACCGCCCACCACCGTAACCTTCTTCCGGCTCATCTCAGATTCTCCTGTGTGGCACAGGCACTCCTGCCTGTGCTCCTGGGTTCCTATCTAACGCCACCCAACAAATGAACTTGAGGGTGCCCCACCCTTGGTTTCTAAGGGTGGGCTCTTACGATCTAACGTCAAAAAATTTCCGCTCATCTCTGTGTCCTCTGTGGCCCCTCTGCTACCTCTGTGGTGAACTCTTTTCTGTTCTCTTTCTCGCCACTCGTCACTCGCCACTCGCTACTGCCGTTTTCACCATATTCTCAATAATCGCCGACGCAAACGCGCTCGTCCCCAGCTTCGTCCCGCCCGTCATCAACCTCTCCAAATCGTACGTCACCCGTTTCTGCTGGATCGTCTTCGCAATCCCCTCCTCAATCAATTTCGCCGCTTCCTTCCATCCCATAAACTCAAACATCATCGCTCCGCTGAGCATCACCGAACTCGGATTAATCACATCCTTGTCCGCATACTTCGGCGCCGTCCCATGCGTCGCCTCAAACACCCCATATCCATCGCCAATATTCGACCCCGGCGCAATTCCCAATCCTCCCACCTGCGCCGCGCAAGCATCGCTCAAATAATCCCCGTTCAAATTCGGCGTAGCCAGCACACTGTACTCATTCGGCCGCAGCAGCATCTGCTGAAACACCGAATCCGCGATCCGGTCGTTCACCATCAATTTCTTCTTCCACTGACTCTTCCCATGCGAACTGCCAATCGCATCCAAAGTTCGTTTCACCTCGCCATAAATCGCCTTCTTGAAATCTTCCGTAGCCTGCTCCAACCCCGGCTCGATCATCGCCGCATTCTTTTCCACGCTCAGCCCCGGATTCTTCTCCAGATTATCCAGAATCCAGCTCTCCCGCTCTGTCACCGTCTCCGCGCGAAACTCCTCCGCCGCCAATTCATAACCCCAATCGCGGAAAGCCCCCTCCGTAAACTTCTGAATGTTCCCCTTATGCACCAGCGTCACCGTCGGCCGCCTGTGTTCCAGCGCATACTGAATCGCCCGCCGCACCAGCCGCTTCGTTCCAAACGGCGAAATCGGCTTGATCCCCACACCCGAATCCATCCGGATCTGTTTCTTCCCCCCGCCCAGCATCTCTTTATTCAAAAATTCCAACAACTTCTTTGCTTCAATTGTCCCGCTTTTCCACTCAATCCCGATGTACACGTCTTCCGTGTTCTCCCGGAAAATCACCACATCCATCTTCTCCGGCTCCCGAACAGGGGAGGGAACTCCCTGGAAATACCGCACCGGCCGCACGCAGGCATACAAATCCAGGATCTGCCGCAACGCCACATTCAACGATCGAATCCCTCCGCCCACAGGAGTAGTCAGCGGCCCTTTGATCGACACGCGAAAATCCCGCGCCGCGTCCACCGTCTCATCCGGCAGCCACTGCTTGAACGTATTGAACGCTTTCTCTCCCGCAAACACCTCAAACCACGCCACGCGCCGCTTCCCGCCGTACGCCTTCTCCACCGCCGCATCAAACACCCGCCGCGAAGCCTTCCAAATATCTCTCCCCGTCCCATCGCCCTCAATAAACGGAATAATCGGGTTGTCCGGCACCTTCAGCGCACCGCCCTCATACCCGATCGCCTTCCCATCCCCCGGCACCGCCACCCCGTTATAACTCGTCTTCATAAATGCTCCCGGCCCCGCCTTGGTAGCGCCGGCTTCCAGCCGACCAGCGCTCTTGCCTTTTCCTGTGGCACAGGCACTCCTGCCTGTGCTCCTGGGTTTTCGATCGAACTCTACTCAGAAAATAAACTTAAGGGTTTACCCTGAGCCACGAAGGGTGCCTCACCCTTGGTTTCTAGGGGTGGGCTCTTACGATCAAGTGTCCCGACCTTCCGCCTCTTCTCTTCTTCTTCTCTGGGCTTCCTCTGCGCCCTCAGCGTCTCTGCGTTGGGATTTCTTCCTCTTTCTTCTCCAACGCCCCTCACCGAACCCAAAACAATATCACACCGCAACCCTCACCCTGAAATACTCCCGCCCGTCCAAAAGGTATTGTCCAAACTAAGTTGATGAGCTATCAATAAAAGATGTCAGCGAACTCCATCCAAATCCGCCAACTCTCCCCCGCCGACGCCGCCTCCTTCCGCGAACTCCGCCTCGAAGGCCTCCGCCTGAGCCCCGAGGCCTTCGGCAGCACCTACGACTTCGAAAAAGACCAGCCCCTCGAGCGCTACACCGGCTGGTTAACCAACTCCGCCGTCTTCGGCGCCTTCCAGAGCTCCGAACTAATCGGGACAGCCAGCTTCACCCAACTCTCCGGCCTCAAGGACTCCCACAATGGTCTCCTTCGCGCCATGTACGTCCGCCCCGCCGCACGCCGCTCCGGCGCCGCCCGCCAACTAGTCCAAGCCATAATCGACCATGCCCGCCCAAAAGTAGAACAACTCCAGCTCGCCGTAGTCAGCACAAATCTCCCCGCCCTCCGCCTCTACCAATCCTTCGGCTTCCAACAATACGGCCTCGAAAAAAACGCCCTCAAACACAACGGCCTCTACTCCGACGAAATCCTGATGTCCCTCGACCTCACTGGGTTGATGTGAACTGATAGGATTGGTTTAAGGAGAATTCCTTTGAGACGGAAGCGCAAAACAGATCCTCCGCACCCATATATGAAGTACGAAAACACCAAACTTTGGAATGCGATCGAGAAGGGAATTGGCGACTTAGTGGAAAATCAAGATCTTAAAGAAATCACACAACGAGATCATATTGTGGGCTATCTCTGCAAAATACTGACTTCACGAAAAGAAAGCCTCTTTTCGTAATTAAGAGCGGATAGGATCAAACACTCCCGCGTTCTTCTCCGCTCCCTCTGCGGCTCCTCTGCTAACTCTGTGGTGAGCTTTTTCTTCATTTTCGCTTGCGTCAAATCCCTTCCGCATCCATTTCCCAATTTCCATTTTCTAAGCCTCCCACCAGTCACCATTCACCACCTGCTCTTCCTGTCGTATACTCTCCCCGCTTAAACATCTCACCACAACCCGGAGGCCTCTCATGATGCTCGACTGGACCGCCTACAAAGCCCAACTAACAAAAATCATTCCCTCCTTCGCCAAGCTCACCCCCGACTCACTCAAGGGCTACCAAGTCCTCTCTGACGCCAATAAAGCCAACTCCAAGCTCGGCGAAAAAACCCGCCAGCTCATCTCCATCGCCGTCGCCGTCACCACCCGCTGCGACGGCTGCATCACCTTTCACACCGATGCCGCCCTCAAAGCGGGCGCCACCCGCGAAGAAATCGCCGAAGCTTTGGGTGTCGCCATGGCCATGAACGCCGGCGCCGCCTTCGTCTACTCCCTCCGTGCCCTCGACGCCGTCGACGCCCATTCCGCCCCCAAATAACGCTATACTCTCCACCAATCGCCGGAGGCGGATCCATCCGTGAATTTTGCTTATCTCTTTTTCCTAATCTCGCTAACAATTTCATCGCCACAGGATCATTTGTGTAGTGGCCGAACTTTAGATCGGCCAGACGGTGAAACCAGTCCCAGCGCTGTCATCCTGAGAGCATCCGACGAGGTCCGGTCTGTGGATTCCGGTGAAACCGGAGATGCTCGAAGGACCTCAGCTTCTACCCAGACGCAATCGTCCGCGACATCCACCAACCAACCTTCTTCGCCCTCCCAATCCACCGCCGCACCAAACCCCCAACTCATCGAAGCCGGCAAATCCGATTTCCGCGTCAACTGCTCCTACTGCCACGGTATCGACGCCAACGGCGGCTTCCGCGCTCCCAGCCTCGTCTCCGGCCTGCTCGCTCACGGCGATTCCGATGACGCCATCCTCAGCAACATCCTCCACGGTATCCCCGGCAC
Source organism: Candidatus Acidiferrum sp. (assembly GCA_035693365.1). Lineage (GTDB taxonomy): Bacteria > Acidobacteriota > Terriglobia > Acidiferrales > UBA7541 > Acidiferrum. Next base: position 140,763 of record DASSGS010000065.1, on the reverse strand, counting down.
CGCCATGCCCGCCAACGACATCGACGAGCCCACCGCCCGCGAAATCATCGCCTACCTCCGCAGCCTGCAAAAAAACAGCCAGCCCTCTTCCGTCGGCAACCCCGAATCCGGCCGCAAACTTTTCTTCGGCGCAGCCGCCTGCTCCCAATGCCACATGGTCCAGGGACAAGGCGGCCGCTTCGGCCCCGATCTCTCCCGCGTCGGAGCCATGCGCCCCCGCGAATACCTCGTCGAATCCATTCGCGACCCCGATGCCCAGCTCACCGAGCGCTTTGTCGCCATCGATTTCGGCACCAATCCACCCACCTACGAACTCGTCACCATCACCACAGGGCAGGGAACTGCCTTCTCTGGCGTTGTCCTCAACGAAGACAGCTTCTCCCTTCAATTCATGGACGACCGTGAAAAAATCCACTCCTGGCTAAAATCCGAACTCAAATCCGTCGTCCACGAGCACCGTTCCCCCATGCCCAAATACGACACCCGCCAACTCTCCACCGCCCAACTCGACGACCTGATCGCCTACCTAACCTCTCTCCGTGGAGACTCCAAATGACCCGCCCCCACCCCTCCCCTCCGTTCCTTTACCTCATCAACCTCCTTTACTTCCTTTACCTCCTGTCCAATCCTGCATCTTCCTTCGCCCAAGTCACCAACGACCAGCTTCTCCGCTCCTCCGAAACTCCTTCCAACTGGCTCCAATACTCCGCCACCTACGACGGCCACCGCTTCAGCTCGCTCTCCCAAATCAATCGCGATAATGTCTCCCAGCTCGCTGCTCAATGGGTCTTCCAGACATCCACCCCTGGTTTCTTCGAAAACTCTCCGCTCGTCGTAGACGGCATCATGTACGTCACCGGTCCGGAAAACATTGCCTTCGCTCTCGATGCCCGCACCGGCCGCCGCCTCTGGTCCTACAAACGGGCGCTTCCCGAGAAAATTCGCGCTTGCTGCGGACACACCAATCGCGGCTTCGCCATCCTCGGCTCGCGACTCTTTCTGGCCACGCTCGATGCCCACGTCGTCGCGCTCGATGCCGCCACCGGAAATGTTTTATGGGATGTTCAGGCCGCCGACTACTCCCAAGGCTACGCCTTCACCGTCGCTCCGCTCATCGTCAAAGACAAAGTCATTGTCGGTGTCTCTGGCGGCGAATTCGGCATCCGCGGTTTCATCGACGCCTACGATGCCGCCACCGGCAAGCGTGCCTGGCGCTTCTACACCATCCCCGCCCCCGGCGAACCCGGCAGCGACTCCTGGCCCAGCGCCGATTCCGCTGCCCGCGGCGGCGCTCCCGCCTGGATCACCGGCACCTACGATCCCCAACTCAATCTTCTCTATTGGCCCACCGGCAATCCCGCTCCCTCCGACGACGGCTCCAAACGCCAGGGCGAAAATCTTTATTCCAATTCCGTCGTCGCCCTCAACCCGGACACCGGCAAACTCCAGTGGTATTTCCAATTCACCCCGTTCGATCTCCACGATTGGGACGCCACCGAAGTCCCCATCCTCTTCGACGCCGAATTCGACGGCAAGCCTCGCCAACTTCTCCTCCACGCCAATCGCAACGGCTTCTTCTACGTTCTCGATCGCACCAACGGTAAATTTCTTTTCGCCAAACCCTACGCCACCCAGAACTGGGCCAAAGCCATCGACTCCTCCGGCAAGCCTATCGTTTTCCCCACCGCCCTTCCCACCGAAGACGGTGTCCGTGTCTGCCCGGGTGCCGCCGGCGCCACCAACTGGATGTCGCCCACCTATAGCCCGCAATCCGGCCTTCTCTACATTTCCGTCCGCGAACAGTGCGACATCTTCTACGCCCATCCCCAGCCATTCGTCGCCGGCCGTATCTACATCGGCAGCACCTACATGCCCTCGGCGAAAGAAAAAGACTGGGGCGCCGTCCGCGCCATCGATCCAAAAACCGGTGACGTCCGCTGGGAGTACAAGGAATTTTCCGCCACCTGGGCCGGCAATCTTTCCACCGCGGGACATCTCGTCTTCACCGGCGATGTCGACGGCTACCTAATCGCCCTCGACGCCGACACCGGCAAACCCCTCTGGCACATCCAAACCGGCGCGGCCATTTACGCCGCCCCGATCACCTATCAACTCAACGGCCGCCAATACATCGCCATCTCCTCCGGCACCACCCTCCTTACCCTCGCCCTCCCCCAGTAGGGGCACGATACATCGTGCCCTCTTCGCCCCCAGCGCCGGAGGCGCGTAAGCATGTAGGGCCCGCCTTCCGAGGCGGGCCGCTCGACGTTTACGCGGCCTCGTGCGTAGCATTCACCTTCAGGCTTGCCCTGAGGAAGGAAGGGTGGACGCGTTCCCCATTTCCAACACCAACGGAAGGCGCCAGCCGTAGGGGCACGATACATCGTGCCCTCTTCGCCAGCGTCGGCTGCCCTCGTGGCCCCAGCGCCAGAGGCGCGGCAGAAGCTAGCCCAGCGCGTGAGCGCTGGGTTCGGTCGCGATAAATGAAAAGCGCCGGAGGCGCGGCACATCTTTCTGCTTCGCGCACGCCATCCGATTCCGCGAATCTCGCATCACGGAATCACACCTAAATTTTATTTGGAAATAAAACCGTCGTCAGGACCGACGCCGCTCCGACAAATACGAGCTCAACACCGAAAACACAAACAACCCAAACACTGCCATACCCAGAATCATCACCATCATGAGATCACCCTCCGAACGCTCCTTTCCAATGCAAGCCGCTGGCCAATATTCTCCTCTTCCTTTTCAACCACTTACCCCTATATCTCCACGCCCTCTGTAGCAATCAACCTACACACCTGCCATCCAACTCCAACACTCTGCACCCCAGTCCTAGCACTCCTTTCCCATTACTCGATCACTCCTAAACTCAAAAAAAAACCTGTCATCCTGAGCCAATCCGACGAGGATAGGCGAAGGACCTCAACGTCAGAGCCAACTCCAGGCTTTCACCGCGCTCCCTGTTTCCTGCTCTTCTCAGCGCCCTCTGCGCGCTTCCTCAGCGTTAAGTCCCCTCCACAAAAACAAAAACGGCACAGCCAAAGCCGTGCCGCTCGCCCGCTTCCTGTTATCTGATCGCTGCTATCCGCTCGCCTCTTCTAACTGACTCCCGACTCCCGACTACAGACTCCGGACCGCCCCCCTCAGCTCTTATTCAAATGGATCGACCCATCCCCCGTCCTCACCACAATCGTCTGCCCGCCGCCATTCATCTTCCCCAAAATCTTCGTCGTGCTGAACGTCCCCTCCACCATCACCGGTATCCCCAGGCTGATCCGCCCGTCATGCGTACTCGCATCCAGGTTTGCCTGCATCTCCGCCGGCAAATCCAGGTCCACGCTTCCATCTCCGGTATGAATATTCCACGGTGCAGCCACCGTCGACCCCTTCTCCGCCCGCGCCGTCACGCCCCCATCCCCCGTCCGGATCGTCAGCGCGTCAAACCGTCCCTCGACGTTCACATGCCCATCCCCGGTGGTAATGTCCGCCCGGCCATCCAACGCCCGCCCTTCAATATGCCCGTCGCCCGTGTGCAGCCGGATATTGCCCTTCGCTCCCTGCACCGAAATATGCCCGTCGCCGGTCTTGACGTCCAGGTTCCCAGTGATCGAATCCGCCTCCACCGACCCGTCGCCTGACGTCACTTCCAGGTCCGCGTCCTTCGGCATATGCACTTCCACCCGCAAACTCGAATGATGCACTCCAAAATTGAACCAGCTCCCGCCCATGTGGGTCTTGGCAATCACCTCCACCGCATCCCCATTCTGCGCTGTGCTCACCTGCAAATCCCGGTCTAGCTTGTACCCTGTGTATGCCACCCGGATCTCCACCTGCTTGATATCTCCCGTGGACACCCGTACCGACCCATCATCCGTCTGCACCCGCACATGCGCGTGCCCCGACACCGTAAACGACTTCGTCACCTCATCCGCCCGCACCCCACCCGGCGCCAGCAGCATCCCGCCGCCCAACAAGGCCCCAGCCAACACCATTCCCACCGTCCGCATCCCCATCCGGTGCTCCAATGTCATCATATACAGGCCTCCGCGCCCGCCTTACACCCAGAAACGCAATTCCCACCCAAAATGTTCCCTGGGAACCACCCCTGTAGGGCCCGCCTTCGGAGGCGGGCCGTTCTTCACTCTCAAGATCCAATCCCAACCAATAGACCGTTCCTCCTCTTCTCTGCGTCCTCTGCGCCTCTGCGGTTAGCTCTCTTTCCTACTTCTTCGCCGCCTTCTTCCTATCCCCCGGCTTCCCCCGTAACGCCCCCAAAAACTCCTTCACCGGCAACGTATTGATCACGTCCTTCTTCTCCAGCCAACCCCGCCGCGCCATCACCACCCCATACCGGATAAAGCTCAAATTCGCCGCCAGATGCGAGTCCGTCGAAATCACCACTTTCACCCCGCGCTCTTTGCACATCCGCAAATACACCTCCTTTAAATCCAGCCGGTCCGGATACGAATTGCATTCCATCGCCACCCCATGCTTCGCGCAGGCGTCCAGCACCTTTTCCATGTCGTAATCGATCGGATCCCGCTTCAACAGCACCCGTCCCGTCGGGTGCCCGATAATCTGGCAATACGGATTCTCAATCGCCGCCAGCATCCGCTCCGTCATCGCCGCCCGTTCCAGATTAAAGTACGAATGGACCGAGCACACCACCACATCCAGCTGCTCCAGAATCTCGTCCGAATAATCCAGCGATCCGTCCTTCAAAATATCCACTTCCGACCCCGCCAGCACCCGGATCCCCAACTTCTTCTCATCGGCGGCCCGCAATTTCTTGATGTGCTCCGCCATCCGCTTTTCCGTCAACCCGTTCGCCACCGTCACCGCTTTCGAGTGGTCCGTGATCGCAATGTACTCGTGCCCCAACTCCCGCGCTGCCGCGGCCATCTCCTCGATCGAATTCTTCCCGTCGCTCGCCGTGGTATGCATCTGCAGATCGCCCTTGATGTCCCGCAGCGAAATCAGCTTCGGCAGCTCATATTTTTCCGCCACCGCGATCTCCCCGGTGTTCTCCCGCAACTCCGGCGGTACAAACTCCATCTTCAACTTCGCGTAAATCTCCTCCTCCGTTCGCCCGGCAATATGCTTCCCGCCCTTCGTTTCCCGGGTAGCGCCGGCATCCTGCCGGCCAGCGTTCTTGGGTTTGTCTTTTTTCTCTTCGCTTTCCTCCAACACCGCCAACTCATACTCATTCAACGTGAACCCCATATCATTCGCACGCCCGCGCAACGCCACGTTGTGTTCTTTCGACCCCGTAAAATAAAGCAATGCCGCCCCAAAATTCTCCTTCTCCAGCATCCGCACATCCACCTGCAGGCCATCCTCCAGCGTAAAACTCACCTTGTTCTCGCCATGCGCCAAGGTCTGATCGATCCCCGGAAACTTCAAAATATGCTCCGCCAGCGCATCCACCTCTTTCTGCTTCGTATGCCCCGCCGCCAGCGTCACCAGCAAGTCCAGGTCTCCCACCGTCTCCTTGCCCCGCCGCAACGACCCCGCCGGCGTCACGCTCTCCACGCCTTTCCCCGCCTTCTGGATATGAGCCATGATCGCCAGCGCCGCTTCTTCTCCCCGGCTGATCAAAAATCTCCCCGACGATTTCTTGAAGACTTCCACCGCCTTCAAAATGTTCTGTTCGCTCTTCTCTCCGAACCCCGCCAGATCCCGCAGCTTTCCTTCCTTCGCCAGTTTCTCCACGTCCGCAACGCTGCCCGCCTTGAACTCCTTCCACAGGAACGCCACCTTCTTCGGCCCCAGCGACTGCAAATCCAGCAACTGCAGAATCGTCTCTGGATATTTCTTCAGCAATTTCTTCCGCAGCGCGTAATCGCCCGTCTTAACAATCTCCTCCAGATGCTCCACCATCCGGTCGCCGATACCCGGCAACTCCGTCAACTTCTCCGGCGTCTTCACCAGTTGCTCCACCGACTCCGGCAAACTGTCGATAAGGTCCGCCGCCTTCTCATAGCTCCGGTAGCGCCCAATGATCGCCCCGTCAATCTGCAATAGCGAAGCCGTCTCCCGCAATATCCGCGCAATCTGTTTGTTGTCCATGCCGCAATTATATTCCTCTCTACCTCCAAGTAGCATAGGCTTTAGCCTGTGCTCTTCGTCTCGTGTGGCACAGCCATTCCTGGCTATGCTCTTGGGGTTGTCTTCTCAGCGCCCTCTGCGCCCTCGGCGTTAACTCTTCTCTCCGCTTCCTGCTATCTGATCGCTGCTATCTGTTATCCTCTGCTTTTTTACTGATTACCGATCACTGATTACTGATTACTTCCCTCAACAAAAAAACGGCGGAAGCTCTCGCCCCCGCCGCCGACTCAGATCCAAATTCTCTCTCAGGCGCTTTTTTTCACCTCGGCCGCCTGCGGTCCTTTGGGTCCCTGTACTATCTCGAATTCGACTGGATCACCCTCCTGCAAGCTCCGGTAGCCATCCCCGGTGATTGCCGAATAGTGTACGAATACATCTGGCCCGTCTTCCCGGCCTATGAATCCGTATCCTTTCGAATTATTGAACCACTTTACTGTTCCTTGCACTTCGTGTCTCCTTTGGACGGTGACTCTGGGGGCGGAATACATAGACGCCGCCATGAGCACGAATTGCGCGGAGTGTATCAAAATGGAATGCCGAGTCAAGCGCACTCTAACAACTTTCTTACATCCTTGTGCATATTTATACTGCGTTCAATCGGTTCAACAGCCATTGGTCCCGAAGACTACCTCAAAAATGTAAGGTAATATAAAATCCCAGCAACGGACTTCGCATCCCGCAACCGCCCGCTTTTAATCATCCTCTTCAGATCATTCACCCGGTAAGCCCGCACCTCGATCTTCTCATCCTCCTCAGGCTGAGCCTCCCCCGCTGTCAGCCCCTCCGCCAGCAATAGATACATGTTCTCCTCCAAAAACCCCGGGGTAGGGAAGACATCCAGGAAAACTTTGAACCGTTTCGCCCTGTATCCCGTCTCCTCCAGCAGTTCGCGCGCCGCCCCTTGCTTCGGTGTCTCCCCCGGCTCTTTCCGCCCCGCCACCAGCTCCCACAAATACTGCCGTGTTGCATGCCGGTATTGCCGGATCATCACGATCCTCCCGTCGGGCAGTACTGGCAGCACCACAACCGACCCCGGATGCGTGATCACCTCCCGCGTCGCCCGCAACCCATTCGGCTCCAACACCTGATCCCGCCGCAACCCGAACACTCGCCCCTGATAAATCATCTCACTCGATAAAATCTTCGCCGTCCCCTTACCCGCCTTAGCCACATTCCCCCCTTTGGAGTGCGGAAGCCCTGCTTCCGCTTTTACGCCGCAATCTCAGCTACCAATTTAAGCCACCCGCACCAACCCGAGTCACCCCCTAACTCCTTGCGCCGAAATAGTCTCAGCTCAACTTTCTTCTCCACAGTCGGCCCACCCAGCACAAACGCCGGAGGCGTGGCAGATATTAGCCCAGCGCGTAAGCGCTGGGTATGCAATCCGAAAGAATCCCGAGCGCCGTAGGTGCGGCAGCTCTTCGATCACGCACAATCGCAGAGCTGGCCACCAACCGCCTCCTGCTCGCTGCCATCCGATCGCTGTTATCCAATTCCCGCATCCCCGCGCTATACTTTTCCTTCACCCACATGCCCATCAACACCATCATCGTCGACGACGAAAAACCCGCCCGCGAAGAACTCGCCTTCCTCCTCAAATCCTTCCCAGAAATCTCCCTGATCGGCCAGGGCAAAAACGGCCTCGAAGCCGTCAACCTGATCAAAGAACACAATCCCGACCTCGTCTTCCTCGACGTCCAGATGCCCGGCCTCGACGGTTTCGGCGTCCTCCAAAAACTCGTCGAGCGCAAACTCAAAGTCCCCCACGTAGTCTTCGCCACCGCCTTCGACCACTACGCCGTCCAGGCCTTCGACGTAAACGCCGTAGACTACGTATTAAAACCCTTCGACAAGGCCCGCCTCTCCAAAGCCATCTCCAAAGCCAAAAAAGAAATCGAAGCCCACACCAGCACCACCGAGCGTCTCGAGCAGCTTGTCTCCCAGCTCTCCGCCCCCAAATCCAACTCCACTCAACCCTCCAAAATCCTAATCCGCTCCCAGCAGCGCATGCTCCTCGTCGACGCAGAAGACCTTATCTTCGCCTCCATCGAAGGCGGCCTCATCTCCGTCACCGCCAAAGACCTCGAAGGCTCCTCCAACTACCGCACCCTCGAGGAGCTCCACGCCACCCTCGACTCCGACTCCTTCTGGCGCCCCCACCGCTCCTTCCTCGTCAACATCCACCACATCCGCGAAGTCGTCCCCTGGTTCAAATCCAGCTTCATGCTAAAAATGAACGACAAAAAATCCTCCGAGATCCCCGTCTCCCGCCAACAAACCAAACGCCTCCGCGAACTTTTCAAACTCTAGTGGCACAGGCACCCCTGCCTGTGCTCCTGGGTTCCAATCTAACGCCAAAAAAAATGAGCTTGAGGGTGCCCCACGTTTCGCGTCTTGTGCGATACGTGGGCTCTTACGATCTAACGCCAGAAAATTTCCGCTCTTCTCTGTGATCTCTGCGGCCCTCTGCTAACTCTGTGGTAAAATCTTCCTCTTCAATCCCTCGTCCCCGCAACCTTCTTCGTCCTCTCCCGCCTTAACCTCGCAAAAAATCCATTCGCCCGCGCAATATCCTTCGCAATCTGCGCCCGCAACTCTTCCGGCCCCGCAAACTTCTTCTCCTCCCGCAACTTCTTCCAGAACCTCACCTCAATCCGCTTCGGCGAAAAATTCCCCGAATAATCCAGCAGGTGCGTCTCCACCGTCAGCCCCGTCCCATTGAACGTCGGCCGCATCCCCACATTCGTCACGCTCCGGTGACTGCTCGGCTCCCCCTCCATCACCGTCCGCGTAATATAAACACCCCGCGCCGGCAGCAACTCTTGCTCCGCCCGCAAATTCAAAGTGGGAAACGTAAACTTCCGCCCCGTCCCCGTTCCAGCCACCACTTCTCCCGTCAACGCAAACGCCCGCCCCAGCATCCGCGCCGCCCGCGTCACGTCTCCCCCTGCAATCAATTTTCGGATCACCGTGCTCGACACGATCTTTCCATCCACCACCACCGGTTCGTGCACAATCACGTCAAACCCGTCCCGCATTCCCAACTCCCGCAAAAACTTCACGTCCCCCGCCTGCTTGTGTCCAAATCGAAAATTATCCCCTACCACCACCGCGCGCACCTGCAGTTGCCGCACCAAAATCTCGTCCACAAATTCATCCGGCGCCAGCCGCGACAACTCCATCGTGAACGGCAGCACCACCGCCGCCTCCATCCCCAGCGCTCCAAACCACTCAAGCCTCTGCTCATTCGTCGAAATTCGCAGCGGCGCCGACTCCGGCCGCAGCACCTTTTGCGGCAGCGGCTCAAACGTCAACGCCGTCGCCACCGCCCCGCTCTCCCTCCCCAACCCGATGCACTGCTGCAACAATCTCTGGTGCCCCAAATGAATCCCATCAAAATTTCCAATCGCAATCACGCTCCCGCGCACTCTTCTCTGCGCTCCCTCTGCGTTCTCTGCGTCTCTGAGTTGAGCTATTTCTTTTTCCGAGGCCTTGTCCGGAACTCTAGACTTTGAACTTTGAACTTTAGACTTGTTTCCCCCAAACGCCGCCGCCCACTCCTCTGCGGAGGTGAACACCGCCATCCGTCCAGGTGCCTTTTGCTTTTCACTCGCCACTCGCCACTCGCCACTCGTCACTTCAACTTCAAACGTCAACCCGTCATACGCCAACTGCACCTGCGGATACCCCGCCTTCCGCAATCTCTCATTCGTAGCCGCGTGCCCCAGCTCATGCGCAATATGCGTAAACCACGCCCGCTTCGGCTTCAACCGGTCAATCAACGCCAGCGACTGTTCCACCGTCATATGCATCGGATGCGGCACATCCCGCAGCGCATCCAATATCAGGTCGTCCAATCCCTCCAGCAGCGCCGCACTCGCCTCCGGCAGCTTGCTGAAATCCGTCAAATACGCCGCCCGCCCGAATCGGAATCCCAGCACCTCCATCTCTCCGTGCACCAGCGGCACCGGCACAAACCGCACGCCCATCAATTCAAACGGCCCTTTGATCAAGTTCAACTTCACGCTCGGTATGCTGCTCAACGTCGGCTTCTCGTCAAACACATACGCAAACGCCCGCCGCACCACGCGAAACGTCTCCTCGCTCCCATACACCGGCATCGCCGCACGCTGCTTGAAATTGAATGGCCGCAGATCGTCGAATCCTAAAATGTGGTCCGCGTGTCCGTGTGTCAGAATCACGGCATCCAGCCGGTCGATTCCCCCCCGCAAAGCCTGCGTCCGGAAATCCGGCGTCGTATCAATCACCACATTCTGTTCGCCGCGCGAAAGCAGCAGCGACGGCCGCAGCCTCTTGTCGTGCGCATCCGCAGACTCGCACACCGTGCAATGACACCCCAGCGTCGGCACGCCCATCGACGTCCCCGACCCCAGCACCGTCAGCCGCAATCGCCCATCATTCATTTTCGTTATCGCCACGCCGCAATTGTCCCACACCCACCCCACCCATTGTAGGGGCGGCCTTACGCCGCCCTCTTGGGTTCCCATCGAACGCCGATGCACAACTGGACTTGAGGGTGCCTGTAGATGGTCAAGACGTTGTTCCTCTCTGAAAGAACCAGGGGAGCCTGGCTGGGGAAACTGGGTCACTGTAACTCCCACGTTAGGAGGCGGATGCAACCAGCGGCCGCGCAGCATATCCGCGGAGACTCCCTCTAGGAAGGGAACAACGTGTTGAAAGATCACAGGTGCCCCATCCTTTGCGGTTTTTGCAAAGGGTGGGCTCTTACGATCCAACGCCACCAAGTTTCTTTTTCTAATTTCTTTCGCTTCTCAGCCTGTCTCTGCGTTTTCCGCGCCTCTGCGTTATCCGCTTTCTCTTTCATTCTTCATCCCCAAACAAAAAACCCCAAGCGCCGCCAACCAGCACTTGGGATCTTCCCAATTTTCCAACCTCTAATTTCCAACCTCTAACTACTGCTTCTTGCCCTTCAACGCCCCCTGCGCCTGCGCCATCTGCGCCGCCATCGCCTTGTTGATTTCCAGATACGTCATCTTCAATTTTCCCAACAAATCCAGCAGCATCGAATCCTCTTCCGGCGCCAGGTTCCCCTTGGTCTTCACATGCAGCGCATCCAGCATGTCAATCAACTCCCGCGCCGCCTCCGGATCTATCACCGGCTCGCCCGTCCGCGGATCAGCATACGCCCCCAGCACCATCGCCGCATTGCTCCCAATCATGCGCACCAGGTTTTCAAACGCCTGCACTTTTTTCGGCGTCTCTGCTGCGGGAGCCGCCGCCTTCTCCTCCGCCGCTGCCTGCGCCGCCACGGCCTTTTCCTTCACCTCTTCCCGCCGCGCCTCGCGTTCCTGCTCTTCCACCACTTCCTTGCGCATCTCGCCCTCGGCGGTAAACGGCCGCCGGTCAATTACCTTGAATCCCTCATCCTGCTTGTGTTCAGACACGGTATTCTTCCTCTTCCTCAAATTCCTTTGTATGAAAATCCCTCTCAGTTTATCACGGGAAGGGAACTCCCAATGACCACCCAGCCGGAGGCAATGCCTAGCTCTCCGCCCCGCTTCCTTACCTACTCCCCTAGCCCCACGCGCCACAGCAATTCCTGAAACTTCGGTTCTTTACGGACTTGGTCATACAGGGGTTCCACTTTCATCGTCACCATTGCGTTTGAGTGTTGCTCATATGCCTTTTGGAGCCATCTGAGTGCCTCCTCTCGACGGCCCATTCCCATAAGCGCCCAGGCGATCGCTCCGGGATCGACGGACTGCTGCTGATTCATTCTCTGCAACTCTCTCAGCGCTCGCCCCGCCTCAGCCTCGTTTCCCGCTTGGCCATTCACGCGCGCCTTCGCCGACCAGTACCATGCGCCAACCCCCGAACTTCGCCTGCCGGCTTCAATGTCCGCCAGCGCTTCCGCATACATCCGCTTCTGCGCGTAAACAGCCTGGATCATGTGGCCGCGCGGAAAATCTCGATCCAGTTCCTGCACCGCCTGAAACTGCTCGATCGCCCGGTCATAATCCCGCGCATAATACAGCAGCATCCCTCGATCTGCCGCGATGATCAGCGATAGTGGATCCAGCCTCTGGGCTTCAGCGCTCTCCCTGAACGCCTCCTCAAAGCGTCCGCGATATCCAAGATGCTCGGCATACCAATGATGCGCCGTCGCATAATTCGGGTTCAGCTCAATCGCCCGTCTGAACTCCTTCTCCGCCTTCTGCCAGTCCAGGTCGTAATTCTGCACCACCAGCGCCAGCGCGGTGTGCGCTTCCGCCAGTTTGTCGTTCAGTTCCAGCGCCCGCACTGCCGCGGCCCGCGCCTGCGGCATGTATTTCGAAGCGGGCGAAAGGCTGTAGCCGCTCATCAGCGTGTACGTATTCGCCAGCCCCGCGTATGCCGGCGCATATTTTGGATTCTTCTCGATGGCTTCTTGAAACCACTTGATTGACTGCCCAAAACCCGCTGGCGTCCGTTTATTCAGGAAATACATTCCCTTCAAATATTTGTCGTAAGCATCGTAATCTTCGCGTGACATCTCTGCCGCAACCACCGCCGCTCCCGGCTTTTTCGCTCCCAGCGTTTGCTGGATTTCCTCCGCGGTCACCACCCCGATTTCGCTCTGCACTGCCAGCAAACTCTGCAACTCTCGATCGAACTCTCTTGTCCACAGCCGGGTCTGGTCCGCCGCCCGCACCAGTTGCGCCGTAATCCGCACCCGCTCTGCGTCCCGCCGCACGCTTCCTTCCAGCACGTACTGCACTCCCAGTTCGCGTCCGATCTGTTCCGCATTCTCCTGCGTGCTCTTGTAGTGCATCACCGACGTCCGCGCGATCACTCCGAAATGTTCCGGGTCCATCAATCCCAGTTGCGCGATCATCTCCTCCGTCAACCCATCGCTGAAATATTCTTGCCCCGCATCTCCCGTCAAATTCTGGAAGGGAAGCACCGCCAGCATCACTTTCGTGCTCTTTGCCGCCAGTGCCGCCGCGTCTCGCTTTGCCGTCTCTCGCGCTCTTATCCACTGAAAGCCAAATCCTGTTCCGGCTGCCAATATCGCGGCCAACGCCACGCCCGCAACCCAACCTCCCAGGTTCGACCGCGGCGCCTCCTCGGCTTTCTCCCGCCTGATTCCCGCCCACCCGCTCTCGCCGCTCCACACAAAATCTCGGATCGGCGCCGTCGGTTCTCCCAGTTCAATCACTTTCTTTACGCCCACGTCCGTCTCTGGAGTTTCCACATCCACAATCATCCGGTAACCCACCTTCGGCATCGTCTCGATATACCTGGGTTCCGTCGCCGAATCGCTCAATACCGCCCGCAACTCCTTGATCGCCGTGTTCAGCCCATGCTCGAAATCCACGAACGTGTCCGCGTGCCATAATCGCTCCCGCAACTCTTCCCGTGTCACCACCTCTCCGCCGCGCTCCAGCAACACCTCCAGAACCTGGAGCGGCTGTGGCCGCACCTTTATCCTTCTACCTTCCTTCAGGAGTTCTCGGGAACGAGGTAACAGCTCAAATGGTCCGAATCGGTATCTGGGGCCCGGAGCCGGCATCTTATGGCCTTTCTAACGTGCCGGATTCTCTCCCCACGCTTCGTCGATTGCAACCTAATTTTTCTGTTATCAGCCGGTTGCGCCTTCACCTCAATCTCACTTCTTTTCCACCTCACCTCCATTGCTCTTGCCCCTGTTTTCTGCGATCTAGGGACCAGTACTCGGCCACCCTCCCGCCCTTCGCTCCTGGCCGACATCTCAGGAGGCCCTGATGTCCAGCAATCCCAGCCAGAGTCGTCCAATCTTGCCTCGCCGCAGTCGCTTCGTCCTTCTCCTCGCCTGGTTTGTACTCGCCTCGGTCGCCACCGCCGTCGTCATTCCCAGTCTCTTTCCATTCCGCGACCCCACCGGCCTCGTTTCCACCTACAATGCCGCCGGCCCCATCAATGAAAAGAATCCCTTCTTCCAAAGCCTTGGCACCAACGGCCGCTCCTGCGCCTCTTGCCACCTTGCCACTGATGCTTTCGGCCTGGGCGTAGCCAGCGTCAACGCCATCTTCCAGAAGTCCGGTGGCAAGGATCCCCTGTTCGCCTCCGTTGACGGCGCTAATTGCCCCAACGTCACTCCGCCCGGAAATCCCGCTGACCATAGCCTCTTGTTGAAGAGCGGCCTGATCCGCGTTGGCATCACTCTCCCCGGCACCACCCAATTCACCATCAGCGCCGTTCACGACCCCTACGGCTGCGCCATCGTCCCCGATCCCGCCACTGGCTTGCCCACTGTTTCCGTTTATCGCCGCCCGTTGCCGACGACCAATCTCGGTTTCTTGAGCAGCGTCATGTTCGACGGCCGCGAAACCATCCAGCCGCTCAACAACGCCGCAACTTTCCGCGCCAATCTCGTCACCGACCTCATGCACCAGTCCGTCAGCGCTACGGTCACTCACGCCCAGGGCGTAACGCCCTCCGTCGATCAGCAGACCGCCATCGTCAATTTTGAACTCGGCCTGAACTCCGCTCAGGCCTATGACAACACCGCCGGCCTGCTCTCCAACTATGGCGCGGGCGGTGGCGCTTACAATCTCTCCCAGCAGGCCTACCACCCCGGCACCAACGATTCTCTCGGCAAAGATCCCAGCGGCCAGCCCTTCAATCCCGCCGCCACCTTCACGCTTTTCAATTCCTGGGCCAACACGCCGCCGACTCTTGCCTGGTTCCGCGGTTCCGATGACGCCATGCGCAAACGCATCGCCGCCGGTCAAGCCCTCTTTAACACCCGCCCGCTCACCATCTCCAGCGTTCGCGGCATCAACGACAACTCCGCTCTCGGCGCCACTCCCATCGCGCCGTTCACCGGCAATTGCACCACTTGCCACGACACGCCAAACGTCGGCAACCACTCGTTCCCGCTTCCGCTCGATATCGGCACCGGCCACAACGCAACCTACGAATCCGATCCGCTCATCGCTGCCGGCGTTTCCCAACTCGATTTTCCCGATCTGCCCGTCTACCAGATCAACGGCTGCCCCAATCCCTTCGCCACCTCGCCATCCACCGAACCCTATGTCATCTACACCACCGACCCCGGCAAAGCGCTTCTCACCGGCCTCTGCAGCGACGTCAATCGCATCAAAGGTCCTGTACTCCGCGGCCTGGCCGCGCGCGCTCCCTATTTCCATAACGGCGCCGCGCAAACTCTCGACCAGCTCCTCAACTTTTACAACCAGCGCTTCCAGATGAACCTGACCGACGAAGAGAAGGCCGACCTCATCGCCTTCCTCAACTCTCTCTAGTCCCTGCTATTTCGCTCTCTCGCAAGGCCCGCGCCCGACAATCTCTTGCCAGGCGCGGGCCTCCCTGCTCCTTTTCCGTTCTTCTCTGCGTCCTCTGCGGACCTCATTCCGACCTCTGTGGTAAAGCCTTTTTCTTATTTTTTCTCTCTCTTCTCTTCGCCATTTTCCATTCTCCAATTTCCATGTTGACTCTGCTTGTCAAACTCTGCTCCCCGCCGTAAAGTTAATCCCTCAGGAAATAACGCGCGCATGCCTCCAAAAAAACTCTCCCGCCCCCTCAAAAAAGCAAAACCCAAACCCCGCCGCGCAAGAAAATCCTCTCGTGCTCAAAACCCAGGCCCTGCCTTTGCCAAACTTGCCGCTGTCATGGCCCGCCTCCGCGCCCCCGGCGGTTGCCCCTGGGACCGCGAGCAAACTCACTCCACCCTCCGCACCTACTTAATCGAAGAAGCCTACGAAGTCCTCGACGCCCTCGACTCCCGCGACGACTCCAAATTCGCCGAAGAACTCGGCGACCTCCTCCTCCAGGTCCTCTTCCACGCACAAATTGCCACCGAAGCCCGCCGCTTCTCCATCAACGACGTCATCCGCGAAATTCACGACAAAATGATTCGCCGCCACCCCCACGTCTTCGGCAACGTCAAAGCCAAAACCTCCGCCCAAGTCCTCCGCAATTGGGAACTCCTAAAAAAACAAGAGCGCGCCTCGAAGTCCGCAACCCCCACTCCGAATTCCGAATCCTTTACCTCCTCTACCTCCTTTACTTCCTTTACATCCAACTCCTCTCGCGATTCACTGCTTGATGGCGTCCCTTCCACCATCCCCGCCCTCCTCCGCGCCTTCCAACTCACCCGCAAAGCCGCCCGCATCGGCTTCGACTGGCCCAACGTCGAAGGCATCTTCGACAAACTCCTGGAAGAATCCGCCGAACTTCGCGAAGTCCTCCACAAAAAAGAGTCCGAGTCGCGCATCGAATCCGAACTAGGCGACATCTTGTTTGTCGCGGTCAATCTCTCCCGCTTCCTCAACGTCGACCCCGAAATCGCCCTCCACAAAGCCAGCGCCAAATTCACCCGCCGCTTCCACGAAATGGAAAATATCGCCCGCGAGCAGGGAACCACCCTCTCCGAAATCCCCCGTCCCCAACTAGAATCCCTCTGGGACCAATCCAAGCAGCGTGAACTCTCCCAAGCCCTTTCAAAATGAATCGACACGCCTCCGTGAACTCTGTGGGTCTCTGTGTTCTCCGTGGTAAAGCCTTTCTCTTCTCCGGGCTGTTAGCTGTAGGCTGTAGACTGTTAGCTCTCTCATGACCTCCCAAATCCAAATCCGCAAATGCACCACCCTCCCCGACTTCCACCGCTGCGTCGAACTCCAGCGCGCCGTCTGGGGCGAATCCGACCTCGAAACCGAACCGTACGTCACCTTTGTCGTCGCCAATCAAACCGGCGGCCAGGTCCTCGGCGCCTTCGACGCCTCCACCATGGTCGGCTTCACCATGGCCCTCGTCGGCGTCCGCGGCAAAACTCCTTACCTCCACTCCCACATGACCGGCGTCCTCCCCGAATACCGAGACCGCAAAATCGGCCGCTCTCTCAAACTTTTCCAGCGCGAAGAAGCCCTCTCTCGCGACATCCGCCTCATCGAGTGGACCTTCGACCCGCTCGAAACCCGCAATGCCCACTTCAACCTGAACCGCCTCGGCGCCTTCGTCCGCACCTACATCCCCAATTTCTACGGCGTCACCTCGAGTCCGCTTCATCGCAATCTCCCCACCGACCGGCTCCTCGCCGAATGGCACCTCGACTCCCCCCGCGTAATCGCCGCCATCAACGATCTAACTCCCGATCCCTCCGAAGCCCCCGCCACAATCCACATCCCTCAGGTAGCGCCGGCTTCCAGCCGGCAAGCCAGCGAAGGAGGATCTACCGCCGCCCAACAATCCCAAATCCGCAGCGAATTCCAAGCGCTGTTCTCCAAGCGTTACGCCGCCACCTCCCTACGCTTCACCCCCACCGGCGCCGACTACCTCCTCAAACCCTGGTCCGACTTCTAGTCTTGTGGCACAGGCACTCCTGCCTGTGCTCTTGGGTTGCTCTTCTCTGTGCCCTCTGTTCTCCTCTGTGTCCTCTGTGGTAAAGCCTTTCTCTTCTCCTTTCCAAAAATCCCCACCACACCCCCAAAACCTGCGGCATAATGATTCCCTAATGCAAATCCGGTCTCTCACTCTCCGCGAAATCCATCTCAAACTCCTCGCTCCCTTTGAAACCAGCATGGACCGCGTCACCGAACGCCGCATTCTCCTCGCCGAACTCAATCTCGATTCCGCCACCGGCTGGGGAGAATGCACTGCCGGCGAAAATCCCTTCTACTCTCCCGAAGACACCGAGACCTCCTGGCACATCATCACCCGCTACCTCTGGCCGATGCTGAAAGGGAAGCACATCAACTCCGCCGCCGACGTCTGGCCGCTTCTCGAATCAGTCCGCGGCCACACCATGGCCAAAGCCACGCTCGAAACCGCCGCGTGGGACGCCGAAGCCAAACTGAAGAATCTTCCCCTCTGGAAATTGCTCGGAGGCACGCGGGAGGAAATTCCCTGCGGCGTCTCCATCGGAATAAAAGAAACCGTAGAGGATCTCGCCGCCGCCGTAAAAAAAGAACTCGACGCCGGCTACCAGCGCATCAAATTAAAAATCAAGCCCGGCAAAGACCTCGTCCCCGTCCAGCACATTCGCAATCTTTACCCGCGCATCAAGCTCTCCGTTGACGCCAACTCCGCCTATCGCGCCGAGGATCTGCAACTCCTCCAACAACTGGACGCGTTCTATCTCATGATGATCGAGCAGCCTCTCGGCTGGGACGACCTCTTCGGTCACGTCGACATCCAGAAAAATTTGCAAACCCCGATCTGCCTCGACGAGTGCATCCACACCTACGAACAAGCCGAAGCCGCCATCTCCCTCGGCGCCTGCAAAATCATCAACGTCAAGCTCGGCCGCGTCGGCGGCCACTTGCAGGCCAAACGTATCCACGACCTCTGCGCCCAAAATTCCATCCCCGTCTGGTGCGGCGGCATGCTCGAATCCGGCGTAGGCCGCGCCCACAACATCGCCATGTCCACCCAGCAAAACTTCTCCCTCCCCGGCGACGTCTCCGCCAGCGCCCGCTACTGGGAAAAAGACATCATCACCCCCGAAGTAACCGTAAGCCCCCAAGGCACAATCCAAGCTCCAACCACCCCCGGCATCGGCTTCCTCCCCAACCTAAAACGCATCGACAACCTAACCACCCGCAAACTCCACCTCACGTAGGCCGTGACAAAAAATGAATCATTCTACTCGCGACTCAACCAGAATCTATTCCCGTTACGCGCAGGGATGCTGAGGCAAATGGAGGTTTTTGTGAAGACCTGTTTTCCGCGATTTACTTGGGTTGTGTTTGGGTTCCTGTTGTCTTCGGTTCCTCTCGTCGCGCAAAATCACAATAAAAACCTCGACCCCTGCAAGAACAATCCGAACCTGACGCAAGCCGACTTGAATGATTGCGCTGGAAAAGATCTGAGCAGAGCAGAATCGCGACTCGAGAAGCTTCTGAGAGATCTCGGCATCAGCAAGGATAGTCCGGAGCAAAAGGCATGGGAAACTTACCGGGACGCGCAGCTTGACGCTCTCTACCCGGTAAAAGATCGTTCAAGCTTCGGTTCGGTTTACCCCATGTGCTACGCAATGTTAAAGACGAAGCTGACCTTGGGCCGCATACGAGACTTAAGGGAGCTTACCGGTGCGGGCGAGGGTGACGTATGCAGCGGCTACCGCTCGGCCAACGGAAAACAAAATTAGGAATTGGTAGATGGTGGGCCTTCCCCATTCCTTCTTCTCAGCGAATCTCTGCGCACTGTGCGTTATCCTTTTCCGTTCTTCGCTCCCCGCTATCTGATTCGCTGTTATCTGTTATCCCTGCGCTTGCCCCATTCCCGTATAATTAAATCAATGCCTTCGCTCCGCCCCCTCTCATGCACATAGAACCCTCCGACGGCCACCGTCCCTCGCGCTCCATTCTCGTCGCCTGCATCAGCCTCATCATGGCCATCTGGGCCGTCAATTACCTCACCGTCAAAATCGCCCTGCGTTCCTTCGAGCCGCTCACTCTCGCCGCTTTCCGCGTAGTCGCCGCCTCCGCCTTCATGCTCGCCATTTACCCTATCGCCGCGCGGCTCCGCGCCTTCTCCGCCGACCTCAAAGCACACAAGCAGCCGCGCACACTACGCGACCTTTTCACCTTTGCCTATCTCGGTCTTTTCTGTGTTGGCTTAAATCAGATGTGCTTCACGGTAGGTCTTCGTTACACCAGCGTCGCCCACTCTTCTCTCATCCTCGGCATGGGCCCCATCTATGCCCTCATCCTCGCCGTCCTCTTCCGCCTGGAAAAACTCTCACTCGGCAAAGTCTTGGGCATGTCTGTCGCATTTGTCGGCGTCGCGATCCTCGCCTACGGCTCCGGCGGCGTCTCCCGCCACTCGCCCACGCTTCACGGTGATCTCATCACCCTCTGCGGCTCGCTCGCCTTCGCTCTTTATGTCGTCCTCGGCAAGCGCGTAGCGGGGAACTACGACGCCCTCACCATGACCACCTGGAACTACCTCTTCGGCGGTCTCCTGGTTCTTCCCATCGCCCTCAACCGAGCCTTCGCCATCGGCCCGCTCCCCAACTGGCAATCCATTCCGTGGCTCGCCTGGGCCTGCCTCGCCTTCAGCGCCATCTTCAGCTCCACCCTCGCCTACCTCTTCTACTTCTGGCTACTCCGCTACCTCGAAGCCTCCCAACTCAGCGCCTTCTCCTACCTGCTCCCCGTCTCCGCCACCATTCTCGGCATCCTCTTCCTCGGCGAGCGCGGCTCCTGGCTCGAATTGATAGGCGCGGCCCTGGCCCTCTGCGGCCTCTTCCTAACCGAATCCGCCCGCTCCTCTTAACCCGTTGCTCTCTGTGCCCTCTGTGGTGAAAATCTTTTCTGCTCTGGCCACCGGTCGCCGGCCACTGTCTCCATTCACTCCTTAATCTTCTGCACCTTAATCACAGTCCGGTCCGCCGAAGGATGCATCACAATCCCTTTCACCGTGATCCGCAAATTTTCCAGCTTCTGAAACTTGTGCGGATCTCCCTGCACCTCCACCGACTTGGTCATTCTCCCGTCAATGTTGATCTCATTCGGCAGGTGCATCTCCCATCCCGTTGTGTCCGCTCCCACCGCCGACACCTTCACCAGAATCCCCGTCACTTCCACCACTCCCGGCTTATCCTGCGCCGCCGTCCAGACCCCAACACACAACATCGCTACCGCAACCAACATCCCCGTCATCGCGATTTTTCTCATATCCCCTCCTCAGGTGCCGTGAGCCTATTCAACTCTTCCGCCCGAGTCAATCCACACTTTCTCCACTCTCAATAGCTGCTGGGCCTTTCCTCCGCCGGCGCTTTCCACTCTTTAATCTTTTGCGCCACAAACACGATTCGATCTTTCCCCTCCGTTCCCGATCGGTGCACAATCATCCCTTTCACCGTCACCTTCTTGTTCTCCAGCTTCCCAAACTTCTTCGCGTCTCCTTCCACCTCGATCGAATGCACATCATTCCCGCCGAAGCTCATTTCCTTCTCAAACTCGATCGCCCATCCGCTCGTCTCTCCTCCAACTGCCATCACCTTCACCAGTTTCCCCGTAGCCTCCACCGTCCCTTCCACTGGTGTCCCTTGCGCCGCAACG
Source organism: Candidatus Acidiferrum sp. (assembly GCA_035693365.1). Classification (GTDB taxonomy): domain Bacteria; phylum Acidobacteriota; class Terriglobia; order Acidiferrales; family UBA7541; genus Acidiferrum. The sequence continues at coordinate 119,626 of DASSGS010000065.1, read as the reverse complement.
CGCAAACAGGCGCACACCATCACCAAGCCGAACACTGCCATCACCTTCTGAATGCTTTTCATTGTTCTCCTCCGGCTGTAAATCTCAGCACGCTCACCATTAACCGACGCCAGCCTCTCCCGTTTTATTCCCAGGCACGCACAAATATCCCGCGAATTCATCCACCGCCTGAAACCCCATTCGCGCATACACCGGCCGGCCCATCTCCGTCGCGTGCAAAACCGTCTCTTTCACGGAATACCGGTGCCGCAGGAACGCATCCGCATGCCGCAGCAGAGCTTCGGCGTAACCACGCCCTCGCTTCTCCGGCAACGTCGCCATCCATCCGATATACGAAACACTCTCCACGAACGACGCCGCTCCTCCCGCCACGGCCTTCCCATCTTCGTAGAGCAAAAATCCGTGATGCGGCGCGCGCCACAATTCCGCGCAGGTCAACGCGGCCACGTCTTTCATTTCCATTTCGTAGGCCACCACATTCAGCCGCGCAATCTCTTCCGCCATCACCGCTCCGGAAACTTCGCGAATGTCAAAGACTCCAAGTTCCCGCTTCGGGGACAGCAATTCGGCCGCCACCATCCCCGGCATCCGCAGCATCGGCTCCAGCCCTGCACCGTTTTCCACCTGCCCGCCGCGCACCATCAGAAGTCCCGGCACTCCCCGCGGTGTCAAAAGCTTTCCAAACTCGCCAAGCAAGCGCTCAAGTTCTTCGCGCCGCAGCTTTCCGGAATCCTTCGGAAATGCCAGATTAAACAGCGGCACCGAAATCCCTGCGAACGCAATCTCCATCTCTGCATGCTCAAGCCGCGCGCTCGATGGAAACCCCACCGCATACCCTTGCCACGTCTTCAAAAATATTTTTTTCGTATCAGCAATCATGCCCGACATTCTATACCGCCCCGCGCCAACGGCCATCGTGGCGGGTTGCCCCCTGTTATCGGCTCGCTGGTATCCGCTCGCCTCTTACCGATTACTGATTACCGATTACTGATTACTCGTCGCGACCTGTGCTAACGTAACCTTCATCGAAAATTCCATTGGAGCCACACACGTGCCCAACATCCCCCTCCGCAACGGCGGTCCCAACGCCCGCATCGCCGTCATCCCCGGCGATGGCATCGGCAAGGAAGTCACGCCCGTTGCCGTCAAAGCCATTCAGGCCGCCGCCGCGAAACACAAACGCCCCCTCGAATTCGTCCACTTTGATTGGGGCGCCGATAAATTCCTCCGCGAAAATGTCACCCTTCCTCCCGGTGCGGTCGAAATGCTTCGCGACGAATTCGACGTCATCCTCTTCGGCGCCCTCGGCGACCCTCGCGTCCCCTCCAACCAGCACGCCGCCGACATCCTCCTCGGCCTCCGGTTCAAGCTCGATCTCTTCGTCAATGCCCGCCCCACCGAACTCCTTCACCCGCGCTACACCCCGCTCCGCGACATCACCTGCAACGACATCCAACTCATTGTCTTCCGCGAAAACACCGAAGGCCTCTACGTCGGCATGGGCGGCTTCTTCAAAAAAGGAACTCCCGACGAAATCGCCACGCAGGAAGACGTCAACTCCCGCAAAGGCGTCGAGCGCATCATCCGACACGCCTTCGACTATGCCCGTGCCCACTGCGCGGGTAGCGCCGGATTCCAGCCGGCCCGCCCAGGCTCCACCAAGCCGTTGAGAGTCTGCATGTCCGATAAATCCAACGCCATGACCTACGCCGGCGACCTCTGGCAACGGGTCTTCAAATCCGTCCGCGCCGAATATCCCGAGGTCGAATCCCGCCACCTCTACATCGACACGCTCGCCATGGAACTCGTCCGCGACCCCCGCCAGTTCGACGTCATCGTCACCAACAATCTCTTCGGCGACATCATCAGCGACCTCGCCGCGCAACTCGCCGGCGGCCTCGGCTTGGCTCCCTCCGCAAATATCCATCCCGGCCGCACCTCGCTCTTCGAGCCGGTCCACGGTTCCGCCCCCAACATCGCCGGGAAGGGAATTGCCAACCCCTTCGGCGCTGTTCTAACCTCCGGCTTGTTAATGGAATTCCTGGGCTGGAACGACGAAGCTCAAGCGCTAAAACAATCCGTAAAATCCGCCCTCAACGACAACATCACCACCCCCGACCTCGGCGGCTCCAAATCCACCATCGAACTCTCCGACTACCTCACAAACCATATCTCTAAGCATTTGTAGTGGCCAATCTTCAGATTGGCCAACCTTCAAGTAACACTTGAACCTATTCCGCTTAGACTCAGCGCCCTCTGTGTCTCCTCTGCGAACTCTGCGTTAAGTCCCTCTCTTATCTTTTTTTGGCGATCCACGCAATCACCACTCCCATCAAGAATCCCCCGATGTGCGCCCACCAAGCTACGCCCCCCGCCGTCGCCATTCCCAACCCATTAATCCCCGCCACAAACTGCAGCGCAAACCAATACCCCAAAATCAAAATTGCCGGCACCGGTATCAGAAAAATAAAAAAGAACGTCAAGATTCTATGACTCGGGAACATCACCGCGTACGCACCCATCACCCCGCTGATCGCTCCGCTGGCTCCCAGCGCCGGAATTCCCGAATGCCAATTGAACAGCACATGAATCAGCCCCGACCCGATCCCGCACAAAAGATAAAAGAACAGATACCCGATATGCCCGAACGCATCCTCCACGTTGTCCCCGAAAATATAAAGGAACAGCATGTTCCCCAGCAGGTGCATCAGCCCGCCATGCAGAAACATGCTGCTGAACAATGGATCAAGCGCCACGCTGGCTGGCGCATGCCCCGCCAGAAACGCCGGAATCCGCGCGGGAACCATCGCATTCGCTAGCGTAAACGCGTTAGCCGCATGCGGCGATAGCGTAAGCTGGTACAAAAACACCAGCACGTTCGCCGAAATTAGCATCACATTGACAAAAGGAAAGTTCCTTGTCGGATTGATATCCTTCAGCGGAATCATTCCGCCAGTGTATCGTGCCTCGCGCCGTAAATCTCTCCGCCAGCGCCGGAGGCGCGAAAGAAATTAGCCCAGTGCGTAAGCACTGGGTTCGAAGAAGTAAAGGGAGCACAAGCCCCGGAGGGGCGGCACTCTCCAAGGAAAGATTCGGGCGCTAATCCTAATTCACAACCCACTCCCCATACACAAACCAGAACCTTCAAGTATTACTTTCAATGTCGGCGCGCCGACATTCCTACCGGTAATCCTCGCAAAACCGCGGCCCGCCTCTTCCCAGCAACTGGCAGCCGCGCCGGATCTCATCCGTAATCACCCGGCACGAATTCTCATCCCGGCAAGCTTCGCGGTTCCCGCGCGACACCTTCTTGCATTGCCGCTCCAGTTCGTCCGCTCGCTCCTGGCCAATCGAACGATTGCACGCCCTCGCATGACGATGCCACTCGCCGCGCCCCGTCACCACAAAGTCCGCACGACATCCGTGGTCCACCCAAATTCCGTGCTCGTCGGCTCCCCACGAATATCCTTCCTGGCAAGCCGCCCCGCTCCGCTGCTTCACCAGTTGCACGCCGCCCCGTACATCCACTTGGCAGTAATTTCTCCGTCCATCGTCCGAAGCGCAATAAAGAGATTGCGCTGGCCCACCAGGACCTCCCGGGTGCTCTGGCCGTTCGTTCGGCTGTGCAACAAACTCCGCCCTGCAGCCATGGTCCACCCAGATCCCCCGTTCATCGAAGCCCCACGATACTCCTTCGTCGCACGGTGCTTCGCTGTGCTGCCGGATCAAGTCAACGTCCCCTCGCGTGTCCGCTTCGCAGTAGTTCCGCCCTCCGTCATTCGACGAGCAGCGCACAATCGATTCGCCCCCGCGATTCTGCCCGGGCCGTTCATACTCCACGCGGAAGTAAGCCCGGCATCCGTGATCCACCCAAATTCCCCCTTCGTCATATCCCCACGAATATCCCTGCTGGCAAGCCGCCCCGCTGGTCTGCTTCTCCAGCGCCACTCCCGCGTGCGTGTTCGCCGGGCAGTACCTCCTCCGCCCATCATCCGATGAGCAGGGAACCTGCCTTCCGCCGCTCGGATTGCCCTGGCCCATAGCCGCCTTCGCAAACGGACATATCAATGCGCACAACACAACCACAAATCTAAGAATTCGCATGTTGATCTCCGTATTCGTAGAAAACCTGGAACAGCCGTCTTCGCAAACCTACTCTCGGTTACCGCAAACCTCAATCCCTTTCTTGTCCTCGAATATCCGGAAAGGCACGCTCCCAAGTCATGTTGTTCGCAACGTGCCCGCGGAGGGGAAGTGCCACGCCATCGCGTCCCATAATTTCTTCCGTGAAAATCCCTGGTTAACAGAATATTCTTCGTGGCAATTCGCCGCTGACTTGGTGGAGATTTGCGATCGCGCTCTCTTTTGAGTGCGACTGCGAAGCTGTCGCTTTTACGACCTCGCCATTTCGATCAAACAGCATCCCGCCTCAGGAGAACACTGGATTGACTCTCCCCCTGACAGGCGAGTCTAATCAGGTGCTCTGGAGTGGTGAGAATTGATATCCATTTGGGAGGAGGGATTATGATCAAAATAAGCGTGCTGTATCCCAACGGCGATGGGCATGTCTTCGACATGAACTACTACCTCGCGAAACATATCCCACTCGTCCGCCGCCTCTCGGGTGCCGCCCTCAGAAAGGTGGAGGTAGAGCAGGGTGTCTGAGGCCTTGCGGAGGGGTCTCCCCCGGCCTACCTCGCGATGGGGCATCTATTCTTCGAGTCAATTCAGTCCTTTCAGGCCGCGTTCGCGCCCCACGCAGCCGAAATCACCGGCGACATTCCAAACTACACCAATACGCAACCGACAATTCAGATCAGCGAAATGAAGCTGTTTTAGAGGGCCTGTTTTATCCATCAGTCACCACTCCGCGATACGAAATGGCCGGCGAATCCTCCAAAAATGTCGGCGCGCCGACATTTAAAGTAATACTTGAAGGTTGTCCCGTTTTGGAATTTCGTTCGAATCGCCCTTACTCAATCTACTTTCTGCTATTTCTTCCACAACTCCCCCACGCCAACATTGCGATGCTTCTCCACCTGTGGTATTCAATCTAGTCCTGCATGTGCGTCCCGCTTGCTCAGGCACTTTCCGTACGCGTCTCCCAAGCGATCGCGCCCAAATTTCATGCCTGCCCGCGAAACGGAAGCCATCATCCTCAAGACCTTCGCGCTGGGCGAGGCCGATCGCCTGGTCAGTTTTCTGGGCCGTACATCGGGCCGCATGCGGGGAGTAGCCGCTGGCGCGCGCCGCATCAAGAACCGCTACGGCTCGACGCTGGAGCTGCTGGCGCACGTGCAGGTCTGGTATGTCGAACGGGAAACGCGCGACCTGGTCCGCATCCAGCAGGCCGAGTTGCTCGAGTCCTTCAACAAGTCTCAGAGCGACTACCAGCTTTCGACCAGCCTTGCGCTGGTCAGCGAAACGGTCGAACTCGTTCTTCCGGAGCACGAGCCGTCCGAGCCGATGTTCCGGCTCATCCTGCTCACGGTGCGCGAGGTGGAACGTCGCGGGAATGGCATCCTCCCGCTCAGCTACTTCGCATTCTGGACCGTGCGCCTGGCGGGTTGGCTTCCCCGCTTCGATGTTTGTGCCGACTGCGGCAAGCCGTTCGGGACCAAGCCGGGGTATCAGTCGCCGGCTTATCCCGGCCTGTACTGTGAGGAGCATCGCCGCTCTGGGATGAAGCCGGTCTCCAGCGATGCGCGCCAACTCGCCGAAGTCTTCACGCGGGAAGGTTTGGCCAAACTGGACGCCGCGCTTGAGTCGCAACCCTGGGCCAGGGAACTGCGCGAAGCGGCACTGAACTGGATCGAGCATCACACCGAGCGCAAGCTCGCAACGCGCGAACTGTTGGAGACGCCGTGAACGTTAAAGTAAAACTTGAAAGCAGATGTAGTGGCCGAACTTTAGATCGGCCAACCCGCTCCGCAGGAGCCTGGCGATGACCGCTGCCACAAGCGCAAAGCGTTCAACATCGCAATCCGCCGCCAAGCCCAAAGGGCTCACCTTCCAAGAACTGATACTCAAACTCATGCACTTCTGGGACGCCCAGGGCTGCGTTCTCCAGCAACCCTACGACACCGAAGTCGGCGCCGGCACCATGCACCCGGAAACCTTTCTTCGCGTCCTTGGCAAAGATCCTTATCGTGTCGCCTTCGTCCAGCCTTCCCGCCGCCCTGCCGACGGGCGCTACGGCGAAAATCCCAACCGCCTCTACAAGCATTTCCAATATCAGGTGATCCTCAAGCCCTCGCCCGCCAACGTCCAGGACCTCTATCTGCGGAGTCTGGGTGCAATTGGCATTGACCTCAAGGCTCATGACATCCGCTTCGAGGAAGACAACTGGGAATCGCCCACCCTCGGCGCCTGGGGCATCGGCTGGCAGGTTCTCCTCGACGGCCTCGAGATCACCCAGTTCACGTACTTCCAGCAGAGCGGCGGCATCGACCTCGACCCCATCTCCGTCGAAATCACCTACGGCCTTGAACGCATCTGCGCCTTCCTCCAAGACGTCGAGAGCGTCTACCAGATTCGCTGGACCGCCGAGAAACTCTACGGCGACATCCGCCTCGCGGAAGAGCAGCAGCTCTCCGAATACAGTTTCGACCGTAGCGACGCAAAGGCTCTTCGCTCCGAGTTCGAGCTCCATGAGAAGGAAGCCAAGGAACTCCTCGACGCCTGGAAGAAACGCGAGGAAACCGTCGGCGCCTCGCCTGCCGCACTGAAGCGTTTCCCGATCCTTGCCGCCTACGACCACTGCCTCAAGTGCTCGCACCTCTTCAACCTCATGGACGCCCGCGGAGTCATTTCCGCCACCGAACGCGCCGCCTTGATGCAACGAGTTCGCACCCTCTCCTGCCGAGCCGCAGCCGCCTACCTGGAGCAAGCCACTGGTGCCGCTCCCAAGCCAGGGGTGCGGGCATGAATGCACCTTCAAGTATTACTTTCAATGTCGGCGCGCCGACATTTGGAGAGCGGTTTACCCTGAGCTCCGAAGGGCAGCAGAGCTTTCACTTTTGCGGTGTAAGCCGCAGCACCGAATTCCCAATTTGGAACGACGCATCCAGCCGCCTATCAATGAATCTGAAAACAAACCATCTGGTAAAACCTTCAAGTAATACTTTAAATGTCGGCGCGCCGACATTTTTGCCCGAGGCAGCGCCGGCATCCTGCCGGCAAGCCACCACGCCGCCAGGATGGCGGCGCTACGAAGCGGCGGTGTCTCAATGACTGCCGTCAAGAAGGGGAATAAACGCACCTCTCCGATGCCCAAGTCCTCCACCAAGCCCGACCAACGCGTCGAACTTCTCTTCGAAATCGGCGCCGAAGAAATTCCCGCCGGCATGCTCCCTCGCGCCGTCAGCGAACTCCAGGCCATTCTCGAACGCCACCTGGCCGCCGAGAATTATCAGCAGGGTGTCACCATTGAAACCTTCGGCGGCCCCCGCCGCCTTGCCGCCTGGGTTCGCGGCCTCGTCGCCAAACAAGCCGACGTCGAAAACGAAGTCACCGGCCCACCCAAATCCGTGGCTTACGATGCCGCCGGAGCAGCGACTCGAGCTGCCGTCAGCTTTGCCGAACGCCAGGGCGTCCCGTTGCACCAGGTCTACCTGGTGCAAACCCCCAAGGGCGAATACATCGCCACAAAAGTTACCAAGCGCGGTCGCACCGCCCAAGAGCTTCTGCTGGAGATACTTCCGCGCGTGATTCACGACATCCCCTGGCCGCGCACCATGACGTGGACCGGCCTCGAAGGCGCTCGCTTCATTCGCCCCATCCGCTGGTTAGTGGGTGTCCTCGACGGCAAGCCGCTGAAATTCTCTTTCGGCGGTATCACCGCCGGCGACACAACCGTTGGCCACCGTTTCCTCGGTAAAGCGCAGATTCAGGTCAAGAACTTCGCTGACTACGAGAAGAAGCTTCGCGCCAACGGCGTCATAGTCCGCCCCGCCGAACGCCGCGAAAGAATTGAACGCGAACTCGCCAGCTACGTGAAGCGCACCGGTTTCCACGTCCACCCCGATCCCGACCTGCTGCAACTCGTCACCTACCTCAACGAGTTTCCGCACGCTATCGAAGGCAGTTTCGATCCGGCATTCCTCGAACTCCCGGACGAAATCCTGATCACCGTGATGCGCGGCCACCAGAAATACTTCGCCGTCGAAAAGCGCAGCGGGGAACTGGCGCCGCATTTCCTGGCGGTCATCAATCTCGCCAAGGATTCGCAGGGACTCGTCCGGGCCGGCCATGAACGCGTCCTCCGCGCCCGCTTTGCCGATGCTCGCTTCTTCTGGGAGTCCGACCAGAAAGTCCGCCTCGCGGACATCCTCCCGAAGCTCGACAAAATCACCTACGAATCACGCCTCGGCAGCTATCACGCCAAGGTCGAACGCATGCGCGCCATTGCCCGCTGGCTCGCCGAGCAGTGGTACAACCTCGGCATGATGCAGGCACATGTCGCCGATGCCGACCGCGCTGCGGAGCTAGCCAAGTGCGACCTGGCCACCGAAATGGTTCGCGAGTTCACGGAACTCCAAGGCATCGTCGGCGGTCTTTACGCTCGCGCGCAGGGCGAACCCGAAGTTGTTGCCGACGCGGTCTACGATCACTATCGTCCGGTAGGTCTCGACGATCCCATTCCGCGCAACCTAACCGGCTGCGCCGTCGCGCTTGCCGACAAACTCGATTCCGTGGTGGGCTGCTTCAGCGTGGGCGTGATCCCCACAGGCTCCAGCGATCCTTACGCTCTTCGCCGCGCCGCGCTCGGCATCGTGAAAATCATCCTCGATCAGAAACTCCCGGTATCGCTCTCGCTCGCGGTAGGGGCTGCATCGAAAGCGTTGCTGACTAATCCGCCGAAGAAAGCGATTACGCCGGCGCAGGAGCAGCAGGTGCTCGACTTCCTCCTCGACCGCGCCAAGTTCGTTCTCAAGGAAAAGTCGGGCTACGCCTACGACGAAGTCAGCGCCGTCTTCCGCGCAGGTTCCGACGACCTGGTGGACGTGGAGAAGCGCCTCAAGGCACTGAAAGCCATCCGCAAGACGCGCAATTTCGAGCCGCTGGCCGTCTCCTTCAAGCGCATCCGCAAAATCCTCGAGAAGGCCAACCTGCCAGCGGGCGATGTGCAGCCGGTCAACACACAGCTCTTTGAGAAGGACGCCGAGCGGCATCTCTACGCGGCTGTACGCAAAGCCGCTGCCAGCGTCGTCGTAGACAAGCGGATGGGGAAGTATCAGGAAGCGCTCGAGGAGATCGCCGGCCTCCGGAAGGCAGTGGACGGCTTCTTCGAGGAAGTGATGGTGATGGCCGAGGACGAGGCGGTCCGCAAGAACCGCCTGGCCCTGCTCGCGGAAATCCTGCGCGAGTTCACCACCATCGCCGACTTCTCCGAACTCGGCGGCGACGTGTGATTTTGTAGCGCCCGTCCGCCGCGGCGGACGGGCGCATTTGGAGTGCGGTACCTCTGCTACCGCTTTGCGGTGCAAGGGTAGTCGGCAAATGGAACTTTGGAGATGGGATACCGGACGCAAAAGCGGAGGCAGAGCCTCCGCACTCCAGACAAAACCTTCAAGTATTACTTTAAATGTCGGCGCGCCGACATTTTGAGGGCTAACGATGGAAATGTGGTGGCCAGCCTTTAGGCTGGTCCGGTTTTTGCCGGAACCGACCTGAAGGTCGGCCACTACAAAGGCGAGATTCTTCCGGCGAACTGAACGTGGCGCTCCAATCTCAATCGAGCGCCGCCTCACTCGCCAGTACAGGCAGTCAAAACTCAAGCGAGGCATACAGTGAAAAAGTGGGTCTATTTCTTTGGTGCAGGCAAATCGGAAGGCGACGGGGAATGGCGGGATCTCCTGGGCGGCAAGGGAGCGGGACTCGCGGAGATGACGCGTATCGGGCTTCCCGTTCCCGCGGGCTTCACCATCTCCACGGAAACCTGCGACTACTTCTACAAGAACGGCAAGAAATATCCGAGCGAACTGAAGAAGCAGGTCATTGATAACGTCAAGAAGCTGGAAAAAGTCACCGGCAAAAGGCTTGGAGATCCGAAAAGCCCACTACTCGTAAGCGTCCGCTCCGGCTCTGCTCGCTCCATGCCCGGCATGATGGAAACGATTCTGAATCTGGGACTTAACGACAAGTCGGTGGCGGGTCTCGCCGGTGCCACAGGCAACGAGCGTTTCGCCTACGACGGCTATCGCCGGTTCGTGCAAATGTATTCGACCGTAGTCATGGGCCTATCGAAAGAAGACCTCGAGCACCGCCTGCGTGCGATGAAGCAACGCCTCGGCGTAAAGGACGATACCGCAGTCCCCGCCAGCGGCTGGAAAGAACTGGTCGCCGAGTACAAGCAATACTTCAAGGAAAAGGCGGGCCATGCCTTCCCCGACGATCCGATGGAGCAGCTCTGGGGCGCGATCGGCGCCGTGTTCGGTTCCTGGATGGCGGAGAAAGCCGTCACCTACCGCCGCGTCGAAAAAATCACCGGACTCCTCGGGACCGCGGTCAACGTGGTGCAGATGGTCTTCGGCAATACCGGCGACAACTCCGGCACGGGCGTCTGCTTCACGCGCGACCCGAGCTCTGGCGAAAAGATTTTCTATGGCGACTACCTCACCAACGCGCAAGGCGAAGACGTGGTGGCCGGAATTCGCACTCCGGTCCATTTGACCGAGTTGAAAAAGATCATGCCCAAGGCCTACGCGCAACTCGAAAAGGTTCGAGTAAAACTTGAAGGTCACTACAAAGATATGCAGGACATGGAGTTCACCATCGAAGAGGGCAAACTCTACATGTTGCAGACGCGCACCGGGAAGCGCACGCCTTCGGCCGCCTTCAAAATCGCGATGGACATGGCCAACGAAAAACTGATCACCAAGGAAGAAGCAGTTCTGCGCATCAAGCCGGAGGATATTGACCGGCTCTTCTATCCGGTGATCGATTCCAAGGTGGACAAGAAAACGCTCAGCAGCAAAATCGTGGCTCATGGCATAGACGCCGTGCCCGGAGCGGCTGTGGGCAAGGTTTGCTTCTCCGCTAACGAAGCCGAAGAGTGGGCCGCTAGGGGCGAGAAAGTCATTCTCGTTCGCCGCGAAACCAGCCCCGAAGATGTTGGCGGCATGGCCGTCGCGCAAGGAATTCTCACGGCAACGGGCGGAAAGACTTCGCACGCCGCCGTCGTTGCGCGCGGCTGGGGCAAGTGCTGCATCGTCGGCGCGGAAACCCTCGACATCGATTACAAAACCAAAACGATGAAGGATGGCAAGAGCGGCAAGGTCGTTAAAGAAGGCGAATGGCTGACGCTCGACGGCAGTGAAGGCGTGGTTTACGCCGACAAACTGCCTCTGGTGACGCCGCAATTCCCGAAGGCCTACGACACCATCATGAAATGGGCCGACGGCATCCGCAAAATCGGAGTGCGCACCAATGCGGACACTCCGCAAGACGCGCGCAAGGCCATCGAGTTCGGCGCCGAAGGCATCGGCCTCACACGCACTGAGCACATGTTCTTCACCGACTTCGAATTCCCGGAAAAGGGAGTCGAGCGGCAGCGCGCGATTCAGGAAATGATCGTCGCCGATAACCGCGACGCCCGCGTGAAGGCGCTCGACAAATTGCTGCCATTCCAGCGGCGCGACTTCATCGGAATTTTCCAGGCGATGGACGGCCTACCGGTGACCATTCGCCTGATCGATCCCCCGCTGCACGAGTTCGTGCCGCACGAACTGGAGAAGCAGACCGAACTCGCCAAGGACCTGGGCATCCCCGTGGAGGTCGTGACGCGCCGCGTGGCGCAATTGCACGAAGCCAACCCCATGCTCGGCCATCGCGGCTGCCGCCTGGCGATCACCTATCCCGAAATTCTGGAGATGCAGGTGCGCGCCATCATCGAAGCGGCCATCGATTGCCACAAGCAAAAGATTAAAGTAATACCTGAGATCATGATTCCGCTGACTCTCGACCGGAAAGAGATGGCGATTCTTGATCAGGCCACGCGCAAAGTTGCGGACGGCCTGCTCAAGGCCGCCGGGGTGAAAATTCCGTACACCGTCGGCACCATGGTGGAGCTGCCGCGCGCCGTTTTGCTCGCTGACGAAATCGCCGAGGTCGCCGAATTCTTCAGCTTCGGCACCAACGACCTGACACAAACCGTGATGGGACTCTCCCGCGACGACGCGGGGCGCTTCCTCCCCGACTACGTGGACGAAAAGAAAACTGGCATTTTCCCCGGCGATCCATTCCAGACGCTCGATATCAAGGGCGTGGGCATGATGGTTCGCATGGGCATCGAAAAGGGCCGTAAAACGCGGCCAAAACTGAAGATCGGCATCTGCGGCGAGCACGGCGGCGACGCGGAAAGCGTGAAGTTCTGCCATCAGGTCGGCATGGACTACGTCAGCGCTTCGCCGTTCCGCGTGCCCATCGCGCGCCTGGCAGCGGCCCAAGCTGTAGTGGAAGAAAAGAAGGCCGCGAAGAGCAAACGCAAGTAGTGTTTGGAGTGCGGTAGCAACGCTACCGCTTTTGCGGACCATGATCGTAGACCAGATGATATGTTGGTCCAGCCGGTTAATGCGTAAAAGCGGGGGCAGAGCCGCCGCACTCCAAATGAGTTTTCTCGATTCCAATTTCCTGCGAGCCGCCGCTGCAACGGCTGCGCTTCTGCTCGGCGCGTGCATTTGCGCCGCTGACACGCCGCTGACCTTGCGCGGGCGCGTTCTCGATGAGAACGGGCAGCCGGTGGCCGGGGTTCAAGTAATACTTGAAGGTTTGGGAAAGCCCAAAATTTCAAAGCTTACCGACGACGCCGGCTACTTTTCCGTTCCGAATCTCCCACCCAGTGAGTACACCGTGCGAATGGAGAAAGTGGGCTTCTTCATTTTGCGGGCGCAGACCATTCAACTGGCCCCCGGCTCCACGGAATTTTCCTTCACCTTGAATCACGTACAGGAAGTCCGCGAAAAAGTGGACGTGGTGGCGGATCCGAACCGCATTGAACCCACCGAAACGCCGCAATCCGCCACGCTCACCTCCACGGAGTTCTTCTCCATCCCGGTTCCCAGCGCCCACGACTACCAGCAGAGTCTCATCGCTCTGCCGCAAGTTGTGCGCGACAACAACGCGCTGTTGCACATCGCCGGCGCGCGGGCCACGCAATCGCAATATCTGATGGATGGCTTCGAGGTTGGCGACCCCGTCAGCGGCGCGCTGACGATTCCGATTATCGTGGACGCGCTGCGCACCGCGGAAGTCGAAACCGGACGCTTCGGCGCGGAGTTCGCGCATCCCGGCGCGTCCATACTGAGGTTCGAGACGCCCGACGGTGATGACCACTGGCGTTTCAACGCCACGGATTTTGTTCCCGGCCTCAACGTGGAGCAGGGCGTGCGCCTGGGAAATTACTACCCGCGCATCACGTTTTCCGGGCCGCTGGTGGCGGGGAAACTCTGGTTTCTTCAGTCCTTCAGCCTGGACCACACGCTGAATGTCGAACGCGACATCAAGACCGGCGACAACACCAGCGAGCAATGGAGCGGCGGCTCTTTTTCCCGATTGCTGTGGCACATTGCGCCAAACGACAGCCTGCATTTCACTTTTCTCTACAACAACGAAAGCATCACCAACGTGGGTCTCGATTCGCTCCATCCGCAGTCCACGACTCTCGACGTTCCCAGCAACCGGATTTTCGCCTCGATCAAAAATCAATTGTGGTGGAACCACGCGCTTTTCGAAGTGGGGTTCGCCGAGGACCGCACCGACCGCGATTTCGATCCACAGGGCAACGCGCCCTATCTGCTGCTGGTGAACAGCGCCCAGGGAAATTATTTTCAACGTGCGGACCAGTTGAGCAAACGCCACCAGTTTTTTGCCGACGCCATCCGGCCCGGTTTCCATTGGCACGGGCTGCACACCATTTCGGCGGGAACAAATATCTCGGTCGTTCTGCTCGACCAGGCCAGCACGCGCGGTGAAATCCAGGCCTTCAACGCGGCAGGTCAAATGGTGCGGGACACGACATTCACCGGCAACGGAAATTTCAATGTCTCCAACACTCTGGCAGGCGCATTCGTGCAGGATAACTGGAGCTTGAGTTCGCACTGGGTGGCGCAAATCGGTTTGCGCGGCGATTGGGATCAGTTTGTGCGCCAGACGCTGGTGCAACCGCGCGCCGCGGTGAATTACCTTCCGTTCGCCGACGGCCGCGGAAAATTTTCCATCGGCTGGGGAATTTACAACATTCCGCTGAATCTCTCCGTGCTCGGCCAGACGCAAGACCAGCAACAGGTGGACACGCTCTTCAATCCCGCCACCGGCGCGGTAACCGCGGGCCCCTCCACCAGCACGTTCGTGCTGCCCGCAAGCGGATTGCAGCAGCCGTTTTTTGATATCACCAGCGCCGGGTGGCAGGAGCGCATCTGGAAAAAGACAATTCTGTCCGTGGAATTGCTGGCGCGCAACGGCCACCGCGAACTGGCCTTTGAAACTTCCAATCCGGGGCAGATCGGCGGCACATTTCTTCTGCAATCCAAGCGGCGCGACAAATATCGCGGTGCCACCATTTCCGCGCGGCACACCTTTGAAAAAGGCGCGGTGCTCTTCGGCAGCTACACGCGTTCCCGTGCGAATACGGATCAGGCTCTGGATCCGATTCTCGGCTTGCTTTATTTTGCCCCGCAACAGGGCGCGCCGCTGTTCTGGGACGCGCCAAACCGCGCGCTTTCCTGGGGCAACGTGCCAACGCCGTGGTGGGGAATCGATTTCGCCTACTTCTTCGAATACCGCACCGGTTACCCCTTCAGCGTGGTGAACCAGCAACAATTCCTGGTCGGCGCGCCGAACAGCCTGCGCTTTCCGGAATACGCCAGCCTCAATATCAGCGTCGAAAAGAAATTTCGCTTTGGCAAATATCTGTTCGCGATTCGCGGCGCGGTAATCAATCTTGCGGGCCGCCAGAATCCCACCGTGGTGGTGAACAACATTGACGCAAATGCGCCGGGAGTCATCCCGGGTTACCTGACGTTTTTCGGCGGCCAGGGCCGCGCGTTTACCGGCCGCCTCCGCTTTTTGGGCAGGCGCTAGATCCAGGGAGTAAGCCGGCGCGGGGCGGTTTCAAGTCGACCGGTACGTTTTCAGGAGGGAGGGATGACCGCTTTGGCTGAATTGGAGTGCGCGCTTTCGTTGGTGCCGGCAACCGCGGTTACATAGTACGTGTAGTTCTCGCCGTCAATGGGATGGGGGTCGGTAAAAGCCAGTTCTCTAATCGGGGCGGTGTTGAGCTTTTCGGTTTTTCCGCTGGATTCCGCCACTCGATACACATTGTAGGTGACGCCGGGTGTAGCGCTGGCAATCCACGTAAGTTTCACCGCCGGCGCCGGGCGGAACACCAGCAATCGGGGCGCGGCGATGATGCCGCTGGTGACCAGGAACCACGTCACCGAAAGCAACAGCGCGAGGATGACCGAAACTCCCGCGACGATCTTGGAGCGGCGAGGCACTCCTTCACGGCGCATCAGCAACACCTGGCCGACCATCAGTACCACGCAAACAATTCCGATTGATCCAAACGTGAGCAGCCACAGTTCGCTTGGTGGTTGCGGCACAAGCGAAGGAAAGTCCGGGAAGCGGCTTCTCAACCAGGGATCCAGCCAAATATTTTCGATGGTGACGGAAAACAGAATCGCCGCCAGCAGCCAGGTAAGGCTGAGCGTCAGTGACTTCCGCATAGGAGGCTGGAAGGGGGTGGAAGCCATTGTTCCCTCTGCGCGAAAGGGTCGCATAAACTTTAATGTAAATCGGACGTAGGCTCCAGCAAAAAGCATGAGCAGATGGAACGCTTTCCTTTGACAGTACTAGTAGTAGCAACCGTTCGATGATCCGGAACATTCTTCCCGCCAGACGCAACCCTCAGGAATCGAGGAAATAGTGAGCGGGCACGGATGTCGATCGGCCTACCGGGCCGATTGGATGTGCTACCCTTTGACGGGTTTTGCCGTTTAAGTAGGCATAACGGTTTGTCCGGAAGAATTCCGGCGATGCGAACGAGCAATGAGAGAGGCCCAAATGCGACTTTCGAGGAAGGCTGTCCGAGCTGTGAGGGTAGGGTTGTGGCTGGCAGGCGTCGCTTGCGTGCTGGCTTTGAATGGTCAGGCTGCGCAGGGGCAGCAGGCTGTGGATTCGCATGGCGTTGTGGTGGGCAACATCGACCAGGCGGTGAAGCCGGGCGACGACTTTTTCCGCTACTGTAACGGCGCCTGGCTGGGCCGGACGGAAATCCCCGCCGACCGGGGAAGCGTGGGCGCGTTCCTGGTCTTGCGGGACAAGAGCGACCAGCGGGTGAAAGACCTGGTGGAAGGGGCCGCGAAAGCAAATGCCGCGCCCGGAACGAATACGCGAAAAATTGCCGACCTGTTCCATTCCTACATGGACGAAGGGGGAATTGAAGCTAAAGGGATGGCGCCGCTGGAGCCCCATTTGAAGGCCATCGCCGCGATCCAGGACAAAAAAGCGCTGGCCTTTGCGCTGGGAAAAACGCTGCGCGCGGATGTTGATGCGCTGAACAACACCAATTTTCACACCGCGAATCTTTTCGGGCTGTGGGTGGCCCCCGGCTTCAATGACTCAGAGCACTACGCGGCGTACTTGATGCAGGGGGGACTGCAATTGCCGGACCGCGAATATTACACGGGCCAGAGCGAGCGGATGAAGAATCTTCGCACAGCCTACCAGGCGCATGTTGCGGCCATGCTGAAGCTGGCCGGATTTTCGGAGAGCGAAGCGCGCGCGGAGAAAATTGTGGCGCTGGAGCATGCGATTGCGGAGAAACACCTGACGCTGGCGGAAAATGAAAACATCCACAACGCCAACAATCCGTGGAAGCGGTCGGAGTTTGCTGCGAAGGCGCCCGGGCTGGACTGGGCGGAATATTTCCGCGGCGCGGGGCTGGAGAAACAGGAAAACTTCATCGTGTGGCAACCCGGCGCGTTTGCTGGCGAGTCGGCGCTGGTGGCCTCCGAGCCGCTGGAAACGTGGAAGGATTTTCTGGCATATCACGCAATCGAGGCCTACGGCGGCGTGCTGCCAAAGTCGTTTGCCGAGGAGCGATTCGCGTTTTTCGGCAAGACCCTGCAGGGCACGCCGGAGCAGCGCCCACGCTGGTCGCGGGGGGTGTCGGTGGTGAACTTGTGGCTCGGCGACGCCGTCGGTCAGATGTACGCCAAACAGTATTTCCCGCCGGAATCGAAAGCTCGCGTGGAAAAAATGGTGGTGAACATCGAGGAGGCGTTCCGCAAGCGGATTGACGCGCTGGACTGGATGGACCCGGCCACAAAAGCGGAGGCGAAAGCAAAACTCGGCACGCTCTATGTCGGCATCGGCTATACCGAACACTGGTTGGATTATTCCGGCTACGAAATCAAGCCGGACGACATTTTCGGAAATTTGTGGCGCGGAAATCTTTTCATCTACCACCGCGAGATCGGGCGGCTCGGAAAGCCCGTGGATCGGGAGGAGTGGACGATGACGCCGCAGACTGTAAATGCCGTAAACCTGCCCTTGCAGAACGCCCTTAGCTTTCCCGCGGCAATTCTGGAACCGCCATTCTTCGACGCAAAAGCTCCCGACGCTTTCAACTACGGCGCAATCGGCGCGGTGATCGGGCATGAAGTGAGCCACACGTTTGACACGGAAGGCGCGGCATTCGATTCCAAGGGCAGAGTTCGCAACTGGTGGACCCCCGCGGACCTGGCGCATTTCGAGGCTTCGACGCAGAAGTTGGCCGAGCAATACGATAAGTACAAACCTTTTCCCGACCTGGCGCTGAACGGAAAGCAAACGCTGGCGGAAAATCTAGCCGACGTCGCGGGGATTGCGGCGTCTTATGACGCCTACCGCGCGGCGCTTGGCGGAAAGCCGGCGCCGGAGCAGGCCGGCTTCAGCGGCGACCAGCAATTTTTCCTGGCCTACGGCCAAACTCGAGCCAGCAAGTCGCGCGAAGGCTCGCTGCGCCAGCAGGTGATGACAGATCCGCACTCCCCATCGGAATATCGCACAGATGCGGTGCGAAACATTGACGCGTGGTATCCCGCGTTTCAAGTGAAAGAAGGAGAGAAGCTGTATCTTTCTTCGCAGGATCGAGTGAGGATTTGGTAGCAAGCTGCAAACAAGAGACTGTTCGCTAAGAAACCTAGACGAGGACTTACTTGGTCACAGCCGGCGTGGTTGATTTGGCGCGAGCGGCAAGCGCAGTGAAGCGCGGGTCGCCGCGCAGGGAAGAGAATGCGGGATTCGCGTCCAGAGCGGCAAAATCGTGGAAACCGAGTTCAAAGGACTCTCGCAAAGTGTCGAGAGCTTTCTCTTTCTCGCCTTTTCCAGCGTAGTACGAACTCAGCCAGTAGCTGTTGATGTTGCTCTTGGACGCCCCATTTTTGAGGATCGTGGTGATCGCTTCGGCATAGCGTCCCTGCGCGGCCAGAGCCTGGGAACGGCCCAGGTTGGCTGCGTTGGAATTCCCAGACAACTCTTCGCAGCGGTCAAAGGCAGCCATTGCTTCGGGAAAATGGCCCTGAAGATAAAGAGCCCTGCCAATATGGTATTGCGCGTAGCTGAGCGCCGGATTCAGGCGAATGGCTTCACGCGCCGCCTTCTCGGACTCCGCCGCATCGGGCGGAGTTTTGTAGCCCAATGCCCAGGAGAGCATGTCCCAGGCAAGAGCGTTTTCTGGTTCCTCCTGAACCGCCAGACGGAGTTCGCTAATGGACTCCGCATACCTGAAGTTCACGCCATAAATGCGCGCCATGGCAATGTGCGCCTCTGGCATTTGCGGGTCGATGGCCAAGGCCTGTCTGGCCAGCTGTTCGGCGCGCTGAAGATAGACGGGATTGGATTCGATGTCTCGAAAATAGTAGCCCTCGACGTGAGAGAGGCCGGCGAGCGCGGGAGCATAGTTCGCATCGAATTTCAGAGCGGACTCAAAGTGCTTTCTTGCGGCTTCGAGCGCCTGGGGCTGATCTTCGTGCACCAGCAGCGAGCGGCCAAGCAGGAATTCTTCGTACGCCTGGGGGCTCTGCGTGTAACGGCGGAGAACCGCTTGCTGTTCTTGCGGACTGAGATGCAGGTTCAGCGCCTCCGCAATTTTCAGAGCGGCTTGCTCCTGGAGGGAAAAAACATTTTGCAAGTCGCCGGTGAAATCGTCGGCCCAGGTTTGAAAGCCGGTGTTGGAATCGATCAGTTGAACGTTGATGCGGACCTGGTTGCCCGCTTTGCGGACGCTGCCTTCTAGAAGGTAGCGAACGCTCAGCTGACGGCCGATGTCGGCGGCGGTTTTGCCGCCAGCATTAAGCGCAGTGATCGCGTCGCGTGAAGCAACATCCACACCCTTGATTCTGGAAAGCTTGGTGGAAATTTCGTCGGCCATGCCGTCGCTGAAAAAGGAACTGTCCGCCTCCGTGCTGAGATTTTTCAGGGGCATCACGGCGATGGAGGGGCGCGCGCCGGAGGTGGAGCTCCCAGAGGCGGAATTTTTTCGATACCAGAACATGCCGGCAGTCGTCAGCACCAAAACAATAGCGATTCCAAGAGCGTAAGCGAGGCGGCGTTTCGGAGCGGGATTGGCGAGCGTGGCGAGAGGCTCGGAAGAGGACGCGATCTTTTGCCTTCCACTCGAAACACCCGGCCCGGATGGCCTTTCCTCGTGGGAGTCAGCAGAGTGCTGCACCGCGGAGCGGCCGGAGGATTCACGGCGCAGGCGCTTGAGGTCGGCGCGCAGTTCGGCGGCGGACTGGCAGCGGAGGTCGCGATCCTTTTCGAGACCTTTGTTGATGATGCGTTCGAGTTCAGCGGGAGTATCGGGATTGAAGCGCACCGCGGCCGGCGGGGCGCGATGCAGGATGGCGTCGAAGATGGCGGCGGAGGTGTCTCCCGGGAATGGAAGAACGCCGGTGGCCATCTCGTATAGGACAATGCCAAAGGAAAAAAGATCGCTGCGCGCGTCGAGCGGTTTGCCAAGAGCCTGCTCGGGAGACATGTAGGCGACGGTTCCAACGGCGCTGCCGGGGCTGGTGAGGAATTCAGGGGCCAGAGTTTCACCGGCTGCGGCCGTGGTGCTGGCATTTTTTGGGGAGTCGGTTTTGACTTTGGCGAGGCCGAAGTCCAGGATTTTTGCATGTCCGCGCGAGGTGACAAAGATATTCGCGGGCTTGATGTCGCGATGCAGGATGCCCTTGGAGTGGGCGGCGTCGAGCGCGTCGGCCACGTCGACGCCGATGTCTAGCAACCGGTCGAGCTCAAGCGGGGAACCGTTGATGAGGTGCTTGAGGGTGCAGCCCTCCATGTACTCCATGATCAGGAAAGCGCGGCCGTCTTCTTCGCCGATATCGTGGACCGTGCAGATGTTGGGATGATTCAGCGCGGATGCGGCTTTCGCCTCACGGCGGAAGCGCTCCAGAGTGGAAGGATCGTTAGCCAGCGTTTCGGGAAGAAATTTGATGGCGACGAGGCGTTCCAGGCGCGTGTCCTCGGCTTTGTAGACCACGCCCATGCCGCCACCACCGAGGTGGTCGAGAATGCGGTAATGGGAAAAGGTTTTGCCGATGAAGGATTCGCTGCCGGGCATTTGCAAAACATCTTAGGTTGGGCTGGTAGGCAAGTCAACGAAAGCACGCAACGTTGCGGCTTTTGCAGGCTATTTGCGAGTGCGCTGGTGGGGCTGCCTGACTTGCGCCGCTGCTGCCGCAACGGAAAGGCGCTTCATGCCATAGAGCGCGCGATCGGCTGCCGAGAGCAATGCATCGATGGATTGGCCATCGTCGGGGAAAACCGCAGTGCCCACGGCCGCGGAGATCGGTGGATTTTCATCATCGGCGGCGATGTGCTCGCGGATTCTCGCCGCAATCTGCTGGGCCTGCGGTGCGGTTGTTTCCGGAAGCACCACGGCAAACTCGTCGCCCCCAAATCGGGCGGGCGTATCAATCTGCCGGGATTGTGCGCGCAGCACGTCGGCCAATCTGCACAGGGCCCGGCTGCCCACCATATGGCCGTGCGTGTCGTTGATCTTTTTCAATCCGTCCAGATCGAAAAACAGAACCGCAAACGGGCGTCCCGAACGCCCATGCCGTTTAATTTCCAGTTCGATGGCTTCGATCAGCCGGCGATAGTTGGCAAGCCCGGTGAGTGGATCGGTGGCCACCAGCTGCTGCACGCGGTCATCGGCACGCTGGCGTTCGGTGACTTCGGCGGCGAGCGCCAAACTTGTTACGGCGACGATGCCTACGAACGATTGCACCAGCAAGAGAGATGTGTTCAGAGTCTCTCTTGAAAACGGCCCAAATCCCTGCATCGTTCCCCAGATGGCAATGCCCGCTAAAACGCAGGTTGCGGTGGCGGCCTTACGCCGCCCAAAGCGGAACGCCGCCCAGATCAGGAAGGGAATGCAAAGGTATTCGAGCGGGTAATTGCTGACCGAGGAGTGAAAGCGCCCTCCGAAGACAATCCCAGCGGTGAAAAACAGCCCAAGGAACAACAAAGCGAGCTCAGCAATTTGTTCACGGGTCCAATTCAAGCGGGGATTTTCTTTCCACAGGAGCACGAGTGGAGTCACAACTACGGCGCCGACCCCGTCGCCCAGCCACCAGGTCCGCCAGATGGCGCCAAATTCTCTCCAGTCTGCGAATCCGGCGAAGCTGAGGGAAGCGACGCCGAGCGTGGCGCTGATGGTCGTGGCGGTAATTCCCGCCAGGAAGGCAAACTTAAAAATATCCTGCGCCCTTTGAAAAGCCTGTGGGCCGCGGGCAAAACGATTTACGAGGTAACAGCCCGCCACACCTTCGAGGGTGTTGCCAGTGGCAATACCGATCGATGTCAGGACCGTTCCGGCAGTCGTCAAGTTTGCGAAGAATGCGCCGAGGAAAGCGCCCGGCCAGACCCGGACGCCGAACATCAAAAACGCCGCCAGGGTAATTCCCGTTGGCGCCCACAGGGCTGTGGCACTCGGATTGACGAAAGCAAACCGAAGCCCCACCTTGGCGGTGATGAAGTACACCACGGCCAAGATGGCGACTATGGCCAAATGTTCGTGCTTTTTGCCCACAGCTAAGCTCAGTCTGTGCGTTCCGTCTCTCTCAAATCCTGCTCAGAGAGTCAATTTAGCCACCGCGGACGTAAATTAGGCAACGGAACCTGGAACCAGCTGGACCAATGTGGAATACCTGACCCAATGGACAGGTGAGCTCGAGGTTCAATCCTGGAATTTCGAGAAGAGGTTGTTGAGGGATTCGGCGAGGGTGGGGTGCGCGAAGACGGCGTCGCGGAGAGTGGTGTAGGGAAGCCGGCCCATCATGGCGATCTGGAGTTGAGCCATGATTTCCCCGCCTTCGAAGCCGAGGACTGCGGCGCCCAAAATCTGGTCGGTGGAGGAGTCCACGATAGCTTTCATGAAGCCGCGAGATTCGTCGACTTCAAGAGCGCGGGCGACGTAATTCATTGGCATTTTGGCGACGCGAATCGAACGATTTTGCGCACGGGCTTCTGCTTCGGTCAGGCCGACCCGGCCGAGTTGCGGGTCAATAAAAACGGTGTAGGGCACCAGGCGATTGTTGGTGGTGGCGCTGCCTTTTTCGATCACATTGGCGCGGAGGATGCGGAAATCGTCGTAAGAAATGTGCGTGAACGCGGGGCCGCCCTTGATGTCGCCGAGCGCAAAGATGTCTTTCGCGGAGGTTTCGAGCCGTTCATTGGCGCGGATAAAGCCGCGATCGTCGGAGGTGATTGCGGCGGCGGGTAGATTCAGCGTGTCGGAGTTGGGTACGCGGCCGGTGGCGACGAGGAGATGGGTGCCTTCGGCTTTGAGCGCTTTTCCGGCGACGCGGAATTTTGCGGTGATGCGATTGCGCGAACGGGAGACTTTCTCAACCTTGGCATTGAGATGAATCTGGATGCCGTCTTCCCGGAGGATTGCGGCGACGGCTTCGGCGACGTCGGTGTCTTCGTGGCCAAGGAGCTGCGCGGCGCTCTGGAGTACGGTGACCTTGCTGCCCAGGCGCCGGAAAAGTTGCGCAAATTCCAGTCCCACGTAGCCCCCGCCGAGAACGACCAGATGCGGGGGAACCTTGGCGAGTTCCATGATCGAGGTGCTAGTCAGAAAGGGAACTTCGGAAAGCCCGGGAATTTCGGGGACGCCGGGACGGCATCCGGCATTGATGAAATAGCGGTCAGCGGTGAAGTGGAGTTCGCCACGCTTGGCCGAGCGCACAACGATGGATTTGGGGCCGGTGAAAGAAGCCTCACCGTAAAGGAGATCGAGGTTTTTGGTCTTGGCGATGCGACTCTCGCTGCCGGAGCGAAATAAACTGACGATGTCGCGCTTGCGTTTGCGAACCCGCTCCATGGCGATGCGCAGCGCGCCAGTGTGGACGCCGTAATCGGGCCCGCGGCGGGCAAGATAGGCTACGCGGCCACTGGCGACCATGGTCTTGGTGGGGGTACAACCTTCATTGATGCAGGTACCGCCGACGTGAACTTTCTCAATCAGAGCGGTGCGCAGGCCGGCGTTCGCGAGCGCCTGGCAGAGCGGAGTGCCGCCCTGGCCGGAGCCGATAACGATGGCGTCGTAATGCTGCGGGGGTGGCATAAGAAGCGACTGGGGAAAGGTAGGACAGGGTGGGAGGGCGTGTCAAACCGCCCTAATCGATTTCCTGGGCCAGTCTACGAAGGTTAATAAGCAACCAGCCAACAGCGTGCAGGGAATTGAGTGTCCGGAAGTGCTGGTAGAAAGGTACTAGAAACGGGGGGCTGGAATCGGTACCGCTCGTCTATTCGCGTTTTTGAGGTGAATCGCTAAGATTCATGCAGATGGAGAGCGGTTCGCGACCGTGGTGTCGACTCCGGGTCCCGCGCGGCGGCGGGCGGTTGATGGCACGAACCGGAGCGACAGCTGGAGGAAAGACCCATGGCGATCATGCATTGCCGGAGCATTGAGCGACGCAGAACGGCCCGCGCCGTGGTCAGCATCGAGATGCGGGTGAGCGGTGTGAGCGAAACCGACATACCGTTTAAGTTTTTTACGCGGACCGTTTCCGTGAGCCAGCATGGCGGAGTGATCCTTCTCGAAGCGCCACTGCCGGTGGGGCAGAAATTTGAAATGGTGAATGAGTTTAACAATCGCAAAGCGGTTTGCAGGATCGTAACGGTGCGGATGGGCAAAGACGGGAAGCTACACGGAGCGTTTGAGCTGCACTGTCCCGAAGGGAATTTCTGGAGTATGTCGTTTCCGGCGGCGGGCGCGCGGCCGATGAAGCGGGTGTTTGTGGCGAAGAGCGTGGTGGGGTAGGGGAAGGCGAGAAGTTATCAGTTTTCGGTAATCAGTCATAAGCGATCAGATAGCGGCGATCCGATAGCAGGAAACGGGATTGGGTGCGGTTGAAGTTTGTGGCGAAGGCCGGGTCGTTTCAATTCATAGACAATTTGGGAAGAGCGTTTAAATGAGGCTTCGGCTGTGGCTTTTGGGCCGGGGTGTGCTCGCACGTTTCGCCTGGTTGGAAGCGCTGAATGCGCAAAAGCGGTGGCAGAGCCACCGCACTCCAAAGGGCCGGAGCGGCGGTATGTTTGGCGCTGGAGGGAGGGATGGCTTAGAGTGGGGAGCCGTGAGCGGGGAAATGAAGAATTTGTGCGTGGTGCTGGTGGGGACGCGGAATCCGCTGAATGTGGGGGCGGTGGCGCGGGCGATGAGCAATTTCGGAGCGATGGAATTGCGCGCGGTGCGGCCGTACGAGAAGGCGTGGAGAGAGGCGCGGTCGGCGGTGGGAGCAGGCGAGTTGCTGGCGCGGGCGAAGGAGTTTGCGACGCTGACGGAAGCGGTGGCGGATTGTTCGCTAGTGGTGGGAACGACGGCTGTGGGGAATCGCGAGATAAAGCATCCGCTGCGTGGATTGAAAGAAGGGGCGCGGCTGATTGGGAAGCGGATGAAGGCGGGGCGCGTGGCGGTGTTGTTCGGGTCGGAAAAGTGGGGTTTATCGAACGAGGATTTGAGCTATTGCCATTGGTTGATGCGGATTCCGACGCGTGTGGAGCACCGGTCCATGAATCTGGGGCAGGCCGCGGCCGTGGTGATGTATGAAATTGGAAGTAGAGGAGGTAAAGGAGGTAAAGGAGGTAAAGGAGGTAAAGGAGAGGATGTCTCCCGCAGGAATGCGCGACTTGAAGCCGTGACGGCGGTGAAGCGGCCGGAGTACGCGGAGATGGAGACGGTGGAGCGGATTGGGGCGTCTCTGCTGGAGGCGTTGAGGAAGAGTGGGTATGTTGCGGCGCGGGGCGAGGCGACGGCGGAGGAAAAGTTGCGGCGGATGCTGCGGCGATTTTCAATGGGGGCGGCGGATGCGGAAGTGCTGTTGGGGATGGTGAGGAAGATCTTGTGGAAACTCAAGCAGGAGTAATGGAATTTAGGAAATAGAAAGTAGAAAATAGAAAATAGAAAATAGAAAATAGAAGCACAACCCTCAGCGCGGCAAAAACCTGGAACTGAAACTTAGAACTAAAAACTCAGAACTTAAAACTTAAAACTTAAAACTTAGAACTTAGTGTTGTCCGCACACACCCGCAGCCACGACCGAATCGGGAGGGAGATCGCGGCGAGTCGTTAGGTGGAAGAGTTAACCGGTGACTGCGCGTGAGCGGCAATGGTTTGCGAGACGGAAGGCCGCTGGAAGCTGAGCATCTGCTCGAACTGGATTCCATAGCCGATATCGCCGTTGGGCAGTTCGCGTTCGTGGACGACGCGACCCGTGCACTGAATCGTCGAGCGAGCGCTTCCGGAGAGATAGGTCGGCACGCGCAAGGTGATGTCCAGCGGCGAGCCGACTCTCAAGGGCAGCGGGCTTTTCATGAACATGCCGGAGCGGGAGATATTCGATGTTTCCGAAGCGAGTTCCGGTTCTGGTGAACCGGCATCCGTGATCCGGAAACGGAGCGGGATTTGCAGCGACTGCCTGGGACTGATGCGTTTTTCAAGTTTCTGCATAGTGCTCTCCTGACGCGCGCGGAGAGGTGGACGCGAAGAATTGGGAGGGGGGAAGAGAAGAATAATTCCGCTGCGTGAAAAGTCAAGTACCGGTGAAGTACTAATTGCATTAGAGGAAATTAATGGAGAGGGGCTTGGTGATTGTTGGGCGCGGTGGCGGAACTTGAGAGCGGAATGCGGTGATCTCGCTTGCTGGTCCACCCTTCCTCCGTCAGGGCAAGCACTAAAGGTGGACGCTACGTGGGCATTTTCAGGAAGAAGTAGATACCCAGGAAAAAGAAGACCAGGTCGGGGGACCAGGCAGCGAGCATGGGAGGGAGCTGGCCAATGCCGCCCATGGCTTCGAGGAGCGCCGCAATGGCCCAGTAGCAGATGCCGATGGCAACGCCCAAGGCGATGCCGCCGATGGCGCCGCGGCTGCCAACGAGAATCGCGAAAGGAATCGCCAGCAGCATGCTGACCGGGGCGATGAGCGGGTAGGCGATTTTCTTGTGCCACTGGACGGTGAGGGAAGAGACGTCGAAGCCGGCGCTTTGCAGGCCGTAGATATAGCGGCGGAGATCGCGCCAGCTCATCTGGAAAGCCTGAATCACTTCGCGGTTGAAATAGGAGGGCGGCTCGGCGAGTTCGGGCAGCGACGTGACTTTGAACGGGGTGTATTTTTCGACTGTGCCGCGAGAGAAATCGCGAACCCATCCGGATTCGAGGGCCCAGGTTTTTTCGGTGTCCAGCCATTGGGCGCGATTGGCGAAGACGCGGCGCTTCATCTGAAAGGTAACTGGGTCGAGTTCGATGACGCTGAGTCCGCCAAAAAGTTTTTGCGTGGGATCAAAAATATCGTAGTTGTAGACCTTGGAATTGTCTCCGAAAATCCAGCGCTGCGGGCGAGTGTAAGTCTGCGCGGGCTTGCCTTTGATCTGGTTGCGCAGGGCATCCTGGCGCTGGTTGGCGTAAGGAAGATAGGTGTCGTCAAGAACTAAGAGTGCACCGGCCAGAACGACTCCGGAGAGCAGCAGGGGAAGCGCGAGGCGATAGAGGCTGATTCCGCTGGCCTTGAAGGCGACGATTTCGTTGTTTTTGCTCAGGACGCCGAGGGTGACGAGCGTGGCAACGAGGGCGGTAAGCGGCGTGAGCTGGTACACGAGATAGGGAATCAGGAAACGGAAATAATCTACGACCACGAGGAATGGGATGCGGTGGCGGGCGATGTCGTCGAGCAACTCGAAGAAGGTGAACGTTTCAAAGAGAAGGATAAATGCGCCGAGAACCATTACGAAATAGTAGAAGAAGCGGCGGAGCAAGTAGATGTCAATGATGGAAGGGAAGTTGGAGGAGCTGAGCGGAATCGACTCCGCGCCAGAATCGCCATTTTCCTTGCGAACGGCGGGGCGCGCCTTATTGCGGCTGCGGCGCTGGCGTACCAGGCGGCGCCAGGCCATAAAGCGGGCAATGAAGGACACCGGAGAGGGTTCGCTCCAATAGCGTTCCATACGGGGAAGCAGCGCCAGACCTGTGAGAATCAGGATAATGTTGGCGGCCCACATGCCGATGGAGGGCGGAACGACGCCCTGCCGCGCCAGGCCCGCTCCCATGATGAAGAGCAGATAATAGCCGGCGATGATGAGGACGGAGAGGAGGGTCCCGGCAGCGCGTCCGCCGCGGCGAGGCTGTGCCCCAAGTGGCACGGCGATCAGGGCAAAGGCGAAACACGCAAAGGGGAAGGCGAAGCGCTGGTAGAGTTCCACGCGGGCGTCGCGCCATCGGGGACCACGGTCGTGCCAGAGATCGGTGAGCGAGCGTTCGGGATTGCTGAGGACGCGGACCTTGTCGTTATCGAGCGTTGTGAATTCGATGGGCCAATCGCTGCGCTCAAAGGCGGTGACGGAGTATTGATCGGGGTTTTCACGCTGGAACTCGTGGGTGGTGCCGCTGTTCAAGTGGAGTTCGAGCTTGCCTTGCGCGGGCTCGGCGATGACGATTGCGCCTTCGGCGAGGGTGATGCGCGAGCCGGTTTCCGCTCCGGTCTCGAAAAGGAAAACGCCGTGCCAGTGGGTGCCGCTGGCGGAGACGTCGTTGATGTAGAGAACCATGTGGGGGAAACGCTCGTCGAAAACGCGCGGCTGCACCTGGAAGGAGATTTGGGAAGCGATCAAGCTGGCTTCGATGTCGCGGAAGGCGCGGAGCGTGCGCGGGGCGATGCCGACGGTCATCAAGAGGGTGAGGGCGGCGCCGGCAACAGCGAGGAGGCCGACCGGGAGCAGGATGCGCTTGCGGCTGATGCCAAGGGAAGTGAGCGCGATAATTTCGCTGTCCATGGACATGCGGCCGAGGCCCAGCAGAACGCCGATGAGCACGGCCATGGGAATCGTGAAAACCAGGATGCCGGGGATGATGCAGAGGAAAAGTGTGAGGATTTGCGAGCCGGAGCCGGAGTGGCGGACGAAAAGCTCCATGAGGCGGACCAGCTTGGGGACGAAAAGAACGAAGGTGAAGATGAGCAGGCCAAGCAAAGCGTGACGCACGATTTCACGAACAATGTAGCGATCCAGGATGCGCATGGCGAGAAGGGGCAGTGTAACATGGGGGAGATGTTTCGGAGCTTTTACGCCGGGCCGAAGCCTTTTTGAGGTGAGTTGAAAGTTTCGGGCCGTAAGCCATGAGCCATAAGCTATAAGCCGTAAGCGAGAGCGGGAGACTGAACAACGCGGTTTTAGCTTAAGGCTTACGGCTTAAGGCTTACGACTGAGAGTTCACGGCTGGGCAAGAACTAATTCAGGAGACGGACGGGGAATGAATCGGATTCATTTGGTTGTGCTGTGGCACATGCATCAGCCGCAGTATCGCAATCCGGAGACGGGTTGCTACGTTCTGCCGTGGACGCGATTGCATGCGACGAAGGATTATTACGGCATGGTGAAGCTGATGGAGGACGTGCCGGGTTTTCACGCCACGTTCAACATGGTGCCGTCGCTGTGCATGCAACTGGAAGAGTATGCCGGCGGAAACTTCAAGGAGCCGTGGTTTGCGCTGGCGTTCAAGCACGCGGACGATCTGACGCGGGAAGACAAGGTGGAAATTCTGGCGCGGGCGTTTCAGGTGAATCACGAGCGGCTGCTGACGCGGTGGCCGAGATTCCTGGAACTGTTCGACTGGTCGCGGGCGGCGAGCGGCGGCCAGGCGTTGTTAACATTCCGCGCGCGAGACTGGCGAGACTTGCAGGTGCTCTCGCAACTGGCCTGGATGGAGGAAGAGTGGTTCACGAAGGATCCGGTGATATGCCGGCTGGCGAATCGCGGAAAAGATTTCACCGAAAAAGACAAAACGGAATTGCAGGCCAAGCAACTGGAGCTTTTGGGATTGGTGCTGCCGGCATACCGGGAAGCGGCGGCGCGCGGACAGATTGAATTGAGTACCACACCGTATTACCACCCGATCCTACCGCTGGTATGCGATTCGGACATCGCGCGGGTAGCGAATCCGGGGACGCCTCTGCCGCGGCGCGCGTACCGGCATCCGGAAGATGCGCGAGAACAGTTGCGGCGCGCGAAGGAATATCACGAGCGCGTTTTTGGAACGAAGCCGGTGGGATTGTGGCCGAGCGAGGGTTCGGTGTCCGACCAGGCGATGGCCATCGCGGCGGAAGAAGGGTTCCAGTGGTTCGGCACGGATGAAGGCGTGCTGGGCCGCACGTTGAACGTGGGATTCTTCCGGGATTCCACGGGGATCGCGGCGAGCGCCGAAAAACTTTACCAGCCCTGGCGGTTGCAGATGGCCGGCACGGGAATCACGGGACTTTTCCGCGATCATCACATTTCCGACCTGGTAGGGTTCGTTTACAGCCGGATGGACAGCAAGGCCGCGGCGGCGGATCTTCACGGCAGGCTGCGCTACCTGGGCGAGACCGTGAAGAGCGAGAAGCCGCTGACGGTGTGCATTTTTCTGGACGGCGAAAACGCGTGGGAATATTACCCCGGCAACGGGCGGGAATTCCTGCGCGAGTTCTACGGGCGCATCGCAAGCGACAGCGACTTTCGCGCGTTGACCGCGAGCGAGGCGATTGCCGCGGCCGGCGACGTCTCCGTGACCAACACGATTTTTCCTGCCTCCTGGATCAACGCGAATTTCGACGTGTGGATCGGCCACCAGGAAGATGTGGCGGCGTGGGATCTGCTGTGGGATGCGCGCGAAACTTATGGGAAGGCGGTGGCCGCGCGGGAAAAGGGCCGGGAAAACGCTCCGACGGAGCAAGCGTTGAGGCAGGCGCAGGAATCGTTGCTGACCGCGGAAGGCAGCGACTGGTGCTGGTGGTATGGCCCGGAGCACAGCACGGCAAACGACGCGGAGTTCGACGCGCTTTACCGGAAGCACCTGACGGGAGTTTACCTGGCGCTGGGGCAGGTGGCCCCGGAGGAGCTGGCAAAGCCGATCAAGCGGATGCCGGAGCGCGCTTATCAGCTTTACCCATCGACGTTCCTAAGTGTGAAAGTAGACGGGATTGATTCGAGTTATTTCGAGTGGCTGGGCGCGGGGGTGTATTCGCCGGAGCGACGAGGCGGCTCCATGCACGGGCGGGTATTTTTTCTGAAAGAGCTGCGCTACGGATTTGAGGAAGAACGCTTTGTGCTTCGGGTGGATGGTTTCCCGGAAAGCATTGCGGAGCTGGAGGACGCGGAGTTCCGGGTGGTGGTCGGCGCGAAAGAAGAAACGACGGTGGTGGTGCGTACGGATCGAGGGCGAGTGAAGGAATTCTCCGTGGAGAAAGGCAAAGTGTGCCTGCTGAATCCGAAGGAGCTGGTGGAGGTGGCATATCAGAGGCATCTGGAAGTGGCGGTGAACCGCGATGCGCTGGATTTGAAAGGAATGACGCGGTTCACGGTGGGAGTGGCCCTGTGGCACGGAGGGCTGCCGATTGACGTGCTGCCGGCGGAGGGATTCTTTGACGTGCAATTGGGAGATGAGAACTCGGCGTGGCCGGTGGACGCCTGACGCGCCAACTGTCCGCAAGTAAGTGAGGAG
Source organism: Candidatus Acidiferrum sp. (assembly GCA_035693365.1). GTDB lineage: Bacteria > Acidobacteriota > Terriglobia > Acidiferrales > UBA7541 > Acidiferrum. The sequence continues at coordinate 88,602 of DASSGS010000065.1, read as the reverse complement.
GGGGAGAAGCTACTTTTTGGGCACCGATGGGGTGTAGGTACTATGGCGAAGCACATGTTCTCTTGAAAAACTGAAGGGGCCAGGACCCCGCGCAGGCGGAGAAGTCCGCTCGGTGCGAGGGTGGGATTTTCGTGTGTATGGAGAGGATGCCAGCGCAGAGTAATTGGGGCTGAGGGAAGCGCGGGCAGGGGACGGACGATTGTCATCCGCAGCAGACGTTAACGCCAAGGCTTCGAAAAAGGCGAACGGGGAAGTGCCGCAGCGGTCCATGCGGGCGAATCCGGTTGCGCTGGAAGTCCCGGTGAGCGTTGCCGGCGCGCGCCCGATTGAGTCGAAGGACAATCGGGAACTTTTCACGGAAGAAACCATCACGGTGCTGGTGTTTAAAGACGGAGCAGTGATTCAGCTTTCCGCAGCGGTGACCGTCGGGCAACTGCTGTTCCTCACGGAGAAAAAATCGAAGAAGGAAGTGGTTTGCCAGGTGGTGCATAAGCGGAGCCACCGGCCGACGTCGTGCTTTGTGGAATTGGAGTTTACGGAGCCGGAAGAGAATTTCTGGGGCGTTTCGTTTCCTGCGGAGCCGGATAGCGCGCAGGTGCCTCCCGTGGCGGAGGCTGTGGAAGCGGAAGAGACGACCGAGGACGACCGGAGCGAGCCGGTAGCGGCGCCGAAAAGCGAAGACGTGGCGCAGTTAAAGGACGAAGTGACCGCGCTCAAGGCGCAGTTGGAAGAATTGCGGGTGAAGCAGGCGGCGGAAGAGAAGGAAGCGCAGGCGAAGAAACTGGAGGAGGCGGAAGCGGCGGCGCGGGCCGCGGCGGAATTTGCGGCCAAGCAGAAAGCGGAGGAAGCCGCGCGGCAACAAGCGGACCGCGCGAAGACGGATCGCGCGAGCTCTCTGGAGCCGGAAATTGTAGTGAATCAGAAGCCGGAGGGAAGCAGGGCGCCGGCGACGATCGGGATGCGGCTGCCGGTGATGGGCGTAGGTGAACCGGCGCCAGCGGCTCCCGCACCGGGGACACCGCAGGCGGCTGTTCCGGCGGCTAAAGTGGAGTATGATCCGCTGGAAGATTTGTTGCCCAAGCCGGCACTGGATTTTTCGCGAGCGCCGAAGTACGTGGACCCGAACGACCCGTTCAATATTTACCGGCCAGAGCGAAAGGGTCCGGGCACGAAAGAATTGTTGGTTGGCGGCGCCGTGCTGGCGATGGTGATACTCGCCTGCGGCCTCCTGTGGTATGAGAATAAGCTGCCATTTCTGCATCGAACACCGAAAGCGGCACCTGCCGCCGATGCCGAGCCCGCGCCGACGTCAGAAGGTGCAGCGGGCGGCGTGAGCGGAACGAACGAGCAGCCTTCGGGAAATGTTTCCGACGCAACTGGAAATAAACTCAGTTCGAGCGCGCCGAGCGTGACGCCGGAACCGCCAAGGACTGCGACGACCACGACTGGCGCGACGCATAACTCGCCCTCCGCGGCACCACCGGTTGTTGGACCGGTTGTGACGCCTCCGATGGAATCGCCCGCGGAGCGGGCCGCCCTGGCAGAAAAGGGCGCGATGCGGGTGGTTGCTCCCGGGAAAACCAGCGCAGGCAAGCCGGCGCCTGCGGCATCCGGAAAGAATCATGGAAAGGCGCGGACGACCGGAGAATCGGCCCCGGTGCCGGTGGCGCCGGAGGTTTCCGTTTCCGATCAGCCGATCAAGCCGGCAAAATTACTGCATGCGGTGCAGCCGATCTATCCTCCGGACGCGATGAGGAATTACATCACCGGCGACGTGCGGATTGAAGCGGAAGTGGACAAGCAGGGGCGCGTCGGGGCGATGAAGATTTTGCTGGGGCCAAAACAATTTCGGCAGGTGGCGATGGACGCGCTGAAGCAATATGAGTATGCGCCGGCAACCCAGGGTGGAAAGCCGGTGGCGTCGAAGGTGACGGTGACGATCAAGTTCTGGTTCGATCCGTAGGAAGCGCATCTCCGCGGTCGCAGTTTATTTACAGAGAAAATTCGAAAAGTCTCGCTGATTCGCGTGGTCGAGGTGTGCCTACACGGGGCGCGGCACTGCGAAGTGTCTCGAAGAGAACAAGACGCGGGAGGCAACGGGGTGTAAACTCTAGAGCAACAGCCAGGTCTGAGTGGTCATGCTGGAGTCCAAGCCATGAACACCCCGTTTGCCGGAGCATTCACGGATTCCTCCAGGAACTCATCCCGGAAAGCCTTCTCAGCAGTTGTGTTTTCAGCCCCGGAGGACATTCGCCGAGTGCGGGAAGCGGCGGGACCCTTGGCGCAGGAAAATGAGGCAATTGTTGACCCGGAGTTTTTTCTCCCCAGAATGTCTAAAGGATGGCGGCCCAGAATCGTGGCCGTTTACAACGCGAGTGCCGTGGTCGGGATGATGTACACAAAAGAGCGGCTTATCGGCGGCATTCCCACTGGCATCGTATACGCCGATGGCAGCCTCGGAGGCATACTGGTCTCAAATCGCGCGGATCAGCAGCAGGCTTTCCGCGTTGCGATCGATGCGTTGTTGGCGTCGCCAGGAATACGGGGTGCGCGGCTGCGAATCCTGCGGGCTTGCGGCGAAAATGACGCTGTCCGGCAGGTGATCGATTCCAGGTCTTTTGATGGCCAGACTTTTCCCCTGGAACATAATGGTTCGCCCCTTTGGAAATTTCACGCTCATTTGCCGCTCACGGATACTTATGAACATTTTCTGGGAGGCTTGGGGAGCACAACGCGGCACAATTTTCGTTATTACCGGCGGCGGTTTGAGGCAGCCGGGCATACGTTTGTAGCAGATCTTTCGATGGACGAATTACGTTCCGCGGCGTTTGAGCTTCGCCCCAAATCCAAATTCACCGCGGGGTCAAATCTGGCGGCTTTCGAAAAACACCTGAACATGGTGGCTGCAACACACCGGCCGCTGGCGATCGGCCTGAGACACCAGGACGGGCGATGGCTGAGCGTGATCGGAGGATGGTACCGGCCTGGTGGAGCTCTATTGTGCTTCCAATGCAATTGCGATTTCGACTTTGAAGGTGATTCGCTCTCCACGGTGCTGCGGGCTTATCTGATCGAGCAGCTGATCCAGCAGGGGCTGAAGGAACTGGTGATCTGGGGAGACACCGGGCCGCCACTGTCGCGGTATGTTTTCTACCCGCCGACAATCAGTGTGCGGTTGGATGTACCGACAGCGGTGTGGCGTGCGGCACGGTTTTTAATGTCGAAGTTCGGACCGCACCTGCCCAGGCGGTTGGCCTCCGCCGTAGAGTGGATTAGCTGAGCGGCAGCGGTTTAGTTTGTGGGGACCACTCTTGGCACTGGGGGCTTGAGTTCGACCTGGACTTGCTGGAAGTCGGCGGTGCCGACGTTTTCGGCGGCGTGGGTGACTGCGTCGCTCCAGCCCGCGGTGCCGGCTTTGGGGCTGCGCTCGATCACTTTGCCGTCCGGCAGGGTGACTTTCAATTTTCCATCGGTCAGAAAATAAGAGACGTTGGCGGGATGCGAATGCATCGGCGCGGTCTGCCCGGGTTTGAAGTGCACGGCCAGGACGCGGACCTGATCGTTTTCGAAGATGACCGTATGGGTGTCGCCGGCGACTTTGACGACGTCCTGGGAGGGAGCGGGGCGCGTGGCGGCGTAGACGGCGGAGGCGGTGAGAAGCGTTGCGCCGATGATGGCTCGCGAAAGTTTCATGGTGTCTCCTGTTTGATAGGCACGATGGTTGAGAGAGTCTCCGGTGGCCGGAGCCGGAGAGATAATACACCGGGAGTGGCCAGGAGTGCAGAAGCTAGCGATGGGAAATGAGGAAGTAAATTAGGACTGACGGGGAACAGGGAAAAGGAGAATCGTGCAAACTAGCGCTCGACAGTCCACGGAGTCTCTAGATATTCGGGAAACCACCAATCGATCATCAATTTAAAGTAGAGACACAGCCAGCCAGAGGCGAAAAAACGAAGTTCCCAAGTCTTGAGCCAGAAATAATCCTTTTCCGAGATGTAACCGATGATCTTTCCGTGACTATTCAAAATGTACTCCCCATCTTTGATATCAGGCATTGCAGCGTGACTTAGAAGGAGAAAGGAAACGAACATAACCAGAAAGAGGAGAAAAAGGCCAAGGCTAATGTGACTCAGCCAAGGTGGCGTGCGGCTGGAGTTGAGTTCGCGCGGGGACAACCTGTGCGCTCGTGCCTTGATCTTATCAACCGCAATCAGTGGCAAACCGACAGCGAAGATACCCGCATGAAGCAGGAACATTTTTGGGCCCAGCCGGTTGAGATTTAATCCGAAAAAACTAGCGATGAAGCAAATAAGACTCGCCAAACAAAAGAGCCCGGCAATGAGGGCCATCATTTTTCGCATGAGATATTTTGCATCATTCTAAGGTTCAGCACAGCCAGGAGTGGCTGTGCCACAGGAATCAGAAGAGTTTTACGGCGATGCGCTGGGGGGTGTTGCCTACAGGGATTAGTGTGATCAAAGAGTCGGTGCGGAGGCGGAGGACCGCGAGATCGCCGGAGGATTCGTTGGCGACGAGGAGCATGGTGGGCTTGGCGCCAGGTTCGGCAGGATCGAAGCGCATGGCGTTGGGGGCGGCCCCGGCGTTGATAGGCTTGCCAATGCGGCGATTGATGATGTCGACAGGGAAGACGCGGCCGGCGGCGCGGTCGGCGACGTACATTTCGCCGGCGTCATCGGTGAGGATAGCACTGGCCGGCGCGGAGCCTAGGAGCATTGTGTCGCCGACTTCGTGCGTCCAGGTGTTGACGGCTTCGAGGACGTGGGCTTCGGGAGAGATGACGTAGAGTTCGCCGCCGTCGGGTTTCATGAGCATTTGCGCGGGACGGCCGGCGAGTTGGAGATTGGTGAGCAGAACGCCGCGGCGAAGATCGACGACGGAAAGTCGGCTCTCTGAGCGGCTCATGACAAAGGCGATGGAGCTGTCCGGAACGATGGCGACTTCGTCGGGCTGCGGGATGACGTTGATGGAGGAGCGAAGCTGGAGCGTGGCGGCGTCGTGGATGGTGAGCGAAGCGCTGCGCCGGTTGACGACGAGGATGGACTTCTGGTCCGGCGCGAGGCGGGCTTGCACGGGCTCGGAGGCGGTGCGGGTCCGGCCGATGATAGCGCGTGAAAGTGTATCTATGGCGAAAAGCTGGTCGGAGCCGGCGGAAGTGGTGTAGACACGGGCGCCGGTGGCGGAGAAGTCGAGTGAGAGAGGGGCGGGGCCGACGGGAATTTTGGCGACGAGCTGCGAGCGGCGCGTATCGAGAACAAAAACGTAGCCGCCGGCACTGCTGACGCCCCAGATTTCGGGGCGCTTGGCGTGTTCGCGAAGGTCGGAGATGGACGGGCCGACGGGAATTTTGTTGATGACCCGAAGAGAGGCGAGATCTACGACGGCGAGAGAACCGTCGGAGGTGGAGATGTAGGCGTTGAGGTGCAGATCGGGGCGGAGGACGGAGGGGCGATGCTCGCGAAGAAGAATGACCAACGCGAAAATGAGGAGCAGGACGAGGAGAAAATAAACGCGGAAGTTTTTGGCGGCGGGCATTGGCGTAGATGATTTTACAGGAGTGGCGGGCGATAGCGAATGTTGGAAATCGCTAATGGGGTGAAGAGCTTCGGGTGAAGACGGGGGATGAATTCCCGGGAAACGCTGGAGTTGAAACATCGTTTTCTCGACGGCACATTGGCTTCGCACATGGCCCCGATTGCGCCCGCCAATCCATTCAAGACAAGCAATTTAAACAAGTGAGTGAGCGAGGCTTTGGCCCGGAAGGTGCGTTGCTTCCTGCGGGGAGCTGTGTCTATGTGCGGCTGTATTTGGCGGAAGCTGAAGCGAGACCGGTGGGTGGTGGGTGGCCGAGTGCTGGTGGCTTGCGTGCTGGCGGGGCTGGCGGGGTGGTGTCCCACTCGGGGAAAAGCTGGCCAGACTGAGGCTTCCAACGAGTATGCGCTGAAAGCCGAATTTCTGTTCCACTTCGCCCAATTTGTGGAATGGCCGGCGTCGGCTTTTGAGGCAACGAGCAGCCGGTTCGTTTACTGCACGACGGGCACGGACCCGTTCCACGGAGCACTGGAGACAACCCTGAGCGGCAAAACGGCCGAGGGCCGGGGGTTTGAGGTGCGCCATTTGAAACAAGCGCGGGAAGCGCAGGGGTGCCACATTTTGTTTATCGGAAGAGAGCAGGAGAAACAAAGTTCGCAGGCGGTATGGCAACTGCAGGGCACGCCTGTGCTGATTGTGGGGGAATCCGCTGGATTCGTGGAAAGGGGCGGCCTGATCGGATTCTCTGTGGAGGAAAGTAAGGTGCGGTTCGAGATCAACCTGGAAGCGGCGGAGAAATCGAAATTGAAAATCAGCGCGAAGCTTCTGGCACTGGCAAAAACCGTCATCGGGGTGCCGAAGAGGGGTTGATGATCTACTGGTTTCAAAAAGGGTCGATACGGCAACAATTGACGAACTTAGTGGCTCTTGCGAGTCTGCTTGCGCTGACAATCGCGTGCGGAGCTTTCCAACTGTATGAGAGAGCCAGCTACCGAAAGGGTTTGACAGCGGAAGTGACCACGCTGGCGGAGACCGTGGGGGCAAATAGCGCGGCGTCGCTGATGTTTGAAGATGATGAGTCGGCGCGGGAGATTTTGAGGGGGTTGCGGGCAGAGCCGCACATCGTCGCCGCGTGTGTGTACGACCGCGAGGGCCGGGCGTTTGCGGAATACCTGCGAAGCGGGAGGGAAAAGCTCGGTGGCGAAGAGTACCCGCGGGAAGAAGGGGATGAGTTCACTGCGGAAGCGATGAAACTGCGCCGGCCGATCAGATTAAATGGAGAAAGGGTCGGGGCGATCGCCATTGTGTACGAGTTGAGCGCGTATCACGCGAAGTTGCGCCAGTATACGGGAATCTCCGCGGTGGTCCTGATGATTTCGATCCTGGCGACACTGCTGGTTGCCGGGCGGTTGTTGCGGCCGATCACCGAACCGATTCTGGCGCTGGCGGGCGTGGCGGCAAGAGTGACAGAGGAGGAGGATTACACGCTGCGGGCGGAGTCGAAACGTGAGGACGAAGTGGGCAGGCTGGTGAATTCGTTCAACCAGATGATGGAGCGGATTCGGGAGCGCGACGCCGCTTTGCAGCAAGCGAAGGACGATCTGGAAGCACGAGTGGAGCAGCGGACGGCGGAACTGCAATTGGAAGTGAACGAGCGGAAGCGGGCGGAGGAGGAACTTCAAGGGTCGCTGAAGGAACTGGAAGACCTGAAATTTGCAATGGATCAGCACTGCATCGTGGCGCGAACCGATGCCCATGGAGTGATTACGTACGCAAACGAGCGATTCTGCACGGTGTCCAAGTACCGGCCGGAGGAATTGCTGGGACAGACGCACGCGATTGTGAATTCGAAGCACCACCCGAAAGAATTTTTCGATGAGCTTTGGAGAACGATAAGGAGCGGCAAAACCTGGAGCGGCGAAGTCAAGAACCGGGCGAAGGACGGAAGCATGTACTGGGTGGACACAACGATCGTACCGTTCTGCGATGCCGGCGGGCGGCCGACTCAATACATCGCGATTCGCAAAGAGATTACGCAACTTAAGCAGGTTGAGGAGGAATTGCGCGCGGCCAAAGTGGCTGCGGAGCGGGCAAACCAGGCGAAGAGCGAGTTTCTGGCCAACATGAGCCATGAAATCCGGACGCCACTGAACGGCGTCATGGGCATGACCGACCTGGCGCTGGAGACGCAGCTTACGCCGGAGCAGAGGGACTACCTGGAAACGGCAAAGAGCTCCTCCGATTCCTTGCTGACGGTGATCAACGACATTCTGGACTTTTCGAAGATCGAGGCGGGAAAACTGGATCTGGATTGCACGGATTTTGATTTTCGCGAGTCGGTGGAAAGCACGATCAAGTCGCTGGCGGTCCGCGGAGACCAAAAAGGGTTGGAATTGCTTTGCGACATCGATCCGCGGATCCCGGAGGTGATGCGCGGCGATCCGGTGCGGCTGCGGCAGGTGATTACCAACCTGATCGGGAACGCGATCAAGTTTACGGAGAGGGGCGAAGTGGGGTTGAAAATCGGAATTGTGGAGGCGCAGGGAGAGGAATTGAGACTGCAGTTTACGATCTCGGATACGGGAGTGGGGATACCCGCGTCGAAACTGGATTTGATTTTTGATCCGTTCTCGCAAGCGGATGGTTCGACGACCCGCAAGTACGGCGGAACGGGGCTGGGCCTGACGATTTCTTCAAGATTGGTTGGAATGATGGACGGGAAGATTTGGGTGGAGAGCGAAGTGGGCAAGGGCAGCCGGTTCCACTTTACGTCGAAAATGGTGAAGGGAGAGCGAAGCACGAAGCAAGAAGGCCGCGGTGGATTGCCGGAAACACTTGCTGGACGGCGGGCCCTGGTGGTGGACGACAACGCCACCAACCGGAAGATTCTGGAGGCAATGCTGCGGAACTGGGGAATGAAGCCCGCGTGCACGGAAAGCGGGAAGCAGGCGCTGGCGGCGCTGGAATCGGCGCGGAAGGCGGGGGAAATATTCGACGTAATCGTTTCGGATATGCAAATGCCGGAGATGGACGGATTTGAGCTGGTAGAGCGGATTCGCGAGGCGCAGGACGGAGCGGGAGCGACGATCGTGATGCTGACTTCGGGAAGCGGGCGCGGCGAAATTGAACGCTGCAAGAAATTGGGAGTGGCGGCGTATCTGAGGAAGCCCATCCGGCAAATGGAATTGCGGGAAGCAATCGCGAGTGCGCTGGGCCCGCGTGGAGCGGGAAGAGCCAGCCGGGATGAACAGTCGCTGGCGCCGAAGAGCATCGCCACCTCGACGGAGTCGCTGCGCGTGCTGGTGGCGGAAGACAACATTGTGAACCAGCGGTTGATATCACGTTTTTTGGAAAAACGGGGGCATCACGTGACGCTGGCGGGCAACGGGCGTGAAGCCGTGGACGCCGTGGCCCAGGAGAGCTTCGACCTGGTTTTTATGGATGTGCAGATGCCGGAACTGGATGGGTTTGAAGCGACGGCAAGCATTCGTTTGCGAGAGAGAACAACGGGCGCACGCTTGCCGATCGTTGCGCTGACGGCCCACGCCATGAAGGGAGACCGGGAGAAATGCCTGGCCGGGGGAATGGATGATTATCTGGCAAAGCCAATCCAACCAGGGGAGTTGGAGACGCTGCTGGCGCGGTGGTCGGGGCGGGTGCAGGTGAAGGCATAGAAAGAGACGACGGGTGGAGGAGAGAGTTGGCGGCAATCGGAAAGAAAAAAATTACCGCAATGGGTCTGCAATCTCCTTGGGACAGCGCGCCACTTCGTACCAGGAAATTTTGAGCGCGCCAGGGTGGAGATAAACACAAACGAGCTGGCCCGGTTCTACGGAGGAGTAGAGAGAACTGGAGACGGAGACTTCGTCCGGTTGATTTTGCGGGCCCCAGGGGGCAAGACGCAGGTACCAGGTGGTGCTGCGGTCGCTGGAAATGCGCTTTTGCAGCACTTCCGCTTGAAAACCCCGAGGTATCGAGTGATCCAACAGAGAGTCTGCCATGGCAGTGACTCCACCGGCGTAAGCGAGGGAGAGAAATAGAGTGGCGAGGTACGTCCAGCGTTGGTTGCCCGTCTTGGGATCGGCGGCGACGAGGAGCGCGGCCATCGCCAGGGTGACAACAAAAATGGGTGAGAGCAGTTGCTGCCAGTGTAGAAACGAAAGATCGTAGAGGGCGCGAATGGCCAGGGCTAGGCCCGGCAGGATCACGGGAATCGCGAGGCTGGGACGCGCGTCGTTGCGCCCGCCGTCGAACTGATAGACGCCCTTCGCGCGCAGGCCAAGGCAAATCGCGATGAGAGGAATCGCCGCGAGAATGAGAGTGACGAGCGAATAGGGGCGCGGGTAGAACCATCCCCAGGCGGCGGCTATCCAGCTGGCCCAAGTAAGAAATTTTGCGAAGCGATACGCGTTGAAAAGGATTACTTCCCGCTGATCTTCTGTCAGGCCGGGGTCCAGTTGAGCATCGATATGGGCGACGGATTCTGCGCGATCCTGGGCGTCAAGATTGGTGAGCGGTTCGAGCCAGGCTTTGAATTGTTCGTCCAGCTTAAAGATGAGTGGGAATTTAATTTGTTTTGCGTGGGGATCGCGAGGGACAAGCACGAGCGTCGAAATGTATTGTGTGGGAAGGATGCGCCAGCCGGCGATCTGGCTGCGAAGCAAATGTTTTGCGGTGAATGTGTCGTGGAGTTCGACGGAGTCGGCGGTGAGAATCAGCTTGGTCCTGAGCATGGCCAGGATGAGATAAGCGCCGAGTAGAAAGAAGGCGAAACATAGAAGTGCCATGGAGAGAGCGGCCTGCCGGGTTTGCGATTCGTGGCCGGTGCCGAAATACCAGACGCCCAGAAGGGAGACGGTTGCGATGAGGCCGCCGAGAGAAATAAGCGCCAGCCGATAGCCCAGCGAGGATTGGTAAGTGCGTGGGAATTGTGAAGGGTCGAGCGCGCCGGGATCCGGGGAAAGCTGGGAGAGGGACATGAGCGAATCGTAGCATGGGGAAGAAAAAGTTTTGGGAGCGAAGGATGGGTGAGGCGAGGAATCAGTAATCGGGAGGAGAAGACTCTTCAGAGAGAAGAGAGTTGCCTCATTCAATCGTAAGCGGTTAGTCGCGGAGCTTTGTGAGGCGAGTGAGAAGGTTCCAGCGAATGAGAAGCGCGTAGGCTGTAGCTGCGAGTGCAAGAGAGAAATATATGGTTAAATCGCGCAAATTGCCCATCGTTGCAGAGATTGGGATGGTCTTAGTCAATTCCAGCTCGCCAAAGAGTTTATAGAGCCGGTGGCACGAAAGAAACAGCCAGAAAAGGGTAGGAAGCCAGAGCCAATGGGCGAGTGCGTTAAGTGAAACCTCCAATCGCTTTCGATAATTGGAGATGTCCGAGGGAAGCGATCGGCGAAACGGGGGTGCTAGAAGCCAGATTCGTAGAAGCTTTATAGAGAGAACGACAAAGATGATGATTAGAGCCAATACAAAATACTGCTCATCTAGTGACCGATAGCGGTCGACGTTGGTCATGTCCCACTGAGTGGTTGTTTCTTGGAGCATTTGGGTCCTGATTATTAGACACCAAAGGGAGCGAAAATCGCCAGAGACAGGCAATCTAGGCAGCACAAACAGGAGCGTCTGTGCCACTAGATGAAACTTAGTTGACTTGGCGGTGGAGGACGGCGGCGATTTGTTGGATTTCGGATTGGAGTTCGGCGAATTCGGCGGGGAGGATGGATTGCATGCCGTCGGAGAGGGCTTTTTCGGGCTGGTGATGGACTTCGACGAGGAGGCCGTCACAGCCGACGGCTACGGCGGCGCGGGAGAGAGGAAGAACTTTGTGGCGCTTGCCGGTGCCGTGGCTGGGATCGACAAGGATGGGCAGGTGGCTGCGTTTTTTTACGGCGGGCACGACGGCGAGATCTAGTGTGTTGCGGGAAAAATCGGAGAAGGTGCGGACGCCGCGTTCGCAGAGCATCACGTTGTAGTTGCCTTCGCTCATTACGTACTCTGCGGCCATCAGGAATTCGTCGAGCGTGGCCGACATGCCGCGCTTGAGGAGCACGGGTTTCTTGGCTCGGCCGGCGCGCTTGAGCAGGGAGAAATTCTGCATGTTGCGGGCGCCGATCTGGATAACGTCGGCCCACTCTTCCACTAAATCGAGGGATTCATTGTCGATGGCTTCGGTGACGATGCCGAAGCCGTAGTGTTTGCGGACTTGCGCGAGAATTTTCAGGCCGGGGAGGCCGAGTCCCTGAAAGCTGTAGGGCGAAGTGCGGGGCTTGTAGGCGCCGCCGCGGAAGAGGCGGACGCCGCAGGGTTTTAGTTGTTCGGCGATGGCGAGGCACTGCTCTTCGGTTTCGACGGCGCAAGGGCCGGCGGTCATGGCGAGGTGCTCGCCGCCGACGAGGACGTCACCCATGGGAGTGGGGATGCGGACGATGGTGGGATCGGATTTTACGTCGAGAGAGACGAGTTTATAGGGCTTGGTGACGGGAATGCATTCGACCACGCCGGGCATGGATTCGAGAATGCCGAGGTCGATGGCGCCGTTGTTGCCGGTGATGCCGATGGCGGTGCGGCCGGCGCCGGGGATGGGATGCGCTTTCAGGCCGAGAGATTCGATTTTGTCGCAGACGGAGCGGACTTGTTCGTCGGTGGCGTGAGACTGCATGACTACCAGCATGAGTGTGTCCTTTTGGAAGCGCGGAATGATCAGTGTACTAGAGGGAAACTGGGGCGAGCAAATTGGGCGGGTGGGATAACGGCGAGCAGATGTTGAGTCAGGAGTTGGTAGTCGGTAGTCAGTAGAGAGCCGCAGGTATTCGTTGATTGTTTAAAGAGTGGGTTGATTGTAAAAGCGGAAGCAGAGCTTCCGCACTCCAAAAATGTACGGCAACCTGCGTTAGAGAAGGCGCATCTATTTCAGGGAAAGCAGAACCTCGCCCAGTTGAGGATGAAGTGGACTGTCCAGCCGCTGCTTTCGATTGCTGAAAAACTGCACGGAGGAGAGACGCATGAAACGCATGCTGCTGATGCTGGGGCTTGGTGTGTTGCTGGTGCCGTGTGTGCGGGCGCAGGGGGATCATGTTGAGGCGGGAGTGTTCGCGGATTATTTCCGGATGACGCAGACGGACAACAATTATCTGGGCGTGGGAGCGCGCGCGGGAGTGCGGGTGTTTCCGCACGTGAAGCTGGAAGGGGAAATGGCGTATGACTTTGACCAGGGATTCGGGGAACAGACGAGCGGTACCGGTGGAACGGTGGTGATTCAGAACGCGAATATTCATATTTTGCACGGATTGTTCGGGCCGAAGATTGAGTTGGGACATTCAAGAGTGCGGCCATTTGTGGTGTTGAAAGGCGGATTCGATAAATTTTTTGTGAACTCGTGCCCGACGTCGTTCAGTTGCGTCTCGAGCCAGATTGCGAATCTGCGCGCGAGCGATGTGAACGGAGTGTTTTATCCGGGTGGCGGATTGGAAGGACATCTGGGCCCGGTGGGGCTGCGGCTGGAGGCGGGCGACGAGATGTATTTCAATCATGGGACACATCACAATTTACGGATGGCATTCGGACCGTTTATCCGTTTTTAGAAAAACAAGGAAGAAAGAACGGAGAGTAAGCCTGATCGGAAGACCCCACGTGCAAAATCGGCACGTGGGGCACCTTTCGGGGATAGGGGTAAACCTTCAAGATCAATTGTTGAGTGGAGTTGGGGAAGAGGATTAGAGTAGGGAGAGAGAAAGGAACCAGCCCGGGAGGAAACATTGCAAGTATGGATGACGGTTGCAGCCTGGGACCCGCAGTTTCCGATTACCAGTTGGCAGATCATGCTGGCGGGTGGAGGATTGCTTTTTATTGCAGGTTTGTTGACCGGCTTGCAGCGAAAGAATCGCGTGGCGCTGCAGAGGTCGCCGCTGACGGATGAGCTGATGATTTATTTGAGCCGGATCGCGGAAGCGATGGAACGACAAGCGGAACGGCCGTCGGGGCAGCAGATTGCGGAGATGATCGAGCGGCGGATTGCGCAGCAGCAGCGGAACTCGGAGGCGAGTGCGGCTGCGGCAGGCGCGGGCGCGACTCCCAAGACGCGGACGGTGGCGTTTTCGATGTTTGGAAGGGAGTATCCGGAAAAAGGTTGATGCGTCGGGAGACGCTCTGTGGGGGAAGAGGCGCGCTGCGGTTTGGCGCGCTTTTTCTTTGGGGAGAAAGTTATCGGTAATCAGTAATCGGTAATCAGTAAGAGGTTGTCCTTCTCATTCGGTTCGGAGAGTGGGTTATTGGTTGAGGTCCTTCGCACATCCTTGTCGGATGTGCTCAGGAGGACAAATTTTGGGTTGGTCGGTGCACAAAGGTGTTGGTCGGTGGGGGGAATGTGTAAAAGCGGAAACACAGCTTCCGCACTCCAAAGGGCGGTGTAGAATGTCGCGGTTGGTTTTGTGCTCAAAGGAGAATGAAGGATGTTCATGAGAATCGGCCGGGTGGCGAGGGTGCGAATTGTTTTGATGGTGGTGGGAGCGGCGAGTTTGTGCGTAGGGGCTAGGGGGCAGGGGAAGACGCCTAGTCCGGCGTTGCTGGTGTTGAGCAAGGAGGAGAGTTTTCTGGCGATTGTGGACCCGGCGACGTTAAAGGTCGTGGGGAAGGTGGAAACGGGGGTGCATCCGCATGAGGTGGCTGCGAGCGCGGACGGAAAGATTGCAATTGTGACGAATTATGGGAACGACCACGCGGGGACGACCATGTCGGAGATTGACCTGGTATCGCGCAGCGAAGTGGGAAAGGTGACGTTTCCCGGGCTGGTGGGGCCGCACGGGATTGCGATTGTGGGCGACAAGGCGTTCTTCACGGTGGAGGGCGATAAGTCAGTGGGCGCGTTTGATTTTGTGGCCAACAATATTGATCTGCACCTGGTGCTGGGGCAGAAGCGGCCGCACATGCTGGCGTTGACGAAGGACGGCAAGACGATGTGCGTGAGCAACGTTGAGTCGAACACCGTGTCTGTGGAAGAGATGAAGAAAAAGATCACGGAGTGGACCGGAACGAACGTGAAAGTGGGCAAAGGACCGGAGGGGATCGATATTTCGCCGGATGAGAAGGAAGTGTGGGCGGCGAATTCGGGGGATGGGACGGTGTCGATTATTGATCTGGCGTCGAAGAAGGTGACGGCGACGGTGGATGTGAAGACGAAGCACTCCAACCGGTTGAAGTTTACTCCGGATGGGAAGCTGGTGCTGATTTCGGATTTGGGGAGCGGGGATTTGGTGGTGGTGGATGCGGCTTCGCGGAAGGAAGTGAAGCGGTTGAATCTGGGGAAGAGTACGGAAGGGATTCTGGTGCAGCCGGATGGCGCGCGGGCGTTTGTGGCGGTGAGCGGAGACGATAAGGTGGCGGTGGTGGATTTGAAGACGCTGGAAGTGACGACGACGTTTGCGATTGGGAAGGATCCGGATGGGATGGCGTGGAGGAAATAGAAGCGAGGCGGATTAGGACGTGGCGCCGCTGGCGCGGCGGGATTTTTTCGTCGAACCATTGAGGGAGCGCTTTTTGGTGGGCCAGCCGCCGAGTTGGAGAGCTACGGTCATGCAGGCGTCGCGGAGGTTGTCGGCGAGGCGGCGGTCGGCGACGGCGCGGGCTACGACCATGCCGCCTACGCAGAGGGCGGCCATCGCTTGGGCGGTGGTTCGGCGGGGTTGGCTGTTTTGGATGAGGCTGCGTTCGAGGACGCTGACCATTCCTTTGAATACTTGTTCGAAGGCTTGACGCGCGCGGGCGTTGCTGCGGGCGACGTCGGTGGGCAGGGCGACCATGGGGCAGGAGTTTTCGACATTTTCGAGGTGCTGGCGGGAGAGATAGGCGCGGACGATTTGCGCGCCGACGTCGGTGGCAGTCAGATCGACGTGGACGCCTTCCCAGCAGTTTTTCCAGTTGGGATCGGTGAAGAAGCAGCCGAGGACTTCGGCGTAGAGATCGCTTTTGCCGTTGAAATAAGAATAGAAGCCGCCGTGGGTCAGGCCGGCGCCGGCCATAATTTGGCCAATCGAGACATTTTCAAAGCCGTTGCGGTTGAAGAGTTTGCGGGCGCTTTCGACGATGTTCTTTTTGACCGTGGCGCGATGGCCGGCCGGGTAGGGCATGAAGACCTCCTGAATCGGAGCACGGGGATTATGGTTCGAATGATTGTGGCAGCGAAGCAAAATATTATCTTGAACATATTTTGGGGCGGTGATTGGATGGGGCGGCTGGAGAGCAGGAACAAGGCGTAGCGTCCACCTTAAGGTGGACGCTACAAGGAAAATCGGAGGGGTTGATGAGCGACGAAACGAAGTTGGACGTGCAGGAGAATTTGATCAACCGGCGGCAGATAATTTCGGGCGGGGCGGTGGCGTTGGGAATGCTTGCGCTGGGAGCGGGCAGTGCGCGGGGAACACGGGACGAGGAGATTTTGCGAGGGGAGGAATCGATTCATCAGGAGCCGGTGTTCAAGGCCAGCCGGAAGCGGGTGTACGAGGCGCTGACCGACGCGGCCCAGTTTGGCAAGGTAGTGGAGATGAGCGCAGCGATGAAGTCTGGCGGGATGAAGCTGGGGACTAAGGCCGCGGAGATCAGTCGAGAACCGGGCGGGGCCTTCTCGTTGTTCGGTGGATACATAAGCGGGAGGCAAGTGGAGTTGGTGGCCAATGAGCGGATTGTGCAGGCATGGCGGGCGGGAAGTTGGGACCCGGGATCGTATTCGATCGCTCGGTTCGTGTTAGTGGAGTCGGGAGACGGGACGAAGATCGTATTTGACCACACCGGATTTCCTAAGGGGCAGGCGGAGCATTTGGCGGAAGGGTGGAGAGGGAATTATTGGGAACCGCTGGCGAAGTATTTGGGAGAAGAGAAGAAGTAATGAAGTAAAGAAGTAATGAAGTAAAGAAGTAACGAAGTAACGAAAGGAAGAAAGATCGCGCGGAGGCGCAGAGACCGGAGGAGAAAACCCGCACCCTGAAAATCGCAGAGTGCGGCACCCGGCGGAGAAGAGAAATTAAGAGGGGCACGATTTATCGTGCCCCTACTTTTTTGGAATACATGGGTAGTGGGACTGGGACCGAGGCATCCTGCATGAGCATCCTCAATGTCAAGTATCGAATGGCGTTAGCCTATGAACCCAAGCGCACAGGCAAGAGTGCCTGTGCCACAAAATGAAGAATGGGGCGGTGTGGTAGAATGGGGGATTAAACTTACAGGCAAGAAGGCGGCATAAAGCCGCCCCTACATGAAGAGCAATGGGGCGGAAGCAGGCCGCGGCGGGGAGAAAGTTGTGGCTGGGATGACGGAATATCCAATTATTGAGAATACGAAGTTTGAGGCGGACGACGAGTATATCCCGGTACCGGTGATGGAGCCTGGGCCGCCGGCTTGGATGGATGGGAGCCTGCGGATCGGGTTGCACACGTCGATTTCGGGGAGCTACCTGAACGCGCTGGAATCTGCGAAGAAGCTGGGTGCCAACGCGCTGCAGATTTTTTCAGCCAGCCCGCGGATGTGGCAGACGGCGAATGTGCGGATACCGGCTTCGGATGTAGCGGCGTTTCGCGCGCGACGGGAAGAGCTTGGGCTTGGGCCTCTGGTGATTCATGCGAATTACCTGATCAATCTGGCGGCTTCGCAGCCGATGCTGCGGACGCGGTCGATCCAGGCGTTTCATGAAGAGTTGGTGCGCGGGCGCGAACTGGGCGCGGATTTTGTGGTGGTGCATCCGGGGTCGCGCGGGGAGTCGTCGACTGAACAGGCGATTGCGACGATTATCGAGAGCGTGAAGCAGGCGGCGCGGCGCGTGCCACTGGGCAAGATGCGGATTTTGATTGAGAACACCGCGGGGATGGGAACGGCGGTGGGATCGCGGCTGGAAGAAGTGGCCGCGATTGTGCGCGGGCTGCGGGAGATCAAGGCGGCGGTTTGTCTGGATACGGCGCATCTGTTTGCGGCGGGGTACGACATTAAGAGCGAGGCCGGGCTGGAGCAGACGATCGAGACGATTGACCGGATACTGGGCCTGGAAAATGTGCCGGTGTTTCATGTGAACGATTCGAAGATTCCGCTGGGCGGACGCGTGGACCGGCACGAACATATTGGGGATGGGAAGATCGGGGCGGTGGCGTTTGAGCGGATTTTGCGGCAGCCCCGGCTGGGAAGCTTGCCGCCGGTGGGGTTGGCGGGGCGGGCGTTTTTGCTGGAGACGCCGATCGATGATCCGGGAGACGACCGGAAGAATGTGGCGAAGCTTTGGGAACTGGCGGGAGTAGAAGGGCCGGAGGCGGAGAAGGGTTTTTCGATGATGACTTCGGCGATGAAGAAGCAGAAGAAGGAGTTGGAGAAGAAGGGGAAGAAGTTTGCGAGTTCGCGGCATTTGCCGGCGCAGAAAGACAAGAAGAAAAGATAACGCAGAGGCGCAAAGGACGCAGAGGTTCGCAGAGAAGAAAAAGCAGATCCCTCACCCGCAAACGGCGCGGGTTCGGGATGACAACAGGTGGAGGCAGACAGGGCGTGGGGGACTACAAGCCGCAGGAGATTGAGCGCAAGTGGCAGAAGCGGTGGGAAGAACACCGCGTGTTTGAGACGGAAGCGGACCCGAAGAAACCCAAATACTATGTGCTGGAAATGCTGCCGTACCCTTCGGGGACGATGCACATGGGGCACATGCGCAACTACACGATTGGGGACGTGGTTGCGCGAGTAAAGAGAATGCGCGGGTTTAACGTGCTGCACCCGATGGGGTGGGACGCGTTCGGCCTGCCGGCAGAAAATGCGGCGATCAAGAATCACACGCATCCGCGTGTGTGGACCAACAAAAATATTGGAGAATTTCAGAGGACGCTGCGGCGTTTTGGGTTTTCCTATGACTGGCGGCGGGAGATTTCCACATGCGAGCCGGAATATTACCGGTGGAACCAGTGGTTTTTCCTGCGGATGCTGGAGCGCGGGATTGCGTACAAGAAAAAGAGCCGGGTGAACTGGTGTCCGAAGTGTTGCACGGTGCTGGCGAACGAGCAGGTGGTGAACGGCGGATTTTGCTGGCGGCATGAAGATACGCGCGTGGAAGCGCGGGAGATTGAGCAGTGGTTCTTGAAGACGACTGCGTATTCGGAACAATTGCTGGAGGATTTGAAGCAGTTGGACGGCGGCTGGCCGGATCGCGTGATTGCGATGCAGAGGAATTGGATCGGGAAGTCGGTTGGGGCGAAGGTTTGGTTTGAGGTGGAGGGCGGAGTAGAGAAAGGCTTTACCACAGAGGTAGCAGAGGGGCCGCAGAGTTCGCAGAGAAGAGCTGATTGCGCGAAGATTGAGATTTTCACGACCCGCATAGACACGATTTATGGAGCTAGTGCGATAGTGCTGGCGCCGACGCATCCGTTGGTTGCGGGGTTGATTGCGGGGACGCCGGAGCAGGCGAAGAACGAGAAGAAACTGGCGGAGATGAAGGTTTCGTCGGTGAAGACGGAGGATATTGCTACCGCGGAGAAGGATGGGTTTTTTACGGGGCGATATGCGGTGAATCCGTTTAATGGGGAGAAGGTGCCTATTTGGGTGGGGAATTTTGTGCTGCTGGAGTATGGGACCGGGGCAATCATGGCGGTGCCGGCGCATGATGAGAGGGATTTTGAGTTTGCGAGCAAGTTTGGGTTGCCGGTGCCTGTGGTAGTGCACAAAGAAGAGAAGAGAAATCCTAACGCAGAGACGCAGAGGGCGCAGAGTTCGGAGGAGAAGAGGGAAGGGCCATTTACTGAATATGGCGTTAGTGTGAATTCGGGGAAGTATTCGGGGCTGAAGTCGGATGAGGCGATTGAGCGGATGGCTTCGGATGCGGAGGCCAAGGGGTTTGGGAAGAAGGAGACGATTTTCCGGCTGCGGGATTGGGGAATTTCGCGGCAGAGGTATTGGGGAACGCCGATTCCGGTGAGTTATTGCGAGAAGGATGGGATGGTGCCGGTGCCGGATAAAGATCTCCCCGTGCTGCTGCCGGCGAATCCGAAGCTGACGGGCGAGGGCGAATCTCCGCTGGCGACGGATCCGGAGTTTGTGAATGTGAAGTGCCCGAAGTGCGGCGGGCCGGCGCGGCGGGAGTCGGACACGATGGATACGTTCGTGGATTCGTCGTGGTATTTCTACCGGTATTGCGATCCCCAAAATGACAAGGCGCCGTTTGATCCGGCGAAGGCGGCGTATTGGTTTCCGATCGACCAGTATATCGGCGGGATTACGCACGCGATTCTGCACCTGCTGTATTCACGGTTCTGGTGCAAGGTGATGCGGGATTTGGGATTGGTGAAGCATGACGAGCCGATTGCGCGGCTCTTTACGCAGGGGATGGTGCAAAAGGGCGGCGTGGCGATGTCGAAGTCGCGCGGAAATGTGGTGGGCGCGGAAGAGATGGCGGAGAAGTACGGGGCGGATACGGGAAGGTTGTATACGTTGTTTGCGGCGCCGCCGGAGAAGGATCTGGAGTGGAGCGAGGAAAGTATAGATGGGGCTTGGAGGTTTTTAAACCGAGTTTACCGCGTCGTGGACAAGCACGCTGGGCAGGCAAGAGAAGAGAAAGGCTTTACCACAGAGGTAGCAGAGGAGCCGCAGAGTTCGCAGAGAAGAGCAACCCAAGACCCAGGTGCGAAGACGGCACCTGGGGCACCCACGGAAAAGGAAAGAGAGTTGTTGCGGAAGGCGCATCAGAGTTTGCAGAGAGTGACGCAGGATTTTGAGGGGCGTTGGCATTTTAATTCGGCGATTGCCCAGATTATGGAATTGGTGAACGCGATTTATGCGGCGGAGCCGCTCGATGAGGGAGTGCGGCCTGAGGTGCAGAAGGAAGTGCTGGAACTGGTGACGTTGATGCTGGCGCCGATGACGCCGCACCTGGCGGAAGAGTTGTGGGAGATGCTGGGGCATAAGGCCGGGTTGTGGACGGTGAGTTGGCCGGCGATTAATGCGGAATTGGCGAAAGAGGATGAGGTGGAAATTCCGGTGCAGGTGAATGGAAAGGTGCGGGGACGCGTGAAGGTGGCGGCCGGGGCTTCGCAGGAGGCGGTGATGAAGTTGGCTTCGGCGGATGCGGGCGTGGCAGGGCATCTGAACGGGAAGACCGTGCGGAAAGTGATCTTTGTGGCCGATAAGATGTTGAATGTTGTGGTGGGGTGAAGAAGAAGGAAAAGGCGAAGACATCTGAACGCAGAGACACAGAGAGCGCAGAGAAGAGGAACCCAAGAGGGGCACGATTTATCGTGCCCCTGTGTGTTTTCGGACTAGAATCGACGGAGACATGAGGTGAGCTGATGGAAGGAACGGCGAAGATGGCGCAGAGCGATGCTAAGGCGATACTGAAGACGGAGCGGGGCGGGATTGTAGTGCTGGATTTTGGGGGGCAGTATACGCAGCTGATTGCGCGGCGGGTGCGCGAGCAGCAGGTGTTTTCGTCGGTGTTGCCTTGCAAGGCCTCGGTGGAAGAGATTCGGCGGCTGGAGCCGGCGGGAATTATTTTGTCTGGCGGGCCGAGCTCGGTATACGACAAGGACGCGCCGGTGTGCGATCCGGCGGTGCTGGCGCAGGGGATACCGGTGCTGGGGATTTGTTATGGGATGCAGTGGATGGCGAAGAATCTGGGCGGGAAAGTGGAGCCGGTGGAGCGGCGGGAGTACGGTCCGCAGCATTTCAACCTGGAAAAAGCTGAGAGCCATATCCTGGGCGGATTGCCGGAGAAGCTGAAGATCTGGGCGAGTCACGGGGACAACGTGCTGGAGTTGCCGCCGGGATTTCACCTGACGGGGAGAACGGCGCACGCGATTGCGTCGGCGGAAGATCATAAGCGGAAGATGTACGCGGTGCAGTTTCATCCGGAAGTGAACCACACGGACCGCGGAACTGAGATTTTGAGGAATTTTCTTTTCCGGGTGTGCAAGGCGGAGCCGAAGTGGAGCCCGAAGGCGTTCATCGAAGAGACGGTGGAAGCGATTCGCGCGAAGGTGGGGACCCATCACGCGATCTGCGGGTTGAGCGGCGGCGTGGACTCGACGGTGGCGGCGGCGCTGGTGCATCGTGCGATGGGCGAACGGCTGACGAATATTTTCGTGAACACCGGGTTATTGAGGAAGAACGAGTTTGAACACACGCTGGAGATGTACCGCGAGCGGCTGGGGCTGCGGGTGATTGGCGTGGACGCTTCGGAACATTTTCTGGCGAAGCTGGAGGGTGTGAGCGATCCGGAGCAGAAGCGGAAGATTATCGGGCGCGAGTTCATCGCGGTTTTTGCGGCGGAAGCGGAGAAGCTGCAGAAGAGCGCGGCGGGGGACATTAAATATCTGGTGCAGGGAACCCTGTATCCGGACGTGATCGAGTCGGTGTCGGTGAAGGGGCCTTCGGCGACGATCAAGTCGCATCACAATGTAGGGGGATTGCCGGAGAACATGCCATTCGCGTTGGTGGAGCCGCTGCGGGACTTATTTAAGGATGAAGTGCGGCGGATTGGAAAAGACCTGGGATTGCCGGAAGAGATTCTGGTGAAGCATCCATTCCCTGGTCCGGGGCTGGCGGTGCGGCTGCTGGGAGCGATTACGAAGAAGGATCTGGAGACGTTGCGCGAGGCGGATGCGATTGTGGTGGAAGAGATCCGGAGCGCGGGGTTGTATGAGAAAGTTTGGCAGGCGTTTGCGGTGCTACTGCCGGTGCGCAGCGTGGGGGTGATGGGAGATGGGCGGACGTACGGGCTGACCGTGGCGGTGCGAGTGGTGCAGTCTGACGACGCGATGACCGCGGACTGGGTGAGATTGCCGGGAGAGGTGCTGGAACGGATGTCCACGCGGATCGTGAATGAGGTGAAGGGAGTGACGCGGGTGGTGTACGACGTGAGCAGCAAGCCGCCGAGCACGATTGAGTGGGAGTGAGGGGGGAAGTAATCAGTTGTTAGTTAAAATTTGTAAGTTATAAGCCATAAGCCATAAGCCATAAGCCGTAAGCTATAAGTAAGAAGAGCTGTGGCTGAGTTTGCGGATCTACAGTCACGGGATGAAGCAGAGATACCGCAGAGAGCGGTGTGATTGGAAGAAGAAGAAAAAGTAGATCCCTCAATGCGTCCAGTGAACTACGCTGGCCTTCGTTCGAGATGACAATGGTTCTGGTGAGGGCGGGTAAGGAGAATGCAGAAATGAAAAAACCGCTCAGGGCGGGGGCAGAGCGGCTTTTTCGAGTACAGGTTGTATCCACGAGGGCGCGAAGTGGATCGCTGAACGGCTACCGATTGGCCATTTTTTGGGCCATGTACAGGAGCAGTTTGCGATCTTCCTCGTCGGCTTTGCTCAGCAAGCGGCGAAGCTTGTTGAGATAGCGCGCTTCTTTTCCGGCGCTGCCCCAGGCGATATCGTCGGACGATTTGCGCTTGGGGAGGTTGGGAAGTTGAGGCGGCTCTTCACCGTCGTAGAAGAGTTGATAAAGTGGGCACTCGAGCGCGCGCGCCAGCTTTTCCAGAGTTTCGATGGCCGGAACGGTGTGGCCATTTTCAACACGGGAAATGTAACAACGGAGGAGACCGGTACGCTTCTCGATATCACCCTGGGAGAGTTTCTTTTCCTCGCGCAGAGCGCGAAGACGATCACCGATAATCATGGAGTGAGTATTCCATAGATAGTACACGGTAGCAAGTCGAAACTAGTGGAAACTGTTAAATCATCCGGGGCGGGCGGGTAGCCTCGGGGAGAGAAAAGGGAAAGAGATTTCCGTAACCAAAGAGCTATGGCACGCGTCCCAAAACCAGTGGCGATGGCACTGACAGGACTGGGGAAGCCCAGGACGGCGGAGGAGGGGGTCTCGGCGCGTGTGCAGGAGGACCGGGAGCTGGTCCGGCGCGCGCAAAGAGAAGATAAGGAAGCATTTGAGGAGCTGGTCAGGAGGCACCAAAACCGGGTATTTGCGGTGGCGGGAGGCATCCTGAGGAACCGGGAGGACGTTGAGGATATAGCCCAGCAGGTGTTCCTGAAAGCTTACTTTTCTATAAGAAGGTTCGATCAACGGGCGGCGTTCAGCACCTGGCTGTACAAGATTACGGTAAACGAATGTTGGGACTTACTGAGGAAAAAGAAGGTTCGGCCGCTGGTGTTTGAGGCGGAGTTGAGCGAAGAGCAAAGCCAGGTGTACCAGGCGTCGTCGGAGCAATCGGATGGCAGGCCGGATGCCGGAGACCGGCTGGTGGCGCGGGAGCAGGTAGAAGAATTGATGAGTTGCCTGGAAGAACGGGACCGCACGATGCTGGTGCTGAAGGAAGTACAAGGATTTTCGGTGGAAGAGATTGCGGAGTTGATGGAGATCAACGCGAACACGGTGAAGGTGAGGCTATTCCGTGCTCGGCAACGGATTACGGAGCGGGCGAGACGCAGGCGGGGAGCAATCGCGTAGGCGGAGTAAGCAGGAGAAGAAGAACAGGAATCAGGAGAAAACGAGGTAACAGCAGAATGGGGAACCCTTTGAATCGGGAAGAAGCGAATTGCCGGCGATTTCTGGATGCGCTGGACGAACTGCCATTGAGCGGCACGGTGCGGAAGAGCGCCGAGGAGTGGCGGGCCGAATTGCCTGCGACGGAAGATGAACATGCCGGACGCTGCGAGGCTTGCCGGACGGCGCTGGAGGAGTTCGCGGCAACGCGGAATGAGCTGGTTGGGATGGCGGTGCAGGAGCCGGGGCCGTGGTTTACGGCGCGGGTGATGGCGGCGATTGGGGCGCGGGAACGGGAAGAGGATGCCCGGGATGGCGTCTGGATCAGTGTGCGGCGGCTGGCGCCGCGGCTGGTGGCGCTTAGCGCGTTGCTGCTGGCGCTGGGCGGAAGCTGGGCGCTGCAGTTGCATAAGGCGGAAGGGATAAACGCGGAACGGCGAACAGGAGACGTGGTGTTCGATTCCACGATCGCGCCGGTGTGGTATGACGATGGATTGGGAACGACAATCGAGGTTCGGCCATGAACCCGGATATCCGTAAGAAGGCGGCAGTTTGGCTGGCGCTGGTGTTCCTAATTGGGACAGCGACTGGTGGCGTTTTCGGCTACAATTTGGCGCGGCGGAGTTACGCGGCGAACAAGACGGTGATGCCGTCGGAGGCGGAGCGCCGTGCGAAGAAGCTGGCGGAGATGACACAGGAGATCGGGCTGACCCCGGAGCAAGCGCAGAAGGCGGAAGCCATCATCAAGGAAGCGCAGACGCAGATCCGGACAATTCACGCGAAGAACGATGGGGAAGTGGATGAAGTACGGATGAAGACGCGGGCGGATATGCGGGCTTTCCTGACGCCGGAGCAATTGCCGAAGTTTGAGGCGTACGTGCATCGGATGGACGAGGAGAGAAAGAAGCAGAAAGAGGCGCAGGGGAAGTAGATTCGAAGATCGAAATTGGAAAAAAGCAATTGGGAAGAGGGGAGGCCAGCGGCTTCCCCTCTTTTGTTTTTATGAGGAGCTACTTAGGCTCCAGGTAGACGCCGTCGCGGGTTTGGACCTGGGCGTCCTTTTGTTTAACGGCCAGGTGGAGTTTGTGATAGCCGGGGGTAGAGTCGGGTTTGTCGGGAGAGTAGCCTACGACGTACTGGCTGCGGAGTTCTTCGTCGAGGGCGGCGTAGATTTTGTCGAGGGTTTCTTTCTTGGAGACTTCAAAGAATCGGCCGCCGGAGGTTTTGGCGAGCTGTTCGAGGATCTTCTTGCCATCGGGGCGTGACTCCCCGGTGCGGCGCGGGTAGCCGCCGCCTCTGCCGCCTCCCATTCCTCCTCCGCCCATTCGGGGGCCGCCGAAGCCGCCGCCATTGTGGCTTCCTTCTTTGTCCGCGAAAAGAATGCAATAAATCAGGGTGTCCGCGCGCTGAGCGGATTCGACGGCTTCGGCGAGGGACACCTTGCTGCCGCGATCGACGCCGTCGGTGAGAATGATGAGGGCTTTGCGGCCTTGCTGCGTTTTCATTACTTCATCGGAAGCGAGATAGATGGAATCGTAAAGCAGAGTGCCGGCGCCGTGGCCGCGACCGCGGGAGCCGTGGCCGCCGCCGCTTCCACCGCCGCCGTTGGAATTGGATTGGGAAAATTGGGGGGTGTGGATTTGATCGATGGCGGCCTGGAGCTTTTGGCGCGAGGAGGTGAGGTCCTGGAGGAGTTCGACTTCGTGATCGAAGTGGATCAGGAAAGCTTTGTCTTTATCTTCGCGGAGGACGTGGTCGAGGAAGGAGCGGCTGGCGGCGCGTTCCTGGTCAAGGACGCGGCGCTGGCTGAGGCTGGTGTCAACGAGGAGGCCGAGGGTGAGGGGGAGATCGGAGTCTTTGGCGAAATAGGTAATGGATTGGGGCTTGGCGTCCTGATCGAGGGAGAAGTCGTCTTTCGTGAGATTGCGGAGGAGGTTGCCGTGTTTGTCGCGGACGGTGGCGAGGAGATTGACGGCTGAGACGTTGACCGTGATGGGTGATTGCTGGCTAAGGAGCGGGTTGACGGCCAGAAGCAGGACTAGAAGCGCTGCAGAGAGTTTCCGCACTTTAGGAGTTGATGCCTTTCGAGAACAGTTGGATGCCAATAATTATTCCCCGGCGAAGGGGGAAAAGTTCCCGAGAAGAGAGGAGCGCAAAGACTAACGCAGAGTTCGCTGAGGACGCAGAGTTCGCTGAGATGGAAAACCCAAGAGGGCGGGGCAAGCCCCGCCCCTACAAAAGTTAAACTGGTGAAAATCAAGAACACAGGCAAGAGTGTGTGTGCCACAAGTGGCCGATCCTGGAGGTGGGATTTGATATGCTGCTGCGGCTGAATCGTTCGGCGGAGTGCTTGCCGGCTGGAAGCCGGCGCTACCACAGCGGAGAGTTATGAAACGAACATTTTTGATTGATACGGACACGGCTTCGGATGATGCGGTGGCTTTGATTATGGCGCTGGGGCATCCGGAGATTGAGGTGGCGGGGATTACGACGGTGGCGGGGAATGTGGAGGTTGCGCAGGCTAGTCGAAACGCATTGTATACGGCGGAGATTTGCGGGTCGAGCGTGCCGGTGTTTATGGGAGCAGAGAAGCCGTTGCGGCGAGCGCATTGGAGCGCGGATTGGTTTCACGGGCGCGACGGGTTAGGGGATCACGGGTATCCCGCGCCGCGGCGGGCGCCAGAAAAAATGGGGGCGGCGGACGCGATTGTGCAGTTGAGCGAAGGGCATCCGGGGATTGTGATGGTGACGCTGGGGCCGTTGACGAATGTGGCGCTGGCTTTGCAGCAGAAGCCGGAGATTGCGAAGCAGGTGAGCCGGTGCGTGGTGATGGGCGGAGCGCCGTGTTGCGAGGGGAATGTGACGCCAGCGGCGGAGTACAACATCTGGTGCGATCCGGAGGCGGCGCGGATTGTGGCGAAGAGCGGAATGCCGGTGGAGATGGTGGGTTGGCATCTGTGCCGCGGGGAAGCGGTGCTGAAGCTAGAGGAGATTGAAAAAGTGCTGGGATTTGGGACGGCGGTGGGGAGATTTGCGATTGAGTGCAACAGCCGGGCTCAGGAAGCGTTTCATGTGCAGACGGGAGAGCATGGGATTTCGTTGCCCGATCCGGTGGCGATGGCGGTGGCGTTGGATCCGTCGATTGTGACGTCGGCGTCGGAACATTTCTGGGATGTGGAGACGGAGAGCGAGTTGACGCGCGGGATGACGGTGGTGGATCGGTTGAATGTGGCGGGGGATGAGAGGAATCGGGAGACCTGGAAGGAGCAGATTGCGAATGGGCGGAAGGGCAAAATTGTTTGGACGATTGATAATCAAAAGTGGAAGGAGAGTTTGTTTGAGAGGTTGAAGTAAGGGGAGTCGGAAGTCAGGAGTCAGGAGTCAGGAGTCAGGAGTCGGAAAGAGGTTTAACACAGAGGACGCAGAGGAAGAGCACAGAGGGCACAGAGAAGAGTGACCCAAGAGGGCACGATTTATCGTGCCCCTACATGTTTGTGGTTGGGGCGGTTATTTGACGGCGCCGACGGTGAAGCCGGAGATGAAGCGGTCTAGGAAGAGGTTGTAGAGGAAGGCTACGGGGAGGCTGGCGATGAGGCAGGCGGCCATGAGGGCGCCCCAGTAGTAGACGTCGCCGCGGACCAGGAAGATGGGGATGCCGGTGCCGATCATCTGGTTGGATTCGGAGGAGATGAAGGTGAGGGCGTAGACGAATTCCTGAGTGACCAGAGTGAACGTGAAGATGACGACGGTGAGGATGCCGGACGTGGAGATGGGAATCATCAGTTTGAGGAAGGCGCCGAAGCGGGTGAGGCCGTCGACCATGGCGGCGTCTTCGAGTTCGCGCGGGATGGATTTGAAGAAACCCATGAGCAGCCAGATGGAAAAGGGAACGGTGAAGGTGGGGTAGACGAGGATGAGGCCCCAGAGGGAATCCTGCAGGCCGAGGAAAGCGATCACGCGCGATAGCGGGATGAAGAGCAACGTGGGCGGGACAAGATAGGTGAGGAAGATGGCGATGCCGAGGCGTTCGCCCCAGCGTCCGGCGAGGCGGGCCAGAGCGTAAGCCGCGGGAATTGCCAGGACCAGCGTGATGAGCACGACGATGATGCCGACGAAGGCGGTGTTGCCCAGCCAGCGGACGAAGCGCGTTTCCGTGAAAAGAAATTTCAGGTGGGCGAGCGTGGGGCTGGCGTTGAAGAGGAACGGATTGTTCTCCATCGTGTAGAGATCGATGTTCTGCTTGAAGCTGGTGATGATCATCCAATAAAAAGGAAACGCGAGGAGTGTGGTGAAGACGATCAGCACACCGGCGCGGACGAGTCTGCCTGCGAGGCGGAGGGAAGTTTTTGTTGGAGGCATCAGTTGACCTCCGAGCGGCGGGCTACGCGGAGCATGAAGTAGGCGAGGATGACGAGGAGTGGAACGAGGAAGAGAGAGATGGCCGCGCCTGCGGCAAGGTCGCTACCTTGAATGCCGAGTGCGAAGGCTAGTGATGGGAGGGTTTGCGTGGAGTCGAAGGGGCCGCCGGCGGTGAGGATGTAGACGACGGTCATGTCGGTGAAGGTAAAGATGAGGCCGAAGAGAACGGCGACGCTGAGGATGGGACGCATCATGGGAATGACGATCTGGAGTTGGGTGCGCCAGAAGCCGGCGCCGTCGACGGAAGCGGCTTCGGGAATGTCTTTGGGAATGGCGGTGCGTCCGGCAAGAAGAATCACGGTGGAAAAGGGAATGACGCGCCAGCTGTGAACGAGCATGACAGAGGCGATGGCGAGAGAGGGTTCGCCGAGCCACATGGGTGCGTTGAAGGGTTTGTAAAAATGCAGCGCGACGAGGACCCAGGAGATGACGCTGTAGATGGAATCGAGCAGCCACTTCCAGCCAATGGCGCCGAGCGAGATCGGCGCAACCCAGGGAAGCAGAATCAGGAAGCGGACGATGCCGCGGCCGCGGAAGGCGTTTTCTAACGCGATGGCGAGGATGTTGGCGCAGACGAGGACGATGATCTGCGAGCCGATGGTGAAGATGAGCGAATTGCGAATGGCGATGCGGAAACTGGGGCTTTGCAGGATGCTGCGGAAGTTTTCCATGCCGACGTAGTGGAGTTGGGTGTTGCCGATGCGAGCGTCGCTGAAGGCGTAGAAAACGGCAAGAAGAAACGGGCCGGCGACGAGAAGCAGGATATAGAGCGCGGCCGGGGCGAACATGGCGGTGCTGAGGAAAGGGCTCTGGGCCGCGGAGGCCGATTTGATTTTGGCGGCTACTGCCATGAGACGTCTTTCGAGGGGACACGCTTTTGGGTGGCGCGGTCAAAGAATTTCAGAGTGCGGGTGGGTACGACGAAATCGTAGACGCCGCCAAGTTCCAGATGCTTGGCGTTGGGGATGCGGGAGACAACTTTTTTGGCGTCGAGTTTTCCGCCGACGAGGAGGCCGGAGACGATCCATTCGGAGCCGAGGTATTCGGTGTTTTCGACCTTGAACTGAAGCGGGATCGTTTCGCCGGTGACGCTGGCGGCGGGAAGGAAATGTTCGGGGCGGAAGCCGACGATGACGTCACTGAGTTCGGCTAGATTCATGGGAGGAGAGCCGAGGAAGGTGGCGACGAAGGTGTCGGCGGGATCGTCATAGACTTCGGTGGGCGTGCCGAGCTGGTGGACGTGGCCTTTGTTGAGGACGAGGATACGGTCGCCCATGGCCATGGCTTCGACCTGGTCGTGGGTGACGTAGATGGAGGTGGTGCCGACGCTTCGGTGAAAGCGCTCGAGCTCTTCGCGGGCGGAGGCGCGGAGCTTGGCGTCGAGATTGGAGAGCGGCTCATCGAGAAGAAAGACGGCGGGTTCGCGGACGATGGCGCGGGCGAGGGCGACGCGCTGGCGTTCTCCGCCGGAAAGTTCGCGCGGCTTCCGGTCGAGAAGCGCGCCGATGCCGAGAAGGCCGGCGGCCCATTCCACTTTTTTCTGATGCTGATCCCTGGGGACTTTTTGGGCTTTGAGAGGAAAAGCGATGTTTTTGTAGACGGAGAGGTGGGGATAGAGCGCGTAGCTTTGGAAGACCATGGCGATGCGGCGATCGCGGGGAGAGAGGTTGTTGACGACTTTTCCGCCGATGAGGATTTCGCCGGAGGTGGGATTTTCGAGGCCGGCGATCATGCGGAGGAGTGTGGTTTTGCCGGAGCCGGAGGGGCCGAGAAAGACGAGGAATTCGCCCTCGCGTGTTTCGAGTGTGACGTTGTTGACGGCGCCGAGGTGGCCTTCTTTGAAAACTTTGGTTAGATTGCGGGTTTCGACGACGGCCATTCGGGTTTGATCCTCGGAGTATTGGATGCGAGCAATTTCGTTTTGCGGATTACGTTACATGAAGTGGGGAGATTGCGCATCTGTTTTGGAGAGGCGGCCAAAACCAAGGCGAGAAAAGAAACGTTGCGCCTTTCGATCGTAAGAGCCCACCCTTTCATCCCGCAAGAGCGGCGGGATGGCGCAGAGTTCGCAAAAACCGCGAAGGACGGGGCACTCTCAAGTTCATTTGTGAAGCGGCGATAGCGAAATCCAAGAGCACAGGCTGAAGCCTATGCTACACGAGGCGGCGTAAAGCCGCCCCTACACACGGAATTTACTTCCAGCGGGCGAAGATGCGGTTGTATTCCTGTTCGGCGGCTTTGGCGGCGTTTTCTGGGGTTTCGTCGCCGCGGGCCACTTTCGCGAACATGGTGGGAATGATCCAGGCTTTGAAGGCTTCGTCGATTGCGGCGGTACCGTAGCCGGGATAGCCGATGTTGGTGGCCCAATCGAGGACGTCGCCGAGGACCTTGTATTTGTCGGGTGGAGTGGCCCGCGGGTCGTTGGCGATTTCCGTTTGCAGATTGGGAACGGTGCTGGGGAAGCAGGGGAAGTTGTAAAACTGGCCGGCGACAAAGCCGTCGTGGAAGGCGTCAATGTAATCAATCAGAAATTGTTGGGCGCCGTCCTTGTTTTCTGCGAATTCCCAGATCAAGTAGCAGTCCATGACGTGTTCGGCGGCGATGCGGCGAACAGGACCTTTGAGGGCGCGGGAAACCATGATTTTGCTGTCAATCGGCAGATGTTCGCGCTCGGCCTGACGGGAGATGGAAATGGCGTTGGCCACGTAGGAGACACGACCGGCGAGCATGGCCTGGTTGTTGGAAGGCGGAGTCCAGGTGAAAACTTCGGGAGTTTCCGATTCCTGGTAGAGGGCCTTCATGAATTTGAGGGCGTCGATGGTTTCTTTGGAATTGATGGTGACGTTACCGTTTACGTCCTGTTCCGCGCCACCGAAAGACCAGAGCAAGGCGCGCATGGCCATGGAGGTGTCGAGTTCCTGGGAGAGGCCTATTCCGCAGGGATGGCCATTTTTGTCGCGGATTTTTTTGGCGCCGGCGCGGAGGTCGTCCCAGGTGTCGGGTCCGTTGGGAAAGCCGGCTTCGGTCCACCAGTCCTTGTGCCAGTTGCCGGGATCGGGAACGTAGGAATCAGAGAAGGCGAAATAGCGCTTGGTTTTGGGATTGTAAGTGGATTTGTGGGCGAGATCGATTTTCTTGCCGTGGCGTTTCTCGACTTCTTGGTAGACGGGGCTCATGTCAATGGTCTGCTTTTCGTAGGCCGCGGGCGGGGAGAGGAGCATGAAGAGGTCGTGACCCTTTTGCGCGGAAGCTTCGGAGGCGGCTTTGGCGGCGAGATCGACGAGGTTGATGTGGTCGACGATGACGTTGGTGTTGTGCTTCTGTCCCCACTGCTTGCAGAAAATGCCGTCGAACCAGGTGTCGTAGGCGGGAACGAAATGGCTCCATTGGAGGATTTTCAAGGTTTTTTGCTGGGCGGCCGTGCGCTCCGGGAAGAGGAATACAGGAGAGGCGCCGGCGGCGAGAGCGGCGGCGCTGGTGCCGGCGACTTTCACGAAATCGCGGCGAGAGAGACGATTCTTTTTTGATTTTTTCATTTGCCTGGCACCTTTCGAAGAGAATGACGGACAGGGAATAGTCGGGATCAAACCGTATTGACGTTATGCAAAATGCTGCACTTGAGATCCTTCGGGCGCCAACCCCGCGCCCTCAGGATGACAAGGGCGCGGTGTGTGCGAGACCTGCCGAAGGGGACTGCCCAATTTCAGAGTCGAATGCGACGAAGCGACGGCGAACGAAACATTGGGCACAAGGTTGAGGTTGAGATCCTTCGGGGCGCGGACGGCGCGCCCCTCAGGATGGCACGGTTGACGGTTGGTGCGAAGCATGGATGAGGTAGCGTCCACCCATTCCTTCGTCAGGACAAGCCTGAAGGTGGACGCTACGCGTCATTTAGAAGCTGAAGATTACGCCGCCTTCGCTGCGGAGGTCTCGCCATTCGTGCTGCGGGATGCCTTCGAACAGCTGGTAGCCACACAATCCCGTTACGGGGTTGCAGGTGCCCGTGTTCTGGCGGGTGCGGTAGAGAGATTCTTCGTAGGCGAAAGAGACCCACTTGTTGAGTTTGTAGTTTAGGGTGCCAACGGTCATGTCGCTGCGCGCGCGTGAGCTGGTTGTAGCGGAAGTGTGCAGCAAGTCGTGAGTGTTGGCCTGGTCGGTGCCGTACATCACGTAGAGAGACCAGCCGGCGTGGCGGCCTTCGGGGTCGTGCCCAAACCAGCGCGAAAGGGGCAGGCCGAGTTGCGTGAAGCCGCCCTTGGCGCGGACTGGAAGCTGCGGAATGGCGACGGGAACTCCGGCCGCGTTGAGGCCGAAGAGGACGGTGGAAGCGCCGTCGATAGAAGCAGCGCTGGCAAAGACCGAGGTGGCGGTGCCAGCCGTGTTGAGGTTGGTGGGGGTGAAGCCGCCGGTGGCGTTGTAGTTGGAAAAGAGTTGGCCGGCGAAATAGTAGCGCAGGTCGCTGCCGCTGTAGAACTTGCCGATGAGAGTGGCATAGCGGGTGGGAAGTTGCCATTCAAAGTCCCAGCCGTTGGTGTCGCTGCCGACGCGCACGCCGGTTGGGAAGGCGGTTTTAAAGATAGTGGGGTCGACAGCCACGCCACCAATCGTTCCATTGGCCGTTGGAACGGCCGCGCCAAGGACGATGGCGGTGCGATGGCCCTCTTCAAAACTGAAGATGAGTTGCGCGGGAGCCACGCCGGGGGCGCTGTCGAGCTTGAACTGCCCGACGATGCGGCCTTCGACCTGTGGCGTGTTGCTGTCCGGGCCCTGGCGTTCGCCGTAACCCAATTGATTGGAAATATTGGCGGCGGACGGAGTGAGGCCGATGGCAGGCAGAACGACGGCGATTTCCGGCATGAGCTGGACTCGGCCGAAGTTGTGAGTGTAGCCGGAGCGGAACTGTGGAGCGCGTTCGTAGGGATCGCCGAACGCGATGCCGAGGCCGGTCCCTTCCAGCATGTTAGGCAGGGTGGAGGAAGCGAAGGGCGTCCAGTCCTGGCCCATAACGGCGGTGAGGGTGTTGTTTTCGTTTACGCGCCAGTCGATGCGCCCATAAGCCAGGCGGATGGACGGGTTGTAGGAACGAATTGAGGAAAGGTTGCGGTTGTCGGAACGGTTGAAGTTTCCTTCAAAGTCCATTTCGAATTTTCCGGTGACGGTGACGCTGGAGCTGGGATCGAGCCACTCGAAGTTGTTGCCGAAGCGCGTGGAGCGCGCCTTGACATGGAATTCTGGCGCGGAATTGGGGCCGGTGTCGCCAAGAAAGCCGGGAAGCGGGAAGTCATCGCCGCCGGGCGACGAGCTGTCGTGAATAAAAGTGGCTTTCAGGAAGCCGTAGGGAGTGAGACCGATGGGCCCGAGTTTAATGGCGGGCTTCAAATCACCCTTGGGAATGCCGCCGACCGGGAACACACGGACAGGATTGGCGGCGGAAAGAGTGGTGGGCGAGACAGACGGCGCGATTTGTGGCGGCGTTTGTCCAGCGGGAGTTTGCTGCTGCTGCAGGTCGTCCAGGTCGGCGGAAATCGCGCTGGAGGGTGGAGCAGCTGCAGAAGCGGATGCGCCGGTTGGCGGAACGCGATAGACAGTGGGAATCACCGCCGCCGGGGCCGAAGTGCTGGCCGAAGCGTTGACGACTGCGGGAGTCCCCATCATTTGGTTGTAATCGGTTTGCGAAATGACGCCCTTGGAGAGAAGAAGTTTGGCGAGACGCTGATCCGCGTCGGTGGGAGACGACGCCTGACTGATCTGCGCAACTTCTTCCGGAGTGAGAATGCCCTTGGCCTGGAGAATGCGGACGAGAGGACCGGCAACAGGCGCATTTGTCGCTGGCTGCTGCGCGGACGCAAGTCCTGTCCAGGCTAAAGTTATTGCGAGAAGGACAACTAGACACACCACTGCCCCACGTTGTTTCCCGAACATTACGAATACCCCCCTGTGACCCACACTTAGTGTGCAGGTCAGGTAATCAAACACGAACGGGCCTCAAACGCCCCGTACTTAATACCTGTCGGCGACGGATGTCAAGAAATCGTTTGGGAAAACAGGAAGAATTGATGGAAGCGGGGGCGAATCGAAGAGAGTACTGGGAATCACTGACGCGTCACGGTGGAGAGTTTGATTAACGAAAAGGGGAGCTAACTGGAGAGGGAATCTGGGATTGCCAGGAAATCAGACACCGTGGGGTTCGAAGAGGTACCCGGAGCCGCGTACGGTTTTCAGGAAGCGGGGATTTTCGGGATCGGCTTCGATTTTTTCGCGCAGGCGGCGGATGCAGACATCCACGCAACGCGGGGTGACAAAGTGTTCGCCGCTCCAGACAGTGGCGAGGAGTTCCTCGCGTGTGAAAACGCGGCGAGGGTGGGAGGCGAGCTGATGAAGGAGGCGGAATTCGAGCAGGCTGGTGGGGATGGTTTTTTCGGCGCAGGTGATGAGATTGGTGTCGAGATCGATGCGGAGATGGTCGAACTGGAGAAGCGGCTTGAATTCGGAGTGAGGCTCCGCTCGCCAGAGAAGAAGTTTGACGCGAGCGAGGAGTTCGCGGGGGCTGAAGGGCTTGGCGACGAAATCGTCGGCGCCGGCTTCGAAGGCAGCGACCAGGTCGTCTTCGCCGCAGCGAGCGGAGAGCATGATGATGGGCAGGCGCTGGAGCAAAGGGTCCTGGCGGGTTTCAGCGAGAAGTTGGAGGCCGGAGATGCCGGGAAGCATGGTGTCGAGGAGGAGGAGGTGGGGCGGGGATTGTTTCAGGGCAGCGCGGCCAGAGGGGGCGTCGGAGGCGGCGGCGACGTGGAGGCCGGCATTTTCGAGTTCGTAGCGGACGAGCACAACAGTGTCGGGGTCGTCCTCGATCAACAGAATACGATTCATTGGGACCCGTGGAGGGGAAACAGTGGAGAAAGTGTACAGCAGGAGGGACGGGATGGGGAAGGGCAGGGGCGGAATAAGCATAACGCAGAGTGCGCTGAGAGCGCAGAAGTCGCGGAGAAGAGAAGAGAAGAGAAGAGAAGAGGAAGGCAAGAGGGCACGATGTATCGTGCCCCTACGAGCGTTGAATGTTGCAGTGTGGATGCGGTGAAAAAAAAGAAAGGAATGGCCGGTCAGGGCGACCGGCCATAATGTTTTTAGCGAACAGGGAAGTTACTTGCGGTCGCTTTTGTTCGTTGGGGTGGCCTTTTGGAGAGTTTCGAGCAGCATTTTTGCGCTGGGTGGAACCTGGGCAGCGTGCTTGAAGACAATCTCGCTGGCCATGATTTCCTTGCCGTAGAGCTTCTTGTTGGCGTTGGTATCGGCGCGAAGAGTGGAGCCTTCGAGAGAGATGCCTGCGAAGAGGCCGCGGGCGCGGGAGTAGGAGAGAATTTCGGCGCGCAAAGCGACGTCACTCTCGGCGGAGGCGGTGCGGCCGACGGGGCCAGCGGCGGCGCTGGCGTCAGCACCGAGTTTGACCTTGCTGTCGAGCATGCTGGTGGCGGAGCGGGGACTCATTAACAAAAGAACGAAATCGGTGGCGTTGCCGCCGAGTTGCAGGCCAGCGCTGCCGCCTTCGAGAGCCATCATGGTCGGGGGACCCCACGGGCCGTTGAAATGATCACCGGCGCGGCAGGTCATGACGCCGCGGCCATAACTGCCGCCGAAGCCGATGGCGAATTTCAGGACGGAGGGAAGAATGACGACGCAGTCGGCCTTGTCCAGGATGTCCTGGGGAATGCTGTCGGGAGCTTCGAGAATTTCCTTGAGGACTTTGCCGGCGTTTTCAACGCGGCTTTCTTCCTTGTCTTCTTTTTCCTGCTTGTCCTGGGCGAATGCGGGGAGCGCGAGCAGGGAGAGCAACGGGATGCCCAGCCAGATTTTCTTCATGGATCCTCCTGAGAGATAGCGAAAGTGAAAATAAAGCTCAATCAAGTATGCACTTAATTCGCGGGCGAGGCATGCGTTGGAAATATTCCAGCGCGAGGGGTACTTTTTTCATACCTTTTATTTGATGGAGTGGCAAGCAAAAAGGATGATGAAGCTTTCGAGGGGTTCAGGGTTCGAGCGAAGAGGTGTAGGCGGCGATGTCGATAAGGTCGTAGATGGAGAGGTTGGCGACGATGGGTTTCATGGGGGCGATGTTGGCGCCATTGCGCGCGCCGCATTGCATGTCGTAAAGCTGGCGGACGATGTAGCTGGGGGAGCGCCCGGCGATGGAGGGAACGCTTTTGATGCCCTTGAGGTTGGGGCCGTGGCAGGTGGCGCAAATGACGGTTTTGCCGTTGCCGGTGGTGACGAGGGCTCTGCCGCGCTTGAGGCTGCCGGGCGGGACGTAGGCGATAAAGCTGGAATTGTCGTCGCGAAGTTCGGTGCGCTCCAGATTTTCCGGGGTTTCGATGATGCGATCTCCGATGGATTCCATTTCGTGGGGAGTGGAGACGACGAGCATCCAGCCGGCGACGGTGGTTTTGGGAACGAACTTGGCTTCGACGACGCGGATCCAGGGTTTGGGTTTGAGAGCGGCGAAGAAGTTGGCGGCGATTTGGATTTCGTCGTCGCGTGCGTTGGCGGCGACGCCGATCATGTTCGTGACAGGTTTCAGGTCGGGCTCGGAGCTTTTGCGCGCGCCGCTTTTGAAGTCGGCGAGCTGCTGGAGGATGTAAGCGGCGGGGAGACCAGCGAGGCTGGAATTTTCCGGGCGGCCCAGGCCGTTGGGGAGATGGCAGTACGCGCAGGCGTAGACATCGGGCTGGCGGCCGTGGGCGACGATGGCGGGCATGGCGGGGTGAGAGGCGGGATGCCAGTCGGGGGCGTTGAAGAGGTCGTGGACTTGCGAATGGGTGAAAGTGAGTTTGCTGCCGGGAACATGGAGAAGCGCAGCTTCGTCTGGTTTTGCGGAAGCATCGGAAGGAGGAGCGGGAAGATTGACGGCGAAGGCCCAGTAGGGAGGAGGATCGATGGGCGCGCGAGAGATTACGGATTGCTGCGTTTGGTTGGAGGCCGCGGCGGCGAGGAGAAATGCAGCGGCAGAGATAGTTGCGGCCGCGAGGATTAGCCAGGAGCGCCGAGGGGGAAAGGTTGAGTGGGACGGAAATTTAATGGCAGGCCTCAGTTGTGGACGTGGAAGTCTCCGCTGGGAATCATTAAAGCATAGTTGGAGTTAATGGCTGGGAGCGAGTTTTTCGAGTTCTGGAAAGGAAGAGGTTTCCACTACGGTGCGCTCCGGCGGAAGAGATTGGGAGTCCAGTGCGCGGGCGAGAAGGCGGAGAGCGATCTCCATGGTAACGGAAGTAATGACAGCGGCGGTGAGGACGCGGGAATCGGCGAGAGGCTTCACCTGACTGGCGATGCCGATGCCGAGGAAGGGCAGATCGAGCCAGCGTTGCTGCTGGTCCAGATCGCTGATGGCCTGAAATGCCTTTCTGGCGCCAAGGGCGAGTTCGTGGGTCTGGCCGGCGACGAGATTATATTTTTCCGAGCGGGAAGTGGCCAGGCGGAGCCAATTCTCCACGCTTTGCTGGGCGCTGGACTCGCTCCATTTGCTGCGGAGAACGGTGAGTTGGACGTTGCGGGGACGGGCGCTTTCCATTCCTTCGAAACGCTGGGAGGCGACGGAGCTCATGCTGGGGCCTGCAAGGTATAAGGCGGAGCCGCCCTCCGGGAGGAGGGAGGCAAGTTGCTTGCCCTGGAGGCGGCCGATCTCGAATTGGCCCTGGGTGACGATGAAGATGGGAGCACGTGAGCTCTTGCGGAGGTGAGTGATGTAATCCACGTCGCTGTTGCTGATGACCCAGCCGATGTTTTGCGCCACTGCGGCTTCGGCGACACGGCGAAGGCCGCTGGAGGTGACAGGTTCGACGAGGAGGGCGTCGGGCGGGGCGTCGGAGCCAGACTGGATGATTTCGAGGAGTTGCTGGCTTTGTGTGATGGAGTCGTCGTTGGCGTTGAGGAGGGTCAGGTCAATGCCGAGTTTTGCGGCTGCGGATTTGGCGGCCACGGCTTGCTCGTGCTGGTAGGCGTTGTCATTGGGCAGAGAAACTACGACGCGCAGTCGTTTGTTCAAGCCATCCTCCGGGCGGTGAATTTGGACAGTATAAGACGTTCGCTTCTTTACAACTAAGAGGGGAAGCAAGAGTTGCGCGAAACGATTAATGGCAGGTCGTGGACAACGGGAAAAGAGAGCTTAACGCGGAGACGCAGAGTGCGCAGAGGGTTTGCATAGAGGAATTGAGCAGCCCGTCTCGGAAGGCGGGCCCTACAGAGATGGGAGGGTTAGACGGGGAGGGATTCGGGGAGGGGCTTGGGTTTGGATTTGGATTTTGGAGGGCGCGCGGAGTGCGGGGAATCTTTCAGGGATTCGGCGACCTGGCCGACGACGCTTTCGCGGGAGAAGGGTTTTTGCAGGAAGAAGGCATCCTGGAGGAAATCGTCGCCGGGGGCGGATTGTTCGAGGTAGCCGGTCATATAGACGATCTTGAGGTGGGGATGGAGAGTTTTGAGGCGCCTGGCGAGAGCGGGGCCGCGCATTTTGGGCATGACGACGTCGGTGAGGACGGCGTTGATGGAAGTGCCGAAACGCTGTGCGATATCGAGAGCTTCGAGGCCGTCCTCGGCAGTGAGGACGCTGTAGCCAGCGGATTTGAGGAATTCACAGGCGAGTTCGCGGACTTCGCGTTCGTCTTCGACGACGAGAACGGTTTTGCGGCCGATGGAGGTCTCGGGCGCGGGAGGAAGTTGGGGGAGCGTCTCGATCTGCTCGAACGTCTGGGGCAGATAGACTTTGAATCGCGCGCCGGCGCCGGGAGATGAATCAACTCGGATGAAGCCGCCGCTCTGCTTGACGATGCCGTAGACGGTGGCGAGGCCGAGGCCAGTGCCTTTGCCGGGCTCCTTGGTGGTGAAGAAGGGCTCGAAGATGCGGGCCTTGGTGGGAGCGTCCATGCCGTTGCCGGTGTCGGAGACGGAGAGGACGACGTAGTCTCCGAATTCGACGGAGGAATGGGACAGGGCGTTGGTGTGATCCACGAAGAGGTTTTGCGTTTCGATGGTGAGCTTGCCGCCGAGGGGCATGGCATCGCTGGCGTTGACGGTGAGATTGAGGAGGACTTGTTCGAGCTGGCTGGGATCGGCTTTGACACGGCCCAGGGAATCGCCGAGGCGCAGGCTGAATTCAATGTCTTCCCGCACCAGGCGGCGAAGGAGCTTGCCCATGTCGGCGATGAGTTCGTTTAGATCGAGGACCTTGGGCTGGAGGACCTGCATACGGCTGAAAGCGAGCATCTGGCGGGTGAGGGAAGCGGCGCGATCGGAAGTTTTGCGGATTTGTTGGGAACTGCGGTAGAGGGGATCCTCGGGCTGCAGGCGGTCAAGAAGCAGGTCGCTGTGGCCGCGGATCACGGTGAGCAGGTTGTTGAAGTCGTGGGCGACGCCACCGGCCATGCGGCCGAGAGCTTCCATTTTCTGGGCCTGGCGTAGCTGGCCTTCGAGCTGTTCGCGCTGCGTTTCGTTGCGCTCGAGAGTGTCGCGCATGCCGTCGAAGGCGCGGGTTAATTCCGACAATTCATCGTGGCCGCTGGCTTCGAGGGGATATGCCATGTCTCCGCGGGCGAGAGCATGCACGCCTTTGACGAGGGAGTCGAGGGGGCGGGTGACCGTGTCGGAGATGAGGAAGATAAGTATGGCGCCGGCGATTATGGCCATTAATCCCAGAGCGAGGAGAAGATGATTGAGGCGTTCCAGGTAGGCGTCGGCTTCGCTGTGGGATTTGAGGACGATGATGTCCGCGGCCGGTTGCAGGCCGGGGGCGAGTTCGACGGAGCTGGCGTGAAAGCGCTCGCCGCCGAGAACCAGTTCCGTGGGAACAAACTGGTGAGGAAAGACGCGGGAGAATTCCGCTTCCTTAAGCATGGGAAGGGTGCTGACGGCAACTTTGCCGGCTTCGCGGAAAACGATGTCGCTGGAGGTGATGCGGGAAAGATCGGCGGCGGCGCGCGAGTTGATCAAGCGGCCGACGACCACAAAGCCGAGAAGGTTTTTGCGCGAGGAATTGTCGTAGAAGGGTTGCAAGACCACTTGATACAGGCTGT
The DNA here is from genome assembly GCA_035693365.1 of Candidatus Acidiferrum sp. Classification (GTDB taxonomy): domain Bacteria; phylum Acidobacteriota; class Terriglobia; order Acidiferrales; family UBA7541; genus Acidiferrum. The sequence continues at coordinate 48,142 of DASSGS010000065.1, read as the reverse complement.
TGCCGGTGAACCACCAACTGGAAGATTCGCCGCGGCTGATGGAACGGGAAACCAGTTGCTGGGCGTCGGCAATGGTGAGGGAAGTGGTGCTGGAATGGAGAGCGACGATACTTGCGGCCTTGTTGACGAGGACGAAAAGATTGCAGTCGTCGGATTGCCAGGGGTCTTCGCTGGCGTCGCGGATGGCGGTGGGATCGCCATTGCGCATATAGGCGAGGGAGGCGAGCAAATCGGCTTTGCGGCTGAGAGCGGTGAGCTGCTGGCGATGGACGGCCTGGACAGTAAGGGTGGCGTTCTGCGAGTCCAGTTCGATCTGGTGCTCGACCTGTGCTTGCGCATTGCGGCGGACGACGAGGAGAGTAAGGCTGGTGAGAGCAGCGGTGAGAAAAATGAAAGAGAAGAGAAGTTTGGTGCGGAGACGAAGGTTACCTGTGCTGCGGCGCAGAAGGTCTGCGACCGAGCGGCTGGGCAGGAGCCGGGTGCGGAACTGGGTATAAGTCACAGGGCGAGTAGATTAGGGAAAAGGGCGGGCTGGTACAAATGGGAAGGAAGTACTGTTTTTCCGGTACGTGGAGTAACTAGTGACTTGGGGAGTATCAGGCTATGTGATTGATTTCTTGGGAGTTGCCGCGGTTTGACAAAATTGGCTATTCGAAGGAGTTAACAGGGAAACCGGGCAAGCAGATGAGCATTTTCCAATCGCACTGCCCTCAAATTTCTTGAGTTGGGTTCAGCAGGCCACCAGAGTTGGCGGGTGGAAATTGCAGCTGCGGCGGAACCAGAAAGTGGTGAAGGCGCGCGGAGCAAACTTGATGAAACGATTGCGCAGGTGGACGAGGGCGCGATTCTGAATTTGAGCGAATCGGCCGGCTTCGCGGGACATGAAGAGAATTTCGAGGCAACGCGGGTAGCGGGAATGTTCGTAGCGGCGGAGAGCGTGCTTGAGATCGGCGTGGGATTGGAGACAGGCGGCGAGGACGACGGCGTCTTCGATCGCCAGACACGCGCCTTGGCCGAAGTTGGGGCTGATGGGATGAGCGGCATCGCCGAGGATGGCGACGCGGCCGACGACCCAGGGAAGAGTGGAGAGGCGATCTTGAACCTTGGCGTGAATCACTGTTTCCGCGTTGGCGATCAGTTCAGGGATGGGAGAGTGCCAGGCTGCGAAAAGCTGCTGCAAGGCGGCGCGCTCGTTGAGGTCGCCGGGCAGAAGGGAATTGTTGGCGACGGCGTACCAGTGGATGCGCCCGGGGCCGAGGCGGAGAATGCCGAAGCGGGTGCCGTGACCGTAGGATTCAGAAAAATCGCCGTCGTGCTCGAAGCCGAGGCGTCGAGGATCGTTTTCCGGATCGATATTGGTGACGCCGCGCCAGACGCTGTATGGGCGATTGCTGAGTTTGGATTGAAGGCCGAGGGATTTGCGGACGGCGGAATGAATGCCGTCGGCGGCGACTACAAGATCGGCTTTGGCGGAGGCGCCGTTTTCAAAATGGAGAAGGACCGAGCCGGGGCGCTGCTCGAGACGAGAGAAGGCGTGGCCCAGATGGATGCAGCGGGCCGGTACAGAGCAGGCGAGAGCGGATTGCAGCTCAGTGCGATGAATGGCGATGCCGGAGCAATCGTGGGCAGGAAGTGGGAGCGTTTTGATGCGTTCGCCGTTCTGGTCTTTCATGAGCATGCGGCGAAGAGCGCGGCCGCGGGTGGTAAGGCGAGCGAGAATTTGCGGGTCGATCTGCTGGAGAGAGCGGACGGCGTTGGGCCAGAGGCTCATGCCGGAGCCGACTTCTCTGAGTTCGGTGGCGCGCTCGTAGACGTCAACGTGGAAGCCGATTTTGCGGAGGGCGATGGCGGTGGTGAGTCCGCCAATGCCGCCGCCGATGATTGCCGCACGTTTCACGATTGCCCCCGGCCGTTGTGACCGAAAATCAGATTTCATTCAAGCGAAAATTGCAGAGCAGCGAGCACGAGCATTCCTAACTGTTCGATGCGTCCTTGGCCCGCCCGGTTCGGATGGAACGATCCGAACCGAAACGAGGCAAGGAGAAAGAAGGCTTAGCGCTTGCGAACCTTGTCCGCGACGAGAAACGGGGTTGGTGTGTTCAGGAAGAGCAACCCGCGCACGGAGACGGTGTTACCGTTGGCGATGTCGGCAATGCCGACGGCGTTTTCAAAGCTGGTGTCGACAGAAGTGTGGACCTGGATGGCGTTGATGCCATTCGCGGTGAACAAGCCCGGCAAGGCGCCGATGTTGAAATTGACACCGACCGTCGGGCCGGCGACGGTCGCGGTCAGGTGGGTGTCGCGCAGGCGAACGCGGTCGGTGGTGACGGTGATGGCCGCCGGAGACGGGCCGCCGGCAAGCGTGACTTTGCGTATCTGAACGGTCTGGCCGGGGATGAGTTGGGATGTGTCGGTTGAATTTTCAAAGGCTTGCTGCAAGGTAGCGAGAACGGAGAGACCGTCGGTGTCCACGCGGAAAGAAGTGCCTTCGCCAGTGGTTGTGAGCATGACGGTGACGGGATCGCCGACGGAGACGTTGGTTACGCCGCGGAGTTGGTCGACGACGACCATTTCAAATTGCGCCGGACCGTCGATCTTGGAGATAACGCCGTCGAGTTCGTCGTCGCTCGCATCGGCGACATCGTCGTGCAGTTCGATTTTCGTGGCGAGGAAGGCGCCGGATGCGAGAAGAGAAAGGTCGACATCAACGGATTGGCCGTTGAGCAAGCAGGCGGCATTGGCGGTGGTGCAGAGGTCGAATCCTTCGAACACCGTGTTGCCGTCGAGTGTGACGGTGACGTTGCCGTTGGCGGAAGTCTGCAGAGTGAACTGCGAGTTTCCAGTGGCGGAGACGATGCCCTCCAGGTCGTCGAGCTGTTCGAGGTCGCCCTGGTTGCCGAGGGCCTGTTGGGTGGCGGTGATGGCGCCGGCAGTGCTGAAATCCACGCCGAGAGTCTGAGTGAGAAGAGTGTTGAGATTGAAGTCGAGAAGAACACCGGTTTGAGCGCCCATGACGGGGTTGAACTGGCCGTTGATGGTGGAAGTGAGATTTCCCGCGGGCTTGATTTCACAAACGGCCGCCGGCGCGCATCCAGCGATAGCGGCAGCGGTGTCGTTGCGGAAGGTCAGTTCGGGATTGGAGAAGGTGAGCCTGAGCGTGGAGTAATTTCCCGGCGTGACGTTGGCGAGGTTGAGGAGAGCGTTTTCGGTTTCGAGATGCTTGACTTCGATGCGCTGGGCGCCTTTTCCGGCCAGAAGATCGATGGTGTTTGCATAAATGCCGGTGCCCGTGAGGGTGGCGCCGGTCAGAGTGACTTCAAACGAAAAGACGGTGACACCGGCGGGGGGCGCGTCGGTGGCGGAGAGACTCATCATGGCGGTTTGAGGTCCGGGCATGCCCGAAGGACTGCTGTAGCCGCCACAGCCTGCGAGAAGAAGCAGGCTGATCAGGCCCGATAAGAAAATATTTTTTGGTTTTCGCATTGCGAACAACCTCCGTGAGATTAGAGCTGCCTAATTCGACATGGTTGAATGCAAAAGATTGCTTGCGAAGTACCAGGTGCAAGAACCAGTGCGTCATCCGTCGCTGGGAAAATAGTAGAGGAGTGGGGAAAATGAGTTGTCAGGGAAAAGTCTTAGGAAAGCAAACAGATTGTTGAGGAAAATGCAGGCCGGGGTGCACGGAAAGGCAGTTGGACCAAGCGGCTGGGGATGATTTGAAACGTCGCGGTTAGAATTCCGCAGCAGTGTTTCGGAAATGCAAAAATTAGAAGCGCCGTGGAACGGAAAACATGGCAATCCCCGGCGGAGCTTAAGGATGTTCCGCCGGGGATTGCCTGTCCGAGAATCCGGATGGGTTATGCGCGGTTCGCCTGGACTGCGCGCCGCGCTCTAGTTTGTCCCAGCAACTTTGGATTCGCGCTGGGCGCGGCGGAAAGCATCGAAGTCCGCCCAAATGTGCTGGATGCTTTTTTCATCGAGCGTTTTGATGATCGGCTCCTCGCTTTTGGAGGAATAGATCGCGAGCTTGACAACGCCACAGTCCGGGTTCACGGCGTCCGGGGGAAAAAGATAGGCGCCCTTGTAGGTGGAATCGTCCATCTTGACGCCCGGATTGCGGACGGAGACGGTGACGGGAACGCGGCCCGGGAGGATGGGTTCGATTTCCTTGCCACCGCAGAAGAGCTTCATGCGTTGGAAATCGGTTTTGAATTTAAGTTTGGCGGTTTGATTGACGCTGAAGGAGCGGCCGAGAGCGGAGCCAAATCCTTCCTTGGCCTGGGGCATGACGTAGATTCCAAAGACGGCGGGGTGAGCGCCGGCATCTTCTTCCCATTGTTTTGGGGCGTCGGAATCGTCAGAGTTCTCGGCGGGCTGATCCGCTTTCTTGTTTCGTTTTTTGTGGGTGCGTTCGGCCGCGAGGCGACGTTCTTCTTCCTCACGGTAGTCGAAGGGAGGAGTGGACAAGGCGATGTTGAAGTCGCCGGCCGCGAGGTAGTAGGGGCGAGGATCAAATTTTTCGCCTCTGAGAGCGTCCTTCAGACCTTCCACGGGATAGGGCGTCAGCGGTTCGACGGGCAACAACGAAGCGGGAGGCAGAGTGGCTTTTGCGCGGTTCTGCTCCAGCAGCGCCATGGCTTCTTCGATGCGAACGATGCCCGAGACACCGGGGCCGCTGCCTCCGCGGGTACCGAAGGTGGTAAGGCCGATCACCTGGCCGGCGCCGTTGAAGAGAGGGCCGCCGGAATTTCCGGGATTGATATTGATGTCCGAAATGATGGTGTGGGCTTCGACCTTGCTGACGATGCCGGTGGTAATGATCTTGTCGAGAGTGAGCGGGCTGCCGATGGTGAAGACTCGCTCGCCTTCCTGAACCGGAGGCTTGCCGGCGGCGACGCGGAAGATGGGAGCGGGGGAGGCGTTCGGCAAAGCCGCAAGATTCACCGCCAGAAGGGCGACGTCTTTTTGGGCGTCCGCCGCAATCAGGCGGGCCTGGATTTTGTGCTCGCGATCAAACTGCACGGCCAAGTATTCGGAGTTGCCGACGACGTGCTGGTTGGTGAGGAGGAGGCCTTTGCTATCCACAAAGAAGCCCGTGCCGTGGCCGGATTCGCTGATGACGGTGACAACGGTGTTCTTCAATCGCTTGAAATGTTCGGTGAGGTCGCCCGAGGATTCGCTGGAGCGGGCGGAAGGGGGAGTGGAGAGTTCCTCGACTTTGGCATTTTCATTGGTGAGATCCACATTTTCCTGAGCGCCGGAAACGGTGACGGCGAGGTTCCAGGAAAAGGAGCGGCCGCCGAGTTCAGCGGGCTTGGGCGTTGAAATCGTATATTTTCCGGGAGGAAGTTGAGCTTCGACCGTTCCATCAAGGCCCGTCTTGAGCTCAACGGATTTAGCTCCGTTTTTGAGAGACAAGAGCAAGAAGGGGACGGGCTTCTGATTCAGGTCGCGATCGACGAGGATCACGCGAAGATGGACTTTGACCGGTTCAGGCCGGGCCTGCAGTGCAACAGAGCAAACCAAGAAAAGCATGGTGAAGCGAACGAGGCGAATCATGGGTACCTTTCCCGAGAAGAATGGGTCATCGCCTTGAATGATCGGGTGGCGATTGGAAGGGTGCAATGAGAAGAGGGTTTGTTTCGAGTGAATGAGTTAATTGCCCGAAAGGCCAGTGTAGGCGAGAAAGCGGACAGGGTTGGAGATTGGAAAGGGCAACCAGCCGGCGGGCAGTGGAAGCGGTTGGCAGGCGCTTGCGTCTAAGGTGGCGAGGAGGTTTTATGAAAAAGCATGGACTTGGTGTTTTCGGCGCGGGTGGAATGCTGTTGATGACGATGGTGGCTGCGGGTGCGCAGGGGACTCCGGCAGGCGCTTCCGGGGAGTATGCAAAACATTTTGAGGCGTTGCGGAAACTTTCGATTGAGGTGGCGGAAGCGATGCCTGCGAAGGAGTATGGATTCCGTCCGCATCCGGAATCGATGGATTTCGGGGCGCTGATGGCGCACATCGCCACGACGAATTATCAATTTTGCGCGGGGCTGAAGGATGCCGATACACCGGCACTGCCAACGCCAACGGAGAAAGGGGCTGTGGTGAAGTTTCTGACGGATTCGTTCGCGTACTGCGGGGAGGTGATACCGAAGCTGACGGAGGAGCAGTTGACGAAGGCGCACAATTCGCCGGATGGGAATTTGCCCGGGCGGGAGATTCTGTTGGCGATGTACGTCCATGTGGCGCATCACCGGGGGCAGGCGGAGATTTATCTGAGGGATAAAGGGATCCGGCCGCCGTCGTACAGGATCTAATAGGAGCTTCAGAGAGGAGCAATGCAGAGCGGGTGGCGAAGGGCAATAGAAAAGAAGAACCCCGCTTGGGATGCAGGCGGGGTTCTAAGGGTTGAGGTTGTGGGCAACCGGTTAAGCGGTTAGAGCGCGACGGCTGGCGAGAACAGCCAAGCCGAGCAAGCCAACGCCGAGGAAAGTCAGCGAGCTTGGCTCCGGAACTTGAGTGTTGCCATTCACCAGGAGTGCGCCGCTGTTCGCGGTCGCCACATAGGGGTCGGTGTTGCCAGTGCAGCCGGTGCCGCAGAATCCGACGATGTAAGCTCCGTTGAGGCCGCTGAGGCCGCCGAGCATGTCGAATATCGGTCCATTGGCTGCGTTCGGATTGTCCCAAATCTTGCTAGTCCCGAGGTCGGCTTGAAAAACAAAGAAGCCGGTGGCCGTCGGGTCCAGGGTCTGGGTGGTCGGGAGATAGGCTCCGATAGGATTGTTGGGGGAGCCAGCGATTCCCAAGTAGGTCGCCAAGTCACCAGTCGTCCAAGCCGTGGAGCTGAAGAGGCTCGCGGTGCCAGAGCAAGCGAGATTATTCGCCGCGCCGCACTGTGTTCCCGTGATGGCGAACGAGACTGGTAGCACGTAGTTGTTCGGGATCAAGATGTCGAGGAAAAGATCGCCGGTCTGGGGTCCCGGGGAAATGGAGAACCCGAACGTGGTGGAGTTGCCAAGGGGAGTGTTAGTCCCATTGTCGCTGCAGGTGCCTGTCCCGGTGCCGTTGCAGACGCCATGCAGGGGATCGTCAATCACAACATCCGCCCGAACGGCCCCGCCTAAGGCGAGCACCAAGGTAAGGACAATCAAGCTGGGTAACAGTACTTTCTTCAAATTTCACTCTCCGTCTGCGGACAAAATTAAAACTCGGTGGAGAATGGAGCAATTGACTGTCCAAAGGGACAGGAGCGAAGGGGTTTTGCCTTGGCTGGTTATTCTTTGTTTTCAATGACATGCAGACCTACGAACTGTTCCAGGAGAGGTAGGGCGAGCCCGTGAGGGGGAGGAAGGACAGGTCTCGCCCATTTCGTGGAAAAGATATCCAAATATTTGCACATTGCATTGTGGTCGATTGTTGGCCCAGAGTGAGTAGGTTTGAGGTTTGCGGAGGCTCACGTTTGGGCCGGGATGAGTTCGCTGGGAGGCAACTGTTTTCGCGGGCACGTGCGGTGGGGAAGAGTTTAGAGTGAGGCAGACATGATTGTGACGACGGAATATGTGGATATTGCAATGGCCGGCGCGCCAATGAGGACGTTTGTGGCGGCGCCGAAGGCGGAGGGGACGCATCCGGGGATCTGGTGCTTCTCCGATATTTTTCAACTGACGCCGCCGCTGTTGCGCTGGTGTGTGCGGCTGGCGGGGCATGGATTTGTGGCGGCGGCGCCGGAGATTTACCGGCGGATTGAGCCGGCGGGAGCGGCGATTGCGTTTGACGATGCGGGGCGGACGCGCGGACTGGCGGATGCGGCGAAGACTCCGGTGGCGGATTTTGATGCGGATTGCCGGGCGGGGCTGGACTGGCTGGGGAAACATCCGAGAGTGGCGCGGGGAAAAATTGGGGCGGTGGGATTCTGTATTGGCGGGCATCTGGCGTTTCGGGCGGCGTTTCAGCCGGATGTGAAGGCGACGGTTTGTTACTACGGAACGGGAATCCATGATGGGAAGTTGGGAAAGGAGGCGGATGCGGGATCGCTGGCGCGGGCGAAGGAGATTCGTGGTGAGTTGCTGATGATTTTTGGGACGCTTGATCCGCATGTGCCGGAGGCGGGGCGGGATAAGATTGACGCGGAGTTGAAGAAGAGCGGAGCGCGCTATCGGACGATTTTGTATCCGGCGGAGCATGCGTTCACGAGGGATGAGGGACCGCGGTTTGATCCGGAGGCGACGGATTTGGCGTTTGGGGAGATGGAGGGGTTGTTCCGGAGAGTTTTTGGGAAATGATGAAGGTTTAGCAGAGCGGCTTCGATTGCAAAAGCGGTGGCAGAGCCACCGCACTCCAAAGGAAGAGCGGCCCGCCGCAGACGGACGGGCCCTACGACTTAGTGGCATCCATGGGGAACAAAAATAAGGTAGACTGGCCGCATGAAGATCGAACTGAGGCCGGAACTCGAAGCGTTAATTAAGCGGGATGTCGAGCGAGGTGCGTACACGAGCGTGGACGAGTTTGTGGAGCGGGCGGTTTCGCTGCTGCATGAGCAGGAAGCGTGGCTGGCAGAGCAGGGGAGCGAAATCCGGGCCAAGATTGAGGAAGGATACGCTGCGGCGCAGCGAGGAGATTTATTCGATTCTGATGAGGCTCGTTCGCGCCTGGAAAAGAAGAAACGAGCCTGGCTGACTGAAAAACGCCGGGCATGAGCGAGTATCGGTTCACGCCGCAGGCTGCCGACGATCTCTTTGCAATCTGGAGTTACATCGCGGAAGGAAGTCCCGAGGCTGCTGACCGAGTCGAAGAAGCTGTCTATGCTGCTTGCGCTTTCGTAGCGGAAGCTCCCCTCGCTGGGCGAATCCGCGAAGATTTGACCGCGCTGCCAGTGCGATTCTGGCTGGTACAACCCTTTCGGAATTGCTGGATAGTCTACGACCCGAAATCGAAGCCTCTGCAAATCATCCGAATCCTTCATCCCGCGCGAAATATTGTGAGTATTTTGAGTTAGCGAGGCCTCGGCGCGGCTTGCCGACCTTCCTTTGTCGGGGTAAGCGGAAGGAGGGCCCTACATTCGAAGCCTATTCAAAGCGAAAATTTTGCCGAGTGGATGTCGAATTGGGGGAGGTGTGTTCGATTAACTGGTAGAAGGCAAGCGGATGTGAGGAGAAGAGTTATGGGTAAGCGGATGTATCGGACGCTGGCAGCGACAGTTCTGGCGGGTGTGGTTTTGTTCAGTCCTTTGTTGTGCGGGATGACGTGCCGAGAGGGGCTCGCAGTGCGATTTGGGGCGGCGCAGACCGTAGCGCCAGCGACGGAATTGACGGGAGAGGTTGTGGGCAACGCCGTGGTTGAGTGTGTCTTTACGCATGTGATTTCAAAGATTGAGTTCAGCGGATGGGCGGCTGAGGTCGACGTTAGGACTTGGGTTTGGGTCGGGGCGGAGGCGTTGCGGTTCGTAGGAATAGCGGCCCACTGCAGCTGAGGAGCGGATGAAGAAGTAGAGAAAACCAGGGGGGAGGGGCGAGCGCCTCCCCTACAAGACGAGAGGTGGTAATTAATTCAGTATGAAAGCCGAGCGACTGGGCTGGAGGGGATCGGCCACCTGAAGGTGGCCGCTACGCGTTAGCGACTGGCCGACTGGAAGCCGGCGCTACCTCTAGTGGGTTAGGCCGCGGGTGCGGGTGGGGATGGGTGGGGTGTCGGAGGATTCGAAATTGGTTGGGCCGGGGTGGACGGCGTGGAAATCGGGATGGGTTTCGAGGAGGCGGACGCAGCGGTTCCAGCGAAGGATGCTGTCGTCGTTGCCGGCGGGACGGATTTTTTCCGCTTCGGCAAAACATTCGAGGGCTTCTTCGACGAGGGGAAGCAGGATGTGGGCGGCGCAGCCGGTGCGGAGTTGGGCTTTGGCGCGGCGTTCGAGGAAGAGGCCGGTGTAGTAAAAGCGCTCGTAGGGATCACGCAAGGCTTGGAAGATGGAGCGGCATTCCTCGTAGCGATCGCCAGTGATGCCGAGGAACTGGTCGGTGATGGTGAGACCGAGCATGCGGCGGGCGAGTTGCTGATCGGGATCAATGGCGAGGATGTCGCGGCAGATGGATTCGGCTTCCTCGGGCTCGTTGAGGTAGCGGTAGAGTTCGACCTTGGCGAGGGCTTCGGGGATGCCTGCTTTGGAGATGGACTTCAGTTGGTGTTCCATGGCGCCTCCCTTACGGGGCCGTGACGGCCTCTAGAAAATTAGATGATGGATGTAGCTCACTGGAAACTCCAGAGGAGATAGCCGGCGATTACGGTGCCGATGACGGCTCCGCCGTAACAGGCGGCGGCGATGACTTCGTTGAGATGCTTGATTTGGAGGCCGTCGTAAAGGGTGTAGCGAATGCGGTGCGCGGCGTGGAAGAGGGGGACGGAGCAGAGAACGAAGAGGTAGAGTCGCACGAGGGGAAACGCGAGGAAGGCGGTGACGCTTGAGTACTGGGTGGATTTGGTCCAGCCGAGAGGAGTGGCGATCCCCAGGACGAAGAGATGGATGGGGATGAGAAAAGCGGCAACGACACCGCCGGCGCTGAAGAGGATCCAGAGGAGCGGTTCGATGCGAAGTTTGGTTGGTTGAGGGTCCATATTCATGCTCGCAAAAGAAGCCAGGCGATAACCCCGGAAATCACGAACCAAGCAACGAAATTGGGGCCGGAGATCATAAAGCCGGGGACTTTTTTGCCGCCGACGCGGATGGAAATGGCGCGGGCGGAAAGATTGAACCAGGTGATGGAATGATAAACGACGAAGAAAAAGCTGACGATGTTCATCGCGACGACGAAGGGATTTTTCAGGAAGTCTAGAAAATCGCCGTAAGCATTGGGGCCCTGGGATGCCGAATAGATTTGCACGAGCGTGAGGACGACGAACCAGGCGATGAAGACGCTGCTGATTTCGCGGAGAACGAAGCGGAGGTATTCCCAGCGCTGGAGCCACCAGTAGGTGGAGACGCGTTTGCGATACCAGCGCGGGTGATTGAGGGTGTAGGGAGGCGTGGCGGCCGCCGATTTCATTTTCCACCCCAGGGCATCAAGACGGATTTGGCCCAGTCGAGGGCGGCGGTGAGCTTGTATTGCTGGATGGCGCCGGCGGGATCGACGTGCTTGGGGCAGACGCGGGTGCATTCGCCGACGAAGGTGCAACCCCAGATGGAGTCATGCTGGGAAAGAACGGGGAAGCGGTCCTTGGCGCCTTGATCGCGGGAATCGAGATTGTACCGCTGGGCAAGCGCGATGGCGGCGGGGCCGGAGAAGAGCGGGTCGAGGCCGTAGACGGGACAGGCGGCGTAACAGAGCATGCAGTTGATGCACATGCTGTATTGCTTGAAGGCTTCGAGCTCTTCGGGCGATTGCAGGTACTCGCCTTCGGAGACGGGCTTTTCGTCTTTGCGGATGAGCCAGGGCTTCATTTTTTGCAGCTTGCGCATGAAGTCGTTCATGGCGATGACGAGATCGCGGATGACGGGAAAATTGCGGAGCGGCTCGACGCGGACTGGTTGCGGCGCGTAGTCAGCGAGAAAGGTGGCGCAAGTGAGTTTCGGCTCACCGTTGACGAGCATGCCGCAACTGCCGCAGATGCCCATGCGGCAGGACCAGCGGTAGGTGAGGGAACCGTCCTGCTTGTCCTTTATATAGTTAAGCGCGTCGAGGACGACCCAATCCTTGCGGAAGGGAACTTCGAAGCTCTGGAAATGCGGAGCGGCGTCGGTCTCCGGAGAGTAGCGCGAGACTTCGAGTTTGATGGTGTCGGCCATGATGTCCTAACTTGCGCCGGCTTTCTGCGCAGGCTGTCCGTAAACACGTTCGCCGGGAGGCCACCGCGTGATCCTGACGGGGAGATATTCAACGCGGGGGCGTCCGTCGGCGGCGCGGAAAACCAGGGAATGGGCCAGGAATTTTTCGTCGTTGCGTTTGGGGAAATCGCTGCGCTGGTGGGCGCCGCGGGATTCTGTGCGCAGCAGGGCGGATTGGACCATGGATTCGGCGACGTCGAGCATGAAGGAAAGCTCGAGGGCGGCGACGAGGTCGGTGTTGAAGGTGAGGGAGTGATCGTCGAGGGCGAGATTGTCGGAGCGCTCCTGGAGCTGGCGAAGAGTTTTTGCGCCGGCGGCGAGAGAGGATTCGGTGCGATAGATTCCGGCGCTGGATTCCATGGTGGACTGCATCTCTTCGCGGATGGTGGAAATCCGTTCGCTGCCGGAGGTTTTGCGGAGGAATTGATTTTCGATGCGGCGCTGCTCGTCGAAGGCTTGCGCGAGGATGGAATTGGAGATGGGCTTTGCAGTGGAGGCGAATTCGGCGGCGGCTTTTCCAGCGCGGGCGCCGAAGACGAGGAGTTCGGGAAGGGAATTGGAGCCGAGGCGATTGGCGCCGTTGATGCTGACGCAGGCGACTTCACCGGCGGCGAAGAGGCCGGGGAGGGGCGTGGCACCGTTGATGTCGGTGCTGACGCCGCCCATCATGTAGTGAATGACGGGACGGACTGGAATCATTTCGTGGACGGGATCTACGTTTTGATATTTGGTGCAGAGTTCGCGGACGAAGGGGAGCTTGGAGTTGATTAATTTTTCGCCGAGATGGCGAAGATCGAGATGGACTACGGGGCCGTAGGGACCGTCAATGGTGCGGCCCTTTTCCTGTTCTTTCACGAAGGCCTGGGAGAGGCGATCGCGAGGGCCTAATTCCATGGAGCGGAGGACGGGCTTGGCGGTGGGCGTGCCGAGGTTGTAGTCCTGGAGATAGCGGTAGCCATCTTTGTTGACGAGGTAGCCGCCTTCGGCGCGCGCGGCTTCGGTGATGAGGATGCCGGTGAAGGGGAGCCCCGTCGGATGATACTGGATGAATTCCATGTCCTTGAGGGGAGCGCCGGCGCGATAGGCGAGGCCCATGCCGTCGCCGGTCTTGATGCTGGCGTTGGTGGTGAAGGGAAAAACGCGGCCGCAACCGCCGGCGCAGAGGATGACGGACTTGGCGGTGATGGCCTGAATTTTGCCGGACATTAATTCGATGGCTACCACGCCCTGGACTCGGCCATCATCTACGAGGAGTTTGGTGACGAACCATTCGTCGTAGCGAAAGATCGCGTTGTACTTCATGGTGGTTTGAAAAAGGGTGTGCAGCATGTGGAAGCCGGTTTTGTCGGCGGCAAACCACGTGCGCATCTTTTTCATTCCGCCGAAGGGGCGGACAGCGATGTGTCCGTCGTCTTGGCGGCTCCAGGGGCAGCCCCAGTGTTCGAGTTGGAGAAGTTCCTGGGGAGATTCTTTTACGAAGGCCTCGACGGCGTCCTGATCGCAGAGCCAGTCGCCGCCGGAGATGGTGTCGTAGGCGTGCTCGTCGAGAGAGTCGTCGGCTTTGATGACACCGGCGGCGCCGCCTTCTGCGGAGACGGTGTGGCTCCGCATGGGATAGACCTTGGAGACAACGGCGACTTTGAGGTTGGGATTGAGTTCAGATACAGCAATGGCGGCGCGGAGGCCAGCACCACCACCTCCGACCAAGAGAACGTCGTGGGTCGTAACGTCCATAAGGACAAACCCCGAACTCTCTGGGCGGCTGGCAAACGGGAACCGGCCGCGGCTAAACAGGTGGCAATGTACTTTTCAACTGGGGAGAAGTCAAGGGATGGGAAAGGAGGGTGGTTGGTCAGTTTCCGGTTACTCAACTACTCGGAACTTGAGCGGAACTCTTTGAAATTCGCCAAATCAGTCGCACAATCTCAGATGAGGATTGACTAAGGCATGATTTTTGGCGTTCCGCTGCTTGCGTGCATCTTCCTTTGCATTTTGGTTTGGGTAGGCACCGATCTGCTGATCAAACCGCAAGCGTACAAAGACGAACTATCGCAATTCGAGGATATGATTTCAAAGTGGCCTCGTTGGCTCGTACGCGTCTTGGGCCTCTTCCTTATCGTTTTCGCAGGATGCCTGTTTTACCTCTTCTCAAGCAGCAAAATACGCTGAACTTGGTCGGCGGGATTGTCGGGAATGTAGGTACTCTGCGCCACGTCTCCGCTTAGCGGAAACTGACCCACTACCGAATGGAAGAGGCGGGGGTTTGGAGCGGTAGGCTAGAACCCACTTCTCCGGTTACCGGTAATCAGAGTTGACTATCGCTTGATGCTGATAGCAATCCACTAGCGGCCCAACTGTATTAACATGCACTCGGATTTGGTGTTCTCAGTGGTTCTTTGTGGCAAGAGGAAAGGGTGAGGGGAAAGATTATGAAGAGCAGGATGATGGGGGCGGCGGGATTGGTTGGAGCGTTTGTCGCGGGCATGTTGGTGGCGACGACGTTAGGTGGGGGAATGGCTGCGGCGGGGGCGAAGACGCGGGGGACGGTGGCGCAGGGGCAGCAGGTGAAGGTGGTGGAGGGAGTGATCAACCCGACGATTACGGACGAGGATATCGCGTTGCTGAGGCGAGATTTGCGGGCGAAGAAGATGCAAGTGATTGGGCAGAATATGTCGCTTTCGGATCGGGAGGCGGAGAAGTTCTGGCCGATTTACAACCATTGCGTGAAGGACTTGCAGGAAGTGAACAACCAGAAGTATGCGCTGTTGAAGCAGTACGCCGAGATGTGGTCAACGATGAGCGACGAAGATGCACTGATTTATGTGCGGAACTGGCTGGAGGCGGACGGGCAGGCGCAGGCGCTGCGCTTGAAGTATGTGCCGGTGGTTAGCCAGGTGCTGCCGGGAAAGAAGGCGGCGACGTTTTTTCAGTTGGACCGGCGGCTGAACATGATCATTGACCTGCAATTGTTTTCGCAGATTCCGTTGGCACATGTGAAGGAGTAGGCGGGCGAGACAGACGGGAACCGGCCGCGGCTAAACAGGCGCCAATGTACTTTTTGATGGGAGGGAAGTCAAGAGAAGGGAATGGCGGGGAAGAGGCAAGTATCGGCGCCCGCTTCGGTGTTATGACGCTAGCCGCACGTCGAACTCAACTCTAACTTCGTCTTTGGCTCGCACGCCCGGTTTTCCGGGAGGCTTGATTCCGAAGTCGGTCTGTTTCACGGTGGCCGAGCCGAGGTAATGGTCTTCTTTCAGAGTTACCTCCACTGTGATTGGCTGCGTCTGACCATGCAGGGTCAGATTTCCGGGCAGTGTCCACCGCGCAGACCCGGCGGGCTCCGCGGCAGTGAACTTGAACACAATCGCGCGATAATGCCCGCTGTCGAGCACTTCAGGTCCCAGCATGGTTGCCTGCACTTCGGCCCATCTTTTTCGGGTTCGTCCTTGCGGGTCACGCGCAGTTCTCGCGCATCCACGTACACTTCCACTGAGGGTGTAGGCCCAAGTTGCTGCACCGCTGTGAATTGGTGCGGTCACTTCGTGCTCGTGTCCCAGCCCTGAGAATATGCCCGTCTTTCTGACGTAGATCGTTATTGTTGAGTTCTGGGTGTCGATATTGTGTTGTTGCGCAGTTACGGGAACGCCGTAGATCGTGATCAGTACTTGATGATTGGCGAACCGAAAAGTTTGTTCGGGCAGACTACAATCTCACTGGCGTCGCGCGTGTCAATACCCGGACGGCATTCCCGGGCCCTGGGAGAAGCAGACTCCTGCTTGTTATCTACGGCGAACAGGAAATAATCGCTGAAGGTGATTTGTTCGTGGCGGCGTTTCCCCTTTCTTTCGCAGATCAATTCGGCGCTCTGCGGGAGCCAGAGATCGATTCCCCGGCTACGAAAGTGAACAGGACCATATTCCGCCGAGATATGATCAAGGGCGAGCTGGATATCCGGAATAGGATTGACGAGATCGGTCTCCAGCTTGAGGACTTGATAGTTGCCTGCCGTAAACCAAGCGCGGCCCTTCAAATTGAGTTGGTAGGCGCGACCGTTTGTGCCCACACTATAGGTTCGAATTCTGCCGGGCTTGTTCTCTCGCTGGCGAAAGTGGATTAGCCAAGCGGGTTTGCCGTTCAAACTGGTCAAGCCCTCACATTCCATCGAAAAATCTCCGACGTAATACGGATGGAAGATCAGTACGAGTGCCGGCAATCCACTGGTCACAAGCTCACGTTCGGCCCCTTGTGAAGAAGACCGACTGCTCTGAAGTTCGTTCACTTGGAGCATTCCCGGAATGGATCGTTGGATGGACACAACGTAGTCATACTGCAGGCGATCCGTCCTGCTTATGTGGCCAGTTCCATTGAAAGACTCCATTACCAGGGATTCGGTGGCCGTAAATCTCTGCAGGTTCTCGACAAATTCCTCAACCCTACGCTCAACCTGTGGCAGCACCTCGTCCAGCCGGCATGCGCGAAGGACATCGCCGCCAGGCGTGAGTGGGCTTAGGTTTTCAGCAGGAGGTCCGCTATTGCTTGCTGCTTCCGTTCTTCGATCATCACGCGCTGGCAGGGCCGGAAGAGATTGAGGCAATTCCCGCTCCTTTTGACCTGTTGAATTTGCAGCGGTGACCCCGGACTGCTCCAGCAGCGATAAATACTGTTTAGCTGCTGCGACGTCATCTGGATCCTTGGCATACTTCAGGTATTCCCGCAGTTGTGTAATTTCATTGGCTCGATTGCCTTTCGCTTCATAGATTTGCGCAAGCACAAAGTGGACTCGGGGCTCACCGTTGTTCTTATCGTTTGCCAAGGCCAGCAACGCACTTCTTTCTGCTTCATCAAGCTTGTTTATTCTCAAATTGGCAGCGGCATTGTATTCATAGGCGATGGGATTGGCGATCGGATTGAGTTGGAGCGCTCGGTTGCTCAATATAAGCACGTCGCCCCAAGCCTTTTCCCGCGCAGCAAGATCTGCCAGACAGAGATATGCGGGCATGAAGTTCGGGTCAGCGGTAGAACTTTGCGCGCAGGCCTTGTGCGCTTCTTCACCGCGGTTCTGTACCGCAAGCATTTGTCCTAAAGTGACCCATGCTGCAGAATAGCTGGGATATTTCTGGACAGCCTTGCGCAGATGCATCTCGGCACTTTCAATTTTCTTTTCCTTCAATGCACCGCATGCTTCCAGATACTCTTTTCGCGCCTTTGCCGGGATCGCTAAGGCGGTGGTCGCCACTGTGAGGCTGTGCAGCAGGGTCAAAGGGGGAAGAAAACACGTCTCGTTAATGGCCGCAGGTTTTTGCTCCCCCTCTGCATTTTTGCGAGCGTCCCGCAGGCCCACCCTTTCCATGGTATCGGTTATGGGTCTGGGAATGTTGCTCACGTCCGAGGCGGGAGCGCCGGGAGCGTTTGGCATGCCCGGAGCACTCGGTTGCTGCGCAACCGCCATCGGTGTAACTGAACAACCGAAGACAAGAACACCGGCCAGGACCAGCCTAAGACGTATCGCTAAAGGCGGCAGTCGGAGCCGTGATACCAGTCCGGGAATCGTGGGAAGGGAACGGTGGGCCGAGATCTGCATGTCAGACCTCCGGGCGACAAATTGATGGAAAGGATGTTAGCGCCGATTCTCGCGTTTTCCAAGCTATTTGGATTGCGACACAAGAGCGCTGCGGCCCTCAACTGTCACCGTTAGATCGCAGCTGAAGTTACCGATCAGGTTGGGACAAGTCTGATCAGTGGGTCCCTGCCTCGAGTTTCCGTTGACGGCTTTGATGGGAGACGAACGGGGAGAAATTCTAGACGAGTTTTTCGGCGGGGTTCAGTTTGCCGTATTCGCTGGTGTAGAAGAGGGGGACGTCGGCGTATTTGTTTTTGTCGAGGTAATAGACTTCGCAACTGTCGAAGGGCTTGGAGTAGATGTGGATGCTGACGGCGCGCTGGTTGAATTCGGCGAGGTTCATGACTTCGTGGACGGGTTCCATGGGATTGACGAAGGTGGGGTGAGTGGCATCGAGCTGGTAGATGTCGGTGGGGGTGATTTTACAGTCGCCGGTAGCGGGATCGAGTTTTTCGACGCGGTAGTTGCGGACGTCGAGGCGGCCGATGGGGGCGGACATCCAACAGTTCTGATCGCGGTGGTTGTGGATGCGGCTGTGCTGGCCGGATTCCCAGCAGAGGGTCATGCACTCAAAGAGATCGTTTTTGAAAATAAGATTGCGGGTGTAGCTGCCCTTGGAATAGAAAATGTAGGGTTCGAGGCTGGCGGGCTGGACGGGATGTTGGATGACGTAGTCCTGAACGGTTTTGAGGGTGAAGTCTTTTTCGGGAATGGCGGCGAGGCCATTGACCCACTCGGCGATGGCGATCTGCGCGGTGATGGTATTTTGCGGCATCGTGAAGCTCCTGCTCGCGCCGGGGCGAAGCGGTTCTCTGAGCGATTAAATAATTACGGCAACCTGGCTGCAGCCGATTGTAACGCGAATTCCGTCGTAGTGAGAAGAGGAAGAGAACCTAACGCAGAGACGCAGAGGACGCAGAGTTCGGAGGAGAAGACGAAGAATAGAATGTTTGTGGCATTAGATCGTAAGAGCCCACCGTTCATCCCGCAAAAAGCGCGGGATGGCGAAGAGTTCGCACAAACCGCGAAGGATGGGGCACCCTCAAGCATTTTTGTTGACCGGCGCTAGTTGGAGGGCCAGTTGGGGGATTCGTTGTGGCCGGTTGTGGTGAGCTGGTGGCGCGACAGCGGGAGGGGCGAACCCCCGCCCCTACAATTTCCGTTTCGTGATGATTCGAAACTGATTTGGCGAACCGGAAATACAGGATTTTGGTCTTTGCCGAAGATGTCAACAGAGCCAGTTTAGTCGCTATCTTTTGCGCGCTTGTTGGTTGTTGATTGGGAATGCTCATCGACGACGCCATCGGTGGCCGAGAGGCAGGTGTGCAGGAATGCTTTGATTTTTTTGTGGAACTGCTGGGCCGCTTCTTCAGCAGAACGGGCGATTTCCGCCTCGAGCGCCTGCCGGCGAGTATCGCAGGTGGTTTGACTCTGGGCCTCCAGCAAAGAGAGCGCGCAATCCACGAGTTCTTTCGACTGCGCGAGCGTCTTATTTACTTGCGCTTCCGTGTCGCGGCGAAATTCCTCCAGCCGGGAGTTGGCCGCATTTTGCGCGAGAGTCTGCACTTCGGCCGAGTGCGCATTGAGCTTCGAGAGCGCTGCTTCCGTGGCGGCCTGAAGATTCTCGAGGAGACGTTCGTGGCGGCTTTCCGCAATCTCGTCCGCCGCATTTTCAAATTCCGATGCCGCCCGGGCCATGGTTTCCTTGAGTTTGGCAGGAATCGAAGGGCCGACCTCCTGCATCAGTTTGTCCACATAGGTTTGGGCGTTCGCCAGTTCACGGTGCAAATCGTCCGATTGCTTTTCCAGACGTTGAGCGGTCTCTTCCGCGCGGCCGCGATATTTTTGCAGGTCCGTGCTCCACTGCGCGGAAAGTTCCTTGGCAGAGTCCGTCTTGAGAGAAAGTTTCATGGCTTCCAGTTGTTTGGGCAAGAGCTCCTGCATCTCTCGAACGCTGGAGCGGCGCGCCTCTTCGATCGAAGCAAGTGCGTCACGGACAACGCCGCTGACCTGCTTGGTGGCAGCGGCCTGGACGGCCTTCTCCGCTTCCTGTTGAAGCCTTTCTTGCAGGGCAGCGATCAGTTTTTCAGGTGTGACTACGGCGCGTTGGCTGCCGTCTGGCTTTGAGGCGGCAGGCGCCGGGGATGGAGAAACGGCCGGCGAGGGAGATGAAGAACTGGTGATCTCGGATACTTTAGAGTCTGGCTTCATCGTGATCTCTCTTACTTTCTTCGCCGGAGATTCCTGCGTGGGGGCAACCAGTGGTTCGAGCTTGGCCGTCGAGGTACTTGATGCTTGGATGTTTTGCCAATCCTCCGGGGGGAGCGCGATTCCCCAGACATTGGCGGGGGATTCGAGTTCCACGCCAACCTGCTGGAGTTCGCGCAAACTTGCGGGTGGATGAACCGAGCGGACGATGGCCCTGACGGTCGCAGGCTTTTCCTCGGAACTGTTCAAGCCGACCATCTGGAGTGTGACCCAGGTTCCGACACCGTAGTCATGGCGAGAGGCATAGCGGCAGCCATGCATGTTGAGGGTGACGGAGACGGTTCTCTCCATGAAGGGTTCGCCGAGGCGATTTTGGCCCAAGACAATCAGGGGGACAGATTTCTCGATGCGCGTGCTGCGACGCGAGGATGTCGCCGCCAAATTCCCGGGAGAGCTGATCACTTGTGATTGGCTCACGTGACCTCCCAATCGTTCAATTCGCGTAAGCCGTTCGGCTTTACCGTATTTGGTTATTTTAGGGCGTCACACGAGGGGGTTGGTTGGTTAAATTGCAGGGCAATTTCGCATCGGTTAAGGGCATAGGTTGAACGTGTGGGCCGAGCCTGGTCCTGGGCAAGACAGGGGGCGAGTTTATTCCTTCAGGGAGACGGGATCGGACTGATTCTTGGGCGAAAGTTTGTTGAGCAAGGAGACGAGTTCGCGGCCAGAGGCGGAGACGCCGACTTTGCCTTCGCGGACAATCTGTTTGGCGGAGAGTTCGCGGCCATAGAGTTTTTTGTTGGCGCTGCCGTCGGAGCGGAGCGTCGAGCCTTCGAGAGAAATTCCGGCAAACAATCCGCGCGAGCGGGAATAGGTGAGGACTTCGGCGCGCATCACTACGTCGGTGTCGGCAGCGGCGGTGCGTCCTTTGGGGCCGGCAGCGGCGGAGGCATCGGCGCCGAGCTTCACTTTGCTGCTGAGGATGGAGTTGGCGCCTTTGGGATTCATGACCAGGAGAACGAAGTCGGTGGCCTCGCCGCCGAGTTGCAGACCAACGTTTGCGCCTTCGAGGGCGAAGAGCGCGGGCGCGCTCCAATGTCCGGTGAAGTGCTGGCCGGTGCGGCAGGTGATGGCGCCGCGGCCGAAGTCACCGCCGATTCCGATGGCGAATTTGAGGACAGACGGAATCACGATTACGCACTCGGCTTTGTTGAGGAGGTCCTTTGGGATGCCGTCGGGGATGTCCATGATTTCTTTGAAAACTTGGCCGGAGGCTTCGAGGCGCTTCTGTTCGCGGGATTTTTCGGCGGCGAAGGCGGGGCAGGCCAGCAATATAGAGACGATGAGGGCGGATGCTTTTTTCATGGGAGTCCTTTGGATAGTATTCTTCGGGCAATACCGATTGGAGACTACCACCGAATTAGCCTACAGGAGAAAAAAGAAAAGATAACGCAGAGACGCCCTTCGCATAGACCGCTCAGGGCAAGCTGAGATCGCAGAGGAGGAGGGAGAAGGGAAACCCAAGAGGGCACGATGTATCGTGCCCCTACAGATTGAGGAAAAAGAAAGGCGCGAAAAAAAAAGAGGCGCTGGGGGTGATCACCAGCGCCTGGTACACACCTTCAACGTAAACCGTACCTCACTGGATCACCTCCTTCTCGGCAAATGCGCCGATGTCGACAAGATGTCGAGTGGGCCCAGTATAGCGCGGGGTGGGGGGATAAAAAAGAGCGCTTTGCCTGGCAGCCGGTCAGTTTTCGATTGGTCTCCTCCAGATGGTTCACTGTTTGCGTTCTGCAGCCGTGGACGTCCAACTGGCGAAACCAAAATCTCGACTGGTACACTTCGTAAAACGTGCGAAGGGGAGAATCTGCCTATGACCGCAGGGCAAACTTTGAGTGGAAGGACGAAAGGCAAAGGAGAGTTCTTTCACTTGGAGGACAGAGCCTCCGATCATCCGTTTGTTGAAAGAGTGTGGCGCTGCCATACCGACCGTGGGGATACGTTTCTCTCAGTCGCGGCCAACAGTTTCGAGATGGTCCTCACGCGACTAAGAGGAGAGAGCTTTCTCACGCTCCGAGGACCAGAGACCGCCGCAACTCCCATGGATTGTCCCGCAGAAGGCCAGTGGGTCGGCATCCGCTTCAAACCGGGAATCTTCATGCCACGATTTCTCCCTGGGAGTCTGCGCGATCATAACGATGTAACGATTCCTCCAGCCACCGGTCAGTCTTTTTGGCTAAACGGCTCGGCCTTGGAGTACCCGAGCTTTAACAATGCCGAGTCGCTTGTGGAGCGACTTGCGAAATCAGCAAACCTCTCTCGCGATCCGATCGTGGAAGACACATTGCTGCGGCGCCCAAGGGAGCTATGCTTACGCACGGCGCAACGCCACTTTCTGCGGTCCACCGGCGTCACATACGCCAGGTTCCGCCAGATCGAACGAGCACGATACGCAACGATTCTGTTGAGGGAGGGAGTTTCGATCCTGGATGTGGTAAGCCGTTTAGGCTATTTCGACCAGGCACATTTCACACGATCCCTCAGACGCTTCATCGGAGAAACGCCCGCCAAAATCATACAACGGCAAAGGCAGTTGTCGTATTTGTACAAGACTGAAATCCCCCGATAGTCGATAGTCGTCCCTGAGGTCAAAAACCAATTGGAGGAGACCGACGATGTCCGTTAGGACGCTGATCGCAATGTTTGCAACTGTTGCCGCCAGCATTGCGGCGCCGACGATTGTTCACCCAGCCGAGGAGAAACCAACCATGCAAACCGCAATGCCAAAGCCTAACAAGAGCGGCCATGCTGCGGTCAGGGGTGTGAACTACTACTACGCTGTTTACGGGACTGGCGAGCCGTTGTTGCTCCTGCATGGCGGCATGGGCCAGATCGAGATGTTCGGCCCCAACCTGACCAAGCTCGCGCAAAGCCGGCAAGTGATCGGCGTCGACCTGCAGGGCCATGGCCGCACACCGCTGGGCGATCGCGACATCAGCCTGGTCGACATCGGCAACGACATCGCCGACGTGCTGAAGAAGCTCGGCTACGACAAAGTTGACGTGCTCGGCTATTCGATGGGTGGGGGTGTCGCATTCCAATTGGCAGTCCAACACCCGGAAATGGTTCGCCGCCTGGTGCTGGTTTCCACCCCCTTCTCGCAGGACGGATTCTATCCGGAGATGCTGCCGCAGCAGGCGGCAATGAGTGCCGCAATGGCGGCGCAGCTGAAGGAAACTCCGATGTACAAATCGTACGTGGCGATTGCGCCGCATCCGGAAGAGTTTCCGAAGCTGCTCGACCAGATGGGCGCCTACATGCGCAAGCCGTACGACTGGTCGGCGGACGTCAAGAAACTGACCATGCAGGTGATGCTCATTTACGGCGACAGCGACATGTTCCGGCCGGAGCACATCGTGAAGTTCTACCAGTTGCTCGGTGGCGGATTGAGGGATGCCGGCTGGCAGCGCGAGCACATGGCGCAAAATCGCCTGGCTATCCTGCCGAACGTCACACACTACGAAATGGGCCTCACACCCCGGTTAGTCGACACCGCTCTGCCGTTTCTGAACGGCGAAGGCCGCGCCAAAACTTGGGACGAGCAGGTGAGCGGAAAGTAAACCTGGCGGGCGATTGCGGGATTACTGTTCAGATGAATCAGTATCTGGAGGTGGTTAGGAGGATGCTCGTCGGCTAACCGTTGATCTGCTGGGCCTGGATCTGGCGGTCGAGGGCCTTGAGGATCCAGTTCTGGAGGACGTCGCGATAGCGGGGCTTGATGGCGCGGAAGACCAGGCCGATGCCCGAGGGGCGAGTATAGAGGACGATCGCTTCGGTTTCGAAGATTTCGCGGTCCTCGTAAATTTTCAGATGAACTGAGTGTTTGAGTTCAAAGGAGGCGGAGGTTTCGAGGAAGCAGCCCATCAGGCTGAGTTCGGTGACGCGTCCGGGGAGAGTCGCGCGCGGGGAGCTTTCCGGAGCAATCTCGGCGTTGGCGTCGAAAGAAAATCGCAGGCCACGGCATTCTCGGTTCATTTTGCAATTTTATTCGATGAGGAAAAGCGGGTCGAGGCGGTTGAAGTACAGGGGATGCGAAACTGGCAGCACTGTACTTTGGGACGGGTGGAGGCGTCAGGCCGGGATTGCTTCCACGATGGAGTCGGCGGCGGCCGTGGGGATGATGCGTGTGAGCTGCCAGCCCGCGGCGGCCAAGAGGGTGCGGAATTGCTTTTCGGTGCGCTCGCAGCCGCTGGGGAAGATCAGCATCTGGAGGTCGAGGAATTTGCCGGGAGAGAAATCGTTGCCGGGGTGAATGACGGCGTCGACGACGAGAAGTTTGCCGCCGGGATTGATGCCTTTGCGGCAGGCTTGGAGCAGGCGGATGCAGAGGTCGTCGGGCCAGTCGTGGATGATGTGCTTCATGATGTAGGCGTCGACGCCCGGGGGAACGGAGGAAAACATGTCGCCGGAGGCGAGGGTGCAGCGATCCATGACGGGTTTTAGCGGGCCGTTGGCGGCGCCTTTGACGACGTGGGGCGCTTCAAAGAGAGTGCCGCGGATGTGAGGATTATTTTTGAGGATGGTAGCGAGAAGGAGGCCGTGGCCGCCGCCGACGTCGACGATGGAGCGAATGCCTTCGAAATTGTAGGCTTCGGCAACGGCAGGGCTGTCGATCATGGAGAGGTCGGTCATGGCGTTGTTGAACATTTCCGATTCAGCGGGATGCTGTTTGAAATATTCGAAGATGGGTGCGCCGTAGATCTGTTCCATGGCGGGTTTGCCGGTGCGGACGCAGTGTTCGAGATTCGACCACCCGCGGCCGTGCCATTCTCGGCCGGTCATGATGGCGAAAGCGCGGAGACTGGGGGTGGCGTCGGTGCGTAGGACGGCGGAGAGGGGTGTTTGCGAGAATTTTCCGTCGGGGCCTTCGGCGAGAACTCCTACACAGGCAGTGGCGCGCATGAGGCGGTAAAGAGCGCGCGGGTCGGCGCCGATCTGCTTGGCGAGTTCGTCGGCGGATTTGGGAGCTGCTTCGACGAGGTCGGGGATGCCAAGCAGGGCGAGGCAAGAGACGGCGCCGGCGACAAGGACGCCATTCATGATCTGGAGAATACCGGCGTGAGCTGGCTGAGACTGGGGTTTTGCGGTCATGTTAGTTCACCTGGAATTGAATTAGAGGGGCGGTAGTTGCCGAAGTATACCTTGAATTGCGTTTTGTGGCTTAGCTCCTTTTGTTACAAGAGGCTTCTGAAAGGCTGGGGAAACCACACAAACCGCCGTTGCGAGGAACCCGCCCTGCGGAAAAATAAACTACATCTGGACACGCCTCACCGGTTGGAAGAATTGCTGGGTACCAGAGAACTCAGGCGTCCGGTTAACGCAGTCCAGAACGCCGTTGTCCGCTTCGGTCCGCTTTAGAGTGAGTGTGTCTTGACTTTGGCGCGCGCAAGCATATCGTATCCATGTTCTGCCGAGGTCGGACCTTTGCTGCTTGATTTGAGCTCCCACCGAGTAGCAACTAAGGTTTGAAACGGTTTCAGGTTCAACCCTGAACGCCGGGGAGATGTGCGATGGCCCAAACTCCGTTCGGAAGCCCGGAATTGAAACTCGAGGTCGACGCTACGCCAGAAGAAACTCTGGTCCGATGCATCGGCAAGATGACCTACACAAGTGCCGGTGCACTACAGACGGAATTGCGCAAACTAATCCCGGAGACAAAGCGAGTAGTAATGGACTTGGCAGGAATGACTTATCTCGATAGCTTTGGTCTTGGCGTCCTGGCGGGCGCCCACTTGTCCGCCAAAAGACAGCAGCGCCAATTGAAGGTCATTAATCTGAGTCCGCAGGCCCTGCAACTCATTCAAGTCACGCGTTTGACGTACCTCATCGAGTGAAACTTCGCGTTTAGGGTGCGCACGGGCTCCCCTCGGCTCGTTGACTCGCGGGCGGTGGCTCCGTATCATGAGGCGACCCAAAAGCTATTTATCTACAGGCTTTTATCTCCAGAAATGATCGGCCAGACTATCTCGCATTACCAAGTTGTGGAAAGGCTGGGCCGGGGCGGGATGGGTGTCGTTTACAAAGCCGAAGATACGCGGCTGCACCGTTTCGTGGCCCTGAAATTCCTGCCGGAAGAAGTTGCCCGCGACCCGCAATCGCTTGCGCGTTTTCAACGTGAGGCGCAGGCGGCGTCCGCCCTGAACCATCCGAACATTTGCACGATTTACGATGTTGGCGAACAGGATGGCCAGGCATTCATCGCGATGGAGTTTCTGGACGGCCTGACGCTGAAGCACCGGATTGGCGGGCGGCCGATGGAAACCGAGACCGTGCTGTCTCTGGCCATCGAAATTGCCGATGCCCTGGAAGCCGCCCACGGCGAAGGCATCATTCATCGCGACATCAAGCCGGCGAATATTTTTGTGACCAAACGGGGTCACGCGAAAATTCTAGACTTCGGCTTGGCCAAACTGACGGGGACGGGAACAGCGGGGATTGCGCGCGAAAGCGACGCTACGCTCGGCGCGAGTGCGGACTACCTTACCAGCCCGGGCACAGCGGTTGGAACCGTGGCCTACATGTCCCCGGAGCAAGCGAAGGGAAAAGAACTGGATTTGCGCACGGACCTGTTTTCCTTCGGCGCGGTGTTATATGAAATGGTCACCGGCGCGATTCCATTCCAGGGGGATACGGCGGCCGTAATATTTGACGCCATCTTCAACCGGGCTCCGTTACCGGCGCTGCGCTTGAACCCGAATCTGCCGGCCAAGATGGAAGAGATCGTCGATAAGGCCCTGGAGAAAGACCGGGACATGCGCTACCAGCACGCCTCGGACATCCGTAGCGATTTGAAGCGGCTGCAGCGCGACAGTGGTTCGGGGCAGCGATCGGCGGTGCAGACGCAGGAAACAGCACAGGGCTCAGTGGCCGGAACGGGCCCGGCGCAGGATTCCGCAGTACTGGCTTCCAACCCTCAGTCTCCGGTGGCTCGGGTTACGCCCAGCGGTTCGAGCGTGAGCGCGGTTGCGCGGGAGCACAAATTTGGATTTGGGGCTGCGGTCATAGCGGGGCTGGTACTGCTCGCTGCCGCGGGATTCGGTGTCTACACGCTGCTCAGCCGCAGCGGGCCAACTCCGTTTCAGAATTTTGTGATGACGCAGGTCACGACTACGGGCCGGGCGCAACAGGCGGCGATCTCGCCCGACGGGAAGTACATCCTGAACGTGCAAAACGATAGCGGCAAGTCGAGCCTGTGGCTGCGCAACATTCCGACGGAGAGCGACACGCAAATACTTGCTCCGGCAGCGGCGGTTTACCGTGCTCTGACCTTCTCGCCGGATGGAAACTACATTTACTTCAGCAAAGCCGGAATCGGCACGCAGAGCGAGTGGGATATGTATCGCACCCCGGTGCTGGGAGGAACGCCCCAGCTTATTGTTCGCGATATTGATACCGGGATTACGTTCTCGCCAGACGGGCATCGCATCGCGTATGTTCGCGCCAATGATCCGGAAGTGGGGAAGTTTCGTTTGCTGAGCGCGAATCCCGACGGCAGCGACGAGGCCATCCTGGAAATCGCCGCCAATGGGCCGGACACTTTCCCTCACAGCCTGAGCTGGACGGCGGATGGAAAACGGCTTACTTACAGCGTCTTCGCGCTCGGGGATGTTCTGGGCGCCACCAAATCGTTTGACATTTCCGGAAAGCAAACTGAACCGTTTGCCTCCTTCAAAAACCAGCTGGTGTTCGACGTAGTGTGGCTACCTGGCGGCCGGTGGCTTATGGCGCGCTACGCACAGAAGGGCCCGAATTATTTGCGCCCACAAATTGGGTTGATTGCCGCTGCTGGAGGAGAAGTCCTGCCGGTCACGCGGGATACAAACACCTATGACACGCTGACTGTGTCCGCCAACGGAAAGACGGCCGCCACGGTGCAGGTAAAGATCACAAGCAGCCTGAGCGTTTTCAGCAATAGCGGTGAGGCGGTAAATATCCAGAGGCAAGCGCCCGTGCTGGCGCAGGATGTCCAGTCGATGGCGTGGACGGCGGACGGGAAGGTGCTGGTTTCCGACGGAAAGAGCCTGCAGAAGATAAACCTGGACGGGGGAGAACGAACGACAATCGTGAATGATCCGGACTCTTGGATCACGGGGCTGGCGCGGTGCGGGGACCGTTACCTTGTGCTTTCCTGGGCTTTTCACGGCAGGACGAACCAGATTCATATCTGGCGGACCAATGCCGACGGTTCAAACCCGGTGCAACTGACCAACGGACTTTTCGCCAGCAACCTGGCGTGCTCACCGGATGGGAAGTGGGTCTACTACTTTGACGGTGGTGGACCCAAGAGATCGCCTGTTGCGGGCGGGCAAGCCGAGCCCGTGCCGGGGAGCCTGGTGCAAGGGATGTACGGGCTTTGGGGTGAAACCATTTCGCCGGACGGGAAGCAACTGATTTTCAATGCGGACGTAAATGCGCCCGAGAGTCCACAAACGGCCGCGAGCAAATTGGCGGTGGTGGCGCTCGACGCCGCTTCGCCGTCAGGGCCCCGGTTACTGAAACCCGATCCGCGGATGGCGAGAGGAGGCGGGACAGGCTTTACCAACCCGATGACGGTCACTCCCGATGGAAAATATGTGGCCTACATCGTGCGGGATCAGGGCGTGGATAACATTTTTGTGCAGCCGCTTGACGGTTCGCCAGGACATCAGATTACGAACTTCACTTCGCAGCACATTGCGGAATTTCAATGGTCGCCGGATGGAAAGACGCTGGCGGTTGCGCGGGGGCAGAATACTTCCGATGTAGTGCTGCTGCAGGAAAAATAGATCGCTTCCTGGAGCGAGCTTTAGTTTGATAAGCCAGTAGCCGGCGACGCGTCTGGAGGTTAGCGGTTTAATCAGGACCTTGTGGACTCTCCTACACTGACGAGTCCGTTCCATGACCACTTTGGGATGGCTAAACCGTGCGGGACATCGTCCGCAGAGCGGTGATAGCGAGCCATCGTGGTGGTGGTTGCCCAGGCAAAATAATCGTGCAAGACGCGGCGGAGTTGCTCGTTGCCAGCGAGGCCAACATCCTCGAGCGCTTGATCGAAACAAGCGATGGCCCGCTGGTCCATCTCCTCGTGCAGCCCGTTGCCGCTGTGAATCTGCACGACAGAGGTTTCATCGCCGTACCGATCGGAGTATGTCGTTGGCCCGCCGAGCGCTTCTTCCCAATACGCGGCAAGGCGCTCGGTGTGCTGGGGGTGGAATCCGTGGCTGAACGCGTGGGCAACGACATCGTCTTCGAGTACGCGTGTGTGCCACGCGTGGGCGAGCCTGAGGAGCCCGTCGTGACCGCCTGCGGCTTCATAGACCGATTGCATGGTGCCAGGATTGTAAATCAGAGACGGCGTGTTGCAAACACGTGTGGAAGAAGAATAGATTTTGACGGGACGGGAGCGCCACATGGGTAAGCAGAAGAAGAGCACGCAAGCAGGGAAGAGGACGCAGCAAAAGACGTTGCCGGGGAAGTATTACACCGATGGAGAGAATTTCCGGCGCGAAATGGAGACGTTTTTCTGTGGGATGTGGGTGTGCGCGGGACGGAGAGAGCAGGTTGCGCGCGCGGGGGAATTTTTTCTGCGGGAGGTGGCGGGAGAAAGCATCCTTATCACGCGGAACGAGGGAGGGGCGGTTCAGGCGTTTTACAACGTTTGCCGGCACCGCGGAACGCAGCTTTGCCGCGGGACGGAAGGAAAATTTGCGGGGCGGATTCAGTGCTCCTATCACGGCTGGACATACGGGCTGGACGGGAAGCTGCTGGGCGCGCCGCACATGGAGGATTGCGGGTTCCGGCGCGAGGAGTATCCGCTCCATGCAGTGGGCGCGGAAGAGTGGGCGGGACACATTTTCGTGAACCTTGCGAAGCGGAGAAAACCGTTGCAAGAGCAGCTTGGGGACCTTCCGGAAAAATTTGCGGCGTGGGAAATGCAGGACCTGAGAATGCACAAGCGGATGGTGTATGAGGTGAAAGCCAACTGGAAGCTGATCGTGCAGAACTACAACGAATGCCTGCATTGTCCTCTGCTGCATCCGGCGCTGCATCGCATCACGGATTATCTGAGTGGAGAGAACGATCGGCCACACGCAGGGTATATCGGCGGGTCGATGGAATTTCGCGGCCGCGCGCAGACCATGAGCACCGATGGAGAGCGGCGGCGGGCGCATCTGCCGGGGCTGAACGAAAAACAGAAAGGGGAAGTGCTGTACTACACGGTGTATCCGAATTTGTTCCTGAGCCTGCACCCGGACTACGTAATGACGCACACGCTGTGGCCGCAGGCGGTGGACCGGACGCAGGTGATTTGCGAATGGCACTTTCATCCGGCGGAAATGGCGAAGGCGGATTTCCGGGCGGACGATGTGGTGGACTTCTGGGACCAGACGAACCGGGAAGATTGGGGAATTTCGGAGCTGGGACAAAAAGGGATTTCTTCGCGGGCGTACGAGCCAGGACCTTACTCGCCGCGCGAAGGTTTGCCGCAAGCGTTTGACCGGATGATCCTGAAACGCGAGAAGGAAAGCGGGCGGCGCTAGATTTCAGCTGCAAATGCGAGGTTGCGCCTGGACTTGAAAACGTCGCGGCGCGTTGACAGGTGGGTGGAGCGGCCCTATACTCCGCGCCTAATCGGAAAAAACTGAAGCGCAAACGGATGGGGTGTGGGATGCACGGATTCGAATTCCAGAAGAAACGCGCGCGGGGCATAGCGGGGCATTGTGTGTCAGCGGCTATGTTGGTGGGTTTTTGCGCGGCGGCGATTTGCGCGCAAGAGGCGCCGAAGTATCAGGTTGACCCGTTCTGGCCGCAGGAATTGCCGAACAAGTGGATTATCGGGCAGATCGGCGGGATGGCTGTGGATGGGGAGAATCACATCTGGGTTTTGCAACGGCCGGCGTCGAATACGGCGGATGAGCTGGGGGCTGCGCAGACGCCGCCGCGGTCGGAGTGTTGTTTTGCGGCGCCGCCGGTTTTGGAATTTGATCAGGAAGGACGATTGCTGCGGTCGTGGGGCGGGCCGGGAGAAGGATTTGACTGGCCGAAGAGCGAGCACGGAATTTTTGTGGACAAGGCGGGGTACGTTTGGATTGGAGGGAGCGCGGCTACGGACCGGCACATTTTGAAGTTCAAGAAGGATGGGAAGTTTGTGATGCAGATCGGGCATCCATCGGCGGATACCGCGGACAGTTCGCGGATGGACATTTTGGGACGGCCGGCGGGGATAGAGGTGGATTCGGAGTTGCATGAGGTTTATGTCGCCGACGGATACATGAATAAGCGGGTGATTGTGTTCGATTCGGAGACAGGGGCGTTCAAGAGGATGTGGGGCGCGTATGGAAACGCGCCGAAGGATGGCGATGCTGGAGCGTACAGTGCGGGGGCGGCGCCGGCGCAGCAGTTTCGCAATCCGGTGCATTGCGTGCACATTTCGCGCGACGGGCTGGTGTATGTGTGCGACCGATCGAGCAACCGGATGCAGGTGTTTACGAAGCAGGGGAAGTTTGTGAAGGAGTTTATAGTGCGTCCGGAAACGCTGGGGTTGGGGTCGGTGTGGCAGTTCGCGTTTTCGACGGACGCGGGGCAGAAGTTTTTGCTGGTGGCGGATGGAGAGGATAACGTGATCTGGACGCTGCGGCGGGAGGATGGGGCGGTGGTGGGGCGGACCGGGCGGAATGGGAGGAGTGCGGGGCAGTTTCACTGGGTGCATCAGATCGCAGCGGATGCGGAAGGGAATCTTTATACCGGGGAAGTGGATACGGGAAAGAGGATTCAGAAGTTTGCGCTGGTGAAAGACGGGAAGCTGCAAAGTGCAACCCATTAGATTTGGGTGAGAGATGGAGTCTGGTTGAGGGAAGAGTGTCCTCAGGGGCTGAAGCCCAGTTTTTGGGAGCCGTAATTGTCGGAGCTAAAGCTCCGACCCCCTGAAAACCATTTTTGGATGAGCCCTTCCTGCGGAATGGAGGCCGAGATGGACGAAAAGGGAAATACTGGGGCGCGCATGAGTCCTGCGGAGCGGCCGCTGGGCAAGCTTTGGGAAGAGCATCTGCGCGGGGAATTTACGACCAAGGATACGGAAGCTACCCTCGAGACCATGGTGCCGGATGCGTATGTAAATCACATTCCGGTATTGACGGGCGGCGTGGGGCACGAAGAGTTGCGGGAATTTTATTCGAAACATTTTATTCCGAAGATGCCGCCGGATACGAAGATCGTTCCTATTTCACGCACGATTGGGGACGAGCGGCTGGTGGACGAGATGATTTTTCAGTTCACGCACACGATGGAGATGGACTGGATGCTGCCGGGGATTGCGCCGACCGGGAGACGGGTGGAATGCCCGCTGGTGGTGATTGTGCATTTTCGCGATGGGAAGCTGGCAAATGAGCACATTTATTGGGATCAGGCGTCGGTGCTGGTGCAGTTGGGGCTGCTGGATGCGGCCAAACTGCCGGTGGCGGGAGTAGAAACGGCGAAGAAACTGGCGGACCCGAGCTTGCCTTCGAACCGGTTGATTGAGCGGGCTAAGGTCGGGCGCGGAGCATGACTATTGATCGTGGTCGGGAAAACTACTCTTCTAGCGTAGGACGGGGCGGAAAGGAATTGGTGTGAGCGGCAACTTTGAAAGGGCATCGGCGGCAATGGTTCTCCTTGCGATTCCGAGCGAGGTGATTTGGTCGTACTTTGTGGGCGGAGTGGTGTTTGCAATCGGGCTGGCGGTGATTTTTCTTCGCGGGGATTGGCGAAGGGCACGAGGATTTGGCAAGCTGATACTGTTTGGGCCGGTTTTTTACGCGGCGCCGGTGGCGGCGTTTGGCACCGAACATTTCACGTTTCCGGAGGCTGTGGCGTCGCTGATACCGACGTGGATTCCGTGGCATTTGTTTTGGGTGTACTTCCTGGGGGCTTGCTTTATTGCGGCCGCGCTCAGCGTGGTGAGCAGGGTTCAGGCGCGTTTTTCGGCGAGTATGCTTGCGCTGACGTTTTTTCTTTTCGTGGCGCTGATGCACGGACCGGGTTGGGCGCAAGCCCCGGGTAATCGGTTTGCGCTGGCAGTCGCGCTGCGGGAGTTGTCCTTCAGCGGCGGCGCGTTGGCGCTGGCGGTCAGTCTTAGCGGGGAGCGGCGTGGGCGCGGTACGGATGTTTTCGCGAAGATTGCGCGATACCTGGTGGCAATTCCCGTGCTGTTTTTCAGTTTCGAACAATTTCTCCACGGCGATCACGTTCCGGGCGTTCCGCTGAACCGGCTGACACCTGACTACATTTATGGGCACGCCATTTGGACGTATGTGGCGGCCGTGGTTTACGCAGTGGCCGGCGTTCTGTTGGTTTTTGGCAAGAAAACGCGCGCCGCGGCGACGTGGCTGGGGTTGACGGTCCTCGTTGTGGAACTGGTTGTCTATGTGCCGATCGGAGTTGTGGATCGCGCCAGCATTGCAAAAGGGCTGAACTACGTGGCGGACACGCTGATGTTTTGCGGCGCGGTACTTCTGCTGGCGGGTGCGATGCCGCGCGAGGCGCAGGGGCGCGACTCATCGGCTTGAAAAGCGGCGGGCAATTCAGATTCAGACGGGAATGGCGGGCTTCAGGGGAAGGCCGATGCGGCGCAAGAGGTCTTGAAAGCGCGGGTCGGGGCGCAAGGGGTCCATGCTGGGATCGATGTGCAGGTAGATGAGCCAGTGAGAATGTTCCGCGAAGGATTTTTCCAAGCATTCGATGGCGCGGTCGGCTTCTCCCAGGCCGACGTGAATTCCAGCAAAAAAACAGGCCGCGACATATTTCTGTCCTGCCAGTTTTGTCAGATCGTCGAGCAAGCGGATTGCTTCGTTTTTTCTCCCAGCAACGGCTAGAGTTTGCGCCAGTGCCGCGGTGAGCATGGGGCTGCCACCGGAAAACTTCACACCCTTTTCACCTTCGGCGATGGCCTCTTCATAGCGGCCGAGCTTTCTGAGGATGAGGCCCAGAATCCAGTAGCAGATGGGATAGTTGGGATCCAACTCGATCGTGCGATGGAGCTGTTCGATGGCGGCGTCGTATTCGCGGGCCATGTAGTGGGCCCAGCCGATGCCTGAGCTGATGATGAGGGAAAGAGGATCGAGTTCCTGACTCTTTTTCATGCCTGCGATGGCTTCCGCTTGATGCCCCATGGTCATGAGAGATTCGGCGTACCAATGGCTGGCGGTGGGGTGAGCGTGATTCAGGGCGATGCTGCGCTTGAATTCCGCCTGCGCCTCTGGCCACTGCCAATCGTAAAGCCACAAGACGGCGGCCATCGGGGTGTGGGCTTCGCCGAGATCCGGATCAAGGCGAAGAGCGGACATCGCGGCGGCTTTGGCTTTTGGGAAAGCGTCTTTTGGCGGGAGATAGCTGTTCCAGCCGAGGAGAATGTAGGAATCGGCGATGCCGGTATAGGCGAGAGCGTAAGCGGGATCCTTGTCGACAGCCTGTTGGAAGTGGCCGATCGCTTTGTAGAAGCCGTCTTCGGTCCACCTGTTCCAGTGATGGCGTCCCTTCAGGTACAGGCGGTAGGCCTCGGGATCGTCCGTTTGATGTTTGACGAGGCGCTTTTTTTCCGCGCGGGTAAGCTTCAGGCGCAGCTTGTCCGAGATTTCGTTGGAAATTTCGTCCTGAATGGAAAAGATGTCGCCGGGCTTGCGATCGTACTGAGCGCCCCAGACTTGCAGTCCCGTGGCCACATCGACGAGTTCGGCGCCGATGCGGAGCGAGCCGCCGCTTTGCATGATTCTGCCGGTGAGAACGGCGCGAACACTGAGATCGCGGCCGACAGCTTGGGGATCGACGCCGCGGCCCTTGTAACGGAAGACGGTGCTCTGGGCCATGACGCGAAGTTTGGGAATGGTGGCGAGAATGTTGATGAGGCTGGCCGCGATTCCATCACTGAGGTATTCGTGTTCGGGATCGCGACTGGTGTTTTCGAAAGGCAAGACGGCGATCGAGTCGATGATTTTTGAGACGCGGGTGGGGCGGAGGGAGCCGGATTGCGAGGCCGGATTTTGGGCGCGCTGCTCGCCGGTGGAGCTTGGGTCACTTTTCGCGGGGAGAACGGAAGTTTGCGTGGAAGCGCCCGAGGAACTCCAACTGGAATCGGGGCCGCGGTCGAGACGTTGCAGGTCGGCGTGTATGTCGGCCGCGTGCTGATAGCGCTGGTCTTTATTTTTGTGGAGCGCCTTATCGATGATTTCTTCGAGGCGGGGCGGGATATCGGGATTTATCGTTCGCACCGGAGTGGGGGAGCGGGTGAGGACGGCCTCGATGATCGCGCCGCCGGTGCCGCCGCTGAAGGCCTGGCGGCCGGTGGCCATTTCATACAGCAAGACGCCGAGAGAAAAGATATCGGAGCGCGGGTCAAGGGCGTCGCCGCGAACCTGTTCGGGGGACATGTAAGAAGGAGTGCCGCTGATGATTCCAACGATGGAAGTGGAGCCGGGCGTGCCGCCGCCGGAATCCGTCTCTTCACCGCCGACTCCTTTTGGAGAGAGCTTTGCGAGACCAAAATCGAGAATTTTGGCGCGACCGCGTTTGTTGACGAAAATATTGGCGGGTTTGATGTCGCGGTGGATGATGCCTTCGGAATGGGCGGCGTCCAACGCTTCGGCGATTTGGATGCCGAGATTCAGGAGTTCTTCGAGAGGTAGGGGTTTGCCGTGGATGTGGCTGCGAAGCGTTTCGCCGTCGATGAACTCCATAGCGATGAAAGTACGGCCGCCTTGCTCGCCGACGTCGTAGATGGTGCAGATGCCGGGATGGTTGAGAGCGGAAGCGGCGCGGGCCTCGCGGCGAAAGCGCTCCAGGGCCTGAGCGTCCTGGGCCATCTTGTCGGGTAGAAATTTGAGGGCGACGAGGCGATCGAGGCGGGTATCGAGGGCTTTATAGACAACGCCCATTCCCCCCGCACCGAGTTTTTCGATGACGCGAAAGTGGGAGATGGTTTCGCCAATCATAGGAGAGCCCGGGATTTAAGAGCGGGGATGCGGGTCACAACGTTTTGTCGTCCAGCGCGGCGTCTCCATCGAGTTTCTTGCGCTCCATGTCGGGAGGCTTGGGAGAGGCGAGCATACTGAGTGCTCGCGCGCCATCTCCGTAGCTGCCGAGGTCGGCTTGATGTTCGAGTTCGAAGGTTACGTTTTTGTTGCAGACGGAGCAGACCAGAAGGCCGTAGGCGGAGTCGCCCTGTGGGGCGAAAACGTTGTAGCGCATGACGCGCGCGCAACATACGGGGATCCAAAGATTTGGTGTTAGCGAAGTGCCCAAGGCTCACCGCCTGAAACTGAGTTTGGCGGGATTATACACCGAAAAAGAGCGCAGCTAGCGGAGGGGGAACTCTTGTGAGCAGGGAACAAATTCAATTTAGAAATCAGTGATTGGAAGACGGGGCCCGAAGAATCTGCCTGGGCGCTCCACCGGAAGGATTGTGGGACGTGTCCTTTTCTTGCGAGAACTGCCTTCGTTAAACGAGCAGTATGAAACTCTCAGTAGTCCCAAGGGGAGGCGTTGGTGACCACGCCGCGCCCGGAGTCTCCGGCACAGTGAGCCGCGGTGGGGTCAAAAGTGTAGTTGAACTTGTAATCGTTCCCGGAAGGTAGTGCGATAAAGCTGGCCTTGTTTGCCGCATCGGTCAGGGTGAAAGCGCCACCAACCGCACGCCCGGTGAAAGTGAGGGAGCTAATACAGGGAGAACTGGTGATGGTTGCCGTTCCGGTGAGGTTGAGGTTGGCGGCTTTCAAGAGCGAAATGGAGATCGAGGGAGTTATAGGCAAGGGGTTCGAAGTGGAGTTATATGTGCCGCTATAAGTTCCGTTGAACAATAGAGCGGCGGAGGCGGTCCAGATTCCGGTGTCGCCTAGATTGTCTGTGTAGGTGCCAGAAAGATCTGGTCCTTTCGCGGTGCCAACAAGTGTGATGGTATCGGGTCCCGCGGAGGCCGGAAAAGAGATCACGATGGAAACATTTGCACCGTGGACGGTGCCAGCAGGAGAGATCGAAACAAGGGGAGGATTATCGCCCTGGCATGTTGACAAATCATTTGCGGGGCAGACGAGGGTGGTTGCCTCTCCGGTGAGAGCGGTTCCGTTTTGGGTGAAGTTTGTATAGATATTTGTGGTCCCTCTTCCGTTCGTGGAGGTGAGAACCAGATTATATTGCCCCGTGATGGAAGCATTCGGGGTGACCTGGGTGGGGGGTGGTGGAGAATATGAGCTTCCGCAGCCAGCTGCGAGCAAGGCGAAAGTCAGCAATTTTTTCACGGTATCTCCTTTTCTCCCCCAACAGCAATCGGAGATTGGCAAACAGGCTTTGCGCCGGTTGGATTCGTCGTGGGCGGGCGCGGCCAACGTGGCCAAGATTGGGGCGAACCGAGTTGCAAAGCAATGGCACGGGGGTAGTTTGTGTCTGTTCTAGTTCTGATCGTGCAGACCATAGAAAGCAGGCAAGTTGGAGCGAAACGCCTGCCGAATAGACACTAATATCGGCTCAAAGTAATTGGTGATACACTGCGGCCACGTTCGTAACCAGGTTATGGAAGCCACAGCTAGAACTCGTAGGACGCGCTTCGGCGCCTTCGAGGTGGACTTGCGTGCTGGCGAGGTGCACAAACACGGCATTCGCCTGAAGCTTCAGGACCAACCCTTTCACTTACTTGTGCTGTTGCTGGAGCATCCGGGTGAAGTGGTCACGCGCGAGGAGCTCCGCCAGAAACTCTGGGCCGTGGACACGTTTGTTGACTTCGATACCGGACTGAACAGCGCCATCAAAAAGCTGCGTGACGTGCTGGGGGATTCCGCGGAGGAACCGCGGTACATCGAGACGCTGCCGCGGCGCGGATACCGGTTCATCGCTCATGTGGAAAACGGAGACTTGCCCGTATCGGTTCCCACTGAAATACATTCCGAGCCAGATGGTTCCTTGCGGCCGGAGCAGAAACCTCTAAAGAGGCGCCGGGTAGTTTATGGGATAGGTGCTGCGGCCTTTCTCCTTGCAGCGGCGTTCGCAACGTGGCGTGTTTTCTTTGCACGGCCGGCGCTGACGGAGACTGACGTCATCGTGCTGGCGAGATTTGTGAACGAGACCGGCGATCCAATTTTCGACGACTCGCTCGACAAGGCCCTCGAAGTGAAGCTGACAGAGTCGCCTTTCCTGAGCCTTCTGCCGGAGGGAAGCGTCCGGGAGACGATGCGGACAATGCGGCGCGATCCGAACGAACGGGTGACGCGCGAACTGGGCATTGAAATCTGCAAGCGACAGGGCCTGAAAGCCGTGGTGGTACCGGAGATTGCGGCTTTCGGGGGCAAATACCTGATTACGCTGGAGGCCATCGACGCGCAGAGTCAAAAATCGATCGCCCGGCGGCAGGTGGAAGCCGAGTCCAGGGATAAGCTGGTGGCGGCTCTCGGCAAAGCGGGAGCCCAATTCAGAAGACAATTGGGCGAGAGCCTGAGTTCACTGGAGAAGTACGATGCTCCGCTCGATATTGCAACCACCAGCTCACTTGAGGCGTTGCGAGCCTATCGAGCAGGCCAGGTATTGTATCGATCCGGAAAACGTCGGGAGTCGATTCCTTATTTTGAAACTGCGGTCGAACTGGACCCGCAGTTTTGCTCTGCCTACACAATGCTCGGGAGTGCTTATCACGGGCTGGGTGACGAGGAAGCTTCCAAGAAAAATATCGCAAGGGCCTTCGAACTGAAGGACCGGAGACTGACGCAAGAAGAGAATTTTCAAACCACCGCTCTTTATCATTTATCTACAACGGGTAACCTGGAAAAGGCGACGGCTGTACTGGTTTTGTACAAGCAGGCGTACCCACGCAGCGCGGTTGCTTTCAACTGGTTGGGGATCACATACGCGCATCTGGGCAGAACGGAAGACGCTTTGGAGGAGTTCTATCGGGCAATTGATCTTTCCCCGGTGCCCTCTGCCCAGCACTACTCCAATGCAAGCCAAGTGCTCCTGACCCTGGGACGATTTGACGAGGCTAAGAAGCTTCTTGATCAATGGCGACAGAAAGGAACTTTGACCCCATTTCAACTAATGTTTCGCTACGAAATCGCCTTTATCCAAAGCGATGCCGCAACGATGGAACAGCTTGCCCGAGAAATCCCGGATGACGATATGACCTGGCTGGAATTTCAGAGGAAGCTGGCATTCTATCGCGGCGACTTGAGCAAACTCCGATCGCTAAGCGAAGCTGCGGCAAAGCAAGAGAGCCGCGCGAACCGGAAGGAAAATGCCGCCTTCGAGCTTGCCGGGCATGCGGGGCTTGAATCGTTGCTGGGAAACTATGCCATGGCGCGGAAACTCTGCCGCCAGGCGGAAGAGGCAGGGAATGAAAGTGCAAATGGGCTCTGGGCATGTGCCGCGGCATTAGGGGACGCCGGCGACGTGACGCAGGCTGAAGGGTTGGCAGCCAAGCTCGATCGACTGTTTCCTGAAGACACATTTCAGCAGAAAGTCATTCTGCCGATAATTCGGTCCATCATCGAGCGGAAACGAGGAAACACAGGCGAGGCCGTGGAATTGCTCGCCCCGATCACGCAATACCCCAATGTATTAGTTGCTGCTAAACGTGCAGAGGCCTACATGGCTGCAGGAGAGTATGGCAAGGCTGCCACCGATTTCGAAAAAATCATCGACCATCGCGGATGGCCCGACTGGGAAATATTTTTCCCGGTTGCGCAACTGGGTGTTGCGCGGGCCTACGCGATGCAAGGGGACCGTGACGAAAGCCGCAAAGCGTACGAGGAATTCTTCACCACCTGGAAAGACGCGGACCCGGAGATACCGCTACTTCGCCAAGCCAAAGCTGAGTATAAGCAACTGACCGCAGCCCGTGCCGTGCCGCCTGCGAGGAATTAACAAAAGGCCAAATTAGAGCGTGAGGGGTCGCGCGGATTCAGTGCTCCTCGGGCTTGGGGTCGGAAGGCCCTGCACCGAAGTGTTCGCGGACGGCCTGGCGGCAATGTTCGCGGACGCTTTGGCGGAAGCGGTCGCGCTCTTCGGAGGACATGCGCCCGAAGTGATCGCCGATGCGATTTCGAAAGCCATAGTGGCGGGGACGGTGCCACCCGAACCCGCCGAAAAGGACGCGGCAGAGGGCGAGCAGGCCGAGAGCTTGCCAGAAAGTAAGCTGGTGCCAGCCGAATAGGGTTGGCATGAGCCAGTTCCAGAGATGGAGAACGATTTCGCCGCCAATGAAGATGAAGAGGATCATTCCCAGGATTGCCAGCGGAACGATGAAGAGTAGTTTGATTAATTTTCCAGCCATGTTGCCTCCCTACGTTTTCGTGAAGTCGTCGTAAATGTCCTGCAGCCGCTCGCGCAGATGGAGAACCGCGTAACGTTTGCGGGATAAAAGAGTGTTGATGCCGACGCCGCTACGGGCGGAAATTTCCTTAAAGCTGAGGCCTTCGAATTCGTGGGCGACGAAAACTTCGCACTGCTCCGGCGGGAGTTCGCCGAGGGCCAGGTCGAAGGCGGCGAAGAGAACGCCGCGGGTGTAGAGGGCGTCGGGGCCCGCATCAGGCGAGGGGAGCAGGTCTTCGAAATGAAGCGAGTCGTCGTCTTCGCTGATGGTGTCCGCGTCCGTGAAGAGCACCGGCTTCTTCTTGCGGAAGAGGTCGATGATGCGATTGCGGGCAACGCGAAAGAGCCAGCCGGCGATGTGGTCGATGGGCATCAGCAGGCGATTGGCTTCGACGAGTTCGGAGAAGACGTCCTGGAGGATGTCTTCGGCGTCGAGGGGATCGGGAACGCGCCGGTGGATGAAGTTGAGGAGCCGGGAACGTTCTCGGACCACGACCTGTGAAATTTGCTGATCCTGATCTGCCATTCGCCAGTGTTTTTTCAGCGCAGCGTCCATCTATAGGTGAGGACGGATTAGCGCGAGGAATATTGCAGGGAAGAGTAGCGCAAGAAGGCGCGGGGTGGGATGGGAGTAAAGCAAGAGGGGCGGGAAATCCAGGTAGAGGGATGGAATTCGCTTGGAGGAGTAGCGGGGAACAGCAGATCCCTCACCCGCAACAGGCGCGGGTTCGGGAT
Source organism: Candidatus Acidiferrum sp. (assembly GCA_035693365.1). Lineage (GTDB taxonomy): Bacteria > Acidobacteriota > Terriglobia > Acidiferrales > UBA7541 > Acidiferrum. The sequence continues at coordinate 7,418 of DASSGS010000065.1, read as the reverse complement.
GACAATGCATGGTGTGGGGGCGTGTGGGTGGTCGAGGAGTGGGTGGTGGTGTCGGGGTGGGTGCAAACGCAGTGAGCGGGGTAACGGAAGCGGACGGAGCAAAGAACGGAGTAAACCAAGAGGGCCTGGGAGAGAGGAGTAACCCAAGAGGGCCTGGCAGAGAGAGGAGTAACCCAAGAGGGCCGGGCGAGCCCGGCCCCTACAAAGGATTAAGAAGGTGGCCTAAAGCCTGCCTGCAGCGGGCAGGCCGCCCCTAGAGCGGGGTTTTGCGGCGGAGGAGGGCGGCAGATACCAGAGTAATGATCAGGCCGACCGGTAAGGGCTCCATGAAGGTGTAGGCCATGTTGACAAGGGGGTTTTGGTAGAGCTGCTGAGAGCGCTGGATGGCAGCGACCTCTGCCGCGGTGGTGGCGGGATCGTGTCCGGCGGACTGGACTTTGTGAATCTGCGCGGCGAAATAGGGGTCCATGAAGTGGGGCATGAAGTTGAAGTAGAGGACCTCCCACATCGCGACGTAGCAGATGGTGGTGATGAGGGCGATGAGGAAGCCGCAGGCGAAGGCGCGGCCGAAAGAGATTTGGCCGCCGAGGGTGTTGTCGCGGTAGCTGCGGATACCGAAATAGATCAGCAGGAACGAGGCCACCATGATGGTGTAGCCGAGAGCCATGCTGTGGCCGGTGCCGATTTTGTTGGCAAGGAGAAGTGAGCCGCCCATCAGGACAGAGATGATGAGGCCGGCGATGAGGCCGAAAGTAAGGACAGTCTTTTTCATGGAAGCAAAGTTCTCCTTTTGATTGAATTTTGTATTCGTGCGCCCGGAATTTTTTGCAGGGATGCCTGCGCGACGGTCCGTCAGCTTAGGACTTTGGCGGTTCCCATAACTCAATGCGATTGCCGTCGGGGTCTGTGATCCAGGCGAAGCGGCCGTAGTCGGCTTCCTCGCGATGGGGATCGATATCGACGCCGGATTTCTTGAGGTCTTCGAGGAGGGCATCGAGATTGTCGACGCGGTAATTGATCATGAAGCCGCCTTTGCTGGCGCCGAAATATTTCGTGGTATGAGGGAAGATAGCCCAGGTCGTGCAGCCTTCGGGGCCGGGCTGGGCGCCGTCGGGAGCCTGCAGTTCGCGCCAGTTAAACGCGGCTCCCTGGCCGTGGGGTTCACGCTGGATGCCGAGATGCTTTTCGTACCACTCGTAGAGTTGAGGGGCGTTTTCCGATTTAAAGAAGATTCCGCCAATTCCGGTTACGCGTTTCATGAGGCTCCTTTTGCGGGGGAGTGCGATCAAGTGGCGGAAGTTTAGCCGGAAAGACGAGGGATGTCGTCATACTTTTGGATGATTTTGCCGCGAGAGGCAGAAAAATCATGCTTTCGGGTGGGGAAGGGCTAGGGAATCAGGCGGGAGGATTTGGCGATCTGGACGGCCTGGGTGCGGCGCCGGGCGCCGAGTTTGTCGAAGAGGCGGCTGGAATGGGTTTTCACGGTGTTTTCGCTGACGAAGAGGCGGGAAGCGATTTCGCGATTGCTGAGGCCAGCGGCGATGAGGCCGAGGATCTCGAGTTCGCGGGGGGTGATGGCGAGTTCGGTGAGGCGGGCTTCGTTGGGAACGAAGGGTTCGAGGGGCTCCGCGGGGATTTCCTTGATGACGACGGATGGTTTTTTGCGGGTGAGGGTGAGGCCGAGCCAGATGCCGAGAGCCGAGAAGAGTGCGGCGATTAAGGCGCCATAAATTTCGAAGGAATGTTCGATGACGAGGAATCGGTATTCGGTGAGTTTCAGGATAATGATGAGCAGGCCGCCGGAAACGCCGTAGAGGAGGATGTCTCGGAGGGCGCGGCGGCGGGAGTGATGGGGGGAATCGGTGGACGAGTTCACGGGAGGGAATGATAGCCGAAGAAGGGAGGGTTGAGGAGGCCAAGGGCGGGAGGTTGTGTCGAAGGAGGATTGGGAGAAGGGAATTGGTTTGCGCGCTTTGGAGGCGGAAGGACGAAAGGTATCATGTAGGGGTCAGCGAATCGAGAATTGGCGCAAGAGGAGGATGTCCGGTGGCAATGGAAATTACGCAGCGTGAAACGAATGGAATTTATGTGCTGACGCTTAGTGGGCGGCTGGTGCTGGGGCCGGAGAGCATCGGGCTTCGCACAACGGTTGATAAACTTCTGGCATCGGGAGCGGAAAGAATTGTGGTTGGACTGGAGCACGTAAATTCCGTGGACAGCGCGGGGATCGGGGCGCTGATCGAAATACAGAGAAAAACAAAAGCGAAGGGCGGACGGCTGATGCTGGCGAACCTGGGGCCGAAGTTGAAACAGGCGCTGGAGATGGCCCGGCTGCTGCCGATCTTCGAAACATTTGCCACGGAAAACGAAGCGGTCGCCGGATTTTGAACAATAGCCGCTCCCGATTGGCGCTGTTCTTTTAGAAGCAGGTAGAAGCCTTCACTTGTCCGGTTACACGACAAACCTGAACCTAGCGGCTAGGTGGGACCAAAGACTTGCCGCCGCTCGAATCATCCGAGGCTTGCTTCCCGAGCGGGAGTTGCCGGAGGCTTTTCATGAGTTTGCGACGCAGCATAACGATATGGTCCGAGCAGCAACAGCAACCCCGCCGCCGTCAACATTGCCACAAAAAATCCCGCCAGGGGCACCGTATACGACCGGGTGAAATCAAATCCCACTCCCATCAGCAACGTCCCAGCTGCTCCCGCCAGCACAAACGCGCCAAACGCATATCCATACGCCGTGCCAAACGCTTTCAATCCAAAATACCTGCTGATGGAATACGCGATGACGTCTCCCTCGGCTCCCATGCCCATTCCGATTAGGAACGCGGCGCCCAGCGCGATTTTTCCCGCGGCCCCGAGTATCAACAATCCGATTCCCGTCGCCGCTCCGAAAAAAAAGAACGCCGCCAGCCGGGGCGCAAAAAACTTATCCAGCAAATAGCCAGTTACTACCCGACCAATCAGCACCGCCAAACCCACGACGGATACCGCCACGGCCGCTGCTTGCGCGCTGACGCCGCGATCCGTCAACAGCGCAGCAAGGTGCAGCACGCAGGCATGCACGCTCGCGCCCGCGAGAAAAAACGAAGAAACCAGCAGCCAGAACGTCGAGCTATGCCAAATCTGAGGCCAACTCAATCCTTCGGCAGAGGTCCGGGGTTCGATTGTGTGTCGCCCGCTTTCGGCAGGTTCCGCGTCACCGTCGGGCAACAACCCTTTATCCTTTGGATCATTTCTCAAAAATGCTGCAACCATCGGCAGGGCGATCAGCAGCGCGGCGCATCCCCAAATCGCATACGCCGCGCGCCACCCGAACATTGCTATCAGCCGCTGTGCGAATGACGGCGCCACAATCGCGCCCACGCCGATGCCCAGCATCATTAGCCCAAGGCCAAATCCCCGCCGCCGGTTAAACCAATGTGACACCACCACGCTGTAGCCCACCGGGGACGTGCAGCCTTGCACGATCCCAAGTACCGCAAAGAAAGCGTAGAGGCACCACACCTTGCTTCCCAGCAATACGCTCGACACCAGCAGCAACCCGAAAATCGCGGTTCCCGGCAGAATCACGTTCCGCGCGCCAAACCGGTCTATCAATCGCCCCGTCAGCGGAGCAAACAGCGCCGCCGCGACGTTCTGTAACGTAAATGCAAACGAGATTGCAGCACGACCGGCATGGTATTCCTGACTAAGGGGCTTGAAAAATATGGCAAAGGAATAAACGATGATCGGAGCCGCGCCCAGACACAATCCCAGCGCTGCCGTGGCCACCACCCACCAGCCATAAAAAATCCGAACGCGTTGATTTGTCAGGTTGGCACTCGCAATTCTGACCGCGACGTTACCTATGACACGCTAGCCGCGTCACCCGTATCAGGAAGGGACGGGAATCTACTACTTTGCGCCAATGCTAGACTGCAGCCGCGGCTGAGTCAACAAGCGCGACAATTAGCCATAATTGCGGGATGCCGGACGATTTACTATGCTCTCGGGTGCGGCGCCGCGAGCGGAAATCTCGTGGGGAATTTATGCCCGATGAATAAGGAGAACTGGTGAGCCGAATCTTGACTGTTTGCTTGATTGCAGGCTGCGGAATTGCCTCGATCCTGGCGGCGTCTAATCCTCCGCAGAAGACTGCGATGGCCGGCGACCGGGCGAACGCCTCGAAAGAAACCATCGAGGGGCTGGTTCGGGATGTCGCGTGCCCGATTCAAAACCTGGATTCAACCCCAACAAGTGCCAGCCCTGAATGCGTGAGGGAGTGCGTGAAAGGTGGCTCTCCGCTGGTTATTTTGACCAAGGACGGACACCTGTATTTCCCCATTTCCGCCAAGATGCCTGACACGGATCAGCGGCAAGAGTTGATGGCATTTGTCGGCAAGTACGTGCGGGCCAGCGGGACGGTATTTGAGCGGACGGGGACGCATGCGATTGTGATCACAGAAATAAATGAGATGAAAGAGATCCAGGTGAAGGCAGACGGGCAGTAGTTCAGGCAGGGAGCTTAGCCTACGTGGGACGCGGCCGGGAATTTTCAGAGCCAGCGCCGCACGCGTGACCGAAACTGTTCGTACTCTTCGGGGAAGACTTCCTGCAGCTTCGCTTCTTCGAGAGGAATCACCGTCGTGTTGAGGTAGAGAAGCGTAAAAGGTAGAACGACGAGTGGCCAAATCTGCTTGAGCAAGGCAGCCTCGCCGAGGTAGGCCAAAACCAGGCCCACATACATCGGGTTTCTAGTGAAGCGATACGGACCCCACGTCACCAAATTTGTTGATGTTTGACCGGGAACAGTGGTGGTGCGAACTTTACGGAAGATCAGCAGGCCCCAACCGGCGATTATCGCGCCCAAAACAAACAACACGCCCCCAACGATCGTGATAGCCTGTGCGGCCGTTGGAAACCGGGGGGAAGGGCGCACAGATTCCAAGGCTGCCCCAAGCAAATAGGACAGCACGAAAACCCATGGGACCGGCACGCGCAACAGGAATCGCAAGGGATTGTTCATGTGACAGGGGCTCGGTTGGTGAAACTGAGTTCGTACCAAGATCAGGCATTGGGCCAGGGCGACGCAAGCGCAAATAACGTCTGAATCGACGCGAGCCCCGGTAACCGTACCTGTTACTTGACTTTGACAGTTGTGCACTGCACAATGCGCACAAAACAATGCCAAGCGAACTTAGTTTATCCAATGCACTTCCGAATCGTCCCGCGTCTCCGTCCACGGAAGATTACATTCAACCAAATGTTAATTGCGGGCTTCGGATTTGGTGGGCGTACTACTGGCCGACATCCCTGATTTCCATCGTGATTATCAGCGTGCTCACAGTTTTTCTGCGCAGAGCTTGGGAAAACGAAACGCTTTCAACCCAATCTCTGCTGTGGGCTGGCCGGATTCTGCCCTATGCCGTCATGTTCCTGGTCTCGATGTTCGGTATCTACCGTATTTTGGGGAAGAAGTTCCGACATTTCTCCATTGCTCTACTGCCTCGCGACGCCACTGTTGCCGTCGAGCGTCTGCCTCGAACATCGGAGCGAACGTTTCGAGTCTGGTGGGCGTTCATCTGGCGCGCGATTGCGTACTCGCTGATCTTCAGGTTTGCGGGGTCGATTGCGATAGGGCTAACAATTGGGTTTCTCGCGTCGATTGGCGGCGCGATCGGAAAACTGGTGCCGCTGGTATCGCAAGTCCTGATTGACGCGGTCGTGGGCGCATTCGTCATCTATTCGGGACTCCTCGACGAGGAGTTCGGAGATTTTCGGGTGGGCTTGGTGCCGAGAGAGGCTTCTCCCAACACCACCCCCGCCATTGAACCTGCAGCAGCGAATCCCGTTCCAGAATAGTGACCGGCCCAGTCTCTTCTTCACCTCTAAAGAAAAAGTGTGTATTTGCCCCCAGTGAACGCATTAACCGGGAGTTAAGTTGATATGGCATCATTGCTCTGACACCATGAAGCATACTGACCAATCGGACCATCCCGTCAGTCCCCACTCGATATACAAGGTCGTGACTTCGTTCGCCGCTCTCTTCGGCCTTATCAAGAGTGGCGTGTCGCCGTCGGAGTTTGATCCAAAGGCGTGGTATGACCGTGCGATTAGGGTTGTAGGCGGCCTTATTATCCTGGCGATGCTAATCGCTGGAATCGTGCTAACCCTTGCCGACCATTTCAAGCGTTGAAACGAAGGCAACCTGCCAATCGCGTTGATACTAGCAGGAACTTTTTGGGTAAGCCGACTACACAGGAGTTGAGAAGATTACATGGCATAATTCTCCAAAAATAGGTTTCAGCCTGAGTTACATTTGATCCATCATCGAATCGCATAACCTCCGTCGACGCGAATCGTCGTTCCGGTAACGAAGTCCGAAGCCCGCGACGCCAAGTACACAGCGGTTCCGGCAATTTCCTCCGGTTGACCCCATCGACCAGCGGGAGTACGCGCAAGAATTTCGTCGTTCAAGGGCATTGTGCGTACCGGAGCCGTCATGTCCGTTTCAATCCACCCTGGCGCGATCGCATTGACTTGAACGTTTTGCGGTGCGAGCTCAATGGCCATTGACTTGGTCAGCTGGACGATCGCTCCTTTCGCTGCGCTGTAGGAGGGAATAAGCGCAGATCCAAAGAACGAGTACATGCTGGCAATGTTTATGATCTTCCCGAACTTGCGGCTGAGCATCGACCTGGCAGCAAGCTTCGAAAGAAGAAAAACGGCATTGAGTTGCGTCTCAATGACACGGTCCCAATCTTCAGGTTTTTCCTGCAACACACCACCACTTAACGAAACATTGCCGGCATTGTTTACTAGGATTCCTATGCCACCAAGCTCGCTCTCGACCCTGTTAAGCGCGGGCTCCAGTCCAGCACGATCGGTCAGATCCACCCTCACAGCAATTGAAGGAACACCGATTGCTTTCAATTCGGAAAGCACCCTCTGGTTCTTTTGGTCGTTTCGTCCAAAGACTGCGACGGCCGCTCCAGCTTCGGCCAATCCGAGCGCGATGCCTCGACCAATTCCGCCATTACCACCGGTCACGACAGCCACCCGACCAGTTAAGTCAAACAATGCGGACCCTTTCATCAAATACCCCCATTCCCAGTCTCTAGAGTGGCGGCCCGACCTTGCATGCCCGCAAGACTCTAGCACGAGAACGTCCGATAGTGCCTGGTTAGCGCTGTGGGCTCAGAGGGTCGATGCAACACCATCTGGTATAACGCTGTTTTCAAAGGTGGTGTTTATGAGGTCAGGGCGACGGTTTGGGCTTTCGGCGGCGCAGAAGAGCGAGGTGTGGCGTCTTTGGAAGGGTGGGCAGACGTTGCATGAGATTGGGCGAGCCTTTGGCAAGGAGCATTCCTCCATTCGCTGTCTGGTGTCGCGTCACGGTGGGATTGTTCCGGCAGTGCGACGGCGTGCGCTCCT
>DASSGS010000064.1:0-73979 GCA_035693365.1 Candidatus Acidiferrum sp. | reverse complement strand
CGGGTCGGCGAAGATGAGGTCGACGGAGGATTCGGGGAGGAGGGCGAGGAGTTCGAGGGAGTCGCCCTGGTAGAGGCGGATGTGGTGGCGAGGGTCGTCGAAGACGGGGGCGGGGAGTTTGATGGGGGATTTGGTGGCCATAGGGAAAGAGCCGGCTGGAAGCCGGCGCTACCATTGATCGATCAGGATCGTTGATCAGGTGGGTACGGGTGTCAAGCGGGGGGAGGAAGAAGCCGTAAGCCGTGAGCCATGAGCTGACGAAAAAACAAGACGGAGAAGAGGGGGACTTAACGCAGAGTTCGCTGAGATGAGAAAAGCGAAGATTCGGATTTCATACAGAGGCCGCAGAGGTTCCACAGAGGGCGCAGAGAAGAGACGGACCGGAGAAGAGGGCACGATTTATCGTGCCCCTACACGCGGCGCGCGACGCACGGAAGAGCGGAAAAGAAGGCGGCGTAAAGCCGCCCCTACACGGGGACGAGTTGCGCTGATATGATGCGCGATTGTTGGAGGGGGAGGTGGCATGGGATTTGACCAGCGGGTGGCGGAGGTGCGGACTGGGTTTGAGCGGTCGTTCTGGGTGGCGAACGTCAGCGAACTGTTTGAGCGGCTTTCGTATTATGCGGCGTTTGCTTCGCTGGCGCGGTATCTGCACGAGGCGCTGAACTTTCCGACGGAGCGGGCGGCGGATCTTTCAGGACTGTTCGGCGGGCTGGTGTGGTTTCTGGCGATTTTTGGCGGAGCGATCGCCGACCGGCTGGGATTCCGGCGCGCGCTGGCGATCGCCTATCTCATCCTTGCAGGTTCGTATTTTTTGCTTGGTTCGCTGGGCGCGCCGTGGCTGGCGCCGCTGCGCAATGCCGTGCCGCTGGTGGGGCTGGTTACCGTGGTGCTGATGCTGCCGGCGCTGGGCGTGGCGATGGTGAAGCCGTGCGTGGTGGGGACGACGGCGCGGGCGTCGAATGAAAATGTGCGCTCGATCGGGTATTCGATTTACTACACGCTGGTGAATATCGGCGGGGCGCTGGGGCCGTTTGTGGCGTCGTGGGTGCACCGGCACATGAGCGTGGAGAATGTGTTTCGGGTGGCGGCGCTCATCGTGCTTCAGATGTTCTTCGCGGTGCTGCTGTTTTTCAAGGAGCCGCGGAAATCGGGCGATGTGAAGACCGCGAGCCTGGCGGAGACAATGCGCAACTTCGGGAAAGTGGTGGCGAATCCGAAGTTCATGATTTTTCTGCTGATTTTTTCCGGCTACTGGATTGTGTACTGGCAGGAGTTCATCACGCTGCCGATTTACATCCACGATTACGTGGACGGGAAGGCGGACACGGAGCGGATGCTTTCGACGGGGCCACTGGTGGTGATTGCGTTCACCGTGACGTTCAGCATAGTGACGCAAAAGATGGCGGCGTTTCGGGCAGTGCTGCTGGGCACGCTGGTGTCCATGGTGGCATTTGCGATTCTGGCGGTGCATGCCAGCATTTATGCCGCCTATGCAACGCTGGTGGTGGTTGCGGTGGGCGAATTGATTCAGCAGCCGCGCTATTACGATTACATTTCGCGGCTGGCGCCGGCGGGGCAGCAGGGGACGTACATGGGATTCGCGTTTTTGCCGCTGGGGATTGGATCGTTTCTGGCGGGGCGGATCGGCGGGGCGTTGTTGCACCGGTTTGGAGAGGTGCAGCACCGGCCGCAGATGTTTATGTGGTCGTTGACGGCGATCGGGTTGGGGACGACGTTTTTGTTGTGGATTTACGATCGGGTGGTGAAGCCGTCGGAGGCGAAGGCGGAGTAGGAAAAGAGAAAGAGACGGATTTCACACAGAGGGCACAGAGGTTACACGGAGTACGCAGAGCGGAGAGGAATTAAGAGAAGAGAGCCAAACGCAGAGGCGCAGAGGTCACAGAGAAGAGGGCACGATGTATCGTGCCCCTACAAAGGATTCGGAATTAGAAGCCGGAGAAGAGGAAGAAGTCGAGGAAATCAATTGACCATGCGGCGAAGCGATTCCAGCGCTTGCCGAGCGAGCGAATAACGCGGTTCGATCTGAATCGCTTCCTGGAAGCAGCGGATCGCCTGGCCATACATTTCCTTTCCGAGGTACGCGCGGCCGAGATTGTAGTGCGGAAAATGCCGCGGCTCGTAACGGCGGGATTCGACAGCCTGCTGCAGCCAGGGAATTGCTTCGTCAAACTGGCCGAGTTCGATCATGTAGGCGCCAATGTCGTTATAGGGATTGCCGAAATCAGGGTCGAGCTCGATGGCGCGCTTGCATTCGGCGATGGCGTCCATCAGCTTGCCCTGGTAATGATAGGTCCAGCCGAGAAATGTGTGGGCTTCGGCGGTGGGATGCAGCTCCAGGGAAGACTGGTAGAGCTCGGCGGCGCGGTCGTAGTCGCCTTCCATTTGGGCCTGATAGGCGTCTTGCAACACTTCCCACGCACGCGTGAGGGTCTCTTGGCTCATGGTGGAATTTTGAACGTAAAAAGCGAGTCTCGTCAAAGGTACGAAAGTGCTAGCTGTGCAAAATGGGCACCCTGTACCGTGGGCGGGGCCGAGGTGGAAATTTCGGGCGGGAACGGAGAAAATGGTGCGGGTCTCATTTTGAGCTAATCGGATTTAAGGGGGGAAGCGTGAATCTTCTTGGGAAAAGTGCGGTGATTGCGGCGGGTTTTGCGGCGTTGCTGGGCGCGGGAGCGCTGTTTGCGCAGGCGTCTACGACGAAAAATACCGCTGCGAACGCGGCGGCGGTGAAGCGCGGGCAGACGGTGTTTCAGCAGAAATGTTCGGTTTGCCACTACGACAACAGCGACCAGAAAAAAATCGGGCCGGGGCTGAAGGGGCTGGCGAAGCGCGGCACGTTCAGCGTGAACGGCAACAAGATTACGGACGAAAGCCTGAAGGCTTGGATTGAGAACGGGGACCAGTTGATGCCGGGGTTCAAGGATGTGCTAGAAGCCGGGCAAATTAAGGATGTGATTGCGTACGTGAAGACGCTCTAAGGGCGGGCGAAGGAGATTTAAGGTGGTAAAAGAGAAATCCCCGCAAGCCTGCGTGAAGCGGGCTGCGGGGATTTCCAATTTTTCCTGCTCCCAGGCGGGAGAAAGAGCTACTTCAGGACGGCGTCTTTCAGGACCTTGGCCGGACGCAGACGGACAACGGTCTTGGCCTTGATCTTGATCGCTTCGCCGGTCTGGGGATTGCGGCCCATGCGGGCTTTGCGATGAGCCTTTACGACGCGGCCGATTCCCGGGATCACAAACTTGCCTGCCCCGCCCTTGGCTTCCTTGACGGCCAACTTGTGGAGCTCATCAAAGAAAGTGACGATGGCCTTCTTGGAAGTGCCCACTTTATCGGCGAGATGCGAAACGATTTTGGTTTTGCTCAGTGGCTTAGCTGCCATTTCTTCTGCCTATCCTCCTGATTTTTCTATCCATCCCGGTGCATCCGGGACCAGCCGCGAGCAAGAAAAACCCCTATTTTCCTGCAAAAAACTCGGGCCGAACCGGACTATAGCGAAGGAAGAAAAGGAACGCAAGGGCAAATGGGCAAAAAAGGCCGAAAAAACGCGATTTTTTTAGGGGCATGTGCAAAACGTGCTGATTTCATGCGGTAAAACGCGCTTTCGGGACGGATTCGAGCGAGCTGGGGTATGTTATCCTGCCTAATTCCAAGTTAATCAAGGAGAAGCGACGTGAACACGAGCACAAACTGGCGAGAACTGGAGCAGCGGCTATTGAAGGTGATCAAGACGCCAGTGCGCCCGGTGGCGGTGGCGTTCCTGGATGCGGAACCCGCGGGAGTGAAGAAGTTTCAGGGCGTGCAGCCCTCTGGCTGCAGCTTCTGGCGGTTGGCTGCCGAGGGACGCGCGTTTTACACGATTCCCGAAGATCATTTTAACTGTGCGGTGGGGGCGTACACGCACCATATTTCGCTATCGCCCGACCGTGAAAATGAAACGGAACAGACATTGAAGATGATGTTCGAGCTTGGGTATGTGAAACCGGAAGAGGTGCCGCAAATTCCGCGATTGGCGAAGGCGCCGAAGGCAATTGTGTATTCACCGCTGGCGGAGGCGCCCGTGGACCCGGACGTAGTGCTGTTTGCGCTGCGGCCAGCGGCGGCGATGTTGTTGCAGGAAGCGGCGGGGAGAGCGGGGATCGGAGTAGGTGCGCCCTCGCTCGGGCGGCCTACATGCATGGCGCTGCCCGCGTCGTTGCAGTTCGGCGCGATTGCCAGCCTCGGATGCATCGGCAACCGGGTATACACGGGGTTGGATGAAAATGAGATGTACGTGGTTCTGCGCGGCAAAGATCTGGGGAGAGTGGCCGACGCGCTGCAGGTGATCAGCGGAGCGAACACCGCGCTGCGGGACTATGCGCGGGGGCGGCGCGAAGAATTGTCGCACTCTGAATTTGACGGAAGATAACGGATAGAAGCCCGCGGCGCGATGCCGCAGAATTGCCTCGCAATCGAAATTCGGCGAGGTGAATGATGAGTTCTTTTCGAGTGGTGGCGATCCGCAGCGAAATTGCGGAGCAAGTACGGATCACAGGAAAATCCCCCAATTATGGTTTCCCCGCGCATCGCGAGGTGGCGGCGGGACGCGCGCCCTGCCGGCACTGCCTGAAGCTAATCCAGAAGGGCCAGGAAGAACTGCTGTTGTTTACCTACGATCCTTTCCGGGAATTGGGTGAGCCGCCTCTTCCAGGACCGGTATATATCCATGCAACAGAGTGTGCGCGACATCCGGAAATCGATGCGATTCCGGAAGAGTATCGCGGGCGGCTGTTGACTTTGGAAGGTTACGGGGAAAACCGCGCGCTGGTGAATGAGATTCGCTCGAGCGATGGGACGGAAGAACGGGCGGCGGAGCAGTTGTTCAGCGATACGAAGATTCGTTACGTGAATGTGCGGAGCACGGAAGCGGGATGTTTTCTTTTTCGGTTGGAACGGGGATAGAAAAGAATTTTCGCCGAGGATTGCACAAAGCGGGCGAGAGAAAACAAGGAGAGCGGCCTGAAGGCCACCTATTTCAGGAGCGGAAAAGGCGCCCGCCGCGGACGGCGGCCGCTATAAAGGCGAGGGGGAGGGACAAGCCCTCCCCTACCAAGGCAAGAAGGCGGCGTAAAGCCGCCCCTACATATAAAGCGGGCACGATTTATTGTGCGCCGACCTGCCTCGCGCCGAGTTAGAGGGCGGCCAGGTCTTCGTAGAGATGGGCTATGGCTTTGATGCCGCCGTAGTAGTTTTCAAGGGCGAGATGCTCGTCGGGGGCGTGGGCGTTTTCATCGGGCAGGCCGAAGCCGATCAGGACGCACGGAACTTTGAAAGTGTCGTGCATCTGAGTGACGAAGGGGATAGAGCCGCCCTCGCGAATAAAGACGGCTTTTTTGCCGAAACCTTTTTGCAGAGCGGACTGGGCCACCTGAAAAATCGGCGCTTTGTAGGCAGCTACCCAGGGCTTGCCGGTGCTGAGTACTTCGAAGCGGCAGTGCACACCTTTGGGAAGCAACTTGCGGATTTGCTTTTCGACGAGTTTGGCGATCTTTTGAGGATTCTGATTGGGGACGAGGCGCGTGGAAAACTTCGCGAAAGCCTTGGAAGGAATAACGGTCTTCGCGCCTTCGCCCTGATAGCCGCCCCAGATTCCGTTCAGTTCCAACGTGGGACGAATCCAGAGCCGCTCGACCGTGGTGAATCCTTTTTCGCCGTGATAAGCGGGCGCTCCCACGGCCTGCTTGAAATCCTTTTCTTTCCAGGGCAGCGCGTTCAACGCTTTGCGTTCCGCGGCGGGGACGGCGGCAACGTCGTCGTAAAAGCCTGGGATCGCGACGCGGAAATTCTTGTCGTGCAGCTTTGCGAATAATTCTGTAAGCACGGTGAGCGGATTGGGAACCGCACCGCCGTAGACGCCTGAGTGGAGGTCGCGCGCGGGTCCGGTCAGCTCGATCTCGTAATAGTTGAGCCCGCGCAAGCCATAGGTGATGGACGGGACGCCTTTGCCAAGCATGGACGTATCCGATACCAGCAGGGCATCCGCCTTCAGCTTTTCCTTGTGGCTCTGCACGTAGTCCCACAGGCTGACGCTGCCAACCTCTTCTTCGCCCTCAATCAGGACCTTGATGTTTACGGGAAATTTGCCGTGAAGCTGGTGCAGCGATTCGAGCGCTTTCAGATGGATATGGACCTGCCCTTTATCATCTGCGGTGCCGCGGCCATAGATATTTCCGTTGCGCACTTCCGGTTGGAAAGCCGGGGAGGTCCAGAGTTCCAGCGGTTCGGCGGGCTGGACGTCATAGTGACCATAGAAAAGGATCGTGGGCTTTCCGGGGGCTTCGAGGGATTCGGCATAAACAAGGGGATGAAGTTTGGTGGGAACGATTTCAACGGTCTTGAAGCCCGCGGCTCGCAGACGGTCGGCAACCCATTTGGAGGCCCGATCGATATCCGGCTTGTGCTCGCTTTTGGCGCTAACGGAAGGGATGCTTAGAAATTCGTAGAGCTCCGCGAGATGCTGGTCGCGGCGACTTTCTATAAATTCAGCAAGGTTCATATAAAGCCCCCAGGCGCAAGGATAATGACTCAGTTCTACGAATAAATGGTTCAAAGATTATGAAGAAAAGCGCGGCAGCGGTTTAGTCTAGAATGCGCCCGGCATGAAGCCGTAGCCGCCTAAGTATTCTACGGCCAGCTGAATGGCCCTTACAAGTTGGCCAGGCAAAAAAGCGTGGCAATTGGGCACACCTGTCCGAAAGGGCAATTGACGCTTTCCGGTGCCGGACCGATGATGGGCACATTATGCAAGAAACCGCTTTTGCCACAAATCGGCGCAGCCAGCGGATGTTTCATCGTATGAAGCTGCAAGCCCTGGGCCGCAACCATGCGGGTAAGAAGTTTCGCGAGGTGTGCGAGACCCTGGTCGTGAACGCCCACGGGGGCCTGCTGATGCTGAAGCATGAAGTGGATAACGATGAAATGCTGGTGCTGGTGAACCCGGAAACCCAGGAAGAGCAGGAGTGCCGGATCGTGTTTACCGGGGAGAGCGGAGCCAGAGGCATCCGCGTAGGGGTTGAGTTTCTGACACCCGCGCCACACTTCTGGGGCATAGATTTTGACGCGCCACGGCAGCACGCAGGGCAGCACGAACCGACGCACTGAGAAGCGCTCCGCTGAGTGGTAGCAGATCCCCAAGTCAAACCGAAAGGGAAACACAGGTTCGGATGGTTTCCTGCATCCGCGGGTAAATCAATGGAAGGGAAGGGGTTGTGCGGGATGACCAGCGGGCAAAGTCTTGCACATTTAGGGAATCCAAATTGGAAGGAATGGTCGAGCCTCGAGCGGGCGCTAGATTAAGATACTATTATTCAACAACTTACAAGTGTTCCAGTTTGGATTGTTACGTGCTTTTAACCAATTGGAGTCGCTTTTCATTCGCCCTATGGGCTCCAGAAGCTGGGCAGTATCGCGCTTGGTCAAACACGGTCCAAAGGTACCCTACATGATGCTTAAAAAACTGACACTCTCCTCCGCACTCGTGCTTTGCATGACTATCCTGAGTAGCACGGCGTGGGCGGATAACATCCCGATCGTCAATGCTTCCTTCGAAACCTTGGGCGCGCCGCTGAGCACCCCCTGCGGTACAGGATGCGCTTATAATCTCGGCCCCATCCCCGGTTGGACGACCACTGCCGGAGCCGGATCCTGGATGCCGGGTTCCTTTTTTTCGGCCATTCCCGATGGCAGCCTCGTGGGGTTCGTAAACGCGTCAAACTCGCTGACCCAGACACTGACGGGAAATTCAGTTTTGGCGAACTCCACTTACACTATGAACGTGTATGTCGGGGATCGGACTGACAACCTGAATGGGACGTACACACTGTCTCTGGACACGATCCTCGGCGGCGTGACTTCAACGCTTTGCACCTTCAGCGGCAATGCCTCGAGCATCCCCCATGGGACGTTTCAGCTGGAAGGCTGCACGTATACGAGCGGCGCCTCTGGCTTACCAGACGGCGATCTGTTTCTGAAATTTACAGCCACCAACGGGGGGCAACTGGATGTTGATAACGTCAGCCTAACCGTCCAGTCCCCTACCGGTGTTCCCGAACCAAGCACCATTCTCATGGTGAGCATCGGCATGCTCCTTCTAGGCGTCAGCTTTCTAATGACCCGGAAGAAAGTGCTTTCGCTGACCGCACAATAGAATGGACCCGAAATTCGGAGCCCCACCGGAAAGCCCGGTGGGGCTTTTTTTTTGCTCGGAACTCCGTAATACCCCGAAAGCCAGCGGGGAAATTGTGCTGTGGCGTACCGGGCACAAGTGAGTGACGCCAGCGGTTTGCACGCTATAATCAAAAACGGAGGAGTGGGTGAGCGGTTGAAACCGGCGGTCTTGAAAACCGTTGGGCCCGAAAGGGTCCCGGGGGTTCGAATCCCTCCTCCTCCGCCAGATAAGCAAATTCGATGCGCCAAGTTTTTGGGGCTTTGCTTGGGTAATCATTACGCCATGGTCCAGCCAGTCGGTCCCACCCCGCTTCGGCATCCACCCGTAAAATAGAGAGCAAGTCGAATTATGTCGGATGCTCGCAGAATAGCCTGGCTGGTGGCGGCGTGGGCCGTCTTCCTTGGCATTTATGCCGGGGTCTCTTTCTATTTGAAGCCGGGCGCGCCGCTGAGCGCATTCGGGGACATCGTGCAGTGCTTCGTGCCGCTGATCGCCAACGCGGGCCTGCTGATCAATGCGGGAACTCCGCACTGGCGGCGCAACATTTTCTGGATGTTGCTGGCGCTGAGCTGCTCGATGTGGATGATCGGGCAGTTCGAGTGGACCTATTACGAAATCTACCTGCATAAAGAAGTTCCCGACCCCTTTGCCGGCGACATCATTTTTTTCCTGCGCGGGATACCGCTGATTGCGGCGCTGGCCCTGCAGCCTCACCTGAAGCGCGATGAGTTGCGAATGGGATTGGGTTACCTGGATTTTGCGCTGTTGCTCACCTGGTGGACATTTGTCTACGCCTTTTTTGTCCTGCCGTGGATGTACGTCAGCTATTCCGGCCCCGTTTACAATTACGCTTTCAATGTCTTGAATACAGTGCAGCAATTAGTGGTGATCGTGGGGTTTGGTATTTTCTGGATCCGGACGCGAAACGCCTGGCGGACCATTTACGCGTATCTATTTTCGGCGTCGGCGTTGTACATGCTGAGTTCGCTGGCCAGCAACGTGGCCATTTCCCGGCGCGATTATTACACCGGCAGCGTCTATGACTTGCCGCTGCTGAGCGTGTTTTTTCTTTACGGACTGGCGGGATTCGCGGCGTTTCGCCTCAGAGCGCACCTGGATCTGCCCGCAGATGGAAGCATTTCGGGTGGAAACGAAGGCGCGGCGACGGGAAATCTTTGGGCTTCGCGGCTGGCCATGGGAGCGGTCCTTTCGTTGCCTTTGTTCGCGCTCTATGCAATGCACCTGGAGCACGACACCCAGGCGATCCGGGATTTCCGCATGACGGTAACGCTGGTGGCGGCGGTGCCGCTGGTGTTGCTGGTGTTTCTACGCACTCATTTAGCCGATAAAGACCGGGCGCTGTTATTGGCCAAGTCCGAATCTTCTATTGAAAATCTGCAACGCCTGCAGGCTCAGCTGGTGCAATCGGAAAAACTGATCTCCCTGGGCCAACTGGCGGCGGGAGCCGCGCACGAAATCAACAACCCGCTGACGGCAATACTAGGCTACTCCGATTTGCTGGCGGACGATCCCGCGCTGCCCGATCGCGCGCGAACCACCGCCGGAAAGATCCGTGAGCAGGCGCGCCGAACCCGCAATCTGGTGCAGAACCTGCTGAGCTTCGCGCGGCAAGTGCCTCCGGAACGGACTTTGCTGGACATCAATTCCGTCATCACCAACGCTGTGCAACTCCGCGCACTGGATTTGCACACCAGCGGGCCACACATCGAAACGGAGCTGGAATCCGTGCTACCCGGCGTCCGCGGAGACAACAACCAGCTGATGCAGGTCTTTTTTAACATTGTGAACAACGGACTGGACGCGCTGGGCGACAACAGCGGCGGCGTGCTCAGGATCAAAACCCTGCGAGATCGAGGGAGCGTGGTGATCCTCTTTTCAGATAACGGGCCGGGGATCAAAGAGCCGCATCGCGTCTTCGATCCCTTCTACACCACGAAGCCGGTGGGAAAAGGTACCGGGCTGGGGCTCAGCATCTGCTACGGCATCGTGCAGGAGCATGGCGGAAAGATCCTCTGCTACAACGGGCAAACCGGTGGCGCGGTATTCCGCGTGGAGCTGCCGGCCGTGCTGGCGGTCTTGCCGGGCAAGGGGTCTATGCCTCCCGCGGCGACTCCCGTGCCGAGCAAGCAATCTTAAGCAGGACTTTGCGGCGCGGCAGCGGAAAATTGCGACAGAAAGATCAGTAGAAGCTCATGCTAGAGTTTGCCGACAAGGGTGTCGGCAAAAGGTTGGAAGATGACTGAAATCGCTATTCGCACGGAGCAATTGACGCGGCGGTTCGGCGCACTGACCGCGGTGGATGCGGTGGATCTTCGCGTGAGTGCGGGACAATTCTTCGGATTCCTGGGGCCGAATGGGGCCGGAAAATCCACGACCATTAAAATGCTGACCGGGCTGCTGGCGGCAAGCTCCGGGCGGATGGAGCTGCTGGGGTTGGATTTTCAGACGAATCCCATCGAAGTGAAACGCCAGATCGGGGTGGTTCCCGAGGGCATGGGCTTGTTCGAACGGCTGACCGGCAGCGAGTATCTGGAGTTTGTGGGACGCATGTACGGATTGGATAAAGCGACCACCGAAAAGCGGACGGAGGAATTGCTGGAATTCATGCAACTGGCGGATCGCGAGAAAACGCTGATCGCCGATTATTCGCACGGAATGCAGAAAAAGCTGGCGCTGGCTGCCGCAGTGATTCACGGGCCGCGAATATTATTTCTGGACGAGCCGTTTGAGGGCGTGGACGCGCTTGCGGCGGGGGCGTTGAAAGCACTGCTGGGGCGAATGACCGAACGCGGCGTGACGATCTTCCTGACTTCGCACGTGCTGGAAATCGTGGAACGCTTGTGCAGCCACGTGGCGATCATTCATCAGGGTCGCCTGGTGGCGCAGGGGTCGCTGGAAGAATTGCGGTCGGGAATTCCAGGAGCGGAAGGCGAAAAGAGAACGCTGGAACAGATCTTTCTATCGATCGTGGGGCAGAGCGGCGCAGAGCAGGCCCGGCTGGAGGAATTGACTTGGCTGACCTGATCCAGATGCCCGGGGTGGCGGAGCAGTTGAAGCTGGTCGCCGGACTGCGCTGGAACCTGTTGAAAAACAGCATGCAGCGCAAAAATAACCGGTGGGATCTGATCGGGATAATTCTCGCCGTGGCCGGCAGCGCGGTGATGGTAGTGGGCTTGTGCGTGGCGTTTTACACGGGCGCCTATTTTTTCCTGACGAAGAGCCGGGCCGGCTGGATGGCACTGCTGTACTGGGCGATCTTCCTGTGGTGGCAGGCGGTTCCCATTCTGGTGGCGGGATTCGGGGCAACTTTCGAGTTCAGGGGCCTGCTGCGCTTTCCGCTGAGCCTGCGTGCGTTTTATATCCTGGGATTGGGATATGGTTTTGCCGACTTTGCGGCCGCATCGTCGGTGTGTTGGATTGCTTCGATGTTGGTGGCAGCGGCAGTGGGGCATGCGGAGCTGCTTCCAGCCATGATGGGCGCGAGCCTGCTGTTTGTTCTGGTGAATGTGACATTGGAACGGCTGATCGGCTCGTGGCTGGAGAGGATTTTCTCAAACCGGCGTGCGCGGGAACTGCTGGTGGGATTGTTTGTGCTGTCGATGGTTTCCATGAACTTCCTGAATCCAGCGCTGAAGCGCTGGGGGGATCAAGGGACCCGGCCCGGCTTCGTTCACCTGGTCAACTACTTTTCGTGGCTGCCGGCTTCACTGGCGGGGAATGCGGTGGCGGCAGCGGCTGAGGGGGATTCCGCAGCAATGCTTTTGACCGGCGCGGGGTTGCTTGTCTGGCTGATTGCGACCAGCGGCCTGCTCTGGTTTCGTTACAAGGCGCAGTATCTGGGCGAGGAATTGAGCGAGAGCTCCGCGCCCACCGCGGCGAGGCGCGCGACCCGCCGGCGCGTTGCGGCTTCCGCCGCACGCAGTTTTCTGCCTCCCGCTGTCGCTGGTGTCATGCGAAAGGAATTTCATTATCTAACGCGGAACGGATTTTCATTTATCACGCTGCTGCTGCCGCCCGTGATGGTGATGTTCTTTTCGATGCAGTTTGCGGGCAGCAATCCGCAGCTCAATGAGCACGGATTGTCTCCGCAAACGTTTTTTCCGGCGGTGATGGCTTACCTGATTCTGATGTTACTTTCCCCGGCGTACAACTCGTTCGCGTTTGAGGGACACGGAATTCAATCGTATTTCATGGCGCCGGTGCGGATGCGCGACATCCTCTTGGGAAAAAACTTGTTTCTGGTTTGCGTGGTTGCCGTGGAATTGGGAGTCTCGCTAGGCGTGCTCGTCTGGCGGATCGGCTTTCCGGGTTTCCCACTGTTTCTTTCGACGATTGCGGCGGCCGGATTCGCGGTGACGGGGCAGTTGACGATCGCCAACTGGTCCGCGCTGAGTTTCCCGAAGAAGATGGAGATCGGGAAGCTGAAAGGACAGCGGAATTCGGGAGTCGCGGTCTGGACGGCGTTTGGCGTGCAGATCCTGATCGCTGGAATTGCCACCACCGTGCTTCTGGCTGGCCGGTGGTTTGGGAACCCCTGGCTGCCGGTAGCGTTGTTCAGCGGATTGACCGCGGCCGCTCTGGGCGGATACGTCGCCTCGCTTGATCCGCTGAGCCTGCTGGCGGAACGCAAAAAAGAACTGCTGATCGAAACACTTTGCCGGTAGGCCCTCCTTCCGTTACCATTCTTTCTCGCGATTCCAAATTGAGAGGGTCACGTATGAATGGATTTATCCGGATTTTGCTCGCCGCGCTGTTCCTCGCCTCAGTTGCCGGGCTTTCTACCGCGCAATCAAAAAATAATCCTGCGCTGCCGGAGGATACACCGGCGATATCCGGGTACGAGCAGGAACTTTCGAAAGAGCTGCTCCGCGAGTTGAAAGAGTTTTCGCCGAAGGCGGATAACACCGGAAATGTTTGGGTGGAGTTTGGCAGCGGAGAACCGCGTCGTCTGATCGCGACGGGAATAGATCAACCGGGCTATGTCGTCAGCGCGATAACCAGCGATGGCTATTTGCGCGTGCAGCGGCTGCCGCAAGGAGCACCGAATGCTGTATTTGACGCGCTGAATTTTGCACAACCGATTTGGGTGGTGACGCGAACCGGCAAGAAAGTGAATGGCGTGTTCGCGGGGCTTTCCGTGCACCTCCAGCCGGGACGCGTGAACGGGCCGAAGATGAATCATCCCGATGAATTGTACGTGGACCTGGGCGCGAAGAGCGCGGAGGAGGTGCGCGCCGCGGGCGTGGATGTACTGGACCCTATTATTCCGCAAACGAACTGGATGACCGTTGGAAAGAGCGGAGTGGCCGGATTGGGGGCGCTGAATCACGTGGACATCGGAATGCTGAAGGCGTTGATTCGCGAGATGAGGTCGTCGAAGGCGAAAGGAACGACAACGATTGCGTTTCTGGCGCAGCAATATGCCGGAGCACGCGGGCTGAATCGGATCCTGACAGAGATTCAGGCGAGCGAGATGATTTATCTGGGGAGAGTGCGGCCGGAACAATCTGCGGATGGCAAGGTGGTTCCCGAGGCGCCGAAACCTGGAACAGGCGCGGTGCTCGGCGCACCTTCGAGTGCGTCGGAACCTGGGCAGGCATTTGTGAAAGAGCTGCTGGAAACTGCTGAAAGAGAAAAACTGAAGAGTGTGAGCATCGCCGGGGCGGCTCCCCGGATTGCGAGTTATGCGAAGGGCCCGGAGCTGCCAGCTCGGTTCGCGACGCTGGGAGTTCCGACGCTGTGGCCGGTGACGCCCGCGGAGTACGCATCCTGGCAGGATGCAGGCCAGGTGCAGAAGTTGCTGGAAGCGTATCTGGGGGTTCAGAAGCCTTCGAGTAGCGCAAGCGGCGGCGGCGGCGGTTCGGAACAGAGCTTGCTGCAAGCGCTGGTGGAGGCTTACGGGGCAAGCCGACACGAGGAAGCGGTGCGGCAAGTGGTGCTGAACCGGCTTGACCCGCGGCTGCGGAGCAAAGTGACGCTGGATGCCGGTGGAAACCTGGTGCTGCATTTGGGAGATGGGAAGAAAGACGCAAAGACGCCGCGCATCGCGATTGTGGCGCATATGGATGAAATCGGTTACGAAGTGAAGAAGGTTGAAGACGACGGGCGACTGCAGGTGGAGGTGCTGGGCGGCGGGTACACGCAATATTTCCTGGGACATGTTGTGCTGGTTCACAAAAAGGACGGAAACAAGATCGGCGGACTGCTGGAACTTCCCAGCGGCTGGGATAAGGCCGGATTTGAGTGGCCGATGAGTTCGCGATCCATGGATGAGCCGGCGCGGGTTTATGTAGGAACACAGTCGAAGAAGGAAACGGAAGACCTGGGAATTGCAGAGGGTGATTTCGTGACGATTCCCAAGGAATATCGCGGATTGCTGGGAACGCGCGCCAACGGGCGGAGCTTTGACGACCGCGTCGGCTGCGCCGCGCTGATTGCGGCGGCGAATGCGATTGGTCCGGATTTGCCGGGACGAGATGTGACGTTTGTCTGGTCGACGCGGGAAGAGCTTGGACTGGAAGGCGCGGCGGCATTCGCCGAACACGCCGCAAAGGAAGGCCGCTCGCCGGATTTTGTGTTCGCGATTGATACGTTTGTCAGCTCGGATTCGCCGCTGGAATCCAAACGATTCGCCGACGCCAGGATCGGCGAAGGTTTCGTGGTTCGCGCCGTGGACAATTCAAATATTGCGCCGCGGGAGTTTGTGGATCGCGTGGTAGCAATGGCGCGCGAGCATTCCATCCCGGTGCAATACGGCGTGACCGGCGGCGGGAACGATGGATCCGTTTTCGTGCGCTACGGTTCGGTGGATGTGGCGATGGGTTGGCCGCTGCGGTACGCGCACTCGCCGGGCGAAGTGATTGACACTAAGGATGTGGACGCGCTGGGGAAAATTGTGGAAGTTGTCGCGCGGCAGTGGTGATTACGCCAAGCAGGCTAGCGGGAATTCAGTAGTGCGGCGTAGCGTTCGGCGATCGCCGCCCAGGCAAAGTGAGCTTTGTATGCGGAGTGACTGCGCGCGGAAAGCTCCGCCCTGAGGTTCCCATCGGATAACACGCGAACCAGAGCTTCGTTAATTTGGCCGGGCTCCTCGGGACTCACCAGAATTACACCGGCGTCTGTGATGGGTGGCGCAGTTTCTGAATTCGTATAAGCAATCAATGGAAGGCCCGCAGCTATTCCGGCAATGGCGCTGCTGCGGCGCGAGGAGATTCCGTTGCGAACGAAGAGCAGCACATCGCAGGCGGCCAGACGATCCACAACCTGCTCAGGCTGAACAACGCCTTCGATGGAAAGCTCAACGGGACAATTCAAAAAGCCTTGACGGAGAAACTCCTCGCGCAACTCGGAATGCCTCCCGAACACGGACAGTCGAACAGGCCCAAGTTTCCGAGAGGCACACAGGACGGCGGCCAGGATCTGCTGAGCTTCCCGCGCGCCTTGTTCGCCCCCCGTGATACTGAAAACTCCCACGGTGGGAAGCTCGCTCGAACGATTTGGTGCGACCTCTTCGGGAACAGGAAGATTGGCGCCGACCGGAATGAACGAAGCGTTTGAGGGGACGGCCTTCAACCAGCTGAGTTTTTCAGGCGGCACAGTGAAGATGGCGAGGTCCGCGAATTCGAGGGCGCGGCGCATGGTGCGTCGTTGCACGCGATGGCGAAGGCGGTCGATGAGGCGCGGGCTGGAGAAGGGTTCGACGTCGTGAAAAACGACGGCGACGCGCGCGCCAGCGGATTTCAGCAGACGAAGAACGCGCATGAATTTCACAGGGAAGCCGCGGGCAGACCAGGCGAGGGCTGTGTACTGCACCAGAACCCAGGTATCGCGCCACGCCGCCGATTGTAGACGAAGCGCGTGCAGCGACTGGCGCCAACCGTGGAGCTCCCAGGGGACGCGGCGAATCTGCATTTGAAATTCGTGAAGCCGCAGAGCCTCGCCCAAATAGCGGCAATATTCTTCGACGGCGTCCGTGGGAACGTCTTTGCGGCCGAGCAGCGCTATGACAGTGCGACTCATTGAGGAAGGGCCAGCACGTGATTTTCGTCGAGAGCCTTGCAGCGGTAGCCGTGGGCGGCAAATTGATCGAGCAACGCGCGATGATTTTCAGGACTGTGCATCTCGACCAGAAAAATCGTTCGCCTGCCGGAGAGTAATTTCGCGGCGCCCTCAAATACCGCGAGTTCAGCGCCTTCGACGTCGCATTTCAGGAAATCCGGAGCGGCGTGGGATTGAGCGTATTGATCCAACGAAACTGCATCGACGCTGATTGTGCCCGGCGTGGATCCGTTAGTTGAGACGTGGCCCAAACCGCGATCCGGAGAAGTGTTCGGGTCCACCCTGGCGAATGAAACCACGGCGGGCTCCGACCAGACGGCTTTTTCTTCAACTTGCGCGTGCGTGAATTGATTGCGTGCCAGATTTTCGCGCAGCCGGGCGGCAATTTCGGGGTCGGCTTCGAAAGAAACGACGCGGCCCTGCGGACCGACCAGGCGCGCAGCCATCAGCGAAAAGAATCCGATGTTGGCGCCAACATCATAAAACGTCATGCCGGGCCGCACATTCTTAACCAGGGCTTCTTGCACTTGCGGTTCGCCAATTCCCTGCTGCACATTCTGTCCCGTGCGGGGATTCACTCGAATCGAGAGCCCTTCGCAGGGACCGTGCTGAATCCGTATCCAGACCAGCGAGTCGCCAGGAACCAGCCTTCGGCTGGTCCAACTGAGAAATTCACCAAGGACCGGCACGCGGCGCAGCCCGACAAGCGAGGGGGCGAATCGCAGCAGCAGATTCGCGAGGCGCTTGCCGGATTCCGCCATTTTATTTCTCCACGAGAAAGCTTCCGAGGAGCAGTCCATCCATCCCGGAACTGAAAAAGGTGCGAATGGCGTCGGTGGGCGTGTGCACGATGGCCTCGCCGCGCAGGTTGAAGGAAGTGTTCATGACCACAGGAACGCCGGTGCGCTTGCCGAATTCGTCGATCAGGCGGTAGTAGAGCGAGTTGATTTCTTTCTCGACGGTTTGTGGACGCGCGCTGCCGTCCACGTGCGTGACGGAAGGAATGACGCTGCGTTTTTCCGGCCGCACCTGCGCCGTGAGGATCATGAATGGCGAATCGTACGCCGATTCGAGATATTCCGGCGCGGCTTCTTTTTTGAAAGATGGCGCAAAAGGGCGCCACCATTCGCGGAATTTCACCGCGTTGTTCACCTTGATGTTCATCTCCGGGTCGCGTGGATCGGCAAGGATGGAGCGTCCGCCGAGGGCGCGAGGGCCGAACTCCATCCGGCCCTGGTACCATCCGAGAATTTTTCCCTGCGACAACATTTCCGCGGCAGTGGCCGCGGGATCGGAAAGGCGCGAGGCGCGGATCTTGTAGGTCTTTAAAGCGGTTTCGATGGCGTCGTCATCGAACGAAGGGCCGAGATAGGCATGGCGCATGGGACGCAACGGAAGGCGTGCTCCCCCGTCCAGAAACGGCGCAAGCGCCGCGCCGAGAGCGACACCGTCATCGGAAGCGGCAGGCTGCACGAAAAACTTTTCGATCAATCCGGAGGCGACGATTTTTCCGTTGGCCTTGGAATTCAACGCCACGCCGCCCGCGAGGCAGAGATTCTTGCTGCCGGTTTTCTGGAGCGCCATCCGAACGACGCTGAACATGGCTTGTTCACACATATCCTGGACGGCATAGGCGATGTTCTTGTGGCGTTCGTCGATATCGCTTTCCGCGACGCGAGGCTGCCCAAGCAAGGGAATCATGCCGGAAAACGAACCGGCATTTTTCCCAAGAAGGCGTTTCGTGTGCACCCGGTAGGGCGCGTCCGCCGGATCCATAAACGGAGACAGATCCACGCCCGGCTGGCCGTACGGGGCGAGACCCATCACTTTCCACTCGTCGGCGTTGCGCTGAAATCCGAGAAATTCTGTGAACTCCCCGTAAAAAAGCCCCACGGAATTGGGAAACGGGATGGTCAGGACGTGATCGAGACGCCCGGCTCTGCCATGCCAGATGGATGTAGCCTCCCAGGCGCCGTGGCCGTCCAGAACAACTACAGCGGCATCATCGAATCCGGAGTAGGCATACGTGCTGAGCGCGTGAGCCTGGTGATGATCCACAAAGCGAACCCGCGCCTTGGAGGATGGAAAATGGTATCGAAAACGATTCGCGCCACCGCCCTGATGCCACATGCTGACGTACTGGCGTGTGGCATTCAGAAAATTCAGATAGGTAAACGGCCATTGTCCGGTGGCGTACAGTTTCAAATCATGGCGGTATTCGGGACCGGGCGCCTGCCATCCAAAGCAGACCTCATCGACCTGGTCGGGCCGGAGTTGCGCGAAATCCAGGCATGCCTGAATGGCGTTGTAGGGAAAGCGCGGATCGTGCTTCAGCCGGCTGATCCGCTCTTCCGCAACCGCGAATTGGAGTTCGCCGTCGCGCACGAGGCATGCGGAGGAGTCGTGAAGTTGAGAATAATTGAGACCGAGAGTGATCATGCTAGGAGTGCTTCCTCCGCGAGACAAAAACGAGTGAATCGGTTTCTTCGATGATGGACCAGGCGCCGGAATCTGCCCCTCCGCGAAAAGCACGATCCACGAAACGCACCGGCCCAAAATCCGGCGTAGGCCAACCGGAAGGAAACACCCGCGCATCATGGAAGGCCACCACTCCGTCCGCTTTAACAAAGGGTGACCAATCCGTCCAATCGCGTTCAACGGCCTCTTCGTGATGGTCGCCGTCGATCAAGAGGAAATCGACAGGTACTTTCCAGTCGAGAACCGCATCCTGACTGAGGGATTCGATCCAAATTGTTCGTGCAGAACCCGTGGAATCAACGGCACGGCGCGCGGCGCGTTTGAGAAAGTTCAGCGCGGGGATTCTTGAAAGATGGAAAGGATCGATCAGAAATAGTGTTCCGTCGCTGGGCATCGCTTCCCGGAGGCCGGCGGCGGAAGCGCCCTCCGCGACCCCAATCTCGACAATCGTCCGTGCCACCCGCGCGCGACGCATCAGCGCTTCGTGCTCCGCCAAAGTGTGCTGCGCGATGGGAGGACGCATCCCGGCCCATGCAAAAACGGGGTGCTGCAGCATCCGGGAAAAAGTCGAGGCGCGCTTGATCGAAGCGCTTGGAACTTCCACGAATTGGATGTGAGATTTCATCTCCAGCACAAGCAGCCTCCGCCAAGAAGGATACTTGAACTTCGGCGGCCTGCAAAAAGCGCTTTCAAACGGTCCCCGCCCGGCGGCGCGAATTCACGGCGAGCTGGAATACCTGCTCCAGTTGACGAGCAATCCGATCCCATGTGTAGCTGCGCACAGATTCCTGAGCGCAAAGACCCAGATTTCGCCTGGTCTCCAGGGAATTTCTTAAGTGTTCGATTGCCGCGGCGAGCGCTGTTGCATCGGCGGCCGGAACGAGCAAGCCGTTCCTCTCATTCTCTATCAAATCAGACATCCCGCAGGCGTTGGTGGTGACCGCAGGCATGGCCCCGGCCATGGCTTCCAGCAACGTTAGGGGCATGCCCTCGACCAGTGAAGGGAACACAAAAATATCGTGCGAGGCGTAGAGCGCGGGCATCGCCGCGCGGGACAGGAAAGGAATCACCGAGATGCGGCGGCGAATCTCCTCTGGAAAGTATGTCATTACTTGCTCTTCGGGGATGTTGCATCCGGCAACGGTGAGGTGAATCTCCGGTGAACGCGCAGCCAGAGAGGTAAACGCCTCAACAAGATAATAGATTCCTTTGCGGTCCAGCCAGGTCCCAACATAGAGAAGGCGGTTCGCCGGAGCATCCGCGAACAGTCTCGTTTGAAAAAATTCCGGGCTCACTCCGTTGGGCACGAACCAAACCCGCCCAGGTGGATGACCGTACTTCAATTCCGAGAGAATCCAGGCTTCGCGATTGGCAACAGCGCCGAAATCGGCCGATGAAATCGCGAAATCATACATGGTTTGATGATAAAGGCGGTGCCAGGCACGATTCTTCCAGGAAAAATTGGCGGCCCGGCCCTTCTTGTGTTCCAGTTTCATGGCGCGGACAAATCTTTCCTCGCTGCCCTGCATGGTGAATACGTAAGGCGGCCTTTCCGCTGCCCGAACCCACTTGCAAAAGAGTCCGTACAGACTTCCCCAGGGAGCGTGGAGATTGAGAACGTCGTATTGTTGAGGTTGCCGCCGAATCCGCGAAGAAACTGCAGCGGCGAACTCAAGATCACGAAATCGCGCGGGCCAGCGCGGAAAGGGCAAAAGGTCGTCGAAAAACCAGCAGTCCACCTGATGCCCCAGTTTTTCAAGCTGTTCGGCGTGATTAAATACGACACCCGCGGCGCCTGCCTCGCGCTGACGGAGCACCCCAATGGCAATCAAGATATTCAACGCGACGATCCATGGCTCGGCTGGCGGTCCCGTTCGATGTGTTGCATTTCCGGAAACGGAAGCCATCTCTGCCGGAGGCCGCGATAAATTTGATTCTGCGCCAGTGTTTCCCGCATACGGTAAAAACTCCGGGGCGGTAGGAACAATGCGGGGAGCAATGCCAGCGATTTGAAAGTGCGCTGCGCCGGCGAAGCGTCCGGATACTCCTCTCGGTAAAGCTTCCATTCCGTATTTACAGTTTCCCATGGCCAGCCGCCGTCGAGGCCGAGGCGCAGTTGCGCGGCGCTGGCTTCGGTATGATCGAGGAGTGCGTGGCAAACCTCCGGCGCGATTTTCAACTCTTCCAGGCGTCGCGATAGTGATTCTACAAGGGCTGCGAGCGATTCCTGCTTGCGGCGCATGTTCCCAGGGCCTGCGTTCAACATCAGGTATCCATTGCCCGCATGGAGCCGGTAGTAGGTGAGCGCCTCCGGAAGAATCCGCACTAGCCCAAATACGGAAGCAAGCGTGAAAATGTACTCATCGGCTTGGATCCGGATCTCAACTGGAACCGGCCCGATTCGGCGCACCAGACTCTTGCGGATGGTCATCCGGCTGGTGCCCAGGAAGGAGCAGCGCGTGCGAAACAACCGCGCCCCGGAAAGTTCACTGGCTTGAAAGACGAAGCCATCGCGAAGGACTTCACTTTTTCGCGTTCCATCCGGAAAGACGGTGATGATGCCGTGGCCGAGGAAACCGACTTGCGGTTCGGCGGCCATCGCATTGGTGACGCGTGTGAGTTTATCGGGCGCCCACCAATCGTCGGCATCGAGAAACGCGATCAGTTCGCCGCGGCATTCAGGAATCCCAAGATTAAATGCGGAGGCCTGACCGCCATTTGGTTTGCGCAAGATGCGAATTTTGGATGCGAATTTGGCGAGGATTTCCAGGGTGCGATCCGTGGAGCCGTCGTCCACCACCAGAATTTCCCGTTCGGAGGCGGGAAAATCCTGCGCCAACACACTTTGAATCGCTTCTTCGATGAAGCGTTCGTGGTTGTACGTATCGATCAGTACGCTGACGAGCGGCGTGTTCATCTGATTTCCAGATTCGGGTCGGGGAGCAAACACATCCAGTGTACGCCAGTTGGAAACTGGGACGGAAGGGGACGCCAGGGAATCACTTTAATTCGTAGTCGCCGATGTAAGTTTCGCGGCTGATGCCCAACATGCTGAGAAAAAAAGAGGAAAAGATGATCTGGATGCCGAGAAATAGCCACGTGGACCAGAACAGAATCTGCCGGATCTGGTAAAGGGGCCCGAAGCCGCCCGCGGCCCATCCCCAGGTGATGCGAGCGCACCCGATCAGGCCTGCGAGGAAAATCAGGCCGCCCGCCAGCAGTCCGGTTTCGAGCGTAATGCGTTTCAGCAGGCGTTTCAGGGAAATCGTGCCGCGGTCAAAGCGTGCCGCGTAGCTGAAAACCTTGGCGAAGGCGCCGATGGAAAGAATTTGCGCGCCGAGAAGAGTGAAGATCACCCCAAACACCATGGTGTGAACGTCCAAGGTGACGCGGGGAGTGATCGGACGCGGCCCGGGCAAAAGCCAAAAGATCAGGGCAAGGCCGCAGGCGAGAAGCGTTCCGCCGGGAACCAGATACAGCCAGTTCGGCGCATAAAGAAGCATGAAACGAAGGCTTCGCCAACCGTCACGGAAGCTGCGGAGGTGCGGCGGGCGGCCGCGCTTGTCGGGCCAAAGAATGATCGGAATTTCGGAAATGCGGGCGCCGATCTGGGTGGCTTTGATGACGAATTCAAGAGCAAATTCCATGCCGGAGCTGCGCAGGTCCAGTTTGTCGTAAAGCGCGCGGCTGAAGCCACGCATACCGCAATAGCTATCGCCCACGCCGGCGCGGAAGAGCACGTTCACCAGCCAACTTAATCCGGGATTGCCAAAATATTTGTGCAGGGGAGGCATGGCGCCCGGCTTGATGCCGCCGCGGAAGCGATTGCCCATAACCAGGTCGTAGCCGCGGCGCAATTCGTTGACGAAGTTGGGAACCTCGCCGAAATCGTAACTGTCGTCGGCGTCCCCCATGATGACGTATTCACCGCGCGCGGCGGCGATGCCCGCTTTCAGCGCCGCTCCATAACCGCGCTCGGCAACGCGGAGCACCCGGGCTCCGTTGAATTCGGCAATTTCGATGGAGCCGTCGGTCGAACCGTTGTCCGCGACGATGACCTCGCCGCGCAGTCCCGCCTTGCGAAAGGACGAGATTGCTTTTTCGACGCAAAAAGCGAGCGAGTTGGCTTCGTTCAGGCACGGAATGACGACAGAAACTTCCAGGCGGGCCGCCTCGTGCGTGGTCCCGCCGGTATCTTCGTTGGGCGGGAATTGTACTTGAGCGTCGGACATGATGTTCGATTCAACCGAGAGATTGCACTCGCACACCCTGGCAACCTCAAGCTTTCCGGCTAGGTAGTTCAGGAAATTCCTGCGAGTTCATCCCGTACCTCAATATAGCACGGTGAAACCGCGAAGAATCCAGAACGGCGCAAGGTTTCGGGCTCCTGCTGGCCCAGAGAAGGGGCCTCAACACTAAAAACTCTCATGCCAGGGCATGGCATGCTTCTTGTTGCGAGCCTTAAATCCGGGTATCTTAGTTTGGCCCGCCAAAACTGGAATTCCGGCACATACGCTTAATGCTGTCAGTGTCGCTGGAGAAGAGGATTTGCAATACTGATGCCCGCTGGAAATCGTCTTTCGGTTGCGATTCCCGTCCACAACGAGGCTTCTGTCTTGCCGGAGCTTTTGCTGCGGTTGCGGAAGGCGCTCGACGGGCTGCCGGGCGGCCCTCACGAAATCGTTTTCGTAGATGACGGGAGCACCGATCGAACCTTTCAGATCTTGTTCGAAGCTGCGGGCGAAGATGCACGGATTATAGTGATTTCGCTTTCCCGAAACTTTGGGCACCAGGCCGCGATATCGGCTGCACTGGATCATGCCGCAGGCGATGCCGTAGTGATCATGGACGGCGATCTGCAGGACGTCCCGGAAGTGATCCCCCAATTTGTGGAAAAATTCGCGGAGGGGTTCGACGTCGTTTACGCCCAGCGAGTGCGCCGGAAAGAACCCCTACTGCTGCGCATCTGCTATTTCGTGTTTTACCGGATGATGGCCAGGCTCTCGGATACCCGGCTGCCGCTGGATTCTGGCGACTTCGGATTGATGTCGCGGCGGGTTGTTGACCACGTCCGGCGTATGCCGGAGCATCACCGCTATCTGCGGGGAATGCGCAGTTGGGTGGGATTCCGGCAGATAGGGATACCGGTGGAACGCGCGGAGCGCCACTCCGGTAAAAGCAAGTACAGTCTGATACGCCTGCTGAAGCTTGCCGCCGACGGAATTTTCGCATTTTCCATCGTGCCGATCCGCGCGGCGGCGCTCATCGGGGCGACGGTAATGTTCCTCTCCTTTTTGTATGTATGCTATGCCATATACGCAAAAATGTTTCTGCATCAGTCCCCACAGGGATTCACCGCGCTGTTGGTGGCAATCACGTTTTTGTCCGGCATTATGTTTTTTTTCGTCGGAATTATTGGAGAATACGTCGGCCGCATCTACGAGGAGACCAAGGCTCGGCCCCAATACATCATTGGACGAATCGTGGGGAAAAGCGTGACGCAGAGCGAGTCAAATCAAGAAGGCGTGACAGCGAAACAATCGCTAGAGAGAGAATTTTGGCGGTAGTTCGGCGATCCATTGCCATGTCTCCGGTAAACTCAAATACGGAATCAGCCGAACTGCCAAAGGTAGGCTATCTGTCCCCAGCAGCAGAAGTCAGTATGTCAGACCGGTGGTTTGAGATCGCCTCAATCAACCATTTCTGGGTCCGGCGACGATTTGAAGTACTTCAACATTTCTGCAGCGAACTCTTATCTGGCGCAAGCCAAATGGCAGAGATTGGCTGTGGGCATGGGTTGCTGCAGCGGCAGATCGAAGATGTGTATGGAAAAGCAGTGACTGGTTTTGACTTGAACGAATACGGCTTGAAGCACAATATGAGCCGCATCAGCCGCGTCTCTTGCTACGATATTCGTCAACGGAACGAGGAATTTCGAGACAAATTCGACCTGATTCTGTTGTTTGATGTGCTGGAACACATTGCGGACGAAGATGGATTCCTGAACGCACTCTTATTTCATCTGGCGCCGCGGGGGAAGCTGATCCTGAATGTTCCCGCGGGACGATGGGCTTTTTCAGCGTACGATGTTGCAGCGGGCCACCTACGACGATATGCCATCGGTGATTTGGTGGCTGTGGCCAGACGCAACGGACTCAAGATAGCGGATTGGACCTACTGGGGGTTCCCACTCACTCCAACGCTGATGATTCGAAAGCTGTGGCTGATGGGACGGCGCGATCAAAGGAAGATCATCACGTCGGGATTTGATTCAAGGTCGCCGTGGATCAATAAGGCTCTGGGAGATCTCGCCCGTCTTGAACCGATCCCACAGAAATTGCTGGGGACTTCTTTGATGGCGGTGAGCGCTTTCTCCACGCAGGAGGCCAGGAATTCTGCTTCATAGAGGAAGCCTATGAGTGCGATCGAGCGAGGGGAAGTAGTTGCTGGATTCGCTGGAACTTTTCCTATCATCATTCTCGTTCCAGTCTTCAACGACTGGAAGGTCGCCGATCTACTGATCGATGGACTCGACAAGGTATTTGGAGAGGCAGGATTGATAGGAGAAGTGGTGTTTGTCGACGATGGGTCGCAAGAGGGTACAGTGAAAGACATTCTCTCAACTCATCCAAAAAACCTGGTCCGGATTCGAGTATTGGAATTGAGAAAGAATATGGGACACCAGCGGGCACTGTGTGTCGGATTGGTTCATCTCCAAGAGAGTAATGTGGAGGGAGCAGTGCTTGTGATGGACGCTGATGGAGAAGATTCACCTTCGGCGATTCCGCAACTCCTTGAAAAATATCGCCAGGAAGGTCAAGGCAAAGTGGTTTTCGCAGAGCGGGGACGTCGCGCGGAAGGAGTTTTGTTTCGGATATTTTACCAAATATATAGGATGATCCACCGACTCCTGGTGGGGTTCGATATACGGGTGGGAAATTTTAGTATTCTTGCCTCATCGCACTTGAATCGGCTCGTCGTGTCCTCGGACCTTTGGAATCATTACGCGGCAGCAATTATTAAAACGCGATTACCTTATGTCACAGTGCGATTGGACAGGGCCAAACGGTTGTCCGGAAGCTCGAACATGAATTTCGTCAGTTTGGTAGCCCATGGTTTGAGCGCAATGTCTGTATTTGGAGATATTGTGGGGACGCGTTTATTGCTGGTGTTCAGTGGCGTCGGAGTAGTTGCGATGGCCCTGATTGCCGTGACTGTGGGTGTGCGGCTGGCGACGCATCTGGCGATCCCGGGGTGGGCCACCTACACTGCTGGTCTGCTCCTGTTGCTGTCATTTCAGAGCCTAACCCTCGCGCTGGTGTTCACATTTGTGGTGCTCAGCAGCCGGGGGCAATCCAATTTCGTACCGATGAGGGATTGCCCGGTTTACATTAGGAAGATAACCACGGTATATGAGCGGCGCGACTGAGCGCAAATATGTTGGTAGTGAGCTTGAGATCTTTGCCCACGCGGTGAACTGGAAGTCTTATGTGCGGGCGAAAATCAAGCGATTTCTCCGCGGCAAGGTTTTGGAGGTGGGAGCAGGAATCGGAGCGGCAACGCAAGAGTTTTATGATGGGACACAGCAACGCTGGATTTGCCTGGAGCCAGACCCGAGCTTGGCGCGGCAGATTTCGTTGAAATTGCTTCCGAATCAAGATCGATGTGAAGTCCGGGTCGGAGCGCTGGCAGATTTGGGGGAAGATGAGTTCTTTGATTGCATTGTTTACATGGACGTTCTCGAACATATCAAAGATGATCGGGAGGAAGTAAGGCGAGCAGCGCAACATCTTAGTGAGGGAGGATATCTGGTGATTTTGGCTCCGGCCCTTCCTTTTTTGTATACCCCGTTCGACAAGGCAATCGGTCATTATCGCCGCTACAAGAAAAGTTCCCTACGGGCTATTGCACCTCCAGGGGTGGGAGAAGAGGTTTGTGTGTACTTAGACTGTTTCGGCGCGCTTACTTCGCTGGGAAACCGTCTTCTTCTGCACTCCGCTTCGCCGGGGAAATACCAGATCCTATTGTGGGACCGTGTGTTTGTACCGATTTCACGAGTGGTGGATTTGGCGATCGGGCATTCGGTGGGACGGTCAATTCTCGTCGTGTGGAAAAAATCACCGGGCTCCTCTCCTCTTTGAGTACACCGCGAAAGGCCGTCATTTCAATGGTCTCTGCTGATTTGCAGTCGAAATCTTCCGCGACGAACTTTGGCGTTCCCGGAAATACAGGCATCGTGAATCAGTGGAGGGAACTCGCCCTTGTCACCGCTGTTCTATCTGCCGCTGCGCTGATTCTCTGGTGGCGGTTCCTTCCGCTACCACATGGAGATCTTGATTTCTATACAGAGCCCGCTTATCTCCTGGCGAGATTTGGCACTCTGGCGGGCCCTGGCTCACAGTACGTTGATTTGACTTACCAGAAGGGAATTTATAATTACCCTCCGGGGCAATTCCTGTTGCTGGCAGGCTGGATTAAATTGTTCGGGCTCTCGCCGGACAGCCTCCTCGCCTATACACATTTGATCCACACTGGAATATTGGTTCTCCTCTACGGGCTGGTGAGGTTTCGTTACGGATGTTCCCGGTTGATCTCTTCCTTAACCATCCTTTCCATCTTTCCGAAGATTACCCACGGGCGTCCTGATCTGCCTGCCTGTCTGCTGAGTATTGCCGCGTGGGCTGCCCTGCCAAGCAAGAAAAACTGGCAGAGAATTACCTTGTCCGGTTGTCTTGCCGGGGCAACTCTACTGGTTTCGCCCGGATTTGGGGTCGGTATCATCGCAACACTCTTCACCTTGATGCTCGTAAACCGAGACACCCCGTTCAGAGAACGGGTACTAAAGGTGGCGGTATGGGGGGGAGTCGCGGGGATCTTTTTCACCAGTATCACTGCAATCGTGTTATGGCAGCAGCATTCCTGGATGCTGGCGTATTTCCAATTCAAAACAAATATGCTGCATCGAGGGGCGCAATTGAACCGCATGCCTCCTCTCGTCTTGTATACATATCTGTTCGGGATTCTGCCATTTGCGTTAGTGGCGATATTACCCGCGATCATCACTGGTGCGATGAATCTCCGGCGGCCCGGAAGCGACCTAAGGGACGTGACGTTCGCTTTTCTGGGCGGCGCTTTTACGTGGTTCAAATCGAACAAGTCGCAATTGCTGCTGGAGCATCACTTTCTGTTCCCGGCGAAGAGCGTATTCCTGGCAGTCCTTTGCTCTCAGAAAAAATTCCCGCTGTGGCTGCGCGTCATACCATTCCTGATCATTACGACCTGTAGTTTTTATCTTTACAAGGCGAATTTCCTCTATCTGGGCCAACCACTCCGGCAGGAAGCCGCGGAAGCGAAAGTGAAACCCTCGAGCGACAAAGTGGTTGCTGTGGACAGTCTTTATTTTGCCAGCGCTTACGCCCCAGGCCGCACCCTCAACTACGAAACAGTCCAAGTAGCGGTAAACTGGCCGCAATATCTCGAAGCGTTGCCGCAGAATGTTCAATCCAGTTTCTTTGCCGACTTGCCGAGGACCCCGGTAACGCCGAATTCCTATTCGATCAGCGCATACGCAGCAATGGTGTACGGCCTACCCGAGGGGAGCGATATCTCGTGCACAGGTCCGGCTGAAAAACTGGCATTTCTGACTGCGCTGGGCAGAAAGTGGAAGCTGCCAGCAAATCCCTTTGCCCTGACGACTTGTAGACCTACCCAACCAAAGTAGCCGGATGATCCGATCGGCCGTTCTTTTTTCTGGCAATCAAGCAATACGTATATGCGAAAACGCGGAGAAGCTTCCGCAAGCTATCGTGCTCTTCAATACCTTTGACCCGCACCGGATGCCTTCCGGGAAATAGCGGAAGCTGGTGAACGACGCCATCCGACATCTGGATCTCCCACCCAGCCTTTTTCAAGAGGCGCCGGGTCTGAAAGAAACATTGGATCCGGTCGTACGGTTGGTCAGGAACTCGGTTGGGATGGCGAAATTTGGAGTAAATCTCGTAGAGTCCCATCAAATTGAAATAGTTGGGGGTGGTGAGGAAAAGAGTTCCGCCGGGCCGGGTAACCCGAAAAAACTCACTCACACCCTTTTCCGGCTGCGGGAGATGTTCGATGGTTTCGCACGAAACTACCAGATCGAAGCAGTTATCCGGAAACGGCAATGCGTGGGCATCTCCCTGCACGAAAACGGCGCGGCTTTCCGCCTCGAATTGCAACGATCGCTCGCGGCCAACTTTCAGTGCGGCGCGGGAAAAATCGAGGCCGAACGCAGTGGCGCCCTTGCGCGCGAGTTGCCTGACAAATCCACCTCGACCGCACGCCACTTCCAGGGTTCGCAGTCCCTGGACGTCCACCATCTGCCCGGCAACCCACCGATACCAAGGGCTGGAGCTGTCATCATGTTCAGGATTCAGCTCGTGGTACCGGGTGTGCCAGGCGTCGTATTCGATTTTGAAGCTCAAGCGGCTATCCCTGAAGAGTCAACTTTCTGTGCCAGGCAATAGAGATACGCGGCTTTGTACCCGCGGAATCTCAGATAAGGAAGCGCAGCAGCGGCGAGCGGATAACAGAGACCGCGTTTCACTTTGCCGAGGGTTGCCATTAGCCGCTGGCGCGCAGTGGGGGCCGCCTGCATCACGGCCGCCGCGTGCTCCGCGTCCATTTGCATTACGTCTCGAAAAAAAACGTCTTCGCTGCCGGTGACCTTTTTCGTCAGGCCGGTGCGTAAGGCCGCGTTGAGCATGCTTACGGCATAGGACAAATTAACAGGCTGCTGCCGGACGGTGATTATCCGCAGGCCAAAACGCTGCAGGGCGTTCCGGAGAGAGGATTCATTCCAGCGCAGGAAATGGTTGGGCGGATAGTCGAAGACGTCGGGGCCAGTAAGCCAACGATCGCGGTTGGGGACGCTGAGGGCGAGGTAGCCGCCAGGGCGGATGCAGGAAACGGCGGCGCGCAAAAAGGCGGCGGGATCGGCCTGATGCTCAAGGACTTCAAAAGTTGTGACCACGTCGTATTTCGCCGCGGGCTGTTGAGCGACAAAATCAATGATGCTGAACGGAAAAATGTTTTCAAGCGAGAGCTTTTCGCGCGCAAAGCTGGCGGCGCTGCGGTCAAGCTCCGTTCCCGAAACGCGAAATCCTTTTTCGCGCGAGGCGGCCAGAAAATTCCCCGTGCCGCAGCCCACGTCCAGCAATTCTCCGGATCGCGGGGCTTTGGGATCGGAAAGAAAATATTTGTGGCCAGGCTCCAGGGGAAGAAGTTTCGCGTCGCGCCCGCTGTACATCAGTTCATACCAGTCCGAAGTTGGCAGCGCGCGGGGGAACCAGAACTGCAATCCGCATTCGGAGCAGGAGAAAAGCAAGTATTTGCCCTGCTTTTCCAGGGAAGATCCGGCCGGGGCGCGATCGCAAATCGGACAGCAAACAGGCTCCGAAGCGGCTGATAGCCCTTCGTTCTGCCCGGCGGTGAGGCTTCCCGTTGGATTCACGGAAGGACCACTCATAAAATGTGAAAACTATCCTTTCTGCTGATTCGCAATGCGCCGCCGTTACTTGGAAAGCTCCGCCGGCGACTGCCGCACAATCACGCATTCCGATGGAATATTCAGGATCCCCGCCTTTTCGTCCATCGGGTGCCCCACTGGAACCGTGGCCACTTGCATTTCCGGGACTCCATCATAATCCGCGACATTTTCTCCGCCATCCCACAAAGTGGCTCGCCAGGTATAACTTCCCGGCCGCAGCGGCAAGTGCGGCAGCGTGTGATTGCAAAGATAAATGCCGGGATCCAATGTGACGTTTCCGATGGCGTTTCCCCAGAGAAGCTGGCGATTGCGATCGTAAAGTTCAATGTCGTGATACAGGCCGTACACGGGTTGATTCACCTTCAGAAGAAATTGCAGCCGCAGTTCCCCATCGTCGGAGTAAACGTGCTTCGGATTGCCCTCGGGATCGACGATCCACCATTTGAGGAAGTGAGCTTTTCCGCCCAGCGGACCCTTTTCGATGAGCGGATCCGAGGAGGACATTTCGCGTTCGTAAGCGCCAATGACTTCCGTGGTGAGCCCCGTTTCCCGAATCGTGCCGCCATCCAGCCATATGACGCGCTGGCAGAGACGGCGAATCTGGTTCAGTTGGTGGCTGACCAGGATGATTGTGCGGCCGGCGCGGGCCACGTCTCCCATTTTCCCAAGACACTTGCGCTGGAACTTGATGTCGCCGACGGCGAGAACTTCGTCCACCAGAAGAATTTCCGGCTCCAGGTGCGCCGCGACGGCAAAAGCCAGGCGCACATACATGCCGCTGGAATAGTGCTTCACCGGAGTATCAATAAATTTATCGAGTTCGGCGAAGGCCACGATTTCATCGAACTTGCGGGTGATCTCCTGACGGCTCATGCCGAGAATGGCGCCGCTCAAATAGGCGTTTTCGCGGCCGGTAAGTTCCGGGTGAAAGCCGGTTCCGACTTCCAGCAGGCTGCCAACGCGGCCATGAATCTCCGCCCAGCCCGCGGTGGGCCGGGTGATGCGGGAAAGAATCTTGAGAAGAGTGGT
Source organism: Candidatus Acidiferrum sp. (assembly GCA_035693365.1). Classification (GTDB taxonomy): domain Bacteria; phylum Acidobacteriota; class Terriglobia; order Acidiferrales; family UBA7541; genus Acidiferrum. The sequence goes on along the minus strand of DASSGS010000064.1, from coordinate 42,642 downwards.
CTTGCCGGAACCGTTGCGGCCAATCAATCCCAAGACTTCGCCTTCGCCGACTTGCAGCGAGACATCGTTGAGAGCCCAGAAATTATCCGGTTTCTGCCGCCGGAAAACGGACCAGGGGGAACGAAAGGTGCGCGCAAGAGTGTCGCGAAGAAGCCCCGAGTGAGACAACGCGCCCCGCTGGTAGCGCTTGCTGATTCCGTGGGCTTCAATGACAGCGGTGGTCATACGCGATCCGCGATACTCCCTTCCATATAGTTGAAAAAGACCAGGCCGCCGAAGAGCACTGTGCAAACGATAAGAACGGAGGGGAGGAGCATGGCTGTGGGGGCCTGGCCGGTGCCCGTGAGGGCCCAACGAAAACCGTCAATCACACCGGCCATCGGGTTCAAGCCGTAGAGCCAGCGGTAGCGCTCGGGAACCATCGAACTCGAATAGTAGACGGGAGAAGCAAGCGTCCAGAACTGGACGATAAAAGGTATCAGGTACTTGACGTCGCGATAGAGAGCATTGAGCGCCGAAAGCCAAAGGCCAACGCCAAGAACCGTGAAGACGGCGAGAAGCAGAAAGAGCGGGAGCAGGGCGAGCGTCCAGGTGGGGCGGATGCCGTGCCCGAAAGTGAAAATCAGAAGGACGACAAAGCCGATGGAAAAATCCACCAGGCCGGAAAGGGCGGCGGATACGGGAAGGACAAGGCGAGGGAAAAATACCTTGGTGATTAAGCGCTGGTTTTCGACCACGACATTGGTTGCGGCAACAAGGGCGGTGGAAAAATAGGTCCAGGGCACCAGCGCGGCAAAACAAAAGACGGAATAGGGCAAGCCCTGGGAGGGCAGCTTGGCGAGCCGGCCAAAGAATAGAGTGGCGACCAGCATGGTAAGCAGCGGCTGCACGATTACCCAGGCGATGCCGATGGCGGTCTGCTTGTAGCGAACTTTGACGTCGCGCCAGACGAGGAAAAAGAGCAACTCGCGATAGCTCCAGAGTTCATCCAGGCGCAACTCAAACCAGGTGCGCGGGGGCTCAATACGCAGGGTCAGCGCCCCCGGCGGGCGGTTGGCCAGCGGGCCGGTGGTGGTCGGATTGGTCGTCAGCGAAGCCATTCAGCCTGCAAAAATCCACTGGAGATTGGATATCCCTGACAGGGTAACAGAATCGGATAAATCGAGTGGAGCCGGAGGCTTGTGGTGCAGGAGTTTCCGCATGCTGGCGGCGAACTACGGTTGCGCGTCCTTATTCAATTGCTCGATATCTTTTTGTTCGATCTGCTGCATCAGGTCTCCCCGGCGGAAGAAATAGGAATGCAGGTGCGAAGAAATCCTGCTTGGAACCACTTGAAACTGGTTGGAGGCAGCCTGTGAGAATGAGATTGGACCTCGGGCGGGAATCAGGTGGGTGCCCCACTGATAAATCATGCCCAGATTCCAGAGGGTAAAACAGCCGAGCACAACACCGGTTACCAGCGCCGCATTCCGCGGGCGAGAGAAGTATCTGGCAAAACTTTCCAGGCAAACTGCCAGCCCGAAGACGAATAGTGATGTGAGCGAAATGAAGAATCTGTTGCCAAAGGAAGAAATCCCGGCCCAATCCGGATATATCGCGATGAAGAAATAGAAAGCTCCGGCGGCGGCCAGGAACGGAACGCCAGGAAATGGAGAGCGGAGGGCAAACAGCAAGAGGCCGATCAGCGAGAAAATCAGGATTGGGGTCCAGGAAAGCAAACCGTGATTGGCGGAGAACAGCACTTTCAGAAAAACCGGGGAGGCCCAAAGAAAATCCCGAATGGAAAGATAGCCGGTTTCAAACGGGCCGCCGTAGACGATCCAGCGTGAAATGAAAGTGGGCAAGAGGCAGAGAGACACCACGACTCCAAAGAGTAGTTGCCGCGAGAGCAGCGAAAGAATCCCGGATTTTGCGGATTCCGGGGATCCGCGCAAGTATTCGCGATATTGCCAGAGGGCTTCCAGCAGGAGGACCGCGAGGACCATCAGGTTCGGATAATAGACGTTGAGCATCAGGCCGGTGATCAATGCCAGAACGAGCCATTGCCGCAGGGTTCGTTCGCCGCGTGTTCGGTCCCAATACCCCAAGAACAAGGCAACGGCAAAGGCCGAGTGGGCATGGGACCAGGAAGGATTGAAATACATGTAGACCGGAAGCGAGCTGGCCCACCAGATGGCGAGGGTAGCCATAAAGGCCCACAGGGGCTGCACATATTTTCGCGCGAGACGAAAGGAAATGAGCAGCGCGAGAAAACCGTAGAAGGCAGTGCCAAAGGCCATTGCGTATCGGTACGGCGCCGAAAAACCGTCCGCCGGAACCGAGGAACCAAGCTCCCGCGCCAGCAATACGCCGCCATGGGCCGCCACAAGAAAGGGCCACCAGAGCAGCGCGGGACCCACCGTGAAATGATTGTCAAGGTGGCCGGTAACCGTAAGAAACTCGGGTTTGGGCTTGCCGGAATCGCTGAGGCGCGCTCCGCGAAAGCTTTCGTTGGCGGACTGGTAATCGTGGGTAAAATCCAGGCTGTGCTCGATCAACGGCGCCCGCGCGTAGGCGTAGTAGCCGACTCCATCCCCGCGAATCCAAGGGTTCATGAGCGGAAGCGAAAGGAGGAACAACACCAGCAGGCAGCGTTCGAGGGTGCGCGGTTGCACCCGCGGCTCAGCGCTCGAAGATACAGCGGCAATCTTTGTTTCGAAAGGCGTCGCAGATGCAGACGCGGCCGTGGACACATGCTTCAAACTCATCCGGAACCTTTGCGCGAAAGCGTAGGGTTTCGCACCGCTCAGTTGATTTCAGCAGTAATTAAAGTATGAAGCAGATAAATCCTGAAAAAGTTCACCCAGCCGAGCGTTTGGCCGCCGCCGCTCCGGCGAATAGGCCTTCTTTTTGCCGGAAGTAAGCCGCCACCCGGTCGATAATTTCAGCAAGATTCGTTTGCGGACGAAAACCGGTCAACGAGTGAAGCTTTTCGATCGAGGGCACGCGCCGCATCATGTCTTCGAATCCCGGCTCATAAGCCTTGTCGTAAGGCACAAAATGGATGGGGGAATCGCTGCCCATCCTGTGCTTCACAATCTTGGCAAGATTTTCGATGGAGACTTCTTCGGTGTTGCCGATGTTGACCACTTCCCCGACGGCCTTGTCCAGAGGCAGCAAGCGCAGCAAGGATTCCACGGTGTCGCGGACGTCACAGAAACAGCGCGATTGCTGGCCGTCGCCGTACACTTCGATCGGAGCCCCATCGAGCGCCCGCTTCACAAAGTTGGGGAGAACCATTCCATAGCGCCCCGTCTGCCGCGGACCCACCGTATTGAAAAAGCGGACGACGATGACGGGCTGCTTCTTTTCTCTCCAATAGGCGAGGGCCAGAAATTCGTCGAGCGCCTTCGATGCGGCGTAACTCCAGCGGCCCTTGGTGGTGGCGCCAAGCACCAGGTCCGCATCCTCGTGAAACGGCACATTGCTGTTTTTTCCGTAGACTTCAGAAGTAGAGGCGATCAGAACGAGTTTTTTCTTTTTGGAGGCCGCTTCCAGGACCATCTGGGTTCCGTTGACGTTGGTCTCAATCGTCCGAACGGGGCTCTCCACAATCAGCTTCACTCCGACGGCGGCGGCCAGATGCACGATCACATCGGCATCGTCCACCAACTCCGCCAGAATTTGCCGGTTTTCAATTCCATCCAGGTGATAGTCCAGGCGGTCTGAATCCTTCAAGTGGCGGATATTTTCCATGCTGCCGGTGGAAAGATTATCGAGCAGCACCACCCGTTCGCCTTTTTCAAGCAACCGCTCGGCAAGATGGGAACCGATAAATCCAGCGCCGCCCGTGATCAGATATCGCACACCACCTCCTAAAGTTTATCCGAATCGTCCTGATCCAATGGCTTCGACGGGACGTGCTCCGGAGCCTCTTCGTGACCCAATTCCAGGGCTTCCTGGGGGCCGTAGCCATAGGAATAGGGGTAATAGCGATAGGAATAGTAGTAGTCCGGGGCGCTGGCATCCACGGCGTTCAGGACTACACCCAGCAGGCGGCTCTTTACGCTGGTCAGCAAGTCTCGTGTGCGCGTGAACGCCTCTTTGGGCGTTTCCCCGGAGCGCACCACCAGCAGGACGCCATCCGCCTGCACCGAAAGAATCACGGCGTCCGTTGCGGCCATAATCGGCGGCGAGTCAATCACAACAAACTTGTACTTGGAACGGAGTTCGGCAATCGCGTCCGCCAGTTTATGCGAAGAGAGCAGGTCGGCCGGATTGGGCGGAAGCGGGCCAGTGGGAATCGCGGCCAGGTTCGGAATCGCCGGGTGTGGAACGGTCACCAGATCCAGCGTGGAAACACCTGCCAGGTAAGAGCTTAAGCCGGCGTATTTGCCGGGGCCAAGATTCAGCAACCTGCCAACACCTGGTTTGCGAAGGTCGGCATCCACGAGGACCGTCTTGTCGCCGAGTTGCGCCAGGGTAACGGCGAGGTTGGCGGCGGCGGTGGTTTTGCCCTCGCGCGGGAGGGCGCTGGTGACGAGTATGACTTGCGGCGGATGATCCGGCTGAGAGAGGAGGATCGCGGTTCGCAAAGCCCGAAAGGCCTCCGACATCTGCGATTTCGGCAGGTGCTGCGCCACAAGCTCGATGCGCTTGTCGTGGCCATTGGTTGAAGCACCGCCAAAGATCCCCATTCGACGCTTCTGAGATTCGTGCTCGCCAAACGCGGGCACAACGGCGAGGCTCGGCAGACGGGTGAGCGTCTCAATGTCGTCAGGGGTCTTCACGGTGTTGTCGAGGTATTCGCGAAGGAGGGCCAGGCCGATGCCTCCCACCAGGCCAACCAGGAAAGCCAGAGCAATATTGCGCGCCTTGGCGGGCCGCGCAGGATAAGAAGGAATCATGGCTGGGTCGACGACCCGGAGATTGGACGACTTCAACCCTTCCGCGATTCCCGCTTCCTTCAGCTTGGTCAACAGCCCTTCGTAGAGAGTTTTGTCGGCTTCGGACTCTCGTTTAAGAATGTTGTACTGCACCATCTTTTCCGCCATGTTGTTGGTTTCGGCCTTTTGCAGTTCCAGGGCCTGGCGGATGAGCTCTTCCCGTTGTTTCGCTTCGCGATAATCGCTCTCCAACTGGAGGATGATGCCTTTGCTTTCGCGGCCGATCTGATCGTCCACTTCCTTGATCTGCGCCTGCAAGCGCTGGACCTTGGGGAAATTCGGCCCGTACTGATTGACGGCTTCCGTATAGAGAACGGCAAGGTCGGCGCGTTTTTTCTGCAGGTCCTGTAACAGGGCATCGGCGCGGATTTCCGGCACGGCGTCAATATCGCCTGCCTTCGCGTACTCATAGAGCGCCTGCTTTTTCAGGGTTTCCCCTTGCGCGTCGGTAAGCTGCTTATCCAGGTCCGCCAGACGCTGGGTGGTGATATTGGACTTGTCGTCCACGCTCCAGATCTGATTCTGCCGCTCATAATTGATTCGTGCGTCTTCCGATTGCTTCACGGTCAGTTTGAGTTCGTTGAGTTGTGAAGTAAGGAAACGGGTGGCTTCGAGCGTCGCTTCATAGCGGCTCTGAATATTCTGGGCTTTGAAATTCTCCAGGTGCGCGTTCAGAATGCGGGCGGCCAGCACAGGGTCGGTAGATTCATAGCTGACTTCCATCAGCCGGCTGGAAGGAATGCGTTTCACGCTCAGGCTGCTCAGGAACGCGGCGACTTCCGGCGGGCGCTTCTGGTTGGCCAGCGAGCCGGTGGCGATGGCCTCCGACGGGATCCCGCCGGCGGAGAATTCCGGATTGGCGGCCAAGCCGGTGTTGCGGATGGTTTGCAGCGCCAGGGTTTCGCTGGTCAGCACCTTGGATTGGGTCTCGATGTAGTTGTCGAGATCCATCATGGAATCGTAGGCATCGGCGCCCTGGAATGGAAGAATGTTGGTGTTCTCCCGGTCGATCTCGATGGTGGCGCGGGCGATATATACCGGGCGCATGCGGAAGGTGGCGATGCTGACGATGGTCACCACGGTCAGCAGGAACGACAGGATCAGCCACTGGTGCTTGCGGAGAATCAGCAGGTAGTCGTAGAGGTGCGGCTCGCGCGGAGACAAATCAATCGCCGGCAGCCGCGTCGATGCCGAAATCACGTCGACGGAGCCATTGCTTCCGAAAGTTCGTGGCACCAGTTTGGAGTCTTCGATCATATTCCGTTCTTAGTGGTACGCCAGCCGGAATACAGCCACGGCCGCGCCAATACCCAGGGCAATCTCCGCTGTCTTAATCAAAGCCTGTTTGGTCCGGTCATCGGGAATGAAAAGAATATCGCTGGGATGCATGGCGATGTCCTCGGACTGCCGGTTCAGCACCTTTTTCAAGTCCACTGGTGTTTCCGTCTGTTTGCCGGTGTCGTCTTTGCGGATGATGACTGCGTGCTGGGTCTTCGCGATATTCGTGAGCCCGCCGGCGAGGGAAAGTACCTTCAAGGTTGTGAGCTGAGTGCGGTCGTTGGAAACGACGAAGCCCCCCGGGCGAGTGACCGCGCCCAGCACATACACAATGCCTGCATGGGGCACGGTGACCACATCCCCGGCATGCAGCAGGATATTGTTGCGCGTATCGCCAGTCTCCAGCAGATCGTTCAGATTAATAGTGATGGAAGTCGCGTCCGGACTTGGAGAACCGGAGACACCTTCCTGTGCCGCGGGCGACGCCGGGGGATTGGCATGAGCTAATGCTTCAGCCGAAGGAAAAGCCGTCGATTTTGGCGATCCGGTGTCTTTATTTTCGGCAGGCACTGTGGCGGCAGGCGGATCGAGTGAAGGCGGCTCGCCGGATCCGGGTGCTGCAGTTGCCGGCGTGGATGAAGGATTGGCTACTTCCACCATGCTGAACAACTTGTGGCGCGTGACGATGACGGTGTCACCGGCATCGTTCGAGATGCCGCCAGCTTCGGCGAGAACTTCCAGCAGGGTGACTTCCCGGTCCGCCTGGTAAACCATCGGGTGCTGAACCGCCCCCACCACGGTGATCGGCTGGCTGCGATGCTCCTTCACGGCTACCCCAACTTCGGGATGGGAAACCAAGCCGTTTGCTTCCAGGAGTTCGGCAATTTTCTCTTCCACCTGGGTCTCGCTGAGTCCCGCCACCTGCAGACGAACGGGAATCAGCGGAATATTGATCGTGCCGCTCTGGCTGACGCGCACTTCTTTTGATAGCTCCGGCACATCGAACACCGAGATGTCCAGCAAGTCTCCGCTGCCAATCACATAGTCGTGCGGAGCGGAATTCTTCGAACCCATGCTGAGGGTTCGAATGCGATCGTTTACCTGCTGGGGAGTTTCACCGACGGTGACGTTCTGCTGCGCGCCCGCCAGGGATGGCAAGCTGAGCAAAATTATGGCAACAGCGCGGAGAAAGAGACAGCGCCGTCCCATGGTTGAATATGGGACCATCAGAATGGGTGACCCCCCGTCCGCATTATACATTCTGTCACCGTTAACTGCCCTCTACTTTTCTTGTTTTCCGGCGGGGCGGGGCGCTTTCCGGAGTTCCCGAAGTCGACGACTGCAGGCGGGCGGTTGCCAAATGGGCCGACACGAAGAACAATAGGGCGTTGGCTGGGATATGAAGATTAAAGTCTACTAAACTATGGACCAATAGCCCACAACAACCCACCAGACCGGACAGGTTTAACGCCGCCCCAAACGAGCCACCCAGATCCTTCAGCCCTTTGATTGACTCGACAAAAAGGATCGCCAGGAACCACAGACAGCACAGCGCCCCGGGAACCCCCGTTTCCGCAAGGGCTTCCAGGTAATCGTTATGTGCATGGTTCACGATTTTTGCGTCGTAGAGAGACTCGTACGGCGGAAAAACCAACTGAATCGTCCCCAAACCGGTCCCTAAACCGGGGTGATCCAGGAATATCCGCCAGGTGTCATGCCTCATGGAGGCCCTTTTGTCCATCGACACGTCCACCGTCTGGTAGCTGGAAAACCGCTGCAAGACCTCCTGGACACCGATCCAGGAAACCGCCAGGATTGCGCAGAGAACCACAACTCCGCCCACCAGCATGTATCTGCTTTGTAGCCGCCGGACCAGGAGAAGCGAGAACAGAATCACCATCTGCACGGCAAAACTTACGATCCCTCCACGGGAAGCCGACAAGAGCAGCGCCACGATCGGAACCGCGGCAAACAGTCCCACCAGAAACAATCGCTCCCGCCGGACTTTTCCCAGCACCAGCGGCACCAGCGCGACCGGGATCAGGATCTCCGCGAATCCCGCGAAGTGATTGCGGTTCACGTACGGTCCAAAGGGATACCCGCCGTAGCGCATCACCCGAAACCAGTAAAGCTTCCCATTGAACGTCAGGTGCTGCAGGATGCCGAACACGGAAACGAAGAATCCCAACGACATCAGAAACCACAACATGCCTCTCCAATGGTTCATCCGGTAATACGCCTGCGGCAAGAGCACCAGCAGGACGATATAAACGATCAACAACTGAAACTGCATCCGCGTGTCGTAGAGCGAGGCTGTCCGGTGGAAAATCAACTGGATCAGCACCACCAGTGCGAACGCCAATAGCGGCAGCACCAGCGGGGAAATTGGGATCGCTTCCTGGTTCCAGGCGTAAGTCCGCAGCGCCCAGATCACCAGCAGGGCCGCGAAACCAACTTCCAGGACGGCTTGCGACCACTCCTCCACGCCTCCATAGGCCAGCACTGCAAAACTCAACAGCACGCAAACGCCGATCCGCAGGATTTTCATGGCCGCCGGCGCCCCCCTGCCTTCGGCACCAGGGTGACGTCATCCACCCAGGCATCGCCCGAAATGTGGATGTCTGCATCCGTGCTGGGCTCGCGCGTGATGCACACGCCGACGAGTCGAACACCGGGACCTGCCGTCCACTCCTGTTCGATGGAAGTCCACGGCATGGTTCCATGAATCTCCCGGCTGGTTTCCATGGGAATCTGGTTATTTCCCAGCGATTTCAGGTGGAACCGGACTCCTTGATCGCCGGTAATATTTCTGGTTTTCACCCAGCCGGAAAAAAGATATTTCGTGCCCGGCGTCACCACTCCCAGGGCGCAGGCAATATCCGAACCCGGATTGTGTTTTCCGTCAAAGGTCAGGCGAAGCGACTGTTTACCGGAGAGTCTTTCGGCCGTGTCAATCTCGGCATGGACTCCCTCCAGCAGCGAGTGAAAAGACCAGGCGAAGGCTTGATTACTGAGGCCGGACTCAAAACTGGGGTCCCAAAGAACAGATTCGCGCGGCTCGAGCAACGGCGGCAATCCCATCCTGGAGGTACCCTGATCCCAGACCTCTCGCGCCGCATCATAATCTCCGTGGGTTTGCAGCGCCCCCACGAGTCTGTCAAATTGCCAAAGCTTCAACTGCGGATTCAGCTTCATCAACCGCAGCCAGATGGTCTGCGCAATCGCCAACTGCTGCGAATCCACCGCTTCGGCAATCGCATCCACGTAGACGGTTGGCAGAGGCGGAAGTAGATCGTTCAAAATTGCGTCAATGTCCGGGTCGGCACGATACACGCGGGAAAACACGGCTCCTGCGCGACGTGGATCCGCCACCAGCGCCTGCCTCAGTTCGGTGATCGCCTCGGGCAAATTGCCTTGCCGGAGAAGAAAATTTCCGTACCGCCAGGCGACATCCGCCGAAGCGGGATAGGTTTTCTTCGCGCGCAGATATGCTTCCTGCGCTGCAGCCGTATTTCCATCGATTTCGTGCGCTGTACCAATATCCAGCCACGCTTGCGTGAAACCCGCATTGAGGGTGACAGCTTTCTGGTACGACTCCACCGCGGCGACGACATCCGGCTGTTCCAGATTGAATTGTTGATAGTGCCCCAGGCGATACCAATAGTCGGGATTGCCCGGTTCCAGGCGAACCGCCCATTGCAAGTCACTCAGCGTTTTGCCATCCGCCGCAAGTCCCGCAATGCCCGAGCGCACACCGAAGAAAGACACCCAGAGCGCAAGAATCAGGGAACTGATGACGAGCAAGCCTCGTGAGAGGGAATCCGAAAGGCGCAGAATCATCAGAAATTACTGTGCCTAGAGAGAACAGCAGAAGCAAGAATAAATTGAAACAGGGAGTGAAAATTTTTGTTCCAGATTGGAACAGTCTACTTTCCCGACCAGGCGACCTGGGTTTCTTCTACTCGCCCACGGCGGCGCACGTCAATCCCAAGGCGTTTGATTTTCTGATTCAAGGTGGAAAGTGGAATCAGGAAACGCTCCGCGGCTTCGGTTTGATTCCAGCCGGTGCGTTCGAGCATGTCCACGATAATGCGGCGCTCGACTTCATCGATGATCTGAAAAAGCGATGGGTTCGGATTGTCCGCCGCGGTGCGCGAGCCGGCTTCGCCCGGCAGCGGCGGCAGAAATTCGGAAAGCTGCAGACGGACTCCGCGGACGATTTCCTTGCTGCGCAGCGATTCAGGCAGGAGGTCGACGTCCACCCGCTCCTGCGTCGAAAGCACCACGGCCCGTTCGACGACATTTTCGAGTTCGCGGACGTTTCCCGGCCAGTCGTAGTCCATCAGCAGCTTCATCGCAGACGGAGTGAACAGGCGCAAGGGCTTGGAATTTTCCGTGCAGAAGCGCTCCAGAAAATGCGCCAGAAGCATTGGAATGTCTTCGCGGCGTTCGCGAAGCGGAGGCAGGTGCAGATGGATGACGTTGAGGCGGTGATAGAGGTCTTCGCGGAAGCGGCCTTCTTTGACCAGCGAGAGGAGATCGATGTTCGAGGCGGCAACGATGCGCACGTCCACCTTGAGCTGTTCCGTGCCGCCCAGGCGCATGAACTCGCGCTCCTGAATCACGCGCAGGAGTTTGGCCTGGGTTTCCGGGCTGACGGTGGCAATTTCATCGAAGAAAATGGTTCCCTGATCGGCGACTTCGAAGAGACCTTTCTTGGAGGCGACGGCGCTGGTGAACGCGCCCTTCACGTGGCCGAAAAGCTGCGATTCCAGCAGGTCGACGGGAATGGATCCCGTGTTGACGGGAACAAAGGCGCGGTCGGCGCGCGTCGAAGCGGAGTGAATCGCTTTCGCGATCAACTCCTTTCCCGTGCCGCTTTCCCCGCTGATCAGCACCGTTGAACGGGAAGGCGCCACCTGGGCGATCAGGTCAAACAGCGTCAGCATCTTTTCGCTCTTGCCGATAATGTTCGGGAAATTGAAGCGCTGTTTCAGCGCCCGCTTGAGCTGAACATTTTCCTCGCGCAGGCGATGCGATTCGACGGCCTGCGCCACCTGAGCCAGCAGTTCATCGTTGGACCACGGCTTGGTGATGTAGTCCATGGCACCGCTCTTGAACGCGGCGCGCGCCATTTCGATGGAACCGTACGCGGTGATGAGCACGATCGGGAGGTTGGGATTCTGGCGGCGAATGTCTTTGAGCAATTCGATGCCGTTGCGATCCGGCAAGCTCACATCCAGAAGCAACAGGTCGTAAGGCTGCTCGCCCAGGCGCGCCAGGCCGGATTGCCCGGTATCCGCCATGATGACCTGATACCCCTCGGTTTTCAGCAGGAGTTCCAGCCCCTCGCGGATTTCCGCTTCGTCGTCAATCACCAGTATCGAGCCTTTAGGCATGAACCGCTTTCCTCACGGCCGGGAATTCAACGTGGAAGGATGTGCCGCGCCCGGGGGCAGAGCGCACGTCAATCTTGCCGGCGTGTTCTTTGATGATCCCGTAGCTCACGGACAGGCCGAGGCCGGTGCCGCGGCCACCGGGCTTGGTCGTAAAAAACGGGTCGAATATCTTATGGATGTGGTCGCGCGGTATCCCGTTGCCTGTATCCGCCACTTCGATTTCCACGCTGCCGTTGTGGGCGCCAGTGCGGACTTCCAGGATTCCTCCCGTGGGCATGGCGTCGCGCGCGTTCAGGAAGAGATTCAGGAAAACCTGCTGCAGCTTGTTGGCGGATCCTCGGACGGCGGGCAATCCGTCGCCGAGATGCTTCACCACCTGGATTTGCGAAGTTTTCAGGGGGTGGGCGACCAGCGAAAGCGTTTCTTCCACCACGCGGTTTACGTCCACGTCGGCCAGCGCGCTTGGGCCGGTGCGCGAAAAGTTCAGGAGGTTGTTGACGATTTCGCTCGCACGGAAAGTCTGCTTCACGATTTTCTCGATGATGGACTGGCGGGGATCACCGTCCGGCATCTGCTTGGCCAGCATCTGAATGTAGTTCGAAATCACGGCCAGCGGAGTGTTCACTTCGTGCGCAACTCCGGCAGCCAGCAGGCCTAGGGAGGTCAGCTTTTCCGTTTGCGACATCTGCTCTTCCATGCGCTCGCGCTGGGTGACATCGTCAAAAAGCAGGAGGCGCCCGATGCGCTCGCCTGACTTGCTGACCAGCGGGGTGATTGAGACATTCACCACCATTGAATTGCCCTGGTGCTGCAGCCGTTGTTTGTAAATACCGGTGACTTGCTCGGCGTCGCCGCGGGTGGAAATTTCCTGCACCAGTTCAACCGGGAGCAGCCCGGCCAGGGGTTGACCCACCGCGTCGTTCCGCGAGACTTGAAAGAGCTGCTCCATGCGGCTGTTCCAGGCTTCAACGGTTCCATAGAGATCGACAGCCAGCACTCCGACGTTGAGCGACTCCACGATGTTTTCGCTGAAGTCCTTCAGCCGGGCCACTTCGAACGCTTTTTGTTCAAGCGATGTGTACAACTGCGAATTATCGAGCGCGATGGCCAGGTATCCGGCGATGGTTTGCACCAGCTCGACGTCGTCGCTCGAAAGGAAATCCCCGTCCACCGTCTTGCCGAGCCCCAGGAAGGCAACGGTGCGCTCTCGAATGCGGCAGGGAATGAAGTAGTTGAGATCGAGTTGCTCGATCGTGCGGCGCACGGAATCCGGGACGTCGGGAACGCTGCGGGAGGATTCAAAGAAAATCGTGTTGTTCGCAAGTTCGGGTGTTGCGGATTTCAGGAAGCCCAGATCCAGGCGCTCGCTCAAGCGCACTCCCATTGAACGCGCCAGCCGCAGTTCGCCGGGGCTCTGTGGATCTTCCACAAAGATGGCCAGGCGGTCGACAAGCAGCGTTTGCGAAACGCGGTCCATCACCGAGCCGAGCATGGGCTCCAGGCGCACTTCGTTCGTCAGGGTGCGGCCAAATTCAATCAGCGTGCGGCGATAGTCGAGGCGGTCGCGGTAGAAGAAGCGATCCAGGCGTGCCTGAATGCCTTCGCGGAACGGCTGAAACAAAAAGGCCGCCACCACGATGGCAATCATGCCGCCGACCGAACCGGTAGCCTGTTCATGGAAAATCTGTGCGATCAGCGCCAGCAGACCAAAAAATACGGAAGCCACCGCGGCCGTCGCTGCCGTATACGCCAGGCCGCGTTTAAAGATGATGTCCACATCCATCAGCCGGTAGCGAATGATGGCGTACCCGAAACAAAGCGGGATCAGCACCAGGCTTAGCGCGGAAAACTGCATCCAGGGCAGCGTCGCCGCGTCAAAAATAAAGGGAATGATGTAGAGCAGCGTAAACGGCAGGCTGCCCGCCAGCGTTCCGCCGGTTAGCCACTTTAGCTGCTGCCGCAAGACGCCGGAGCGGGAGCGCCGGTAACTGAGATTGAAAATCAACCCGGCTGCGAGGAAATAAACAGCCAGAAAGCCGAGTTCGAGCTGGTCGAGTTCCACTCTCGCGCGGGTGGTGGGCACAAAGCCGCCGGCGTAGGACGCCACAAGAATGTGGATCGTCAGCAACGCCAGGGGAGGCAAATATACCCCCGCGAATTTCATCAAAGATTTCCGGGAAGATTCCGGCCGCTCTGGAAAGACCAACGCGAAATGCAGCAGCAGCGCCGGCGCGAATAAACCCGCTACAATTCCAGCCCAGTAGACTTCTTTATCGAAGGGGTCCCATTTTCCGCTGTAGTGAAACGAACAAACGACAAAGGAAACCAGGCAAAACACGTAAAAGTGCACCGCCCGCGGCGCGTTCCACCGGCGAACGAAAATGAACATGCCGATGAAGAGATACAACAAGCCGACAACGCGTAGATAATTCTCGACGCTGATGGGCTTGTGGGGAGGGGTGGTGATCAGGCGGGTTTCAAATTCTTCACCGTTACGAGTGAGTTTATAGCGCAGTTGGGTCCAAAGCCCGGCATGATAGAGGCGGTTCGCGACCAGCGCGGCCCTGGGCACCGCAACGTCGTTGATTGCCAGGAGGATGTCTCCGGGACGGATTCCCGCAGCGGAGGCAGGTGAATCGGCGGAGACCTTCCAGGCCTCGACTCCATTCACCTCGTCGGACCAGGCGACTCCGTCATCCACGATGTCATACCGGGAACGCTGCAGGAAATTCAGCCAGGCAAAGACAATGGCAGCCAGCGTGGCTAACGCCAGCACGACCGCCCCTACCCGAACCCGAAGATTCTGTCGCATCGGATGCCTAAAAGGCTCGCACCTAACCTTAACTCAATTTGTGCAACTGGTGTTCCATTCTTTAGTAGATTCCAAGCGCCATAAAACGATGCAAACAAATCGCTTACATACGTCCTGTGGGTAGACGGGAGTTCTCCTCCTGTTTTTAATAGGCTGGATACAGAATTCGAGAGGTCTCCAAATCACTAGAACTGCAGGCTCACGCCACCCCGAAAACTGCGAAACGCGGGTACCAGCAGCAGTTGACCATCGCGGGTATTCAGGGAGAAGTAACCTTGGGCGAGAAGGTTGTCGCACTCCGCACTGGCTTCCCAGCGCCCGAACAGCAGCCGTGGCAGAGGCTGCCGGATTCCCACATTCAGATACGGGCTCACCTGATAGGCGGCTTCGCCGTAGGGATCCACCCTCGAAAGGGCGGTGTCGTTAATCCACTTGTAGCCGGCGGTCAGGTGCGTCTTCGTTTGCGGAATCCTGGCAGTAATTTTTGTCGCCACGGATTGGCGCTGGGCATTGCGCAAACCATCGCGCAAGCCGCCCTCCATTTCCGGCACGGGAACCAGAGCACCGGAAAATGCGTAAATGGCTGTCAGCTCCAGATCGTCGGTGAGCTTTTCGCGCAGGGCTACACGGCCGCCCCAATCGCTGGAAGCACCGCCGTCGTAGGCAAAGCCTTTCGAAAAGAAATCCTGGAAAAATTCCTCGGGAGGGAGACCGCTGCCCCGGCCAAAGAGGGCGACGTGGCTGTAATCGTCGTGAAACGCAGCGATTTGGACCACGCCCCTGGTGCCACCGAGCCTTCTCTCAATGGCCACTTCTTCGTGGCGGCCGCTTTCCAGAACCGGACGGCCTCCGCGCAACAGCAGCGCGGGAAACGTGTCCAGTTGATTCAATGCGTCGGTCAGAACGCCCGGAGCGTCCATGCCTTCCAGGGCGGCGTTCAACGCATCATTCGGAGTAGTGCCGTTGGGCAGCGCCGCGTAGATCACATCCGCATACCAGTTCGAGGTCACGCGGGTTTCGAGCTTCACCCGTGCGCGAAGCCCAGAAGCCGGCGTGCCCAATCCAACCAGAACGTATTCGCCGCCGGCGCGCACCAGGAATCGGCTTCCCAGAGCAAGTGTTTCGCTCTGATCAAGGCGGACGCCGCGGAAAGTCAGACCGTTGTTCCCAAGCTTCGCTTCGCGAAAAACCATGGTGCTGGATGGGCCCGTATCTGCCGAACCCGTGGGCAGCCAAACGGTGGCAATCCCGCCCGCCGGAGATTCTTCATCCGGGGTCACCTGGCCCGCGAAAACGATGTGATTGGAGCCGCCGATTTTCTGGTCGTAGGCAAAGGCAGTGCTGGGGGCCGCGGCAACATTCGAAACGGAGCCCGGACGGCGCGCACCGTCGGTCAGGGCCACGATTCCCAACGGCCGGCGTACATTCTGTTCGACCACGATGGAAGAGGTGATGGTCCCGGCAGGGTCTGGATCATCCCAATGCAAAACAGGGCGCAATCCCGGCGCGGAACGCAGCACCCATTTCCAGTCTTCGGCTTCCGCAGCGCTCGCCGAAGGGGGCCGGCGAAGCTGCTCGATCGAAGCAAACATGGATTCGAGCTGCACGCGAACCGTGGTGGTCAGGTTCGCCGAAATCTGAATGTGCTTTTCGAGGAAGGGAAGAAAACCGGCCAGCGTCACACGCAGGGTATACGAGCCCGGCGCCAGCTTTTCGCCTTTGAAGATGCCGTCGGTGTTGGTCAGGAATTGGTAGGTGGCCGCGGCTCCGGGAGTTTCTGGAAGGATTGCTACCGTCGCGCCCAACTGGGGAATTCCTGCGGCATCACGCACCTGTCCGGAGAGTTTCCCCAAGGTCAAAACCGGTTGTTTATTGGATTGCGCAAACAGCGCAGGCGCGCCACAAGTCACACCTACAGCGGCGCCGAGCAGGACCCCAAAGCACAGGAGGGTGCCGCGCTTCACTCGTTTACCTCCCAGGTGTAACGTTCGCCGCGGTCTTCTGTTCCACCGGATTCTTCACGGTGAACTCCGCGGTACGGGAAATCGTTACGTTCCCCAGCAAATCTGTGGCGTTGACCTCGAGAGTATACTTCCCCGGCACCAGCGTAGCCAGAGGCAAAAGCCGCTCGATGGTCACCTGATCCCCGGTCTGCTTCATGTCGGCCGAAGTCTCTTTGAACTGCATGACCTGCTGGTCGCCCTTCTTCACGGTATAGACGAAGTTGGCGTTGCTTTTGTGAGTTTTCTCGTCGCCCTTCAGATTGTAAATCTGCATATAGATGCCCAGCTTGTCGGCAGTGGTGAAATCCGCCTCCAGGCGGGGGCGAACCTTGGAGGAGCCGAGCACAAACTGGCCGGTGCCAATCTGCTTGGCGGGCACGTGCTCGATCTGGTCGGCAAGGATGAGTGTGCTCGCTTCCAGCTTTTCGTCCTCGTAGCGTGGAACGGCGAGCCGCGTGTTGATCGCGCCCACGTTGCCGCTGTCCACATCCTTGATCACCAGGTCCAGCCGGTACAATCCAGGCCGCAGCGGCAAAGACTTCTGGTATACCGAGGAAAGTTTCATGGACTGCTTGTAAAGCGACTCCGGATAGTCGCGGGTTACGGAATCTTCAAAAGTCTGCACGATGCGGTTGGTCAGGGTGCTGACGCGCCCAAAGATGTTGAGCTGCGCGGTATAAACTCCATCCTTATTCTTGAACTGTAGCTGGTTGTTTGGCACCTGCACGGTCACCGGCACCAGGACCGTGTCGTTCGTTACTTTCAGAAAATCCGTGCGGTAATTGAATTTCACCTGGTCGCGGACCATGCGCGAAGTCACCAGGGCTTCGAGATCTTTGTACTTCACCTCGGGCGGCCGTTGCACCTTGGCGTAAAGCTCCAGCCGCGTGAACTCGTTCATGCTGGCCGGCGTCCCGCCCATCGCCGTCGGCAGGTGGGTGCCGTCGGAACGCGTAAAGCGGTCCGTCTTGGATGCCAAACCCATCGATTCCATCAAGCTGAGACCCGCGCCTGGGACATTCAACAACGCATCCTTTTCAGATGGGTCCATGGTCAGGTGATATTCGCCAGAGCCGCTGGGATCGACGAATTCGAGTTCGACGTTCTCTTGAATCCCCTCGAGATAACGATACCGCCAGCGCTCCCAGGGATAAGTGGAGGTGGAGCCGCCGCCTTCTTCCATCGGGCGATCATACGTTCCACCCGTCGGGTGGGATTCAATTTCGTCTGCTGGGCCCCAGATGATGTAAATGCGGCCGCGGTCTGTTTTCCATCCAGGGATTCCGGAGGCATAGTGCTCGTTGGCATACGCGATCCGGCGATAGTGCTCTTCTTTAAAGTCGTTGTCCGGCATATCCGGATTGCTGCTGCGGCGCAGCCAGAACTGTTCGATAAACTGCTCGCGCTCTTCGTTGGTTTCCAGTTGCAGGAAAGCGGTGCGCTCTTCCGGAGAGATGATGTAGGTCACATCTTCGTTCAACCAGGTCTTGAAGGAATTATCCAGTTCCTTCAAGGTTCTCTTCATTTTCTGCTTCTGGTCTTTGGTGAGCTTTTGATTTTGCGGAGGCGCTTGCGGATTGGGATCGGGAGCTTGGGCCTGTTGTCCGGCGACGGGGAGCAGCAACAATACATACGCAGTCAGGCTCGCGGTAACCTTGCGAAACTTCATGGGCATAGAGACACCTTTAGGGACACTGAATTCTAAACCGGTGCACCTGAGACGTCAAATACGGAATCTTGTTCATTCAAGGACATTTATCCCCCGATGCCCGTTAGACGTGGGGAGGTTGGCTTGGCGTTGCCTGAGCGTTTGCGATTGTCTGGGGAGACTGTTCCAGCGGGATTCTACTGAACGCGATGGTTCTGCACTTCGGAACCGACCAGGGTGTCGAAGATCGCCAGGACGTGACGGCGGTATTCCAGCATGCGGGAAAAAACGTCGCGGAGCTGCGGCTCGCGTTCAGCTTCGCGGTGCCATTTGGCCAGAACCGCGGGAGGCACTTCGATATCCTGGCGCAGTTTGTCCGCGGAATGCCCCCGCAGGAACAGTCCGTAGAAAAACGCCGCCTCCCGCTGCGGATACTCCAGATCCACAGCGACTTCGGCTGGCATGAGAGTGAGCATGGTCGCCATAAGAAAAATGCAGTTTACCCAAAATCGCTTCCGCGTCAAGTAGAACTCGGGTCCCGGTGCCTCCGGCTGGTCAACATCCCCGCCGGGACCGGCCGCGCCCCCCAGCCGCTTGACCGCATCCAATCGGCATAGGATGCTTAAGCCTATGGGGAAGTTACCCAAATCGCTCGCCAACAGGACCGTTGGGCGATTCCTGCGTTTTGGGATGTTGCGCGGCCTCCGCTCCGTGGAAATCGACCCCGAAGAATTCCGCCAATACCTTGCCGACAAGCACAATCTTTGGATTCCGCACTTCGGACGCATGCGGGATGTCCCGATTGAACAGCTGGATGCCATTGCGGAGCGGCTGATACAAAACGCTCAGCGGGTTGCGCTGGCGCAGGGCGCGGGATTTGGACTCGGCGGAATGATCACCATTCTTCCGGACGCCAGCCTGCTTACGATTCTTGCCCTGCGATTGATACAGCGGCTTTGTCTTCTTTACGGATTTGAAGAGCGCGAATCGGAGCGCCGCATCCAGATGTGGCTTGCCGCGGCGGGTGCGGCGGGAATTGATCTGGGCAAAGACCTGGCGGAAAAACAGATTGCCGAACGGTTGGCCCCGCGCATTGCGGGACGCCTGGCCGTGCGCATCGGCGAAGAGAGCGCGGAAAAGTGGGTGGGCCGGATGGTGCCGCTTGCCAGCTCCGCGATCGGCGGGGCGCTGAATTACACCTTCATCCGCACCTGGGGACGCCGCGTGCATCGCCACCTGCGCGAGAAACATCTGGCCGAACGCGCCGCCGCCGCGGCCGCCGCGCAAAACGCCAAAACGATTTCGATTCGCTAGCCAGTCCCCCGAAGCGCAGGACCGCCATGACGAACCACCCTTTTTTTCTCGGCGTCAACTATCCCTGGGCGAATTATGCCGAAGACTTCGGTGCGTCCCCATCGGGGCATCGAGGATTGTCGCGTCCGGAAAATCTTTCGAAAGTTGCCGAAGAGTTCGCTCGCATTCGGGATTGCGGGGCGGGCGTGGTTCGCTGGTTCTTGTTCGCGGACGGGCGCGGCGGATTCCTGACCGAAAAAGGTATTCCCCTTCGGCCCGATGAATTTTTGCTCGCGGATGTTGGCGCTGCGCTGGAACTTGCGAAACGCCACGAGCTGAAGCTCTGTTTTTCCCTGATGGACTACTTGTGGCTGCAGGACCGGACCGGGAAAGCGCCCGAACACTCCAACGAGCAGATTTTGCAGTTCGCGGCCGGCCGCGAAGCTTTTCTGCATCGAGTTCTGATCCCGATGTTCCGCGAATTTCGAGAGCACCCGTCGCTCTTCGCCTGGGAGATCGCCAACGAGCCCGAATGGGCGATCCGCGAGTTTCACCGTCAGCCGGCGGCAAGAATGCACTTTGCGGACTTCCGGGCGTTTGCGGAGGAAATTACCCAAGCGGTGCATGAATTCGCGTGTGTGCCCGTCACACTCGGTTCGGCGAGCCTGGCGTGGGTTCGCGCGTGGAGCGAGCTTGGGCTGGATTTTTACCAGGCGCATTTCTATCCGGTGCAGGACCCATCCGGAAAATCCGGTCTGGCAAGGCAACTTTCCTGCATGCCTCCGCTCGATAAGCCGCTGTGGTTAGGAGAACTTTCCGCCAGGGATGACCAAGCTAGCGGCTACTCTTTGCAAAAATCTTTGACGGAATGCCGCGAAGCCGGGCTGCTTGGCGCTGCGGTCTGGCGATGGACGGCGCCGGAAAAGGCTGGGACGGATGCGCACCTGGGAAATGTTGATCCCAAAATTCTCAGCGCATGGAACTCGTCGCTGAGCACGCGAAACGCCTCCGCTTGAGCTGGAACGCGCCGCGATCCGTCCAATGGAATGCCGCTCTTTTGGAAACGGCGCGCGGCCCGAATCGCTCGCTCTTACTTTTTCGAGCACTCCGCTGGAAATTCGCTGCCCGCCGCCGTAAAGTGGAATCAGATTCGGGCGGCAACGGAAAGAGGTCCCATGACGACGATTCATAAAATGCTGGCAGCGGGCTTCCTCTTGACCGCCGCGGCCGGAATGCTGATGGTGCCGCAGTTCGCCGCTTCGCCCGTGGACGAGCCGACGCCCGCGTTCCACGCGGAAGCGCCGAAAGATGCCTTGCCGCCGACGATGGAAGCCTCGATCTTCACTGACATTCAGACCTTCAACGCCTACGTGATCGCCGGACGCACGAAAAAAGTCCTGTACCAGCAGCCTTGCTATTGCCACTGCGACCGCAGCCAGGGGCACGGCAGCCTGCTGGATTGTTTCGCCAGCCGCCACGGCTCCGGATGCGACATCTGTCAGAAGGAAGCTTTTTATTCCTACGAGCAGACCCGCAAAGGGAAGACGCCCGCGCAAATCCGCGAGGGCATCATTCACGGCGAATGGCAAAAAGTGGACACCGCGAAATACGCGAAGAACTATCTGCCCCCGGTTGCCTCTCCGGCGAAGTAAGCCGCGCAACGTTTTTCATTCCGCATGGCCAGCAAAAATCATGCGCCGGAAACTCCGGCCACGTCATTTCTGCGCCACCATGGCGTAAGTTTCACAGAACATCTCTATGATTACGTGGAGCGTGGGGGCACGGCTGAGTCCGCGCGGCAGTTGGGTGTGGACGAGCATGCGGTCGTGAAAACCCTGGTGATGCAGGACCAGGACGCAAAGCCCATGCTGATCCTGATGCATGGGGACCGGCAAGTGAGCCTGAAAAATCTCGCCAGGCAAATTGGCGCGAAAAAAGTGGAACCGTGCAAGCCCGACGTTGCGCAGCGCCACACCGGTTACCAGATTGGCGGCACTTCTCCCTTCGGCACGCGCAAGCTTTTGCCTGTCTACGTTGAGCGCAGCATCCTCACCCTTGCATCCATACATATCAACGGCGGACAGCGCGGATTTCTGGTCCGGATTTCGCCCAGCGTGCTGGCCGGGTTGCTGCACGCCCAACCGGTGGACTGCGCCTCCCTGGAATAGGCGTTTCGCGTGCGGCTCCGCGGGCGTTCTGCTAAACTCAACCCCCGCAATTGAACTGCGCCCGGCTATCCAACAACTTCAGGGGTCGACCATGAAACTCGGACGTTCCACAAAAATGCTGCTCTTTTTTTCGATCGTCGGATTCTGCGCCGCGATGAGTATCGCCGCCAGTTCCGCCACAAAAGCTCCCGGTGATGCATCGTGGGGATTCGCTCTCACAAACCTGGACCACACTTGCAAGCCGTGCGACGACTTTTATCAATTCGCCATGGGCGGCTGGATGAAGGCCAACTCTATTCCGGCCGAATATTCCACCTGGGGCTCTTTCGCGGTGCTGCGCGACAAAAATCTCAGCGGCATGCGCGCAATCCTCGAAAGCGCCGCAAATGCGAAAGCCGCCGCCGGTTCGAACGAGCAGAAAATCGGCGATTTCTATACGAGCTGTATGGACACCACGGCAATCGAGGCGGCAGGCAGCAAGCCGCTGGCCGCCGATTTCGCCTCCATTGCCGCCATCCAGAATCGCAAGGGACTCGATTCTGAAATTGCGCGCCTGCATCGTCAGGCGATCGGCGTCGCTTTTGCTTATGGGTCCACGCCGGATTTCAAGAACAGTTCGCAGATGATCGCCGTTGCGCGCCAGGGTGGTCTGGGCATGCCGGACCGCGACTACTATCTCCGCGACGACGAAAAATCAAAACAGCTGCGGGAAGGCTACCTGAAGCACGTCGCCAAAATGTTTGAGCTGGCCGGGGACTCTCCTGAAAACGCAGCGGGCGAAGCTCAAACCGTGATGACGCTGGAAACCTCGCTCGCCAAGGCTTCGCGCACCCGCGTCGAACTTCGCGACCCGGAAAAGAACTACAACAAGCTGGCGCTCGCCGATCTTAAGAAATTGACTCCGGACTGGTCATGGGAAGGCTACACCCAGGCCGTCGGTTCGCCCTCGGTTTCAGAAATCAACATTGGGCAACCCGATTTTTTCAAGGAGCTGGACCATCAGTTGAGTGCAACTCCCCTGGCTGACTGGAAAGTCTATTTGCGCTGGCACGTGATCCACGACGCCGCGCCCGCTCTCTCCGAAGCTTTTGTTCAGGAGAATTTCGAGTTTTACGGTAAGCAGCTTTCCGGAACCAAGGAACTGCAGCCGCGATGGAAGCGCTGCGCCCAGTCCGCCAATGTGAATCTCGGCGAGGCGCTCGGCGAAGTGTATGTGCAGAAATATTTCCCGCCGGAGGCCAAGGCTCGCGCGAAAGCGATGGTCAACAATCTCATCGCCGCGCTTCGCTCCGACATCCCCACGCTTTCCTGGATGGGCCCGGAAACCAAGAAGCAGGCGCTTGCCAAGCTCGAAGCGTTCAACGTGAAAATCGGCTACCCGGACAAGTGGCGCGACTATTCGAAGCTCAAGATCGATCGCGGCCCTTACCTCGCCAACGTGCTGCGCAGCCAGGAGTTTGAAGAAAAGCGCGACTTCGAAAAAATCGGCAAGCCGGTGGACCGCGCCGAATGGGGGATGACTCCGCCAACCGTCAATGCTTATTACTCCGCCCAGTTCAACGAAATCGTATTCCCGGCGGGCATCATGCAGCCGCCGTTTTATGACCCCAACGCCGACGATGCCGTGAATTACGGAGGCATGGGCGCCGTAATTGGCCACGAAATCAGCCACGGATTCGACGACCGCGGCTCCCAGTTCGATGCACAAGGCAATCTGCGCAACTGGTGGACGCCTGACGACCGGAAGAATTTCGACGAGCGCGGGCAGTGCATCGTGGACCAGTTCAATGGCTACGAAGTGGAACCCGGACTTCACCAGAATGGCAAGCTCGTTCTCGGGGAGAGCATCGGAGACCTGGGCGGCTTGAGCATCGCCTACGCGGCGTACGAAAAATCCATCGAAGGCAAACGGCCCAAGGACCTTGACGGCTTTACGCCGGAGCAGCGTTTCTTCCTTGGCTGGGCCCAGGTGTGGGGCGCGAACCAGCGCGCCGAGGCGGCTCGCCTGCAAACCAACACCGATCCGCACCCCTTGGGCCGTTTCCGCGGCAACGGCCCGATCTCGAATCTTGAAGTGTTTGCCAAGGCCTTCGGCTGCAAAAAAGGCGACGCCATGGTTCGCGAAAAATCCTGCAAGATTTGGTAACACGCACCGGCTTTTGACATGGTTGTAGGCTAGCGATTGAATCTGGACCTTTTGCCTTCGCGCGGGCCATTCAAGGCCAGACCGGCAACACATTCTCTCCTTGGGGGAAACATGACTCACAGATTCATTCATTTTGGCAGCGTGCTCATGTTGTTTTTTGGATTCGCGGCGGGACATCTGCTGGCCCAGACGGCTCCGCCACCCGCGCAGAACTGGCCCGCTCCGCAGGAAGGCGACTACGTGGTACGCGATTTCCATTTCCAGTCCGGCGAAACGCTGCCGGAAGTTCGAATGCACTATTACACGCTGGGAAAACCCGTGAAGGATTCAAGCGGCCGGACGACGAACGCCGTCCTGATCCTGCACGGCACCGGCGGCAGCGGCGACGGTTTTTTCCGGCCGATCTTTGCCGGAGTTTTGTTCGGACCCGGCCAGTTGCTGGACGCAACGAAGTACTTCCTGATTCTTCCCGACAACGTCGGCCACGGAAAATCCAGCAAACCCAGTGACGGCCTGCACGCGCGCTTTCCACAATATGAATACGCGGACATGATCGCGCTGCAACACGAACTGGTCGGGAAGGGCCTTGGCGTGAACCACCTCCGCCTGATTCTTGGCACTTCGATGGGCTGCATGCACTCCTGGATGTGGGGTGAAACCTATCCAGACTCCATGGACGCGCTGATGCCGCTGGCCTGCCTGCCTGTGCAGTTGGCCGGGCGCAATCGCGTGTGGCGCAAAATGGTGATTGATGGAATTCGCCAGGACCCGGACTGGAAAAACGGCGACTACACCACCGAACCACGCGCGGGATTGCAGATCGCCGCGGACTTTCTGATTATCGCGGGCAGCGCGCCGCTGCATATGCAGAAAGATTTCCCGACGCGCGACGCCGCGGAAGCATTCCTGGCCGATTCGATGAAACGGATCACCTCTAGCATGGACGCCAACGATTTTCTATACGCGGTGAATTCTTCGCGCAACTATGATCCCTCGCCAAAACTGGAGACCGTGCGTGCGCAGGTGATGTTCATCAATTCCGCGGATGATTTCATCAATCCGCCGGAGTTGGGCGTCGCCGAGCGTGAGATCAAGCGCGTAAAGAACGGAAGATTCCTGCTGCTGCCGGCTTCGGAACAAACCCATGGCCACGGCACGCACACCTGGGCGGCCGTCTGGCAGCAATACCTCAAAGAGCTCCTGGATCGCTCCGGCAGAGGCGACTAGCGGGGAGGCTTAGCGCATCGGAACGTTGTGGCGAAGATAGTTGTCCGTTTTGTTGAGCCAGTCTTCGCGCGGCGGGTCAAAAACATCCAGGTCCAGCGTGTCTTCAAGTGCCCACGCTTCGTGCGGCATGTTCGAGGGAATGCAAAGAACTTCGCCGGCGCGCACAACGATTTCTTTTCCGTCGATGGCGAATTTCAGCGCGCCTTCCAATATATAAGTCACCTGTTCATTGTGATGATGGTGCTCGGGCACGTGCGCGCCTTTTTTCAGGAACACGCGCGCCAGCATCAGTTTGTTGCCGACCACCATTTCGCGGCCGATCAGATCGTTCAGCTTTTCATGCTCGACGTTTTTCCACGGGATGTATTTGCATTCGGGTTTGTCGCTCATCGTTTTAAGTCTCCATAAAGTCGCGCGGCATTGTCGTGCAGATAGTTCCGCGCCAGTTCCAAAGCCTTTGTCTCGTTGAACGCGCCCTCGTCCACAAGTTCGGCGAGCGCCGCCGCAAGCCCCGTGCGGGTGGTTCGCGCCGCCAGCCACATGCTCTCTTCCGCGCCCAGCGCGTCGTTAAAGGGAAAGGCGTCCGAACCGTACATCATCTTGTCCGGGAAAAGCGTTAGCAGTTGCTTCACCACCTGCTTGAATTGCGAGGGGTAGAGCATCTCCGATTGAAACGAAGTATCCAAATAAACGTTTTTGACCGCCGTGAGCAGCGCCGCTTCGCGTTCGTAAGGCCAGCCGCCGTGCACCAGCACGAACGTCACGTTTTTGTAGCGCGGGTCGCGCAGAACGTTTTCCAGATTCAGCACGTTTCCATTGTGCAGGCTGAAATAATCCCCGATTCCGATGGCGCTGTGAAAGTGCATCGGCAGATGCAGCTTCCCCGACTGGTCCGTAATTCTGCGGAAAATGTAATCCTGGAAGAGGCTGTATTCTTCCGCCGAAGGCACTCCGCCCGCGCGGTATTTGTTGTATATCGCTTCCGCTTTTTCACGCGGAGGGTCCGTGAAATACAGCGAGCGGAAATAGGCGGCTTCGAATTTGATGGCCACGCCGCCGCGCTTCTGGTTGTCCTCCATCGTTTTCTGCACGAAGCTGACGTATCCGGCAAGATCGGCGGGCAACGCATCGATGGCTTCCTGCTTTTTCCAGCGCGAAAGCATTTTCTCCTGCAGCGGAACGTACACGGCCATGTCCGGCGTGCTGGCCGCCTGACCGCTATTGTCGAAGGGATAGAAAAACGCATCGCCGAAAAACACCCAGTGAAACCTCTTGGTATCAAGATATGCGGGCATCATCGCGCGATTCGCCAGGCAGATCTCCACGTTCAGCTTGTCGAGGATGCTGTTGAAATAGCCGGTGCCGCCGGCCTTTTCCGAGGTCGACTTTTTGTCGGCCAGCCACTTGGCGTGCTCCGGCTTGAAATCGCCGTAGGGATATCCGAAAAGGGCTTTCGCCCCGGCGACGAATTCCGGATTATCGTCGCGCAAGCGCAGCGTGGAGCTTTCATCGGGAGGCGAGGCCATGGCGTCCACGTCGCTATCATCGGCATAGCCCGGATGCGCGTGGTTGTCGTACATCGGAATTTTCTCTATTTCCTTCAGCAATCGCTCGTAGGTTTTTTGCACGTCAGCGGAGGGATAAGGTTTCGCCTGGGCAAACGTGGAGACGTTCAGTCCCGCCGCGAGCAAAATCCCAATCGAGAAGCGCACCGCGGTTTTCTTCATTCCGTATCTCCCAAGCGTGAAGGATGGACCGAACGCGAAATCCCAGCCATCCGAAAAACTGTTCTCGTTACCCCGCGACCGCCGCCCGCCAACGGGTGGAAAGCCGCTGGATGCGTTCGAGCGCGTCTTCGAGCAGATGCGTCGCGCTAACCAGCGAAAATCGCAGGTAGTTCTTTCCTTCATCGCCGAACGCCGACCCTGCGATCCCGGCCACTCCAACCTCTTCGAGCAGCGCCCGCTGCACTTCTTCCGCGGGCAATCCCGTCTCCTCGATGTTCACCCAGGCGTAAAACGCGCCGTCGGGTGAAAGGCAACGGAAGCCGGGAATCCGGTTGAGCCGCTCGACAAAGAGGTCGCGGCGCTTCCGGTACTCTTCCACCATCGCCGGCACGGCGTTCGTCGAATCGCGCAGCGCCTCGATTGCTGCTACTTGCGAAAATTCGGCCGTGCAGGTGAACGTGTTGAGCACCAGCATGTCCAGGGCGTCAATCACGTGCTTCTGCGCCACGGCGTATCCCAACCGCCACCCGGTCATCGCAAACGATTTAGAAAAGCCGTCGATGATCACGGTCCGCTCGGCCATGCCGGGCAGCGCCCAAATGGATTTATATTCGCCATTGAACACGATTCGCGCGTAAATTTCATCCGCGATCACCCATAGATCGTGTTTCTTCGCGAGTTCTGCGATTTGCGCGATTGCCGTGTCCGTGAAAACGGTACCCGTCGGGTTATTCGGTGAATTGAAAATCAGCATCCGCGTTTTGGGAGTGATTTTCGCCGCGATCTCCGCCACGTCTGGCTGAAATTTGTTTTCTTCGCGCAGCGCATAAGGCACGGCCTTCGCTCCAAGGCCGCGCGTGAATGATGGATAAATCGGAAAGCTTGGGTCCGGATAGAGCACTTCGTCGCCCGGCTCGATCAGCGCCATCATCGCCAGGGCCAGCGCCATTTTGCAGCCAGGAGCGACGAGTACCTGCTCCGCCGCAACATCCAATCTCCGAGTGCGCTTCAGGTAATCCGCAATCGCGGAACGCAGCGGCGGTATTCCACGTGTCGCCACATAGCGGTCGCGCCCCTCGGCAACCGCGGCGCGCACGGCATCCACCACCGGCGCCGCCGGATGAAAATCCGGCTCGCCCAGTTCCAGATGAATGATCGAGCGCCCCGCTTTTTCCAGTTCCTTCGCGCGGGTGAAGACCGCCAGGGCGCCTTCGCCCGTCAGTTGAGCAATCCGCGATGCAATTTTTGCCATAGCCCGAAAATGATATCACTTTGCTGGAAGCGAGCATCCGCCGAAGCAAGCCGCAACGCAAGCCAATGTGGCCCGCTGCCGCTGCTTGCCAACGATTGTCTTAGAACGCCAAACGCAGCGAGAACTGAATCAGCCGCGGCGTCCCGACCGTCGAGAAAATTTTCCCAAACGGCCCGCCAATAGTTTCCACGTCGTTGATTGCCGGATTCGCGAAATTCGCGTGGTTCCAGATGTTGAAGAAGTCCGTGGTGAAGCGCAGGCTTGCCCTTTCCGTCAGCCGGAAGTTTTTCTGCAATGAGAAATCCCAGTTCTGCTGGTACGGGCCGCGAAAGGTGTTGCGCCCCAGGTTTCCAAAAACCGTGGTGCAGAAATTGGAATCAATCAGGCACTGCGCGGGATAGAGCAGTGGCGCCGGCGTGAATTTGCTGCTATCCAGATAGCCGTTCAGCCGGTTATGGATATCGCCGCTTGTGTAAGCCCCATGAATCGTCGCGCCCGAGACCAGGCTACCGGTGAGCGTCGGTGTGTAGCCGGAGCCCAGAAATGCGGATCCCGCCAACGAATCGTTGACCGTAAACGGCGTCCCCGATTGAATCACCGTGATCCCGCTGATCGACCATCCTCCGAGAGCCGTGTGCTTCCATCCGTCCGCATCCGCGAAAA
Source organism: Candidatus Acidiferrum sp. (assembly GCA_035693365.1). Taxonomy (GTDB): domain Bacteria; phylum Acidobacteriota; class Terriglobia; order Acidiferrales; family UBA7541; genus Acidiferrum. The sequence continues at coordinate 14,101 of DASSGS010000064.1, read as the reverse complement.
AGGGCAGGTCGTAGCGATAGCTCACCGTCAGCCGGTGAGGCCGGTCGAAATCCGAAAAGCCCCGTGAGTTTTTCAAATCCGATTCATCATTGTAAGCGGTGTTGAACGCGGTGTTTCCGCTTGAGGTTGCGTCCGTGGATTTCGACCACGTGTACGCTCCCAGGAAATACCCGTGCGCCCAGCGGCGCGACACCGTGGTTTGCAACGAGTGGTAGTGGGAATACGCATCGCTGGCAAACAACTGGAATCCGCCGTATCCGTTGATCGCGGGGATGGGAGAGCGAATCGGCCCATTGGAAAAAGTGTTGGCAGTGATCGAATAGGGCGTTCCGTCCTCGGCCGTGATATTGACCGGGTCTTGCGGCGTGGCATTCTGCCCAGGTATGTTGGTGCGCGTCTCGCGCAAATGCACCGCGTGCGTTCCCACGTAACCGACTTCAAGCACCCATTCCTTGCCCAGGTCCCGCTGGATGCTCAGGTTCCACTGTTGTGTGCTCGGCGAAACAAAGTGCCGCGGCACCGCCAGCGTAAAAATATTGGTTGTGGGAATCGAGCCGACGCTGCCGTTCGCGCAGGCGTTGACGGGGGTCTGCGTGGTGTCGTTCGTCGGGATATTCGTTCCGTTAATCACGAAACCCTGGAACGCCGCCGTGCAGGGCAGGAAATTGGGGTCGAGCGTTCCCGCTTTCGGCAATCCGTTGTTGGGGCAACCCGGCAAAGGCGTTTGTGAAAAATAGGTCGAAAGACATCCTGCTGGAGCGGCCCCAAAGGTGATCGGCAGGTATGGGGCCTGGAACGACAACTGGTCCGCGGTGCCTACGTCCTCGCGCACGTAGTAAATTCCGAAGCCGGCGCGCACCGTCGTGGTGTGGTGGCCGCCCAGGTCGTAAGCCAAACCGATACGGGGTGCCAGACCTGTTGCGTAATCATTTTTATAGGTGGAACTGCTGCCGCTGCCGGAAAGACCAGGAACGTTCTGGCTCTTCGAGCAACTCCCGTAAACCATCGGGTACAGGTTCTGTGCCGCCAGATTTTCATCAATATTCCCAAGGTGGCAGAGGCCGTCGTGAAACGCGCCATTGATGTCCACGCGCAATCCCAGATTGACCGTCAGGTTGCGCATCGCCTTCCAATCGTCCTGGGCAAAGATGCCGTAAATGTTTGAGCGGTATTGATGCGTGAAGACTCCGCCACCGCCAAAACTGAACGCCGAAGCGCCGGTAAGAAAATTCTGGAAATCGGTCAGTCCGTCGGAAGAATTCAGAAAGAAAATCTGTCCGTTGAACGTTTGTGGGAATTTCTTGTCGAGGATCACTCGGGTGTACTCGCCGCCGAAACGGAATACGCGCGCGCCTTTCACCCAGCTGAGGTTCTCCACAAAATTCAAATTGTTTTGTGTCTGGAACTGGTCCGCGGGCGGCGTCGGCCCGATCTGAAATCCCGAGGTAAGAAAAGTGAATTTGTAGATGGAGTCCGTGATGTTATTGCTCGGGCGGTCGATGTTCAGGTCGTCCGCCGTTACTGGAGGCACGTTGATCAGGCTGTAATTGATGTGCACGAAGCCGAACCGAAAATCATTCACCACCGCCGGGCTGAACAGGTGAGTCTCATTCAGGCTGAAAAACCGGGCGTGCACGGGGATGTCGTAAGGGAAATCGAGGTCCGTCGCGCTGATGCTGCTCGACAGCGTGCCCCCCAGCGAAGCCTGCAAACCGCCCGCCCCAAAGGGCAGCTGGGTTTCAGAATTCGAGAAGAAAAATCGCGCACCCAGCTTGTCTTTGTTGGCGTTGAATTCCTTGTCCCAGTTGGTGCTGAACTGGTCGTCGTTGTATTTTCCCGGCTTGCTGACCAGCAGTTGGCCGGTGGACCCGGGCGTGCCTGCAATCGAAGGGATCAGAAACCCGTTGGGATCGTTAAAGAGGTTCTGCTTCCCTGTGAAATTCAACAGCGCGTGGACCACGGGATCGATTGGCGTGGTGGTGTTCCCAAAGAAAGCCTGGGAGATCGAGGCGTCCGAGCGGTCCTGCGGAATCACCGGGAATCCCGGATTATTGATCTGCGTTCCCGCGGAAAGCGCGCTCGATTGCCGCGTGCCCTGGTAATTCACGAAAAAGAAGCCCAGTTTCTCCTGCACCACCGGGCCGCCGATGCTGGCTCCAAAAATATTCTGCTTCACCGGCGGACGTGTCTGCCCGGCGGCATTGTGGAAATATTCGTTGGCATTCAAAACATCGTTGCGGAAAAACTCGTAGGCATCGCCATGGTATTCCCGTGTCCCGCTCTTCAGGATGGCGTTCACGTTGCCGCCGCCATTGCGGCCCTGGCTGGCATCATAGAGCGACGTCTGCACTTTGAACTCCTGAATCACGTCGGGATTCGGCAGCGGCACATAATAGTTCTGCGCCACGTTGTAATCCGTCGCGCTGATGCCTTCGATCAAATAGTTGTTGTTGTCTTCCCGCTGCCCGTTCACGAAAATCTTCGTCGTGCCGCGGCCCAATTGCGCCGAGGCGTTCAGCTCGCTTTGCGCGCCGGAGCTCAATGTCAGGAGCTGCTGGTAGTTCTGGGTGGCCAGCGGCAATTCTCGAATCGTCTCCGACCCAAGCGTCTCTCCCGTGGTGGCATTGGTGGTCTCCACGGTAGCCACCTGCGCGGAAATCTCGATTTTCTCCGTCACCGTGCCGGGTTTCAGCGGAATGCTGATTCGCGCGGTTTCCGTGACGCGCACTTCGATATTGATGGCCTTCGCTTCCGCGAATCCCGACTTGTTCACCACCACATAGTATTTCGCGGGTGGAAGCAGGGTAGCCTCAAACGAGCCGTCCGTTCCGGAGGTCAACCGCCGCGCCAGAACCTCGGTCGAAGCATTAATGATCTGGACGTCAGCGCCGGCAATCTCTCCGCCGTTTACATCCACCACGGTTCCGCTGATGGCTCCGGTGGCGCCGCCTTGTCCAAAAGCCGGGTTTCCCCCAACGAGCCCCAGGATCAAAGAAAACAAAATAAGTACGCGTATAACTTTCAACATTTCCCACCCCCAAGGAATGCTTTCGAATCACCTGCCCGAGCTAATGAAATGAATTCTCTGCCGTCCCACCTGCAGGCACAGGAAAAACGGAACCGGCAGGAAGAAACTCATATTGTGGAACGATCGACACACGTGGAGTCTTCTAAGGCAGCCACGTTAGTTGGATAAGCGCCATGTTGTCAAGAACTTGGCAATCATAATTTCTTATGACTGCGATTCGGGAATCTTATCCCTCCCGCCGCAACCTCGCCAGTCCACGGCTCGACAACCCTGCATCGTCCCTCCTCATCGCCTTTGCCTATTCTTTTTCCCTACGCAACGTGCCAGACTGCGTTATCGTCTAAGCCTATAGACCCGCGCGCTAGAGAGAGGTTTGCCATGGCCCACCGACTTTTTCTCCTTATTTGCGCGATTGCCACTTTTTCCTTGGGGGTTTCCTCCACCGCCCTCGCCGACAACAGCCACGCCCGCATCGTTCGCTTGAGCCTCGTTCAAGGCGATGTCCGCTTCGCCCCCAGCTTTCGCGATGATCCCCTGAACGACGCCAACGCCGGCTGGCAGTCCGCTCCCCTGAATCTGCCGATTCGCCAGGGCTATGTGGTCGCAACTGATAACGGCCGTGCCGAAATTGAATTCGAAAACGGCGCGATGATGTTTTTGGGAGCGAATACGGTCGTCGAGTTCTACGATCTCTCCCTGAACGACGGCAATCGGATCACGCGCCTGGTGCTGCGGCAAGGCACATCCACCGTGTACGTGAACCCCGCGAACGGCGACTATTTCAGCGTGACGGGCGGCGACTTCACCGTGGAAGCCGCCAGCCGCACGACTTTCCGTTTGGATAATTTCGACGATGGCAGCACCGTGAACATCGAACGCGGCCGCGCAAACGTCCTGCGCAACAAGAACACCATTCCTCTCGACAAGGGCCAATCGCTCTCCGTGCACGCGGGCGACTCGCAGGATCAGGTGATCGGACGGGCCTCCGATCTGGACGATTTTGACCGCTGGGTTTCCGGGCGCGTGGACAGCGTCACCACCGCCACCAACTATTCTTCGCAGTACGTGAATTCACCGAATTATTCCTCGGGCTTCGCCGACCTTTACACCTATGGCTCCTGGTTCCCGATGGGCGGCTATGGCTATTGCTGGCGGCCTTTCGGAATGAGCTTTGGCTGGTCGCCCTTCAGCTATGGCGGCTGGTATCAGGATCCGTTCTTTGGCAATACGTTTATCGGTTCCGCTCCGTGGGGTTGGTTGCCGTATCACTATGGCGGATGGATTTTCTCGCCGGCCTACGGCTGGGTGTGGGCGCCCACCGGTTTTGGGTTTGGCGGGCCCGTCCACTACCGGCCGGCGACAGCGGTCTGGGTTCGGAACGGCGGCACGCTTGGCATAGTTCCGCAGCACCCTGGGGACAAGCCCGGCAAGACCGCTCAAAATCTGAATCAAGGAATTTTCCCCGTTCAGAATTCGCAGGTAGCTCACTCAACGATGGTTGCCGGCAAAGAAAAATGGTCAGTCCTGAAGAGCGGCCCCGCCGAAGCGGTTTCCACGAACCTCACGGCCAGCGCGCCACCGGCCCGAGTCTCCCGCACGATCGTCGCAGGCGCCACGGGGAGCCGCGTCGTGATGCTGGGCCGCGATTCTTCGATTTCCTACGATCCGCGCGAGCATCGCTATGTGAACAACGGAAATGCCGCGCCGAGTTCTACAGCCCTGAAAAATACCGGTAACGTTAGTGCGGAAATTCCGCAAACCGCTGGAACGAAGACGGCGAACAATCCCGCCGCGGTTCAAGGAACAACTTCGTCGCGAACTCCTGCCAGGCCGGGCACACCTGGTTCGCCGGCGGTTCCCTCAGCGCCTGGCGCGACTTCTGCCCGTGTTGGAGCTCCGCCGCGGGCTCCCGCGGCTCCTGCGCCGGCCCGCAGCGGAGGTTCCTCCGCATCAGGGCGCAGTTTCCCGTCGGGTAGCGCTTCGCGGGGAGGCAGCGGCCGGAGCGGCGGAGGTTCCATGGGCACTTCGGCGGGGCCTTCGGGTCACCCATCACCTTCGGGTGGCGGCGCACACCCGCACTGACGCGCGGCAGCTAACAGAAAATCATTCCGGCATATCCCACCACCGCGTTCCGGTCGCCGTTCACATCGCCGGAAGTTGCATAGCGCACGACTTCGCCGCGCGTAACATCGAGTTCCTTCATCGCCGTAAGCATCACCACCGCCGGTCCCAACCCGCACATGGAAATTTTCTCCTTGCGGCAGACCTCGAATAATCCCCGGGCGTCCACACCTTTCATCTGCTCGATCGCCTTCGCATCTTTGATCCGCGTCACGTCGTCAGGCTCGTAGTGGTTCATGTCCGAAGAAGTGACCAACAGAATCTCTTCCTGGCTGTCCTTCAAGACTCGCGCCAGCCCCATTCCCAGTTCCTGCAACTCTTCAAAGCGCAATGTGCCCACCGCGACTGGAACAAAAGAAAATCCCGGAGCGAGGATTTGCAAAAACGGAATTTCCACTTCGAGAGAGTGCTCTCGGCTGTGGGCGACGCTGTCTTCCCGCAGGGCGGGACAAGCCGCCTTGATCCGCTGCCCAAGCGCCTCATCAACCGGCGCGTCTCCCAGCGGCGTTCGCCATTCGCCCTCGGAAACAATGGCTAGATCTTCGCCCATCGGAGAATGCCGCACGCCCAGAACCACCGCCTGTTTGGGAAGAATCATGCGCGCAAACACGGCTCCCGCTACGCCGCCGGAATAGATGTATCCGGCATGGGGCACAAGGCAGGCGCGGACGCGCGTTTTCTTGATTTCAGGATCCTCGGCGGAAAATTTTCGAATCAGGCGGGTCAGTTCTCGGGGGTCTGCGGGATAAAACTGTCCGGCGACGGCAGGAAGGCGCAACATTTTACCCTCCGGGATCAGAGGGGCTTCGACGGTTTGCCTTTGAACTTCACGACCTTGCGCGACTGCGGGTCATACTCCAGCTTGATCTTGTCGCCGTACTGGTAGCCGCCCCTGTCGACGATCGCTTGCATTCTTGCGGAGGCTGCATCGCTGAGCGGAAAAGTCTGGATCAACAGGTCGTTGCCCAGCGCCTTCACCGTAATCTGCACGCTGTTGGCGTGCAACACGGTACCCTCAAATTTTGACAAGCCGGTTGGTTTCGGTTTCGGCTTCACCGCAGCAACCACGATTGGAGCCACTTCGCTGGCAATAATTGGTGCCGTGACGATTGGGTCTTGCGCCGCCCCGCGGGAAACTCCCATCGTTCCCAGAAGCAGGGCGCCGGCACACGCGATTTGGAGCGGGTGTTTCATTCGATGTCGTCGGTGGCAATCCGCAGCGATTTCAAAAATCGCACATCCTGCGGCGTCATGCTCAGCCGCGCAACGGCCTTCTTGTCCCCATCCTGGTCCATCGATTCCTGGTCCACCTGGATGCGCAGCGATTCCAGAAAACGCCGGTCCTGGGTGGTGATGCGCGGGCCATCCTCGGCCTGCCCGTCGCGTTTGGCCAATCCGATCGTCGCGTCCAGTTTCAGCACGATGTCGTATCCATGCGCGCGCACTCCTGCAATCGCCCCGGTAATCCTATCGGATTCGGACACGGTGTCGTTGATCGCATGTCCAAGCTCGCGCAAGAGGTTTTTGAGATGATCGTCGAGTTGCAAGGCTGGCTCCCCAGTACTTCAATCCTGATTCTAGGCCTACCTGTAAAGCGATACAAGTTGGCTTCTCGGGTTTGTCGTCAATCTGTTCATAGCTGCGAACCTGTCCTTCTGGCCGGGGGCCGGACGCGGCTATCGCTGAGTCTTGGGTTAAAATGCACGCATGCCCAGGCCCTCCTCAGTTGCGCTGGTCGCCGGCGAACCCCGCGGATTCCGCCGCCTCTGGCGAACCGTGCGACAGATCTTTCACGAAGTGACCGGCGCGATGTTCGCGCTGCTGGCGTTTGGCTGGCTGAGCTCTGCGTTTCGCGGATGGACCCGAGACGTCGCGCATTGGCTTGTCGCCCTGGCAATTGCGGTCGCGGGTATTTTCGTTCTGTTCGCGGTCAGTTCCTTTCGCCGCTCTCGCCAGTTATAGTCTGAAGAGGCCATCCTGAAGGCTGGCCGCATTTCGCTTCACACCCAAATGGGTTTCCGCATGTCCGATCAAAAGATCAAATCCAACGCCGCCGCCGAACGCAAAGAGAAATTCACTACGCTCTCCGGTCTCCCCCTCGAGCGACTTTATTCCGGCGAATCACTTCCCAGTTGGGATCCCGAAGAGGCTCTCGGCTATCCCGGCGAATTTCCTTACACGCGCGGAATTTATCCAACGATGTATCGCGGCCGCTTCTGGACCATGCGCCAGTACGCCGGATTCGGCAGCGCCGCTGAATCCAACAAGCGCTATCGCTATCTGTTGAGCAAAGGGCAGGCCGGGCTCTCGGTTGCGTTCGACTTGCCGACGCAGATCGGCATGGATTCCGACCATTCTCTGGCCCTCGGCGAAGTCGGCAAAGTCGGTGTCGCGATTGATTCGCTGGAAGACATGGAACTGCTGTTCGATCAGATTCCGCTCGAAAAAGTTTCCACTTCCATGACCATCAATTCCACCGCGGCGATCTTGCTGTGCCTCTACGTCGCGGTCGCCAAAAAACAGGGCGCCGATTTGAAGAAACTCTCCGGCACCACGCAGAACGACATCCTGAAGGAATACATTGCCCGCGGCACATACATCTATCCCGTGCAGCATGCGATGCGCATCGTCACGGACATTTTCGGCTGGTGCCGCGATTCTCTTCCCAAGTGGAACACCATTTCGATTTCCGGATATCACATCCGCGAGGCGGGCTCGACAGCCGTTCAAGAAGTCGCGTTCACCCTCGCCGACGGAATTGCTTATGTCGAAGCGGCTCTTCGCGCCGGCCTGGCGATTGACGAGTTCGCCCCGCAGCTTTCCTTTTTCTTCAACGCGCACAATGACCTGCTCGAAGAAATCGCCAAGTTCCGCGCCGCCCGCCGCCTGTGGGCCAAAATCGTGCGCGACCGCTTTCACGCGCAGGATGAACGCTCGTTGCTCCTACGGTTTCACGCGCAAACTGCCGGCTCTTCGCTGACAGCGCAGCAGCCCGAGAACAACATCGTGCGCGTGGCCATTCAGGCTCTTGCCGCGGTGCTCGGCGGCTGTCAGTCGTTGCACACAAATTCCATGGACGAAGCTCTTTCGTTGCCGACCGAGGAAGCCGCCTTGATTGCCCTGCGTACGCAGCAGATCATAGCCAATGAAACGGGCGTCGCTAATGCAATAGACCCCGTCGCCGGCTCATACGCCATCGAAACGCTCACCAACCAGATCGAGGCGCATGCACAGGAGTATCTCTCAAAGATCGACGCCGTGGGCGGCATGATCAAAGCGATAGAAGCGGGCTTCGTGCAGACGGAGATTCAGCGTGCCGCCTACGATTTCCAGCGTTCTGTTGAAACCAAGGAACAAATCGTGGTGGGGGTGAACGATTTCGTGGCCAGCGAAGAACGAAGCATCCCGACGCTGCGCATAGACTCCGAAATCGAGCGCAACCAGGTGCATCGCCTGCAATCCCTGCGCGCCAAACGCGATTCCGCAAAAACCCAGGCTGCCCTCGCCGAACTTGAACGCCGCGCACGCACCACCGAAAACCTTCTTCCCGCGATCCTCGCCGCCGTCGAAGCCTACGCCACCGTCGGTGAAATCTCCGACACCCTCCGCCGCGTCTACGGCGAGTACCAGGAATCCGTCGTCATCTAATTCCCAACATCATTTCGATTTGCCGATTGAAATCCATTATAGGGGCCGGGCTCGCCCGGCCCTCTCTCGCATCACCTGCGCGTCAAGCAATCCTTGCTTCACCCCGCGGGAGGAGCAAGCTCCGCCCCTACAACCACGGTTTCGCGCCCCACGCCTTGTAGTATTCTTTCCGCGAGCCATTCATGAAACTGATTCTTGCGTCCTCATCGCTGCGCCGCGCTGAAATTCTCGCCGATGCGGGGTTGCCGTTCACGGTTCTATCTTCCCCCGTGGACGAGTCGCCTGTTCCGGGCGAAGCTCCGGCTGCGCTTGTGCAGCGGTTGGCCAAAGCCAAAGCGGATATCGTCACCGCCCGCGCCGTGGGCCCGGCGATCCTCCTCGGCGCCGACACGGTTGTTGTCTTCGACGACAAAATTCTCGGCAAGCCACGCTCGACCGAAGAAGCGCGGCACATGCTGCAACAGCTTTCCGGGCGCACACACTCCGTGCTGACCGGTGTGGCCCTGATCCGGCTACCCGACGGCGAGCGGCGTCAATTCGTCGAGTCCACGCTGGTTCACTTCCGGCCGATCACAGAAGCAGAACTTTCTTCGTATCTCGCAACCGGCGAACCCTACGACAAAGCAGGAGCCTACGGCATACAGGGCCCAGCCGGCCGCTATATCCCGCGCATCGAAGGCTGCTATTTCAACGTAGTCGGCCTGCCTCTCTCGCGCGTGGTGACCGAACTCCAATCCCTCGGCTGGTCGCCAAACTCCGTGTAGGGCCCGCCTTCCGCTTACCCTGACGAAGGAAGGGAGGCGGGCCGTTCTGTTTTCTCTTCTCAGCGTCCTCTGTTTACCCTGAGTGCAGTTTGCGAAGGGCGCTCTTCCTCTGCGCCCTCTGCGTTAAAATCTTTCCTTGCTTTTGTATTCCCAAAACAAAAACGCCCCAGCCAAAGCCAGGGCGTTTCCTCGCATGCTTACGTTGCGATTCCTACTTCTTCGGGTGCTGTGTGTTCGCGTTGTGCTTCTTGTTGTAGATATTCTTCGAAGCCGCGTTCTGTTCCTTGTTGATCTGTTTCTTCTCGCCCGGCGTCAGCTTTCCGCCATTGGCTGCGCGGTCCGCTTTCACCTGCTGGTTGATGCCCTTCTGCTGATTCTCGAGCTTCGCCGTTTCGCCCGCCGTCAACTGGCCGCTCCTGATGCCCTGCGCGATGCGGTCCTGCTGATTTTCCCGCCGCTGCCCCACTTTATTGTTGCCGTACTGCGCGGTATTAGCGTTGTGCTTGTCGTCATAGATCTGCTTCGAAAGCTGGTTCTGCTGCCGGTTGATCTGCTGCTTTTCCGCCGTGGTCAGCTTTCCGCCGTTGGCGGCGCGGTCCGCACGAGTCTCGCCATTGATCGCGGCCTCCTTCGTTTCCAGCTTGGAGGTTTCGCCTGCCGTCAACTGGCCGCTCTGGACGCCGTTCGCGATGCGGTCCTGCTGGTTTTCCTTGCGCTGCGCGATGGTCGGCTTCGCCGCGGGCGCCGAGGTGGTACTGCCCTGCGTTGGAGTGCTGGTCGTATTCGTTTCCTGGCCCACTGCCACCGTGCCCAGCAGCAGCACCGCCGCGGGCAATACCGTCCACTTCGAGAACTGGAAGTTCATGTCTTTATTCTCCTTGAGTACGAACCTGTTCGATTAACCTACTGGGTACTCCGTAATACCCACGTCTGCGAAAAAAGTTGCGGCCGGAAAACTGGACGGAAGTACAGCCCAGGGGCTCAACCGGGTTTCTGTGGGAATAGCCGGTGGCGCAATTTCTGTCCTGTAAAAGAAAAGGCTCCAGCCTCTGCTGGAGCCTTTCGACCTCAATTCGAATCTTCTGTGGCTGCGGCTTACTTCTTCTCTTCGGTGGGCTTCTCCGCTGGCGGTTGCGCTTGCGGTGTCGCCGGCGGCGTGGTGGATGTGCCGCTCATGCCTTCCTTAAAGCTGCGTATGCCTTCGCCAAAGCCCCTCATGAGTTCGGGGATTTTCCGGCCGCCAAAGAAAATCAGAATGATCGCCAGGACGACCAGCCAATGCATTGGACCAAATTCACCCATAACTGCCTCCGCGGCTTCGGACTTCGCGCTTTTCAAGCTAGCGCAATCGCCTGCTCTCAGCAAGCTTGTGCCGCCATACTGCCCCTACAGGATAACACGCTCGTCGCCGGCACGCCGTGTTTGCCGCTGCCGGTCCAGGTACTCCAGCAGCGGTATGGCGTATTTGCGTGTGATGCCGGTCAACTCCTTGAATGCAGGGACGCCGATCCGGTCGCCTTTCGATTTTTTGTACTGCGCCAGAAGTCCCGACAGCGCAACCAGCGCATCGCGATGAAAAATCAGGTCCGCCGAAACGCGCACCAGCACCTTTTCCCGCAACAGGATCTGCAGCAGCTTTTCCGCCCGCGGGGTTTCGATCTTCAGTTGCGCCAGCACCTCTTTTACGGATGGCACCGCCAGCCCCGCCTTGGCGAAGGCTTGCGTAATCTGCTCTTGCGCGCGCAACTCCTCCGGCGACAGGGTAATCTCCGTCCCCGCCTTCTTGATGAACTCGCCTTGCAGAGTGATCTTCTTTTGCTCCAGGAGTAATTGCAGCGCGGTGGTAAATGTTTCGGGGCGAACTCTGCGGCCGAGGCTGGCCTTCAATTCTTCGCGGGTAATACCGGGGAGTAGCGGATTTTCCTTATGAAACCGCTCCACCCGGGTCATCAGTTTTTTCCCGATTTCCGTGAACAATTCTTCAGTAATCAGAATCAGCGGCTCGTCCGAAACGATCCGGATCAACTTCTTACTGGAGAGAGAGTTCGCAGCGGAGCGAATCTCTTGTTCCACCCACCCCGTTCTGACAATAATCTCCTCCCCCGTGATTCCAAGGATATTTCTTTCCGCTGTCGCTTGGAGAATCTCGTCCCGCGAACCCTTTTGGAGGGTCCCCAGAAATTGCGCCCGGCCCTTGTCTTTCGCAGAAAAGCGCCTGGCGTGCGGGTCCAGCACTGCGCCGCCGCCAATCGTCACCACCGGCGAAAACTGCCGCACAATAAACCGGTCTCCGCGCACCAGCACCGCCTCATCCTGCAAACGAATCTGAGCGAACGCGCCTGCCCCTGGTGCCAGTTCCCGCGCGCCCAGCAAATAAACTTCCCCAATCGTTTCCAGCGTCCCTGCATGGAAATGTACTTGCGCCCTGTGCTTCAGCACCGGCGCGCCGGGCAGCAGTTCCAGCCGCACATCCGCGCGGCGCGTGGTTCGCAGACGGCCTCGCGAAGAAAGCACCATGCCGCGTTGAATCGCCGTATGCTCGATGCCGGCGAGGTTCACCGCGGTTCGCTGGCCTGCTTCCGCGCGCTCCACGCTTTTACCGCCGGTCTGCAGCCCGCGCACACGCAACAATTTTCCCGAGGGCAAGAGTTCCACATCGTCGCCCACAGCTACATGCCCGGAAAAAAGCGTGCCGGTCACAACGCTGCCAAACCCCTTCACCGCGAACGACCGGTCAATCGGCAGGCGAAAGTAGCGCCCCGTATCTTTCGCGCTGATTTCTCGCGCCGCCTCCCGCAACGCCGCTTTTAATTCCGCAAGTCCCGATTGAGTTTTGGCGCTGACGTGAATGATTGGGGCGCTCGCAAGAAAAGTTCCCTTTACGAACTCTTCGATCTCCATCCGGGCCAGTTCGCGGGTATCGCTGTCCGCTAGATCGCTTTTCGTCAACGCGATCACACCGCGCTGCACTCCCAATAATCGGCAAATATCGAAATGTTCCCGCGTTTGCGGCTTGATCAGCTCGTCCGTCGCAACCACCAGCAGCACCACGTCGATTCCGGAGGCGCCGGCCAGCATGTTTTTCACGAACCGCTCGTGCCCAGGTACATCCACGAACCCGTACCGAACACCTTCGTCTTCCAGAAACGCAAACCCCAGGTCAATGGTAATCCCGCGACGCTTCTCTTCTTCCAGGCGGTCCGGATGCGTTCCCGTCAACGCCTCAATCAAAGCAGACTTTCCGTGATCGATATGCCCGGCAGTACCGACGATGATGCTTTTGGTGGAATTACTCATGAATGGGAAGGGAAAAGTTGCTAACCGATCTCACAAGGACCTGCGCCCTCAAGACTTCGCGGACGCGATTTCGTCCACAATTTCCTGTGCTGCCGCACGCGGGTCCGCTGCTGCAAGTATGGGCCGACCGACTACGATAAAGTCCGCGCCGGCGCGAATCGCCTCTCGCGGCGTTGCCGTGCGGGCCTGATCGTCTTTTTCCGATTCCCCGCCTTTGCCCTTCGGGCGCACTCCCGGCGTCACAATCAGAAAATCCCGGCCGCAGGCTTTGCGAATCGCTTTCGCTTCCTGCACCGAAGCCACCACGCCATCCACGCCCGCCTTTTGTGCCAGCTTGGCCAGCTTCACCACGCGCGAATTGGGCGGTCCGCCTATCCCCACTTCCCGCACCGTCTTCCCGTCCATGCTGGTCAGCAGCGTCACGGCCAGCAGCCTCGGACGGTCCGCGCCCATCGGCACCCCCGCGCTGACGGCTTGCGCCCCGGCGTGCATCATGGCAGTGCCCCCGAGTGCATGGACGTTTACAAGTTTTAACCCGGGCAAAGCGGCCGATGCCAGCACGGCGCCTGCAACCGTATTCGGTATGTCGTGGAATTTCAGGTCGAGAAAAATCTCGGCGCCGAGCTTGGCGACTTGCCGCACCGCTTCCGGACCGGCACTCGTAAAAAGCTGGCTGCCGATCTTGAACATGCCTACAAGATCGGAAACTTGCCCGGCAAATCTCAGGGCTGTGGACAGGGAATCGAAGTCCAGCGCTACGATCAGGCTGCTTCGTGGATGGGCGTCAAAGGTCAAGGTCGGGGACGCGCCCGGAGCTTATCAGTTCTGGCTTGCTTCGTCTCGAGTTCGCTTCGGCGGCAGCTGCATCAGTTCCAGCCGCACCTGGCTGACTCCCGAGTGGATCAGGCCAATGTTCCGGGCTACGCGATAGGATACATCAATTTCGCGCCCTTCTTGATAGGGACCCCGGTCATTAATACGCACAACTTCAAATTTTCCGTTGCGGACGTTGACAATGCGCACCCAGGATCCGAACGGCAGGTTCGGGTGGGCGGCCGTCAGGCTCTCGGCGTTAAACTTCTCGCCGTTCGCAGTCTTCTTCCCGTCAAAGTTGGGGCCATACCAGCTGGCGTTTCCAACCCACACCTTGATCGGCTTTACCGGCTCGCTCTTCAAAGCCACCAGGGGTGCTTCCATTGCGGGTGCAATCAAGAACATCAACGGCACCCAACGAATCGCGGCC
>DASSGS010000063.1:0-28223 GCA_035693365.1 Candidatus Acidiferrum sp. | reverse complement strand
CGAGCAAGAAACGCAGCTGGCTAGTCCGATGGTTCTCGCCCAAGCCTTACGGACCGAAAGGCTCGGGCCAGCTCACTGTTTGACGCTTCTTGCCGGGCCCATGAGCAAAGCCCGGGGAAGCGTGCGCTTAATTAATTAAGCGGCAAGTGCCAAGTTGTTGTTGGCAGTTCTAGTTTCCAGCCGATTACGGGTGGTTGGCCCCCGGCATGCCTCCGGGACGCGACAGCTTCCGTCGAAACCGGGTCGCCCCCTGCCTCTATTTTACCATGCAACGCCCTTAACAGCTTTCCTCGCCTTCCCGGCACCCTTTGCCCCGTCCCACAGCCAAACCCGGCAACCTCTGCCCGGCCGGCGCTTTTAGCCGGCAACTCTTGCCGAGTAAATTTCAGCCGCTGCCCACGATTCTGCGTCTGCTCTCCTAACAAACTTACAACCAATAACTTATAACTGAAAACTCCTCTCTCCCCGTGGCCCCTCCCGTGCCTACAACTCCTTGGAGGAAACACATGGGTATCTTTGGAATTGCCAGTGGCATTCTTGGACAAATCGGTTCGGCCGCAAACTCAAATCCGAACAAGCAACAACTCCAAAAAGGTTTTCAACTGCTCGGGCAGGACCTGCTATCTGGCAACTTGTCCCAGGCACAAACTGATTTCGCATCGCTGCAACAACTTATTCCAGGCGGTCCGCAGAACACTCTTCTCTCGCCAACCTCAGGCGCGCAAACCGGCAATCCGCTCGCAACCGCCGTTTCGCAACTCGCCCAGGATCTCAAATCCGGCAACCTCTCCGCCGCCCAGTCCGATATCGCCACCGTCCAGCAGGATTTGCAGCAAGCCGGCCAGCAAACCGGCGCCGCCCATGGCCATCACCACCATCGCCATCACGGAGGCGGTGAATCCAGCCAATCCTCCGCTCAGCAGGATCCAATCTCCACACTCTTCGGCCAACTCGGCCAGGACCTCCAGGCCGGTAACCTCTCCGCCGCCCAACAAGCCTACTCCTCCCTCCAGCAAGATCTCCAGCGATTCGCCCCCAAAAATTCTTCCTCGTTCTCCGGCGCCGGCTTCAGCATCACCGCGTAGCGGCCAGCTTTAGCTGGCCCAGCTCATCTTCATGTAGTGGCCGAACTTTAGATCGGCCTTCCGCGTCGTGGCCAGTCTCTAGCTCGGCCACGACGTAGTATCATCCTTCTCGCCATTTCCAATTCTCCCAAAGGCGACTCCTCTCCCATGCCCGCCTCCATCTCCCTTGCCGCCGCTTCAGACTTGGAACTGTTGCTTCCGATGATGCGACACATGCAGCAGGACGATCCCTGGGCAGAACCATTCCACGAATCCACGATCCGCGCGAATCTCGCCGAACTCCTCGCGAATCCCGTCTACGGCTTCGTCTACATCGTCCGCGAAGAATCCACACCCATCGGCTACCTCGTCATCTGCTTTGACTACAGCCTCGAATACCGCGGCAAAGGCGCCTGGATCGACGAACTCTTCGTCGAATCCTCCCATCGTGGAAAGGGAATCGGCACGCAACTCCTCGACCTGGCCGAATCCATCTCCCGCGAACACCACGCCAAATTCCTCCACCTCGAAGTCACCCACGGCAACCCCGCCATCGAACTCTACCGCCGCCGCGGTTTCCTCGAACACGAGCGCTACCTCATGTCCAAAGCCCTCGACAAATAGCCTCTCATGTCCAACCTTGTAGGGGCCGGGCTCGCCCCGCCCTCTTCGATTCCAGCCTCCCCGCTAAATCCTCCTCCTCCCTGATCGCTGCTATCTCTTGGCCATTCAATACCTTCCCAAACCCACTACACAACTCCTGTAACCGATAACTCCCGACTCCCGACTACTGACTCCCGACTGTCCCCTCCCCCACCCCCAACTCCTCATCATCCTTTTAGTCACACCCACTCCCCCTTCCCGTTGACGCTCCCCCGTCCGCACCCCACAATGGCAAAACGGGAGAACATCGGGCAAAACGCCCCCAATAAAGGGTATGGCACCTGAACCAAACGCCGTCGAACAAGCCGTTGCTCGCGCTCTCCGCGACAACCTCGAGCGCATTCAGCGCACCAGCGACGAACTCCAGCAATCCATCAACGACATCGTAGCGGCCTGCTCCAGCAGCAAGCCCACCAACGCGCTTCCTCCCATGCTTCGCGCCCAGACCGCGGCAGCCTCCCTCTCCGCGGCCCTCGAAGTTCTTACGCGCTTCACCGCCATGGCCATGCAACCCGGCCCGCGCAGCCCCCTCGAAGAAAAAATCACCGAAGCTATCGGCCGCGTCGCCCCTGAACCTTCCGCGCCTCCGGCTCGCCCGGCTCCCAGCTACCCAGAACCCAAGGCTGCTGCACCGGCACCTCTTCCCCGCATCGAACCTGTTCACGAGCCCCAGGTCGAAACCGAGCTCCACGTCACCGATGTCGGCCCCATCTCCGAAGCCGACTTCAACGTCAACCAGTTGACTCCTGAGGAACAAGAGCTTCATCGCCGCGCAAATCGCGTTGCGAAAGTATCCATGCAGGATATTAAAATGTTAAGACCGGAACAGGTCAGACTGGGCCGCGAAAACAGGGATCTCTGCATCCGACTGAAAGACGACATTGAGAAAGCTCATCGAGAATACGATCGTAGATTCAAACCCATCATGGACCACCCGGTGGATTACTTTTATCGCTGGATGGTCGAAATTCTGGCCGACGGCGATTCCAGTGCCCTCGGCGAATATCCCTACGCCACCGCCGGCAAATCGCGGTAGCTTGCTCCGCCCTGTAGCTCAGGCCTTCAGGCCTGAGGCTTTCCATGGCCCAACCGCAAAATTCGTCCGTTCATCGCCATCAATACTTGTTATCTTTTCCGTTCTTATTCTCTGCCTCTCGCTCCTTTTCTCCGCCGATCTCTCCGCGCAAACCAAAAAGAAAAGAAAAAAACCCACCCGCCCGAAATCTCCCGCCTGCTCCACCGGCTGCAAACCGGACACCACCTCTCCCGCTCTCGACGCTTCCACTCCCGAAGATGCCGCCGCGCAAAAAGAACTCTCCCTGCTCGCCCGCGATCTCCATCGCGGCACGCCCGGCTCCTACGATAAACTCGCCTCCTTCGCCAACAAAAATAATTCCAGCGTCTGGGGCCAGCGCGCCGCTCTCGCCCTCGGCTACGAAGACTATTCGAAGACCCGCGCCCAGCAAGCCTTGAATTGGCTGCAAAAAGCCAAGCCCGACACTCTGCTCCTCGAATACACGCTCTTCTGGACCGCGCAAGCCAATCGCGCACTGGGCAAAAATGCCGATGCCGCAAAACTCCTTGCGCAAATTTTGAAAGATTATCCCGGCGCGGCCTTCAAGGATCAGATTCTCGACGCCTACGTCCCCGCCGCCATCGCCATCGGCCGCCCGCAGGATGCGCTGGACGCCCTCGCCACTTATCCTCCGACCGGCTCAAAGCCCAATCTCCTGCTCGCCCGCGCGCGCGCCGAAGAAGCCGCCCGCAAATTTGTCCCCGCCGCCAGGGACTATCAAACCCTCTTCTATAAATATCCGCTGGCCGATGAATCGAAAGATGCAACCGTCGCCCTGCCGCGCCTCACCAAACAACTCCACGCCGAATTTCCCTACGCCACCGGCGAAATGCAGGATCAGCGCGCGCAGATCTTCTTCGACGCCCACAAATGGCGCGAAGCGCGCCTCGAATACGAAAAGCTCGCCGCAATTCTGAAAGGCCCCGCGAATCCCACCCGCCAGCGCGCTCTCGTCCGCGCCGCCGAGTGCCGCCAGCATCCCAAGCCCGCTCCCAGCCTCTTTGCAAAGCTTGCCGTCACAGATCCCGAAGCCGACGCCGAACGTCTCTACTATGTCTCCCAATCCTGGCGCTCCGATAAACGCGAAACTGAAATGCTCACGGCGATCGAAAAGAATGCCGCGCAATATCCCAAGAGTCGCTGGACCGAAGATTCTCTGATGGCCGCCGGCAACTACTATTGGGTGGATCTCGATCGCGCGAAAGCAGGGAACTACTACCAGCGCGTGCTCGATTCCTTTCCCGCCGGCAAATATGCCCAGAACGCCGAATGGCGCATCGCCTGGGTCGCCTATATCCAGCGTCAGCCTTTCGCCGACGAGAAAATGATCAATTTCCTCCGCAAATATCCTTCAACGGGTGCCGCCGTAAACGCGCTCTACTGGCTCGGCCGCAACGCCGAACGCAACGGCAATCCCGCCCGCGCCCGCGCCTTCTACGAAAAAGCCACCGACCGTTTCCCCTCCACCTATTTCGCGCACGCCGCGGATCTGCGCCTCGCCAAGCTCCCTCCCGGCGACACCGATCCCGCCGACGCTCTCGCCGAAGTTCCTGCTCCCCCGCCGCTCCGTCCTTTTGACGAACCCATCGCGCCACTCGTCGCCGAACGATGGAACCGCGCCCAGGCTCTCCGCTCCATCGCCTTCGACGCTTCCGCCGAAGTGGAACTGAAAGCCGCCTTCGCCGCAACCGCTTCTCCCCGCTATCTCGTCGAAGCCGCCCAGGCCGCTTTCGATCAGGGCCATTTCGCCACCGGCATGGCCTACGGACGCCTCGCCGTTCCCAATTTCGATTCCCGCAAACTTTCCGAAGTGCCTTCCAGCGTTTGGAAAGTCTTGTTTCCGTTTCCCTACGAAGCGTCCATCCGCCGTGAAGCCGAGCGCAACAATTTCGATCCCATGTTCGCCGCAGGCCTGATCCGCCAGGAATCCACCTTCCAGGCTGACGCCGTTTCCCACGCCAACGCTGTCGGCTTGATGCAGATTCTTCCCAAGACCGGCCGCCTGCTCGCCCGGGAACGCAAAATCCGCTTCACCAAAAATTCCCTCTTCGATCCCGAAATCAACATCCAGCTCGGCATGCTCTACATTTCCAATCTCACCCGCGCCACCGGCGGCCCCGAATACGCCGCCGCTGCTTACAACGCCGGCGAAGACCGCATCGCCCTCTGGAAGTCCGAGCGAACCTACGACGAAGTCCCTGAACTCGTCGAATCCATCCCCTTCACCGAAACCCGCGAGTACGTCCAGATCGTCCTGCGCAACACCGACATGTACCGCGCCCTCTACGGCGAAACTCCCAAATCCACCGTCTCCGCCGCCACCCCGCGCCCACTCGCTACCTCTCCGCCCAATCCCGCTAGCCGCTCGCATTTGTAGCGGCCGCCTTCTGAGGCGGGCGCCTTTGCCTTTTTCCTCTCCTCTTCTTCTCTGTGAACTCTATGGCTCCTCTGTGTCCTCTGTGGTAAAGCCTTTCTCTTCTTCTCTCCTTTGCTACAATCTCCCCATGTCCGCTCCCGAATCCAACATCACCCACCTCGCCCGCCGCATGCTCTCCGCCAAGGCCGAGCAGTTCACCGAATCCGTCATCCGCGAAATGACCCGCCTGGCCCTGAAACATAACGCCGTCAATCTCTCCCAAGGTTTCCCCGATTTCGCCGCCCCCCAGGAAATAAAAGAAGCCGCCCGCCAGGCCATCTCCGACGACATCAATCAATACGCGATCACCTGGGGCGCCAAGCCGCTGCGCGACGCCGTCGTCGAAAAATTCGCCCGCACCCAGCACGCCTCCTACGACCCCGAGCGCGAAATCACCATCTGCTGCGGCTCCACCGAAGCCATGATGTCCGCCATGATGGCCATCATCAATCCCGGCGACGAAATCGTGGTCTTCGAACCCTTCTACGAAAATTACGGCCCCGACGCGATCCTTTCCGGCGCCACGCCGCGCTTCGTCAAAATGCGGCCACCCGATCCGCAAAACGAAAATTCCACCTGGTCCTTCGACGAAAAGGAACTGGCCGCCGCCTTCGGCCCGCACACCAAGGCCATCATCCTCAACACACCCAACAATCCAACGGGAAAAGTCTTCACCCGCCAGGAACTCGAATTCATCCGCGATCTCTGTGTCCGCTGGAACGCCTTCTGCATCACCGATGAAATCTACGAGCACATCCTCTACGACTCCACCGAACACATCTCCATGGCCCGCATTGACGGCATGCGCGACCGCACCATCGTCATCAACGGCATGTCCAAAACCTACAGCGTCACCGGCTGGCGCGTAGGCTGGGCCCTCGCTCCTCCGGAAACGACCCAAGCCATCCGCAAGGTCCACGATTTTCTAACAGTCGGCGCCGCCGCCCCGCTTCAACAAGCCGGCGCACTCGCCCTCAAATCGCCCCAGTCCTACTACGACAAACTCGCCGCCACTTACTCCACCAAGCGCGAGCGCCTCCTCAAAATCCTCGCCGCCTCCGGCTTCACCGTCTACAAACCCCGCGGCGCTTACTACATCATGACCGACATCTCCCGCTTCCGTTTCGACGAAGCCAAATATCCCGCCGATTCCCGCGACGTCTCCTTCGCCAAATACCTCGTCGAAAAAATCGGCGTAGCCTGCGTTCCCGGCTCCAGCTTCTACAACAACGCCCAGGACGGCGCCTCCCAGGTCCGCTTCACCTTCTGCAAAAAAGAAGAAACCCTCGCCGCCGCCGAATCCCGCCTTGCCCACCTCCACGCCTAACCGTGGGGCTCTCCGAATTGCCTTTGTAGCGGCCGCCTTCCGAGGCGGGCGCCTTTACGCCGCCCTCTTTCATGGAAGAAACCGCCCGCCGTCGCGACCTCGTTGAATTTATCCTGCGTTTAAGATCATCCGGTCAAATTGCTACTTGCATCGCGAATGCGAGAGGATACCTGTATGAAATTCCGGAAAATCTTCCGTTTCCTCGCCGCCGCAATCTTTCTCGCCTTCCTCTTGTATGCCATATTTCTCATTCACCGCGGCTTCACCACCGCCAACGCCCCATCCCGCATCGAAACCATCGTCGCCCGCGCCGCCCGCAATTTCGCCATCCCTCGTCACGCCCGTCTCGAACCCAACCCGTGGAAGCCCACTCCCGACGTTTTGAAAGCCGCCCGCGAAAGCTATATCGACCGCTGCTCCGTCTGTCACGCCGCGGACGGTTCCGGGGACACCAACGTCGGCCGCGACCTTTACCCCAGAGTCCCCGACCTCCGCGCCCCGCAAACGCAAAATCTCACCGACGGCCAGCTCCGCTACATCATTCGCAGCGGCGTTCCTCTCACCGGCATGCCCGGCTGGGCCAAACCCCACGACGAAGACTCCGACGACAGTTGGAAGCTGGTTCTCTACATCCGCAGCCTGCGCAACCTATCCAACGAAGAGCGCACACAGCAAGCCTCCACGATCACCGCGGCCCACTACGCCGGCTCCGCCTCCTGCCAGAAATGCCACGGCCAAATCTACAAGCACTGGCGCAAAACCCCCATGGCCAACGTCGTCCGCGATCCCCGCGACTCTCCCAACGTCATCATCCCCGACCTCTCCACCAACAAAATCTCGAAATTCACAAAAGAAAATGTCGCTCTCGTCTACGGCAGCCTCTGGAAACAGCGCTACTTCACCAAAATCGGGGACGACTATTTTCCCGAACCCGCCCAGTGGGACATCATCAACAAAGTCTGGCGCCCCTATTTCGTTCCCAACGGCGCCGATTGGTGGGTGCCGTTCTATCCCGCCGACAACATGCAGCGTCCCACCGGCCCTCTCTGCGACGGCTGCCACTCCGTTGGCTACGACATCCACAGCAAAAAAGTAGCCGAGTGGAATGTCGGCTGCGAACGCTGCCACGGCCCCGGCAGCGAACACAACGCGCACCCAACGCGCACAAATATTCTGAATCCCGCGAACATGGATTACGTCCAGGCCAGCGACACCTGCATCCAGTGCCACTCACAAGGCCGCCCGCTCACCAGCCCCATCGAAGGCAAATATTACGATTGGCCGGTCGGCTTCCAGCCCGGTTCAAACTTGCGCGATTACTGGCAACTCGAAGACCACAAGCTCGGCGAAGCCACCTTCACCCATTTCGCCGACGGCACCGCCCACAAAAATCGCATGCAGGGCAACGACTTCGTGCAAAGCGTCATGTACCGCCGCGGCGTCACCTGCTTCAGTTGCCACGATGTCCACGGCACCGAAAATTACTCCCAACTCCGCAAGCCAGGCGACCAAATCTGCCTCGACTGCCACAGCCCTCTCTCCCTCAACGGCCCCCGCACCGCCACCCTCGAAGAGCACACCCATCACAAAAAAGATTCCGCTGGCAGCAGTTGCATTGCCTGCCACATGCCCAAAATCGCCACCACCCTCGCCGACGTGAAAGTCCGCGCCCACACTTTCGCCTTCATCACCCCGGACATGACCGACAAATACAAAATCCCGAATCCGTGCACAGACTGTCACAAAGACAAAACCACCGCCTGGGCCACCGACGCCATGCGCCACTGGCCCGAACGCTCCCCCTGGCGCCTCCAATAGTCCTTGCCCATAACTGTAACTGCTAAGCCTGGGAAAATGTCATCCCGAACCCGTGCCTTCTGCGGGTGAGGGATCTGTTTTTTCCGCCACACGCGCCGGGCGCCCCACACGCCGATGTTGCGTGTGGCGGCTTCAGCTCATCCTGCGGTGTCGCGAGACACCCCGACATCCGAGTTATTCACTATTAAACCCTTTTAAATCTATTTTCTGCGGGCACTACAGGAGGAAAGGGGTAAGAGACTGTTGGTCGGTTGCCCTGTGGTGGTCAGTCCCCTACCCCGCGAGTGGTCTTGCTCGTATAGACGGTAGTTCCCCTACAAATGTTTCTAAGTTCCCCAAAAATAAATGTCTCTTTTTTGTCTCGTAAATTGCCGCCAATTTGGCCGCCAATTCCTGTAGCTCAGGCCTTCAGGCCTGAGGGTTTTCCCACCCATGGCACGTTTCGTCCACGCAATGCAATGCGTCACCCCTCAAAGGGGTGAACTACAGTCCCGGTATCCTCACCCGATCTCCACCGTCTCCAGATACCGCGCCACCGCCGCCTTCCATTTGAACTTCTCCGTAATCGCCTGCTGCAGCGATTGCGCCGCCGCCGGCTCACCATGCGTCAGGTACACTTGCTTCGGCGTACCCTGCAATCCGCCGAGCCACCTCAGCAGTTCGCTCTTTCCAGCATGCGCCGAAAATTGCCCCATCTCCACGATCTCCGCCCGCACCGCCACCGGCTGGCCGAACAGGTTCAGCGTCTTCGCACCTTCCTGCAGCGCCCGCCCCTTGGTCCCCTCGGCCTGAAATCCTCCCAGGATCACGCAATTGCGCGCATCGCCCAGCCGCTGCGCCAAATGGTGCAGCACCCGCCCGCCCGTCACCATCCCGCTCGCCGAAATGATGATGCACGGCGTCTTCACATCGTTGATGGACTTCGACTCCGCCACGCTCCGTGTCAAATGAAATGTATGCACGTTCAGCGGGTCGCCTCCGCCCTGCTCCTCGCGCGTAAACTCCAGATCGTGATCTTCCTTGTACTTCACATACAAATCCGTCGCGCTCAACGCCATCGGGCTGTCCACGTATACCGGCACCCTCGGAATCTTCTGCAAATCCTCCAGTTGCCGCAGGTAATACATAAACGTCTGCGTCCTCCCGATCGCAAATGCCGGAATCACGATCGACCCGCCGCGCTTCACCACCCGGTTCACAATGTCCGCTAGAAGCTGCAGCGGATCGCCCGGATCATGTTCCCGGTCGCCGTACGTCGATTCGCAGAGGAGCGTATCAATCTGCTTCGTCGCCGGCGAAACGGGATCGTTCAGGATCGGCTGGTCGTAACGCCCCACATCCCCCGAAAACACCACCACGCTCTTTTTCCCATTTTCCGTGATGGTCAGTTCCAGGCTCGACGAACCAAGAATGTGCCCCGCGTCATACGACTCGAAATGAAACTCCGGCGACAAATCAAATCCGCCCTTTCGCGGCATCGGCCTCAGCTGCGCGAGCACCGGCCCCACGTCATCCGCCGTGTACAGCGCCCGCGGGTCCGCATGCTTGCTCCACTTATTCTTGATCGCGTGTTTGGTCTCTTCTTCCTGCAGGTGCCCGGAATCCTTCAGCAGCAGGTTCGTCAGATCAATCGTCGCCGGATTCGCGTAAATCGGCTTCCGATAGCCGTCGCGCGAGAGCACCGGCAGCCATCCCGTGTGGTCCAGGTGCGCGTGCGTCAGCACCAGGTAATCGATCGTCTTCGGATCCACCGGCAGCGGATTCCAGTTCCGCTGTTTCAGGTCGTCCGTCCCCTGAAACAACCCGCAATCAATCAGCAGCTTCTTACCCGCCGCCTCAACCAAATATTTCGAACCCGTAACACAACCCGCCGCACCCAAAAATGTAAGTTTCGCCATGGCCCTTGCATTCTACTGGATTCGCTATTTCCTCGGTGATGAAAAAACCTGCAACCTGATAATGCTGAGAACCGTGCTAGCCTATGCTCTGCCTCCATGGGAACAACGCTTTTTCGACCTGTTGGATTGCAGGAATTGGGGTTGATTTGGGATTCCGGGATGCGGGAATTTCCGCCCCGTCTCCCCGGCCAGCCAATCTTTTACCCAGTCTTAAACGTCGAATACGCTCGCCAAATTGCCAGGGACTGGAACACGAAGGACAAGAACTCGGTGTTCTCGGGATTTGTTACGAGCTTCGAGATAGACTCCGAGTTTTTATCTAACTACAACACTCACACGGTGGGCGCTAAATCACACACGGAATACTGGATACCTGCAGCCGAATTACCTGAGTTCAACAAGTCGATCCAAACTTTGATAAGCGTCCGGGAAGGATACTTCGGTGAAAATTACACCGGACAGATTCCGGCCGATTTCATGTTGAAAGGGAAAGAGGCAGCGGCGCAATTTGTGACTTTGGTGAAACTCTGGGATTACAGCAGCTTCGATGTTTCTTGCGAAGTTTCCGCCAACCGTAAGGCGGTGTTTTTGAACTACCTGTTTTGGTCGCAGCACGATTTCAGCGAGTTAGGAATCAGCGCCCCGCAGCGCGAGTCAGCTCTCAGCCATCTCAAAGCGATCTGGGAATTTCATGGCATAAAGGTGCCGCTGCCGATTGCTTACCTACCTTCCCGCGACATGCCCCCTGCTAATTAGGCGACTTCTCCAATGTTCGATTTGGACCGTAAGAGGCCGCCCCCTCCAAAAAACGGGGAGAGACTTGCAGCCCGCCCCTTGCTCCCTGTTATCTGATCGCTGCTATCGGCTCTCGCTCTCTCAGGCCACGTCGAACCGATCGTTGTTCATTACTCCACATTGTGGCGCAGACACGCTTGCCTGTGACCTTGTAGCGGCCGCCTTCCGAGGCGGGCACCGTTCTGCCATCCCGTTACTATCCTCACCCGCCCCGCATCCAACCACGCAGCCTGCCCAGGCGGGCCAGTTCAATCGAGAGGTGGACCCATGTCTTACGGCCCCAAAGAATTCGCAAACGCCTTTCGCACCGTTCGCAAAAACACCATCCAGATAGCCGAGGATATCCCTGACTCCAGCTACGGATTTTCTCCCGCTCCCGATGTCCGAACTGTCGCCCAAATGCTCGCCCACATCGCCGTCTCCACCCGCATCTTTGAAGAACTGAACAAGACCCCGCGTCTCACCACCCTGGTCGGCTTTGATTTTCTTGCGCTCCGCGATCGCATCCTCGCCGAAGAGTCCAAGCCCCGCACAAAAGCCGAAATTGTCGAATTCCTGGGGACCGAAGGCGACCGCTTTGCGGCCTGGATCGAAACCGTGACGCCGGAAATCCTCGCCGAGGAAGTTACCGACGCCGACGGCAAAACCGTCAGGACCCGCTTCGAACGCCTCCTCGGCGCCAAGGAACACGAAATGCACCACCGCGCCCAATTGATGTTGATCGAGCGCCAACTGGGTATCGTTCCTCACATCACCCGCCAGATGAATGAACGTCTCGCCCAGATGCGCGCTGCCAAAGCCTAATCCCGCCCTAAACAAAAACGGGGCGAGCCTCGCAGCCCGCCCCGCCTCCGTTCTTAAAACTAACAACTAAAAACTAACAACTAAAAACGATCGCTATCCATCACCTTCGTCCACGCCGCCACGAAGTCCTTCGCAAACTTCTCCTTCGCGTCCGCGGCCCCATAAACTTCCGCGAATGCCCGCAATTGCGAGTGCGAACCGAAGATCAGGTCCACGCGCGTGCCCGTCCACTTCACCTCGTTCGTCTTCCGATCGCGGCCTTCATAAACCGCGCCGGATCCGTTGGACTCGCTGGACGGCTTCCATTCCGTGCCCATGTCGAGCAGGTTGACGAAGAAGTCGTTCGTCAGCGTTTCTGGCCGCTTCGTGAAGACGCCGTGCTTGGAGTTTCCGGTGTTTGCACCCAGAACGCGCAAGCCGCCAACGAGAACCGTCATCTCCGGCGCCGTCAGCCTCAGCAATTGCGCCCGATCCACCAGCAGCTCCGCCTCCGACACGCGCTGCTTTCCGTTGACGTAGTTGCGGAACCCATCCGCCTTCGGTTCCAGCGCTGCAAATGATTCGACGTCGGTATGCTCTTGCGACGCGTCCATCCGTCCCGGCGTGAAAGGCACTTTCACACTCACCCCGCCATCCTTCGCCCCCTTTTCCACCGCGGCACATCCTCCGAGAACGATCAGGTCCGCCAGCGAAACTTTCTTTCCTCCAGATGCCGAAGCGTTGAACTCCTTCTGGATGCCCTCCAGCGCATGCAGCACCCTCGCCAGCTCAGCCGGCCGGTTCACCGCCCAGTCCTTCTGCGGCGCCAGGCGAATCCGCGCCCCGTTCGCTCCCCCGCGCTTATCAGAGCCGCGGAACGTCGACGCCGACGCCCACGCCGTCGCCACCAACTGCGAAACGCTCAGCCCGGAAGCCAGTATTTTCGCTTTCAGCGCGGCAATCTCTTGCTCCCCGACCAGCGCATGATTCACCGCCGGAATCGGATCCTGCCACGCCAGCGTCTCCTTTGGAACTAGCGGCCCCAGATACCGCACGATCGGGCCCATGTCACGGTGCGTCAGCTTAAACCAAGCCCGCGCAAACGCATCGGCGAACTGCTCCGGATGCTCGTAAAACCGCCGCGAAATTTTCTCGTAAGCAGGATCAAACCGCAACGAGAGGTCCGTGGTCAGCATTGCTGGCGCGTGCCGCTTCGACGAATCGTGCGCATCCGGCATCTTGCTGGCGCCCGCGCCATTCTTCGGCGTCCACTGATTCGCACCCGCCGGGCTCTTCGTCAGTTCCCATTCGTACCCGAACAGGTTCGCGAAAAAGTTGTTGCTCCACTTCGTCGGCGTCTCGGTCCAGATCACTTCCAGTCCGCTCGTGATCGCGTCGCCTCCCTTGCCGGAGCGGAACTTGCTCCTCCAGCCGAAGCCCTGCTCCTCGATCCCCGCCGCTTCCGGCTCCGCGCCCACATTGGCCGCCTCGCCCGCCCCGTGCGTTTTGCCAAAACTGTGCCCGCCCGCAATCAGCGCAACGGTTTCTTCATCGTTCATCGCCATGCGCCGGAATGTTTCCCGAATATCTCGCGCCGCCGCGATCGGATCCGGCTTCCCGTTCGGCCCTTCCGGATTCACGTAAATCAGTCCCATCTGCACCGCACCCAGTGGATTCTGCAGCTCACGATCCCCGCTGTATCGCTCGTCTCCCAGCCACGTGCTCTCCGGACCCCAGTTCACTTCTTCCGGCTCCCACACATCCGCGCGCCCTCCGCCAAATCCAAACGTCTTGAAGCCCATCGACTCCAGCGCCACGTTGCCCGCCAGAATCATCAGGTCGGCCCAGGAAATCTTCCGCCCGTACTTCTGCTTGATCGGCCACAGCAAGCGCCGCGCCTTATCCAGGTTCACGTTATCCGGCCAGCTATTCAACGGCGCAAACCGTTGCTGCCCCGCTCCCGCTCCGCCGCGCCCGTCGTGAATCCGGTAAGTTCCCGCGCTGTGCCACGCCATGCGGATAAATAGCCCGCCATAGTGTCCGAAGTCCGCCGGCCACCAATCCTGCGAGTCCGTCATCAACGCATTCAAATCCTTAATCACTGCGTTCAGGTCCAGCGTCTTGAACTCCTTCGCGTAATCAAACTCTTCGCCCATCGGATCCGACAGCTTTGAATGCTGGTGCAGAATCTGCACATCCAATTGGTTGGGCCACCATTCACGATTCGTGGGTGCGGGTGCTGCTCCCGCGAACGGGCACTTCGATTCAGTCGCCATCTTTCTCTCCAATCACTTTTCGCTATTTTGAGTTTCGTAGATTATGAATCATCCATCCGTGCAAACAATTTCCCATAAGCAGGCAGGCTCGCTTCGCCAGGGCAGCAGGACCAGCCACCACCCATCCTATGCCCGCCCCCTCCTATTGTTCCAATATCTACTTCGGATACAATAGATAGGCACAGCCTATGGCAATCCTGTGCTCCCTGTTCGCTGTTATCTGTTCGCTGTTATCTCTGCGAGGCGTCAATCATCAACGTCATGGAATCTCTGACTGATTACCGATTACCGATTACTGATAACCGACTGCCGACTGCCAACTACTAACTGCCGACTGCTCTATGGAACTCCACCAACTCCGCTACTTCTCCGCCGTCGCCGACACCGGCTCATTCTCCCGCGCCGCAGAAAAATGCCACGTCTCGCAACCCTCGCTCTCCCAGCAAATCCAGAAACTCGAATCCGAACTCGGCGGCCGTCTCTTCGACCGCCTCGGCCGCTCCGTCCGCCTCACCGATCTCGGCAACGCGTTCCTCCCCCGCGCCCGTTCCGTTCTCCACGAACTCTCCAGCGCCAAGGACGAGCTCATCGAGCGCCTGCAATCCGAATCCAGCCCCGTCGTCATCGGCGCCATTCCCACCGTCGCTCCCTACTGGCTCGCCTCGCGCCTCGCCACCTTCTCCCGCAAATTTCCCAAAGTCCATCTCACCATCGCCGAAGAAATCACTCCGGTGCTCCTGGATCGCCTCCGCGCCGGCTCCGTCGACCTCGCTGTCCTCGCACTCCCCATCCGCGGCCACGAATTCGAATCTCACCCGCTCTTCACCGAGCGCCTTTTCGCTGCGCTGCCGAAAAAACACAAACTCGCTCGCCGCCCCTCGCTGCAACTCGCCGATCTCCGCCGCGATCCCTTCCTCTTTCTCCGCGACGGCCACTGCTTCCGAGACACCGCCGTCGCCGCCTGCGACCGCGCTCGCCTCGATCCCCGCGTCGTCTTCGAAAGCGGCCATCTCTCCAGCCTCCTCGCCATGGTCGGCGCCGGCATGGGAGTCTCCCTCGTCCCCGAAATGGCCGTCGACAAATCCAAACCCTGCCGCTTCGTCCGCATCGCCGACCCCCAAGCCCAGCGCACCATCGCCGCCCTCGTCCTCCGCAGCCGCACCCTAAACCGCGCCACCCGCGCCCTCCTCTCCCACCTCCGCTGAACCTTCTCTTTGTTCTTCCATGTAGCGCTGATCTTTTAAGTCAGCTCTTCCATCTTCCCTTTTTCTCCTTGTAGCGGCCACCTTCAGGTGGCCCGGTAGCCCAGGCTTCAGCCCGTGTTCTTCGGCTTCTCTCTCCGTTGTAGGGCCCGCCTTCCGAGGCGGGCCGTCCGTAAACACCGAAAATCTTGAACGAGTAGGGGCGGCTTTACGCCGCCTTCCGTTCCAACCTGTGCTAAAATAATTTCGTTCCTTCGGTGGGGCCGTGGCGCAGCTGGGAGCGCGCCTCGATGGCATCGAGGAGGTCGTGGGTTCGAACCCCATCGGCTCCACCAATTCAACCAAAATTTTCACCATGACTTTTCGAGTGATTTTGTAGCGGCCGCCTTCTGAGGCGGGCGTTTTTTCCTTCCACGCATGTCCTGTCATAAACTTCCCTCATGCCCGGTTCGGTTCAGCGCAGCGGTTGTCCCCACCGCAATTCGTTGCAGTGCTTCCACTATTATCGCGGTCTCGGACGGATGTCGCTGCACCCCACAGCGCACCGATCGACCCCACTCCTTCTCGGTCAACTCGGTATCCGATCCATGCTGGAAACGCTACAAGATCCTGAATTAAAAGGGTTTAATAAGACGTCAGAATACGTCGCCCCATCCCTCTTTTCCACTGCTTTTCCACCCCGCTTCAACTGGACAACCTCCGCTCCTTTCCTGTATCCTCCCCCTTCCGTTAGTCCCGGTCCAAAATCCAAGGAGTCATCCCCATGGCATCGCCCGCAGTGTCCACCAAGTTCCGCGCCGTCCTGTGTCGTCATTGTGCCAAGCCCATTCGCGTTCCGGCTCTCATCATGAAAAAGGAAAACGACTTCCAGGCGCTCACGGATTCTTCCGACCTCCACTACCATCTCGTCTCCCGCGTCTTCAATGTCCGCTGCCGTTCCTGCGAACGCGAATCCGTCTACTCCATCAATCAGATCGTGGACTATCCCTATCCCCTCGTGCAGCCCTCCACCGACCGCAACGCCGCTTCTTTCTAAGCCGCTCGCGAAACGAAGCGCGCGTGTTTCCACTTAGCCTCGGGCTTCCACCAAATCGTTTCCCGGTGCAAAATACCACCACGAACTGAAACGATGACTACTCCGCCCGATCGCTCCTCCCCCGGCGCTCGCCTCATTTTCCGTAGCGTGGCGGTCCTCACGCTCCTGTTTTTCATCACCTACGCCGTCGACCTCACCTGGTACCACGTTCGCCTCGCCGTCCCCCGCCTCGGCGTCCCCAACTCTTCCGTCCATCGCATCCGCCTTCTCGCCATTCCAGACAAGGGCAACAAAACCGAATTCCAGCTCGACGCCGTCACCCCCGAAGAAGACGTTCCCTGCGCCCGCTCTATCTTTCCCCACGCCCAGCGCAACCCCTGCTGGTACGTCTCCCGCCACGCCAAAGACCCAATCGCGATGTAACCAATTTCCATTTCTACTTCCGCGATTCTGCCTACGAGTTTTTCTGGCCCAGCGCCGGAGGCGCGGCAGAACTTAGCCCAGCGCGTAAGCGCTGGGTCTCATTCCATAAAATGTTTGCAGCCCCAGAGGGGCGACACACTCTTCTCTTCTGGCTTTCATGCCCCCCACACCATGCGGGTCCTACTTCACCCTCCTGCGACATGCTCAATCTGCCACCGTCCCCGCCGGCCTTCCTCTTCCATTTCTCCCTCAATTCCGATATGAACTTCCTTCAGGAGGTACGCTCATGCACGCCGCGTGTCGTTCGACCTTCCTGTCTCTGGCCTTTCTCTTCGTCCTTCCACTCTTTTCCCCGCAAACTCCCGCGCCTCCCGCCGATCCCAAATCCGAAATCCTCGCCTTCAACGAAAAATTCATCAACGCCCACCTCCGCATGGATAATCCCGCCATCATAGCCATGTGGGCTGAAGACGGCGTCAGCCTCCTCCCCAGCATGTCCCCCATGGTCGGCCGTGCCGCGATTGGAAAATTTATCAACGACATCAGCGCCCAGATGCCCGGCTACAAAATCGTCCGCGAAAAAATTGATTTCCGCGACATCCAGGTTTCCGGCGATTGGGCCTCCGAGTGGGGTCTCGAAACGCAGGGTCTCCAACCTCCCGGCAACCAGCCTGCCATGGAAGGCTACGGCAAAATCCTCTTCGTCCTCCACAAAGACGCCAAAGGCGAATGGAAAATCCAGCAGGAAATGTGGAACGCCAACCCCAAGCCCTGAACCAGTAGCACAGGCTTCAGCCTGTGTTCTTGGGTTTCCGCAGTTGTAGGGGCACGATAAATCGTGCCCGCGGCGAGTCCGCGAGCCGCTCTTTCCTGCGCTGTTCCACCGCCCCCCCTAATCCTTTTCCACTATTCCCACTTCGCCCCGCTACCTATACATTCCCCAAATTCGCGCCTCTCTCTAACGGCGTCGCTCCACGGAGACTCGAAATGTCCGTCCAATCTTCCACTCTAAACTTCGCACCATCCCTCGCCACCACCGGCAACTGGCGCAGCCGCATCCTCGCCATCATCCTCATGCTCGCCATCGCTGGCATCTTCTGGGTAGACTCCCGCTACCCCGCGCTCCTCAAGCGCTATCACGCCGGCACGCAACTCAAGGCCGCCGGCGCCCTCACTTTCGGCACCGTCTACCAGGTCGATCGCTCGATGCCGCTCGCCACTCGCGTCTGGCGCACCACTGTCAATTGGCTCGACGCCAACCGCATCGGCATGACCTTTTCTTTCCTCTTCGGTCCCGCTGCGCTCACCTTTCTCGCCATGCTTCCTCGCCGCAGATTCCGTTCCCGCTATCTCAACACCCTTTTCGGCGCCGCAGCCGGAATGCCCCTCGCTGTCTGCTCCAACTGTGTCGCCCCTATTGCCCGCGGACTCTTCGCCTCCGGCATGTCCACCGAGTCCGTCCTCGCCGCCATGTTTTCCTCGCCTGCGCTCAACGTCGTAGTCCTCGCGATGACCTTCACCCTCTTTCCGATCTCCGTTGCTCTCATCAAACTTGCAACCGTTCTCTTCTTAATCCTGGTCTTTGTTCCCGCGGTCGCGTCGCGCCAAAAATCCGAAGACCCTGCCGTCGCCTCCCCTATTGAAATCCCCTCCGTTGAGACTTGGCCACAAGCCGCCACCGGTGTCGCTCGCTCTTTCCTCAAAAGTTTCTGGTATGTGGCCCGCGTCGCCCTGCCGCTGATGCTTCTCGCCGCCATCCTTGGCGCGCTCGTCGTCGAACTTCTCCCGCCGCAAGCCCTCATCGCTCAGGTCACTCTCGGCGGCATTCTCCTCGTCGCACTAATTGCCGCGTTCCTCCCCGTCCCCATGGCCTTCGACGTCGCCATCGCCTACATCGCCATGACCAAAGGCGTCCCGCTCCCCTACGTCGTCACCATCCTCTGCACCCTCGGCATCATCAGCGTCTACTCTCTCTCCGTCCTCGGCAAATCCCTCTCCTGGCGCGTAGCCGCCGCAACCTACGCCACGGTAGCCGCCCTCGGCACCGCCGCCGGCCTCCTAACCCGCCTTTTCCAGTAGGGGCACGATATATCGTGCCCGCGGCGAGTCCCCGAGCCGCCTCTTGGAATCGCTTCCCAATGAGATTCCCGCCACTCGTGCCTGGCACCATCCGCTTCCTGCTATCTGATCGCTGTTATCTGTTATCCCTAGCTGCCTTTTGGTCCGCTCCCGTCATCCCTTTACTTCTTTACTTCTCTCAACCTTCTTCCCAAATACCTCCGCTCACTCTCATTCGTCACCAACGCCAACGCCCGCTCATACTCTGCCGCCGCCTCCGCAAAACTCCCCATCCGCCGGTGCATATCCGCCCGCGCCGCATGCAACAAATGATAATTCTCCAGATCGCTCGCCGCCCCCAACTCCTTCATCAACTCCAACCCCCGCTCTGGCCCCTCCGCCATCGCCACCGCCACCGCCCGGTTCAGCGCCACCACCGGCGAACCCTGCACCGTCATCAGAGCGTCGTAGAGCCGCACAATCTCCCGCCAATCCGTATCCTCCGCCCGCGCCGCCCGGCAATGCACCGCCGCTATCCCCGCCTGCAGCGCCAGCGGCCCCGGCGTCCCGCGCATCGCCTCCGCAGTCAGCGGCAACGCCTCTCGAATCTGCTCCCGCTTCCACTTCGTGCGGTCCTGCTCCTCCAGCACCACAATTTCTCCCGCTTCATCCAGCCGCGCCTCGCGCCGCGCATCGTGCAGCAGCATCAGCGCCACCAGCGCCGTCGCCTCCCGCGGAGTCTCGGGCGCCATCAAGCTCGCCACCAATCGCCCCAGCCGTATCGCCTCCGAGCACAAATCCAGCCGTAGCAGCGAATCCCCCCGCGTCGCCGCATATCCCTCGTTGAACACCAGGTAGATCACCGTCAACACCGCGTCCAACCGCTCGGCCATCGCCTGCGTTTCCGGCACAACGTAGGGAATCTTCGCATCGCGAATCTTTCGCTTTGCCCTCACCAATCTCTGCGCCATCGTCGTCGTCGAAGTCAGAAACGCTCGCGCAATCTCTTCCGTCTCCAGCCCGCACAACGTCCGCAGCGTCAGCGCCACCTGCGCCTCCAGCGCCAATGCGGGGTGGCAGCAAGTAAACATCAATCGCAACCGGTCGTCGGGGATCTCTCCGGAATCATAATTCGGCTCCTGGCCCTCCCTCCCCAATTCCGAATTGCCGTACAACGCCAGCTTTTCCGCGTACTTCCCCTGCCGCCGGATCCGGTCAATCGCCTTGTTCCGCGCTGTCTGGATAATCCACGCTCGCGGCAGCGCCGGCACCCCAGTCGCTCTCCATTGCTCCACCGCCGCCGCGAAAGCTTCTTGCGCGCATTCTTCCGCAAGTTCAAAATCGCCAATCAGCCCGATCAGGGTCGCCACAATGCGGCCCCATTCGGCCCGGTATACTGTTTCAACGGCGGTGGCTGCGGCGGAGCTCATAATCTGTCCCGAGTATCTTACGGCACCCTGTCGATTTCCGTTCCGCCCGTTCGTCTAACAGTTAGAATGCGTAGAATTTCGCAATATCACCGCGATCAAAAAGTTTGTCATCCTGCCTGTCGCCGCAGGAGGGAGAGGCGCGTCGTTTGCGCCTCGAAGGATCTCAACCAAATGGGTTAGCGACCAATTAGTCCGTCAGTCCGGCCCTTACCACTCAGGAGACCCCATGAAATACATGCTCATGATGTACTTCGAAGAAAACGGCGCGCTCACCCAGGAACAGCGCGAAAAATGCTACGTCGAATCCACCGCCTTCGCCAACCAGCTCCACGAATCCGGCAAGTTCCTCGGCGCCGCCCCTCTCCAGCCCACCTCCACCGCCACCAGCCTCCGCCTTCAGGACGGCAAGCGCCTCGTCACCGACGGCCCCTTCGCCGAAACCCGTGAACAGCTCGGCGGCTTCTTTCTGATTGATGCCAAAGACCTTGACGAGGCCATCGACATCGCCGCACGGGTCCCCGCCGGCCGCTGGGGCACCGTCGAAATCCGCCCCCTCGTCGAAATCGAGGGCCTCCCTAAAACTTAATTTCTCGGCCTGTCGAATTTTCACCCTGCCATTCGTCCTACTGACAGAGAGCAGGATTGGCCGCCCGGCACCCCAGCTTCTCTATCGCCCAATAAATTCTT
This sequence comes from Candidatus Acidiferrum sp., assembly GCA_035693365.1. Lineage (GTDB taxonomy): Bacteria > Acidobacteriota > Terriglobia > Acidiferrales > UBA7541 > Acidiferrum. The sequence continues at coordinate 7,272 of DASSGS010000063.1, read as the reverse complement.
CAGGAGAGGGAATCATGCGATTCATGATGATCGTAAAAGCAAACAAAGACAGCGAAGCCGGGGTAATGCCCAGCGAGGAACTCCTCGCCGCCATGGCCAACTACAACGAGCAACTGGTCAATGCCGGTGTCCTCGTCGACCTCGCCGGCCTCCAATCCAGCGCCAAGGGCTTCCGCGTCCGTTTTTCCGGCGGCAATACCTCCGTCATTGATGGGCCCTTCGCCGAAACCAAAGAACTCGTTGCCGGATACTGGATCATCAACGTCAAGTCCCGCCAGGAAGCCGTCGACTGGGCCAGAAAAATTCCCGCTCCGCATCCAGGTGAAGAGTGCGAAGTCGAGGTCCGCCAATTCTTCGAACTGGAAGACTTCGCCCCCGGTGATGCCGTCGACCACCACAAGGAAGTCGGTAAAAAACTCGCAGCCGGCAAAAAGTAGCTCCTGGTCCAAGGGCGAGTAGCGGCCACCTTTAGGTGGCCCCGAACGATTCAACACACGAAAGGAAATCACATGCAAAAAATTACCCCCTTCTTGTGGTTCGATGGCAACGCCGAAGAAGCCGCCAACTTCTACGTCTCCATCTTCAAGAATTCAAAAATGGGCAAGGTTACCCGCTTCGGCGAAGCCGGCCCAGGACCCAAAGGTTCCGTCCTAACCGTCACCTTCCAGCTTGAGGGACTTGAATTCGTCGCCTTGAACGGTGGCCCGCACTACAAATTCACTCCGGCCTTCTCTCTCTACGTGGATTGTGAAACCCAGCTGGAAGTGGATTCTCTCTGGGCCAAACTTCTTTCCGGCGGCGGTCGCGAAGATCGCTGCGGCTGGCTCGTGGACAAATACGGCGTCTCCTGGCAAGTCATTCCCAGGGTTCTCATCGAACTCCTGACCCACCAGGACCCGCAAATCTCCGCCCGCGCCATGCAGGCCATGCTGCAAATGACCAAAATCGATATCAGCAAACTCCAGCAAGCGGCGTCAGAAACGAGGTCCGCGACTGCCGGCTAAGCGGATTGTGCCTTGCTTTTCATTTTCAAAATTCCGAGCCGTAGCGGCCACCTTCAGGTGGCCCCGAAACTCAGAACTAAAAACTAAAAACTAAAAACTAAAAACTAAAAACTAAAAACTTAGAACTAAAAAACAAGGAGAACCACATGCACTTCAATTCCTATCTCTTATTCAACGGCGACTGCGAGGAAGCCTTCACCACCTACGCGAAAATCTTCGGCGGCAAAATCGAGTCCATGCTCACCCACGAAGGCACTCCCGCCTCTTGCCAGGTTCCGCCCGAGTGGCAGAAGAAAATTCTCCACGCCCGCATCAATATCGGCAGCGCCGTCCTCATGGCCTCAGACGCCCCTCCAGGCCGTTACTCCAAACCCCAGGGCTTCAGCGTCAACATCGCCCTCACCGACATCAAGGAAGCCGAACGCATCTTCAGCGCGCTCTCCGAAAATGCCGCCGTCACCATGCCCCTCGGCGAAACTTTCTGGGCTCATCGCTTCGGCATGCTTACAGACCGCTTCGGCATCCCCTGGATGCTCAACGTCGAGCGCGCCGGCGTCCAGGCCGCTTAGAAGTCATCTCATAGATATCCCTCAGGGGGTCGGAGCTTTAGCTCCGACATTTTAGCGTCAAGAAAAATCGGGCTTTAGCCCCTGAGGAAACTCTTCGCTTCCAGGCCAAGCCGCTTATGAGGCCACTTGTAATTAAATTTCCCCGGTTTTGGAGTACGATAGTTTTCCCGGATCCTCGAACAAACCGTATTGCCGATTCGTATATACGAATCGCATCAAAAGGAGCAGAGGCAAATGAGCAAGGTTCGAGTGTTGGTTGGCACGAAGAAGGGCGCATTTATTCTTTCCGCAGATGGCAAGCGCGAAAAGTGGGAAGTCAGCGGCCCGCATTTCGCCGGATGGGAGATTTACCACCTCAAGGGGTCGTCCGTGGATCCGAATCGCATTTACTGTTCGCAGACCAGCGGCTGGTTCGGCCAGATCATTCAGCGTTCCGATGACGGCGGCAAAACCTGGTTCCAGCCGGGCACTCCTCCGGGCGAAACCAAAACGCCCGACGGCCAGCCCAAGGGCGAGAGCAACAAATTCAAGTACGACGTCTCCAAAGAAACCGGCGCGCCTCTAACCACTCACCAGTTCTACGATGGCACCCAGCATCCCTGGGAATTCAAGCGCGTCTGGCACCTCGAACCCTCCCACACCGATCCGAATCTCGTCTATGCCGGCGTCGAAGACGCTGCCCTCTTCAAATCCACCGATGGCGGCCAGAACTGGCACGAACTTTCCGGCCTGCGCGGCCACGGCACCGGCCCCAAATGGCAGCCCGGCGCCGGCGGCATGTGCCTGCACACCATCATCCTCGACAAGAAAAACCCCAATCGAATTTACATCGCGATTTCCGCCGCGGGCGCTTTCCGCTCCGACGACGCTGGCAAAACCTGGAAGCCCATCAACAAGGGGCTCGTCTCTCAATACATTCCCGATCCCAACGCCGAGGTCGGCCACTGCGTTCACCACGTTGCCATGCACCCTGCAAAGCCAGACACCCTCTTCATGCAGAAGCACTGGGACGTTATGCGCAGCGACAACGCCGGCGACCTCTGGCACGAAGTCAGCGGCAATCTTCCCACCGACTTCGGTTTCGTGATTGACGTCCACGCCCACGAACCGGAAACGATCTACGTCGCTCCGATCAAAAGCGACGGCGAACACTTCGTTCCCGACGGCAAACTCCGCATCTACCGCAGCAAGTCCGGCGGCAACGAGTGGGAAGCCCTCACCAAGGGTCTCCCGCAGAGCGATTGCTACGTCAACATTCTTCGCGATGCTATGGCCGTTGACACCCTCGATTCCTGCGGCATCTATTTCGGCACCAGCGGCGGCCAGGTCTACGTCTCCCCCAACGCCGGCGATTCCTGGGCCCCCATCGTTCGCGACCTCCCCGGAGTCCTCTCCGTCGAGGTCCAAACACTCCCTTGACCTGCGCACCCCAGTGCGCCTTATCTTATGTAGCGGCCGCCTTCTGAGGCGGGCGCTTTCTGCCCGTCCCGAATGGTTTTACGGGGAGGGCGATTTTGCCCTTCTATAGGCTCGAGGTCCAGACATCACCATGATTCGCGTCGTACTCCCCGCGCATCTCCGCACACTTGCTCACGTCAACGGCGAGGTCACTCTCGAACTCGCCGTTCCACCCACCTTGCGTTCTGTCCTGGATGAACTCGAGGCCCGCTATCCCATGCTCCGCGGCACAATCCGCGATCACGATTCCCAGCAACGCCGCCCCTTCCTCCGCTTCTTCGCCTGCGCCGAAGACCTCTCCCACGAATCCTGGGACACCCCGCTCCCGCCCGAAGTCATCGCCGGCAAAGAACCCTTCCTGATCATCGGCGCCATCGCCGGCGGCTAACCACCCGCCCTCTCCCTGCCGGTGTAGGGGCGGCTTTAGGCCGCCCTCTTGTATTTTCTGTCATCCCTAGCGGAGCAGCAGCGTTTTTGCTGCTGCGCAGTCGAGGGACCCTGGCAGGTCTATCCCGACTCAGCTCACCGTAAATCTCCCACAACGATCCGCCACCACCTCTTCGTTTCCTGCTATCTGCTCGCTGTTATCTGTTATCCGTCTTCACGCCCTTCCTCGTCCTCTTCAACTCCACCACCAGATACCACACCACCACAATATTCACCACCAACACCACACCACGCGGCCACGTCAGCCGAACGTAAAGTTCATACAGCTCCAGCGGCATCAGCGACGCCGTCGTCACGATCGTCAGATACTCCGCCCAGCGCTTCGCCATCGCCAGGCCGGTGCCCTCCAGCAAAAACAACGCCGAATAAAAAAACGTCCCCACGCTCAATTGCTTCAGCCTGCTGTCGTCCAGGTTCGAAAGCTTCTCCATCAGCCACAGCAGATACTTGTTGTGCGGATCCGCCCGCAGCAGTTCCATCCAGTGCGCGACGTCTTTCTCGATGTCTCCATGCAAGTAATGCAGCGCTCCCAGCCCTATCGCCAGCAGCCCGATCCCATTCACGAACTTCAGCGCCGCGATCGCCATCAACCCGCGGTGCTTCTTGTGCCCGCTTTTCCCCGTCGTCATCGCTAACTGACTCTAACATGCCCCTACATTCTAGAAACTTTCATCGCCGTCCCTTGCACCGAACCATGCACTCAACAACCTTCTTGCGGCCGCTCTTCTTTCTTCATTCTTCCCTGTAGCGCTGGCCTTTTAAGCCAGCCTCTTGCTTTGCTCCTGCCTTTGTAGCGTCGCCTGCCTGCCCGCCGTAGCCGCGCCTTTTGCGGCAGAGGCGGGAGGCGGGCGCCTTTCTTTTCGCCGAGCTTCAAATCTTTAACCGGGCCTGCGTTATTCTTTCGCGCTTCTCTCATGGCCCTTCAAATATTCCGCGGGGGTAAGGATTAACACGCCCTGCATTCTCTTCCCGATGTAAGCCCCGAAATGCCGAATGTCACCGGTTATAAGGTGCGTGGCGTGGGCCTCGATTGCGGCCAGCAAGATCGGCACGTCCTTTCGCGGCAGCTTGATTCCAGCGGGGAGTTCGCGCTCGCCCGCTTCGAAGACTTGGAGTGCCGGTGTCAGTTCCACCAATTTGCGGAGCTGGGCTTCTCCTTCCAGATTGATTCTTGCTTCTTCAATCGCGTAGCGCGACGAGCACAGCACTACGTCACGCAATTTCCAAAAAGCCAGCAGACCGGAATCCGCGCGGTAGGCCGCTGAGAAAAGCACATTGGCATCCAGAAAGATTCGGTCCATCGTGTTTGGCCGTGCCTGGGCTTTCCCTCTTTACTTGTTTCAGGCTCATGGCTAATAGCTTACGGCTGACTTTGTCTTACTCCGCCCGCCGGTGGGGAATTGCGTTTGGGTCCAGGCCCATTTTTTCTACCAACTTCTTCGCGCGCTGGTAATCCGCGTCGGTTGTGGCGTTGGAGAGAAGAAACTCGGCCTTGCGCTCCGGGGAGTAACGCTCCACGGGCAATACAATCGCCGGACGGAGCAGCACGCCGTCTTCGACCGCTTCGGCGGTAACGATGCTGCCTTCCTCGATGCCGTACCGCTTTCTCAGCTTTGCAGGGACGATCACCGCCCCGCGCTTCCCGACCTTTACTGCGTCCATGTGAGCCCTCGTTTCGCCAGTATATCAGATTGTCTGTAATTCAGGCGACCGCCTTGCTGGCGACTCCTCCCAAACCGGACTTCCTTCCCCTCCTTATGTTTACGCGCCCGCAGGCCTACCTCCCAAGCAGGCTGGCACAATCGGCAGGCAAGATCCCGGATGTTCTCGCCACTCGCCACTCGTCACTCGCCACTCTCTTCGGTCCCATTGCGCTCCAGCCCTCGTGGTGCCAGAATCACCTTATTGCTGCACTTGGAACTTCCGGCCGCTCTCCGGTGTCTAATACTCAGAGCGGACAAAGGTTGGGACAATCCTCGGTACGCAGTTCCCCAACCCAGCAGTGCCAGCAAGCCCCCAGGTTGCCATTTGCAGCCATTCGCAGGTGGGGCAGAAAGGCCGACCGTGTCCGATTGGGCCAGCGCACTTTCGTGGGGTAATGACGAATCTGAGCTTGTCACCGAGCTGCAAGCCGGCTCGGAAACCGCCTTCGACTGGCTCGTCAATCACTACCACGCTCCCGTCTACAACCTGATCCTCGGGATGCTGGGAGACACCGCCGACGCCGCCGACGCCGCTCAGGAAGTTTTCTTGAAAGCCTTCAAAGGAATTCGCAGCTTTCGCCAGGGCAGCTCTCTGAAAACCTGGCTCTATCGCATCGCCATTCGCGAAGCGCTGAATCACCGCCGCTGGTTCAAGCGCCACAACCAGAAAAACGTTTCCATAGATGCCGAACCCGCCGAAGGCTGCGCGGCGATTGAAATTGAAGATTTAACCGCCACTCCGTTCGACCAGTTGGCCGCCCACGAAATTCAGGTCGCCGTCCAGGGAGCCCTCCAGCAGGTCCCGGACGTCTTTCGCAGCGCCGTCATTTTGCGCGACATCGAAGGCCTCAGCTACGAGGAAGTCGCCGAAGTCCTGGAATGCAGCGTCGGCACCGTGAAATCTCGCATCCTCCGCGGCCGCCGCTCCTTAAAAGAAATCCTGCAGCCTCTGCTGGCAGAAAAATCGCTGGAGCGCAAACCCGCCGAGCGCGACACCCAAACTTCCGAAACCCACTGGCGCCGCTCCGAAGCCGTCCGCCAGGCTGCCGCAATCGCGGGGGGAACGCCCTCCCCTCATCAGGTGGGCCTGCAAATGGCCTACGTCCGAATTTCCGCGCCGGAAACGGCCGATAGTATGACGCACCCGCAGACTGCGTCCGAGGAGCAATCATGACGTGCGATAGAGTCCATCGCCGCCTCGCCGGTTATCTGGACGATGCGAGTGTATCCGCGGCGCGCTCAACCGAGCGCGTGGCCATCCGCCAACATCTCGAAAGTTGCGAACCCTGCCGCGAAGAGTTGCAGCACTACCGCAAGCTCTCGGTTTTGCTCTCCCGAGTCCCTCGCGCCGTGCCTCCTGCCGATCTCGCCGTAAAAATAAAAGTCGCCGCGGCTCAGTCGCAGCCCACCCTCGATTGGAGCGGCCGCTGGCAGTGGGTGAAAGACCGCACAGAAATCTTGATGGACAACGTGTTTCGTCCTCTCACGGTTCCCGCCACCGGTGGATTTTTCTCCGCCATCATCATTTTCGTTTTTGTCCTGCAGATGATGCTGCCGGGAATTTCCGTCCAGGCCGATCCGAACGATATTCCGACCGTGCTCCTCCAGCCCGCCGAACTGATTTCGCTCTCCAGCATGCCCGCTTCTGCCGAGATGCAGCATCCCGACGTCGGTTTGCAGCACGAACTCCTCGTGGACGTCATCGTCGACGCACAGGGCGAAATGTCCACCTATGAAATCATCGTGGGGCCAGACACCCCCGCCGTCCGCCACCACCTCGACCAGGTCCTGCTCTTCTCCCGCTTCCGCCCGATGATGAGCTTCGGTCGCCCCACTCCCGGCGGCCACGTAGTCCTCAGCTTCAGCGCAGTCCACGTCCGCGGCTAAAATTCCTTTGTAACGGCCACGGACCGTGGCGGGCGCATTCCAATCCTTTTGTAGTGGCCAGTCTTTAGTCTGGTCCGTCTTCAAATCGCCCTCACGGTTTACGACATCCTTTCCGCCTGTCCCCTCGGCCAGCTTCCCCTTTGTAAACGCCTGTTCCTTTCCCCCGAGTCGTTTCCCGCCCCATCGTGTTCAATGGATGCAGGA
>DASSGS010000062.1:0-29714 GCA_035693365.1 Candidatus Acidiferrum sp. | reverse complement strand
CGACACCATCAAGGTGCATGTGCGCCTGATGGAAGGCGAAGGCGAAAAGGTCAAGGAACGCATCCAGACCTTTGAAGGCGTGGTGATTTCGAAGAAGGGCCGCGCCAGCAGCGCCAGCTTTACGGTTCGCCGCGTGAGTTTTGGCGTCGGCATCGAGCGCATCTTCCCGCTGCACTCGCCCTCAATCGCTTCGATCGACGTCGTCGGCAAGGGCAACGTCCGCCGCTCGCGCCTCTACTACCTGCGCAATCTGCGTGGCAAGGCAGCCCGCATCAAGCGCGCCGCGCGGGAAGAAGCGCCAACGCCCGCCGTCGCCGCAAAGGCGTAAGAGATTTAATAAGGGAATTTTCCGAAGGGACAAGCAACCGCTTGTCCCTTTTTCTTTTGGCAGGGCCTCGCGTCGCCCGATCAAATTACCAGATCGTTTTGAGTTGTTTGGAAGCGCGGATGTTTCTGTCTTTTGTGACCAGTGCGCAGCCATGCGCCAGTGCAGTGGCGCCAATCAAGCGATCGCAAGGATCATGAGAAAAGGTTTCCGGCCACTGATTTGCCAGAACGGCTACTTTCACCGTGATGGGATGGATCGAAGTTCGGGAGGCGATGCGCTCGACGAAAGCCTCCACAGTGCCGGTAAGAGCCAATCGACCATGAGCAGCAAGCCACGCCAATTCCCAGAGCGTAATCGCCGATATTCCCAGCCCACCCTCCTGACTTGCAACGCGAATCGCATCGGTGGCCCTTTTGGATAGCTTCGCAGGCTCGTTGGCCAGCCAGACCAAAGCATGGGTATCGAGGAGGATCACTTTTTCAGGACTTGCCAGTCCTTGAGGGGAACGACCGGTGATTCGATGTCGCCGACAATGGTGAACTCGCCCGACATGAAGCCAAACAGCTCGGCAGGCTCCGAGCCGGCTGGGACGACTTTCACGACTGGCGCCCCACGCTTGGTGACGATGACGGGTTCGCCGGTCGACTGAACCTCGCTCATGATTTTCAGGCAACAGGCTTTGAAGACGCTGGCGCGGATCTGCTTCATGGGACCTCATCTTTAAGACTATGGTCATTGTAACATGACTATAGCACAGTGCCGCTTCGATTCTGTGGTTGTGCCTTACCTGGTCTGGAATTACTCGATTTTCACGCGGATCCCGGGAAATTTTCGAAAGTCCTGATCGAACGAAGCAACCGGGATGTCCTCCGCGGTTGCGGTGGCGGCAATCTGGCAGTCTACGAAGTGAACTTTCGTTCTTCCATAGCGGTCTAAAGCATCGAGATGAATCGCTGCATCTACGATCTCCACACCCGGGCTGGAAATCAGCCTGCTTAGCGCCGATGCGATGTCTGTCCGTTCATGTTGGTAGAACGACTCCAGCACAAAGACGCACTCGGCGAGAACGGCGGGCAACACCACGATTGCCACCTGGCCTCGATCACAGGCATCGAACAGTTTCCCCGCAACGCTGGCCTGCTTTTCGTTGTCCTGCACAAGGTGGCGGATGATAAGGTTCGTGTCGATCAGTTTCCGCTTGCTCACCGGAGGCCTTCGCGGCCGCGGGCACTCTTTGCCGCGGCCTCGCGAATTTCGGCGAAGGACATCCCCTTGCCCTTCTTGCTGGCCAAAGCGCCCTTGAGTGCGCGAGTGCCAAGATGGACGCGGATGGTGACGTGATCCCCCTCCACGGTGTACTCCAGCTTGTCACCCGGCTTGATGCGCAAAGCTTTGCGGATCCGCCCCGGAATCGTGGTTTGTCCCTTGCTGGTCACCGTGGAATGCGTCATGGGAATATCCTTACAGTTGCAAATATTCCTTACTTCCTAATCATCCGTTACCTTCTAATGGATGACAAGAAAAATACAGGCTCTGTGCGGGCAGCGGGTAACACTTAGGAGCGGCGGCAAAGCCGCCACACGCCAACGCAGGAACGGCCCGCCTGGGAAGGCAGGCCCTACGGATGCTTACGAGGGGAGGGTTTTAGACAGGCGGGGACGGAAGGGATAACGCGTTTTCGTTGTTGAGTGCTAAGATTCGTGTTCGACGACACGAATATGGCGCGACTCTGCTCTTCCCGTTTCGAGCGAGCGGCGCGGCGGCTTGGGTGGACCCGCATTGCGGGCCTCGATGAAGCCGGGCGCGGCGCGCTGTTTGGTCCCGTGGTGGCCGCGGCGGTCATTTTGAATCCGAAGCGTCGGATCGTGGGACTCGACGACTCCAAAAAGCTGCTGCCCGAACGGCGCTCCGAGTTGTCGGAACGGATTCGCTCCCATGCGATTGCCTGGGCCGTCGCCGAAATCGATGCGCAGCGCATTGACGCCTGGAATATCTATCAAGCCAGCCGCCAGGCAATGCAGGCGGCGCTCGAACAGCTCACCATCCGGCCCGATTACCTGCTGATTGATGCGATGCAGCTCGATGTGATGATCGAGCAGAAGTCCCTGATCAAAGGTGACGCGCGCAGCGTTTCCATCGCCGCCGCCTCCATCCTAGCTAAAACGCACCGGGACGCGTGCATGCAAAAGTGGGACGCTGTTTATCCGCTCTATGGCCTGGCACGCCATAAAGGCTACGCCACAGCAGACCACCTGGAGGCGCTTCGCCAACATGGCCCGTCGCCACTTCATCGCCACTCGTTTGCCCCAGTCCGTGAAGCCGGGTGCTGGGCAGCTGGAGCGGTGCAGGAGCCGTTGCCGCTGGAAATCTGGCCCGCCCGAACGTAATCACGCCTTCGCCATTTGTTCTCTGCGAGTATCGTATCCGCCACGGGGATAACTGCCTGTTCACACGGGGCAGCGGTTTCGTTGACGCCCCCCGGGTGGGGGCGTAGCGTGAGAAAAGTAAGGTTGCGCGGTCCCAGTACCCGCAACGAGTTGAGGAGAAAGTTGCCGTCAGCTTTCGATGGGGGAAGCTGTCGCCATTTGGCATGGCCTATAACAAGAGCAGATACGTCGAAGCCGCGCAAAAGCTGCTGAACCAGGGCAAAGTGGCGCAGGCCATCGCGGAATATCAGCAGATTTTGAAGTACGAGCCGCGCGACCAGGTCACGCTGATGACCATCGGCGAGCTGTACATCCGCCAGGGCGAAACCTTTCAAGCCATCGAATATTTTGAGCGGCTGGCGCAGCTTTTCGTCAGCGACGGTTTCCTGACCAAAGCGATCGCGGTTTACAAGAGAATTTCGAAACTCGCGCCGGAAGAAATACGCCCGCTGGAAAAACTTGCAGATCTGTATGTGCAGCAGGGCGTGATGAGCGAGGCCCGGCCGTTGTTCCTGCAACTGGCGGAACTCCACCTGAAAAACAACAAGCAGCCGGAAGCGATTGCGTTGTTGAAGAAGCTGCTTTTGGCGGAGCCCGACAACTTGCGGATTCAGATTCGACTGGCGGATTTGTACCAGGCGATGGGGCAATCGGGAGAGGCTTTGGAATGCTACGTCCAGGCGGCGCAGCGAGCCCTGGCCCGCGGCGACCACGCGGAGTGCGAACGGTTGGCGGACCGGGGACTGCAGATCAACGGGAAAAGCCTCGACGCGCTGATCGTGAAGGCGCGCAGTTTTTCATCCGTGGGCAATTCAACAAAGGCATCGGAAATCCTGGAACGTGTGCCAGACCTTGACAAAGGCGGCGAACCGGCGGAATTGCTACTGGATATTTACCTGAAGGCGTCCAAATGGGAAGAGGCATCGGCGCTGGCGCTGCGGATTTTTGCCCACGACGAAAAGAATTTCACCGCGACGCAAAAGGTAACCGAAGGCTTCCTGGAATCCGGGCAAAGCGACCGCGCGATGAGCATCCTTTCGCGCATTCGCATTCCGATGATCGATGCCGGCGAACACGACGGCGTTGTGAGCCTGCTGCAAAACCTGGCGACCCACATGCCGGGCCGCGTGGAACCCCTCGAGTGGCTGGTGGATACCTTTGGGAGGATGAGCGATTCGTTCCGATTGCCGGATGCCCTGGCGAATCTGGGTGACGCACTGTTGGCGGGCGGGAAAACGGACCGCGCCAAAGAGATTTTCCAGCAACTGGTTGACCGCGATCCGGAAAACGACGCGGCCAAGCGCAAATTGAATGAAGCACTTCGCAAGATGGGAGGGGCTCCCGTAGAAACGAAAGCCGCGCCGGAACCCGCGGCCATCGGGGAGAGTCTTCAGGCAGAAATTCCGCAACCTCCGGTTGCGAAGATACGCGGGGGTTTGCACGACGATACTCCGGTCGTGGATGCCCAGGCAGCGGCCGCCCCCAAATCGCACCTTGCCGAGCAGGAACTTGACGAGGAAACCCAGAAATTCATCGCTCAATCGCTGACCGACGTCGACCTGTTTGCAAGTTACGGCTTGACCCAGAAAGCGATTGGACTGCTGGAAGCGATTTTGCGCCGCGCGCCGATGCACACGCCCACTCTCGAAAAGCTTCTTGATTTCGTGCTGGGCGCGGGAGACGACCGCAGGACAGCGGAGCTTGCCGCGCAGTTGGAACATATCCACGCGGGCCGCGGCGACCTGCGCAGCAGCGAGCGGTTTGGCGAACTGCGCCGGCGATTCCAGCGGGCAGCGGGTTTGAGCGACGAGGAAATTGCCGCAGCAGTCGAAGCTGCGATGCCACAACCGGTGGACGTCCACCCTGTGGGAGCGGCGGAGAAAACACCGATCGAAGAGGTGCCAGTTACCCCGGTGAGTGCCGCACCCCTGGAAATTGAGGCTGTGCCTCTGGCACCTGGGGTAACGACCCCGGCGCCAGTCCCGCAGGTTGCCGCGGAACTGCCCGGAATCGAAATCACCAAGCCGCTGGAAGTAACGCCTGCGCCTCAAGCGGCCGCTGAATCCACCGCGGAGGAAGTCGACCTCTCCGCCGAGTGGGCTTCGCTTTTGGAAGAGACCAGGGAACCCGAGACTCCGCTCAAAGAAATTTCCGCGGAAGAACCCGTCGCCAGCGATTCGGATCTGGCCTCTTCGTTCCTGGAGCAGGCGATGTCGATGCGGAAGCCTGCCCCGGCGCAACCTCCGCAGCCGTCCGAGGAGTTGCCGGAGTTTGAAGTCCCTGCCGACTCGCAGGGGGAAGAAGAACCGGCCAGCGCCACCGCCGAAATCCCCACCGAACCGGCCACCGGGCAACAGCGTGCCGCCCGTGCCGAGCGGCCGTCCAAGAAACACGAAGAACTTCTGGCCGATGAGGAACTGACTGCGCTGCCCGAGGCGGGACGCCCCGGATCGGGCGCGGAGGGACGCGATCCTTCGCTGGATCTGCCGCAGAGCACGGTGCCAGAGAAGACCGCGCCAGAACCGGACCTCGACCTGGATCAGGATTTCGAATTGGTATTGGAAGCCGAACCGGTGGTGCCGGCGCACGAAATGCTGGCGAAGGTTCCACCGCCCGCGAAGACGCCCGAACCACCCAGGGTGCAGGCTGGCGCTCCGGCGAACGCCCAGTCTCTGACCACCGACGATTTCCTGACCGATCTGGCCAAGGAAATGGACGAACTGGGCCTTGGCGAATTGACGCGCCCCGTGGGGCATGCGCCGGAAGAAAAATCCGCACCCTCGGCGCGAGCAGCAGGCGGAGAAAAGGCCGCCGCGGGCGGAGAGTCTGGCCCGTTGAAGGAAGTCTTCGACGAATTTCGAGCGGAACTTGGGGAAATGGGCACAGAGGACGAGGATCTGGAGACGCATTACAACCTCGGAATCGCGTTCCGCGAAATGGGCTTGCTGGAAGAAGCCATCGGCGAGTTTCAGAAAGTGGCGCAGGCGAACGACCGCGGCAAGGCTTTCCGTTACGCCATGCAGTGCTGCACTTTGCTCGGGCTGGCGTTCATGGAAAAGGGCCAGCCGGCGATCGCGGCCATCTGGTACGAGCGGGCGCTGCTGACGCCGGGCATGGACACGGAAAGTAAGCTGGCATTGCGGTATGATTTGGGTGTGGCCCAGGAGTCGGCGGGCGAACTGGACGCGGCACTCAAGAGCTTCTCCCAGGTTTACGCGATCAACATTGATTACCGCGACGTGGCAGAACGCATTCATTCGCTGCAGAAACCGGCTCGCTGAAAGCCACGCAAACCACCACCAAGGTCCACCGGAACCGGATGAATCGAATTTTGCGCGCGATGACGGTCGTGCTGTTGTTTGAATTGGGTGCGCTGCTGCTCTATCTGCCGTGGTCCGCCTTCTGGGAACAGAACTATTTCCTCAGCCACTATCCCTGGATCATGCATTTCGCCTTGCATCCGGCAACGCGGGGCATGGTCAGCGGGATCGGTGTGCTGGATATTTTCGTAGGGTTCGGGTTTTTCAATTCGCGTCCGGTGCCGGCCCGTGTGCCCCCTCCTTCCAACCCGTAAACCGCTGCTTTGCTATGTGACCGACCGCCGCGGCCTGGCAGGTGCGCCCGCTCTCGCCATGGAATTTCAGCTTCAGAAAATAGAACAAGCCGCGAAGGCGGGTGTGGATTGGATCCAGATTCGGGAGAAGGATCTGTCCGGGCGGCACTTGGCGAAATTTACGGAACAGGCGGTCTTGCGCGCGGGGGATGGCGCGGCTGTCCTGGTGAACGACCGCTTGGACGTAGCACTTACTACCGGGGCTGCCGGCGTACATCTGGGTGAGCACAGCTTGCTGGCGACGGAAGTTCGGAAATTGGCGAGCGAGCGCTTGGGGGGCCGAAAGTTTCTTGTGGGAGTCTCGGTGCATTCACTGGAAGCGGCGGTGCAAGCGGAACAGGCGAAGGCAGACTACGTGATTTTTGGACCGGTGTATGCGACACCATCGAAGGCGGTTTTTGGGCCACCGCAGGGCGTCCGGCGGTTGGGAGAAGTTTGCCAGCGTTTGACGATTCCGGTGCTGGGGATCGGCGGAATCACGCTGGAAAACGCAGGGGATGTGATGACGGCTGGGGCGGCGGGGATTGCGGCGATTCGCCTTTTTCAGGAGGCTGAGAATCTGGACGGTCTGGTAAGGGAGCTGCGGAAAATCGCTTAGGGCATCAATCGGCGAAGCAGCCGGATTTGGCCCGCGTGGTAAATGTCGTGGAACGCCACACCGTAGAGCGCGGGAAGCAGTTTTTTCGCGCGCGGAGTTTTCAGTACGCTGCGAATGGCCGCTTCCAGGGCCTGGTGCTCTTTTTCGAGCAGCGCCAGATCGGCGCGCCAGGCGGATTCGGTGGCATTTCCTTTTTCCGGCCGGGCGAAGAAATTGCTTCCCTTCAGAATGAAAGAGCCTCGTTTCCCGCCTTCGATGCGGCGCCGTACGGCGTATTTCCAATATGCGGAATGCAGGGCGAGCTCCCAGATATTGTGACGCCCGGGCGCGGGGCGCCAGGCCGCCTGGCGTGAGGAAACGCCTTTGAGCGACTGGCGAAGATTGGGGCCGTGCCAGGTTTTGCGGGAATACCCTTCGTCGAGAAGTGCCAGAACCAGATCATCCGCTTTCATGCCGTCCCCCGAATGTGAGATTCATGGCCGGAATTTTCGCCGGCGGGAGCATCGTGGCGCCAGCCGGGGTTTCCGAAAATATAAAGAAGCTTGTTGCGCCAGCCGGGAGCCGTCCGGGCATCGCGAAACATCTGCAGCCATTCGTGAAAGGCGATACGGACTGGATTGAAGGTGCCGATGTTGTGGGTCAGGCCAAAACGCGGGGGATCGGCGGGATTTTCCGGCTCGAACGAGCCGAAGAATTTGTCCCAGATAATCAACGTGCCGCCGTGATTGCGGTCAATGTAGCGGGGATTCGAACCATGATGGACGCGGTGGTGTGACGGAGTGTTCAAAACTTTTTCGAGCGGACCCATGGAGCGAACCAGTTCCGTGTGAATCCAGAACTGGTAGAGCAAGCTGATTGCTTTCATAATCATGATCATCACCGGCGCAAAACCGAGGATGGGCAGCCAGAGCCAGAAGATAAAACTGGTGAAGCTGCCGGTCCAGGTCTGGCGCAGGGCGGTAGAAAGGTTGTAGCGCTGCGAAGAGTGGTGCACCACATGGGAGGCCCAGAAAAAACGGCATTCGTGGCTCACCCGGTGGAACCAGTAATAGCTGAACTCGTCGCCGAAGAAAAGAAGCGCCCAGGCCCACCACTGATAGCCGATCGGGAAAACGGCAAAGCGGTGGAGCCAGGCGAGGATGGCGAACTGAACAGCCTTGGCAAGCAAGTCGATGAATATGCTGCCGAGGCCCATGGTGATGCTCGCGGCGGCATCCTTTAGTTCATAAATCTCGCGGCGCATGATGGCGCCTGCAACGGCTTCGGCAAAGAGCAGCGCGAGGAACGCTGGAATGGCAAATGTAATCAGGTCAGGCATCGGTCTGGCGGCACGGAACCACGAAGCTTTGGATTGAAAAGCCTCCGGCGAGATATGAGTTTACACCCGGACGAAAAGGGCTGCAGGAGAGATGGCCGCCGGACAGTCAGGTCCGCGCAGGCTCCGGGTGCTGGTGATCCGGCTTGGGAGCGGCCAAGTTTCGGGATTTCTTGTTCTGGTAGAGGCGCTTGTCGGCGGCTTCCAGAAGCTCTGGAGCAGAGACGCCATCCTTCGGATAGACGGAACAACCAATGCTCACGGAAAGCGGCGGATGATCCGTCTGCGAGCGGAGACAACTGGAAATACGATCGGCGACGCTTTGGCCGCGTTCACCGTCGGCGTCCAGCAGCAGGATTGCGAACTCATCTCCACCATAGCGGGCGGCGATGTCCGTGGCGCGGCAGTGGTCCTTCATCACGCGGGCCAAACGGTTCAGGGCGCGGTTTCCGGTCAGATGGCCGAGGCGGTCGTTAATGGTTTTCAAATCGTCGAGGTCCAGTAGCAGCAAGGCAAACGGCTGGCGGGTGCGCTCGGCACGGCGCACCTCCTGCTCAAGGTTCTCGAAGAATTCACGGTAATTGGCGAGGCCGGTCAATCCGTCGTGGCTTGCGCGGAAGCGGATTTCGTCCTCTGTCTTTCTGCGCTCCGTGATATCCAGGGCCATTCCGATGCAGCCGATGATCTTCCCCTCCGGATCGCGGTACGGCCCGATGCTCAGGTCGTAGAGCCGATTGCGGCTGGCGTATTCCACGCGGGAAGAAATTCCGTTGAGCGCCTGGAAATGCTGCTTGACGGGGGTTTCCCCATCATCCTGGCAGCGCAGATATTGATAAATGGTTTGTCCGACCGGATAGCGGGGGAAACTCCGCGCCAGGCTCGCCGTGCGTCCCCAGTGAGACGTGACCCTTAAGTTTGAATCAGTGGTCCAGAAGAAAAGCGGAACCTGTTCCACCAGCAGGCGCAGGTGCGCCTCCGCGATAGAACAAGAACTGCCAGGGGAAAGTACCTGGCCGCGTTCCAGAATGCCGATAATTTCTCCCTGGGTATCGCGAACGGGCGAGCGCTGGACTCGGACCGAAACGCGCAAGCCGCGACGGTTAAGGCGCTCCGTCACGGCGTCCGGGAGCGGGGCGTCACACGATGGAGCTCGAAGCAAATTCTCGTGGGCCGGCAATTCGTAGAGCGGCAGAAGGCAAGTTACGGGCTTGCCGAGGATCTCTATCCGCGAATAGCCGTAGAGCGTTTCCGCGGCCTGATTCCAAAGAAAAATGGCGCCATCGAGCCCGAAGCCGACGACGGCTTCCTCCGGGTTCGAGAGGATTGTTTCCAGGAGCAAATCGGCAGTGGGCGGAACAGACATCTAGAGCTGAAGTGTCCTTGCCGGCTGGCAGCCGGCTTAGACGGAGGCGGAGACACGCGACCGTAAGGGGTTGGGGAACCCACTGGCAAGAGGTAGAGGCCAAGTGGGCAAAGGCAGAACAAAACCGAGACAACGGCGCCAGCTTAGCACCACAGCACGTTACAGGGAAGCCAAGAGTCGGGGGAGAGGGCGAAAGAGTCAAAGGGGGCGGGATTGGTAGATGCAAATGGATTGCATCAGAAATAAGACTAAGTTAGTCTGATTTAGGGTGACTGTCGTCACTGTTGAAGATTTCACAAGCTTTAATATCAGACTGAAGCAGTCTTATATCACTTGATACGGAGACCAGACTTGAGAAGCCCGCGCTTTTGTCAGTTCCTCAGATTCCTTCTGGGAGTATTTCTATCGATTGCAGGAGGCAGTTTCCTCCGAGCTCAGGACAATCCCTACATGGTCGCCTACGACCATAACCTGGAGGAACCTGGCAACCTGGAGGTCGAATATTTCTCCACATTCGGAACGCAAAGAGGCGGACCGAATTTTCACGCGGTGTGGACCGAGTTTGAGTATGGCGCCACGGCCTGGTGGACCACGGAGCTTTATCTTTCGGGCCAGACCACGTTTGGTGACAGCACGGTGTTCACGGGATACCGGTGGGAGAATCGGGTCCGCCCGTTGAAGAATGAGCATTGGGTCAATCCCGTACTTTACGTGGAATTCGAAGACATCAACGGCGCGGATAAAATCATGAAAGAGATCGAAGGGCATGACGTTGAATCCGATTTTTTGACGCCGAATGCGGAGGCGCGCCGGGAACGCAAGCGTGAGGTGGAGCTGAAGCTGATTCTTTCGAGCAATTACAAGGGCTGGAATTTTACGGAAAACACCCTGGCCGTAAAAAATCTTTCGAATGAGCCGTGGGAATTCGGTTATGCGCTGGGTGCCAGCCGTCCATTGGCGCTGGCAGGCGCGGCGCAGAAGTGCAATTTCTGCCTGCAGCATTTCATTGCGGGTGTGGAGATGTACGGCGGACTCGGAGACCGGTACAGCTTCGGATTGCGAGATACTTCGCAATACCTGGCGCCGGGGTTGGCGTGGAACCTGCCCTCCGGGTGGACGTTCAAGATCGAGCCGACTTTTGGATTAAACGACAACAGCCACCAGTTTTTGCTGCGCTGGGGCGTTTCTTATGAAATCTCTGGATTTGGACAAAAGGTGAGCCAGTTATTCAAGGGGAAGAGCTAATGAAGTTTGTTACGTTCGCGGGAATCAGCACCTTGCTATTTACCAGTTTGTGTTACTTGTGCTCTGCACAGACCAAGCCGGAAAAAACGGAGCGGCCAGCCGATTACAGCGAATTGGACAAAGCGCCGGCGAAATACCGGGCCAAAGCGAATCCCATGGTCAAGGACAAGAACGCAGTGGCCGCCGGAGGAGTCTTATTCGAGGAGCACTGCGCGGAGTGCCACGGAGAGACCGCGCTGGGAACGAAGAAGGCGCCGAGTTTGAGGGTACCGCAGGTACAGTCCGCGCCGCCGGGATCTCTTTTCTGGATACTGACAAATGGAATCGTGCGCAAAGGTATGCCGGTGTGGTCGAAATTGCCGGAGCCGCAGCGGTGGCAGTTGATCAGCTTCATCCAATCGCTGGGGCCGGCGGAAGCGGTGGAAAATAGAGCAGCCGCGAAACCCTAATTTGAAGCGTGCGCGGGCTTGAGTGCTTCGTTCAGGACCATCGCGAGGCGAACGCCAGCTTGGGCGATGCGTTTCTCCACGACAGGCGCTGCGGCATCCTGGTAAATCGCACCCACGGCAAAGTGCAGGTTGAACATCCGTTCGCCGACATTGTTGTCATCGGCGCAGGTGTGCACTTGGGCCGGGGGCTCGGTCGGATCCGTGGGCACCAGGTTTCCATAGACTACAGATTCCGCCAGGTCGTGGCTTTCCCATGCCCAATCTTCCACGTGAATCCCGGCCTGCCTCCAGGCTTCGGCTTGCGGGCTGAACGCCTGATCCAGAAATTCGGCGTACTCACTGGAATCGGCGCCCTCCATTGCGCGTTCGAGAATTGCGGAGTCCCACACGGAGTGCAGATTCGGGGTGTAGGAGTGATTGTGTTCTCGGGGATTGCGGCGGAAAAAGCGGACCGGGACGCAGTTGCCGCCTTCATCGTTGTTGGTCGTTGCATGCAGCGGCATGTGCAAATCGCCGATGAAATGGATGATGTAGCGCGCGGCGTCAGCACGTTTACGCGGATCGGCTTGCGGATCTTTCAGAATGGCAAGCTGCTGGGCGATCGCTTGCGTGATACAGCCGGAATCCCCGCAGAAACCCGCCAGAGGGCCGCGGGTCGCGCCGCGTGGAATGTCTATGTAGTGCCACGGGCCATTTTTCATGGTGTTGCGGATGTCGTCGGGCCAGGTGGCGCTGTCAGCGAACTGGCTTGCTGGAAATGGGCCGCAGTAGCGTTTCAACTGCGGATCAATGGGGTTTTCCTTGAGCAGCGTTTCCAGAATTTGGCGAGCTTCCGGGGTGAGATGTTTTTCAGCGATCAACGCTACGGTTTGATGTCCCTTGCAACCCCATCCGAAGGCGGAGGAAGTTGCAAACAGCAGGGCGAAGAGTGAGAAACCGGCAAGCCTTAAAATGAGAGAGCGTACGATCATGAAGAGTTCCTTGGGTCGGGCAGAAGTAAACAGTTATGCGCTAAGCCAGCGCGCGATGGGCTTCCAGGACTCGATGTGGTCGCAGATCACGCGAAGCGCCGCGGTCAGCGGAATGGCGAGAATCAGCCCCATCCCTCCCCACACCCAACCCCAGAACAACAGCGCCACCGTGATCGCCACGGCATTGAGACGTACCTGGCGGCCGACAAGTTGCGGGGCGATCAGGTTCTGGGCGACCACGTGGATGCCGGTCAGCACAATCGCAATCACCCAGAAATGGCTGACAGATTTCCATTTGATCACGGCAAGCAGGAATCCGGGGAACCAGGCAAGGACGGCGCCGAGGTAGGGAACCATGTTGAGCAAACCGGAGGTGATTCCAGCGAGGACCGGATAGTCGAGGCCCAGGATCAAAAAGAAAATGCTGCTGAGGGCGATGACCACCAGCGTGACCACGGACATGCCAATCAGGTAGTCGCGCAAAACATCGCGCAAGTCTTCGAGGGTCTCTTTCACCTGATTGCGACGGCTGACGGGAAACAACTGCAGGGTGCCATGCCAGACTTCACGTTTCTGGGCGAGCATGAAGAACACAAGAAACGGGACAAAGGTCGCTTCCAGCACCAGGGCATAGATTGAGCCGATGGCGCGAACCACCAGGTTGCGGACCGCGCCGGTATCCTGGCGGGGAACAATCAGCTTGGCGGGCTCACCGGAGTTGGTCAGATCGTTTACGCCGCCTTCGATACGGTTGATATTTCCCTGCACTTTGCTGGTGGCGTCGTGCAAGATGTCCCGATACTTGGGCCAATCGGCGGCAAAGTCCGAAGTGCGGAGCCACAGGGTATATCCCGCAGCCACGAGAACAAGAATCAGGAGCAGGACGAGAATGAGGGCGCCAATGGTGCGGGGAACGCGAAAGCGCTCCAGGAATTCCACGGCAGGGTCCAGAAAATAGGCGATGAGGACGGAAAGCAAGACGGTGATGACGACACCCGCGGCGTAATAGAAAAACAGCAGGATGATCGCCGCAGCGATCAGCCGCATGCTGAAGTTTGAGCCGGAGATGCGAAAAACTGTGGTTTGGGGGGCTTCCGTGCCGGACACCGAGCGCTCCTCTGCTACACACGTTAGCACAATCGAGGGCTAACCTGACGGCGTGACATCGAAATGTAATGCAGGCTTAACGAATGATTCGTGCACGGCGGCCCGGAAAAGGCAAAACCTGCAGGTGAAGGCCGGAGGGATGGGACGAGCGGCGTGTGCTAGACTGCCTCGAGGTTGGTCAACCAGTCGGCAGAAAACATCGATGGCGAAAGCACTTTTTGGCACAGACGGAATGCGTGGCGTTCCCGGGACTCCCCCGCTGGACGATCAGACGCTTTTTGCAACCGGGCGAGCGATCGGAGCCTATCTCAAGAAAGAATTTGGCACGGGGCACGCGCTGATCGGGATGGACACGCGCGAGTCTGGACCGCACATCGCGCAATTGCTAACGGCCGGATTGCAGGCGGCCGGGGCGACGGCGGAGTTTGCGGGAGTGATCACCACCCCGGGCGTGGCGTGCCTGGTGCGGGAAAACGACTTTCAGGCGGGCGTGGTGATTTCCGCTTCGCACAATCCCTATCACGACAATGGA
Organism: Candidatus Acidiferrum sp.; assembly: GCA_035693365.1. GTDB lineage: Bacteria > Acidobacteriota > Terriglobia > Acidiferrales > UBA7541 > Acidiferrum. The sequence continues at coordinate 15,767 of DASSGS010000062.1, read as the reverse complement.
GTGAAGCTTTTTTCGCACGCTGGGATGAAGTTTCTCGATGCGGTGGAAGAAGCGCTAGAAGCCGAGATCGTCAAGGTGCGAGGAGAAGTTGTGCCTGCGACGCGGCCCACGCTGGCGGCAAATCACGCGTTGCATGAGGAATACCTGGAATTTCTGCGGGGACGTGTGATTCCAGGCGCAAATCTGGCCGGCAAGAGGATCGTGCTGGATTGTGCGAACGGCGCGGCTTTCCAGTTGGGGCCCGAGTTGTTCGAGAGCCTGGGCGCGCAGGTGATTGCGATGGGGGTGCAACCCGATGGGAAGAACATCAACGCGGGTTGCGGCTCTCTGCATCTGGAAGGGTTGCAGAAACGCGTGGTTGCGGAGCGCGCAGAGTTTGGCGTGGCATTTGACGGAGACGCGGATCGGGCTTTATTCGTGTGCGGCAACGGGCAGATTGTGAATGGCGATGGGGTGCTGCTGGTTGTGGGGCGGTATCTGAAGGCCCACAAACAATTGAAACAGGATCGAGTGGTAGCGACCTCGATGTCGAACCTTGGGCTGGAGCGAATCCTGGCACAGGAAGGCATTGCGCTGGCACGGGCCGCCGTTGGCGATCGCTACGTGCTGGAAGAGATGCTGAAGTCGGGAAACAATCTGGGCGGGGAACAGTCTGGCCACATTATTTTTCTGGATGATAGCCCGGCGGGAGACGGGTTGCTGACCGCGGTGAAAATTGCCTCGCTGGTGGCGCTGCGAGGCCCGCTGGAAAAACTGGCGGAGGGGTTGAAAGATTATCCGCAGGTCATTCTGAATGTGAAAGTGAAGTCGAAGCCGCCGATGGAGTCCCTGCCGGAGGTTTCGCGCGCCCTGGGCGAAGCGCAGAAAGCGCTGGGAGCAAACGGCCGCGTAGTGCTCCGTTATTCAGGCACGGAACCCCTGGCGCGGGTGATGGTGGAGGCGGAACACCACGACGATGTGAAGCGCTACTCGGAGTCGATTGCCAGCGCCCTGCGAGCCGCCATTGGCGCCTGAAATGGCTTGAGTTTCCTGCAAGAACCCAGGGAGGCTACGTTCTAAGTGGGATGGCATTGGAGGCCACCCATGAACACAACGACTGCTTCCCTTCTCGCCCGTTACCGCACCCTGTCCCCTGCCCGCCGAAGATTCTTGCTTCTATTTGTACTGTGCACGGGAGTGCTGGCACTCTCCTGGCTCGGAAAAACCGCGGGCCGAAGCAGTCCGAAAGATTTTCCGCGAGGATCCGCCGCCGTCGCCGGCTCAACTGGGATCGAGCGCGACAGGTATTTGAAAGAGCAATGGGAACGCATCAAGCAAGCGCAAAAGATGGCGACTGCTGGGCCCCCTCATGCGGAGCGAGAGGTTTTAACTCCGCTGACGGATGGGCCAGGCGACACAGGGCCGATGATCGCGCATGCGGCGGAGCTTGGCGTTTCGACCAAAGAGTTTGGGCGCGCGCGGACGAACCTGGAAGAAATATTGGAGCGGCATCATGCCTACGCCGCAAAACTCAGAATGGTCGGACAGCCCGGTGCCAGCAGTTTGACGGCGACGCTGCGCGTGCCTTCGTCCGAGTTCACGGCAGCGGTCAATGATTTGAAGACGTTGGGCAAGGTGGAGCAGGAAGAACAGACGGCAGATGAGATCACGCAGCGGCATGCGGACGTGGAAGCCCGGCTGGTGAACGCTCAGAACACACTGGAAAGGTTGCAGGCAATCCTGAACGAGGGTGGAAAAGTCCGCAATCTGCTGGAGGTTCAGCGGCAGCTTGCCAACGTGAGCGGAGAGGTCGCGCGGCTTGAGGCGGAGCGAATCTCCAACGAGCACCAGGTGACTTTTGCGCAGGTGCTGCTCTCCCTGAGGGAAGAGGTGAATGCCCCTGCCGAAAGTGTCGCGACAGAAATACGGGCGGCGGCTGTCGCGGGATCCTCCGACGTACTGAACAGCTTGTTGGCGATTCTCTTGTTCGTGGTCAGCCGGGGGCCGGTCACGTTGCTGTGGGTGGCCGTGGTGTTCTTCCCGGTTCGGTGGATCTGGAGAAAATGGCATCCCGCAAGCGGCCCCCAGCAGGGGCTGCCACAAGGGGCTTGAGCGGGGATAATTTGGACACAGGAGCCGATCCGCCATTCCTAAACTCTGTAGGGTGCGAGCCTTAGTCTGTGGATTTTTGTATATTTTAGAGTCCTGATTTGGGACGCGAACGCAAGAAAATAGGCTAACCTCTTATTTTTCATAAAGTAATCACAAGGTGAGGATAATTCCGGTTGGTGGCAAGAGGCGTGCAACTGTTACAGACAATTCATGAGATTGGCTTCCCGGGGTGGCCGGACATCAACCTCGACTGATGAACCGGTTTTTTGGGGGGTCGAATCAATATAAGGGGGCTTGCACCGGCCCCCTTTTTTATTTGTGCCATCTGGTATTCCCGCGTGGTTGTAGCTTAATTTCTTCCACAATTTAACGCCGTGATGGACTGGCTCGCCGATTCCCTCGGTTTACTTGACCGCTTGCCGGCCCTTCGTGGCTCAGGATGAACTGGAAGCCGGCGCTACCGTGCTCAAAAAAAATGAGCGGCCGGTGGGGGTTCCGGCCGCTCTGGCGTGGGGGATGGAGGGTACTTAGCTGGAAGATCGGTCGTGCGACTTCGGGGGAGCCGGCCGTTCCACTGCGCTCGCAAGCAGCAGAACAACACACAGGAGCAAGATCACAATGATCATCCACCCACCCGCTGTCGAACCTGTCTCCCAACTACAGCTACGAGTTTGCCGGGGGCGGCTGCGGGCGTCTCTAGGCAGGAAGGTTCAATTGCGTTGGTACTTCGAGCTAGGACTAAAGGTACTGTACGTGGGTAGCTTGGCATCCGGCTGATGGTCTAAATTCGGGCGCGCTTGATGCGTCGGCCCGCCCCGTAAAACCATTCGGGGTGCAGAGAACGCACCTCCCTTCCGTCGTCAGGGCGAGCAGAAGGCGGGCCCTACATAAGCGGAAACCGTTGAACGGAATCGTGGAAAGTCGACGCTGGCCGCCGCACTACGGTATTCTTTCAGGGCCATGCATGATCTGAGTTATTTCCGGGAACATCTGGATGCCTTCGCCGAGATGGCGAAAAAGCGAAACATGACCCTGGATCTGGAGGGCTTTCGAGCGCTGGACAAGCAGCGGCGCGAATTGATCACGGAGAATGAGAAACGCAAGGCCCAGCGCAATAAAGCCAGCGACGAAATCGCCCGGTTAAAGAAGGAAAAACAGAACGCCGACGCGCTGATCGCGGAAATGAAGCAGGTCTCCGAGCTGATCAAGCAGACAGATGTGAAGGTGGATGAGCTGGACGCCCAGCAAAAAGAGCTGCTGCTGATCATTCCCAATATCCCGCATTCCAGCGTGCCCTATGGCAAGGGGGCTGAGGACAATCAGGAAGTACGACGCTGGGGAACGCCTCCGAAATTTGATTTTCAGCCAAAGCCGCATTGGGAAGTGGGCGAGCGGGCCGGAATATTGGACCTGGAAGCGGCGGCTCGCATCACCGGAGCGAGGTTTGCGGTCTACAAGAGCTGGGGAGCGCGGCTGGAGCGGGCGCTGGCGAATTTTTTCCTGGATGTCCACACCCAGGAACACGGATACACCGAAATCCTGCCGCCATTCCTGGTGAATACCGCCTCGCTGATGGGTGCCGGACAATTGCCGAAATTTGCGGCGGATCTTTTCAAGATCCAGGACACCGATTTCTGGCTGACGCCGACCTCTGAAGTTGAGCTGCACAATCTTTATCGCGACGTCACGCTGGCGGAAGACCAATTGCCGATTCACCTGGCGGCCTGGACCGCTTGCTTCCGCTCGGAAGCGGGCGCGGCGGGAAAAGATACGCGCGGCATCCTGCGGCAGCACCAGTTTCAGAAAGTGGAGATGTTCAAGTTCACGCACCCGGAGAAGAGTTACGAAGAGCACGAAGCGCTGGTGCGGAACGCCGAAGCAATCCTGGAGAAGTTGGGCTTGCATTACCGAACCGTACTGCTTTCCACGGGAGATATGGGATTCGCATCGGCGAAAACCTACGACCTGGAAGTGTGGCTGCCGTCGAGCAATGAATTCCGTGAGATATCGTCCTGCTCGAATTGTGAAGCGTTTCAGGCGCGGCGCGCGGGAATCCGGTTCAAGCCAAAGACCGGCGGGAAAAGCGAGTTTGTGCACACGCTGAACGGATCTGGATTGGCTGTTGGGCGCACGTGGATTGCGGTGGTGGAGAATTATCAGCAGGCGGATGGTTCCATCACGATCCCGGAAGTGTTGAGGCCGTACATGGGAATCGAGCGAATTCCGGGGCCAAAATAGCAATTCCGTCCCGCCGCTGGTCATGTGCTTGCAAGCCATTGAATTTACAATGCTTACAAGACTTTTGACCCCGAAATTCTGTTCGTTCGCCGGTTCTTCGCGCCACGCAACTTCTTGAATCCACAGCTTTTCGTTTGACTCCCCGGAAGGGCCTGCATACACTCGGCTCAACGCTGCTAAAGGGCAAACTGTTTGGACTGCCTTGGGCGGCGCCTGCAAATCCGATGACATTTATTGCGCGCATATTACGGTTTTTGTTTTGGGTAATCATCGTTTCGTGGGGAGTTTCCCTGCTGCGACGTTTGGTGAACCGCATGGGCGGCGCTGTTGCGAACCGGCAGGAACCGATTGATGTGCCGAACGATACGGTGGCGCGAAAGTTGGTTCGGGACCCGGTGTGCGGAATGCACCTGGCCGAACCCCTGGCAATTGCGGAGCGAAGCAGCAGCGGAGAGCCGGTGTACTTTTGCTCCGAAGAATGCCGCAACAAATTTATGGATGCGCCGAGAAAGTTCGCGGCGAACGCCTGATTTTGTTTGAAGGAAAAGAAATAAAGCACGGTAATTGGCAGGCAAATTCAGACACGAGCAGAGGAAAGGACCGAAGCTGATGGCCACGGTCGCAAAACCCCCCGTTCCAACCCGTCCAACGGGCGCTCCACCGATGGTGCCGCGGATTGCTCCGCGGGAGGAGTTGAATCCTTTCCGCATCGCGCAAATTCAGTTTGATATCGCGGCGGAAGTGCTGAAGCTGGATCCCGGCCTGCGCCAGGTGCTGCGGACTCCGAAGCGCATTCTGGAAGTTTCGCTCCCCACCAAAATGGACAATGGCCAGGTGAAGGTGTTGACCGGGTTCCGCGTGCAGCACAACGTATCGCGCGGCCCGGGCAAGGGCGGCATCCGCTACCATCCCGGCGTGACGCTGGATGAAGTGAAGGCGCTGGCGGCTTGGATGACGTGGAAAACGGCGGTGGTGAATGTGCCGTTTGGCGGGGCGAAGGGCGGCATCATCTGCGACCCGAAGCGGATGTCCAAGAGCGAGCTGGAGCGGATGACGCGGCGGTTTGCCAGCGAAATTCTGCCGATCATCGGGCCGGACCAGGATATTCCCGCGCCGGACGTGTACACGGATTCGCAGACCATGGCCTGGATCATGGACACGTATTCCATGATGGTGGGGCACACGGTGCCGGGGGTGGTGACTGGCAAGCCGCTTTCGATTGGAGGCTCGCTGGGACGCGCGGAAGCGACGGCGCAGGGGCTGGTGTACGTGGTGGAAGAGGCCTGTAAAGTGAAGAAGATTTCGCTACGCGGCGCGACGGTGGCGATTCAGGGGTTTGGCAATGCAGGGGCAACCGCGGCGCGGTTACTCGCCGATAAAAAGGCGAAGATTATTGCGCTAAGCGACACCCGCGGCGGCGTGACGAATTCTCGTGGTATCGATCCGATCAAGGCGATTCGCTACAAGGAACGTTCTGGAACCGTTGTCGGGATGCCGGGAGCTTCGCGCGTTTCGAATGATGATTTGCTAACCATGAAGTGCGACATCCTGGTGCCGGCGGCGCTGGAAAACGTGATCACGCTGCAGAACGCGGAAGCGGTGAAGGCGCGGATCGTGGCGGAAGCGGCGAACGGGCCGACGACGCCGCATGCGGACGAAATTCTGGCGCGGCGTGGTATCACCGTTTTGCCGGACATCCTGGCGAACGCCGGGGGCGTGACCGTGAGTTACTTCGAATGGGTGCAGAATCAGGAAGGGCTGCTCTGGGATTCCGACGAAGTGAACGTGCGTCTGCAGAGGATCATGTCGCGCGCGTTCCACGACATGCTCGAAGCCATGCGCAAACACCACGTGCCGCCCCGCGCGGCCGCGATGAGCGTAGCGGTCGGCCGCGTGGCGGAAGCCACGCTGGTGCGCGGCTTGTTTCCGTGATTGGATCAATTATCCTTATTCTTACCTAAGACAAAGCGCCCGCCCCGTAGAAGCTTTCGGGATCCAAAAAACGGACTTCGGAAAGCGGCCGCTACAAACTCCTCGGTTCGACTTCCAATCATTTGCAAAATTACCTTGCAGAGAAAAAGTAGTGCGCGTACATTCGCAGATGCCGGGCGTTTTCTGGCGCGAGATTCCAAATCCTCGGCGCCGGAGAGACGTGACCGGCTATTTTCTTCACCGAACGAGGCAAAAGACAGAACGACATGAGCCATCTCCATGGACAGGGAATCGCGGCACCTCCGGTTTTGCTGACGATTGCGGGATTTGATCCGAGTTGCGGCGCGGGTGTTGGCGCTGATCTGAAAACGTTCGCGGCACATGGCTGCTACGGCATGGCGGCAATCACTTCGCTGACGGTGCAGAGCACGCAGGGCGTCGAGGCGGTCCACAACACGCCGAGCGCGGAATTGCGCGAGCAATTGGATATCCTGGTGCGAGACTGCGATATCGCCGCGGTGAAGATTGGCATGCTGGGAAACCGGGGGAATGCCGCGGTGGTGGCGGAATTTCTGGACGCGCACAAGTTTGCGCAGGTGGTGCACGACCCGGTGATGAAATCTTCGAGCGGAAAAGAATTGCTGGACGCCGCGGGAATCAACTATGTTTCGGCCGAACTGCTGAAACGCGCCAGCGTGATCACGCCGAATATCGCTGAAGCTGAAGTGTTGACCGGAATTGCGATCAAGGAATTGGCGGATATGGAAGCCGCGGCCCGGAAGCTTGTGGAGATGGGAGCCCAGGCGGTGATTGTGAAGGGCGGCCACATGGAAAAGGCCGTGGACGTGCTTTTCGACGGGAAAGAGATGCACCACCTGGGTGGCGATCGGGTGAAGGTCGAAAACACGCACGGCACGGGATGCACCTTTGCTTCGGCGATTACGGCACAGCTTGCGGCGGGAAGATCGCTGCTGGAAGCAACGACGCTGGCGAAGGCCTACGTAATGAAAGCGATTGAGAAGGCTTATCCCGTGGGCAAGGGCCGAGTGCCGCTGGACCATTTCTATCGCATGAGGATTGAGCCGCTGGCGCGCGGCACGCATGAAGTGCCGCAGCACGGATTGCATCCGGCGGCGGAACCCGCGGCGCACTAACGCGGAATGTAATAGCAGCCATCCTCTGAAGGGCCAACTAGGGCAAGGAGGGGTTATGCAGAAGATTTTTCGGTGCAAGGGCTGCCAACGGGGCATGCGGATCGTGGGATCCACCGGATTGGGCAAACACGTGGCGCGCACAGCAATCTGCCCATACTGCAAAAAGAAAAACAAAGTCACCTGGCCGCGCGGCGATGAGTTCAACGTGCAGCGAGTCGGGTCAAGATAAGCGCGAACCCCAGACAAGACTGTATTCTCACCAACCCCCGCCTCCACCGCCTCCCCCACCTCCGCCGGACCCTCCACTCCCTCCACCGCTTCCCGAACCTGGAGCAGAGGAAGAAGACGAGATTGCGCTGGTGAGCGAACTGCCGAAGGACGAAGCGAAGCCGGCGCCACTGAAACTACTCCAGGAAGACCCGGAGTAAAAAGAAGGGGTGTAGGCGGAGCCGGAGCTTCCCGGAGCGGTGCCTGCAGCCGAGAGAATCCCTGAGAATTTGTTGGCCCAATCCTGTTCCACATCGAGGGCAAGCGCGTAGGGAAGGAATTTTTCGAACATTTGCGGCGTCTGTTGAGGCGGCGCGGCGCGGTTCAAGCGATCGCCGTCAACCGAGCCAAGAAACATTTTGAAGCCTTCGACCTGATCCATCAGACGGCGTCCGGCGAAGGTGGGCGCTTTCATCAGATGGACAAAGATGCCGTGAAGAATCCCGGTGGCCACCAGAAAAATGCCGAACGAGAGAGAAGTAACTTTTGCCAAGAAAAAGAGCCCCATGACTTCGCCGCCGAGGAAGGGAAGGGCGAAGAGGGTGAGAAAGAGCGCCCTGCCCCCGCTGATGAGGGCGGAATGGCCGCCGCGAAGGACCTCTCTCCAGGCAGCAAGGGCGCCGAGGACAAGGGCGGAAACGCCGATGGTCCAAAACGTCAGCCAGAAACTGGCGAATAAGCCGCCGAGTCGCTGTGGCGTTCCCAGTGTGGCGAAGTAGGACAGCATAATCAGAATGGAAAGTGCGATGGCGGGAATCAGGTAACGGGAGTTGGTGAGGAAATATGTTTTTTCTTCTTCGGTTTTGAGCCACTTTTGCGTCGCGACCATCGCGCCCTTGATGGCGGTGTGATTCTCCTGCTTCAAGAGCACTTCGTTTCGTCCTTCAAAAAGTTCGGAGGCGATCTGTTTTTCGTCGCCTGTAAGGATGCGATTATCCTTACCGGCCAGGGTGAGGTGGTAGGCGCCCGATTCTTCGGTAATTTTCAGGAAGCCGCGCACCGCCATATCCAGAATGGCGGCGGCAAACGTTTTGTTGTCGTAGCCCATGCGCATCAGGTAGCGCATGGAGGATGGAGAAAGATTCGCTGGGGGTTCGTAGAGCGCCATGATGACGCCGCGAGCGGGATCGCGGCCGACGGCAGACCACGCGATGAGGTAGTAGAGGAGGGTGACGAGAAAGCCGGAGCCGAGCAGGAGGGCGCCGCGGTTATCGTGAAAGAAAAATTCCAGATTTTGGGAAAAGGTGGGAGGGGTGACGTAGCCCTTGGGCCACTGGAGGAGGATGCTCAAGCCTTCATGCCAAACGAGCAGGCGCTGGGCGGTGAACTCGAACCCGGCGTCATCTCTGGAGGAAACGAGCCGCGATTCGCGCAAGCCTTTCGAGCCAGTGAAGCCGGAGAGGGTGACCTTGTCCGCGGGGATATTCAAGGGGAGGTGGACCGTGGCGCTGGCGGCGTCGATGGGGAACTCCCAGCCGTTGCCGGTGACGTTCCAGAAAAGTTCGTCGTGATCTTTATAGAAACCTAGTTGGCGGTTGGTGCTGTAGGTGATTGCGTAGACGTGGCGGCCGGGGCTGACGAGGACATTGGGATTGCCGAGGTAGATGCGTTTGCCATTGAACTGGTCTTCGACGCGGAACTGTTCCGGGGCGGAATCGCAAGTAGCCGAGAGCATCTGGAAGCCGACAACGTAGCGGTTGTTATAAGGGTCTGTATATGTGGTGGGGAATTCGCGAAAAATTCCGTGGCGGATTTGCTGGCCGGTGCTATTGACCGTGATGGTTTCGGTGACCAGCAGAGAGCCGTCTTCTGATAGCGTAATGTCGCTGTGATAGTCGAGGATGCGCTCGGCGGGGCCGCGCGCTGACAAAGTGGCAGACAAACTGAGGCACGCGACCAGCAGAAAGCGAAATGGAGCGGAGACTCGCATGGGACTGATGCATCCAGTGTAGAGCTAGTTGGGGGGATCGAACGAAGTCGGATGCGGGATAGTTAATCGCGGATGCGGCATGCAGGCCAGCGCAGATTGAAGCGAGCGAATCCTAGGAACGGTGGACCAGCTTTCCGGCGACGATGGTGGCTGCGGGGCCGCCCTTGAAGGCATGGCCGTCGAACGGGGAGTTGCGGGATTTGCTGGGACTTTCTTTCACGTGGTACGTCCAGGGGCGATCCAGAGAAAAAATCGTGACGTCGGCGGGCTCGGCGGGGGCAAGCTTGCGCTGCTTGCCGAGAACTCGGGCCGGACCGGTGGTGAAAAGCTCGACCATGCGCATCAGCGGAATGCGGTTGGTATGGACAAGTTGTTCGAGAGCGAGGCCGATGGCAGTTTCGAATCCGAGAATACCGAAGGGCGCTTTGTCGAACTCGACATCTTTGATTGCCGGTTCGTGCGGCGCGTGATCGGTGGCGATGGCGTCGACAGTCCCGTCGGCTAGGCCGGCGAGGAGCGCTTCGCGATCTTCTCGGGCGGCTAGCGGAGGATTCATCTTGAAGCGGGAATCGTAAGTGACGTCTTCGTCGATTAGCGTGAAATGATGCGGCGTGACTTCGCAGGTGACGCGCAAGCCTTGTTTCTTGGCGAAACGGACTTGTTCGAGCGATGCTTTGGCCGAGAGATGGGCGATGTGCAGGCGCGCGCCGGTAAGTTCCGCGACCTGGACGTCACGGGCAACGCAGACCGATTCCGCTGCGGCGGGCATGCCGGATAGGCCCAGGCGGGTGGAGGCAACGCCTTCGCGCATGACGGCGCCAGCGGCCAGCGAGACGTCTTCGGCGTGCTCGATGACGGGGAGGTCGAGGCTGCGGCAGTAGTCCATGATCTGGCGCGCCAGTTTAGCCGTGGCGATGGGTTTCCCGTCGTCGGAGACGGCGACGATGCCGGCATCGCGCATGGCGGCAATTTCGGAGATGTCTTCGCCCTTGCTGCCGACGCTGGCGGCGCCGATGGGCCAGACGCGGACGTGGCCGTGCGCCTTGGCGCGATCGACGATGAAACGGGTGATGGAGGCGTTGTCGTTGACGGGCCGGGTGTTGGGCATGCAGCAGACGGCAGTGAATCCACCGCGAGCCGCGGCCTTGGTGCCGGTTTCGATGGTTTCGGAATTTTCCTGGCCCGGCTCGCGCAGGTGCACGTGCATGTCAATGAAGCCAGGTGCGACGATGAGGCCGCTGGCGTCGAAAAGTTCGGCTCCGTTGGCGCGGGAGATTTTTCCGGGCGCGGCGATTTCGGCGATCGTTTCTCCCTCGAGGAGGATGTCGCGGACCGCGTCGGTTTTGGAAGCGGGGTCGAGGACGCGGCCGTTCTTAATCAGAAGCATGCGCAGATTCCTTGGATTTGGCGTCGGGTTTCACTTCAAGAGCGGGATGCGTGCCTTCGGAGGCGCCGACCATCAGCAGGTAGAGAATCGCCATGCGGGTGGCGACGCCGTTGGTAACTTGTTCGAGCACGGCGGACTGCGGGCCGTCGGCAACTTCGGGAGTGATTTCCGTGCCGCGGTTGATGGGCCCGGGATGGAGAATCAGGGCCTCGGGCTTGGCGAGTTTCATCCGTTCGGCGTTCAGTTGATAGAGCAGGATGTAATCGCTTTGCGAGAGGGACGGCTCGTGGAGCCGCTCGGTTTGCACGCGGAGGACGATGATGACGTCGGCGTCCTCGAGGGCTTCTTCGACGCGATAGACGCAACGGATGGGCGTGCCGGGCGGGCCGATTTTTTCCAGTTCTCGGGGAACCCACATCGCCGGGCCACAGAGGGTGAAGCGGCAGCCGAATTTGCCGAGGAGATGGATGTTGGAGCGGGCGACGCGGGAGTGGGCGATGTCGCCGAGGATGGTGACGTTGAGATTGTTCAGATGGCCGACGCGATCGCGGATCGTGAGGGCGTCGAGCAGTCCCTGGGAAGGGTGTTCGTGCGTTCCATCGCCGGCGTTGACCACTGGGATTTCCAGGTGCCGGGCCACGAAATCGGCGGCGCCGGAGGAGCCGTGGCGCATGACGAAGCAGTCCGGCCGCATGGCATTCAAATTGTTCGCGGTGTCGAGGAGAGATTCGCCTTTTTTCAGGCTGGATGCTTCTGCCTGGAGGTTCATGGTGTCGGCGCCCAAGCGCGAAGCGGCCGTGGCAAAGCTGAGGCGGGTGCGAGTGGAATTTTCGAAGAAGGCCAGGGCGACAGTTTTGCCGCGGAGTGTGGCGAGTTTCTTGAGGGGGTGGCGCTGAATTTCCTGGAAAGGTTTGGCTTGATCGAGAATGAAGGTGAGTTCGTCCGCGGAGAGCGGTTCAAGAGCCAGAAGGTCGCGAAAACGATAGGTCAAATTTGCACTCGATCGCACGCCAGGAGGAGCGCGCCTCGTCTGGAGAGATAGTTTACGCGATGGGGGCGGGGACGCAAAGGATAGATAGCAGATAACAGCGATCGGCGATCAGGAGGCAAAAGCAGGTCCCTCGCTCGCAAACTGCGCGAGTTCGGGATGACAGTTGGGGAAATCGTCGAGGGTGATTAATCGAGGCGGTCGACCAGGACTACGCGTTCTTCTTTGTCGATTTCGATCAGGCGGACTTCGATGATTTCCGTGTCGCTGGTTTGCACGGTGCGGCCCACGTACTGGGCTTCGATGGGCATTTCGCGATGGCCTCGGTCGATCAGCACGCAAAGAGAGACGCGCTTGGGGCGGCCGAGGTCGAAGAGGCCGTTCATGGCGGCGCGGATGGTGCGGCCGGTGTAGAGGACGTCGTCCACGAGGACGAGGTCCATGCTGTCTACGCCGAAGGTGATGTCGGAGGATTGCAAGACGGCTTGCGGAGCGACCTTGGAGAGGTCGTCGCGATAGAGGGTAATGTCGAGGGTGCCGACGGGGACATCTACCCCGTCGATGCCGCGCATGGCGCGGGCGATGCGCTGGGCCAGCGGGACACCGCGCCGGCGGATGCCGATCAGGGCCAGGCTCTTGGTGCCGCCGCTTTTTTCGACGATCTGGTGGGCCAGGCGTTGGAGGGTGCGGTCGATTTCGGCCGCGGACATTAATTGCGATTTTTCGACGATGCGCATGTTCGCGTAATGCTAGCACAACTCGGGAAAACCGGAAGTGTTCACGCGGGGGAGATAGCGGCGTGCTAGACTTTCGCGGGATTTGAGAGGGAGAGGTCCATGGGGCTGAGGTTGAAATCGGGAGCAAGAATCTGCAGGGCGCTGGTTTTGGCTGCATTGGCGACAGGGCTCTTGGCGAACTGGGTGGTGGCGCAGGCGCCCAAAACGGCTGCGGCAGCGCCTAAGAAGGCGGAGAAGCCGGCCAAGCCAAAATTGGTGGTGTTGGTGGTGGTGGACCAGATGCGCGGGGATTATGTGGACAAGTTTCGCGGACAATGGAGCGGCGGGCTAAAGCGGCTGCTCGCGGAGGGCGCATGGTTCCGCGCGGCGGCCTATCCTTATGCGGCAACCGAGACGTGCGTGGGGCATTCCACAATTTCAACGGGATCGTTTCCCGCAAGCCACGGGATGGTGGCAAACGCCTGGTGGGACCGGGGGGAGCAGAAGATGGTGACGTGCACCAGCGATCCGAATGCGAAAAATCTGGCGTACGCAGGCGGCAGCACGAAAGGCGGGGATTCGGCATGGAGGATGCAAATACCCGCGTTCGCTGAAGAGTTGAAATTTCAGAGTGGTGGAGCCACGCGCGTGGTCACGTTTTCGGTAAAAGCGCGGTCGGCGATTACGATGGCAGGGCACAAAGGCGACGCGGTGACGTGGTTCGATACAACTGGGACGCTGGTGACGTCCTCTGTGTACGGCACGATGCCGTTTGTGGAGGAGTTCGCGAAGAAAAATCCCGTGGCCGGCGATTTCGGGAAAACCTGGTCGATATCTTTGCCGAAAAGCGCGTATCTCTACAACGAAACGGCGACCGGGGCCGCGACGGTAGACGGTTGGACGACAAGTTTTCCCCACCCTCTGCGCGGAAAAGAGGGAGCCACGGCGCCGGAAGGCGCGTATTACGAACAATGGTCAACCAGCCCGTTCGCCGATACTTATCTGACGAAATTGGCGGAAACGGCCGTGGATTCACTGGGGCTTGGGAAGAGCGGCACGACGGATTTTCTGGGGGTGAGCTACTCGTCGGTGGATTACGTCGGCCACACATTTGGACCGCGAAGCTGGGAGATTCAGGACATTCTGGCGCGGCTGGATAAGGATCTTGGGGAGTTGTTCGCGTTTCTGGACAAGCAAGTGGGCGCGGGAAACTACGTGGTAGCGCTGAGCGCGGACCACGGTGTGGCGCCGGTTCCCGCGGATATGCAAACGACTGGCGTGGATGCCGGAGTGCTCAGCTTGCCGGAACTGCAGGCTCGCATTGAAAAGGCGTTGGAGCCGCTGAATTACCCCAAGCCGGCGGTAGCGCGCATGGCAGGCAATGAGGTTTATTTTTCGGAAGGGATTTACCCCCGTCTGAAGGCAGATCCCGCAGCCATGAAAACCGTGCTGGATGCGATTTCGGCGATGCCGGGTGTCGCGGCGGTTTACCGGGCGGAGGACTTGGGGAATGGCACAACGCCGATTGCGCAAACACGGAAAGCGGCGGTGCTGAGCTATTTTGCCGGGCGCAGCGGCGACCTTTATGTCCTGCAAAAGCCCTACTGGCTGACGGACAGTTCGGCGGGGGGAAGCAAGAGGGCCACAGGAACGGGGCATGGGACGCCGTACAACTATGATCAGCATGTGCCGGTGTTTTTGATGGGGTTTGGAATTCAACCCGGAGAGTATTTTGAGCCGGCGACTCCGGCGGATATTGCTCCTACCTTCGCGGCTCTGACAGGAGTCACGCTGGCGACGCGCGATGGGCGAGTGTTGGCGGAAGCGCTGAGGAAGTCGGGCAAAAAGGAGTAGATTCATCGTGGCCGCTGTAGCTCACCCCTTTAGGGGTGAGGCTTTCCCTTACCCGGGCTAGACCGTGCCATCGCCAGGGAAATCCTCAGGCCTGAAGGCCTGAGCTACAGGCAAGGCCCGTCGGCCCCGCTTCGTGGTATCCTCCCGTGGAGTGAATCCTTCCAACCGCGTTGACCTCAGCGTTCAGGTTGGCGCTCTGCGCCTCGCTAATCCCATCATTGCCGCCAGCGGAACCTTTGGGTATGGGTTGGAGTTCGCCCACTTGGTGGAGTTGAATCGTCTGGGCGGCTTTGTCACGAAGGGAATTTCCCTACAACCCATCGAGGGCGCTCCCGCTCCCCGGCTCTGCGACACTCCATCCGGAATGCTTAACGCCGTCGGTCTACAAAACGTCGGCGTCGAGGTTTTCGTCAAAGTCAAACTCCCACTGTTGCGAAAATACAACACCCATGTTTTCGTGAACGTTTTTGGCGTTTGCCAGGAAGATTATGTGGGAGTGATCGAGCGGCTCGAGGACGCCGAGGGAATCGCGGCCTATGAGCTCAACATCTCGTGTCCGAACGTCAAGAAAGGTGGCATGCAGTTCGGCAGCGACCCTGCTCTTGTAGAGGAGGTAGTTGGGGCGGCGCGGAAGGCAGCGAAAACTCGGCCGCTCTGGGTAAAACTGATGCCTCTTGTTACAGACATTGGACTTATCGCCAAAGTGGCCGAGCAGGCGGGGGCTGACGCCCTGACCGTAGCCAATACTTTTCCGGCAATGGCGGTTGATTTTAGAACCCAAAAGTCCCTCTTGGGGAACCTGGCGGGAGGTCTTTCGGGGCCTGCCATCAAACCGATCACCCTGCGGCTCGTCTGGGAAGTAAGCAAGGCCGTGAGCATCCCGGTCATTGGTTTGGGAGGGGTGGAAACGGTCGGTGACGTCCTTGAATATGTCTCTGTGGGGGCGACAGCAGTACAGGTCGGGACGGCCAGCTTCGCTGACCCGAAGGCCAGTGAGGCAATTGTGAGGGGTTTAGACAAGGGTCTAAATGAGCTTAAAATGTGTACTTTCAACGAGTTAAGGGGCAGATTTTCCAAAGAAAATGGTTGACATAATGCGGTTTTTTTGATACACTTTTTTAGTATTTGTAGCGGATTAAACACACTATGAGACGACCACTCTTTGTAGCATGGGCCGCGATTCGTTGGGTGCCGTTGATGTTCTTGATTG
>DASSGS010000061.1:0-2231 GCA_035693365.1 Candidatus Acidiferrum sp. | reverse complement strand
TCATGAGTTGGGCTTCGAGGGCGCGGAAGCGTTCCAGTTGCCAGGCGGCGTGGACGAGCATGTTGAAGAGACCCATTTCGAGGGGGCCTTCGGGGGCGAGTTGGGCGAACAGGGAGTCGTGGAGTTCGGCGAATTCTTCCTCTTCGCCGGGGGCGATGACGAGATGTTTGGAAGTGAGTCCGTGCTTGACGGCGTTTCGGGAGGAGCGGGCCTTGCCGTCTTCGGTGCGGGGGCCGGTAGACAATTGTGCGTTGGCGACGTTGGCAGTCGCCCGGGCGGTGGAAGTCATGAGAATGTCCTTTGGGAAATTGGGAGCGGGAAGCCGCTCACGACACTGATAGTAACATCGCGTCTTTGGGGTTCCGGGCGATCAGGCCGGTAAGGCATTGAGAATATTGGGTAAAAATATCCTGATCGAGTGTCAACGGCAACGAGAATGTCCGGATTTCCGTTGAAAAGCTGAGACCCTCTTTCCTATTACGGTATCATGCAACGGCCCTTTTCTTTGATTTGCCTCGTACCGGTTCCCTTAGGCGTGCTTCGTAGTGGCGTCGCAGAGACTGGACCAACTGGGGCATTTGCTTATGACCCTGTAGTCGATTCCAACGGCCTTCGAGATAGAGAAGCGATGAAGCCACCCAGCGCAGGCGATGATCCCCACCCTGCCAGCGCTTGACTTGTTCGCAGATGCGCTCCACCACCGAGAAGCTGGATTCAATCCCATTGGTGCAACTCAGGCTCTGCCGCAACAAACCGGTGACCCCGAGGCGGTGCACCGTGAGCGTGTCTTCCAGTCCCTCCGCCAGACTCCTGGCCGCGCTGACGTTGACTGTCATTAAGTGATCGTGCAGCTTGAGCAGGGCTTCTTTCGCCTCCTCATAATCCGTGGCTGAATAGGATGCGCGCATCTGAAACTTAACGGCGTGCGCGCGCCCTTCCGGCAAATGCCGGCTGACATTGCGGATCTTGTGTACTTGACAGCGCTGCACGAATGCGGCCGCGCCCGCATATTTCTCGATCGTGCGGCGGAGCGCTGCGTTCCCATCGATTACATATAAGCGAGGCTGATTGAAGTCCAGGCCCCGCCTTTGCAGATCTCCGAATAAACCACCCACGACCTCCACATTTTCCGTGGCTCCTTGCTGCAAACCTAGAACATGCTTGTGCCCAAAGGCATCTACGCCCAGCGCCACCACCAGGTCCTCTCTTTTGAAGATCGTGCCGTCCACAATCACCGCGGCTAGGGGTAGATCCTGGAGCGAGCGCGATAGCAGCTTCTCTAGTTTCTTCCGACTCGCGGAAATGAAGTGATCGCTGATGGTCGATTTCTCGATTCCGTAGGCGTCTGCAAAATCTCGCAGCACATCCTTGTAACTGCGCATGGTGAGGCCTTACAGAATCTTCAGCCAAACGCAGTCCTCCATCAAGGACCCTCGTTGAAACAGTTCGTAGCTCCCTAATCGGACTTCCAGGCCCAGTTTACTGCGAACGCGCGGACGGGGAATCGGCACCCGCTGTCCATCCACGACGCAATAACCATTTTCGCTTCCCCAGCGCGAATTTTGCCGCTCCGGATTTCGTTGGGATCGCGCTCCTACCCTCTGTTCTACTTCGTCTTCCATCACGGCCCCGGCGAATCCGAGACCCACCTGTCGCATGAGTTCTCCCAGTCCTTCTTGCAGCAAAGCGACTACTTGTTGGATGGGAAACACAATCTGAATCGGCCGATCTTCGCGTTGCGCGAATTGCTGGAATTCTTGGATCGCTTCTGTAGGGGTGTTCTGGTATCTTTTCTTCAAGACGGCTCTCCTTTCGTTTGCCAACGTTTCCCAGAGCCTATCAAAAGCTCTGGGGGAGAGTCGTCAACTTTTCAACGGAGAACCGGACATCCTCGAACGACTTTGACGTCCTCGATGGGTACCCGCTGATGTGTCGGATTCTTGCGCTGCTTAGCCGGCCATCCAGTCCGTTTTCTTTAAGTCCGGGAGCTTCGGAGCATCCGGATCGTTCGCTTTTCGGCACTTCTCGATGCGATCCCGCAGGCCGGTGAAGTCGGCCCGGTGACGTTCGCGCACGGGGCCGGGGATGGACGCGAGCCCAACCGCAATCACGGCAGTCTCCTTCAGGAGCCATCCCTTGGGCTCTTTCGGAAAACTGGCGGCGCTGTCATCGTACCAGGCAACCTGCTCCCGAAGAACCGTCCAGCAGCGTTCCTGCACTTCCTCCGGCAA
>DASSGS010000060.1:0-13496 GCA_035693365.1 Candidatus Acidiferrum sp. | reverse complement strand
CCCCCCACGACAATGGGAAACGGGCTCCCGTATGGTTATGGCTTGTCCTTCTTCGTAGACGCGGGGGCTTTGGCTGCTGCGTGTTTGACGCCCCAGAAGTCTGGGCTCGCCTTAATCCACTCGTCCGAGACATAACTCATGTGCGGATTGATCGCGAACAATTGGTGCTGGGAAGATTCAACGCAGGCCGCGATCAGCTCGCTGAGCTTCTTCATTCCGTCTTCGCCCATGGTTGCGACGAATTTTTTGTCATCGGCGAATCCCTGATCGACTTCGGAGAGGGATTTGTGCGAGGTCAGGACAAGGTAAGTGCCGCCGTCCCCGCCGTAGGCCTGCTCAAACACTCCCCAGTGCGACTCCGGCACTCCCTTTTCATAGGCGGCCTTAACCAACTTCACCGCTTCCGTCCATTCCTTGTTGTGGCCGGGGCGTACGTGGTAAGCGCTGATTTCCATAAAGCGAGCGGCGCCCAGATCGGGTTTCGGGCGGAGGCTCATCTCTTCCTGGAAGAGAAAGACGCCGGTGTCGGTGGAATCCAGAAGTTCACCGTCGGCGGCGTAGGCGCGGTCGAGGGCCGAGGAAAGCGCGGCATTTTTCCCTACCGCAGCGTAATCCTTTTCCCAGGCTTCCAGGGAAGCATAAGACGTGAAGAACAAGGCGCGAGACTTGCCCGAGAGCGAAGTCATGCCGATGTAGTGGGTGGGCCATTTGGCCCGGCTCATCGCATCGATGAAGGCGCTCTCTTTCACTTCGTGAATGTTTCCGCCCTTTCCGGGCTTAAGAAATTCCCGCTGAATCTGCAGCACTTTTGGGATGGACATCTTCTCTTGCGCGGATGTCGCACACAGGGATATTCCTGCCAGCGACAACGCGAACAGAGTACGGCCGATATTTTTCATTTTATTGAATCTCCTTTGTATACGAACGGGCCTGTCAGAGGGAGGGGCCGGTAAAACGGGCGGGGCCCGCCGGATGGAACGTGGCTAGAGACTATAAGAGCGATGGCCCGAGGTCAACATTGGCGATGTCTGTTGGGCCGGGCTTGGAGCGGAGAACTACTGATCCAGTTTCTTGGGACGCCAATTAATGAGGTTGGAAGTGTAGAGTGCGATGCAAAGAAGATTGGCGGGCACAAAACCGAACTGCGCAGTGCGAACTCCGATCACGCAGACAACGGCGCTATTGATGGCGGCAACAACCCAACCCTGCCAGAGCTTTTTGCCGAGGAGCACGGTACCGAGGACGGTCAGAACACAGGAGAGATAATCGAGTCGAATCATTTGAAGTGCATTGAGCATGTTGGCCTAGTGAGCCTTTACCGCAGCCTGTTGTAACCATCTACCGGCGGGCTTGGGGTCCCAGTTCTCCTTGCTTGCGAGAGCGCTTTCTGTCTCCGGTCACCAAAGAAATGTTCCGGGGCGGGCGCGATTGCAAAATGCCTGAGCAAACGACTCCCCTCCGGTACATAAAAGAAGCAACTGCGAGGCCACTTCAGGCGGGGCCAGGCCGCATGTCTGCAATTGATCGCGCAAATAAGTCAATTCAAAGCAGATGGCCTGAAATTGTAAGAACGATTTTCAATTCGGGGGGATGGCTTGCCACCTAGGTATCTGGTCAGTCTGAGACGCATTGTGTCACACCGAAACGTCCGACGTTGAGAACGAGACGAATTATCGCCAACGGGATTTAAAAGTTTGGCGAACGCCGCTATCCGGTCTCGGCGGTTTTGCACGGACGACTTGGAGCGTGGTAGTGTTGCGCGAACTGGCCGATTATAAAGAAGGCTAGTACACAATCGCGCGGCACGACCTGCTGCGTAGGGGGTAAAGCTCGGAGCGCCGGGCGAACCTGGCCCCTACAATGTCTATAAGACAAGGCTGGCTTTGGGAGGAAGAAGTGGGATATGCGGATTTGCGGGAGTTTGTGAAGCGACTGGAGCGGGAGGGCGAGCTCCGCCGGGTTAGGGCGGAAGTGGACCCGGTGTTGGAAGTGACCGAGGTGGTGCAGCGGGCGCAGGCGCTGATGGGCCCGAAGGGGAAACCGGGCGGGATGGCGCTGCTGTTTGAAAAACCGAAGGGTTCCCGCTATCCGCTGTTGATCAACGCCTTTGGAAGCCTGCGACGGATGGAGTTGGCATTCGAAGTGGAGGAACTGGATGAAGTGGCGGCGCGGATTCGCGGCTTCCTCGACATGCAGACGCCGCAAGGGCTCTTCGACAAGCTGAAGATGCTGCCGAAACTGGCGGAACTTGGCTCGTTCATGCCCAAGAATGTGAAGAATGGGCCGTGCAAAGAGGTGGTGCATCAGGCGAATGACGTAAACCTGTTTGATTTCCCGATCTTGAAGTGTTGGCCGCAGGATGGCGGACGTTTCATCACGTTCCCATTGGTGTTTACCCGGAATCCGGAGACGGGCAAGCGAAACGTGGGCATGTACCGCATGCAGATTTATGACGAGCGTACGACCGGGATGCACTGGCAGACCCAGAAGCACGGCGCGGAACATTTCCGGCGGGCCCGGGCAAAGAATCCGGAGGGGCGGATTCCGGTGAGCGTGGCGATTGGCGCGGACCCGGCGACTACCCTCGGAGGCATTCTGCCCATACCTCCTGACTTGGACGAAATGATGTTCAGCGGATTCCTACGCCGCGAACCTGTGGAATTGGTGAAGTGCGAAACCAACGATCTGGAAGTGCCCGCAAACGCCGAAATTGTGCTGGAAGGATATGTGAACCTGAACGAGATGCGCACAGAAGGACCCTTCGGCGATCACACCGGATTTTATTCGCTGGAAGGTGAATATCCGGTTTTCCACGTCGAATGTGTGACCCACCGGAAAGACCCGATTTACCTGGCCACGGTTGTCGGCCGCCCTCCACAGGAAGATTTTTATATGGGCTATGCGATCGAGCGCGTGTTCCTGCCGCTGATGAAACTGACGCATGCGGAAATTGTGGACGTCTCGATGCCGGCCGAAGGGATTGTGCACAACCTGATGATTGTGTCGATCCGGAAATCGTTCCCTGGCCACGCGCGGAAAGTGATGAACGCGATCTGGTCGCTGGGGCAAGCGATGTTTACGAAGGTGATTGTGGTTGTGGACCACGACGTAAACGTGCACGACTATCGCGAAGTTGTCTGGAAAGCGCTTTGCGCGATTGATCCGGAGCGGGATGTGCAATTCACATTAGGGCCCGTGGATACGCTGGATCACGCGGCGCGCATGCAGGATTTTGGTTCGAAGATGGGAATTGACGCCACGCGGAAATGGGCCAGCGAGGGATTTGCGCGGCCGTGGCCGGACGAGATGCTAACGGATGAAAAGACGAAAGCCCGTGTGGAAGCGATTTGGAAAACATTGGGAATTTGAAAAACAGAGGGAAAAAGAGGGGACTTGACACAGAGAGCGCAGAGGGAAGCGCGAAGGGAACGCTGAGAGGAGGGGCGGGAGCGCGCAAGTGGTAGAGAACGTTGAGATAGCGCGAGGATTGCGAACTAAGGATTACCGTCCGTCGGGACAGGGGCCTTCATCCGCAAAAAGCCCAACCAGTTGTGGTATTCATCGGCCAGCTATGCAATTAGTAGTCCCACCTGCCTGCAATAACAGGCCAATTGCCTAAGATTACCTGCATTCTTAGGACAACTACGGAAGAGAATCGCTTGACGCTCTGCCAGCGTGAATGACATAACGTATCCACGAGCGGCACCCGGGGTATCTGTGTCCTGCAGCAAAAGCAAGAAATTGGGTGCGGCGAAGTATGCAAGAAGGGCGAGTGGTAGACAAGGTGGGCGTTCCTCGTGAGCGAATCGCGCGAAGTGATGAACGTACGGCAGGCGTCCCAGTATCTGGGAATCAGCCCGGATACTCTGTACCGGTACATCACAGAAGGCGAAATACCTGCATTCAAGTTAGGAAA
Source organism: Candidatus Acidiferrum sp. (assembly GCA_035693365.1). Taxonomy (GTDB): domain Bacteria; phylum Acidobacteriota; class Terriglobia; order Acidiferrales; family UBA7541; genus Acidiferrum. The sequence continues at coordinate 9,580 of DASSGS010000060.1, read as the reverse complement.
TCGTTGGAAACTTAGAAAGACGATCCTAGACAGGTGGATGGAACGCAAGATGAGCCAAGTGGTGGCGAAGCGCCGCTAGTCTTGTCAGAGCGTGAGGGAAAGAGGCCGCGATATGTGGTTACCTGGTGGAGGAAAGAACAAGCAACTGGTGGGGCTGGACATTGGGTCCAGTTCGATCAAGGCCGTCGAGCTGAAATCGACGAAGGCCGGGTATGAACTGGTCAGCTTCGGCATGGAAACGCTGGCCCAGGATACCGTGGTGGACGGCGCAATCATGGATGCGCCGCAAGTCGCCAACGCGATCACCAGAATTTTCGAAAACGAAAAGATCAAGACTAAGAATGTGGGCACTTCGGTTTCCGGCCACTCCGTAATTGTGAAGCGGGTGCCGCTGCCCCTGATGACGGAAGAAGAGTTGTACGACCGGATTCCGTCGGAAGCCAGCCAGCACATCCCCTTCGACATCGCCGACGTGAACCTGAGCTACCAACTGCTGGAAGCAATGGACTCGCAGATGGACGTCCTGCTGGTTGCGGTCAAGAAAGACAAGATTTTGAACCACACCAACGTCTTGGCGCAGGCCGGTAAAACGCCGGTGGTTGTGGACATTGACGCATTCGGACTGCAGAACTGTTTCGAAGTGAATTACGAGCCGGATGCGGGGCAGACCGTGGCCCTGCTGAATATTGGCGCAAGCGTAATGAACATCAATATCGTCCGCGGCGGAATTCCGCTGTTCACGCGCGACGTCAGCGTCGGCGGGAACCAGTACACGGACGCTCTGCAAAAGGAATTGGACCTGAGCTTTGACGACGCGGAACGCTTGAAGAAGGGTGACACCCTTCCGACGGTGACCGACGAGCAGAAGGGCCAGATCCTGCGCAGCGTTTCCGACATCCTGACCCTCGAAATTCAAAAGACCTTTGACTTTTTCCGTGCAACGGCAAGCGGTGAAAACATCCAGCGGATCATGGTGGCGGGCGGAACGGCTCGGGTGCCCGGTCTGGTGGACCTGCTGCGCGAGGAATTCGCGATGCCGGTGGAAGAACTGAATCCTTTCCGGAAAGTGCTGATCAATCCCGGGAAGCATGGTGAAGATCAAATCCGGGAATTGGCGCCAAGACTGGTTGTCGCCGTTGGACTGGCCCTGAGGAGCTTCGACTAGCCATGATCCGCATAAACTTACTTGGACAAACGAGGCCGAAAGCATCGCGGCGGCCGGTGGATACCGGGGCGGCGTTGCCGCTGGTCTTCATCGGGGCGGGCGTGCTGCTCGGCGGACTCTTCCTTTTCTACTTCTATCATTCGTGGCAGACGCAGTTGAATGATGAGAACAAGCGGATCCAGCAATTGCAGGCGCAGAAAACGGATCTGGAACAGATCAAGCTGCAGGTGGAAGCCTTCGAAAAACAAAAGGTCGTTTTGCAGCAGCGCGTGGGCACCATCGAGCAGTTGCAGAGAGACCGCACCGGCGCGCAGGAACTTCTGGACCAGGTGGCGAACACCGTTTCCCGGGCCGAGAATTTGTGGCTGATGTCCATGTCGAAGAAGGGCGCGGTGCTCCAAATGGACGGCGCGGCCGCTTCGCTGAATTCCGTCGCCAACTTCATCACTGCTCTGAAGCGTTCCGGGTATTTCCAAAAAGTCGAAATCAAGGATGCCAGGCAGGACGAAAAAAGTTTGAACGTGCAGACGTTCCTGTTCTCAATCAACGCGGAAATCGCGCCGAATGGACCGGCAGCGGGCACGCCGGCGGCTAAACCCGCCAGCACGCCCGGCAGCACGGGCCCAACCGCCAACGCACCGGCGAAGAAAGGATAGGGGAATACCATGGCCAATCCTTTCCGAGACATGTCCGTAATCATGCAGGGCCTGGTGGCGCTGGCGATCGCGGTGATTCTGGTGCTGGCAGGGCTTTATGTTCCGGGTTCACCGGTGGCGCAAGAACGGGCAGATTACGATGCGGCCGTTCAGACGCGCACCAAGCTCAACCAGGAAGTCACCCAATTGCAGGTTTACAAGCAGCGCTACGGAGAGTTGAAGCAGCAGATGGACGCGCTGAACAAGCAACTCGACACGCTCAAGACGATCGTGCCGGAAGAAAAAGAAGTGGACGAATTTATCCGCCAGGTGCAGGGCGCGGCGGCTTCCTCCAACGTGCAATTGCGCAAGTTGACTTCACAGCCGATTGTGCCCAAGGAATACCACTACGAGATGCCGTTTGAAGTGCAAGCGGATGGGCCGTACTTCAACATGCTGGATTTTTTCTCGAGGTTGAGCCGGTTGTCGCGCATTATCAACGTCGGGGATCTTCAGTTTGACGATCCGGGAGGTCCGGGATCGAAGGGGACGAAGTATCCAATTCGCCCGGGAACTACGGTTACTGGACTTTTTACGGTCACGACGTTCTTCACGAAACCGGCTGATTTGACTCCAGCAGGTGGGGCCAAGGGTGCTGGTCAACCAGGTCAACCGGTGAAAAAACCGTGAGCAGGGATGAGCGAGCCATGCGTCTAGCCAAAACAGTGATGACGGGGATTCTGCTGGCGACGGCCGGGAGTAGCTTGCATGCCCAGTCTGCGCCCGCCGCACCTCCGAAAACAGCAGCGAAGCCGGCAGCACCAGCGCCCGCGCCTGCAGCCAAGCCTGCGACGCAGCAAGCTGCTGCTCCCAAGGCAGCGCCGAAGCCGGCGACACAGACTCCTGCGCCGAAAACTCCGGCAGCGCAAGCGCCGAAAGCTTCCGCGCCCGCCCCTGGCGCAAAGACGAGTACCGCTCCGAAGTCCGCGACGCCTGCGGCAAAGCCGGCGAAAAAACCGGTTGTTAAGAAGACGGCTGGCGCGACGCCGGCAAAGTCCGGTGCGGCGCCGGAACCGTCCGAAGCCCGGGTTTCTCGGCGCGATCCGTTCGAATCTCTCACCAGCCGGCAGGAAGCGGCAGCCAGAGCCGGGGCGAATCTGCCTCCTGGAAAAGCCGGATTGCAGGTGGGGACGCTGCGGCTGGATGGAATTGTTCGAGCACCCAACGGGATGATCGCGGTCGTGACCAATCCGCAAGCGCGGACCTATTTCCTGCGCGAAGGGGATCAACTCTACGACGGGCGAGTGGAAAAGATTGCCATGGACGGCGTGTCGTTCCACGAAGTCGGGAAAGATGCGTTCGGAAAACCAGTGGAACGTCAAGTCAACAAGAGAATTTACTCCAGTGCAGGAGAACAGCAATGAAGACGAACTGGCCGGCCTTCCGGTGTGGCTGCCTGATAGTAGCGAGCGTGGTGCTAGGTGGAAACCTGGTGACTGCTCGCGGTCAGGAGCCCGCTGGCGCGACATCGACCGCCGCGGTAATTTCGAGCGTGGCGATCACCCAGGAGCCGCAGCGGGCGGCGATCCGAGTCGAAGGAGCAGCACGGCTCGAACTCCACACCTCCCGGATGCAAAATCCGGAGCGCCTGGTGCTGGATTTCAACGGAGCGCGGCTGGGCGTCCAGAGAACCGTGATCCCGGGCGTCTCGGCCCCGGTGCGCGGCGTACGGATCGGGCAGTTCCGGCCGGACGTGGCCCGCGTCGTGGTGGACCTGACGGGAGAAACGCCCTATCAGATCACGCACGAAGGCGATGCTTTGGTGGTCTACTTCCAGATGCAGTTGACTCCGGAAGCCGGCGCGGTTGCACCGGTGACCTCAACCTCCCTGGAATCCCCGAAAAAGTCGATCGAATATGTCGCGAGCGCGCCGAAGGCCGCAACACGCAAGACCAACGCGTCGAATTCGGCCGCACCACGGTTTTCCTTGCCCAATGAATTGACGCAACCCTCCGTGGTCCTGGCGTCGCTCCGCGAAAACGGCGCTCCGGCGCGTCCCGATGGCGGGTCGCAGCAGGCTTCTCAGCAGGCCATGCAACAGGCAGCGACGGCGGCGACGACCGTTGCGGCGCAGCAATCGGCTACCGTCAGCAACGCTCCGCAGGCAGGGCACTATACCGGCGAGCCAATTTCGGTGAACCTCAAAGACGTTGACCTGAAAGACTTCTTCCGGCTGATTCATGAAATCAGCGGATTGAACGTGGTGCTGGATCCCAACGTCAAGGGCACCCTGACGATCGTGCTAGATGAAGTTCCCTGGGATCAGGCGCTGGACATCGTGCTGCAGAACAACAGCTTGGACAAACAGTTGACGGGCAATGTGCTGCGCGTTGCGACCCGCGAGACCCTGCGAAGGGAAGCCGAATCTGCGCGCGACCTGGAAAAGGCGCAAGCCGAAGCAGTGGCCCCCGTTACGGTAACTCGCGTGCTGAGCTACGCGAAAGCCGGGTCCATGAAAGATACTCTGAAAAAGTTCCTTTCCGCCCGCGGAGACATTCTCTCGGACGATCGCTCGAACCAGCTGATCATTCGCGATATCCCCTCCGTGATTCCCACGATTGACAACCTGATCCGCCAGCTGGATCGGAAGTCGCAGCAGGTGGAAATCGAAGCGCGCGTGGTTTCCGCTTCCCGAACCTTCGCGCAAGACATCGGCGTACAGTGGGGTTTTGCCGGAACCACGACGGGCGGCCGTTCGGTGTTTGGCGGACCGGCTAGCGTCGGCGTCAGCCCGGTGCAGACCGGCGCGGGAATTCCGCAGCCACCACTGGTTGGAACTCCGGCTGCCGGCTCCGGTGCCAGCACTCCTGGATTGCCACTGAATGTGAACCTGGGCGCGGGTGTGCCGACCAGCGGCTTCTACTTTGGGCATCGTTCGCCGAACTTTGCCGTGGACCTGTTCATCACCGCGGCGGAGTCGAAGGGCGTCGGCAAACTGCTGTCGAAGCCCAAGGTCATCACCCAGAACAACGAAAAAGCGATCGTGAAGCAAGGTACGAAGATTCCGATCCAGACGGTGATCAACAACACGATCTCGGTCCAGTACATTGACGCCGTGTTGCAACTGGAAGTGACCCCGCAGATTACCGCCGAAGGCACGGTATTCATGGACGTGCTGGTGGAAAACACGCAGATTGATAACGGTATTCCCCGCGTTCAAGGCATCCCGGCATTGGATACGCAAGCGGCACAAACAAAGGTGACGGTTGCCGATGGCGGCACAGTCGTCGTCGGCGGCATCATCGTTACCCAGCAACAGACCAACATCACGGAAGTGCCGATCGTGGGCAGTTTGCCGATTATCGGTTACCTTTTCCGCCGGACCAACGTTTCGGTCACCTCGCAGGAATTGCTGTTCTTCATCACCCCGCGCATTATCCCGGGCTGATGAGAGAAGGCCGGCGCTCGGCGCCGCTCGGAAAAATCGGGTAAACTGAAATCGAGGAGGCGCAAGTCTCCTCGATTTTTTTATGGCCGCGGAACACACTAAAAGACGAAAAGCCCTTCTGGCCGACCTGGTTGGCAGGAAGCTGGATTGCCTGCTGGTGACCCATCCCGCGAACTGGTATTACCTGACCGGGTTTACAGGAGAATCCGGCGCGCTTGTTGTGTCGGGGGATGGCGCGACGCTGCTGACCGACGGCCGGTTTACCGTCCAGGCGAAGGAAGAAACGCGTGGGGTAAGAATTGAGCTTCAGCAGGGAGGATTGTATCCGTCTCTGGGAGAGTTTCTTCGCAAGAATCGCTTCAAGCGGGTCGGATACGATGGCAATCAATTAACGGTGACGCAGTGGAATACCCTCCGCAAAGCGTTGGGAGCCAGCGGGAAAGGATTTGAAGCCACGGGCCTTGTCGAGCGCCTGCGGATGCGAAAAGACCCGCAGGAACTGGCGGTAATGCGCAAGGCGGCCATTCTGGCGGGCGAAGTCCTGGAAAGCGCTCTCAAACTGGTCAAGCCCGGAGTACGCGAAAGCGAACTGGGTGCGGAGATCGAATATCAGATGAAGCAGCGCGGGGCCAGCGGCGCTTCCTTTGAAACCATCGTTGCCTCGGGCCCGCGGGGCGCGCTTCCGCATGCTCGACCGACGGCTAAGAAGCTGAGGAAAAATGAGTTGGTGGTGCTGGACCTGGGTGTTATACTCGGCCACTATTGCAGCGATATGACGCGCACCGTGCATGTGGGGCGTGCCAGCAGGCGCGTGCGGGAATGGTACAGGTCGGTTCAGGAAGCGCAGGAAGCCGCGGTAAATGCCGTCCAGGCAGGGGTTACTTGCGGGGAAGTGGATGCCGCCGCGCGGGACGTCCTTAAGAAAAACGGTATGGAGCAGTTTTTCGTGCACAGTACAGGGCATGGTCTAGGCCTGGAGGTGCATGAAGATCCACGGGTGGCTCGCGGCCAGACGGTTCGACTGGAAGCGGGAAATGTGATTACCATAGAACCCGGGGTATATGTGGAAGGCGTCGGCGGTATCCGGATCGAAGACGACGTCGTGGTGCATGCAGGTCGTAATGAAGTTTTGACCCGCGTCAAGCGGGATCTTATCGAACTCTAAGAACAGGCATGAAACGGAAAAAGACCGCGAAAGCGAGTGAAAGCCCGTCGTTTGCAAACCCCGAAATCGGGCAGATCGAACAGTTGCTGCGCTTCATGAGCGAGCACAACCTTGAAGAGTTCGAGTATTCGAGGGGCGATCTGCGGATTCGTCTGAGAAAACCCAGCGCCCATGTGGTGGTTGCCGCGCCCCGCCCATCGGCAGAAATTATTGTGCCGTCGGCGGTCAGCGCGCCCGAACCCGAAAGCCGCAGCGCGGAACCCACGCACGCCGCGGAGGTTCGCGGCGGGGAAGACCTGCACCTGATCAACTCTCCGATCGTGGGAACCTTTTACGGTTCGCCCAGCCCGGGAGCGGAAGCCTTCGTGAAAGTCGGCTCGCATGTGGACAAGGGTCAGACGCTTTGTATTGTGGAAGCGATGAAACTGATGAATGAAATCGAGTCTGAAATCAGCGGAGAAGTTTTGCGGATCTTCGCGGAGAACGGACAGCCAGTGGAGTACGGGCAACCGTTGTTCGGGATACGCCCAAGCCGCAAGCGGTAAGCGGCCTGCCTGACTATGTTCCAGAAAATTCTAGTCGCCAACCGCGGGGAAATCGCCCTGCGAGTCATCTGCGCCTGCAAGGAGCTGGGAATCCCGACGGTGGCCGTGTATTCGGAGGCCGACCGCAACTCCCTGCACGTGCGCTTTGCCGACGAAGCGGTGTGCATCGGGCCGCCGCGGAGCAGCGAGAGCTACCTGAACATTCCCCAGGTGATCAGCGCGGCGGAAATCACCAACGTGGATGCCATTCATCCGGGTTACGGATTCCTTTCAGAGAACGCCAATTTCGCGAAGGTTTGCGAAGCGTCGGAGATCACCTTCATCGGGCCGAAGCCGGAAGTGATCGAGATGATGGGCGAAAAAGACCGCGCGCGGCGGGAGATGAAGTCCCGCGGCCTGCCGACGATTCCGGGTAGCGATGGCGTGGTCGAAGGCGAGGACCAGCTTTCCAAAGAGGCGCAGAGGGTCGGGTTTCCACTGATTCTGAAAGCGGCGGCGGGCGGCGGCGGACGCGGTATGCGCGTGGTTCGCACAAAGGACGAGTTGCTGGCTGCTTACCAGACGGCGCGAAGCGAGGCGCAGCAGGCGTTCGGCACGCCGGACGTCTACATGGAGAAGTTTTTGGAACACCCGCGGCACATTGAGATTCAGGTGCTCGGCGACCAGCACGGAAAAGTGATTCACCTCGGCGAGCGCGAATGCACCATTCAGCGGCGGCACCAGAAACTGGTGGAGGAATCGCCTTCTCCGGCGATCGATCCGAAACGGCGCAAGGAATTGGGCACGAAAGTGGTGAAGGCGCTGGAAGCGATTGAGTACACCAACGCCGGAACCGTGGAATTCCTGATGGACACGGACGGTTCGCTGTATTTCATCGAGATGAATACGCGCATCCAGGTGGAGCATCCGGTGACCGAATTTGTGACCGGCGTGGACCTGGTGAAATCGCAGATTCGCATCGCGGCAGGTGAAAAAATGGAAGATGCGGTCGGCGAGATGCATTTCAGCGGACATTCGATCGAGTGCAGGATCAACGCCGAAGACCCCGAAACGTTTGTTCCCTCCGCGGGGCGCATCACGACCTTTCAGGCGCCCGGAGGCACCGGCGTACGTGTGGACTCGGCGGCGTATTCGGGCGCGGTGATCCCGCCGTACTACGATTCGCTGGTGGCGAAGTTGATCGTGAAAGGACGCGACCGCGCGGAAGCTATTGGGAGAATGAAGCGCGCGCTCGAAATGTTCGTGATCGAGGGAATCAAGACTTCGATTCCCCTGCAGCGGCGGATTCTGGCCCATCCGGACTTCGAAGCCGGAAAATTTGACACTCACTTCATCGAGAAAATTCTCGGCGGCAACGGTAAATAGCGTTTCATGCGTCTTGTCCTGCCCAGGCTGTATGTGATATTAGACGCAGGAATGTTGACGGAACCAGCCGGGGTCACAGCTCAAAAATTGATGGATGCGGGCGTGAAGCTGCTGCAATACCGCGCGAAAAACGCGGTGGCGCGCGAGCTTTGGGCCGAGTCGCGCCTGATCGCGGATTCTGCGCGTCGGGCGAAATGCACTTTCATCGTGAATGACCGGCCGGATGTAGCGTATCTCGCGGGCGCGGACGGCATCCATGTCGGCCAGGACGACCTGGATGTGGAGCAGGCACGTAAGGTGATCGGGCCGGATCGCTGGGTTGGCGTTTCGACGCACAATCTTGAACAATTCCGAGAAGCGGCGGCCAGTTCGGCGGATTATATTGCCGTGGGGCCCATTTTCCAGACCAGCAGCAAGGTGAACCCCGACCCTGTGGTCGGCACGGAACTCCTGCACCGCGTGCGCCCGTTGACGCAAAAGCCCATCGTGGCGATTGGCGGCATCACGTTGGAGCGCGCCGCGGATGTGCTTGCGGCGGGGGCGGATTCCGTCGCGGTCATCAGCGACATTCTGAAATCCAAGGACCCGGCTGCAACGGCCCGGGAGTTTATCCGACGACTAGACGCCGCGAAGCCAGCGGCCTCCCACTGAGGAACCCAACGTATGGCCGACGCGACTAGCGCAATTCCAACCAGCACGGCCTCTGGCAAAGGCGAGCATCAATTCGTAAAGGCCATCGGACTTTACGATGCGACGATGATTGTCGTCGGCTCGATGATCGGGTCGGGCATTTTCATCGTCGCGGCGGATATCTCGCGGCAGACCGGTTCGGCGGGTGGACTGCTGCTCACCTGGATTCTAACCGGCTGCTTGACGGTCGTGGCCGCGCTCTCCTATGGAGAGCTTGCGGCGATGTTCCCGCACGCCGGTGGGCAATACGTTTATTTACGGGAAGCGTTTTCTCCGCTGTGGGGATTTTTGTACGGCTGGACGCTCTTCCTGGTGATCCAGACGGGCACGATCGCCGCTGTGGCCATCGGATTTGCCCGCTACCTGGGCGTTCTGTTTCCTTCCATCTCTCCAAAGACATGGATTATTCCTCCGATTAATTTTTCTTCGAAATTTGCCATCAGCCTCTCCGTGCAGCAGCTTGTCGGCGTACTGATGATCATTTTCCTGACGTATCTGAACACCCGCGGGGTGAAGCTGGGGAAGTGGATTCAAAACATTTTCACGTCGGCGAAAATGCTGGCGCTG
>DASSGS010000059.1:0-104407 GCA_035693365.1 Candidatus Acidiferrum sp. | reverse complement strand
ACATCGATATGCCCAAGCGGCCTCAGGTCGCTCTTCCCGGCGCGCGCATTGAACTTGACGCTGCTGCTGGCCGCTATCGCGTGACGAAAATCTTCCGCGGCCAGAATCAGGAAGAGCTTTACCGCTCGCCGCTGACTGAAGTCGGAGTTGATGTAAAAGAAGGCGACTATATTCTGGCGATCGACGGTCAGGATCTGACGCCAAAAGACAATCCATACGAATTCCTGCGCAACAAAGCTAATCGCCCGGTGCAATGGACCGTAAACTCCAAGCCCACGCTCGAAGGCTCGCGCAAAATCACTTACCGGCCCATCACCAGCGAGACCAACCTGATTTATCTCGAATGGGTCAACCACAACCGCGAAGCCGTGGACAAAGCCTCCGGCGGCAAGGTCGGCTACATCCACATCTCCGACATGGGCGAAGACGGCTTCCGCGAATTCATCAAGACCTACTATCCGCAGATCCGCAAGCAAGCCATCATCGTGGACGTTCGCGGCAACGGCGGCGGCAACATTTCGCAGATGCTGATTGAGCGTCTGCGGAGGCAACTCCTGGGCGTCGAATACGCTCGTCTCGACAAGCAGACCGGCACCTATCCGGACGCGGTCTTTTACGGTCCCAAGGTTTGCCTGATCAATGAAACCTCCGCATCCGACGGCGACATTTTTCCGTACATGTTCCGCCAGGCAGGCATGGGCCCCTTGATTGGCAAGCGCACCTGGGGCGGCGTTGTGGGCATCAGCGGCCGCGGCCCGCTGCTTGACGGCGGCCAGGTTTTTGTCCCGGAAGCCGCCAGCGGTTCCGTCGCCGGCCAATTCGTGATTGAAGGCCACGGCGTCGACCCGGACATCGTCGTCGAAAACGATGCGGCCTCCGTCATCGACGGCCGCGACCCGCAACTGGAGCGCGGCATCGCTGAAGTCATGAAAGCCCTGCAGGCCAATCCCAAAGTGCTGCCGCCGCGTCCCCCGGACCCGGTGAAAACCCCGAAGCACTAGCCCCAAATATAACGCGCGTTGTCATCCTGAGGGCATCCGACGAGGATGCCCGAAGGACCTCAACGAAAAATTGCTCTACAAATTAATGCCCGGACAAATTTGGCTGGAAACAGCTTGCCCTTACACATTCCCGCCCGAAAAAATAACCCCAATCTTCGCGGGTGGTTTGCCTTTCCGGTTCCGTTGATTCAACCCAGGCACTCCCCCCGCCCGCAGCAACGGCGCCAGCGCCACAGCGCTCGATGGTTCGATCACCAGTTTCATGCGCTGCCCCACCAGTTGCATCGTCTCCACAATCTCTTTCTCGCCGACCAGCAGAATCCCAGACACCTGTTTCCGCAAAATCGCAAACGTCCGCGCCGCCAGTGAAGCGCGAAGCCCGTCCGCAATCGTGTCGCTCGATTCCATCGTCTGCAGCGTTCCGGTCTTCAGAGAACGGTACGCATCATCGGCAAGCTCCGGCTCGCAGCCATAAACTCGAATCTCCGGGTTCAATCCATGCGCGCCGAGGCAAGTCCCGCTCAAAAGCCCGCCGCCGCTCACCGGCGCCAGCACCGCCTCCAGCTCCGGTACTTCCTCGAGAAGTTCCTTCGCCGCCGTCGCCTGCCCGGCAATAATTCGATCGTCGTCGTAGGGATGAATCATCGCGGCCCCGGTCTCCACCTGGATTCGTTTCGCCGTTTCCGCCCGTGCGGAAACCTTCGGCTCGCAAAAAGTGATTTTTCCCCCGTACGATTCCACCGCCCGGCATTTCACTGCTGGCGCGTTTTTGGGCATAACGATCCAGGCCGGAATCCCGCGCCACGCCGCTGCCCGTGCCACCGCCGCCGCGTGATTTCCGCTCGAATGCGTCACCACGCCATGCGCTGCCTCATCGTCGCTCAGGGAAAAAATCGCGTTGGTCGCCCCGCGGATCTTGAACGATCCGGTCTTCTGCAGGTTTTCACATTTGAAAAATAGTTCCGCGCCGCTCATTGCGTTCAGCGATTCGCTGGTCATCACCGGTGTCCGGTGAATCCGGGGACGAATCCGTTCGTGCGCCTCCTCGATCGTCTTCCACTCGATCGAAGTCCCCGAAATGTCCGGGCTAAGATTGGTGCTCGCCATACCCCCAGTGTAGTGCAAATTGTCCCCGGCGAAGCAACCCTGGCGCCAGAAGGTATCCCCTTTTGAGTGCGGGAGCAAAGCTCTCGCTTTTACGGGGTGATCCAATCCTCCCAACCCCAATCCAATCCACTACTCCACACTCAGGCCCGGCTCATTCCAGCCCGCCTCGCCCCACCATATCCCTTGACCCCCGTGCCATGAGTGATACTCTAAGGATTCAGAGAGTTGGCCGGGTGCGTGCCCCTCCCCGTTGCATGCCCCAAAGACGACATGACTGCTTCTGAACGCCGACACCTTGAGCGCTACCGCCTGCGCATACCCCTGCGCTTCCGGGCCATTAATCTGGCCAGCGATAAAAGCGAACACTTCACCGAAGCTCTGAACGTCTCTCGTGGCGGATTTTTCTTTGTCACTTCGGCTCCGCTCCAGGTAGGTATGCCCATCGAAGCCACGATCAAGATGCCCGCCGAAGTCACCGGCGGAAAAGCCGATGAAACCCACTGCAAGGCGAGAGTCGTTCACGCAAAAGCTGATTCTTACAGCGACGGCCGCATGGGCTTCGGCGCCGAAATCGAAGCCTACATCGAACCCGAAAAGCCTAAACTCCCTGGCCCCGAACTCGTCAAGCCACCGGCCCCTAAAAAAACCTGATTTTGTAGCGGCCGCCCCAAGTAGCATAGGCTTCAGCCTGTGCTCTTGGGTTGTTCCAGCAAGATAGCGTCGGCATTCCGGTTATCTGATCCGCGGAGGGCCGCTGTTAGCCCAAGCCAATCGCTGCTACTTCTTCACGCCCTCGACAGTAATCGTCGTTTTTCCCGCGCCCACATTATCAAAGCGATCGTAGGCACGAACCGCGATCGTGTGCTCTCCTGGCGCCAACCCCCGCACGGTGAAGCTGTAGCTCTCCGCCTTGCTGTCGCTGATACCTTTCACCGGCGCCAGTAAAATCCATTCTCCGCCGTCAACGCTGTATTGCGCTTTCTCTATCCCGCTCGTCGCATCCGTCACCGTAAACTGGAAATCATACGAAACGCCTTTCGAGCGATCCGCATTCATTCCCGTCGCGCTGCCTTCGAGCTTCTGAATCACCGGCGGCGTGTTATCAATCTCGAATCGCTCGCTTTCGCGCTCCGACTTCAGCGCCGCATCCGTCGGATTCGAGACCGAATCGCTGGCGACAATCTTCAGGTAGTACGCCCCGTCCGGCATCGCCGTCGCGTCCCACGAATAGAATTTCTGGTCCAGGTTGTCTTTCAGCAGCAGCCAGTCGCGCTGATTCTCCCCTCGGAAATAAATCGCATAACGAAGCTCATCGTCATTGTCGTCATGCGCCGTCCACAATACCGATGCGTACCCCTTTTGATAGACGCCCTGCGGCTGCTGGTCAAACTTCGTGGTCGTCGTGGTAATCACCGTGCCCGATGGGTTCGGAGCCGTCGGCTGCTTCAAATTCACATTCGCCGCTTGCCCCACAATCACCACCGCTTGCGCCCGCGTCCCTGGATCCTGCAGCGCAATTCCATCAATCACCGGCGCTACATTTTTTGGCAGATACGCCGCGCTCACCCAATCGATTCCATCGCCCGGCCGTCCGTCGTGGATCACCGCTTTCCACTGCAGAAAACGAGCCGCAGGCGCTTCAATCTGCGCGCCCGGTGTGGCATAAGGCCCGAACCATCGCGACCACTCTTTTCCCGGATCTTCCGTGTTCCCGCTGCGCACAAAAAATTCCAGCCGCGGCTCCTTGCTCTCCTTGCCGCCCTTCGCCACCGCGCTCATTCCCGGCGGACCCCACCACTCGAGGTGTCCCCACTGTGAAAAAAGTTTCGCGTCAAACGATTGCGATTCAAATGTGCCTTCGGCTTCGTACTCGGGGCCCAACGAAAAAACTTTCCCCGGATTCGCCGTGCACAGATAAACCTTGCCGCCGCTCGTTCGCGAAATTCCCGTGATCTGCGAAGAGCCCGATTTCGCCAGTTGCGCATAAACGCCGCGCCCGTCAATTACCAGAAGCGCGCCGTTGTTCCCCGTGCCCGCCAGCAATCGTCCATCTGAATTCAGTCCCAGCGCGTACACAATTTCGTCTCGCGAGCTCCAGATCTCCTCCGGCGCTCCATCCACCGCGATCCGATAAATGCTGCTCGAAATCGCCGGCGGAAACGCCAGGAACGGCACGCCGCCCTGCGCCCCGCCCTGGGCCACATTCGTAATCGTCGTCGTGCCCTGGGACGTCGTAATCACGGCCGATGGCGCCCCCATCCCTGGCCGGTTCTTCTCTCCAATCGCCGCCACATAAATCGCGCCATCTGCCGTCGCCGCAATCGAAGTCACTTCGCGCTTCGAGGTCTCATAAATCACAAACCCATCCGCCACGCTATCGTCGGCCGTTTTCTTTTTCGCCGCCCGCTCTGCGCTGCGGGTAATCCGCAAAATTCGCCCGTTCGGCTCCGTCCCGGCTAGCAAATTGCCCTTGCTGTCGAAGCCCAGCACCTTGATGTGCGCTTCATCGCTCGAGTAAAACAACTCGCCCTTTCCATCGGGCGTCACGCTGTAAACGCGCCCCTTGTCGCCGGTGGCCACATACAGCATGCCGTCTCCGCCGAACGCCAGGTCCCAGATATATTTCGCTTTCGCATCGAAAAACACGCTCTTCTCGCCGCCGGCCGAAATCTTGTAAACCTTTCCGTCCGGCGAGGTCGCCACATACAGTGCGCCCTTCGCATCAAATGCTATCGACTGCACCAGTAAATCCGTCGATTCGAACACGATCTTTGGCTTTCCGCTGCCCTCAAACCGGAATACTTTCGCCGGCGACCCGCCGCCCGCATAGAGCACGCCATTCGCATCCGTTTTCAACGACCAAAGGTATGAGGCATCCGCATCCGCCAGCAGCGAAAATTTCGGCGCCAGTTCCAGATGCCCGTCGCTCCTCACCGCCACGCCTTGTGCCTTGCCCTTCTGAAACTCTTCATACGTGGATTGCCGCCACCGCCGCGTGTGCTCTGCCAGCAGGGAAGTGGCCGCGATGCCCGCAAGCACGCACGGCACGATGACTCGATAAAAGCGCTTTGTCATAGAAATGTTCACCGGATTTGCAAATTCAAGGAGATCAGGCCGCTTACCGGGCCGCCCAGCACGATGGACGATTCACTTGCCAGCGACTCGCGCAGCACCTGCACGCTGCCCGGCCCCGGCCGCCCATCCACCACGTTAATCTGTGACAACGGCACATTCGGCAATTCCTTGTCGTCCCACACCAGCGTCGGCGCCGGCACAAACAGTCCTACGTACAACCGGTCGTTGTGCCGTTCGCGATTCATCAGTGCGATCAACTGATCCAGCCCTTCCGACCCGCCGCCGCCCGCGAATCCGCCAAACACAAATCCCCGCGAAGCGCGGTTCATCCAGTCCGCATCGCTTACCAACACCCGCAGCGTTGTTCCGCGCGCCATCTGATCCGGCACGCGCACCGTGGTTTCTTCGATCCGCGCCGCCCCGCGATAGGGCCGCAGCAGCACGCGCACCTTCAGCGTCTCTCCCGGCGCCGCTTCGCCTTTTTCCAGCCACGCACTGTCTACCGTGAACGACTGCCGCCCCGGCAAGCTCTCCACGCGCAGCGTGATGTGCTCCACCGCCGGAATCTCAAAATTATTCGTGAACAGCCGCCCGAAAACAGTCTGCACCACCAGCGCAATCGGCAAGCTGTCCTGCGAGATCGCATCCGTCGGCGCAACAGTATTTTCGATCTGCACCGGCACGTGGCCCTTCAACCGGATCTCTCCTGTTAAATGCAGCGTGGTGCCCTCACCGTACAAATAATTCTGGGTCACTCCGTTAAACGTCGTCAGCGCCACCAGCAGCGGCGTCAGCTTCGGATGATTCACCACTTCAAAGTGCAGCTTTCTTTCCGCACCGCCAATCGCGAACGTCAGGTCCAGAGGTATCATTGCCGGCGGCGGGCCCAGCTTGCCCGTCACCGCGGTCAAATGATCGCCCGTGATGGTTCCAATCGCGCCGCCCATGTTCACGATTTTTGTCGAAGCCAGTTCTGAAGAAAGCGTCGTCACCACGCGGCTACGCGCCATCGGCATCTGCATGTCGCCGAAATTCAAAAATGGATGCCCGCAAAGATATACGTTGTCGCCGCGCACCGCCGTCACCGTGCACGCCGAATTGATTGAAGCGTCGCCCTGCACCAGCACCATTCCGGCCATGTCCCCGGCAGCCAGCTTTCCGTCATCCGGCCGCGCCTCGGCTGTCCCGCCTTGTGCGGCTACAAATCCAAAACTCTGCAATTGGGTCGCAAACGGCTGCAGCGCCGAGGGCTGAAATCCAGAAAACACCAGCGGCGTTTCAATCGGCTGCAACGCTGCTCCATTCCCCAATCCGTTTTGGGCCAGAGTTGTGCTCGGCAATGCAAATTGTCCGCCGCCCGCCGCCATTCCAGCACGCTGCTCGGGCGGATGCAGAATATCTTCGATTGGCGTCACGCCCGCCAAAGCTTCCTTCGTGAATACGCCCAGTTTCAGCGACAGCGCCCCGGCCAGCTTCCCGTCCAGATACACCGGGCTGCCGCTCATTCCCGCCACCACGCCCGTGTGCTCCACCTTCGGCCCCTTCAACTCCACCAGAATGATGGATTGCTTGGGCCCCAAAAAATTCGGCATCACGCCCAGCACCACCAGGTCAAACTTCTCCACCTGATCGCCCGCAAACACCGTGTAGGCGTACCCTTGCATCCCCTCCCGCACCTGCGAAAGTGGCAATATTTCGTTCGATTCCGGCGCCGCCGCGGCCAGCGGAACGCCCGCAACCACCGCCAAAAACACTAGTAAATAGGTGAAACGCTGGGCAAGACGAGCCATAGTGAGAGGAACGATCCCCCGAACCGTGAAGCAATGTGAGCGCCCATGATACCGGGCGGGCCACTGGTACGCAATTCAACCGCCTGCGTAGCCGGCCTAGTCCCGAAGGGTTAGACGTTCTATAACTCGATGCGTGTGCAGACTGCTTCGGTTGTGCGCCACTTCCTGAATGTGGCCAGAATGTGGGAGGATGATGGAGCCCAAGCCCGGAGGAAGCTAATGTCCGAACCGACAAAAGAAGAATTGATGGCTCGTATTGCCGAGCTGGAGAAAAAAGCCGAAGGCCGCAAAAAGGGCGCCCTGGAATTTCGCGTCGGCGAAAAGGGCGGCGTCAGCGTGTATGGCCTGGGCCGCTTTCCGGTCACGCTCTATTACGAGCAGTGGGTCCGCCTCCTCGACATGGCCAAGGATCTCCGCGAATTTCTCGAAGAAAACAAGCATCGCCTGAAGCTAAAAGAGCAGTAGCCGGTAGCTTGCCGGTCACCGCCGTACGCTTATGAGCACGCAGACGGAAGATCGCCGCGCCCTGTTACTGATGGTATCGCTGCTCCTTTTCTTCCTGACCGGACCGTTTGTATCCGGCAACAAAATCGGCGAACTCCTGATGGTTTTCCTTTTTTGTTGGATTATGGTTGCGGCTATTCTCGAACTGGCTGCCAACCCGGTATGTTTCAGGGCCGCGATCCCACTGGCCGTCGCGTGCTTTGTGCTTGCCTTGCTTTTCTACTTTCACCCCAGCCGCACCGCCACGTTTCTCTATTTCGGTGCCGTGGTCCTCTTCCTGGGCCTGGTTTCCTTTGGATTATTCAGTTACCTTGGCCGCAAGGGTGCGGTTACCCCGGGACGCCTATACGGTTCCGTGAGCCTGTATTTCATCCTGGCTTTCTTTTGGTACGGGATCTACAACCTGATCTATGCGGCGTACCCGCACTCGTTTTCGGTGCCCGGCTATGGGCCTGGGGCTGAACTACCGGACGGCGTCTTCCTTTACTACAGTATGGTAACCCTCACCACTGTGGGTTACGGTGACATCCTTCCCGTTCATCCCGCCGCGCGGGCCATGGCATCGCTGGAAGGCGCAACTGGCGTCCTGTACCTTGCCATCACCGTTGCGCGTCTAGTCAGCGCCTATCAGCAAGCGTTCAAGGATTGATTCGTAGGGCCCCCTTCTACCGTGAGCCGCTGTCGGCTTGTCCTTAGCAGGGTGCGCTCTTCTAGGCGTTGCAAAAAAAACGGACGGCCTCGGAAGGCCGTCCCTACAAACTATCGGCTAAAACTTCCTCAATCCCGATGATGCATCGCAAAAATCTTGTCGGTGGAATCCTCGTACGGATAGACGTGCACCATCCAGCCGAAAACTACCGGACGGAATTTGCCGCCAGCGGCGTCACACGCCTCTTGAGTGGTGATCGATCCGTGCAAGCCAAACTTTGAGTAATCCGCAGTTTTCCGCTGGTCGCGCGGCGGCATGCAGAGATTCGTGTGCAGGTGCCAAGTGGCCACGCTCAGTGGGACGCGCTCGTTAAGCTGGTCTTCGCTTGCCCGCTTCGGCATCGTGTACATTGCGCCCACCAGTTCGTAGCCGTCCGCGGTTTTCTTGTAGAGCAGCGAAGTAGGCCGCGCGGGATCAAACGCGAACGCTTCCAGAAACCCGTTCCCGTAATTCGTGAAATGATATTCGGGCTGCGGCACGTTCGGCAGGAAGATCTTGTAGCCCTCGTTGAGCGCGACGTGGTAGTCCTTGTATTTCTCAATCCCCGCGCGCAGTTCCTTCACAATTTCGTGGGCCCGCTCCACATCCGCGGCAACCTGGGGCCGCGGCGAAGTCATGTGCATGTGCGGATTGTCTCCGTGATGCATGTGCGCCATGTCGTGCGTTGCGGCAGCTTCAGTGGACTTTTCATCACTCATGTCCATGGACATGCCCGGCGCTTTGCTGTGGTCCATCGCCTGGCCCACGTCCTGCGCCTGCTCGGACAAATCAATCAGGTTGACCGGAGCCTGGACCATCGCCGGGGCTCGGTGATTCGGAATAGCGGCCAACACCACGCCCACCAGAAACAGCGCTGCAAAGCCGATCGCGGCCTTGGTGATTAATTGCAGGATCGCACTACGCGGTGACATGACACTTCCTCACACTCTCTCGGGCTTGTCGCCCTCCACTAATGATACGAAGCCTCCCCTCCCTATCTTTCACCCGAATTCGCCAGAAGTTCCCCGAGAAAACTGTCCCCCGGTACAGGCCCTTTGGAGTGCGGTGGCTCTGCCACCGCTTTTGATGCCACAAGGCAACCGAAAAGTGATCAGTTCATCGCGGCCTGTCATTCCCCGAAAGCGGGAGCAGAGCTCCCGCACTCCAAAAGACCCCCATGCTAAAATTGTCGAGCCAATGAAAACTGAAACCATCCACCCAGTAAAAGCCCTTTCCGGCCCACTCGAACTCCCCGGCGACAAATCCATCTCCCATCGCTACGCCATGCTCGCGGCCCTCGCCGAAGGCACCAGCGAACTCCGCAATTTTGCCGCCGCGCAGGATTGCCATAGCACACTCGGTTGCATGAAATCGCTTGGCGCCGATGTCCAAGTCGAGGGCACTACCGCTATAATCACCGGCCACGGCCTGCATGGGCTGAAATCCAGCTCGCGGGCGCTCGACGCCGAAAACTCTGGCACCACCATCCGCCTCCTTTCCGGCATCCTCAGCGGCCAGCAGTTCACCACTAAAATTTCCGGTGATGCCTCTCTGCAAAAGCGTCCGATGAAGCGCGTTGTCGCCCCGCTCCGCCAGATGGGCGCCGACATTCACGCAAAGGACGACAACTTTCCCCCGCTCGAAATCCACGGCGGAAAGCTCCGAGCCATCCAATACGACATGCCCATGGCCAGCGCCCAGGTGAAGTCGGCCGTCCTGCTTGCCGGTTTGTATGCAGAGGGCGTAACCGAGGTAACCGAGCCGGCGAAGACTCGCGATCACACCGAACTTGCTCTCGAAGAGTTCGGCGCGCGAATCGAAAAACGCGGCCGCACCATCGCCATCCACGGTCTCGCGGCAAACAACGTGAAAACCGCGCTGCATCCCAAGTCGCTCGATGTCCCGGGCGATCTTTCCTCCGCGGTCTTTTTCATCGCCGCGGCATCGCTTTTGCCGGAATCCAATCTCTATATCGCGAACGTCGGCCTGAATCCCACCCGCTCCGCCATCCTCGATTTTTTTCAGCAAATGGGAGCGTCGATCAGCGTGGTAAATCTGCAAAGCTGGCGAGGCGAGCTGATCGGCGACCTGGCTGTGAAGGGCGCGCCACTCAAAGGTGGCGTTATCGCCGGGGAGCTCGTACCGCTGCTCATCGACGAGCTTCCCATGATTGCGGCTCTTGGCCCGTACACCGAGCAGGGAATTGAGATTCGTGATGCCGGAGAGCTTCGCGTGAAGGAGAGCGACCGGATCGCCGCGCTTGCCGAGAATCTGAAGCGCATGGGCGCCAAAGTCGAGGAACGCCCAGATGGACTCCGCGTCGAAGGCCGCAGCGCCGGCCCTCTTCACGGCGCTGAAATCGATCCCCGCGGCGATCACCGCATCGCCATGGCCTTCGCCGTTGCAGCCTTATCCGCCGATGGAGAAACTAAAATCCTCGACTCCGATTGCGCTGGTGTTTCCTACCCTACATTTTTCCAGGAATTGCGGCGCTTAGCAGCAAGCTGAATCGCCTCACTGCTCTCTTGTTGGCGGGATCTCTCTTGGAGCAGGTATGTCCGGCGGATTTACATGTGGCGGCTGCGGTGGCGACGGAGGCGCTGGAATCGTTACCGAAGTACGCCGCAGAGAAATGTTTCCATAGCTCGTTTTCAGCGTTATTTTCGGTCCCTTGCCGTTGCCGTATTTTCCGGCGAGATGAGAATCACCAGACTCTGTTTTCGACGCACCCAAACCTGGAAACTCCGAGCTGATTTCGCAATTGCGGCAATCGGCCACAATCTCAAAGCTTGCGCCGCTCGGCACCGTCAGAGCGATTTCCGAGGAAGAGTTTGTGATCTGCACATCTTCTTTCGGAGCGGACGAAAATCTTACGCTGACAGATGCGTTTCGATTGTCAATGTTCACTTTGCCGCCGGGATTTTCCACGCTGATCTCGGAATCCCGCGTCCGCAAGCTAAGATTCCCCGGCGCATCCACAATGTCCATATTTCCGGAGCCGGCTTCCATGTGCCCCGCCAGCGCCGAAAGCGTCAAATCCGTTTTCGACGAAACCATCCGCACGCCCTTAGTCGCTCCATCCGCGCGTATCGGGCCGTAGAAATCGCCTTCCACGGTCAGGCTTCCCGTGGTGTCGTTCACTTCTATCTCGCCGCCCTTGCCCGAGATTTTCACGTCGCCTTTGGTGCCGGATACTTTCGCGTCGCCCTTGCGCATCTCCACGTTCACATCGCCGGCGGTTCCACGCACGTCCACGTCCCCGGTCATGTCGCTGACCACCACGTCACCGAAAATCCCGGAAACAGCCACGTCGCCTTTTTCGGTTTTTATCGACAGTGCCGATTTCTTGGGTATCGCGACCTCTAAATCCACGCCAATCTTCGAACTCGAAAGATCAAAACCGCTGGGCTGCACTTCGTAACCATCCCCGTTCTGCTCGATGGTCACAATGACCGGTTCGGCGAGCCGAGCCGCTTCTGTTTCGCTCCAGCTTCTCACCGTCTTCTTCGCGGTCACCACCCGAATCTCTCCGCTCTCGGATCCGCGCACGGCGATGTCGCCGCGCCCGTTGCGGACCATCACCCTCGCGTTCGCGGGAACCTTTTTGGGTGCCACGTCGATGTCGAAACTGTGACTCTCGCTAGAATCCGGCAAGTGATCCTTTACCCGCGTAGCCAACGCCACGATGGCCACCAACGCCACCATCGCCAGCACCAGACCAGCTTCGCCGCCTGCCGTCCGGCCGCCGTCGCCTCCGCCAAACCGGCGCCCCGCCGTGCGTTCGTAAAGCTTGATCGCGCCCCAGAGAATTATCAGGACGGGCCACCAGTGCTTGAAAAAGCCGCCGATTTCCAGGTGCCCGTAATTCTGCAGCAACAACAGAACGCCGAAGAAAATCAGTACCGATCCGGAGAAGAGTCCGCTGCTGCGTGCTGGAGTGGCCATGGAGGGTTATTGTCCCTGCGGCGAATAAGGAGTTTGCGGCGTGCCCGCGCCGGTGGACGGCGGAGCAGGCGGCGCTGGAGGTGCGGCCTGCCGCGATACGTCCACGTGCCCATCACGCGAAGCCATTGAACCTGCCAGATGCACCAATCCGATCACAATCAATAGCAGCGGCCAGGTGCTGCCAAAATAAAATTTGCCGCCGTGCGTTTCATTCAGCAGCCAGAGCACTCCCAGTGTGATCACCACAGCTGGCCCCACCAGGCCTCGAATCGTGCAACTCTGGCAGTGACATTTTGACTGGGCAGCCATCCGCTCCTCCGTTCAGCTCTTTCCGCTTACGCGATTCTTCAACATGAAAAATCCAATCCCGATCAGCAGCAGCGGCACAAAAATCTGCCGCACCCGGAAAAATTCGAAAAATCCGAAATTGTTCAGCAAGAACAGACCGCCGATGCCGATCAGAATGATCGGACCCAGTGGCCGCTGCCCGCTCCAGTTCTCGAACGGGTCCGCCAACGGCTGGCCCGTCGCCTTGGCCTTCGCCGAGCGCATCGCATCAATTGCCATGTAGAAGGGAGCTACCGCCAGCGCAAAAACCAACAACCCCTGAAGGCTATCTCCAAGGTCGCTGGCGACTCCCAGGATGATCGCGCCGAACACCACAACATGAATGATCGCTTTGTTGTATTCGCCGTTGTAAATTGCGCCCAGACCTGGAATAAACCCCAACAAAAATGCCAGCACAGGACTGTTGCCCTGCCGCAACTGAGGCGTCACGGGATGCATATACGCTCCGGGGCTGGCCGGCGCTCCTGCCGAAACTCCGGGCGCAACCGGCAAACCCACATGCTGTGCCAGGCAATCCTCGCAATAAAGAACGTCTCTCACTTTGTGGCTGCACGCCGCGCACATCGCCTTGCCGCAATTGCGGCAATAGCCCGATGCCTCCGTATCCGCATGCACCGCACAGTTCATCGAACGCTCCTATTGCCCGGCATTGGCATCAGGGCCGCCAGCAATTCCACTTGCCGGCTGATTTCATTCGCGCGGTTCTGCTGCCGTGGCTGAGACGGCTTGTGATCATCCGTCTGACCAGGATTCTTTTCCGGCGAAGACTTCGGCAGCATTTCTTCCGGCGCGGTCTGCAGATTATTTTCATCCTGGCGCAAACGAGACTGAATCTCATACACCACGCGCAAATCGCTTACATATTTCACGCTGCGCGCGAAAACCAGGTGGGCTTGCCGGTCCGCGCTCTGATAAATCGCCGCCGGCCGCAGATCCGCCAGCTTCGGCTTGCGCAGTGAAAACCCGGAAGCGCCCAGTACCACGATCAGCGTCGCCATCACGCTCGCCGCTCCATAGGCAAACTTTGGCGTAGCCAGCCCGCGAATCACGTTCAGGAAACCTTGCCAGCCTGTCACTGTCTCGCGTGGGCCCAGCGTCTTGTCCAGAATCGCGTACACCAGTCGCGGGGGCGTCTCCAACACTTCCATCGAGTGCATTTCGCCGACCAGGCTCCGCACGCTCGCCACCAGTGGCGCGCAGTCCGCGCACGACTTCGCATGCGCTTCAAACGCCACGCGCTCCGGCGCCTGCAGCAGTCCTTCTACGTAATCGCTCAACCGCGCTTCAATCAGATCGCAAGTCCAGTTCATGGCTTGCCCCCCGCGAACGAAGTAACCTTCGTTCGCCCAAACAAAAACTCTTCAGAACTCATCCGCATCCTCATGCCGGCCGCACTCCCATCTGTTGCAAAATTCGCGCCAGCTCAATTCTTCCGCGGTTGATCCGAGACTTCACCGTGCCCTCCGGCACTTCCAGCACCGTTTGAATCTCAGCGTACTCCAATTGCTGCAAATCCCTCAGAACCACTGCCTCGCGCAATTCCGGCGAAAGCCGGGTCAGGGCGCTCTGCACCTGCTTGCTCAATTCTCCCAGAAGCGCCTGCTCGTCCGGCCGCCGCCCCGCTGCTTCCTTGTTCTCCACTACCGGCATTTTGTCATCCAGCGAATCGGTAATGCGATCGCGTTTTGTACGCCGGTAATGATCAATCAACAGGTTGCGCGTCACGCTGGTCGCCCAGGTCGCAAATCCCCCGTGCGCCGAACGATAACTCCCCAGAGTCCTGTAGACCCGAAGGAACACATCCTGCGACAGGTCCTCGGCTTCCGTGCGGTTGCCTGTGAACCGGTAACAAATGTTATAGATGCGGCGCGTATGGCGACGCACAAGTTCCTCCCAGGCCGAGCCATCGCCCTGGAGACATTGCTGGACCAGTTGAGCATCCTGCTCCAAGCTTCCTCAGCCCCATCTTCCAGACACCTGCTTCGGCAGCACCCGCAGGTGGGCTTTTCGGCCTGCCAATCTATGGAACGTAAAATGCACCGGAAATGTTCCCGCCTTAGGGCTGCCGCAACTGACCATTTTGCTGGCATCTTACCCGCTCCCAGCCAGACTTACAACTCCTTCTAATACAACCTCTTGGAACCACCTGGCCGAAGCTTGCTTGACGCCACCCCCGGCGCCCCCGTACTCTGCTTCCACATGGCCCTCAAGTCGAGGAAAGCTCTATTCGTGGTTCTGGGTATCCTTGCGGCCGGATACCTGCTCTATCACTTCCGCAGCAATCTCCATCTCAACCAGTTCAGCGGGGCCAAGCTTTGGGAAGCCATCCGCCGCGCGAATTTGGGCTATCTCTTCCTCTCCATAGTTGGAATCTATGGGTGCTACGCCCTGCGTGCGCTCCGCTGGCAGAAATTTCAGGCCCATCTCGGGGCAGCGAACTTCGGGAACATCTATCGCATGACGCTGGCCGGATTCAGCGCACTCTTCATTCTGGGCCGCGCCGCCGAACCGGTGCGCCCGCTGCTCATCTCGCGAAAAGACAAAATCCCACTCTCGGATATTTTTGGCATTTACGTGCTCGAACGGATCCTCGACGCCGCCAGTACGGCGGTTCTCGCCGCGGTGGGCCTGCTCATCTTTGAATCTTCCGGCCACTTGGACGCGCAAGGCGCCGGGCGGGCATTTGAAAAAGGGGCGCGCACCGCCGGTACTTTTTTTGCGCTGTTCGCGGTTGTCGCAATCTCCGGATTGATCTATTTGCGGCTGCATGGCTCCGCGCTCCTGGAGCGCCGGATGCAAAGCTGGCTTACCCGGCATGGCTGGCGCGCTGGGGTGGCGCGCAATCTACTCGGGTTCGTTCGTGGGGTGCAGACCATTCGCAGTTGGGGGGACGTCGCGGCGGCCGTAATTTATTCCGGATTGCACTGGCTGCTGGTCGCCTTTGTCTACTTGCTGGTGCTGCAGAGCTTCGGAGAAAAACTTGCGACGCTCCGATTTGCCGACGCCGTGCTCATCCTCGTATTCAGCGCTGTCGGCTCGGCCGTGCAACTTCCGGGCGTAGGAGGAGGCGCGCAGGCGCTTTCGGTCGTTGCTTTAACGCAGCTCTATGGAGTAGAAAGAGAGCCGGCAGTGGCCGCGGCCATGATGCTGTGGCTGGTCACGTTCGCGTCTTGTTCATTCGCCGGCGTACCGCTGCTGATTCACGAGGGCTGGTCAATCGGCGAACTGAAACGCATGCGCGAGCATGAAGACGAAGAAATCGAAGCCGAACTGGCGCACCACGGAGAAATCCCCAATTGAAGTGCCCTTTTTGCGCGCATCTCGACGACAAGGTCATTGACTCCCGCGAGGGGCGCACCGGCGACACCATTCGGCGCCGCCGAGAATGTTTGAAATGCTCGCGCCGCTTCACCACCTACGAACGCATTGACGAAATTCCCTACATGGTCATCAAGAAGGACGGGCGACGCGAACGATTCGAGCGCCAGAAAATTCTGCAAGGACTGCTGAAGGCCTGCGAAAAGCGGCCCGTTCCCACGCCAAAACTGGAATCCATCGTGGATGAAATTGAAGGCGTGGTCCACGAAGCCACAGAAAGGGAACTGACCACCACGGAAATCGGCGAAATGATCATGCACCGCCTGAAAAAGCTGGACAAAGTCGCGTACGTGCGCTTCGCGAGCGTCTACATGGATTTCAAGGACGTGCAGGAATTCATGTCCGAGCTGAAAAACCTTCTGAAAGACCGCGCTCTTCCCAAAAAATAGTAAACTTTCGCGTTTATGTTTTCCTAATAGACCGCTCAGGATTTCCTGAGCGCTATTTCCCTAATATTTTCAATGAGCAATCTGATCGATCGGATGTGCTCCGCATCCGGGAATGAATCGCGATCGTTCGGGGCCAGGGAGAAAGTGAAATGGTCACGGGTCCGAAGGGTACAGAGTTTGATTTAAGTGGACGCTGCAGTGTTTGCGGTCACTACGGGGAAATCTTCGATCTGCCGGGAAGATTTGAGAAATACTGCCTGGAATGCAGCGCGGACGTCGCAGCGGTGATTTTGCTGACGACGGAAATCGACGCCGCCACACTTTCCGGCGCGAATACCAACGATTTGGTCTCCGAATTTACCCTCATCAGCAACCGCATGCTTGGCCGCGCCCAATCCGCCGAACTCGGAAATTTCTAGAGTCAACAAATTCTCTCGTCAAGCATCAGCCGGGATAGCGGCGGTCGATCAGTTTGCGAATCTCTTCGTGTTCGATAAACTCTCCGCGATCGGCGGAGGCGAGGCCTTTCTCGACTTCCTGAACAAACCACGCATCGTAGTCGACCATGCGCTCGACGGCCTCGACGACCAGCGATTCTCGATCGCGGCCCTTCTCGCTCGCAAGGCGGCTGAGCTTTTCTTCCAAATCCGGCTTCAATCGTACTTCCATGGCTCAAGCTTAGGTACTGAGGCTAACAGTGTCAATCACTTCTACGCTCCAATGGCCTGCTTTCCCCGAGATTCTTCATTTCCGTTCAAATTCCCTGGCGTGAAAATGTCGGCGCGCCGACATTTAAAGTATTACTTGAAGGTTATATAGTTGTAAACAAAATACCGAACGGAATTTCGTAAGTGTTGGAAGGGAAGCGGTTAGCGTTTGCCATTCGAATGGCCTCCTTCCCAAAATGGAAAATCATTCGAATGAGTGGCCGGGAAACCCCTGCGAGGGTACTGTTGGCAGGTGC
The DNA here is from genome assembly GCA_035693365.1 of Candidatus Acidiferrum sp. Classification (GTDB taxonomy): domain Bacteria; phylum Acidobacteriota; class Terriglobia; order Acidiferrales; family UBA7541; genus Acidiferrum. The sequence continues at coordinate 87,218 of DASSGS010000059.1, read as the reverse complement.
ATCGTGCTAGAGTGACGTGCGTCAGGTTCAATCTCTTCAGGGGAGTCCTCGCATGCGTAAATCCGCCCTTTTGCTTTCTTGCATAGTGTTGGCTGCCGGAATCTTGCTCGCCCAAAAAACGCATGCTCCCAAAATTGATCCGCAGCGCATGCATGACACAGTCAAATATCTCTCGAGCGATGAGCTCGAAGGCCGCGGCACGGGACAAAAAGGCGGCGACGCGGCCGCCAACTGGATCGCGGAGCAGTTCAAGGCTTACGGCTTGAAGCCTGCCGGGGCGAACGGCAGCTATTTCCAGGACGTGCCGATGGTGGGGGTGCGAGCACTTCCTGCGACCACGTTTACGTTTGTGCCCGCGAATGGCGCACCCGTGGAGCTGAAGAATCTGGATGACTACGTCACCAGCAACGAGATGCAGGGCGAATCCGCGGACGTGGATGCTCCGATTGTCTTCGTCGGGTACGGCATCACTTCGCCGGAGAACAAGTGGGACGACTACAAGGGCTACGACCTCAGAGGCAAAGTGGCGCTGCTCTTCGTGAGCGAGCCGGAATCGAATGACCCCAATTTTTTCAAGGGCAAGGCGCTCACTTACAATGGCCGCTGGACGTATAAATTTGAAGAGACCGCGCGGCGCGGCGCCGTTGGCACGCTGATCATTCATCGTGCGGATCTGGCCAGCTATCCGTGGGAAGTGGTGCGCAACTCTTGGGGTGCGGAGCGTTCGTACCTGAGGCTCGATGGCACGCCGAAGCTGCAAGCGGCGTCGTGGGTTCAATTGGAGGTCGCGCGCAAGCTGGTGGCGATGGGAGGGCTAAATCTGGAGGACCTTTATAAGCAGGCACAGTCGCGTGATTTCAAACCCATCGAGTTGCCGGTCCATCTAAAGGCGCACGTGGTGTCTTCGATTCGTCCGTTTTCTTCTCGCAATGTGCTAGCGATGGTGGAAGGCTCCGACACGGATCATCGCCGAGCGGAGGCTGTTCTTTATAGCGCGCACTATGATCATTTCGGGATCGATCCGGCGCGGGCGAAGGGAGACCAGATTTATCACGGCGCGGTGGACAACGCGACGGGATGCGGAATTCTGTTGGAATTGGCCCGAGTCTGGGCGGGTACAAAGCCCGCGCCATCGCGCTCCATTCTGTTTGCTGCCGTTACCGCCGAAGAGCAAGGCCTGCTCGGCTCCGAATACCTGGGCAAGCATCTGGACCAACTGCCGGTGCAACCCATCATCGATTTGAATTACGACGCGCTCGCCCCGCGCGGTATTCCGGAAGAAGTGGAAGTCAGCGGAGCGGAACGCACCACGTTCTATCCCGAAGTCGAAAAGATCGCCAAAGAATTTAATCTGGCAATCAAGCCCGATGCGCATCCCGAGGCGGGCCACTACTACCGCTCCGATCACTTCAGTCTCGGGCGCGTCGGGATTCCCGCCTTTTCCATCAGCGAAGGCTTGAAGTTCAAGGGACACGACTTCGCCTGGGGAGATGCCCAATCCAAGGACTATGTCGAGCACCATTACCACAAGCCATCGGATGCATTCGCCGAATCCTGGGACTTCACCGGTGACGCCAAGCTGGCCACTTTCGGCTACGCCCTCGGCCAAGCAGCCGCCGCGCAGTCCGGCGAAATCAAGTGGCTCCCTGGCGATGAATTCGAGAGCGCCCATAAGAAATTGAAGCCTACGAAATGACCGTGAGGACAGCAGTTGGGGAACTCTCTCTGATTACTAATTACTGACCACTGTGAACTTCACTTCGGCCAGACGCCGGCGGTGAAGGTTCGGACTTTGGAGAAGCCGAGGCGTTCGTACAGGTGGACGGCGGTGCGGTTTTCGGATGTGACGGTGAGGGTGAGTTCGCTGAACTTCTGGGCGCGGAGGGTTTCCGCGGCGGTGAGCATCAGGATGCGGCCGAGGCCGTGGCCCTGAAAGCCGGGCATGACGCAGATTTGCGTCGTGTGGCCGACGCCGGTGGAGACTTCGCTGGTTAGAATGGCGCCGGCGAGTTCCTCGCTTTCGGGATGATGCAGGACGAAAGAAGCGTGCGGCAGAAACTGGCCGCAGCCGGGCAGCAGGATGATGTTCTTCAGAAATTTCAAGGCGCCGTTTCGCGTGCGGTATTGGTCGTTGATGTCGCCGTCCACGTGGTTCGCGTAGGCGAGATAAATCAGCTTGGCGCACGGCTCGAAGTAGCGTTCGTGCCAGCGGTCGAGTCGCAATCCGGAGTTGACGCTTGGTACGGGGTCGCTCTTCCGGTGAAGGTCGAGCAGCATGAACTGCCGGGTGTACAGCCGGAAGCCCTGATCGCGCAAGGCGGCATCCACCGGGCCTCCAAAGGGCATCAACTGAGCTTCGATGCGATGCAACTGGGGCAGTGACCGCATACTGAACAGCATTTCGTCCAGCAAGCGGCGCCCGATCGGCTCTTGCACCTGGCTGGGTGAAACATACAAACCACCGATGAGACCTTTGTAATCTTCCAACACATAAAACGAGTAGCCGACCGCGTGCCCGCCTTCAAACGCCACGCAGCCGGAAAGCGCGTGGGCATCCAGGAAGCGCTTGATCAGGTCGAGGGCGCTGCGGTAATCCCAATGGAGTTCGTCGCGCCAATGGCGGGCTTCCTCAAGCAGCAGCGGCTCAAGCTGACGGACAGTCGTCTGGCGAAGGTCAATGATATTCATCGGAGAGGGAAGCCGTGCTGCCCGGCTGCCCACGTGACATGATAGCCGATTCGGGGGAAGCCCTGCCAAATCACCAAGGAAAACCCTATACGAATCGAGCACATCGGGTCGAGAACGCCCACGAGAGGCCGGAAGCTGCGTGCTACGATTCGGTTAGAGCGTTTCAGTTCACAACGAAGGAAATTAGACTCGCTGGCGTAGACCAGCCCCCTAGCCCATGTCTATCGTTAACGAATTTCACTATCCGAGCCGCTGGTACACGAAACTTCTGATCGTCATTCTGGCTTTCACATTTTTCGCGCTGCTGGCGACGGTGGTGATTTCCGGCGTGCTGACGTACTGGATCGTGAAGCCGCAGCGGACCAGTTCCGAAATCAACATGGCCAGTTTTCCCGGGCGCCCCGATGAAGTGGATTTCACGGTGCCGGGATCGGGCAACCGCCGGGGATGGTTTTTCCCGGGATTCCGCGGCGCGCCGACAGTGGTGCTGCTGCATGGATATGAATCGAGCCGTGGTGAACTTTTGACGCTGGTTTCCGCGCTACAGGATCACCAGTACAACGTGTTTGTGTTTGACTTTGCCGCGCATGGAGCCAACGCAGGCGTTACCACGTTCGGGTATAAAGAGGCGGACGAGGTGCGGGCGGCGATCGACGTGGTAGCGAAGCGGAATGATGTGGATGTGACGCGATTCGGTTTGTGGGGCTACAACCTGGGGGCGTATGCGGCGCTGCGCGAGGCAGAGAAAGATCCGCGGGTGCGAGCGCTGGCGCTGGACTCGGTGTATGACTACCCGAGACAGATGGTGAAGATCGGTGTCGAAAAAACCGGGGTGGGCGGGTTTCCGTTCATGGTGAAGTCGGCGCAGATGTGCTTTGAGTGGTTGAATTACGAGCACAAGAACGACCCGCCGCTTTCGGCTAAGATCGCAAAGATGGCGGGCGTGCCGACGCTGTTCATCGAGGCCGCGGATGATCCAGAGACGGCTTCGATCAGCCGTGAACTGTTCTTGAAGGCTCCGGAACCGCGGGAAGAAGCGGTGATTCCGCACGGAAACTTTGTCAATTTGCCCGATGACGAGAAAAGGCAATACGAGAATCGCGTGGTGTCATTTTTCTTGACGCGGTTGCCGGTCACCCAGTTTGCTCCCGTTGCTCCCACCAAGCCCATCAAGTGACGGGTCGGGCTGCACTCGAAAAATAAACCAACCACTTTTTGGAAGTACGACTGGTTCGTCTGTGCATTTCCAGCCGGGTTCCAGTTCAGAACGGCACCCCCGGGACCGCAGGAGAAGATAGCCTACCTTTGAATTCGTTTTGTCCCATTCTTTCAATTCCCGGTGAAGATAAAAATTAAGACCGAAATATTCTCCTCGCGAAATTGGCCCGACATACGGGTCAGAGGAGAGATGCGTCGACATCGTCTCGGCGGCCAGGGTTTTGCCCGAGGGGTCGTACGGGAAAATAGCTGGCAGCAGCCCTGGCACGGATACGGTGAGGAGCAAAATCGGCAAAACGCTGCAAGCAGCGGCGGGGATGCGACGATCGAATTTGGTCTTGCGCAAGGCCAACAGCCAGTTTCCGAGCGCGAACATCAGCAAAATCAAAGCGGCCGCGCGTGACACTTTAGCCGTTGGCGATGACCTGTGCAACTGTCCGAGAAATAGAAAAAGCAATACTCCGGAAGTCGCAAAGACGGAACCGAAGAGTACCAGGAGCATGCGAAAGTATTTTGCAAACAAAGGCATCAGGCTTACAAGAGATCGGGCCAACAAGCTGGCGATTGCTGGAATGGCCGGGAGAATGTAGCCGGGGAGCTTGGATTGGGAGAGGGAAAAGAACAGAAGGCAGAACAGTGCCCAACAGAGGGAAAACCGGTTGGCAGGAGAAAGCGTGCGTTCTTGCGAAACTTTCAGTCCTCCAAATGCGGCAGAGATTACCAGCAATGGTGCCCAGGGGAGAAAAGCGATCAGCACAATTGGGATGTAATACCAAAAGGGTTGGATGTGCTGGAATTGGGGAGTGAGGAAGCGGCTGAAATTGTGCTCGAGGATGAAGATGCGGAAGAAGTCTGGATTGCGACGGGCGCAGAGGATGTACCAGGGGAGAGAGGTGAGGCAGAAGCTGGCGATGGCGACGGGATGCAGACAGCGGAAGGCGTCGTGCCAACGTTTGGTGAACAAGGCCCAGAGTAGGACCGCGCCGCCGGAGAGGATAATGGCGGCGGGGCCTTTGGCGAGGGTGGCGAGACCGAGAAACAAACCGAACAGGAAGGAGGTAAAGGAGGTTGAGGAGGTAAATGAGCTAAAGGAACGGAATCGGCCTACTGAAGTTGTGGAGTCCGGTGCGGGCGCAGCGGCGGACGGAACTAGATTGAGGAGTTTTGTGGCGCAGACCATGGCGATAGTTAGCGTGGCGGCGAAGGGCATGTCAGTGGCGGCGGCGTGGGAGAAGCCGATCATGCCCACGGTGGTAGGGAGGAGGAGAAGAAGCCAGCGGGCGGTTTCGGCGCCGTAGAGGCGTAAGGTTAGCCAAGCCAGTGCGAGAGTGGCGAGGAGTGCGGCGATTGCACTGGGGAGGCGGGCGGTGGTTTCGCTGACACCGAAGAGCTTGAAGCTAAGTGCTGCGCTCCAGTAATAGAGTGGGGGCTTTTCAAACCAGGGTTTGCCGTAGAGGCGCGGGGTGACGTAATCGCCGGTTTCCTGCATGTCGCGGGCGATCCAGGCGTAGCGCGGCTCGTCTGGGCCGACGAGGCCGAGTGCACCGAGATTGTGGAAATAGCAGAGATAAAGAGTCGCGACAATCAGAGCGAGCCAAAGGAGGCGCGCTGCGGGTGAGAGTGGCGGGGATGCGGGGAGTTCAATGCAGGTTTTGGTCACGGAAGGAGGAGTTTAGCATTAAGCCAGAGGTTAGAAATTCAGAAGATAGAAGTTGGAAGGAAGAATTCAAGAGGGAGTGCGGAGACAGATTTGCCCGGCGGTCACGATTCGGGGTATAGACCCTAAGGCGGAGGTTGCGTCTGCGGACTCCAAAATGATGGAGCGGATTCAGTATACGGTGGCTTGGGCGTTTGTGAAGGCGCTGGGGGTGTTGCCGCGGGCGGTGGCGCGTGGCTTGGCTGCGGGAACAGTTCGATTGCTGCTGTTGCTACTACCGAAGATGCGGAAGACGGCGGAGTTTAATTTGCGGCTGGCGTTTCCGGAGTGGAGCCAAGCGCAGCGGCGGACTGTATTGAGGGGGATGACACGCAATTTGGGATGGATGGCGGCGGAATTTGCGCGGTTGCCGCGATACACGCGGCAAAATATTGAGAATGTGGTGGTGCTGGATGGGCATGAAAATTTCCTGGAGGGCAAGAGCCGCGGGAAAGGCGTGATTTACTTAACCGGGCACATCGGGGCGTGGGAGCTTTCTTCGTACGCCCATGCGTTGTATGGATTTCCGCTGCACTACATGGCTCGGCCTCTGGACAATAGGCCGCTGGATGAAATGGTGAATGAGTATCGCGGGCGGTCGGGGAACCGGGCGATTTATAAGAATGAAGCAGCGCGGATGATGCTGAAGGTTTTGAAGGAGGCGGGCACGCTAGGAATCCTGGCGGACCAGAACACGATGCCGGGCGAGGGCGTCTTCGTTGATTTTTTCGGGACGCAAGCTTGCACGACGACCGGAATTGCGCGCGTTGCGCTTCATACAGATGCGGCGGTGGTGCCGGGATACGCGTACTGGGATCAGAATTTGCGGAAGTATCGGTTGCGATTTGAGCCGCCGGTGGAGTTGGTGAGGAGCGGGGATACAGAGCGGGATGTACGCGAAAATACACAGCGATTTACGAAGGTGATTGAGGAAATTATCCGGAAGCATCCGGAGCAGTGGGTTTGGATTCACGCGCGGTGGAAGAACCGGCCGGAGGGGGAGAAGCCGTTGTATGGATTTTTATGAATAAGAGAGAAAAGTAAGAGTTCACACAGAGGACACAGAGGATCCACAGAGGGCACTGAGAAGAAGGGATTGGAGGCAGGGATGAAGTGGACGGCGGGGGAATTGGCGAAGGCCATTGGGGCACAGATTGAAGGGGACGGCGGGCTGGAGATTACCGGGGTAGCGGCGCCGGAGCGGGCTGGGGCGAAGCAGTTGATATATGTGGAAGCGGCGAAACATATCGAGCGCGCGGCGGGTTCCGCGGCGAGTTGCGTTGTGGCGCCGGAGGGGATTGCCTTGCCGGGGAAAACGATCCTGCGGAGCGGGAAGAGCAAGGTGGCATTTGCCAAAGCTGCGGCGCTGCTGCTGGAGCGAGCGCCGATTGCGGTGGGGATTCATCCAACGGCGATTGTGGCGCCGCTGGCGCGGATTGGCGCGAACGTCGGTATCGGTCCATACGCGGTGATCGGTGAAGATACGCACGTGGGGGATGGAACGCAGATCGGGGCGCATTGTGTGATTGGGGCGGGCTGCTGGATTGGAGAGAATTGCAGGATTCACCCGCGAGTGACGTTTTACGGGGGAGTGCGCGTTGGGCATCGGGTGGAGATTCATGCGGGGGCGGTGCTGGGGGCGGATGGATTTGGCTTTGCGTTTGATGGAGAGCGATATTGGAAATTTCCGCAAGCGGGGCTGGTGGAAATCGCGGATGATGTGGAGATCGGAGCGAATACGACCATTGACCGAGGATCGCTGGACGACACGCGGATTGCAGAGGGCGTGAAGCTGGATAACCTGGTCCATGTGGGCCACAATGTGCAGATTGGGGCTCATACGGTGATCGCGGCGCAGTCCGGGATTTCCGGGTCGAGCAAATTGGGCCATCACGTGGTGGTGGGCGGGCAGGTGGGGATCGCGGATCATTGCACGCTGGAAGATGGATCGATTGCCGGGGCGCAGGCGGGGATTCCGACGGGAAAGATTATCCGTAAGGGGCAGACGGTTTGGGGGACTCCGGCGCGGCCGTTAGACCAATTTAAAGAGGCATTTTTTTGGTTTGCCCGGCTGCCGGAATTGGCGGATCGATTGAAAAAACTAGAAACTAAGAACTAAAGACTAAGAACTAAAGACTTAGAACAAACGCAGAGGACGCAGAGACGCTGAGGGTGCAGAGAAGAAAAGATGACAGGAACGGTAGCAAAACAAGGGACGCTGTGGAGGCTCGTAGTAGTGGGCGGGCACACGCGCAGTATTGGGAAGACGCAGTTGGTGTGCGACATCATCGCGGCGTTTCCGAAGACGGAATGGATTGCGGGAAAGATTACGCAATATGGGCACGGAGTTTGTGCCCAGAACGGTGAGAATTGCGATTGCGCACCAGAGGAACATGTTTGCGCGCTGGATTGGGAGACGCGGGCGGATACGGGGACGGATAGCGCGCGATTTCTGGCGGCGGGGGCGAAGCGATCGTTTTGGTTGAGGACGAAGCAGGGATATTTGGCGGAGGGGTTGCCGCTTTTGCGTGATGCACTGCGGGAAATCGCGGCGCACTCGGACGGTGGGGAAAATCGCGCGGTGATTCTGGAGAGCAACTCGCTGATGCAGTTTGTGAAGCCATCCCTGTATTTTGCGGTGATCGATCCCATGCGGGAGGATTTCAAGGAATCGGCGCAGATTGCGCTGGACCGGGCGCACGCGTTGGTGTTACGGGGAGATGTGGGGGGCGACGGGCCTCCGGCGCCATTGTGGATGAAGTTGCCCAGCAAATTACTGCAAGAGAAGCCTTCGGTGCTGCAGCGAGAAGGGCAGCCGTTGCCTGGGCCGTTAGAGGTTTTGGTGCATCGAATGTTGGACGCGCCCGGTGGGGCGCAGCTGTGACACTTTGTGACAACCCGCTGTTGGCGGATGGGCATCTTAGGCGTTGACCGAGTTATAATCGACGGCGATAATTAAGAAAGCACTGGGGGGTGCGTGGTTCAGGCTTGGCACGTCACCTTCCGGAAGTCTAAGGCATCAGAGAATTTAGAGGTTTTCAACGCGCGGCTTGGGGTGTATGGCCGGCTGCTTTTTGCCCTGCTCTGGGGGGAGCATAGATGGCGTCTTTTGTACGCGTAGGAGAGGAACGACCCACAAGGCCAGCGCCAGCACCCTGGCGCCAGGAAGGCTGGGCGGAGAAGATCGAAACCGCCGTGAAGAATGGGGCGGAGTACCTCCTGTCCGTGCAGGCCGAAGAGGGTTATTGGCACGGGGAACTCGAAGCCGACACTACCCTCGAATCCGATTACATTTACTACCTTCACGTTTTGGGCAAGGCGGAACCCGAGAGGATCGCCAAGCTGGCGAATTATGTGCGCCAGAGGCAGATGGCCGATGGAGGCTGGTCGATCTACCCCAATGGGCCTTCCGAACTGAATGCGACCTGCAAAGCTTATTTCGCGCTGAAGCTGGCCGGGGATTCGCCGGATTCGGAGCACCTTGCGAAGGCCCGCGAGGTAGTGCACCGGCTGGGCGGGCTGGAACACACGAATTCTTATGTGCGGTTTTATATGGCGCTGGTGGGCGCAGTCGGATGGGAATTGGTCCCCGCGATTCCGCCGGAGCTGATGCTACTGCCGAACTGGTTTTACCTGAACATTTACGAAATGTCTTCCTGGACGCGCGGAATCGTGATTCCGATGTCGATTCTGTCTTCGTTGCGGCCGGATTTCCGCTTGCCGGAACATGCGCGCGTGGATGAGTTGTTCAAGGATCCAGCACAGAAGGCTGCGGCGTTCAATTGGAGCAAGCAGCTGGTTTCCTGGAAAAATCTGTTTTTGGCGGTGGACCGCGGGCTGAAGCTTTACGAGAAATTGCCGTGGAAGCCGCTGCGGAACAGGGCGCTGCGCGAAGCGAAGCAGTGGATGCTGGACCATATGGAGCGGACAGACGGACTGGCGGCGATTTATCCGTCGATCATGAATTCAATTTTTGCGCTGATGGCGATGGGGCACGGCGTGAACGACCCCCTGACGTCCCGCGAAATTAAAGAATTTTCGCGATTCGAAATTGAAGAGGGCGACACGATCCGGCTGCAACCTTGCGTTTCGCCGGTATGGGATACATGCATCGCGATGGTGGCCTTGGAAGAGGCGGGTTTGCCCGCGGACTATCCGGCGCTGGTGACCGCGGCCGATTGGCTGCTGACGAAGCAGATCCTGGGCGGCGGCGATTGGCAGATCAAGAACAAGGATGCCGCGCCTGGCGGCTGGGCTTTCGAGTACCGCAACGATTTTTATCCGGACGTGGACGACACGGCGTTTGTGCTGATGGCCTTGCAGCGCGTGAAGTTCCCGGAGGAAAAACGGATGGAAGCGGCGCTGCGGCGCGGCGTGCAGTGGCTGCTGAGCATGCAGAATCGCGACGGCGGTTGGGGCGCGTTCGATCGTGATAACGACCGGCAGATCTTGTGCAATATTCCGTTCGCCGACCACAACGCGATGATCGATCCTTCGACGGCGGATGTGACGGCGCGCGTGCTGGAATGCCTTGGGCGCTTTGGATGGCCGGCGGAACATCCGGTGGTGCAAAAGGCCGTGAGCTTTCTGACGAAGGACCAGTCGAAGGACGGATCGTGGTTTGGACGCTGGGGAGTGAACTACGTTTATGGAACCAGCGGTGTGCTGCGCGCGCTGGAAACGGTGTCGCTGACGGCGCAGGATTATTGCGAACGAGCGGTTGCGTGGCTGCGGCAGGTGCAGAAGGCCGACGGAAGTTTCGGCGAGTCGCTGCTGAGTTATGAAGTGGAATCGACGAAGGGGCAGGGGAACAGCACGCCTTCGCAGACCGCGTGGGGATTGATTGGGCTGCTGGCGGGAGCGGACCGCAGCGATCCAGCGGTGGGACGCGCGGCGGAATATCTGGTGACGCAGCAGAACGCGAATGGATCGTGGAGCGAGGACGATTTTACGGGGACAGGCTTCCCGGGCGTCTTTTATCTGAAATATCACCTTTATAAGAATTCTTTTCCGGTTTACGCCCTGGCTCGGTACCGCAATCAGGGGCGGCGCGCGGAGGAATATTGCGCCTGCAAGTTCCTGCCGGGTGAGTTCAGTTTGCGGAGCGGTTTATATTCCAAGCGCGAACGGAGCGCTTACTAAGCAAACGAATGCGGTACCCCCTTGGCTTAGTGCTGGATTCCGCGAGATACCTCGCGTCGCGGAAACTTCGTGGTGACAAGAAAATCCCCGTAATGCTGTCGCTGGATCCCCTGGGTGGATGCGCGAGCACGAATGGCGGAGCGAATGGAAATGGCGCGAAAGGGAACGAAAAGCGCGGGATGCTGAGTGTTGAACAATGCCTGGCGGCAATGAAGGAGTGCGACACTCCGATAGTCGCCATAAGTGGAGGAGAGCCGCTGGAGTATCCGGAAATCGCTAGGCTGTCGCGGGAGATTCTGGAGCGCGGGAAGCATCTTTTCTTGTGCACCGACGGGGCGCTGATCCGGCGGCGGCTGCACATGATTCCGCCGTACACGAATTTCTTTTGGAATGTGAAACTGGATGGGACGGAAGCGGCGCACGATGGGCGGGCGAGCAGGCCGGGCTTGTTTGCAGAAGCTCTGGACGGGGTGAAGGCGGCAAAGAACGCGGGATTTTTTGTGGTGGTGACCACCACGATTTACCCGGACTCGGATGTGCGGAACGTGGCTTCGCTGTACGAGCAGTTGCACGCTTTGCATGTGGATGGATACATGCTTTCACCGCACTATCCGGCGCGGCAGATGTGCCGGAATTCGGCGGCGTTGTTTCATGAAAAGATGCGGCAAAGATTTCGCGAAGCGGGCGAACTGTTGAGCGAATACAACCTGCTGACTTCGCCTGTTTATCTGGAGTATCTGCGCGGCGAGCGGGAATTGGATTGCTGCGCGTGGGGAAGTCCGGTGTATGGGCCGCAGGGGTGGGCCGCGCCGTGCAAGCAGTTGAATCAAAGTTACGAGCAGGAGTACAGGACGCTGTTGGATAAGACAGTGTGGGAGAATTTCGGGCGCGGGATGAATCCACGATGCGAACCGTGTTCGAGTCACGCGGGGTATGAGACCGCGGCGATTCTGGGAATGAATCCGAAGGCTGGAGATTTCTGGAAGATGATTGCGTGGCAATTACAGGGCGGGCTGGGAGAAAAGCGCGAGCGGGTGCGCAAGTCATGACCACACTGGTGACGGGAGCGGCCGGATTTCTGGGGAGCCACGTGGCGCGGCAACTGGTGGCGCGCGGAGACTCGGTGCGCGTGCTGATGCGGGCTTCGAGCAGCAACCGGGCGATCAGCGATTTGCCCTTGGAGTATGTGACCGGGGATTTGCGGGATGTGGCATCGCTGGATCGCGCCATGGCGGGCGTGACTCGGGTGTATCACGTGGCGGCGGATTACCGACTGTGGGCCAAGCGGTCAAAGGATATTTACGATTCGAATGTGGGGGGGACGAAGAATCTGCTGGCGGCGGCAAAACGGGCCGGCGTGGAGCAACTGATTTACACGAGTACGGTGGCGACGATTGCGGTCGACCGGCCGGAACTGCCCAATGAATTTACGGACGCGAGGCTGGAAGAGATGGTGGGGCACTACAAGCGTTCGAAATGGATGGCTGAGCGCGAGGTGTTGCAGGCAGCGAAAGAGGGGTTGCCGGTGATTGTGGCGATGCCGACGACGCCAGTGGGGCCATGGGATTGGAAGCCGACGCCGACGGGGAAAATTATTCTGGATTTTCTGAACGGGAAGATGCCGGGATATGTAGAGACGGGATTGAATTTTGTGGGGGTGGAGGAGTGTGCGGCGGGGCATTTGTTGGCGGCGGAAAAGGGCAAAGTTGGCGAGAGGTATTTGTTGGGAGCGGAGAATCTAACACTTAAGGGGCTGCTGGATGTTTTGGCGCAGATAACGGGTTTGAGGGCACCTGGAATGAAGATTCCGCACGGGCTGGCGCTGGGTGTAGCGTATGTAGATACCGTATTTTCGAGGCTGGTGGGGAAAGAGCCGCAGATTCCCGTGGAAGGCGTAAAGATCGCGCAACACAAGATGTTTGTGGATGCGTCGCGGGCGCAGCGGGAATTGGGGTTTCAGCCGGGGCCGGTGGTGGCAGCGCTGGAGCGGGCGGTGCGGTGGTATCGGGCGAACGGATACGTTTCGGAGCGAAGGGCGAAGAAGATTAAGCTAGCAGCGTGAAATGACGTAAAGGAAGTAGATGAGGTAAAGGAACTAAAGGAACGGATTCGACTGAGGATTACGTATGAAGGTGCTGGTTACATTTGCGGTGGAGGCGGAGTTCGCGGCCTGGCAGAAGCTGCGTGTCTTCAACCTGATTGATTATGACGGGTTGAAGCTGCGGAAGACCGTCGTTGGGACGGCGGAGGTCACGGTCCTGATTACCGGTGTGGGTTCGGAAGCCGCGGGACAGGCGATGGATTTGATGATGCGCATGGCGGATAAGGAGCAGCATTTTGACGTGTGCGTTTCGAGCGGATTGGCGGGAGCGCTTTGTGAAACTCTGAACGTCGGAGACGTGATTGCGCCGAAGGAACTGATCGTTGAACTAAGATATTCCGGCCACGGCGCCGAACGGCTTGAGGTGGATGCGGAACTGCGACAACTGGCGCTGGGCCGTGGGGCGAAGAACGCGAACTGCCTGTTTACGACGGACGAAATACTGGTGAAAGCCAGCCAGAAGAAATCGTGCTCGTCGCGGGCCCAGTCTGTGGATATGGAAAGTTTTGAGATCGTGAAAGCGGCATCGGCGTGGGGTGCGCGGAGCGTGGTGATCCGGGCGATCAGTGATGCGGCGACGGAAGATCTGCCCATCAATTTCAATTTGACGCTTTCGGAGCAGAAAGAAGTGAGTATTTCGAAGGTTTTATTGGAACTGGCGAAGAATCCGCTGGCGCTGCCTTCTCTGATCCGGTTTGGAAAGCAGAGCAAGCGGGCAGGAGCGTTGCTGGCGGGATTTCTGGAAGAGTACTTGAAGGATTTGGCGGACGCGGAGAGTCTGAAGCGGTTGAGCGAGGCGGCGGCACGATGAGCGGCGCGGGAACAATCGTCGAACAGGTAAGGACGCTGGGGCCGATACCCAAGACGATGCGCGCGGGTGTGTACCGCGAAAAGGGAATTGTGCGCGTGGAAGAAGTGCCGGTGCCGGAAGTGGGCGACGGCGAAGTGCTGATCAAGGTGGCGGCGTGCGGCGTCTGCGGGACGGACATCAAAAAGATTTTTTACCGGTATGTGGAGCCGCCGCAAATTCTGGGGCACGAGCTGGCGGGGACAGTGGTGGCAATCGGCCGCGGCGTTACAAAATGGAAGCTGGGCGACCGGGTGATGAGCTTTCATCACATCCCTTGCGGCGAATGCTTCTTTTGCGAGCGGCGCATGTTTTCGCAGTGCCAGCTGTACAAGAGCACGGGGTTGACGGCGGGATTCACGCCAAATGGCGGGGGATTCGGCGAGTACGTGAAGGCGATGCCGTGGGTGACAGAGCGAGGTGTAGTGGCGCTGCCGGACAACGTGAGCTTTGAAGAGGCCACGTTCATTGAACCGATTAACACAATAGTTAAAGCGATACAGAAGGCGCGCGTGGCGGCCGGGGAGACCGTGCTGATCATCGGCTGCGGCCCCATCGGCCTGCAACTGCTGATGGTTACCAAAATCGAAGGAGCACGCATCTACACAAGTGACCCGGTGGCGACACGCCGGGAAAAGAGCTTAAGACTCGGGGCACTTGAGTCTTTTAACCCTGTAAGTGGTAAGCTGGTAGAAGAAATCCGGGCCCGGTCGGAGGGTCGCGGGGCAGACGTAGTTCTTGTCGCGGTGGCGCATCCAGCGGTTGTGGTGGAGGCGTTGGCGGCGGCAAGGCCGGGGGGGCGAGTCCTCCTGTTTGCCGCGAACGATCCAGTTACAAAGATAGAGTTTCCAGCCTCGGCGGTGGGGATCGACGAGAAGGAAATCCTTGGCAGCTATAGTGCGGCGGTGGACATCCAAGAGAGTGCGGCAGGGCTGGTGCTCGGAAAGAAACTGCCGGTGATGGATATCGTCACGCACCGGTTTCCATTGGATAGAATCCAGGAGGGCCTAGAGCTGGCCGCGCATCCCACGGACGAATCCCTGAAGATCCTGATAACGCACAAATGAAAACAGCGTCCCCAAAGAAGACTGAGCTTGGACTGGAAGAATCGCTATTCCAGGAAAAGGTAGTCGTGCCCTCCCGAATGACCGCAGCCGTGCTCTACGGCAGCGAAGACCTGCGAATCGAACAGATTGATGTGCCGGCGCTTGCTGTGGACGAGGTCTTGCTGCGAGTGCGTCTGGCGCTGACGGATGGAACGGACCTGAAGGTCTGGAAGCGCGGGTATCACGCGAAGATGATTCAGCCTCCGGCCGTGTTCGGGCACGAGGTGGTGGGCGAAATTGTGGCGATGGGGAAGCGCGTGGATCCTCGTTGGCGGCTGGGCACACGGGTGATCGCGGCGAACTCGGCGCCTTGCTTGCGGTGCTATCACTGCCGGCGCGGGCAGGAAAATCTTTGCGACGACCTGCTGTTTAATAACGGGGCATACGCGGAGTACATGCGGATTCCCGGGCGGATCGCGCGGGAAAACATGCTGGAAGTGCCGCACAGTGTGGACGACCACAGCGCGGCGCTGGTGGAACCGCTGGCTTGCGTGTTGCGCGGCGTGCACGAGATGGAAGTGCGCACGGGCGACACGACGGTGGTGATTGGCTGCGGGCCGATTGGATTGATGTTTGTGCGAATGCTGACGCGGCGCGGCGTGCGCGTGATTGCGCTGGCCCGGCGCGAGGGGCCTCTGGCAGTGGCGCGAAAGCTCGGTGCTGCCGCAGCAATTAACGTCACAGAAACTGCCGATGTTGCGGCGGCAGTGCGGGCCTTGACGGATGAAGGCCGAGGGCCGGATTCCGTGGTGGAAGCGGCCGGGAATCCCGCGACATGGGAACAGGCGCTGGCGATGGTGCGGCGAGGCGGCGTGGTGAATTTCTTCAGCGGGCTGCCGACGGGGACGCGCGTGGAGATCGAGCCGGCTACCATTCATTACTCGGAGATCAGGATTATTTCGCCCTTTCACCATACTCCGCGATTTATCCGCGAGGCGCTGGAAGCGATCCGGCGGGGGGACATTTCGGCGCGCGATTTTGTAACCGAAGATATTCGACTGGAAGATTTGCCGCAGGCGTTTGAGCGGATGAAAACGCGTAGCGGGGAAATTAAGCTGGCGGTCAGGCCGTAAAATAAGTGACTGGTGATTCGTGACTGGTGACTGGTGGGGAGAGAAAGTGGCCAGCGACCAGTGGCCGTTGATGAGAAAGCCCACCTATTTCTAAATTTCCAAAAGGATAGTAACGGCTGATGCTTCGTGCTGGCGAATTGAAGATTGCCGCAAAGCTGCCGGCGAATGGTTGTGCGCCGGCGGAGGCGCAGGCCTACACGCGATGGCTGGCGACGCATCACTACGAGAATTTCAACGTGGCTTCGTGGCTGCTGCCGAGGGAATTGCACCAGCATTTTTATAATTTGTATGCGTACTGCCGCTGGGCGGACGACCTGGGCGATGAAATCCCGGTGAGAGAGCGGGCGCTGGAGTTGCTGGATTGGTGGGAGCGGGAATTAGACGATTGTTATCAGGGGCGGCCTGCTCATCCCGTGTTTGTGGCGCTGCGCGAGACGATTTTGGCGAAGGATGTGCCGAAGCAGCCGTTCGCGGATTTGCTGAAGGCGTTCCGGCAGGATCAGGTGGTGAAGCGGTATCCGACGTGGGACGCGGTGGAAGATTACTGCGTATATTCCGCGAATCCCGTTGGACGGCTGGTGCTGTATTTGTGCGGCTACCGCGACGAAGAGCGGCAGCGGTTGTCCGATGCGACGTGCATGGCGTTGCAGTTGGCGAATTTCTGGCAGGACGTTTCGCGGGATCTGGATATCGGGCGGATTTACATTCCTCTGGACCGCGCGGCGGCGCACGGGTTGAGCGAGCAGGAACTCGTCGAGCGGAAATTCGATCATCGCTATGAATCGCTGATGAAGGAATTGATTGAGTACACACGCCGGCTGTTTGAAAAAGGGATGCCGCTTGCGAAGAGGGTGGAAGGGAAGCTGAGCGTGGATTTGGAGATGTTCAGCCGGGGCGGGCTGGCGGTGCTGGAGGCGATTGAGGCGATGGGATACGACACGCTGCACCAGCGGCCGGAAGTGAGCAAGGTGAAGCAGGTGGGTTTGCTGGGACGGGCATTGATTACGCATATGCTGGGTGGTTCGGGTGAAACCGGCAGCGCCGAGATTGCGCGCCCGGTTGCGAACACGGTTGCGTCGGATCCGACGGATGCAGATATCCGTGCTTCGTACAGCAACTGCCACCAGATCGCGCGGGGCGCACACAGCAATTTTTATCCGGCGTTTTTTCTGCTGCCAAAAGCGAAGCGTGATGGGATTGTGGCGCTGTATGCGTTCATGAGGCTGATCGACGACGTTTCGGATGAGGGCGCGGATGTGGCGGCGAAGCAGCGCGGACTGGCGCGTTGGCGGGCTGCGCTGGACGAAGCGGTCACCGGCCAATCGCAGGCATTCGACGGAAATGCGGTGCGGTCGCTGCCGGGCGGCGATTTGTATGGGGAACGGGAAGTTCTGCCGGCGCTGGTGGACACAATTGAGCGGTTCCGGATGCCGGCGCGCTACCTGCACGATCTGATCAGCGGCGCGGAGATGGATCTGACGATCCAGGAATATCCGACGTTTGAACGGCTGAAGGAATATTGCTACCGGGTGGCGGGTACGGTGGGGCTGACGTGCACGCACATCTTTGGATTCGGCGATTCGAAGGCCCTGGACCTGGCCGAGAAGCTGGGACTGGCCTTTCAACTGACGAATATCATTCGCGATGTGCGCGAGGATTTTGCGGCGGGGAGAATTTATCTTCCAGAAGAGGATCTGGCGCGTTATGGCGTCGCGAAAGAGGACTTGGGGCGCAACGAGGCTACGCTGGGCATGCGGGAGCTTCTGCGGTTTGAGGCGGATCGCGCGTGGAAGTTGTATGACGAAGGCGCGCAGCTTCTGGGGTTGATCGAGGAAGACAGCCGGGGGACGCTTTGGCTGCTGGTGCAAACCTATAGCGCGCTGCTGGCGCGAATCGAGTCGGTGGATTTTGCCGTGTTTGGGGAGCGTGTGCGGCTCTCGAGGCCGGAGAAGATGATGTTGATGGCAAAGGCGCGATTCGGGCGCCATACGGAAGAGAACATCCTTGCAAAATGTGATCGTGATCGGCGGCGGGCTTGCGGGGCTGTCGGCGGGCGTCGCGCTGGCTGACGCCGGCTGGCGAGTACGCCTGTTTGAACAGAGACCGTTTTTGGGAGGCCGGGCAACGTCGTACGTGTTGCCCGACGGCGAGCATGTGGACAACTGCCAGCATGTGACGCTGGGTTGTTGCACGAACCTGGAAGATTTTTACCGGCGGGTTGGCTCGGCGGGGAAGATCAAATTCTTCGACCGGCTGGTGTTTCAGGATCCGCAAGGGCGGATTGGTGAAATGCAGGCAGGAATGCTGCCCGCGCCGTTTCACATGACGGGTTCGTTTGCCGGATTTGCGCCGCTGACCCTGGCGGATAAACGGAGCATCGCGATGGCGATGCTGGATATTTTGCGCGGCAAGGGGCACACGGCGGACCTGGATGAGCCGGGCGGGATTTCGATGCTGGAGTGGTTGAAGCGGAGGAAGCAGACGAAGGGCGCGATCGAGCGGTTCTGGCGCGTGGTGCTGGTGAGCGCCCTGGACGAAGAACTGGACCGGACCGACGCGCGATTTGGAGTGGATGTTTTCTGGAAAGGGTTTTTGTCGAATCGCACGGGCTACCGGATGGGCGTGCCGTCGGTGCCGCTGGCGGAGTTGTATGACGGTTGCAAGACGGAAATCGAAAAGCGTGGCGGTGAAGTGAACCTGCGGATGCCGGTGCGAACCATTCAGATTGAAAACGGCGCAGTGGCGGGAGTGGGATTCGACGGCGGACGGCAAGAAACTGCCGATGCGTATATATTTGCACTGCCGCATCCGGCGATGGCGGAATTGGCGAGCGAAGAGATGAAGCGTTTGGAACCGCGGCTGGGTGAGCTGGAAAAGATTGGCGTGGCGCCAATCACTGGCGTGCATTTCTGGTTTGACCGCGAAGTGATGAAAGAACCGTTTGTGACGCTGCTGGACACCACGACGCAGTGGATATTTAACAAAACGGCGCTGTATGGCGGGCCCAACGGTGCGAGCGGGGAAAAGGGACAATATTTGCAGCTGGTGATCAGCGCTTCGTATGATCTTTTGCAAAAACCGCGGCAGGAAATTATTGATCTGTGTCTAAAGGAAGTGCACCAGGCGTTGCCGGCCGCGCGCGCGGCGAAATTGCTGAAGGCCACGGTCATTAAAGAGGCGGCAGCTACCTTTTCTCCGCAGCCGGGAGTGGACCGTTGGCGTCCGCCACAAGAGACACGAATTCGGGGAATGTTTCTGGCCGGGGATTGGACGGCGACGGGTTGGCCGGCGACGATGGAAGGCGCGGTGCGCAGCGGATACCTGGCGGCGGAGGCAGTGCTGCGGGACGCAGGGACGCCGAGAAAATTCTTGCGGCCGGATCTGCCGGCGGATGGATTTGTGGCTTGGTTTTGCCCGACATGACATTAAGGCTGGCCGCCAGGATGGCGGCGCTACGATCTGGCGAGCAGCGAGGGCGAGAGGGGTCCTGGAGGAGGCGAGTTTCACGCTAATGCGGATCGCTTTGGAAGAGCCGGACCCGGTTACCCTGGGGGCCATAGGCGGATTGAAAGCTTTCTTCGCAACCGGGCTTGACTTCGTACTCCCAGAGGGCTACAAACATAGTTGTCCCATCTCCTGCTCTCGCTACCCGGCAATCCAGAAACACTTCATTGGGGAAGGCTGGCCTGCCAGGCGATTGTAGCAACCCGATTGGATACAAGTCGCAAAGAGATCCTCTCTGTAGTTGTGTAGATATATGGTGAAGTTGCAGTCCGTTGAGGCTGACGGACGGAGGCGTTTGTGGATCGCAAGTACGGCCACCGCGGCTATCGCGACGCGGAAAAGCACGAGAAAAAAGAAAGACCAGATCGCAAGCCGCCGCAGGGCGGACCCCGAGGAGCCACGGATCACCTGGGGCCGCGCACGCCGCGGATGGTGGGAACGGTGACACGGGCACGCTGCTCGAACTGCGGGGCGGTGCTGGTTTCTGGATTTGACGCGAATGGGAAATGCCCGAAGTGCGGGGCAGAGTTGCATTGCTGCAAACAGTGCCGGTTTTTCGATTCCGGGGCTCAATTCGAGTGCACGCAGCCGGTGACGGCGCGGGTAACCCCGAAAGACGCAAAGAACGATTGCACTTTTTACGAGTTCCGGATGACCGTCGAGAAAGATACGGCGCCGACGTCTTACATGCAGCCGGCGCAGGTTCCCGTGGAGCCTCCGTCCAACGGGCGGCCATTGGATGCGCGCCAGGCGTTTGAAAACCTCTTCAAGAAGTAGATCCCTTCAATTTTTTTCCGACAGGTGAACCGAGCGGGAAAAGTGTCGGCGCGGCCGGCATTTCGCCGGCGATTTGCTCGAGTTGCGGGTAGTGCTGGCGCAGATCGTCGGGCACTTTCAGTTTTGATCCCTTCAATATGCTGAGGAGTTGCAGGGCGTTGACGACGGCTTTGCCCTGATAGTGGTTGTTTGTGACCACGTAGGTGTCGCTGGTGTGTTTCTGGACTTCCCGGATGCGCGCGACCCAGGGATTCAGTTCGTCGAGAGAATAGAGATAGTTGTAGCGTTCGTAGGCGGGGAGCTTGGGATCGTCGCTGAACCAGGTGTCATAGCGGCGGCCGTGAAAGCGGACGTAGCCGGTTGCCGAGGTGGCTTGTGCAGTTGGGGTAACGGAATTTCCGATAATGGGTTGATCGATGTTGCAGAAGCCTGCGTTGTGCGCGCGCAAGAGATCGAGAGTGGATTGCGTTTGCCAGGAGGAGTGGCGGAGTTCGACAACCAGCGGATAGTCGGCGAAGCGTTTGAGCAGAGTAGAAAGATGGGCGGAGGTCTCGGACGTTTTGTGAAAGGAGAAAGGGAATTGAAGGAGCACGGCGCCAAGCTTGCCTGCCCCGTGGAGGACATCGAAGCCCGAGCGCGCGGCGCGTTCGTCCTCTGCGGTGGCGGCAGGTTCGTGGGTGAAGCGCTGCCAGAGTTTGGCGGTGAAGCGGAACGCGGGATTTGCCGCTACGCGCTCGAGCCAGGCAGCGGCGAGGTCGGGCCGGATTGGTTGATAGAAGGAAGTGTTGATTTCGATGGTGTCGAAAAATTGGGCGAGGAATGATGCTTCGTGAAAGTTCTTTGAGCGGCGCGAAGGATAGACGAAGCCGGACCAATCGGGGTAGGACCAGCCGGCGGGGCCGATGCGCAGACGACCTTGTGGAAGGGGTTGGGAATTGGAGTCTTTTTTCGCGCGCATTGGGTGGCTACCGCTAGGCTAGAAAGCCGCGCGAGATCTGTCAATGCACGGGCGTTGCGCCAGAAGTGGCGGCTTGTTATGCTGGCGATGTTATGCGGTGCAGGACAAAACTGCTTCGCGACCCTTCCGGATTCCTCGCCAAACCCTACAGGTGCAACCATGAACGTTTCGATCAGTTATCGGCACGTGGAAGAGCAGCAACCAGTGGCCGTGGAAGTGATGCGGCGGCTGGATAAACTGAAGCGCCTGCTGAAAAGTTATCAGCCGGATATGGTTCAACTGAAGGGGGTGTTTTCGAAAAATCAGCGGACGGAGGAGCAATCGTGCGCGCTGACGCTTTCGCTGCCGAATGGGACGCTGCACGCGACGGGGAACGGCAAAAATGTGCTGGCCGGATGCAAGAAGGCCTTCAGCGAAATTGAGACGCAAGTGAAGAAACACCAGTCTCGCCTGCGGCGCGAGCACGAGTGGAAACGAAAACGGCCGATGGAATAAGGACCGGCGCAATCGGCTGCAGGTGAGCGCAGAGCGGGAAAAAGAGTTTTCCTGTACAATTAAAGTTTGTGTCCGCAGGGGCGTAGCTCAGTGGTAGAGCAGCGGCCTTTTAAGCCGAAGGTCGTGGGTTCGATCCCCACCGCCCCTACCAAATTAATTCACAGAAAATAGAGCAATTGGGGCGGTGATTTTGCCTGGGCGCCATTGGTGTATCTGGGCAGCCACATGGCAATTCGTTGCCCGGCAGCAAACGGGCGCCCATGGATTGGCATCTGATAGACCAAGGGCTTGGTGTCCCCCAGCTTGGCAGACGGGGAAGATACAATTTACAAGAGGCGTTCTCTCGAATTACCCTGCTTGAATCGCGCAGGAGGCCAGGCACTTATCTTCCCGCAATCTTTCGGGTTGCCGGGACCTGGCGCTCATTCCCAATTTGTTGCTTGCCACGGGGCAAAGTGCTGCTGGAACAGGAGGCAGTTATGCGAGGCAAAGTGTGGACGGAAGGTATTCTGGCGGCCGGCGCACTTGCGGGCGTGCTGATGTTGCAGGCAAAGCCGGCATGTGGCCAGGAGACGCAGCCGGAGTCCGGCCAGCAAATGGACCTCGCAAAAGTGGGCGCGCTGCTCCAGAAGCTGCAAGCACAGGTGCAGGACCTGCACGCTCAGGTAAACGACCTGAAGGCGCAGCAGCAAACGGCAAAGGCGGAGTCTGAAGTCCTACGCAAGGAACTGGAAGCCGCAAAATCACAGATGGCAGCGGCCACGACTCTGACAACTGGCGGCCCGGCTGCGCAGGCGCTGGTCACCGCATCCAATCAGCCCTCGACAACGGAGGCACGGATCAGCCGGCTTGAGGAAAATCAGCAACTGGCCGATTCCAAAGCCACGGAACAGAGCCAGACAAAAGTGGAGAGCGGATCGAAATACCGGCTGCGGTTAACGGGCTTGGTGCTACTGAATCTGTTCGAAAATCGCGGCGGGGTGGAAAATTCGGATTTCCCCTTGTTGGCAGTAGATCCGCGATTCCAGTTTCTGCCGTCGGGAGGCTCCTTTGGAGGTTCCCTACGCCAATCGCAAATCGGGATTGAGGCATTTGGGCCCACGATTGCCGGGGCTCAGACCAGCGCAAACCTGCAGTTTGATTTTGCCGGTGGAGTTGCAGCAGTTCCCAACGGGACGAGTTTCGGAATCATGCGGCTTCGAACGGGCACGATTCGGCTGGACTGGCCGAAGACTTCGGTCGTCGCGGGCCAGGATACGCTCTTTTTCGTGCCGAACAATCCGACCTCGCTGGCGACGCTGGCAGTTCCGGCGCTTGCCTATTCGGGAACACTTTGGAATTGGGCGCCGCAGGTGCGCGTGGAGCACAAATTCACGGTGTCGGAGTCGGGTTCGTTTCTGATTCAGGGTGGAATTCTTGATTCGCTCTCGGGAGACACCCCTCCGTCGCCGTACTATCGAATACCGACTTGGGGCGAGATCTCGGGGCAACCGGGATATGCGGCGAGGATGTCGTGGACTCAGGACATTCACGGAGAAAATCTCACGCTGGGAGCGGGCGGCTACTACGGCCGGCAAGACTGGGGATTCGGGCGGACCGTGGATGGATGGGCGGGTACAGTTGATGCAAAGCTGCCACTGGGCAGAAAACTTGAGCTGACGGCTGCGTTCTTCCGCGGGCGAGGGATCGGCGGGCTGGGAGGCGGGATCGGGCAGAGCGCGCTCTGGAACACGCCGCTGCCCGATCCATCGACACAGGTCTACGGGCTGAATTCCCTGGGAGGGTGGTCGCAGCTGAAATTCAAAGCGACGTCCAAATTGCAATTCAATGGAGCGTTCGGACTGGATAATCCGTACGCTCAGGAACTGCGCGACCATGGCGGAAATACGAATTATTATCCGCTGCCGTTATCGAAGAATGAGAGTGGATTTGTGAACTTCATTTATCAACCGCGATCCGATATCGTGTTCTCAATGGAATATCGGCGGATCAAGACTTTTACCTTGGACGCCGGCGCAAATACAGCTAACATTGGGAATTTCAGCGTGGGATATTTATTCTAGTGGGAATGACCGATATCTCCAGGAAACTTGGAGTGGTGATTGCCGCCGTAGGCGCAATGGCTTGCAGCGGCAGTGCGGCGCGCGGGCAAGGCAAAGACGTTTCGATACGAATGGAAGTGCAGCGGCCGGCCGCTGCCAAACCCGCAAAAGCGGCCAAAGCTGCGGCGGAGGCGTCCGATATCGTGGTCTGGCTGAAGCCTATCGAACCCGTGGCGAAGGATGAAGCAGCGGACGGCGCCACGCGAAAGAAATTTCAACTGGTCCAGCACAACAAAACATTTCAGCCGCACGTGCTGGTGGTTCCCACGGGAACGGTGGTCGATTTCCCGAATCACGATCCTTTTTTCCACAATGTGTTTTCGCTCTTCGATGGGAAGCGGTTTGATCTCGGCCTTTACGAAGCGGGCGCCACCAATTCGGTGAGATTTGACCGGCTGGGCGTGAGCTTTTTGTTTTGCAACATCCATCCGGAGATGAGCGCGGTGGTGGTGGCGGTGGATACGCCTTACTACGGCCTTTCCGATCGCAAGGGAAACCTCACACTCCAAAATGTTCCGGATGGGAAGTATGAACTGCACGTGTGGTATGAACGAAGCCTGCCGGACGACCTGAAGACACTGACGCGAGCTGTGACGATTTCCGCGACGAGCAGGGACCTGGGGAAGATTCAGGTTCCGGAGAATCCGAGCTTTACTACGGCACACAAGAACAAGTACGGGCAGGATTACACCCCGCCTCCCGTACCAACTTACTCGCATCCGTAACAAGCATCAGCAGGCGGAAAGTCTATCGAATCGGCGTAATTGCGCTGGCAGTCACGCTCTGCTGGGCGGCAGGGAGTCGAACCAGGACCGTTGTACCCGCTTCAGACGTTTGTTCGACGGCCACACTTCCTGAATGGTCTTGAACAATTTTGCTGACGATGGCGAGGCCTAGTCCGGTGCCATTAGGCTTGCCAGAGCTCACAAAGGGATCGAAGAGCGAGTCGCGGATACCGGCGGGTACGCCGTGACCGGAGTCATGCACGCGGATTTCAAATCCCGTCTGGGTATTTTTGGCGTCTACGACGATGGGACCGTCGGTCTCCGCCGTGGCTTCACAGGCGTTCAGAATCAAATTAAAGAACACGCGCTCCAGCTTGCGCGCGTCAAACATGCCTTCCAGTTCGGCGGAGGAGGACAACACGATCCGCCTGTCGCGAAACTCTGGTTTTGAGTGGGTGGCCTCGATGGCGCGGCGGATCACCTGATCGATTCGCGTCCGCGTGGGTGTGATGGCACTGCGTTGATAGGAGAGTTCGCGCAGGGAATCGATCAGGTCGGTCATCTGATTGGCCGCGGTCTTGATCTCCTCGTAGATTTCGTCTTTTTTGAGCTTGAGCTCATCCGCTTCGTAAAGGAATTCGGCGTTGGCCACTACCGCGGCCAGATAATGACGCAGGTCGTGGGAAATGGATCCCGCGGCCCTGGCCAGGGCGGCGATGCGTTCGGACTCAATCCGCTGTTGCTGCAGAGCGAGCAGTTGGCCACGCATCTGGGCGAACGAGGTGCTCAATTCCATGAGCTCCGTGCTGCCCCGCGGCGTAATGGAGTACGTGAAATCGCCGGCCGCGAGTGCTTTGACGCCGGCCACGAGATTGTCGAGGGGATGCGTGATGGTGCGCGCGACGAAGCCAAACAGAATCACTCCGAACAAGACCGCGAGACCGCCCGCCACATAGATCGAGTAATTCAGGCGTTTGAGGAAACTGCTCACGGGGACCATCGGCATCATCACATAGCAGCGGACGGGTGAAGGCGACGAGCCGTTGAGCAGAACGGACGAAAACGTGTACTTGTCGGTGTCCAATCCGATTTCGCCCGAAGTGATTGCGGCGGAAAATGTCCCGGAGCGCATGCGACGTTGCAGTTCGGCGGCATCGCGCGAAGGCAAGGTCGAAGCGATGACGGTGTCGCTGGTGGCCAGGGCCACCTGGTTGCCCGTGGCGACGGAGAGTTGTTGAGCGACGGCCGAATCCACCTGGTAGCCAACCGCCAGAAGACCGAGGGGCTGGATGGTCGGGCCCGCCCCGGAGGTGATGGGGTGAAGGAAAACCCAGTAGAGGCGTCCATCGTCGTACCACCAGGAAGCATCTTCGCCGGCATCGGTGGAGCGCTTGAGGTCGCGCTCGGCGGTTTGAGCCGACCAACCTGGCTTGTTCATGTGCAGGGCAACGACGGTTCCATTCGGCTTGGCCAGGACCAGGAGGTCGCTTTGCGCGAGCTTCCAGAAAGATTCGGAGCCGTCCTGAATGGTTGGCGCGTGCTGCGTTGACATCAACGCCTTCATGGTGGGGAGTTCGGCAAGCATCGCTCCCATGCGCGACAACTGGAGTTCTCTTTGGCGCTGGACGCTTTCAAACGCGCGGACGGATTCGTCGGTGCCGTCCTTAACCTGCTTCTGAATCTCCGCATCCACGGTATGACGGATGAAATAGAGCAGTGAACCCGTTAGTCCCAGGATGATCAACAGGGCGGTGACGAAGAGCTGAGAGCGAAGTCGAAACGTAGTCATGGAGCGTCAGCAGCCGAGCCTATACGACAGTACCGGGAGATGCGCCTCCGGGAGAAAACTTGTATCCGGCGCCGTGCATGGTCATCAGGAAACGAGGCGCGGCTGGATCGGGCTCCAATTTCTGGCGCAGGCGAAGCACATGATTGTCCACGGTGCGCGTGGAAGGATAATTCTGATAGCCCCAGACTTCGTTGAGCAGCTCTTCACGGGAGACAACCCGGCCCGCGGAACCCGCCAGGTATTTCAACAGCTTGAATTCCTGGGAAGTCAGTGTGATGGGTTTGCCCGCACGGGTGGCTTCCATGCTGGTGAAATCAATCCGGGCATCGCCGAAGGTGAGGACCTCATGCTGGACGGATTTTCCGGGAATTTGAGTTATCGAGGAGACGGCGGCACCGGTGCGGCGCATCGCGCGGCGAACCCTGGCGAGGAGCTCCTTGGGGCTGAACGGCTTGGTCACATAATCATCCGCGCCGAGTTCCAGCAAGAGCACTTTGTCTTCAACCTCGGAATTCGCGCTGAGCACAACGATCGGCACGGAGGCTGCCAGGGCTTTGAACTCCCTGCACAGTTCCTTACCGGAAATGCCGGGGAGCTTCAGGTCGAGGACTACGGCGCAGGGAAGCTGCTTGCGGAAAAGTTCCAAGCCACTGGGCCCATCGGACGCGATTTGAACTTGCAGAGAGTCGGACTCAAAAAGCCGCTGCAAAGTCCGCTGCATGGCGCGGCTGTCCTCCACCACCAGAACGGTGTCTGTGGACATAGAAATCGAGCCTCCCTTCAGCACTTCATCTCCGGGCAGGTCAGGCCCATTCCAATTGGTTGCACTGATCGTCCTCATAATTCTACCCCTCTCTTGCCTCATCATTATCGACATTCAACTTCGCCGGGCGCCACTGGGAGACGGCTTCGGCCTTTGGGGAAATTTCCGAATCGCCCCACCGATTCTCACTTTACCGCGGATTTAAGTTTTCGGAGCACCGCTGGGGAAGAAATGACAGCACGGTGACATGACGGGGACAAGGCGGGGCTGAGGACTCGCAATGGGCTCCGGATGCGGGTTTCGACTGCTTTCGGAGTGCATTACCTGGCTGTGTTTCAGATGCAATTTCGCGAGGTCGCTTAAAGTTGGCGAACGGATGCTGGGCCCGGCCGACGAGTCGCAGGTTTTCGGGGAGATTTGCCCGCGGATACCGTGGACAGGCGATGGCGGCCTATAGCTCCCTGGGACAAAAAGTTTGCCCGGCATTGACTTTGCCGTGACAATTCAAATTTCGCGTTCCGCTAGAGTAACAACTCGACCAGAAGGGCCGCCTAATCTTTATCAACTGCGCGGAAGATGGGAGTGGGTAACTCTTCTGGTCGAACTTCCAATTCCCCTCAACGAACCGAGCGCCCCGAATCTGCAGGCTGCGGAGAAGTTTCCCAGCTTCACTTCTTGCAAAGTTCTCCCCGATTGAGCCCGCTCGAAAGTTTATTGCTGCGTTTCCGGCTCGACGGGAATCTCGACTGGTTCGACGCCAGCCTCTTTTTCCGTCCGCTTTGCGATCTTCCTCTGTTCGCGGCGCTCGGCTTTTTCGCGCTGCTTCTCCAAACGCTTCATTTCTTTCTGGCGTTTTTGGAATGTGATGGCCATAGAATCTCCTTAGACTCGCAGAACGTTTGGCTGCTTCGAGAAAACAATCCGCGGAAATTACCAGCGTGGTTCGCGTGGTTGCCGCGCTGCTTCCCGGTAATCTTCGTTCGAGAAACGCTCTCGGTTGCCGCCTCCGCGGTTATCGGAGCGGGGCGCGCGGGTGGCTTCCTTGGGCCGCGCTTCGTTTACCTTCAGGTTTCTGCCGCCAACCTGCTTGCCATCCAATCCGGCAATGGCCTTCGCGGCTTCCTCATCGTTGGGCATCTCCACGAACGCAAATCCACGAGCCCGGCCGGTCTCGCGATCCTTCACCAGGTTCACGCGGCCCACCTGCCCGAACGGCTTGAACAGATCGTTTAATTCGCTTTCTGTGGTCTGAAAACTGAGATTTCCTACAAATAGACTCTTCATCCTGCTTCTCCTTTAAAGATTTGCAGCCGCCGGCAATTATTTCTGCGCGTGACTGCAGGTGCTTCGACTCCCCGTCAGTATGAGCCCCGAATAAATATCTGAAACCTGCCGGAACGCGAAGGGTGCCGCAACTTGCGCAGCGCCTTGGCTTCGATCTGCCGGATGCGTTCCCGCGTAACCGCGAAAACCTCGCCCACTTCCTCCAGCGTGTGCTGGCTGCCGTCATCCAGCCCAAAGCGCATGCGGATGATGCGTTCTTCGCGCGGTGTCAGCGTGCGGAGGATCGACGCAATCTGGTCTTTCAGGTTCAAATCAATCGCCGCATCCGAGGGCGACAACACGCCCTTATCCTCGATGAAGTCGCCCAGGTGCGATTCGCCTTCATCGCCCAGCGGCGTTTCAAAGGACATCGGCAGTTGCGCAATTTTCTTGGTCTTTCGCACCGCGTCAACGGGAATGTCCATGCGCCGGGCGATTTCCTCGGAAGTCGGCTCGCGCCCCAATTCCTGGACTAATTGCTGGCTGGTGCGCACCTGTTTGTTGATCATTTCGATCATGTGAACGGGCACGCGGATTGTCCGGGCCTGGTCCGCGATCGCGCGGGTGATTGCCTGGCGGATCCACCAGGTGGCATAGGTGGAGAATTTGTAGCCGCGGCGCCAGTCAAACTTGTCTGTGCCGCGCATCAGGCCGATATTGCCTTCCTGGATCAGGTCCAGGAACTGCAGCCCTCGGTTGGTATATTTTTTGGCGATGGAGACCACCAGCCGCAGGTTTGCCGCCGTCAGCTCACTCTTGGCTTGCTGCGCTTCCGCCTCGCCCTGGTGAATCACCGTCAGCGCACGCTTCAGCGTGCTGGCTCCCACTTCGCTGGACTCTTCAATCTCCCGCAGCCGGGTGCGGCAGATCCGCAATTCCTTGCGGGCTTCCAGGGATGTCTCGCCGTGGGACGCCTTCACGCGGCGCTCCAGGCGGGCCGCCTCGCGCTCCAGAAACTCCAGGCGCTCCACGGTATGGCGAAGCAGTTCGATCAGCCGTTTGCGCTCGCGTTCCTTGAATTCGATGGAGCGGGCGAGCAGCGACATTTCGACGCGAGTCCGGGACAGCCGCCACCTAGCTCGGCGAACGGCCAGTTTACCCGACCGGCTGGCCTCTTCCAGTTTGCCGCGTTGTTTCAGGCCAAGCTCGTGCAGTTTTGCGATCTTGTCTATGGTTCGAAGCGTGTCCCGGGTCTTTTCTTCGATCTTTTCCGGGGTGAGATCTTCTTCTTCAATCTGGACAATTTCCTTGATGGATCGATTCTCTGAACGAAGGTCTTCCGCGACGGCGATCAACGCCTTGAGGACAACCGGAGATCGGGAAACGGTTTTCAGCACGCGAAGGCTGCCGCGCTCCAGCCGCTTGGCGATGGTCACTTCCTGCTCGCGCGTCAGCAGCGGCACCAGGCCCATCTCCCGCAAATAGACGCGCACCGGGTCGCTGGTTTTCTCAGGCGGCGAGGCGGTCTGATCGAGCTCCGCATCTTCCTGCGCGGGGGCGTCGTGCTGGATCCTGGCGTCGGGCGGCTCGGCGACATCAGCGGCGGCGTGCGCTAACTTGGCATCGGAAGCATCTTCGTACAGAGCGATGCCTTCGCTCTCGAAGGCGGTAAAGGCGCTGTCAATCTCTTCGTTGGTGTGTTCTTCGGAGGCAAACGCGTCGTTCACCTGATCGTAGAGCAGGTAGCCTTGCTCTTTGCCCAGTTTGATGAGCAGCCGGACTTGATCTTGTTGTTCCTGAATTTCCCGTGACAATGATTTCTCCCCTCATCCGTTGCCAGTTTGCCCGGGCCTTTTCGCTGCAGAGTTTCGCCCGGCAGGCACACTTGGACGAGGATTGGCTCAGATTGAATCGTTTTGCGGATTGCAGCTGTGGCTACCTGCGCTGCGTTTGGTGGACGGGACTCCGGTGTCCCGATGCTCTTGGGTGCTGCGGCATTTGCAGCTCTAGAATCAGATGCCTACCATCATACACTACCTGCGTGTCTGGCAGTGGAGTTCGCTGATGACTCGCGGAACCCCGTCTGCGGAACACCTGTGAGGATTCTAAGGACGCGACGCGCGTTTTCTTGAAGAGCGTTGGCGCCCTCTGTGGATATTTCCCGCACCTTGCCGAACTATTTTCTTGCTTCTGACACGAGCAGGGAAGTGAAGCGGATCCCGCAGGCTCTGCAATTCCCGATAGTAGTAGAGTGCGGTCGGCCGCTGCCGGTGAAAACGCAGACTCTTCAGAAAACCCATCTCTTCCTCGCTGGCATCGGCGCTCATGCCCCGATTGCGAAGAAATTCGGTGAAGCCCGGCTGCTCGTCGATTCCGGACAGGATTGCGGTTTCCACAAATTGGAAACGCACCAGTCGAGAGGATGCCAGGCGCTTCTTCAACAGCGCCTCCACCGCAAAGGTCTTTAAATCGATGTCCCAGGATTCAATCACCGGACCCAGGAAGGCCGCACCCAGCTCTGCGGAGAGATTAAATACATCCGTGTCCAGGAATTCGAGGGTCATGGCCCGGAGTTCTTCGTAGGAATGGCGTTGAAGTTTCCCCAGCCGGCGCAGCCATTTCTCGTTTTTGAGCTCTTCCCGCGCTACTCCTTTTGCCACTTCCAGCACGGTCTGGGTCACCAGGCGTTCCAGTTCGCCGAAGGCTTGCTTCTCAAAAATCCCACGGATTTCACCGCGCTTTTCCCGGTTGCACTTTCCGATGATCAATTCGCGCACTTCGCGGAAAAGGGGCGCCGGTGGTTCGGCCAGTTTACGTTTCAGCTCCTCGTGGCGTTGCGCCTGCACCATCGACGAGAGATGCCCCTTGGGGAATTCCAGGAACGCGTCCATTCTTTCGTAAAGATCCGTGCGTTCGACCGCCGGAGGCGTCTTTTTGCGCGAAAGCAATTGAGAGATGTAGGACTCCGTGACCTGCGCAGCAGCCGCCAGGTCGCGCTGCTCCAATCGGAGTTCCTTGAGTCTTTGCCGGATGATATAGCTGACGTCCACGAAGCCACTCCTCCAAATTAACCAAATGAGTGAAGTAGATTATAGGCAGCCTGCGGACACTTGACAACTACTGTAAAGTGGCGCAAGCTGGAATCGTTATCCCAAGGCTGCCTTCAGGTTTGGAAAACCCGGCGGGGTTCCTGAAATACTCCCTTGCTCACGAACCGAAGGAGCTTCCTATGTTTGTTCGCAAAGTGTCCATGCGCTTGCGGTCTGAAGCTGCGGCGGAATTCACCCGTAAAATGGAAGACGCGATTATCCCCCTGCTTCGAAAGCAGAAGGGCTTCCTGGACGAGATGACGTTGCTGGCGCAAAGCGGTAAGGAAGTTTACGCGTACAGTTTCTGGGAAAGCAGCGGCGACGCTGAGAATTACGACAAAAGCAGTTTTGCCCAGGTGACCGGAATGCTCTCCGGCATCATTGAGGGGCCGCTCCGGGTCCACACCTACACGGTCGCCACCTCCACATTTCACAAGATCGCTGCCGCAGTCGCCTCCTGATTCAGCCGGGATTTCGCCGGCGAATCCCTCGACGGCGGAAGACCGATGAGGATTCTGAAACGGGAAGGCGCCGAGCCTCTTCCGATTTTCCTTCGCAGGTTCTCGGCAGAGGAGAATGGATGCAAATCGCGATCTGGATTTACGTGGGACTTGCCGCCGGTTGGCTTGCCGGCAAAAGCCTCGAAGGCAAGGGCTACGGCGTGTGGCTGGAGCTGGCACTGGGTGTTGCCGGCGCGATTGTTGGCGGGCTCCTGGCCGGTTCCATCGGCTATTCCGGATATAACGGGGCGATTGTCTCGACTTTTATGGCTATCGGCTGCGCCGCCTTGTTGACGATTCCAGTGGCAATGGCAAATCGCAGAACGATTCAAGCCAGGGCGCTCTAATTGTCCGCGTTGCCAAAATTTGCAGGGAGTCCTGTGGTTGCAATCGCAGAAATGAATGAATTCAACATGATCCTGATTCGTGACGGGGCGCTTTTGCCGCCCAATTTCGCGCTGGAAAGCGAGGCTTTCCTGCCCGGCTGGCGGATGGTCAAGAATTTCGATGGCTATACGCTGAACCGGAAGATCAGCCAGGCAAACTGGAATTTTGTCCGCCTGACGGGCGAACACAAGGCCAGAGCCGTTGGCCGCGTATACGCCGGGACGCTTCGAAAAGGAATCGCCAAGATTTTGCACACGCTCCGGGGGAAAAAGTTCAACTCTCTTGAGATAACCGTGGTGGGGCTGAAGCGATTTGTGGGACTGGCTTTCGTCAGCATTTCGGCGAACCGGCGGCACATCCAGGGCGGGCTTCGGGTTTCTCCTTAAAGATTTCCCGGTGTTCCCGGCTGCAGAGCGCAAGCTTCTGTCCCGGGATCGCGGGAAAGAGGTATCTGTTCATTTTGCAATGCATCAGGAAAAGGAAACGCGTATGACAAAACTATATGTTGGCAATCTTTCTTTTGGAATGAACGACGAATCCCTGCAACAGTTGTTCGTGGACAAGGGCTATCAGGTGTCATCGGCTCGAGTGATCACGGACCGGGAAACCGGACGCTCGCGGGGCTTTGGCTTTGTCGAATTGGGTGATGGCGGTGATGCCACGAAGGCGATTGGCGAACTGAACGGCCTGGATGTGGATGGCCGGCAGTTGCAGGTGAACGAAGCGCGTCCCCAGGAATCGCGCGGTGGCGGCGGTGGCGATCGCTCGGGTGGCCGCGGCGGTTATTCCGGCGGTCGATCTGGCGGAAATGGACGCCGCAGTTATTAAGGCGCGTTGAACTTATTTGTCGCTCGCGGGTAGTCGTCGGTTGGCGCGCCCCGGGAAATTTCTGACGCTGGGTTGGGCCAAACTTTTACTCTCGTAAAATAACAGGAGGCGGTTTTGGAGAATTTTCCGGCAGGCCAGTACATCAAGCATTTTCAGTATGGTTGCGGTGTGATCACCGAGTCAAAATCGGACCGCACGACCATTGATTTTGACGCGCACGGCATCAAGATCTTCGTCACCAGCCTGATGGTTGTCGAACTTGCCGAAGGCACGCCCCCCAAGCGGCGCCGCGCGAAGCGTCCGAAGCCGGCGAAGCCCGCTCCCACGCTCAATGCCCGCGTCTTCGTTCCAGGTGCAAAATGAGCGGAAGTATTCTCGTGCAATATGTCGGGTTTCGGACAAACGCCGGGTCACGAGAGTACACCTTCAACGTTCGTGGTGACGGGGAAGACCGCGAGTTCACGATAAATATTGCCAACGAGGCGTTCGTTTCGCATCGTGCCCGGTATCAGGATGCACCCGCCATCTGCGCCGAACGGCTGCAAGCGGAGCTGGCGGCCCACGAAAACCACCCGATCGAGACGCAGTACATCATTACCAGCGCCGAACTGGAATCCTTCCGAGTTGCTCGCTCTCCCAAGGGGGGCGAGAAAATGTGGAGCCGCAAGTCGGACGACGGGTACTAGTCCTATTAGGAACCTCCGGAACCGGGGCCTCTCCAAGCTGACCATCTGATCCGAAACCCTTCATTGCCAAGGCCACCCGCAAGTAGTAGTGTCGCCGGATGGCCAGGAAGCCGAAGCATCGCACGAAGGGGGGCCGTACGACCATGCCAGCCGATCATGATGAAAAAAATGCTGCGAATGGAGAGCTGCGCGAGGGCGCAAACGTCGATAAAATCCGGGACATTTTGTTTGGGTCCAACATGCGGGAATACGAAAAGCGTTTCGCCCGCCTCGAGGAGCGACTTAACAAATCGTCTGAAGCGCTCCGCGAGGACCTGAAGAAACGGTTCGATTCCCTGGAAGCCTATGTCCGGGAAGAAATGGAATCCCTCGGCCAGCGCCTGAAGACCGAAAAATCCGAGCGCGCCGAA
The DNA here is from genome assembly GCA_035693365.1 of Candidatus Acidiferrum sp. Taxonomy (GTDB): domain Bacteria; phylum Acidobacteriota; class Terriglobia; order Acidiferrales; family UBA7541; genus Acidiferrum. The sequence continues at coordinate 53,071 of DASSGS010000059.1, read as the reverse complement.
AGTTTGAAAGAGTTGACCCGCGAATCGCGCGACAATTCCAAAACGCTGGAAAAGAAACTTTCGCAGCTGGAAGAGCAGCTCGATTCCGCCCAGGCTGATCTGCGCAGCAAGATTCTCGAGCAGTCCAAGTCTCTCGGCAGCCAAATCCAAAAGTCCAAGGACGAGCTGGAAACCGCGCTGGAGCACGAAGCCGAAACGCTGCGCGCCGATAAGACCGACCGCGCCATGCTGGCGGATCTTTTCACCGAACTCTCCATGCGCTTGAAAGACGAATTGGAACTCCCCGAGAAATAGGCAGGTAGCTGAGATATGGGTTCCGCCCCCCGACATTCCCGGGATCCTCTCGAATTTCGACCCCAAATGGCCGAGACGCCACCAACCCGACCAACGCCGGAACCCGATGAAGCTTCGCTTGAACCGGATGCCCAGGCGTACCTCGAACTTCGTCAACTGATCCTCGCCCCGGAGCAGGAAGCCCTTGAGCGCCTCCACCAGCGCGTGGACGATCCCGCCTCGCGCACGGAAGATGTGGGCAGCGTGGTGGCGGAAGCCATCCAATTGCGCCGCAAGCAGGGAGGCGACGAGGCACTGAGCCTCGCCCTTGCGCCCACAATCGAAACGGCGTTGCGCGAGTCCGTGCGCAAGGACCCCACCGCCCTGGCGGACGCGCTCTTCCCGGTGATGGGCCCGGCGATTCGCCGGTCGATTCTCGAAACGCTTCGCTCCTTCCTCGAATCGTTCAACCAGGTGCTGGACCAGAGTCTCTCTGTAAAGGGATTGAAGTGGCGTCTCGAAGCATTGCGTACCGGGCGTTCCTTTACCGAGGTCGCCTTGCTGCATAGCCTGGTGTTTCGCGTGGAGCAAGTCTTCCTGATTCATAAGAAGACGGGGCTGCCGATCGGGCACGCGGTGGCCTCGGCAGTCGCGATGCAAGACCCCAGCGTGGTTTCGGGGATGCTGTCCGCGATCCAGGATTTTGTGCGCGACTCGTTTCATACTTCCCAGGGGCAGGGAATTAACCGCATGAATGTTGGCGACCTGGACGTGTGGATCGAGGAAGGTCCCTACGCCATTGTGGCGTGCGTGATTCGAGGGATTGCGCCGCGGGAATTGCGCGACCGGATGGCGGAGGTCCTGGAAAACGTTCACCGCGAATATTCCGCACAACTGGATCAATTCGATGGTGAGACAGCGCCGTTCACAAAAGTGCAGAAAGAGCTTTCGCGGTGTCTCGAGCACCGTTATAGACAGGAAGAGAAAACCAAGAGTTTTGGATTTGTTTACGCCGCCGCGGCCATCGTATTTCTGTTGGCCGGGGGATGGCTCGGGTGGCGCGCTTTGCAGTACAGCCGTTGGGACCGCCTGGTCAGCAATTTGCGCGAGCAGCCGGGAATCGTAATCACATCCTTTGTGCGCGAACATGGAAAGTATGTGGTCCGAGGAATGCGTGATCCGCTTGCGGTGGACCCGGCGCAAACTATCCATAGCGCAAATGTGGATCCCGCGGACGGAGAATTTCACTGGGGCGGCTATTATTCGCTGGATGATGGCATCGTCGAGCAGCGGGCAAAGGCTATTCTGTCACCGCCTGCGACTGCAATTCTTGCCGTAAAATCGGGCGTACTGGTGGTTACAGGCACGGCGTCCGCGAGCTGGGTGCGGGAGATGAAGTCCAGAGCCTTGCTGGTACCGGGAATTCACTCGGTCGAACTTTCGCCGGAGTTAAATCCCGGGCGACTGGCTTTTAACCAGGCCAAAACGCAGATTGAAAGCGCGGTCGTAAAATTTCCGCTTGCCAGTGCTGCGCTTTCGCCTTCTGAGCGTCTTGCGCTCCGCAACCTTGCGGCAAGCATCCAATCACTCCTACAAGCTGCTGACAGCCTGCATCAGAGCGTCACTTTGGAAGTGTTGGGGCACACCGATTCCACCGGCGCGGAGGTGGCGAATTTGGACCTGAGCCAGCGCCGCTCGGATCGGGTCGCCTGGGAACTTGGGCAGTTGGGCGTCCCGGAGCGAGCGTTGCGCGCTCGCGGAGTGGGCACCACGAACCCGCTTCGTACCGAAGAGAATGATGAGAATCGGCAGTTCAACCGCAGCGCCACCGTCCGCGTGAACGCTTCCGCGCCCTGATCGCCAACCATGCTCCAGAAAAAAATCTGCATGCTGGGCTCGTTCGCTGTCGGTAAGACCAGCCTTGTCCGGCGGTTTGTCGAGAGCATCTATTCCGACGTGTATCAAACAACGGTCGGGGTAAAGATCGACAAAAAGAACGTGAAGATGGACGAAAAAGAGGTGTCCCTGGTCCTCTGGGACATTTACGGCGAAGACGACTACCAGAAAATGCGATGGACCTATCTGCGGGGGGCTGCAGGTTATTTGCTTGTTGCCGACGGAACGCGCAAAGCCACGCTGGAAAAGGCTGTCAGCCTGGAACAAAAAGTCCGCGAAGAAGCGGGCGCAATCCCTTTTGTTCTGGTGATCAACAAGAGCGATTTGATTCGCGATTGGGAACTCGACGCTGCGCTAGAATCGCAGTTGGCCGCGCAAGGGTGGAGCATCGTGCGCTCAAGCGCAAAGACGGGAGAGGGCGTCGAGGAATCCTTCTCTCTGCTGACACGGAAAATGCTGGGATGAACATGGCGCGAGTGCTTCAAAAATTTCCCATGGAGATGGGATATGCGCTTCTTGAGTACGCTGGCGAAGGCAATTTTCTTCCCCTCGCTGAACTCCCGGCGTGGTTTTCTGAAATTTGGGATGTTGCGGCCAATGCGTCCGGCGGAATTCCTCTTATCCAGCAATCGCCGTTTCTTGAAAATTTTCTGGTGGAAGCGGAAGAGTTCTGGAATTCTCCCGGCGCGGCCGCTTGCCAGTCGGAAACCTGGATCGAGAAATCTCCCGCCGGCCGTGAAATCCCCGTGCAGGCAAAGGCGCTGTTTCTGGAGGCCAGGAGGATACTGGCTCTTTTCAGTCCCGACTCGCAATTTCGCGAGCAAGTAAAGATTCTCCAAACGGCGCGAAACGCCCTTCTGGATCACGAACGCCTGGCGCGGGAAATCCAAAAAAAGGAGATTCTGCTGCACTGCATCGTGCACGACCTCTCTCAGCCGCTCAGCGTGATGCACGTGGCGATGGATTCGCTTTCCGAAGAATCCATCAGTGAGCGCTCGAAGCAGTTTCTTACATTGGGGAAACACGCCAGTGGCCAGCAGGAGACGATGATCCGGCAGATCCTGCAAATTTTTTCTGATGACTTGCGCGCCAGTCTTGATGCGGGGACCGAGGGAACTTCGTCCGCCGACCTGCTTGAGTGCGCGCGCATGACCATGAGTTCGCTGGAGCCGGTCTTCGAAGCCAAAGGGGTACGTCTGGCCGTTTCCTCAATGGTAGATGCCGGCACAAAGTGGCCCGTGGTTGCCGAAGAATCCCGATTGCAGCGCATCTTCTCGAATCTGCTGGAAAACGCGCTGCGTTACACTCCGGCGGGCCGCCGGGTCACGATTGGCGTCGAGGATGAGGGCGATTTTGTGAAAGCCTATGTGGACGACGAAGGGCCGGGCCTCCCCAGCGATCTGCGCCCGGAACAGATATTCGGCCTGTTCATGAAAGGGAAGGAGAGCGGCGGAAAAGCGGGGCTGGGCCTGTATTTCTGCCGCATCACGGTGGAGCGCTGGGGCGGCACCATCGGCTGCGTCACGCTCCCGGAAAAGGGCTCGCGCTTCTGGTTTCGACTTTTGCGCGCAGCCGGAAACGCAGCAAGCAATGCTTCCGCTGCGGCGAAGAATCGAATCTCTGACAGCGCAAATCGTGCGCCGGTTGCCGTGCGTCCACTGCGGATTCTGCTTGCAGATGATCAGGAAGACATCCGCACGCTTACCGCTTACCAACTGGAGCGCCACGGCCACAAGGTGGTGATCGCGAAAGACGGCAGGCAAGCCCTCAGGACGTTTGGAACCGCGGCGTTCGATGTCGTTTTGCTGGACCAGGAGATGCCCGGACTGACGGGAGACGAAGTCGCGCGGGCAATTCGAAAAACGGAAGCAGAAAAAAAGAAACGCGTATTTTTGGTGGCGTCCACCGGCAATGCTACCTCCGAGGATGCGCGTCTGCTGAAACAGGCGGGATTCGACGAAGTCTTGGGAAAGCCCTTTCGCCTGGAGGACTTGAATCTCCTCCTGGCCGCTTCGCGCGTATCCGCGGCCGATACCCGGACGCTAGCTTTTCCTTCCCCGGCGCCGGACGCAAACATTTCGGCAATCATCGAACGAATTGGCGGGGACGAAAAGCTCCTGAAACGCATGATCCACACTTTTCTGCGAGACACGCCAAAGCGCCTTTCCGGAATCTCCGCAGCCATCCGGCGGAAAAACCCGGATGAAGTGGCTTCGATGGCCCATGCATTGAAAGGCTCGGTGAGCATATTCGGGGCAGAAGAAGCCCGCAGCCAATCGCAGGAGCTGCAGGAACTTGGGCGGAGTTGCGAATTGTCGCGGGCCCCGGAGGTCCTGGCGATACTGAAGGAAGAGATTGCGAAACTGCAAGCAAACCTGAGAGGATACGCAAATCAAACCCCCGCCAGGTCCGAGTCGCGGCGCGGCAAGCGACAACGGCCTTCCCGGAATCGGGGTAAACGCCGGCGGTAAACATTGCGCGCGGCGGTTCCGAGTGAAATCGACGGGAGTCCCAGCATGCCTCACATACTGGTCGCGGAAGATGACGCCACAACACGCGAAATGATCCGCGGCATCCTGACCAAGCAAGGCTACGATGTGAGCACAGCCGCCGACGGCATGAGCGCGCTGCGTACCCTAAAGAAAAAAAATTTTGATCTCCTGCTGCTGGATATCTGGATGCCCAAAATGTCCGGATTGGGGCTTATCGGCACGCTGCGCAGCGAAAAACACATTCCGAAAATCATCGTAATGACTTCGGATAAGACTTCCGACACGGTATTGAATTCGCTGCGCGGCCAGATTTACCAGTTTCTCTCCAAACCCCTGGAGGCAAACGCGCTGATCTCCACGGTAGACAATGCTCTTTCGGAGGATCCCTCGATTCCGCCGATAGAAGTCCTTTCCGCGAACAAGCATTGGGTGGAGCTGCTTGTACCCTGCGAACGTTCGGTGGTCAGCCGGGTGCAAAGTTTTCTCTCGCGCCTGGAGACCGATTTGCCCGCCGACGTGATGGAGAAAGTGGGCTACGCCTTTCGCGAGCTTCTGAATAATGCAATCGAATGGGGCGGCCACCTGGATCCAAATCTGAAAGTGCGCATCTCCTACATTCGCACGAAAAAATTGTTGATGTATCGTCTGGATGATCCCGGCCCCGGCTTCAAGATGGAAGATCTGAAGCACGCAGCGGTGAGCAATCCCGCCGATGATCCAATGGCCCACATGACCATCCGTGAGCAAAAAGGCTTGCGCCCGGGCGGCCTGGGTCTGATGCTCACGCAACAACTGGTGGACGAACTGGTCTATAACGAGGCCCGGAACGAAGTCGTCCTGATCAAATATCTCTAGCGTCTGGGTAGCGGCAGGCTTCAGCCTGCCGGGCAAAAAAAGCTCCCCCGGACGGTCCTTTGACTTTTGCTTTTCCCCGCACGCCGCATCTCTAGTACACTTACGCGATTCGCCCTGTACTCATACTTTGATAAGGAGCATTCCTATGGCTGCAGCCCCCCTGACTGGCGCCGAATTCAAAAAGCAATTGCGTGCCGGAACACCGAAACTCGGTCTATTTGTAAACTCGCACAGCCCCACCGTTGCTGAACAACTGGCGCACAGCGGCTACGATTGGTTGCTGGTCGATTCGCAGCACGGACCGATGGGTTACGAAAAGCTTTCCGCGATGCTCGCTGGGATCGCCAATGGCGGAGCAAAATCCATAGTGCGCGTCGGCGGATACGGCGATCGGCCGGGCATTCAGCAATCGCTGGACCTTGGCGCCGACGGCGTGCTGGTCCCCTACATCAACAACGCGGACGAAGCGCGCCAGGCGGTAAGTTGCGCGCGATATCCCACCGTGGGCACGCGCTCGGTTTATTTTCCGCAACGCAGCATGAACAAGGAGGGCCTCCTTGGCTACGCGGGCGGAGCGAACAGCAATGTGATCGTCGCGCTCCAGGTTGAAACCGCCGATTGCATCAAGAACATCGATGAAATCGCCGCGGTTCCCGGCGTGGATCTGCTCTTCCTCGGCCAGAACGATCTCTGCATGTCCATGGGGCTGTATGAAAAGTACGAGTTTCCCCACATGTATACTTCCCCGGAGATCGGCGCGGCAACGGAAAAGCTGATCGCCGCGGCCCGTAAAAACAACGTGATTCTGGGACTGTTCCTGTTCGGGACCGCGCGCGTCGGCGAATTCCTGGACAAGGGTTTTCCGTTCATCAGCATCGGCAACGATCTTCACCACGTCCTCACGCAGGCAGGCGCGTACGTAAAGGATGTGGAGGAGATCTCCAAATCCAAGGGGAAAAACTGGACTCGGCGCCCCACCGCGCTGTTTTAGTCCTGCGTAAGCTTAGATCTGACCGAGCCTCGCCTTCCAAAGTCGCGAGGCTCCTTTTTTTGTGCGGGGCGGTCCAGCCGGCTAACTCTTGTGATTTCAAAAAAATCGACCAGCTCGATTCGCCCCTGGAATCTACCGGCTTAATGCTTCCCCTTTCACCAAACCCTCTCAAGTAGCATCAAAAAAGGTCTGGTCCTTGCCAGACGCCGCAACCATCGCCAAAATTGTAAAAGGTGTGAAGTGTCACCTGATCTTTTGAATCCGAACTCAACGATGAAACTGAAAAACTGGGGCAACCGGCCCTGGTCGATAAACTTTCAAGCGAAGCGGCAACCGCTGCCGGACGCCGTTGACTTTGCTGTTGTCGGCGGCGGTTTCAGCGGGCTTGCCGCCGCTGCATGGCTCAAACAACTGGCACCGGATAGATCCGTTGCGCTTTTGGAGGCCGAGACGTTTGGCGCTGGCGCCAGCGGCCACACCGGCGGTATGGCGCTTGCGGAATCTGCCGCCGGAAATTTGCCCGGGCTGGGCGATGTCCTGTCCGGATACCAGAAAATACTCACGGAGTTAAACGTAGAGGGCGATGTCACCCTGCCCGGAGTGTATGAACTTGGGCGCACCAATCCCTTGAAAGATTCTCCCATCCGGTGGAATGACTCTGGAGAACTCTGCGTTGTAAATGAAGTCGCCGGCGGCACAATCGATCCAGGCAAGGTTGTCGCCGGACTGGCGGCAGCGGCGGAGCGCGCCGGTGTTCTGCTTTTCGAGCACGCCAACGTCGACCGCTGCGAGTTTCTCGAGCCAATTCGACTGCACACTTCGATTGGCGCGCTTCGCTCCAGGCAGGTCCTGTTTGCGACGAACGCTTATTCCCTGGAACTGACCGGATGGACGAGTCGCGTCGAATCCTGCTTCACCGCCGCGGTAGCAACTCAGTCTCTCGGCGACTCCACAATAAACGCAATCGGTCTTTCCAATGGGAAACCGTTCTACACCATCGATCTTCCCTATCTTTGGGGACGCCTGCTCGGCAACCAAATTATTTTCGGCAGCGGCCTGGTGCATTTTGCCGATTGGCACGAAATGCATTCGCTGAACATCGAAACCGGCGCCGCAGCCGAGATTTTTGGGCGGCTCGAAAGGCGAATCCACGGCCTGCATCCAGAACTTCGGGACGTAACCATTACTCACCGTTGGGGCGGCCCCATCGCCATTTCCGAAGGATGGGTGCCGATTTTCGAGCGGCATCCGGAAAGCTCAAACGCAATCGTTCTTGGCGGGTTTTCAGGCCATGGAGTCGCGCAATCCGTTTACCTGGGCGCATGGGCCGCGGAAGCCTTGCTTGGAAAACGCGAATTGCCCAACTGGAAGTAGCAGCGCTTAATGCGCCATCACGCGTCGGGAAGGGCGATGCTTACGGATGAACTGTGACTGGCAGCGATTTCAACATCGCGGAAAGGCCGTTCCAGATAATTTGGGTGCCGATGCAGACGAGCAGGAACGAAGAGAGACGCATGATGACGGCCATCGAAGTGGCTCCCAATACTTGCGCCAGCCTGTCTGAAAACGCGTAACAAAGATATACGCTGCCTGCAATCAGCACCGCCCCGACTATCGCGCCAATCATGGAGTAAAGGATGGAGTGCTCGTGGTGCTGATCGTTTGCGCCGAGCGTAATCGCCACGGAAATGGAACCCGGCCCTACTGTAAGCGGCAAGGTCAGAGGGTAGAAAGCTTTTTGGAACAAATCGTTCGTGTCCACGTTGCGGTGTACGCCGGCTTTCGTGTCGTCCTCGTCCTTCTGCTTCAACAAAGCCCAGCCGGTGGAAGCGAGCACAAGGCCGCCACCGACCTGCACCACCGGAATGGAAATGCCGAAAAAATCCAGGATATGCGATCCCACAAAATAGGAAGCAACGATTAGCGCGATGCTGTTCAGGGCAATCCGGCGGGAGAGAATCTTTCGCTGATCCCTGGAGTAGTAGCGGGTCAGCGAAAGAAACAGCGGGGCGCTTCCGAGCGGGTTGACGATCGGAAAAAGCGCGGTAAGAACCAGGAGCGTTGACTTTAGGAGTTGGGGCATAGGGCGCAGGAAAAGTATAACTAGAAAACTTTGGAAGCCGAAACCAGTTTCGCCGTCCCTCGCAAACCACGCCCGTGCGAATTGACATGCGACAGGGCTGCACATAGGATGGAAAACTTCCCGCTAAAGCTACAATACGATTTGCCGACTACAGTTTGAAGGAGAATGCATCCTTGCCCACCAAGGCGACGAAACGAACCGCAAGAGTGAAACCCGGCCAGCGCGCGGAAGAGACTCTGCGCGTGCTCATCTCTCACACGCGTATCCGGGAGCGCGTGCGGCATATGGCCCAGGACATCCGCCGAGATTTTCCCAACGAACCCATCCATCTTGTCGGGGTGCTGAAAGGATCGATCTTGTTCCTTGCCGACCTGGCGCGCGAACTGGGCGGTGAAGTCTCCTTCGACTTCATTTCAGTCTCGAGTTACGGCAAAGGCATGGATTCTACCGGCGAAGTAAAAATGAATAAGGACCTGGACGTCAGCATTGAAGGGCGCTCCGTACTGGTAGTCGAGGACATCCTGGACACCGGCTTGACGCTGAAATATCTGCTGCGCCTTTTTGAAGAACGAAAACCAAAACATCTCCGGGTAGCCGTTCTGCTCGACAAGGTGGAACGCCGCATCGCAGATGTCAAAGCTGACTATACGGGATTCGTTATCCCCAACGAATTTGTCGTTGGCTATGGCCTCGATTATGACGAGCGCTACCGCAATCTTCCCGATGTTTGCGTCGTGCGCCTGGGCCCCCGCGGCAAAACAAAAATCGAAGCATGATCGGCGATTTTCGCTTATTCTTCGGACTCGAATTCGCCTGCTATAATAAATACATTCATGAACGCTACAGGCTCGAATCCACAATCCCAGGCGGCCGCGGAGCCGTCTGACCTCTCAACCGAAGTACTCGCGACCCTTTCTGAAATCGGGGAAGAGGTGAATGCTTCGCTGGATCTGGATGAAGTTCTTTCCCATACCGCCATCCTGATCAAGCGGCACATTGACTACGAATTTTTTGGCGTGATGCTGCTGGATGATACCGGCTCCTACCTCAGCCATCGATTCGCTATCGGCTACCCTCCCGGCCTGGCCGAAAACCTGCGAGTTCCTCTTGGGCAGGGAATTACCGGCACGGCGGTTTCCACCGGGCAGCCGGTCCGCGTCAGCGACGTTTCCCAGGATCCCCGGTACATCAATGCCATCGACAGCGTGAAATCCGAACTCGCTGTTCCTCTGCTTTTCCGCGGGAAATGCGTGGGCGTGCTGGACATCCAGAGCCGCCATCTGAATTACTTCACGAAAGATCAACAAAGAATCGTGGCGTTGCTTGCCAGCCGCCTGGTGATTGCCATCGAAAATGCCCGTCTCTTTCAGAAGGTCAGGACGCAGGCGGAAACGCTGCTGGTACTGAATGAAGTCAGCCGGGAAATCAGCTCCATCCTTGACGTGGAAGAACTTCTCCGGCGCGCGGCGGAACTCGTCAAGCGCGTGATTGACTACCAGATTGTCAGCATCATGCTTTACGACGAAGAACAGAAAGTTTTTCGGCACCGGCTGGACGTCAAGCACGGCCAGAGGGTTCAGGGAAAATTGCGAGTTGCCGCGACAGAAGGTATTGTCGGCGCCGCCGCGACGTTGAGAGAACCGGTTCTGGTGCCGGACGTCGCCACGGACCCGCGGTACCTGATGGTGAACCCAGAGACTCGTTCGGAACTGGCAATCCCCATGATCTTCAAAGGCAAGGTGATCGGGGTTCTGGATCTGGAAAGTCCGCAGCTTCATTACTTCACCGAAGAGCATGTCCAGACGCTCACGATTCTTGCCGCCAATCTTGCGGTGTCGCTGGAAAACGCGCGGCTTTATGAACAGGTGGCCCGGGACGAGGCACGTATGGAACGCGACCTCCAGGCTGCCAAACGCATTCAAGGCGCGCTGCTTCGCCCGGTTCCCACGGACGACTACGGCCTTGACGTTGCCGCGCGGTATCTCTCGGCGCGCGAAGTCTGCGGCGACCTCTACGATTTTCTGCGCTATGGCCCGCAGCAACTGGGCATCGCGCTCGGCGACGTCAGCGGCAAGGGAACCGCGGCCGCGCTCTATGGCGCCGTCTCCATCGGCATTATGCGAAGCCTGGCGCCGCAAAAACTGCAGCCCGCGGAGATGTTGCGTCAGATGAACCAGCTGGTGGGCGAGCGGCGCATCGAAGGGCGATTCATGACCGCGTGTTTTGCCACGTGGCAAAAAGGCCGCCAGAAACTTCGCGTCGCCAACGCGGGCCAGTCACAGCCATTGCTCTACAAGGATGGACGCTGCGATAAGATCGAGCTCACGGGATTCCCGCTCGGAATCTTCGAGGAAGTCACGTACGACGAGTGGGGCGTCACACTCGATTCCGGCGACATTCTTGTCTTTCATTCCGACGGCATCGCGGAAACCTCCAACAGTGAAGGGCAGCTGTTCGGCACGGAGCGCCTGCGCAAGCTGATCGAGCAGCACCACGAAATTTCGGCCGCAGAGATGGCCGATCGAGTGCTGAACGAAGTGGACTGGTTTTCACAAAGCGCCCCGCTTTCCGACGACCGAACTCTGGTGGTCATGAAGGTGAAATGAGCGCCCCCGGCAAGGCTCGGCGCAGGCTGCCCTACGTCGACCCGGCAAATTACACTCCTCAGTTTTCCTGGAAAAAAGCGGGCACTTCCGGACGCCAGGTCTTTTGCGAAAATGTGCCACTTGCGGAGATCGCCCGGCGATTTGAAACGCCAACGTATGTGTACAGCCGCCGCGCGATCAGCGATGCTTTCCGCGAACTGGATCGCGGCCTCGGCGGCGTCCCCCATCTCTTGTGTTTCGCGGTCAAGGCCAACGGAAATCTATCGGTGCTCAAACTTCTCGCCGGGCTTGGCAGCGGGTTCGACATTGTCTCAGGCGGAGAATTGGAGCACCTGGGCCACCTCGGCATTCCCGGAAAGAAAATTGTCTTTTCTGGAGTAGGCAAGACTCGCGAGGAAATTCGCGAAGCTCTGCGTTATCGAGGCGACCGCGACAACGTACCCGGGATTCTGCAATTCAACGTCGAATCGTGCGCGGAGCTGGAAATCCTGATCGAGGAATCTTCGCGCCGCGCCGCCGGCCGCGGAAATGCCCCCGGAGTTTCCATTCGAGTGAATCCGGATATTAAAGCGGGCGGGCACCCTCACATCGCGACCGGCCTGCAGCACCACAAATTCGGTGTGGCCTGGCCCGAGGCACGTCAGCTGTATCTCGCGCACAGAAATAGCAAGGCCATCCGTTGGCAGGGAATCAGCGCGCATATCGGCTCACAAATTGTCGAATTGGCTCCGTTCCGCCGGGCTCTGCAACGGCTCGCCGGATATTTGCTCGATCTGCGAAAACAGGGGATTGATCTGAAGATTCTCGATATCGGAGGGGGTCTCGGCGCTCGTTACACCGACGAACGTCCAGCACCTCGCGCGGCCTATGCGAAGATGATTGCCGAGGTTGTCCGTCCGCTCGGAGTACACCTGCTCCTCGAACCGGGGCGCTCCATCATTGCGGAATCCTGCGTTCTCCTCTCTCGTGTCATTTACACCAAGCAAAACTCGGGGACATCCTTCGTGGTCATCGACGCCGCCATGAACGACCTGATGCGCCCGGTGCTCTATGACGCGCCGCACCCCATCACACGAGTGGTGCAAGACAGTGTCCGGAAGGCGGATGACGCCAAGCGAGCAGATATTGTGGGACCCGTCTGCGAAACGGGAGACACTTTCTTATTTGATTGGCCGCTTGGAAATGTTTCTCGGGAAGATCTGGTGGCCATCTGGGTTGCGGGCGCTTACGGTTTCGCTCAGTCGTCCAACTATAACGGCCGCGGGCGCGCGGCGGAGATCCTCGTTGACGGCAAACATGCAAAACTCATCCGCAGGCGCGAAACGCGCAAGGATCTCATGCGCACCGACGTTCTTGGGTAAAAACTACGGCTCACCCCACTTCAACTTATTCTTCAGAATCTCGAAATAGGTTTTGTTCGGCGGTTGGATTAGTTTCAGCCGTTCCGCGGCGCGCGTGATCCGCACATGGTCGCCGATCTGCATCGGCACGCCGGTCTGTCCATCCAATGTCAGAAACACGGAGTCGGAACTCTGCGACAAATACAATTCGATCAGCGAATTATCCTGCACCACCACCGGCCGGTCGCTGAGCGTGTGCGGACAAATTGGAGTAATCAGAATGGATTCCACCCCGGGTTGCACAATGGGGCCGCCCGCGGACAGGGAATATGCGGTTGAACCGGTCGGCGACGCCACGATTAATCCATCGGCGCGATACCGGCACACGAATGCTCCGTTGATGTGCAGTTCAACCTCAATCATGCGAGCCAGCGTGCCCTTGTGCACCACGGCGTCATTCAATACACGTTGCTGGGTCAGCAGTTCGCCATTGTGCGTGCGTTCCACCAGCAGCAGGACGCGCTCTTCAATCGTGGCTTTTCCGGCCAGCGCGCTTTCCAGTGCGGGATAGAGCTCTTCAACCGTGAAGCTGGTCAGGAATCCAAGGCTGCCCATGTTGATCGGAAGAATCGGGATGCCGTGATAGGCCGCTTCGCGCGCGGCTGCCAGAATCGTTCCATCGCCGCCGAGAACCAGCAGCAGGTCTGATTCCTGCGCCACCTGGTGACGCGTTTTCCCTGCAGCTTCATTCTTCAGCACCGTTGCCGTCTCGTTGTCAAAGACCGCCGGAAGGCCGCGCAGCTCCAGCCACTTCAGCAGCGGCGGAACGACTTCCGCAATGTTCGAGCGCCTTGGCCGGGAAATGATGCCGATTCTTTTGAAGGTGGGTTCAGGCCGCATGGATTACCGCGATTCTACCCCAGCCGCTTTTCTGGCGTGAAGAAAATACTCCTGGTTGCCCTCGGCCCCGGGAAGATGACTTGGTGCCGCGCCAAGCACGCTCAATCCAGCCGCTTCCATCGCGCTTCGCACACCGGCAACGGCCTTTTCGTGCAGTGCTTTCTCGCCCACGATGCCTCCTTTGCCGACTTCATTGCGTTGCAGTTCAAACTGGGGTTTCACCAAAATCAGCAAGTCCGCAAGCGGCTTTGCGCAAGCGGCCGCACCAGCCAGGATTTTCGTAACGGAAATGAAAGAGACATCCGCCACCACCAGATCCGCAAACTCTGGCAAATCCTGTGCCGTCAACTCACGGGCATTCTTTTCGATGCGCGCCACGCGCGGGTCGCCACGAAGTTTCCATGCCAACTGGTCTGTGTTCACATCCACCGCATAAACGCGCGCTGCCCCGCCCTGCAGCAGGCAATCCGTGAAGCCGCCCGTGGAAGCGCCGATATCGAGGCAGGTCTTTCCGGCCGCGCTGACGCGAAAATCCTGTAGCGCGCCTTCCAGCTTCATTCCGCCGCGGCTGGCGTATTTCTGCTGGCGGCTGTGGACTTCGATATGCGCCGTTTCCGGCAGAATCGCTCCGGCTTTGTCCGCGCGTTGCTGCTCCACTTCCACTTCGCCCGCTAGGATCATCGCCTGGGCCTTGTGGCTGGATTCGGCGAGCCCCCGCTCTACCAAGAGCACGTCCAACCGCTTGCGCTCAATTTTGGCATTCATGGAAAGTTCGATCAGGCGCGGCGATGGACCAGGAATTCCGCGATGGTTCGCAACCGGCCGGCGCGCTCACCGTAAACATCCAGCTCGGCAATTCCTTTTTCAGCCAACTCTTTCGCGATCTGGTGCGAGCGTTCGAGGCCGTAAACGGCCGGGTAAGTCGCCTTCTGCTGCGCGATATCTTTGCCCGCGGTCTTGCCCAGCGCTGCGGAAGACTCTTCGACATCCAGAATGTCGTCAGTCACCTGAAATGCCCAGCCAATTGTTTCGCCGAACCGGCGTAGCCGGGCTACGTCGTCCGAGGGGGCTCCGGAGCAGATTGCTCCCGAAGTAATCGAAGCGCGAATCAGCGCCGCCGTCTTCGACCGGTGAATGTACTCGAGCATTTCGGGGCTGACGGGTTTGCCCTCTGCTTCAAGGTCAGCCACTTGTCCGCCAACCATTCCCCTCACCGTTCCCGCGGAGGCGGCAATCTCGGTGACCATCGCCACGCGGCGTTCGGCCGCAACCGGCGCCGCTGCGATGGTTTCAAACGCGAGCGTCAGCAGCGCATCGCCCGCCAGAATCGCAGTGGCTTCTCCAAATTTCTTGTGACTGGTGGGCTTTCCCCGGCGCAGATCGTCGTTGTCCAGTGCAGGCAGGTCGTCGTGAATCAGTGAATAGGTGTGGATGAATTCGATCGCGCATCCAGGATAGAGCGCGGCGGACGCCTCCGCCTCGAAAATGCGCGCAGCTTCCAGGCAAAGAATCGGCCGGACACGTTTGCCGCCGGCAAACACCGAATACCGTATGGCCGCATGGATGGACGGGGGCTGCACCGATTCCGCGGGCAACAGTTTTTCCAGATGAGCGTCCACAGCCTGCCGGTCTTCTTCAAAAAAGGGAGGAAGCTTCATCGGATTGGAGGAAATTCCAGTTTGTGGCATTGGCACTGGTTCACGATTCGCTCTCGCCTTCGGCTTCAAACGGCTCGGCGGCCATTTTGCCATCGGCCTTCTTCAGCAAGATTTCCACGCGGCCCTCGGCTTCTTCCAGTTGCTTCTGGCATTCCCGCGACAGCCCGACGCCTTCTTCAAACAATTTCATCGCCTCATCGAGAGAGAGCTGCGGGCTTTCGAGGCGCCGCACCACTTCCTCCAGCCGCGCCAGCGAGCGTTCGAAATCCGGTTTTTTCTGCGGTTCAGGTTTTTTTGCAGCAGGTTGATTCACGCCATCCGCCAGTCGTGCTGAAATTATTTCAAAATCTCCGCTCGCCGCCTACTTCTGGCAATGCTCGCAGTAATACGTCGATCGTCCGCCCTGTTCCACTCGTACAATCGGCCTTCGACAGCGGCGGCAAGGCAAATCTTCGCGCTGATATACCCGCAAAATCTGTTCTAAGCCTTGAAACCACCACTTCGGGTCGCGAAAGTTGGGCTTGGGATCCTCACAACATTCTAGTGCACGCCGGAGAACGTACACAATCGCTTTATGAAGATTCGCCGCTTTCTTCCTGTCCAGCGAGTCCGCCCGCCGCCGGGGGTTCAATCGCGCGTGCCACAGCGCCTCGCCCGAATAGATATTGCCGATGCCCGCGATGCGCGTCTGGTCCAGAAGAAACTCTTTCAACGGGCGCTTTGAGCGCGACAGCCGCGCATGGAGTTCCTTGGGCGTGAATTCTTTCGCAAACGCGTCCATTCCGAGTTTTCTTAATGGAGGGCACACTGCCTCCGAGTCCCAGGCATGCACGCGGCCGAAATGGCGGCGATCCGCAAATCCAAGCACGCCTTTTCCGAACTCCAGCGCGACATCCACGTGCACGCCATCCTCGCCTGCGTTCGCACGTTCCAGCAACGCCTTCGCGTTCGGGAACCAGATCAGTTGCCCGTCAAAACGGAAATGCATCTCCACCAGTCCACGATCCAGCGCCAGAAATAGATATTTTCCGCGGCGGAATACCTCGCGGACGCGCTGGTTTTCGACTAGTCGCGCCACATCGGCAGGGAATTGCGGCTTTAACGCGATCGCATGAAACACATGGAGGCAGCGGATCCGCTGCCCTTTTACCAGCGGGCGCAGCGCTCGCGCGACCGCTTCCACTTCTGGAAGTTCTGGCATGAAGTTTGGGGGCCTGTCTCAGTTCGCGGGCTTCAGCGTCAGCAGGTGCTTTTTCACCTTGGCCTCCGCCGCGTCGCTGAACGGTTCGTAAATCGGCTTGCCTTCGAACCAATATGAGAACTGATCCGAATAATGTTCGCTGCCAGGTTGCCCCGACTGGCCCGCAGGAAGCAACAGAATCGAGTTGTCCCAATCTCCCAAATTGGCCACAAAACGCTCAGACGGCCCGTGATGGCGCGAAGCCGCGCGCGGGCTGAACAGCGTTCCCGCTTGCGCGTGCCCCGATTTGCTCAGCAACTTTTTCAGGATTCCCTCCCGGCCGATCGGGTGCAGCATATCCAGATAGTTGAACCGTTTCCACGCCCAATCGTCCGGGTCGCTGCTGTGGGTCTCATCCTCCAGGCGTTTCACTGCCCGATCGGCGGCGGCGCTCAGCAGTTCGTCATAATTTTTGAACTCGGTGGGCAGCCAGCGAGCCGGGCGCTCGGTCAGCACTTTCTGCAAAAACGCCAGCTTTCGCCACGAATACAGTTCGGTGTCCTTGCCCAGGTGCGGCTCCAGAATCAGGTCCAGCGAACGATACATCGCCGCATCCAGAAACGTGACCACGGACGAATTCACGTCCGCGATCCCGTTCCAGTCTTTAGTCTGCTGAATTAATTTCTGCGCGCGCGAATCCTTCGGAGGAGCAATTCTTGCCGCCGCTGCCAACTGTTCCCCCATGAATGCGTGCGGGTAGCTGTAAGTATCCGTCTGCACCTTCAACATGTCTTCCGGCCGCAGATCGTGCTTATCGTGAAGCAGGTCAAAAATTCTCGCCGTCCGGTACGGTTCTTCCCAACGGTCCGTCAGATACGGTTTATAGCCCGGTCCAGCCATCCGCGCATTCGCCGTCACAATCAGGCCGCTCTCGGGGTTATAACTTTGCGGCAATTGGTCAAACGGAATGTAGCCGGTCCACTCGTATTCGTCGGTATCCCCAGGCACGGGAATTTCGCCATGCCCCTTTTTGCGGATCGGCACCCGCGCCGCCATCAAGTAGCCGATATTTCCGTCCACATCGGCGTATACCGCGTTCTGTGCCGGGCCCCACACCTGCCGCATTACTTCGCGGAACTGTTTCCAATTTCGCGCCTTTCCGAGCCAGTTGTAACTGTTCGCCAGTCCGCCGGGCTCCAGCGCCGTCCAGCGCATCGCATACGACTTCTCACTTTCGTTTTGCAGCACAGGTCCGTGGCGCGTTACCACCAGCCGCATGTGTTCGTCTGGCGCGCCCTTCACCTTGATGACTTCGTCGTAGACATCCGCCTTTTTCCATTTCCCGTTGACGCGATATTCGTCCGGATTGGCGGGATTGAACGTTTCGATATACAGGTCCAGCACGTCCGCGCCATTGTTCGTGAAGCCCCAGGCGATGCGATCGTTGTGCCCGATGATCACCAGCGGTGCACCGGGGAATGTGATGCCTTTGACATTCCAGCCCGGCGCGGTCATGTGCAGCTCGTACCAGATTGGAGGGATAGTCAGCTCCAGGTGCGTGTCGTTCGCCAGCAGTGGCTTGCCTGTGGCGGTGTGTGCACCATTTACAACCCAATTGTTGCTGCCCAGCGTCCCGCGAATGTCGTGCTGGCCGGCGCGCAGCCACTGCTCCACTTGTCCCGCCAGAAGGGAAGTTAGGTCTGGCTGTGAAATAGAGTCGAGCAACTGCGGCTGGACAAGGTTGGCCTTCAACACGTCCTCGCTGTCCATCTCGTCTTCGTCGTCCTCATCATCCGCTTCCGCACTGGCGCGGTCTTTTACATTCGGGTCGCCGACCACAAAATGATCCATGGACGACTCGTCGCTGAAGAGATCCTTCGCCAGTTCCGGGCCGGCCTTGGCGGCGACAATCGCGCGATGAATTTCCCTTTCGCGGGTATCCGTCAGCGTCCGGTACATGTAGCCTGTCAGCACCAGCGAGTCCGCCGGCAGCCATGGCTGCGGTTTGTATTTCAGCAGGGTGAATTCCATGGGGAGAGTTTCCCGGTGCTGCTCGATAAAACGGTTGACGCCCCGCGCGTACGCCTCCAACAGTTTTCTTGCGTCAGGGTTCATCTCCTGCAGGTCGCGGTCCGCCGCTCGCCCGAAATTCAAATTTCGAAAATCCTTATCGATCTTTATCGTTCGCGGCCCCAGAATTTCCGATAATTGACCGCGGGAGGCCCGCCGCAGCAGGTCCATCTGCCATAGTCGGTCCTGGGCTACTACATACCCCTGCGCTTCCACCGCATCTTCCACCGAGTTTGCGCGGATGTGAGGCACGCCCCAGTTGTCGCGCTCCACCGCCACCTCGCCCTGCAAGCCGGGGAGGGTGGCAACTCCGTTCAGTTGTGGGAGCGGGCGGTAGATCAGCCACCACATCACGATGGTGAAAACAATTACAAGAAGAGCGATTAGGGCAAGCAGGGAACGCAGGACGGTGCGCAAAGCGAGTTTCACCTCAAGGTAGAAGTGTTCAGTTTAGTGGACACCGCAACCCCGCGCAACCGCACGGATAGCGACTCCGTAGGCCCCGAACGGTTGGCTCTTCCGGGCCGCTAACCAGCATTCATGCCTTCCTCTGTCCGGCCAAATCTGCTGTTACAATGCCGCTGGGAGGTTTTCGCCGCCGTATGTTCCTGGTCCGAATCGTCGGAGTTCTGGTGCTGGTGGCACTCAACGGTTTCTTCGCCGCCGTCGAATTCTCACTGGTTGCCGTACGACTTTCGCGTGTCCGCCAGCTTGTCGCCAAGGGCAGCTCTCAGGCCAAAATCGTGGAGCATCTTCTTTCCGACCTTCATCGCGTCGTTTCTGGCGTTCAGGTGGGGATCACACTGTCCAGCCTGGCCATCGGCGCGCTGGGCCAGGCCACGCTCGCTAACCTCTTCCAAAGCATGATGCCGGCGGAAGGCAGCACGCGGATGCTGTTTCTCGCGCATGCTGCCGCGCTTGCGCTTTCCTTCGCGCTCCTCAGCGCCGTTCATGTGGTGTTTGGCGAACTCGTGCCCAAGACCATCAGCCTGGCGCGGGCGGAACGCATCGCCCTGATTGTCGCGCGCCCCTTCGCGTGGTTCCTGAACTCCTTCCGTTGGGCCATCGATCTTCTGGACGGAATTTCCGGCGTTATCGTCCGCGCGCTGGGTGTTGTAAGGCCCTCAGGCCATGGCGTCGCCCATTCGACCGAAGAGCTGCAAATCCAAATCCAGCAGGCGCGCGAAAGGGGGCTCCTCGCTGTCGGGGAAGAGAAATTCATTCTCAGCGCCATCGAGCTGAGCCAGTTGCAGGTGCGCGAGATCATGGTTTCGCGTCCGGACATGCACACGTTGCCCGTCGAAGCCTCGCTCGATGAGGTCATGAAGGTTTTCGCGACCACGCAACGCTCGCGCATCCCCGTTTATCGCGGCACGGTGGATCACGTGCTCGGGTTCGTTCATATCAAAGACATGATGTGGGTGCTTCTCGACCGTGAGCGCCGGCTGGAAGAGAAGCTTTCTTCCGGGCCGCCGTTCGACCTGCGCCGGGTCCTCCGCGAAATCCTGATTGTTCCGGAAACCAAGCCCGCCAGCGAACTGCTGATGGAGCTGCGCGCGCGCCATGTCGGCATGGCCATGGTTGTGGACGAATTCGGCAGCATCCTTGGCCTCGTCACCAAGGAAGATTTGCTGGAACAGCTTGTCGGTGAAATTCACGATGAGTTCGACGTTGTCGAACGTCCCCTTACCCTCGCCGACGGAGCTATCGTTTTCGACGCCGGCCTCAACGTGCGCGACCTGGACTCGCAATACAACATCACGCTCCCCGAAGATCCTGCCTATGCCACCGTTGGCGGCTTCGTCATGGCGCAGTTGGGGTTCATACCGCGTGGCGGTGAAAGTTTTGAATACGGCGTCTATCGTTTTTCCGTGATGGAAGTGGACGGGCGACGGGTGGCGCGGGTGAAAATTCAGCGGCTTCACCAACCTGAAGAAAAAAAGACGGAAGCTGCGGCTGCAAACGCGGTGAGCGTTTCGAAAGAAAAACCAAAAGGGAAGGGTCGTTAGGTTCGGGCAAGAGGAATCATTGGCTTTGTCGTTGCGGGTGAGGAGAAGAATTACCGGGGGAAAGCAGGTTCATCGGGCAAAAATCGCCCTCGGAATGACAAGGATGAGGAATATTGCTCGTTCAGAATGATTGGTGACACTCGATAGAGTGTCAGGATGGACAAGATTCGATGGCAGGAGCGTTGAGTTTCCTGAGGCTCCCCTAGAGAATCAAGAAGTGACTCCACAAAAGCACCGGATCGCCGATTATCTACGCCCAAAAACATTGACGATGTTGTTGCTCGGCTTTTCCTCGGGCCTCCCCTTTTATCTGGTCGGCAATACGTTCGGTTACTGGCTGCGCGATGAACACACTTCCCTGACCGCAATCGGGTTTCTATCCTGGGTGGGCCTGGCCTATTCGCTGAAGTTTTTGTGGGCGCCTTTGATCGATCGTGTGGACTTGCCGTTGTTTAGGCGGCTCGGACATCGGCGCGGATGGTTGATGTTCTCCCAGATCGCCGTCGGGCTTGCGCTCGCCGCCATGGGCGGCATCGGCACGAAAGCCGGGCTCGCTCGGCTTGGCGCATTTGCGCTTGTCGTGGCCTTTGCTTCTGCAACACAGGACATCGTCGTCGATGCCTGGCGAATTGAATCGGCGAGCGACGGGGAAGAACAAGGCCTCCTCGCCTCTGCGTATCAGTTCAGCTACCGCCTGGCGCTCCTCTTTACCGATTCCGTTATTCTCATTGTGGCTGCAGCCGTGGGTTGGCGGATGTCCTACGGCGTCTACGGCGCCTGTATGGCCGTCGGAATAATCGCCACTTTGCTTGCGAAGGAACCGGAACGCGCGAATGAGGTGATCAAAGAAAAGCGCGAATCACCGGTTTGGCGACGCTTCTTTGACGCTGTTGTGGGGCCGTTCATTGCTTTCTTCCGCACACACGGCTGGGTCGCACTGCTGATGTTGGCGGCCATCAGCCTCTACCGGATACCAGACTTCATGATGGGTCCGATGGCGAATCCTTATTACCACGACCTGGGCCTTACGAAGCAGACGGTTGGAGCCGTGCGCGGCTCGATCGGGCTCATCGCTACGTTCGCAGGCATTGCCGCGGGCGGATACTGCTCGCTGAAGCTTGGGTACATGCGCGCGCTCATTATCGGAGGAGTTTTACAGGCTGCCGCGACAGCCGCGTTTGCGACTCTCGCGTTCGCGGGCTTGAGCATCCGCCTTTTCGCGTTAATCATGGTCGGTGACAACTTCAGCCTCAGCTTTGCAGGCGTTGCGCTTGTGGCGTATATGTCGAGCCTCACCAGTCTGGGATACACCGCCACGCAGTATGCGCTCTTGAGTTCAACGTACGCCTGGCTGGGCAAGATCTTGAAGGGGTTTTCCGGTGCCGCGGTCGAAAGCCTGAGCCACACCCACGGCCTGATTCACGCCTATGGCATTTTCTTCATCATTTGCGGGCTGACCGGCGTGCCTGGTGTTCTGCTATTCGCGGCATTGGGTTATTGGCACAAGCGGAAGCAACCCGCCCCAGTCTCCGCCTAGTTCTTTGAGGCCTGGAGGGCCGACAGACATTAGCCCAGGGCGTAAGCCCTGGGACAGTGCCTCAAAATACAATGAGCCCCGGAGGGGCGACAGAACCTTCGGCAACTGCAATCTGCCGCCCCTCCGGGGCTCGCCATTCACCTATCATCGCACCCACCGCTTACGCGGTGGGCTAATATCTGTCGCGCCGCTGGCGCTGGACCATAGCGGGTTCTATCCCTTATTCAACAGCACGGGCGTTCCGCGGCCCAATCCCAGTGTCTTCGAAGCGCTTCCCTTGTTTACGCCGATTTCCAGATTGCCGCTTGATCCCACAAACGCAATCGCTTCGCCGGCATTTCCATTTGCAAAGGTCGGTACCAGCTTGCTGATCGCATGGCTGCCAACCTGTAGATTGATCTCGCCTTTTTCGACGGCACCGGCCGGCAAATCCTCTTCGCGGAAATTCGTGATCAGGTTGCCGAAGGCATCGACCTTCAGCACCACGCCCCTTAGCAAGCCGTCAGCTTCCTTCGGCCGCGGCAGCGCGAACCGCTTGAAGTCCGTAATCTCTTCGCCCATGCTGCCGGGCTGCCAGTTCTTTGAAAGCCAGGCCGCCACCGGCGCGAAAACATCCCGCCCGTGAAACGTATTGCTGACCGGATGCAAAAAGTAATGTTCGGCGGTCAGGTGCCGCACCATGAAATTCTGCTCTTTCTCGTAGACTCCGGAGAGCACGCCATTGTCTGGCGCGAGGAAATATTGGTTCTGCCCGCTCACAATCAGCGGCCGCCGGTCCGTCCCTACTCCGGGGTCAACCACCACCACGTGGATCGTCCGCGGGGGAAAATAAGAATAGGCGTTGGCAATCGCACTCGCCCCATCGAGCAAATCAAAAGGGGTCACGCCGTGCGTGATGTCCACAATCTGCACGTCGGGATTGATTCTCAGGATCACGCCTTTCAGCACGCCCACCAGGTGGTCGTTCGTCCCATAATCGGTCGTCAATGTAATGATCGGATTCGTCAAGTCTCTCTCCCTCTGGATTCTCAAAAGCGTAGGATATTGGCGGAATGGAGAGTCATCCCGCTCCTTCGACGCTATCCGACGACGCCCGAGGAATCAAGAACGCCCGAGTGTCTACGCCGCGCATTCGCCAATGCCGCCAATGGCGGTCAAAGTGCCAGATATCCAGTAGCTATGGTTGAATGAGTTATGGCTCTAAACAAAAATCAGGCAGCTCTTGGCAGATTGCGAGAGTTTTTTCTCGCGGAAGTACAGTCCGAGGTTGACTCGGGATTCAAAAGATTAACGCGAATTCCCGATTCGCACGTGACGGACAAAATCCGGTACTTCGAATCGCTCGCACTAGACGACAAACATGCTTTCCTACACTGCTGTGCCTATTGGGCTAGCGCTTATTACGGTTTTGTTGTCGGGATGGATGGATTGAGCCTTGCGGACCATCCATTCTTTCCTAAATGGAGCCAGGGTCCGAGATGGGGTGGTGATTTCGATAGTCCAAAGTCCGTACCTCTTCTCCGCGCCCTGGTGCAGCAGTACAAAATTGACCGACACAACGGAATTCGAAGCCACATAACCAAGCAACAATTTGAAGAAGCGGCTGCTGTTCGTTCCGTGAAAGCGGCCGAGTTGCGCAAGCGCGCTCGTATGGTGCTAAAGTCTTTTGGCCACTTTGAGACGGACACGCTTAACCAGTACTGGTGCAAGCTCGGCAAAAGGAAGTTCATGGTCCACCTGGATTTTGGCGGCAGAACCGCCCAGTTGCGGTATTCCGTAGCACGGCTTGAATTCAAGGGTGTGCACCCGCTCTCACAATTTAGGTTAGAGCGAGCGATGGGCTTTGGTCTAGGTAACTGGGACTATATCGTCGAAGAGAGCGTAGACGACGTGTTCGCTCTTTTTGCAGAGGTCGTACAGTACTCCTTTGAGCTGCCGGACAGAATTCGTGCAGCAGTGAGATCGTGAATCACATCCGCATCAGCACGCGGTCTCACTTGCGTTCCCGTGGTGCCCATCGTACGATTTTAAATTGGTGTGTCACCCGGATTTTCAACAGAGGACTTGTGTGTCCCGCCGGGCCAGGAAATGCGATTCTCGTGTTCCTGCTAGTCGGTCCAGGAGAATGTCCGAATGAAATCGGTTGTCGTGGTTGGCGCGCAGTGGGGGGACGAGGGTAAGGGCAAAGTCGTTGATTATCTGGCGGGTTCTTTCGACTACATCGCGCGCGTCGCTGGCGGCCACAATGCGGGCCACACTGTCATCATCGGTAAGGATCGCTATGTGCTTCAGCTCATCCCCTGCGGGATCCTGAGGCCCAAGCAGCACGTCATCATCGGTCCGGGCGTGGTTGTCGATCCTTCCGCCCTCGTCGCCGAAATTGAAATGCTTGAAAAGGCCCATGTCAGCGTTGCGGGACGCCTGCACGTCAGCAATCGCGCCCATCTGATTTTTCCGTATCACCGCGAACTCGACAAAGCCGCCGAAACCGCCCGCGGTGAGAACAAAATCGGCACCACCTCGCGCGGCATCGGGCCCGCCTACGAAGACAAGATGGCGCGCCGCGGCCTGCGGATGGTGGACCTGCTCGATCCGGTTTCTTTTCGCGAGAAGGCCGTCCGCGTTGTCGCGGAGAAGAATCGCATCGCCCGCGGAGCCTATGGTGCCGATGTAGATTTCACCCACGAAGTCGAGGAAACGCTGCGCCTCGGCGAAAAAATCAAAGGCTACATCTGCGACACCGCCGAACTGGCCAATCGCGCCCTCGACGAAGGCAAGTCCGTCCTTTTCGAAGGCGCGCAGGGCACAATGCTCGACATCGACCACGGGACGTATCCTTTCGTCACGTCCTCCAGCGCCACTTCCGGCGGCGCAACGACGGGCACCGGCGTGCCGCCCACCAAGATTCGCCACGTTCTCGGCATTTCAAAGGCTTACACCACGCGCGTCGGTGGCGGTCCTTTCCCCACCGAAATGCCCGACCTCGAAGCCCAGGAAGTTCGTGAGCGAGGCAAGGAATTTGGCGCCGTCACGGGACGCCCGCGCCGCTGCGGCTGGCTCGATCTTGCCGAACTCCGCTACGCCAAAATGATCAACGGCATCGATTCGCTGGTCGTCACCAAGCTCGATGTGTTTGACACCCAACGCGAAATCCGCGTCGGGGTTGGCTACACCTATAAAGGCTCACCGATGAACGAAATGCCCGCCTCCGCTGAAGTCTACGAGCGCGTCACGCCCGTCTACAAAACGCTTCCCGGCTGGTGTCAATCCACCTACGGCCTAAAAGACGCCTCCGGGCTCCCCAAGGCCGCTATCGACTATCTCCGCTTCGTCTCCGACTATCTCCAGGTGGAAATCGGCATGATCTCCACCGGCCCAGAGCGCGACGCCACCATCATCCAGCCCGGCACCCTCCTCGCCCGCTGGCTGTAATCCCGCAAATTAAACGTCGGCATCACCGCTCGGGTTCCGCCGGGTTGTAGGGGCCGGGCTTGCCCGGCCCTCTTCGATCGAAGCTTTGAGGTGGCCACAACCTGCACGCACACGCCTCGCTTCGCTCGGAGGGCGGAGCAAGCTCCGCCCCTACAAACCGAGGTCGAGGCTTTTACTGCGCTACAATGAGTCGTCTCTTTTTCTCGAGGACGCCCGAATGCTCTCCTTCCAAGACGCGCGCGCAATGGTCATCCAAAAAACCGCGCCCCATGTCGCCTCCCATCCACGCACCATCACCAAAAAAAATCTCACCGACGCTCTCGGCGACGCCCTCGCCCAGGAAATCCGCTCCGACCGCGACTATCCTCCCTTTGATCGCTCCACCCGCGATGGCTATGCCGTCCGAGCCTCCGATGCCGCCCAGGGAGCGAAGCTTCGTTGCGTTGGCGAAATCAAAGCCGGTGATTCCGTTACTCAACCTCTAGCGGCCGGCACGTGCATCCAGATCATGACCGGCGCCGCTGTGCCCGCGGGCGCCGACGCGGTAGTCATGATCGAATTCACGGAACGCGAAAGCGACAATGTCACTTTTCAGCGCGCCACTAGCTCAGGCCAGAACTTCGTCAAGAAGGGAAGCGAAGCTCGTCCCGGCGACATTGCGCTGAAGCCTGGTCTGCGTCTCGGTTTTGCCGAACTTGCCCTCGCCGCTCAAGTTGGCGCTGCGGAGCTGCTCTGCGCCCGTCGCCCGCGAGTCGCCATTCTCTCCACTGGCGACGAAATCGTTCCCATCACTGAAAAGCCCGGGCCATTTCACATTCGCAACAGCAACAGCGTCTCACTGGCCGCCCAGGTACGCCTGGCCGGGGGCGAACCCGTGATGCTTGGTAACGCGCTTGATCGCGTTGACGACCTCGGGGCCAAAATCGAACTCGGTCTCAAGGAGGACATCCTTGTGCTTTCCGGCGGTGTCTCCATGGGGAAGTACGACCTGGTCGAAACCGTCCTGAAATCGCTCGGCGCTGAATTTTTTTTTGACGCCGTAGCCATCCGCCCCGGCAAGCCTGCCGTCTTCGGTCGCTGCCGGGATACCTTCGTCTTCGGTCTCCCGGGTAATCCTGTTTCCACCATGGTGACGTTTCAACTCTTCGTTACTCCCGCGATCGACGTGCTTGGCGGCGCTCACCCGCGTCCGCTCCCGCTTCTAGAAGCCAACCTCACGAAAACGCTTCACGAAAAACCCGGCCTGACCCATTTTTTGCCGGGTCATTTCGAATGGACCGGCATCTCTCCTGAAGTCTGTCCGCTCTCCTGGCAAGGATCCGGAGACATCGCCGCGCTCACCCACGCCAACTGCTTCATCGTGGTTCCGGCTGACCGCCAGGACATTCCCGCGGGAGAGAAGGTTTCCGTTCTGCCTCGCCTCGACGTAATCTGATTTTGAGTGCGGGAGCAAAGCTCCCGCTTTTACAGTGTCATGAATTACCGACCAAACTAAAATGCCCAAACTCTCTCACTACACCACTCGCGGCGAAGTCAGCATGGTCGACGTCTCCGCCAAAGCCGTCACCACCCGCACCGCCGTCGCTCACGCCTTCGTCCGCATGTCGCCGAAAGTTCTCCGCGCCGTCCGCCGCCTCAAGAATCCTAAGGGCAATCCCCTCGAAATCGCCCGGATCGCGGGTATCGCCGCCGCCAAGCGCACCGCGGAGTGGATACCTCTTTGTCATCCCATCCCGCTCACCCACATTGATGTGACCCCCCGCCTGTGCAAAGATGGAGTGGAACTCCAGTCCCGGGCAACCGCCGCGGCGCAAACAGGCGTGGAGATGGAAGCGCTGGTCGCGGTTACCTGTGCCGCTCTCACGGTCTACGACATGTGCAAGGCACTCGACAAGGGAATTGAAATCGCGCACATTCACCTGCTGGAAAAAACGGGTGGAAAGAGCGGCGATTACGTGCGCGCTATCGGACGAAAACCGCGGGCAGGACGCAAATGACCGCCGCTGCCGGCAAAACCGTCAAACTCCTGCTGGCGGACGACAATCCGCTGATGCGCGAACTCGTCTCCAAATCCCTGGAGCCATTCTGTGAAGTATTGATCGCCAACGACGGCGCCGACGCGCTTCTTAAAGTGATCGACGAGCCTCCCGACGTCATCCTTTGCGATTACAAAATGCCGGGGCTAGACGGCCGCCAACTCTTCGAAAAGCTTCGCGGCCGCGAAGCCACGCGCCACATCCCATTTCTTTTCATGGCCAGCCGCACCGATATCGAGGAAAAGCTGCGCCCGCTGGTGGATGGCGTGGAAGACTTCATCGCCAAGCCATTCCTCGCCAAAGATCTCGTTCGGATGGCTAAGAAAATTGTCGACCGCCTGCATCTTGAAAAGCTCCAGAAACGCGCTTCGCGCCCGGGCGTTATTCAGGGACGCCTGGAAGAAATGAGCATGATTGACCTGATGCAGTCCCTCGAAATGGGGCAGAAGTCCTGCCGCCTGCAAGTGCATAAAGGCGCCGAAGCCGGCGAGCTGTATTTCACTAGCGGACAGTGCCGCGATGCGAAAATCGGCACGCTCATCGGCGACGAAGCCGTCTACAAAGTCTTGCTTTGGACCGAAGGCGAGTTCGAAATCGATTTTAACGCCGCCAACGCTTCGTCCAATACCACCACTACGCGCAACACCACTGGCCTCTTGATGGAAGCCATGCGCCTGATGGACGAAGCCAGCCGCGACGCGGTTCCCTCGAATTGACCGCCCCTATGCGTGTTGCCGTGCTCACCATCAGCGATACCGTCGCTCGCGACGAGCGGATTGACCTCTCCGGCCCCGCCGTCGTTCAGCGCTGCCGCGAACTCGGCTGGGAAGTCACCTCTTCACTCAAATGTTCGGATGATCCCGGCCAGGTGCGCTCGCATCTTCGCCAGCTCGCCGATTCACGCCGTGTGGATCTGATTCTCACCACCGGTGGCACCGGCCTGGGCCCGCGCGACAACACGCCCGAAGCCACACTCGACGTTGCGGAGAAAGTGATCCCCGGCCTCGCCGAAGAGATGCGCCGCAAAGGAGCGGAACGGACCCCGAACGCCATTTTGTCCCGCGGCGTCGCCGTCGTCCGCAACGTTTCGCTGATCCTCAATCTACCTGGCAGCCCCAAAGGCGCGGTCGAATCTCTCGACACCCTCGCCCAACTCCTCCCCCACGCCATCCAGGTCCTTCACGGTGCCCGCCACGACTGAACTTTTTGAGTGCGGAAGCTAAGCTCCCGCTTTTGCGAAATCTAGTCTATTAAAAATTTGTATTGGGAGAGAAATCAGACTGGCTGCAGGGAAGACCGAACTTCCTTCGTCGATTGGGTACCTTGGGTCTGTGCCAACGTCATCTTGTAATGCAGCTTCAGGATCGTCAGCCCCACAAACGTTATCTCGTGATCTGTGCGAAGGACTCCGTCTTCATCCGCGTACACGTGAAAAATCTCGTGCAAGGTGGTGAAATTCCGCACCCGCCAGTGCTCGGCGCCCGATTCCACAACTCGGTAGAATCCCGATCTCCCAAACGCCGCACCGGTGGAGACCAATCCAAACGTTCCATCCGCGTACACGCACGGCCGCAGGTACACGCTGCTGCTTCCATAACAGGGGAAAGTCACCTTCACGCAGGGGTTCGCTTCTCCCGGCATCTCCGTCTCGGAATAAAGTCCCGCGTAGATCACTTTTCCAGTTGAACGAAATCTTCGCAGCCATCCGGTATAAGCCAGCCTGCCCGAACCCGGCTCCTGCAATTTCACAATTTCGCTGGTCATTCCTTTCGCCACCTCCAGCGAAGAGATTGGGAAATTAAGCTGGTCCATGCGCCGGCTGATGAATTCCACCAGCAACCACAGCACAAACTTTCCTGCGAAATACACTTCGCTCCATACTTCCAGTTTGTACAGCGCCGTATGCTCGTAAAAATGGCGGATCCGCGGGTCCACCCGTTCCGGATCGAACGACGGCCCACGCAAGCTTTCAAAGCTCGGGATCAGCCCCGCATCGGGCGGCTGGCTGATTTCCAGTTTCTCCTCCTCGGCGATGCGCTGGTAAACGCCCGTGCCAATCACACCGGGTTTGCCGAGCACGCAATCGAGCCAGGGAGCTTCGCTCTTGCGAATCCTTTTCCCGGTCAGCCGTACCAGCCATTCGATGGTCACCTGCAGCAAAAGCCCCAAAAACGAGTACACAAACGCCCGCACGCCCGTCGGTTGCTCTTCAACGGATACGCGGCGATGTTTCTCCGGCGCAGGATTCAGCGGTGTCTGAGTGGTCATCTTTTCCCAATTATCCCATCCGGCGGTCTGCTTGGATTATCAAATCGGCGCAGGTTTCCGTGGCGTCACGCTTTGCTGCTGGTATCTCAATCGGGCGTGCCGGGGCTATTTCCCAATGATGGGAAGGATAACTCGCGATACGTGCTCCGCGTCGTGATGCACCGTGATCCGCCCGAGCCGGGTTTCTTTTGACACGATCTCCGATTCACCCGTTTGCAGATTCCGGGAAAAGTGCGGATAAAACGCGCCGCTGAGCTGCAGGCGAATTTTGTGTCCCTTCAAGAAAGTGTTGCTCGTCAGCATTCGATCCAGCGTCAGCTTGTAAATCTTGCCGGGTTCCAGAAGTTCCGGCTTCATTGTTTCGTTTCGCCAACTGGCCCGAAGGACGTCCAGCCCGGGGCTCATCAGATTAAACGCCGTGCCATCCGGCGCCACGTCCAGCAGCCTCACCCACAAGTCAAAATCCTTTACGTCAGCCGAAACATAAATCTCCGCCGCAATCGGCCCGGTGACTTCCGTATCCTTGGCCATCGGCTCGCTGTCGAACACCAAGACGTCTCCGCGCCCCGCCAATGCCCGGTAATCGTGCGCGCCGTAGGCGTCATAAGTGTCCGCAACCGGGTGGGCAGGATCGGATGTAATTGAGCTGCTCGCAACCTTTGACTTTGCGCCTGCCAAAGTTAACTTTCCCTCTCGGCTGGCTGCCGAATCCGCCGCAAGCAAAAAGGAAGTTGGCTGCGCTCGCTCGAGCGGCCATTTCTTTTCATCCCTCCAGGTGTTTGTCCCCATCACAAAAAGGCGCACCGGCGCCTCTTTTTCAACGCCGTTGTCCACTCCCCGCAGATAGTGATCCATCCATCGCAATATCAGCTCGTCGTAATCCACCGGCGCTGTTGGGCCGAAATCACGTTCGCCGCTCTTTTGGGAATCCTGCGCGCCGTGCGTCCACGGCCCGATGATGGTGCGAGTAGCTGGATCCTTCGCCCCGGCGCGCGCTGCCAATAAGCCGTTGAAATTTGTGGTCGCCCCGTCTGGTCCATAGGCTTCGTCATACCACGCTGAAAAATTCAACACTGCACAGTGCACCCGGTCGTATTTGTTCCGTAGTTCTGCCCAGTCCCACCACGGATCAGCCGGCGGATGAGCAAGCCACTGATAATAAAATGGCGCCGCCTGCTTCAAATCCGGCAGATCGCGCAACGGCAGATACCCTTCGACGCGTTCGTGTTCGGCCTTCCACGCCTCCTTCGCTTCAGCGTGAGTCCGCGGTCCCGAAAGATTTTTTCTCTTCCGTGCGTCTGGCGCGATGTTCATCCAGACCCACTCCAGCCAGGAGCCGTCAAACAATCCGCCCGAATAGAAAAAGTTTCGCGGCGTGGAGAATGTCATCGCCGGGACCATCGCCTTCAGGTGCGGAGGATTTTCCACCGCTGCCAGCCACTGCACCGCGCCGGGATACGACAATCCGAACGTTCCCACATTTCCATCGGACCACGGCTGCCGCGCGGCCCATTCAATCGTGTCGTATCCATCCTTCCCTTCGTTCTGGTATGGCGCAAAATCGCCATCCGACTCATACCGTCCGCGCACATCCTGAATCACCACGGCGTACCCGCGCAGCGGAAGTTTTTCAAACGTGCTCCACTCCTTTGGCGCAGCATCCTTGCCATAGGGAGTCCGATACACCAGGGTAGGGAATCGTCCTTGCGCCGCCGGGAGCCACACATCGGCTCGCAGCACCACGCCATCACGCATCGGCACTTCGACGTTTTTGATGGTTGCGCGTACCTCGGACTTGTAGCTGTGGTTCTTGTTCTGGAAGGCAGAGTTCGACAACCGAATGTAAACGACGGCAACCGCCACAAGGAAAAGCAGCGCCGCGAGACGTCGAAGGAGTCCAGGAGTCATCGCGCAGCATTCTACCCGATGCGACTCACAAACGCTTGTTGACCCCTCGCCGTGCCTCCGTAACAATGAATGCATCATGAACAGCAGACTTTCCGGCAAGAAACTCGCCGTGCTCGGCACTGGCAAGCTCGGCGGGATTCTCCTGCGGGCTTACCTGAAGCAAAAACTCTTCGATCCGAAGGACGTCACCACCACCGTTCGCCACGAAGAGAAAGCCGCCACGCTCGCCAGGGAACTGGGTGTTTCATCCTCTACCGACAATCGCAAAGCCGTGCGTGGAGCGAACATCGTCCTCCTCGGCGTAAAGCCGCAAGTCGTTGGCGACGTCCTGAAAGAAATCAAGTCCCACCTGAATAAGCACACCCTGGTCATCTCCGTCGCCGCCTCCGTCCCCACCGGTTATATCGAGCAGCGCCTGGGCGAAAAAGTTCCCGTCATTCGCGCCATGCCCAACACCTGCTCCATCGTCGGAACCGGTATGACCGGTATTTGCAAAGGCGCGCACGCTTCCGCCGAACATCTCGAAATCGCCAAAGCGCTCTTCAATGCGGTGGGCCGCACCGTCGTCGTTGACGAAAAAAATATGGACGCCGTCACCGGCCTTTCCGCCAGCGGCCCGGCCTTCGCCTACATCATTCTCGAATCCCTGGCTGAAGCCGGCGTCAAGGTTGGCCTCCCTCGCGATGTTGCTACGCTGCTCGCGGCGCAGACAATGAAAGGCTCCGCCAGCGTTGTCCTCGAAACTGGTGATCACCCTGCTCTGCTGAAAGATTCTGTCACCACTCCCGCGGGCTGCACCATCGACGGCATCATGGAACTCGAGGAAGGGAAGCTCCGCGTCACACTGATTAAGGCCGTAGTGAAAGCTACGCAACGCGCCGGGGAACTTCTGTTCGAAAAGTAGTGCGTTCGTTATACGGTACCTTCAGGGCCGTTCATCCGCAGTTTTCTGGACTTCGCAAAAGTTGGGAGGGATCCGCGAATGCTTTCGTTCGCCCGGTATGTTTTCCCACTGGTTCTCATGACTTGCGGTTTGCCATCTGTCGCCTCCCCACAAGGGACAAAAGAGGCGCCCGCGACAAAGGCTCCCAAAAATGCCGGCTGGGCCGCTGCTGAAAAAGCCGTCACCAAGCTGGAGCAGGAGTGGTTCAGGATTCAGCTTGCTCACGACTGGGACAAATTGCGCCAGCTTCTCGGTGACGATTTCCAACTGATCGAATCCGACGGCCGCCTGGGCGATCGAGACTCCATGATTGCCGGATACAAGGAAGAGGCGCCTTCGGTCGCAACGATCAGCATGACCCTTCTTGTCTCCCACGCCGTCAGCAATGACACAGTCGTCGCTACCGGGCTCGACGACATCAGCCTCCGCAAGCGCGATGGCTCCATGTCGCACCGCTACGAACGCTTCACCGATGTGTGGGTGCTCCGCAACGGCCAGTGGGTGTGCGTGGCCGAACAAATCACCCTCGCACATCCCTGATAGGTTTCATTTGCGCCGGAAGAATTTCTCTTGCTGAACGCATCCAGGTCGGCCCGGTTGTCAATCTCAATCTGTGCTAGCATTTGCATTCGAGAAGCCTGATGCCCGCCGCTTACATTCCGCTGCTGCTCTTTTCTCTGCTGGTTCTTTCTTTTCCTTGCATTGCGCTCATCGTCTTCAAATTTATTCGTCCGAGCCCCAGCGGAGGCCCCGCCAAATCTCAGCCTTTCGAAAGCGGCATGCTCCCGGAAACCAGTGCCCACGGCCGCGACTCTTCCCGTTTTTGCATCCTCGCCATGCTCCTCGTGATCTTCGAAGCCGTATTCATTTTCCTTTTTCCTTGGGCGGTCCTGTTCCACGCCGGGATTGCGGCGCATCATGCGGCGCTTGTCCTGCTCCCCATGCTCGTCTTTCTCGGCATCGTCCTCGTCGGTTACGTGTGGCTGTACAAAAAGGGTGCGCTCGACGTTGCCTAGGTATTTCTCCCCGGATATGATTGCCGACTTGAGCTTCTGTTATTCATCTGCCGTCCCGCCCCGCATTGACGTCAATTTGGGCGTGTGTTAGAAACCGAGTGAGTTTGTGTTTTCGGATGGAATCAAGTCCGCGCCTGCGTCCCGTTTCAGGCCAGGTAATTTAACCGCAGCCCAAGGTCTCAGGGTCCATGGCAGACGAGTCCAAGGCACCCCAATCGTCCGGAGGTTCGGAGCCGGAGTTTTCTGGCTCTTCCGCGCCGCCATCCGCTGCGGCTGCTTCTCCGACTTCTCCGGAAAATTCCGACGCGCCTGCGCCGTTGCAAGTCTCACGCAACCTGCTACAACCCATTGCCGATGCGCTGAGGCCGTTCTTCAAGGAAGATTTGATTCCCGAAAACGCCGACTGGTTCATATTCTGGATAGCGCCGATCATCTCCATGACCGCCTCGATCACTTCCCTGGGCGGGATTGCATTCGGCCCGAGGTTGCAGATGGCGCAGGACATCAACATCGGGCTTCTCTTCGTCGTCGGAGTCAGCGCGCTCATCCCTGTGGGCATCGTCCTCAGCGGTTCGGCCTCCAACAATCACTTCTCCATGGTTGGTGCTCTCCGCAGCACCGCCCGTCTTATCAGCTACGAAATCATTGCGGGTTTTGCGCTCGTGAGCGGTTTGCTGCTAGCGGGCACGCTCAATCTCCGCGCGATTGTGGAAACCCAGCGCACCGATCACGCCTGGTATTGTTTCCTCGCCCCTCTCGGATTCTTCCTCTATCTGATCGCTTCCATCGGCGCAACCAATCGCGCGCTCTTTGATCTTCCTGAAACCGAATCTGAACCGGTCGCCCGTGAAAAGACTGCACAATGCGGCTTCCGGTCGTCGCTCTATTTCCTTACCGATTACGCCAGCATGATCGTTCTCGCCTCCGTTGGCACCACGCTCTTTCTCGGCGGTTGGCTGCGTCCATTCCCCAATGTCCGCTGGTTCGCCTGGTTGGACGCCGCTCCCTTGGTGCTTCTGGTTGCGGTCGGTGCGTATTGTGTTTTCAGGGCAGGGAAGCGCTCTGCCCGCGCGCAATCCCTACTTCCGTGGGCCGTCGCTCTCGCTTCCTTAGTGGTTGCCGCGATTTTTGCGCTTGCGTCTCCTTTCGGTCCACTGCCGTTCCGACCGATCCACGAAGGCTTGTACGGAGCGTTCTGGTTTTCACTGAAAGCTTCCGCCTATATTTGCATATTCATAGGACTGCGTTTCATGCTTCCTCGCTTTCGCTTCCATCGGTTGATGCGTCTTGGCTGGCATATCCTCATCCCACTGGCGCTGATTAATGTCGTGGCTGTCGGGATTGCTTTGGCTCTGACTTCTGAATTTGGCATAAACCGCTGGCTTGCGATGGTCCTCACCACGGGCGCCACGCTGGCCGTAGCAGTGCTACTGGTCCGCTGGAACGGCAAGTATTCCGCTGGTGCTTCCGCCGCGCTGGCGGCGGACTCACCCATCGCAGGGGACATCCATGCTTGATAGCGTGATTTTCTATTTCTTCGCAGGGATCGCGGTGATCAGCGCGGCGCTGATGATAACGCGCCGGAACCCCCTCCACAGCGCCATTTTTCTGATCACCACGCTGCTCGCCACGGCCGGGATCTTCCTGCAACTCCGCGCTGAATTCCTCTTCATCGTCCAGATTATTCTCTATGCCGGCGGCGTCACGGTGCTGTTCATCTTCATAATCAGGCTCGTTAGGATGGATATTCCTGTGCCACCATTTCGCTCCGGCCCGCAGAAATGGATTGCGCTTCTTGCCGCATTCGCAGTGGGCGTCGAAGCGGGAGTCGTGATCTGGCTAGCCCGAAGAATGCCCGCTCAGGGTCTGCTGATTCCGAATGCGGCTCCGGCCGATAAGCTGCCTCCGAACACGGAAGCGCTCGCCAGAAGCTTGTTTGGCGCTTATCTGCTTCCATTTGAAATCGTTAGCGTCTTGCTGCTTATCGCGATGGTGGGTGCCGTGGTGATGGCTAAAGAGAGGACCGACGCATGATGCCCATCGGGCATTACCTGTTCCTCAGCCTTGCGCTCTTTCTGATCGGCGCTATCGGCGTCGTCACGCGCCGCAACGTCATCATCGTCCTGATGTCCATCGAACTGATCCTTAACGCGGTCAACATCAACCTCGTCGCCTTTTCGCGTTACTTTGGCGACGTTGCTGGACAAGTTTTCGCTCTCTTCATCATCGCCGACGCCGCAGCGGAAGCCGTGGTCGGCCTTGGCATCATCATCGCCTGCTTCCGCAATCGAGAAACCCTCCTCGCCGACGAGATGGACCTCCTGAAATGGTGAACACCCAGTCCTTGCTGCCATGTAGCGGCCGCCTTCCGAGGCGAGCGCCCTTTGTAGATAAGGCGCGCCTATGAACTCTCCCGGCTATTTCCTCTCGCATGTCTGGCTCATTCCTCTTTTCCCGCTGCTAAGCGCCGCAATCATGTTTTTCTTCGGCCGCCGCATGTCCAAGGAAGCCGTCGACCTCTTCTGCGTCGGCACCGTGCTTCTTTCCTGCCTCCATGCTCTCGGCGCGGTCCTGAAACTCTTCGCTCTCCCGCCGGCGCAGCGGATCTACCAGCAGATCCTGTTTCTGTGGATTACGCCTGGCGCGATGCCAACCAGCGCGGGTCTCGTCAACTTTACCTCCGACTGGGGCTATCTCCTGGATCCGCTTTCTTGCGTGTTGGTGATCGTCGTCACTTTTGTCGGCTTCCTCGTCCACGTTTACTCCATTGGTTACATGGCCCACGAAGGCGGCTACTACCGCTTCTTCGGCTACCTCAATCTCTTCCTCTTCGCCATGCTCACGCTCGTTCTTGCCAACAATCTCTTGCTTCTCTTCGTCGGCTGGGAAGTAGCCGCGCTTTGCAGCTACCTGCTGATCGGTTTTAATTTCGTGAAAAAGTCCGCCGTTGACGCCGGGAAAAAAGCATTCATCGTTAACCGGATCGCTGACGCGGGCTTTCTCCTCGGCTTGCTGCTTGTTGCCGCCACTTTCGGCACCGTGCGATTCACGTCCGAGGGCCTCACCGGTCCCTCTGCGTTTCCCGCAATTTTGCAATCGCTTGGCGCCGTGGTTGGACAACCGCAGTTTAGTTATGGCGCGCCTGTTTTCACGGCCATCGCCTTGCTCCTCTTCGTCGGCGCCGCAGGAAAGTCCGCGCAGATCCCGCTCTACGTCTGGCTGCCCGACGCAATGGAAGGCCCCACTCCAGTCAGTGCGCTAATTCACGCCGCCACGATGGTCACGGCGGGCGTTTACCTGGTCGCGCGCATGAGCGCCATCTACCAGCTTGCTCCTGTCGCAATGGATGTCGTCGCGATTATCGGTGCAGCCAGCGCTATCTTCGCCGCCACTTTGGCCGCCGTTCAAACCGATATCAATAAAGTCCTCGCCTATTCCACCATCAGCCAGCTCGGCTGCATGTTTCTGGCGCTTGGCGTCGGCGCGTTTGGCGCCGGTATTTTCCACCTGATGACTTATTCCTTCTCAATCGCCCTGCTGTTCCTCGGCGCGGGCAGCGTCAGCCAATCTCTCTCAGGCGAGCAGGACATCCGTAAAATGGGCGGCCTTCGTTATGCCATTCCTGCTACATCGGTTCCATTCATGATTGCCACGCTGGCCATCGCAGGAGTGCCCGGCTTTTCCGGTTTTTTCAGCAAATACGAAATCCTGGGCCACGCTTTCCATCGCCACCAGCTCCTGGACCGGTATCTCGCGTTCTGGGTGGTCGGAATCGTTACTGCGGGATGGACTGCTTTCTACATGTTCCGGCTGCTATTCCAAAGTTTCTACGGAATGTCGCGCGTTTCGGTCGCATTGGAAGGCCACATTCACGAATCGCCAAAGACCATGACGGTTCCGCTGATGATCCTCGCCTTTTTTTCGATCGTTTCCGGATGGCTTGCCCTGCCCATTCTCTGGGGCGAAGAAAGCCCCTTCGAGCGTTTTCTTGAACCGTCTCTGCGGGGAATCGAACCGGACACCGCCGCAATCGCATTCGAGCACCACACACTGTCGTCTCAATACGCGCTCATGGCGGCGTTCGCAGCCTTCGCGGGACTGGGCTTCTGGCTCGCGCGCAAGCTGTACCTCGACAATCCCAAGTCGCATGCAGAACTCGCCGCATCCTGGCCGCGCTTGCACAGTTTGCTTGTGCACAAATATTACGTCGACGAAATCTACCAAGCCCTCATCGTCAATCGCATTAAGGATCTCAGCACGGCGCTCGGCTTCTTTGATTCTAAAGTTATCGATGGCGTGGGAGTCAACGGCGCCGGGTGGCTTGTACGATGCTTCTCTCGAATTTCCATGTGGTGTGAAAAATGGGTTGTGGACGCCCCGGCTAGCCTGCTCGGCTGGTTTCCCAAATTTTCCAGCATGCCCGTGCGGATGTTTCAGAGCGGCGTCTTGTCTACCTACGCGGTGTTCATTCTTATCGGGCTGGCAATATTACTCGGCTACTACGGCCACCACGTGCAGACGTTTGTGCGCGCTTTGACCGGAAAGGCGATTTGATGGAGCATTCTTCGACTCATCTCCTCAGCGTGATTCTCTTCACGCCGCTCGCGGGCGCGGTGCTATTGCTCTTTACCCCGCGCGATTCGCAAGTGCTCCACCGTCTGGTTGGCAATCTCTTCGGCCTCCTTGGTTTTCTTGTCTCGCTGCCTCTCATGTTCCATTTTCCAACCAACGGCGGCGATTACGCGTTTCAGGAAGCGGCTGAATGGATCCCCTCCATCGGCGCGAAATACTCCCTCGGCGCCGACGGCATCAGCATGGTTCTGATTCTGCTCACCACTTTGCTCGGCATGATTGCCATCACTTCGTCGTGGAGCGCCATCCAGCGGCGCACCAAGGAGTATTACACCCTGCTGTTACTGCTCCAGACCGGTCTGCTGGGCGTATTCCTCTCCCTCGACTGCTTTCTCTTCTACGTTTTCTGGGAAGTCATGCTCGTGCCCATGTATTTCCTCATCGCTGTCTGGGGCGGCGAGCGGCGCCTCTACGCAGCCCTAAAATTCTTACTGTACACGCTGGCCGGCTCCGTCATCATGCTGCTTGCAATCCTCGCCCTCTATTTCAATTACACAAAAACGCTTCCTCAAGGTGCCATCGGCACGTTTGACATCCCCACACTCCTCGCCGCAGCTCAACAATTTCCGGACGGACTGAAAATCTGGCTTTTCTGGGGATTCTTCTTTTCCTTCGCCATCAAAGTCCCGATGTTCCCGTTTCACACCTGGCTGCCCGACGCGCACACTGAAGCTCCTACCGGCGCTTCTGTCATCCTCGCCGGTGTCTTGTTGAAAACGGGCACGTATGGCTTTCTGCGTTTCTCGCTTCCCCTCCTTCCCGCCGACCCCGCCTTGCGCGTGAAGATCATCCACATTGTTATCGCGCTCTCGCTCATCGGCATCATCTACGGCGCGGTCATCTGCCTGATGCAGAAAGACATGAAACGCCTCATCGCCTACTCTTCCATCGGCAGTCTTGGTTTCTGCACGCTTGGTATCTTCTCTCTAACTCCGCAGGGCCTTGCCGGCAGTGTCCTCCAGCAGGTCAATCACGGCATTTCCACTGGCGCGCTCTTCCTCATTGTCGGCATCCTCTACGAACGCCGCCACACGCGCCTCATCTCCGAATTCGGCGGGCTTGCCACTCCGATGCCCAATCTTGCGGCCATCTATCTGATCGTCACCCTGAGCTCGCTCGGCATGCCGCTGCTCAACGGCTTCATCGGCGAATTCGCTATCCTGCAGGGCACATTCGCCGTCAGCAAGACTTGGGCTGCCTGGGCTTCCCTCGGCATCGTTCTCGCCGCCGCATATTATCTCTGGCTCTACCAGCGGACCATGTTCGGTCCGATCACCCACGACGCGAACAAATCGCTCCCCGATCTCAATCTTCGCGAGTACGCCGTGTTGCTGCCTCTCGTCGCTCTCGCTTTCTGGATTGGCATCTACCCGAAGCCGTTCTTTGGCTTCATTGAAAAACCAGTCCAGCGAATCGTCCAGCAGGTGAATCCCGGTTTCTACGCGCACTCCGGTTCCTCTACCTCCATTCGACCGGAGGCTAAGTAGCCGTCACCCATGCACTTTTCACTCCTCGACGCGGTTATCAACTACATTCACGGGGACGGAATCACCGTCTTGCCGCAGATGGAGCTGCTGCTTTTTGCGCTCGGCATTTTGATTTTCGATTTCCTGCTCGAAAAAGACGAAAAGCACGGTAACGCCGCGCTCGCCCTGCTCGGAGTCGCCGCAAGCGCCTTCGGCCTCTTTATGCAGGCCCGGCGCTTCAACCTGCAGCGCGAATCCCGCCCGGATTTGCCCGGCCTTCTCGGTTTTCAGAACACCGTCGTGATCGACGGCTACTCGCTTTTCTTCGGCGCCATCTTTCTCGCCGCCACCGCGCTGGTCATCCTCCTCTCCGTCCGCTATCTGGAGCTCGAGGGAGAACAGGAAGGCGAATATTACGCGCTGCTTCTTTTCGCCTGCATCGGCATGATGTTCATGGCCTCCGGCACCGATCTGATCGTGATGCTCCTCGGTCTCGAAACCATGGCCCTCAGCTTCTACGTCCTCTCTGGCTATCTGCGCCGCGAAAAGCGCTCCAACGAAGCGGCCCTCAAATTTCTCCTGCTCGGCGGCTTCAGCACCGCCATCCTAGCCTACGGCTTTTCGCTGCTCTATGGCCTCACCGCCAGCACCAGCATCCTGGACATCGGCAGCACCCTCGACCGCCGCTTCCAATTCGTCGCCGGACGCGGCATGGCCGACTGGCTGCTCATCCTCGCTTTCGTCACCATCGCCGCGGGCATGTTCTTCAAAATCGCCGCCGTGCCGTTCCACCAGTGGGCGCCCGATGTCTACGAAGGCGCGCCCACGCCCATCGCCGCCTATGTCAGCGTCGCTTCCACGACGGCCAGCCTGGCGCTGCTGATCCGCCTGTTCATCTGGGTTTTCGGAGGTTCGCAGCCCATCTGGCAAGGCCTCGTTGCGGGAGTAGCCATTGCTTCGTTAACGTGGGGCAATCTCGCGGCGCTCACGCAAACCAACATCAAGCGCCTGCTTGCCTACTCCTCGATTTCTCACATCGGCTACATACTTTTCGGCCTGGTCGCGGGAAACGAAACCGGCCTCACGGGAATCATCTACTACTTGATCGCCTACGTCTTCATGACCATCGGCGCTTTCGCGGTCGTCGTCGTACTCCACCAGCGCGGCTTGATTGGCGACGAACTTGACGACCTCGACGGCCTCTATCACCGCAGCCCCGCAGCCGCAGTCCTTCTCCTCATCTTCATGCTTTCGCTCGCCGGTATTCCTCCCACAGCGGGCTTCATGGGCAAGTATTTCATCTTTCTCGCGCTCATCGAGTCGCATCACCCCGTACTGGCCATCATCGCCGCGCTCTATCTTGTTCCGGCGCTTTACTACTATTTCCGCGTCGTCGTTCACGCCTGGTTCAGAAAACCCGGCGACGCCCCCGCACCGGTGATGACCAACGCCCAGGCCGTCGCCCTCGGCGCAGCCCTGTTTGTAACTCTCGCGGCAGGGTTGTATCCTGAGCCATTCACCAGGCTCGCTCACTATGCCCTCGGAATCCAACGATAAACCGGACCCGGAAGTTTCTCCGGCTGCGAAGCAGGCGAGAAACTTCTCTCAGCAGAACGCGATGGCGATGGAACTGCCCTTCATTTTCGTGGGCTGCATCGTCGTCGGCGGCGCCATCGGCTACTTCCTCGATGCCTGGCTGCACACCCGGCCTGCCCTGATGATCGTCTTCGGCATCATGGGCTTCATTGCCGGCCTCCGCGACGTCCTCCGCCGCCTCCCGAAAGGCTGACCTCTGCGGGAATCTCAACGGTGGATTCGTGTTAAATTTCCCCACGGCCACTCGACACCGCAATGTCCGCCACTCCAAAAGACGCCGCTCGCTACATCGCATCCGAAAAATGGATTGCTCGCCTGACTCTCGTCCTCGGCGCATTGGCAGCCGTTCCTGTGGCCAGGTTTTACAGCCCTTCCTGGGGCGTGGGCATCTTCGTCGGCGCCATCCTTGCCTGGCTCAACTTCCGCTGGTTG
Source organism: Candidatus Acidiferrum sp. (assembly GCA_035693365.1). Lineage (GTDB taxonomy): Bacteria > Acidobacteriota > Terriglobia > Acidiferrales > UBA7541 > Acidiferrum. The sequence continues at coordinate 11,452 of DASSGS010000059.1, read as the reverse complement.
CGGCAGGGACTCGATGCGCTCACCGCCGCCACTGCCCAGGCCGACCGGCCCAACCCTCAGGTTCCGATCGGAACTTACTTCAGAGCTCTCTTCCGCTACGGGTTGATAGCCCTGGCCGTCTATGTTATTTTTAAGTATCTGAACGTTCCCATCTTGAGCATGATTCTTGGCTTGTGTGCCCTGGGAGCGGCCACAATGGCAGTCAGTGTGTACGAAATCCTGCATCCTCAGGAATAGCGAATGGAAGAACACGTAAGCCCGATAACTCACTGGTTTAATCACATCTTCGCGCCGATAGCGCTTTCGCTCCTCCACGCGCTGCACATCCAGCCCGCCGACTACGACACTCCCATTCCCGAATACGTCGTGATGTCGCTCCTGGTGCTGGTGATTTGCACGATCGTCGCGTTGATTATCCGGGCCCGCCTCTCTGTTGAACGCCCCGGCCCGCTTCAGCAGGTCGCCGAACTGCTCCTCACCAATCCGCTCGGGTTCGGCATCAAGGATCTACTGGAAGAAAACGTGGCTCACGGCGGCGGGAAATACATCGCGTTCACCGGCTCGATCTCGATATTCATTTTGCTTTCGAATCTTCTTAGCGTTTTCCCGGCTTTCTCCGCGCCTACGGCAGTCGTAGTCGTTCCGCTGGCATGTGCCTCCCTCACTTTCATTTATTTCAACTGGCAGGGGGTAAGGCATCACGGGGTCGGCCATTACCTGTTGACGTTTGCCGGGTCTCCCAAAACCCCTGCGGATACGGCGCTGGCGTTCCTGCTCTTCCCGGTGGAATTGATCAGCACCGCGGCAAGGCTTCTCTCCCTCACCGTACGTCTTTGGGCCAACATTTTTGCCAGCGACCTGCTTTACACCATCTTTCTCAGCCTGCTCGTCAAGCTGACCCTCTTCGCCTGGGGCAAATTCGCCGTGCTCGGCGCCGTTCTGGCAATTCTTCCCGTCGCCGTTCCCATGGCGTTCATCGGGCTTCATATCTTTGTCGCAATCATTCAGTCCTACGTGTTTACGGTGCTCCCGTCGATTTACCTGGGGATTGCCACGGCGGACGAACACTAAAAAGATTGGCTGTGCCGTTTCAGTGTGAGCCCGGCTGCAAGGTGTCCGGGAACCACCACCTGGCGGCAATTTCAAGGAGGCAAGGATGAAGAAGTTAGCGGTTGTACTGATGATGCTGGCGGTGGTCGCGCTGTTGGCGCCCGCTGCGTTTGCGCAAGAAGCTGGAGCAAAAGGCGGATCCGGGCACACTGGATTACTCGCGATTGCGGCAGGCCTGGGTATGGGGCTCGCGGCATTCGGGGGAGCATTTGGTCAGGGCAGGGTCGCAGCAGCGGCCTGCGAAGGCATGGCGCGCAATCCGGGCGCAGGAGGAGCGATTCGCGCCGCGATGATTCTCGGTCTGGTGTTCGTCGAAACCCTATCCCTGCTGACCTTCGTTATCGCGATCGTTCTTTACCTGAAGATGTAATCCGCAGTTCCAGCAAGAGTTTCCTGCGTTCACCAACCGCTCCGGCTATGCCGGAGCGGTTTTTTTTGGAGTGCGGTGGCTCTGCCACCGCTTTTACGTATGAAACCGCGGCACTAATCCAGATTCAACTGCTGAATTAATGAATGGAAGGTACCCGACGAGTCATCGAGGGAAGTAGCGAAGCCCGCTACCGCGCGGAAAGTATCAGATTGTGCGAGAGCACAATCCCCAGCACATGATTGGGCATCAGCCCCAGATACAGCGTCGCCAGCGCGGCAACCACCACCACCATCGCCGCCGTCGGGCTCAGGCCGGTGGCCGCGTCCGCAGGGACGTCGCCCTGGCGTTCGCGCATATACATCACTACGATCACGCGCAAGTAATAATAGGCGCCAATCGTGCTGTTGATCGTCATCAGCACGGCCAGCCAGATCAGCTTCGAATTGATGGCCGCCTTGAATACATAGAATTTTCCGAAAAATCCCGCCGTAATCGGCATGCCCAGCAAGGAAAGAAGGAACAAGGTCATCGCCGCGGCTGCAAACGGCTGCCGCGTACCCAGGCCGGCGAAGTCGTCCAGCGTCTGGTAGCTCTCGCCCTTGCCGCCAATTTCCGAAACGATCGTGAATGCGCCCACCTTCACCAGCGAATAACCCAGCAGGTAGAAGAGCACCGCCGCGTAGGCCGGCCCTGCGCCAGTCTCCGCATCCAATTTCATGGTCGTTACCGCGGCGAACGCCACCAGCGTGTAGCCCGCGTGCGCGATCGAACTGTACGCCAGCATCCGTTTCACATTGGTTTGCACCAGCGCGCCCAGGTTGCCCACAGTCATCGTGGCCACCGCCAGAATCCAGAACGCCCAGAACCAGAAATCCGTCGCCGCATGAATCGTGGTGAAGATCCGCAGCAGCAGCGCAAACGTCGCCGCCTTCGGCCCAGCGGCGAAAAGCGCCGTCACCGGCGTTGGCGCGCCTTCGTAAACGTCCGGGGTCCACACCTGAAAGGGAGCCGCCGCCACTTTGAAGCCCAGGCCGACCAGGATCAGCGTCAAACCGAGCCGCAACAGGTTGCTTGACGGATCTGCCGAAGCAATCTGCATCAGATTCGTCGAGCCGGACGCGCCGTACACCAGCGCGATGCCGTACAGGAAAAACGCCGTTGCGAACGATCCAAGCAAAAAGTATTTCACCGCAGACTCGCTGGACTTCACCGAGTCGCGCCGGTAACCCGCCAGCACATAACTGGAAATGGAGGACATCTCCAGCCCGATAAACGCCGTTAGCAGTTCCTGCGCGGAGGCCAACACGCCCATCCCGGCAGTCGCGAAAAGTATCAGCGCGTAAAACTCCGCGGGGGCCAGATTTTCGCGTTCCAGGTAGGAATCCGCCGCCAGAATCACCAGAAACGCCACCAGGCCCACCAGCCAGTGAAAAAAGAGGCTGTACGTATCGAACTGAATCAGCCCGAAAAACCCGCCGCCCATCTGCCCGAAATAGGTAGCCAGCGTTCCGGCTGCCGCACCCACCATCGCGAACAGCGTCAGCCCCTGGCGATTCTTCAGGAACGGCTGCAGCAGCATCAGCAGCACGCCAAAGCCGCACCAGATAATTTCAGGCAGGATGCGAATCATGTCTGCGGCGGTGGGAGTCATTTAACGGGAAACCGTCCTTGTCAGTGAATCTTGCTGTGTATCGCCGCCCACGGCAGCCGGTTGCGGCATAGCCGCGGGCCTGGAGGCTTCTTCGGCATACCTGGATTTCGTCTGCTCGATCACCCAGTTCACAGGAGCAGCAACGCGGCGCGTGAAATACGGCGAGCCGATGCCCATCCACAGAGTGATGACGGCGAAGACGATGAGACCCCACTTCTCTCGCGCATCAACGTCGGGAATTTCGCGATTTTTATCGTTGATTACGTCGCCGTAGAACACCCGCTGGTAGGCCCACAAGAGGTAGCAGGCGGAAAGAATCACGCCGGTTGCGGCCCAGCTCGCCCAGCCCCAATGCATTTGATAGGTGCCGAGAAGGATCAGATATTCACCGACGAACCCGTTCAGCATCGGCAAACCCATCGAACTCAGCGCCACGAAAAGGAAGAACGCCGCGTATTGCGGCATCGGCTTCACCAGCCCGCCGTACTCGCTGATCTCAAACGTGTGCCGCCGGTCGTAGAGCATGCCCACCAGGAAGAACAGCGCGCCGGTGGAAATTCCGTGCGCCAGCATCTGGTAGACCGCGCCCTGCATGGAAATTGTGTGGAACGTGAAAATCCCAAGCACCACGAAACCCAGGTGGCTGACCGAGGAATACGCCACAAGCTTTTTCAGGTTTGGCTGCACCAGCGCCACCAGCGCGCCATAGATGATGCCGATAATAGCTAGCACCGCCACATAAGGAGCCGCGCGGTGCGACGCCTCTGGAAACAGCGGCAGGCAGAAGCGGATCATGCCGTACGTGCCCATTTTCAGCAGCACGCCCGCCAGAATGATCGAGCCGGCCGTCGGGGCCTCCACGTGAGCATCCGGCAGCCAGGTGTGAAGAGGGAAGAGCGGCACCTTGATCGCAAACGCCACGAAGAACGCCAGGAACAGCAGCATCTCCGTCCGCGGAGCCAGATGGAAGGCCGCGCTCTGCAACGTCAACTGAATCGCCGGCAAGTCGAACGTGCCGGTAAGATTGTAGAGCCACAAAATGCCCACCAGCATGAACGCCGAGCCGAACATCGTGTAGATAAAGAATTTCACCGCTGCATAAATCCGCCGGCCGTGGCCCCAGATGCCGATCAGAAAGGCCATCGGAATCAGCATCACTTCCCAGAACAGGAAGAAAACGAAGAGGTCCAGCGCCAGGAACACGCCGATGATGCCGACTTCCAGCAACAGCAACATCACGTGAAATTCCTTGATGCGGTGGTGCACGCCCTTCCACGAAGCCAGCACGCAGATGGGCGTCAGAAACGTGGTCAGAATCACCAGGAACATGCTGATGCCGTCCACGCCCAGGTGGTAATTGATCGGCGGCGACGAAATCCACGCCTTGTACTCAGTGAGTGAATAACCCGGCGTTCCGATCGCCACCACGCGCAACAGGATCAGCGACAAGAGAAACTCTGCGACGGAAACAACAAAGGTCAGGCGGCGAATCCAGTACTCATCCTCGCTCTTCAGGCAGAGCAACGCCAGAGCGCCAATCGCAGGGAAGAAGGTCAGGATCGAGAGGAGATGTCCGCTGAGTTCCATTAGCGTACTCCTCCAAAAAGGGCCGGATGCAGAATCGGCCAGAACACAATGCCCAGCAGGACCATCGCGCCGACTACCACCCAAACCGCGTAGCTCCGCGTGTTGCCGGACTGGGTGTGCCGAACCGTATCCCCAACTGCGGTCGCTCCGTCCGCCACGCCGTTCACCGCTCCATCAATCATCCCGGCATCCAAAACCTTCCAGAACACATTGGTCGAGAGCCACATCAGCGGGCGAACAATCACGGCCGCATAAAGTTCATCCACGTAATATTTGTGGTAGAGCAGCTTGTGCACGCCTTCCGATGTCCCGCGATTCACTTTCTTCGCGTACACCCGCCAGGCCACCAGCAATCCCGCCGTTGCCGCAATTACCGCGACGATCGATAGCATGTGCTCCAGCGATTGCGCCGCTTCTCCACCGCCGGATTCGGCAGCGCCAAAAACCGGCGCAAGAAATTCAGCGAAGTAATCCTTACCGCCAAACAGAGCTGGGAGCGCGAACCATCCGCCGGTCAGTGAAAGCAACGCCAGGATCATCAATGGCCCCGTCATGGTGCCCGGTGATTCATGAACATGCACTTTGTGTTCGTCGTAGCGCTTTTCGCCGTAAAACGTAAGCCAGATCAGCCGGAACATGTAAAACGAAGTCGGCACGGCAGCAAGCAGGCCGACGCCGTACAAAACCTTACCGCCATTTTCCGAGTTGTAAGCGGAAAACAAGATTGAATCTTTCGAGAAAAACGCTGCAAACGGTGGAAATCCCGCGATGGCGATCGTGCCGAAGAGCATGCACCAGTACGTGACTTTGATTTTCTTGCTCAGGCCGCCCATGTTCCACATGTCCTGCTCGCCGCCCATGGCGTGTATCACGCTGCCCGCGGAAAGGAACAGCAATGCCTTGAAGAAGGCATGCGTCATCAGGTGGAAAATCCCCGCGCCGAAAGCGCCCACGCCGCAGGCCAGGAACATGTAGCCCAACTGACTGACGGTGGAATACGCCAGAACTTTCTTGATGTCGGATTGCACCAGCCCCATGGTCGCCGCAAAAAATGCCGTTGCACAGCCCACACTCGCCACCACGTACATGGCCGTGGGCGCGTGAGTAAAGAGAACGTGCGAGCGCGCCACCATGTAAACGCCCGCGGTAACCATCGTCGCCGCGTGAATCAATGCGCTGACCGGCGTCGGCCCTTCCATCGCGTCCGGCAGCCAAACATACAGGGGAAGCTGCGCCGACTTACCCGTGGCCCCCACAAACAGCAGGATGCATGCGACGGTTATCGTGCCGAACTGCCCCATCGCCTCGGGTTGCCAGGTCGCCGCGCGTTCGAACACCGTCTGGAAGTCCAGCGACCCGAACGTGCGGAACAACAGGAACATTCCCAGCATAAAGCCGAAGTCGCCAATCCGGTTGACGATGAACGCCTTTTTCCCCGCGTCCGCCGCCGACTTCCTCAGGTAGTAGAATCCGATCAGCAGGTAGCTGCACAACCCTACGCCTTCCCAGCCGACAAACAGAAGCACGTAATTTGCCGCCAGGATCAGGATCAGCATGAAGAACATGAACAAATTCAGGTACGAGAAGAACCGGTAGTAGCCCTCTTCGTGCGCCATGTAACCGGTCGAATAAATGTGAATCAGGAAGCCGACGCCGGTAACCACCAGCAGCATCACTACGGTGAGATGATCGAGTTGCAGATCGAAGCCCGCGCGGAAATTACCCGCGACGATCCAGTCGAAAAACGGTTTTACCCACGCCTTGTGATTGGCCTCGTAGTAGCCGAGGAATTCGCGCACCGCTTCGACCGCGCAGAGAAACGAAACGCCCGTCGAGCCGAGCGCGACGCTGTTCACGATGGCCTTCGACCACTTCGCGCCAAACAGCCCGTTGATCGCCGAGCCCAGCAGCGGCAGCAGCGGAATAATCCAGAGATTTTCAAGTATCGGCATTAGAGTTTTAGCAGGTCCACGTTCTCTACGTTCAGCGAACGCCGGTTGCGCGCCGTAAGGATGATGATGCCCAGCCCCACCGCCGCTTCCGCCGCCGCCACTACGATTACGAACAATACAAAAACTTCACCATCGGATTTGCCCAGCGCCTGGCTGAACGCCACAAACGCCAGGTTCACCGCGTTCAGCATCAGCTCAATCGCCATAAAAATAGTGATGATGTTGCGTTTAAACACAAAAGCCAGCACACCAAGTCCAAAAAGGATGGCGCTCAGGATCAGGTAGTAGTTTGTAGGGACCATATCAGTTCTCCCGCTGGGCCAGAACGATCGCGCCCAGGATGGCCACAAGGATCAGGAACGAAGTCAGTTCAAACGGGTAAACAAATTCGGAAAACAATAGCTTCGAGAGGTCTCGCGTAGAGGTGAGCGTCCCTTGGGCCGCCGTCGGGGCAAGTTGGCCGCTGGATCGCCCAATGGCCACCGCGATAATGCAACCCAGGGCCACCGCCAGCGGAACTCCGCCGAACGTAGCCATCTTCGAAATGTTTGTACGTTCTTCCACTCCCGCGTTCAGCAGCATGATGACGAAGATAAACAGCACCATCACCGCGCCGCCATAAACGATGATCTGCACCGCGGCGATAAACTCCGCGCCCATCAGCAAGTACAATCCCGCCAGCGACACCATCACCAGAATCAGCGACAACGCGCTGTGAATCGGATGGCTCTGCACAATCAGGCTCACCGCCCCGAGCACCGCCAGGGCCGCGAGCACAAAGAAAATGATCAGGACTCCGCTTATCACTTCAGTCTCCACATAATGACCGCGCTGGTCAGCACCACGTTGGCGATCGAAACCGGCAGCAGAAATTTCCAGCCGAAATCCATCAGTTGGTCATACCGGAACCGCGGCAAAGTCCCCCGCATCCAGATATAGAAAAACAGCACCGATCCCACTTTCGCGAAAAACCAGAACGGCCCCTGAATCAGCTCATTCATCGTTGCCATCGGGGGAAGAAAAAGAGCGAGGCCAATCAGAGTAAACACCGCGCCCAGTCCCGGCAGTATCAGGCGCCCTAAAATCGTTTCGTATCGGATGCCGTCATAAATGATCCAAAGCCCCAGCGGCACAAGGATGAGCGATGGCAGATAGTGCGTCAGCGTCCACGCGACAGGGAAGGGCGACAGCCAGCCGCCAAAGAACAGAATCGCGAAAAGCGACGACACCGCGATCATGCTGGTGTACTCCCCGATAAAGAACATCGCGAATTTCATCGAAGCGTACTCGGTATGAAAGCCCGCCACCAGCTCCGATTCGGCTTCCGGCAGGTCGAACGGCACACGGTTCGTTTCCGCGATTGCCGCGATGAAAAAGCAGATGCAGCCGATAATCTGCGTGAAGCTTCCGTGGTCCTTGCTGAAGCCAATAATGTTCCAGGTGAGGAGCCCCATGTCCCCGGCTTGTTTTTCCACGATATGCTTCAGGCTGAAATCCCCGGCAATCAGCAGCACGCCGACAACGGAAAGCGTCAACGCCAGTTCGTAGCTGATCATCTGCGCCGAACTGCGCAACCCGCCCAACAGCGAGTACTTGTTGTTGGATCCCCACCCAGCTAGTGCGATTCCGTAAACGCCCAGCGCGGTGATGGCAAAAAGCACCAGCAGGCTGATGTTCACGTCCGCAATGCCAAAATTCGTGGTGTAGCCAAAAATCGTAATGTCCGGCCCGAAGGGAATCACCGAGAGCGAGGTCAGCGCCAGCATCAGCGTCAGGAACGGCGCAAAAAAATACGCCTTCTTGTCCACGCCGGTGGGCATGGGATCTTCTTTCAGGATGAACTTGATGCCGTCCGCCAGCGGCTGCAGCAAACCATGCGGACCCACGCGGTGCGGTCCCCAGCGCGCCTGAATGTGCGCGATCACCTTGCGCTCCAGCCAGGTAAGATACGCATCCAGCGTCAGCACGACGAAAACAAGAATGGCGACCTTGACGATCGGAACAATTAGGAACCCGTATTTGGCTAGGATTTCGCTCACGGCTTCGCTTCCGCCTCCGGCAAAGTTTGCATCATGGTGCAAAAGCGCCCCAGGGTTCCGCTGGTAAACAGATTGTCGTTCGCCGGCCGGATTAATTGCAGCGGCACGTCGTACGCGGCATGCCCGTTCTTTGCGAATTCAATCTTCGTGGGCTCCGCGCCGCCGGTCAGCAGGCCGGCCGGCTGCACGTTGTAGCCCGGCACCGCCTTGCGTATTTCATCGAATACGGCTCCGGGCGTCTTGAAGTGGAATGCCTTGCCCAGCCCCGCGCGTTCCAGTTGATGCGACACGATGCGCAGCAGATCGAAATCGCTGCGCGCGCCCATCACCTCGGCCGCCTTATGCAACAGCTGGATCTCCCCGGCAGTATTCGTCACGCTGCCGTCCTTCTCGTAGGCCGAAGCAGCCGGAAACACGATGTCCGCCAGTTGCGCGGTTTCGGTCATAAAAAGTTCGTGTACGATCAGAAAGCCAAGGTTGCCGCGTCCAGCCCCGGATTTTCCGAAGTGCGCGAACGGGTTTGCGCCGACCACATACAGAGCCTTGAGCTTTCCGGACTGGGCCGCTTCGATCATTTCGGGGGCCGTCATTCCAGGCTTCGCGGGAATTTGCGCGCCCCAATGCTTCGCCAGCGATTCCGCAGCCGCTATGTTGTCCAGATAGGCGTAACCCGGCAGGCGATCCGGCAGCACACCCATGTCGGCCGCTCCGCGCGAATTCGCGTAATCCCCAAGCGCCATGTAACGCACTTTACCGGGCAGTTTTGAGCCGAACGCCACAACATCTTCGATCGCTTTGCCGGTCAGCTCGGAGCCGAATACGATGGCCACTTCCGTTTCCGCTTCGAGTGCCGTTTTTAATGCCGCGAGTTTTTCCGGAACTCCCCCGGCCAGTTGCCCTTCGCCGGTGGCCAGCCAGCGCACCGCGGCGGCTTCCTGCCCATTCGCCACCTGCACAAATTGCGTGGCCTTGCGCTCCAGCTTGATCTCGCGCGAATTGATCAGGAAAAGTTTCGCCGCATTGTGACGAATGCCGGCGCGGATCTGCCAGCCGACCAGCGGATTCTGGTTGGAAGGATCGTTGCCGACCACCAGCACCGCGTTGGACTGGTAAAGCTGTTCCATTGTCAGCGACGATTCAGCCGCCCGATTGCCCAGGGCCGTAACCAGCCCGGTGTAATCCGCGGTCCGGTGATGGTCCACGTTGTTCGTTCCAAATGTCGCGCGCGCCATCCGCTGCAAAAGATAATTTTCCTCGTTTGAAGCGCGATTCGAGCCGATGAACCCAATCGCTTCTCCGCCGTACGCCATGTGCAATTCTTTCAGCTTGGCGGCGGCCGCTTGCGAAGCCTCTTCCCAGGAAACAGGGAACAGCTTGTCGCCCTTGCGCAGCAGCGGTTGCTTCAGGCGTTCCGGATGCTTCGTGAAATCGAAGCCGAAGCGCCCTTTTACGCACAGGAACTCTTTGTTGATGCCGGAAAGGTCGCGATTATTGGCGCGCAGGATTTCGTGGTTGCGTACGCTCAGCGTGGTCTTGCAGCCATTCGAGCAGTGGGTGCAAATTGTCGAAACATATTGCATTTCCCACGGCCGCGTCTTGTACCGGTAGGTTCCGCTGGTCAGCGCGCCCACCGGGCAGATGTCAATGCACATCCCGCATTCTTCGCATTCCAGGTGATCTTCGCGGTTCGGAATAATGATCGAGTGCGCGCCGCGCATACCCACGCCGAGCGCTTTCACATCCATGCCTTCGTCGCAAACGCGTACGCAGCGGAAGCACAGGATGCAGCGCGGCGCGTCGTAATAGACCAGGTCCGACCACTTCTCTTCAGGGCGGTGAATTTTTTCTTCCACGAACCGGCTGGTGTCCGCTCCATAACGGAAAACCATGTCCTGCAGCTCGCACTCGCCGCCTTTGTCGCAAACCGGGCAATCCAGCGGATGGTTGCTCAGCAGAAATTCCAGCATCATTTTCCGGGCGTCGCGTACCTTATCCGTATTCGTCCGGACCACCATGCCTTCCGCGACCACCTGGGTGCACGCCGTCTGCAGCTTGGGCGCCTTCTCCACTTCGATCAGGCACATCCGGCACGCCGCCTGCAGCGTAAGCCCCGGGTAGTAGCAGAACGACGGCACTTCGGTACCCATGCGCCGCGTCGCTTCAATCACCAGCGTTCCGGCGGGAACCTCGATGTCGCGGTCGTCGATCTTCAGATGAACAAGTTTCGTTTCGGCCATGGATTCCTACCGCGCACCAAGCAACGCTTCGGCGGATTTGTTGTATGCACAGCGTCCCTGCAAATGGTCTTCAAACTCGCTGCGGAATTTCTCAACGATGCTGATCGTCGGCATCGCCGCCGCGTCTCCCAGCGGGCAGAACGACCGCCCCAGAATGTTCTTCGAAAGCTCGCCGATCAGGTCGATGTCTTCCAGGCGGCCAAGTCCGGCGTGAAAGCGCTCCAGCATTTTCTTCAGCCAGCTTGTGCCTTCGCGGCAGGGAATGCACCAGCCGCAGGATTCGTGCGCGTAAAAATGCATGATGCGGCGGGCCATGTCGACCATGCAGGTGTCTTCGTCGATCACCACCATGCCGCCGGAGCCGAGCATGGAGCCGGCTTTGGCGACGGTGTCGTAGTCCATGGCGATATCAATTTCGTCGGCCTTAAAAACAGGACAGGAACTTCCGCCGGGGATCACTGCCTTCAGTTTCTTTCCGTTGCGCATCCCGCCGGCCATTTCGTCGA
>DASSGS010000058.1:0-22309 GCA_035693365.1 Candidatus Acidiferrum sp. | reverse complement strand
CCGGTGGCGGGGCGGGAGGAGGCACAGGCGGCGGAGGGACAGGTGGAGGAGCCGGCGGAGGCAAAGGCGGCGCGCCCGGAGGCGGCGGCACTGGCGGAGGCAAAGGAGGAGCACCGGGAGGCGGCACCGGCGGAGGCAGAGGTGGCGCACCGGGAGGGACAGGTGGCGGGCGGCCCGTCAATTCAAACTACAACAACTATTTCAACAATCCGAACAATTCGCCCCGCAGCATTCTGCCCCAGATGCCGACGTCCGCAACGACCAACCAGCAGATCCTGCAATCCCTGGCTGAGGGAACGGGTGGATTTGCGATTTACAACACCAACGACCTTCTGGGTGGACTCAGGCGCTTTGCGCGAGACCAGAACGAATTCTATCTGCTGGGCTATGTTCCTTCCTCCAGCGCAGAGGGAAGTTGCCACACTCTGAAAGTGAAGATGGACCGCGGTGGCATGAACGTCAGATCGCGCAGCGGTTATTGCAATGTGCGGCCCACGAATCCGCTCGATGGAAAACCCATCGTAAAACAGATGGAGCTGCAGGCGGCTGGGAATCAGCCCGGGGCGATTCGCGGTTCGCTGCAGGCGCCGTTCTTTTATTCGGGGCCGAACGTCGCCCAGGTAAACCTGGCGATGGAAATTCCCGGCGACTCGCTGATCTTCAACAAGGACAAAGGCAAATATCACGCGAACGTAAATGTACTGGGGATCGCGTATAACCAAGATGGGTCGGTTGGCGCGCGGTTCAACGACACGCTGAATCTGGACTTGGAAAAAGACGAGTGGAAGGAATTCACGAGGCAGCCGTACCGCTATCAGAACCAGTTTGACGCGGCGCCCGGGGCATACAAGCTTTCCGTGGTGCTTAGCTCCGGCGGAGACGGGTTTGCGAAGTTTGAGATGCCGCTGAAGATTGACGCTTACGACGGGAATAAATTCACGCTGGGCGGCGTGGTTCTTTCCAAAACGCTGCAGGCGGTTGACCAGATTCCCATGGATGTGGATGCCACGCTGCTTGAGGACCGTACGCCGATGATCGTCAAGGGAATGCAGATCACGCCTGCCGCGAATTACTCGTTTAAGCAATCGGACAGTGTGGTGATTTATTCGCAGGTTTACGAACCGCTGCTCAAGTCCGATGCGCCCCCGCGCGTTGTGGCAGGTTACTCCATCATGGATGCGTCGAATAAACAGGTGTTCTTTTCCGGGCCGATTCCGCTGGAGGAGTACGTCCAGAAGGGCAATGCCGTCGTGCCTTTCGGTCTGATGGTCAAAGTGAAGGATCTTCCGCCAGGGAATTACCGGCTGGTGCTGCAGGCCGCCGATGGGGCTCACAACCAGGCGCCGAATCGCGAGGCCCAGTTCAGCGTTGCCAACAATTAGAGCGTGATCCGCGCGGCGACGAGCCATCTGGGGTCATGCCCCGTTTCCAAGCCGATCCGGGATTACCCGGACGACTTCCGGACCCCCAGCAAGACTTAAGCAAGCCCGCCAGCCCCTCTATCCTTAAGCACACTTGCCTTTGCCGGCAGCAACTTTTGTCCTGGCCGGGGGTTAATCTACCCGTTATGGAAGAGTCTCCGCGCCGCCTTTCCAAACCAGCTGCGGCTGGCGCTTGTGTGCCCGTCCGCGTTTCGCCCCGCGCTCTTCTCGCTAGTCTTGTTTCTCTCACTACTTTCGTTTCGTTGGGAATCGACCTGCCACGTGGGGCCGCTGCCGAGAAAAAGCCAAAGCCGGATAGTGTCCTTAGGGGTCTTCCCATAACCGAGCTCACCGCCGACGAAGCCATACTTCACGCGCTGAACCGCCTGGCCTATGGCCCCCGGCCCGGCGACATCGAGCGCATCAAGCAGATGGGCTTGGCGAGATGGATCGAGCAGCAACTGAATCCAAATTCGATGGACGACGCTGCCGCCGAAGCGCGGCTGGAGATTTATCCGACGCTCAGAATGAAGACGCCGCAGCTCCTGGCCGAATACCCGAATCCCAAGCAAGCCGCAAAGCAAGAATTGAAAGCACAGACCGCGCAGGGCGCAGATGCGGCGATCACGGCGATGGCGCAGGAAATGGACTCGAACTCACGGGCGGGGGAAACCTCCGATTCTTCTGGCACCGCGACGCCGGCGCCGGCCGCGGACACTCCTGCACCGATGAAGCTCAATCCACCGACACGCGGGGCTTCGCAGAAAGATCCGCTGGGAATGGACCCAAACTCAGTTCCCCGGGCGATCTCCGACGACAGCAAGCGCCCGCAGCGGGTCGTGGAAGAACTTGCCATGGCCAAGACGCTTCGCGCGATTTATAGCGAACGCCAGTTGCAGCAGGTGATGGACGATTTCTGGTTCAACCATTTCAATGTGTTCGCGGGGAAGGGCGAAGTGAAGTGGTATCTCACGTCGTACGAGCGCGACGTGATTCAACCGCGCGCTTTCGGCAAGTTCCGCGAACTGGTGACCGCCACGGCGCAAAGCCCGGCGATGCTTTTTTATCTGGATAATTTCCTGAGCGCCGACCCCAACGCCGCGCAGCGCCTGGCCGCCGAACGGGCCGCCCGCCAGCAGTTGCGCCGCAGGCCGTACGGCTATCCACCGCGCCAGCCGCAACAGGGCCAGAACAAGAAACCGCAGCAGCGCGGCTTGAACGAAAATTACGGCAGGGAATTGATGGAGCTGCACACGCTTGGAGTTGACGGTGGCTACACGCAAAAGGACGTCACCGAAGTGGCGCGCGCCTTCACCGGGTGGACTATCGAAAAGCCGCGGGAGTATCCGCAGTTTAAATTTGAAGAACGCTTGCACGACCCCGATCCGAAAATAGTGCTCGGGAAAAAGATTCATGCCGGAGGCATCAAGGATGGCGAGGAAGTGATCGCGCTGCTTTCGAAGAATCCAAATACGGCCAGGTTTATTTCCACGAAGCTGGCACGCCGGTTTGTCTCAGATGTCCCGCCGCCCGCGCTGGTGGATCGGATGGCCAGGGTTTTTCAGAAATCCGATGGGGATATCCGCGAAGTTTTGCGGACTATGATTTATTCGCCGGAATTCTGGTCGCGCGAGGCGGTCCGCGCAAAGGTGAAAACGCCGTTCGAGCTTGTGGTCAGCTCCGTGCGCGCCCTCGGCACCGACGTGGATACCCCGATGCCGCTGGTCGGCTGGGTTGGCCGCATTGGCGAGCCGCTTTACCAGTGCCAGCCGCCCACCGGCTACTCCGATAAGGCGGAAACCTGGGTCAACACTGGCTCGCTGCTGAACCGCCTGAATTTCTCTCTGGCGCTGGCCGGAAATAAAGTGCGTGGCTCGCGCAGCGACGTAGGTGCACTGCTCGGCACCGATTCGGCAAACGATCCGAAATCTGCTCTCGACCGCGCCGTGCAGGTTTTTCTCGGCGGCCAAGCCGCGCCCAACACCGTGGATACGTTGCAGAAGCAGTTGGAGAATCCACAAGTGGTTCAAGCGAAGTTGGACGACCAGGTGAAACAAGTCGATCTGGGCGTTGTGACGGGCTTGGTCTTGGGTGCGCCCGAATTCCAGCGCCGCTGATGTAGGGCCTGCCGTCTGCGGCGGGCTGCTCTTGAGGTGACGACATGAACGACCACTGTTGCGAAGGCATTCGCCCGGCAAGGTTCTCCCGCCGCTACTTCATGAAGCAGGGCGGAATTGCGCTCGCCGGCCTCAGCACCATGCCGGCGTTTCTCCAGCGAGCTGTCGCTTCCACTCCTTCGGCTGGGAAGAAACAACTCGTCGTCCTTTTTCAGCGCGGTGCCGCGGATGGCCTCAACATTGTGGTTCCCTTTGGCGAGCCGAACTATTACCGGTTGCGCCCGAGCATCGCCATTCCTCAGCCCAAGCGCGGAGGCGGCGATGCCGCGATCGATCTCGACGGATTCTTCGGGCTTCACCCCTCGCTCGCGCCGTTCGCGCCGCTCTTTCAGAAAAATCAGCTCGCCATCGTGCATGCCACCGGATCGCCCGATCCCACGCGTTCGCACTTTGATGCGCAGGACTATATGGAATCAGGCACGCCGGGTGTAAAGGCCACGCAGGACGGTTGGCTGGACCGCGCGATCGGCACGATCCCTGAGGAAAATGCTTCGCCATTCCGCGCCGTCGCCATGGGGCCGAATCTGCCGCGCATGTTGCAGGGCAGCACTGGAGCAATCGCCATTCCCGACCTGCGGCAATTCAAGGTTCAGCCGCAATCCGCGGCGATGGCCAATGTGGCGGAAGGCGGTTTTGAAGCGATGTACGCGCAGACGGTGGATCAGGCGCTGCACGGCACAGGCACGGAAACGTTTGAAGCCATCGACATGCTACGGAAAATAGACACTTCGAAGTATCCGCCGGAAAATGGCGCGGAGTACCCGAAATCTCCTGTGGGCCAGCGGTTGCAGCAGATCGCGCTGATGATCAAGGCGAAGATCGGGCTGGAAGTGATGTTTCTGGATTGCGGCGGTTGGGACAATCACGTTAATGAGGGCAGCACGCAGGGGCAGCTTGCGAATCTATTGCGCGATTTAAGCCAGTCGCTTGCCGCGTTTTATCAGGATATGGGCGACCGGATGGGCGACGTGGTGGTGGTGACGATGAGTGAATTCGGCCGCACGGCACGCGAAAATGGCAACCGCGGCACGGACCACGGGCACGCCAACTGCATGTTCATCATGGGTGGCAACGTACAAGGCGGCCGCGTTTACGGCAAATGGCCCGGCTTGAATGATCATCAGCTGAACGAAGGCCGCGACCTGGTGCTTACGACCGATTTTCGTTCGGTAGTCGGCGAACTCCTAACCAAACACATGGGCGTTCAGCACCTCGCCCCGGTCTTTCCGAGCTTCGACAACAGCCCCAGCCATTTCCCCGGCCTCTTCCGCAGCTGATTGTTCAGCCCATCAGCTTTAGAACAATGAAATGGGAATTTTCAAACTCTAAAACAAAAAGGGGCGGCCAAAGCCGCCCCTCTTGTTTTAACTAAGAACTTAAGACTGGCAACTTGGAACTCGTATCCTACGCCGCTGAACCGCGGATGCGCATGTTGTAGAACGAGCGATAGACGAAGGTGAAGGAAACGACGAAGAACGCCGCAGAGAGAATGTGCGTCAGCGTGCTGCCCTGAGTGGCTGTCAATTGCACGGCGAGTTCCACCGCGAGCAAGCCGAACAGGGTAGTGAACTTGATCACGGGGTTTAGAGCGACCGAGGATGTGTCCTTGAACGGGTCGCCGACCGTGTCGCCGACTACGGTTGCGTCGTGAAGGGGCGTGCCTTTTTGCTTCATTTCCACTTCGACGATTTTTTTGGCGTTATCCCAGGCGCCGCCGGCATTGGCCATGAAAATTGCCTGATACAAGCCGAAGATCGCGATCGAGAAAAGGTAGCCGATGAAGAAGAATGGCTCGAGGAAGGCGAAGGCAAGCGTGGCGAAGAACACCGCGATGAAGATGTTCAACATGCCCTTTTGCGCGTATTTGGTGCAGATTTCCACCACTTTTTTGCTGTCTTCGACGCTGGCCTTGGTTACGCCTTCGAGCTTGATGTTGGCTTTGATGAATTCCACGGCGCGATATGCGCCGGTGGTTACGGCTTGGGTCGAAGCGCCGGTAAACCAGTAGATCATCGCGCCGCCGGTGATCAAGCCAAGCACAAAAGGGGCATGAAGCAGCGACAGATGGTTGACGTTGGTGGTGAGCCCGTTGGTCAACGCCATAATGATGGAAAAGATCATCGTCGTTGCGCCCACCACCGCCGTGCCGATCAGCACCGGCTTGGCGGTTGCTTTAAACGTGTTGCCCGCGCCGTCGTTGGCTTCGAGCATTTCCTTGGCGTACTCAAAATTCACGTCGATGTTGTAGTCCTTCTTCAACTCGGCCTTGATGTTCGGCACTTGCTCGATCAGCGAAAGTTCGTACACGGATTGCGCGTTGTCGGTCACCGGGCCGTAAGAATCGACGGCGATGGTCACCGGACCCATGCCGAGGAAGCCGAACGCCACCAGGCCGAACGCGAACACCGCCGGGGCCAGCATCATTCCGCCGAGGCCCATGTTGCTGATCAGATAGCCCATGGACATCAGCAGCACCATGGCAAGTCCGATGTAATACGCCGAGAAATTTCCGGCGACGAAGCCGGACAAGATGCCGAGCGACGCTCCGCCTTCTTCCGCCGAGGTCACGACTTCCTTGACGTGGCGGGATTCGGTGGAGGTGAACACCTTTACGAGTTCTGGGATGATGGCGCCCGCGAGTGTTCCGCAGGATATAATCGTGCCGAGCTTCCACCATTGGGAAGTGTCGCCGCCGATTTCCGGAATGATGAGCTTGGAAACGACGAAGGTGAGCGCGATGGAAACAAATGAAGTGATCCACACCAGCGAAGTGAGGGGCGCTTCGTAGTTCATCTTGTCCGCGTTGCCGTATTTGGCCTTGGCGATGATGCCGTTGATGAAATACGCGGCGGCGCTGGCGATCAGCATCACCAGGCGCATCACGAAGATCCACACGAGCAACTGCACTTGGAGCGTGGGGCTCTTCACGGCCAGCAATATGAAGGTGATCAGGGCCACGCCGGTGACGCCGTAGGTTTCGAATCCGTCCGCGCTGGGGCCGACGGAGTCGCCCGCATTGTCGCCCGTGCAATCGGCGATTACGCCGGGGTTGCGCGCGTCGTCTTCCTTGATTTTGAAGACGATCTTCATCAGGTCGGAGCCGATATCGGCGATCTTGGTGAAGATGCCGCCGGCGATACGCAACGCCGCAGCGCCAAGGGATTCGCCGATGGCGAAACCGATGAAGCACGGCCCGGCGTAATCGCCCGGGATGAACAGCAGGATGAAGAGCATCATCAGCAGTTCCACGCTGATCAGCATCATGCCGATGCTCATGCCGGCTTCAAGCGGCGTGTGGTAAATGGGATAGGGCTTGCCGCGCAGGCTGGCAAACGCGGTACGCGAATTGGCGAAGGTGTTTACGCGGATGCCGAACCACGCCACGCCGTAGCTGCCGGCGATTCCGACCAGCGAGAACAGGATGATGATCGCCACGCGCATGGCTTCCATCTTCAGCAGCACACCGAAATACAGGACGATGACCGCGGCGATGAAGATTTCAAGAAGCAACAGGAATTTGCCCTGGGTCACCAGATAGGTTTTGCAGGTTTCGTAAATCAGTTCTGATATTTCTCGCATCGAGCTGTGCACCGGCATGTTCTTCAATCGGGTGAAGATCATCAGTCCGAACAGCAGCCCAAGCACGCAGATTCCAATGCCATACAGCAGCAGCTGGTGCCCATTCACGCCGAGAAACGAAACTTGCGACAGGTCGGGCAGCTTGAGATTTGCTTCCCCGCCAGCCTCTTGCGCCGGCAGCATTCCACTGCCAAGAAGCAGGGCAAGCCCCGCCACCGCAAACTTATTCGTGATTCCCAGACCCGTGGACCTGGCCGTGTCCAGCGAAACGCTCATGAACTCTCCTCCAAACTTTCCATTTTCTCTTGGCGCTTTACCCCTGCCGCTGCCGGCCTGCGCCGTCTTTACTGCGAGACTTTGCACACCTGTCCAATCCAATGTGGAGCGTGGTTCTCCCAACTCCGGGAGCGAACCAGCGTCGGCGCGGGCGATTTCCCGAGTTTCAAGGAAACCCCGCGATGCAAACAGGACGGGAACTCTTCCACCCCGGCGCGACAACCCCTCAGACCCTGGGCGGGTCAGGCCCCCCAGAACACCCTTTGTGCCGCGCAATTGGGGAAAAAGGAAACGATGTTTTATAACATTTCGCTAATAGCCGGTCAAATTCTTTGGTATGTTCCCACGGGGGTTCGCATGCTCTCGCGACGCTTGAATAAATCACGAAAAGTTCGAATGGCCGCCTTCTTGGGCTGGATTTTTGCGGCTGGCTTTCTCACTGGAGGAACGTTCGCTCAGCAGGCACAGTCGCCGCTCCCGGATCTCCCTCTGGACGTTCCAAAGGATGCCGTCGTGCGGATGGTTCTTGCCGACCAGACGCCCACGGGCCAGGATGCCGTCTGGAAAGATTCAGACGGCACGATACATGAGCTTTTCCAATTCAATGACCGTGGGCGCGGACCGAAAATCTATTCCACGTACCATCTGGATCCCAACGGGTTGATTCAGTCCGAAGAATCGCAGGGCGTGGACTACATGAAGAGCGCCGTCTCCGAAAATTTTTCCATGGGATCGGGGAAGGCATCGTGGAAGAACCAAGCCGAATACGAAAATTTGGCCAGCGCAGCCGGAAGATTCTACATCGACATCAATGGAGGACCGGAATCAGGGGCCATTCTGGTGCGAGCGCTGCTGGGCCAGAAAAATGGCGGCAAACTCGAGGTGTTACCGAGCGGCGAGGCTCGGCTTCGCAAGCTGCAGTCGCTATCGCTCGAAGCCTCAGGTAAGAAGCGAATCGCGACGCTCTACGAAGTCACGGGCCTCGGCTTCTCTCCCATTTATACCTGGCTGGACGAAAACCAGCAGTTCTTCGCCGCGATTACCGGGTGGTTTTCGATTCTTCAGCAAGGTTATGAGTCCACGCTTTCCCAGCTCCGGGATTCACAGCGACTTGCCGAAAACGCGAAAAACGCGGAACTAGCAGCTTCGTTAACCCACAAACCGGCCGGAGACATTGTGATTCAGCATGTGAATGTCTTCGATGCGCCCTCGGCCACGCTGCTTGCTGATCAGAAGGTGGTTCTGCACGGTGATCGCATCGCCAGCGTTGAATCCGATCGCGGTCAACCGGTTCCACAGGGAGCGGAAGTGATCGATGGGAATGGGAAAACGCTGTTGCCCGGGCTTTGGGACATGCACGCGCACGTCTCCGCGGATAACGCGTACCTGAACATCGCGGCCGGCGTGACCACGGCCCGGGATTTGGGCAATTCGATTGACGACCTGACAAAGCTGCGGCAGCAAATCGGTGCCGGGGCTCAAATCGGCCCGAGAATCGTTCCCGCAGGATTCATCGATGGGCCCGGCCCGTTCGAGGGGCCGATCAAAGTGCTGGCCGCTACGCCTGAGGAAGCGCGTCAGCTTGTCGATCGCTATGCCGACATGGGCTACGTGCAGATCAAAATTTACAGCTCCGTCAAACCGGACCTCGTTCCGGTGATTGCCGCCGAAGCCCACAAGCGCGGCCTGCGGGTAAGCGGGCATGTGCCGGCCGGCATGATTGCGGAACAATTTGTGCGCGACGGCGCGGATGAAATTCAGCACATGAATTTTATTTTTCTGAATTTCATGCCGGACGTGAAAGAGA
This sequence comes from Candidatus Acidiferrum sp., assembly GCA_035693365.1. Taxonomy (GTDB): domain Bacteria; phylum Acidobacteriota; class Terriglobia; order Acidiferrales; family UBA7541; genus Acidiferrum. Next base: position 13,049 of record DASSGS010000058.1, on the reverse strand, counting down.
CCCGCACTCCCGCCCGCTTTACTGAACCGGGAAAACGAGGCGGAGATCTGGATCTGAATTCGCCTCAGGTGAATGATTTCCTGGCATTCCTGAAACAACACCATACCGTCATCGACCCCACCATGGCGATTTGGGAGAGCACCTACGGCGACCGGCCCGGCCAGATTGCCCGCATCGATGCGGCGATATTCAATCGCCTGCCGGTGCAAGTCCAGCGCGGCTCGCGGGCCGCCGGGGGCGCACTTCCCGCCCCGGATTCGGCGACGGATAAGGCCTATCGAGCGGCCTACGCGAACATGTTGCGGATGCTGAAAAAGCTGTACGACAACAAGATTCAAATCGTCGCCGGAACGGATGAGGGTTCGGGTTACGCCTTCCATCGGGAACTGGAAACCTACGGCGAAGCGGGTATTCCCGCGCCGAGGGTTCTGCGCATTGCCACTCTGGAGGCTGCTGAGGTGATGCACATGGACCGTGACTTCGGCAGCGTGGCCGCGGGCAAGTTCGCGGACTTGATACTCGTCAATGGGGATCCCACGAAAAATATCAGCGAGATTCGCCATGTGGAATTCGTCTTCAAGGGTGGCGCCTATTACCGTCCAGCCGAGCTCTATCCGGCATACGGCATCCGTCCCGAGTAGTTGCCGCGATTTCAGCTCACGACTGCGAGGCAAGTTACGCGCTAAGGCAGTACCAGTGGTAACATGTGGGGCTTACTCAGCCATTACAAATTCACTCTGACCAGGCGAACAACGAGCTAATGACACGCGAATCGACCGGGACGTCCACCGCAACCCATTCCGATGCCCCAGTGCGCTTTGATTGGACCAGGTCTGAGGTCCAGGCCATCTATCGAACACCGCTGCCGGACCTTCTCTTTCGCGCGCAGACTGTTCACCGGCAGTTTCACCCGCCAGATCGCGTGCAGACCTGTCAGTTGATCTCGATCAAGACCGGGGGCTGCCCGGAGGATTGCGCTTACTGCCCGCAGAGCGCTCACTATGACGCCGAGGTGGAGCGCCAGGGCCTGCTTGATCCCGAGCATGTGATTTCGGTTGCGCGCGATGCCGCAGAGCGCGGCGTGACTCGCTTCTGCATGGGAGCAGCGTGGCGTGAGGCTCCGAATGGCCGGGATTTCGACAAAGTCCTGGAAATGGTGCATGGCGTTGCTTCGCTGGGTCTGGAAGTTTGCTGCACCCTTGGAATGCTGACGGAGAGTCAGGCCGTCCGCTTGAAAGGCGCGGGCCTCACCGCCTACAACCACAATCTGGATACTTCGCCGGAGTTCTACGGCTCGATTATCACCACGCGGGTTTACGACGAGAGGCTGCGCACCCTTTCGGCTGTCCGCAAAGCGGGCATCACCGTTTGCTGCGGGGGCATTCTGGGCATGGGTGAGAAAGATACTGACCGCGTAGGCCTGCTTCACCAATTGGCGACGCTCGAACCGCATCCTGAAAGTGTTCCCATCAATATGCTGGTGCGCGTGGAAGGCACGCCGCTGGCGCACGTGCCTGCGCTCGACCCGCTCGAGATGGTTCGGGCCATTGCAACCGCGCGCATCCTGATGCCCGCCTCCCGGGTGCGGCTGGCCGCCGGCCGCAAGCAATTGTCGCCCGAGGCGGTCACGCTGTGCTTCCTGGCGGGCGCCAATTCGATTTTTGTTGGTGAAAAACTTTTGACTACGCCCAATCCCGGAGCCGATGAAGACGAGCTACTGCTTCAGAGCCTGGGCATGAAGCCACTTGAGCCGCATGCGGTCTGACGCCCTATCCGCGTGGAAAGCACGTTTGCAGGAGGGGTTGCGGGGACTTGAAGCCCACAGCCAGCGGCGAAGCCTGGCCGAAATTCACGGCGTCAATTTTTGCAGCAACGACTATCTGGGGCTGGCGGATAATCCCGCCTTGCGCACCGCCGTCGCTGAGGCCGTTCGAGACGCCAGAAGAGTTGGTGGGACTGGATCGCGTCTTCTGTCGGGCCAAGCCGATGAGTGGTGTTGTCTGGAGGATGAATTCGCAAGATTTGCGGGCACGGAGTCGGCGCTGTTTTTCACCACGGGCTATGCCGCGAATCTCGGACTGCTTTCCTGTCTTGTGGGAAAAGACGACGTGGTCTTTTCCGACGAGCGCAACCACGCCAGCCTGATTGACGGCATGCGCTTGTCCGGCGCACGCAAAGTCATTTATCCTCATTTGAACTTGAATGCCCTGGAAGATGCTCTTCGTCGGGAGGCCGGGGTTCCGTGGCGCAAGGTGATCGTCACGGAAAGCGTTTTCAGCATGGATGGAGACATCGCACCGTTGGTCGAAATTGCCAATCTTGCCGAAAAATATGATGCGGCCCTGATTCTGGACGAAGCCCATGCCACTGGGGTTCATGGCCCCGCCGGCCACGGGCTGGCCGCGGCCGCGGGTATCGCTTCCAAAGTTCTTGCGATCATTCACACTTGCGGAAAGGCGCTGGCATCCGCCGGCGCGTTTGTCTGCGGGCCGGCCGTCTTGAAAGAACACCTGGTGAATCACGCGCGAACATTTATTTTTTCCACGGCGCTGCCGCCCTATTTCGCGGGGCAGATCCACGCGGCCCTGGGTCTCGCCGAATGCATGGACGAGGATCGTGCCTTGCTGCTTCAGCGCGCGGCGACGCTTCGAGGTGCGTTGCAGGCCGAAGGTTTTGAAACGGCCGGCACTGCCAGCCAGATTGTGCCCGTTGTCCTCTGCCACAACGACGCGACGCTCGATGCAGCGGAGCATCTCCAGCGTGAGGGATTCGCCGTGCGCGGCATTCGGCCACCGACCGTCCCCGAGGGTGGCTCGCGCTTGCGGCTTTCGCTGACCACACGGATTTCGCAGGAAGAGCTTTCGCGGCTGGTGGATTCGCTTGTCGCCTGGCGCTCGCGCCAATCCTATCTTGCGCATGCGAGGCACGCATGAGGCGTCAATTTTTCATCACTGGCACGGACACGGGCGTGGGCAAGACGACACTTGCGGCGCTGCTCTGCGCGGCGCTGGACGCGATCTACTGGAAGCCGATTCAGACCGGCACGCTGGAAGGCTCCGACCGCGTCACCGTAATGCGACTTGCTGGGATTGGTACCGACCGAACGCTGGATGAAGTTTACAAATTTGTGCCGCCGGTGTCGCCGGATCTTGCGGCGCGGTGGGCCGGCGTTGAAATCGATTTGAATCGCGTGAATCTTCCTTCAAGCCTGATGAACGACTGGCTGGTGGTGGAGGGCGCGGGCGGCGTGCTGGTTCCGATTAATCCGAAACAGTTCATGCTGGACATGATGGTGAAGTTCAAACTGCCGGTGATACTTGCCGCGCGCAGCGGCCTGGGAACCATCAATCACACACTGCTGACGCTGGCCGCGCTTCATGCGGCCGAATTGCCCGTTCATGGCGTGGTGCTGATCGGCGACCAGAACCGGGAAAACCGGGAAACGATTGAAAAATTCGGACACGTCCGCGTGATCGGCGAAATTCCCAAGCTGCCGAACCTTCATCGCACCGCGCTGATGCAGGTTTTCCTGAATCACTTCGACCGCTCAGCCTTCGCGCAATGAGTTCGCCGCTGCAAATCTGGCACCCGTTCTCCAACTCCGTTCTGGATCCTCCGCCGTTGCACGTGACGAAAGCCGAAGGAGCGGTGCTGCATACCACCGACGGCCGCCAGATTATTGATGCGATTTCTTCGTGGTGGGTGAATCTTCACGGGCACGCAAATCCCCGGATTGCCGCGGCGATTGCGGAGCAGGGGCGCAAGCTGGAGCAAGTGATTCTGGCGGGTTTTACGCATGATGCCGCGGAGGAACTTGTCACCCGGCTCCGCAATTGGGTTCCGCGTGAGCTTACGCACCTGTTTTTTTCGGATGATGGCTCAACGGCGGTGGAAGTCGGCTTGAAGCTTGCCGTGCAACATTTCCAGAATCTTTCGCGTCCAGAGAAACGCGAGATTGTCGCTCTCGAACACGGCTATCACGGCGATACGGCCGGGGCGATGTCGGTCAGCGACGAATCGCCGTTTACGCAACCTTTCCAATCCATGCGGTATCCGGTCCATCGAGTCCATTCGGCCTACTGCTACCGGTGCCCGGTCGGCTTGAAGCGCGAGTCTTGCCACATCGAATGCGTGCAGAAGTTGGAGCATTTGCTGGCCGAGCGGGCCGATAAGATCGCCGCGATCATCGTCGAACCATTGCTGCAGGGTGCGGGCGGCATGATTGTTCATCCGGTCGAGTTCCTGCAGAAAATTCGCGCGCTGTGCACGAAGCATGACGTTTTTCTGATTACAGATGAAGTGCTGACCGGTTTCGGGCGAACCGGAAAAATGTTTGCCTGCGATCTGGCCAACATCTCGCCCGACATCATGTGCGTCTCGAAGGGCATCACCGGCGGCTTTCTGACGATGGGCGTTACGCTTTGCACCGACCGCGTGGAATCGGCGTTTCGCAGCGAAAATCGACTGCACTCCTTCTATCACGGGCATTCCTACACTGGGAACGCACTTGCTTGCGCCGCGGCCAACGCGAATCTGCAGATTTTCGACGACGAGCCGGTTTTCGACCGGATTCGCGGCATCGCGAAGATTCATGCCGAGAGGTTGGCGCAACTGCGGGAATTCCAACAGGTCGGCGACACGCGCCACCTTGGCGGACTGGGAGCTCTGGAACTCTGCGTTGACGACCCCGGCTACCTCTCGGGCCTTCGCCCCAAGCTCTACAATTTTTTCCTGGAGCGCAGCGTGCTGCTGCGGCCGCTCGGCAACGTCGTGTACGTCCTTCCTCCTTATATTATTTCGGCCGACCAGCTTCACCGCGTCTACGACGTGATCACGGAAGCGATCGAGACCCTTCTCTGACCGGCGGCTGGCGTCTGCTAAACTAACGATCACTTTCGGAGGCTTGCTTGCCGTTCGGGCTCAACACCTGGAAACAAAAAATTGTCGGCTTTGCTGGGACGCTCGGGGCGCCCGGGCTGTTTCTCATTTCTTTTCTCGATTCTTCGGTGCTCACCTTTCCGGTGATCAACGATCTGCTGCTGATTGAGCTCTCCATCGAGCATCCAGCGCGCATGCCGTTTTACGCGTTGATGGCCGCGACCGGCTCTGTCCTCGGCTGCGTGCTTCTCTATTTCATCGCCCGAAAGGGAGGGGAAGCGTTCTTTCATAAAAAGGCGGGCCACCGCGCCATGGCCATTCGCCACTGGGTCGAGGAGAACGGTTTTGTGGGCATGCTGGTGGCCGCGCTGCTGCCGCCGCCAACGCCCTTCAAGATTTTTGTGTTTGCGGCTGGCGTGTTCGAAGTTCCGCTCTGGAGTTACACTTCAGCGATCAGTCTCGCGCGCGTCATCCGATACTTTGGCATCGGCTATCTGGCGGTGCGGTATGGCAATGACGCGCTTCCGTACTTGAAGGACCACAAGCTCGAAGCCACCGTAGTCATCGTCTTGTTTGTTTTACTCAGCTATCTGGTATCCCGCGTGATCCTTCGCCACAAGCCAGAACATTCTACCTAACTGGCGCTTGGGGGCGGGGCTATCGCAGACGCGCTTCGCTAGCCCAGATAACTTCCTGGCTATTTACTTGTCCTTTTCGATTCAGAATAACTCGCACTGCAATCGCAGAGCCCGTTTCAGCTTCCGCGGAGTCTCGCGCATCGCGGAGGACAATTTCTGTTCCACCGTCAGTGGTTCCCACGCTTGCCTTTGGAAAACGTGACGCTTGCAGGAAGTTTTTCACATCAGCAGTTTGCTGAGCGGCAAGGAGTAGCGGAGAATCTCCGGGCTTGTGCGTGCACAATCCGCTCTCAGGGTCGAATCGGGTGCTTTCCGTTGCCGAAACGTTCACCATGCATATTTGGGTTGTTGTCTCCACCACACCGTGCCAGTTCGTCAATGAAACCGGATCAGCAAACGCTGCCAAGCGTTGTGGTAATTCGCCACGGAAGGTGTGTGCGTCCAGTTGTGCAACGGCATTGCCGTGCATGGTTGCGCGCGCCCCGACATAGATCAGCACCAGTGCCAAAGCGACGATCGCGCCGTTTCGGCCGCGAGGCGACTTGTCTTTCGTCCCGATTTCCGAGCCGATCAGTCCAAACAGTTCTGGCAGCAAAATCCCCGCCAACAGAAGCGCCAGGATCCATGGGTCGACGTGTGGCAGCGAATCCAACGCAAACCGGGTCTGCCGCCACGGCCATAACAACGCCACGCCTGCCGAAGTACTCAGATCCATCAACATATGCGCAAGAGCCGCCAGCGAGGCCGCAATCAGCAGCCAAGCGATGCCCGCGCCACCCGTAGGGCTCGCCTTCTGAGGCGGGCCGCTCTTGGGCCGAACCAGAGGCGCAATCCCAACCGCGCCCAAGATAACCAGCAAGGTGCCCAAAATCGAATGCGTGAAGGTGTGCCTCGAATTCAGATACACAGACGGGCCAACGAGAGCCGACACTAGATCCAAATCGGCGATCGTGCCTGCCAATACCATGCCGAGGATGAACCACCATGGCCGCCGGGGGAAAAATCCCCGTGCCAAAACAAAAGATGTAAGCGCGTGTGTAACTGGATCCACGGTCAGGAGTTCATGGGTGAAACTATCGTGCTGTCGACTTTTCCGCGAGGAACCAATAATTTCAGCGCCCGGGGCACAATCGAGAATTCCACGGGGAGGCGCGCCAGCGGTTCGCCGTCCACCTGCGCGTAGACCGGAATTGCATCGAGAGGCTCGCACACCAGCGTGTCGGCCTTCCAAAAATGCACGTCCTCTTCTTTGCGCAAATTGCCCATCCAAAGGGTGGGCAGGTAGCTCAAATATTTAAGGCCGCTCTGTGTGGTCAGCGCCATCACTTCAAATTGATCCCCAAAAAGGTCCGCCTGGTCCGTAATTTTGAATGGCCCGCCATAATTTTTTGTTCGCCCGACCACGACCAGCGTCGCCTCCATCTGGCGGTCACCCGCGCGAACGCGGAATCTTGGAAATGTGTAGCGAAGGACCTCACGCACACCTTGCCACCAGTACGCCAGAATCCCGACGCGCGCTTTCAGTCCCAGATCAACCGAGTAGACAATCATGCCATCCGGCCCGCAGCCTGAAACGCTCAAAAAGTACCGCGCCTTCTCGGGCTGATCCAATGGTTTTGCCAGTCCCAGCGCGATTTCTCGCACATCGGCATTCAATAGATGCTTTGCCGCGCCGGGAATGTCCCAGGGAATGTCCAATTCTTTCGCCAGGATGTTGGCAGTTCCGCCCGGCAAGAGCGCCAGCGGAACCCGGTGGCCATTCTGTGCGGTGGCCAAGCCGTTCACCACTTCGTTGAGCGTGCCATCGCCGCCGCAGGCGATCACCAGTTCGCGGCCGTCGCGCGTGGCCTTTTGGGCAATTTCCGTGGCGTGGCCCGGCCCGGTAGTTTCCGCCAGCTCCGCCTGGATCCCGTTGCTGGAGAGGAATTGCCGCGCCTCGTCAATCAGGCGACGGCGCGTATTTCCGCCGCTCCCCGCATTGGGGTTGTGAATCAGCAGCGCGTTGTGAAATTGCATTTCCATTGTTCCAAGCACCGTGTAGTGGACGGTCTTCAGACCGGCCAGCCTCAGCCACTGCAAAGCCATTCTAACTGGTATGGGCGGGAACGGCAGCGGCGAATCTGCCCTGCGAATTCCTATCTGGCAAAACGCCTTAGGCTCAGCGCAATCGGCAAACCCACGCAAAAGATGTGGATCACCACACCGATCAGCATCATCTTCACGGAAAAGGGAAATTTCGTGGCGCCCGAGAGAGGAACAACAATGCGATTCATGAAGAAGTAGACGGCAATGCCGTAGAGCGGGCCGAACAGCGCGGCCTTTTCCAACAAAACCGGCATACCGCGGCTCGCTGCGAAATACACTGTTGCCGCGCCAAATGCGATTACAAATTGCAACGCCAAGCCGAGAGCAGCGGTGTCCACGCCTCCCTGGAACGATCTTGGACCCAGTACGCCCGCGGCGATTCCTTGCAGCAAGCGCAGAGGCTTTGCTCCCATGGAACCGTAAACCACCAGCGCCGCCGTGATATCCATTACCCCACAGGTCAGGCCCGCCATGGCGATTGCTCTAGCCGCATTTCCGCTTGTCATCAGGATTCCCCTTTGTCGTTCGTAATTGCAATCCATTCGACGGCTGGAACCACTTCTCGTTCCTAACAGGTGCCCGAAGTCCCGCGTTGGTAAGACTACCCCGGCAAATAAGGCGCCACTCTCCTACACGCCTCTTCAGCCCCGCCGCCACCTGACTATATAATACGAAGCTCTTGGCCCCGATTTAGCGAGGCTGCTATGGCAAAGGCGGAAATGGCGAAAACATCGATCCCGGCGCTGCGAAAAGAAGCGGAAGAGCTGCGCGAGAAAGTTCGCCGCCACGAATATCTGTATTACGTTGAAGACGACCCCGAAATTACAGATGCCGCGTTCGACCGGCTGATGAATCGCCTGAAAGAGATCGAAGCCGCACATCCCGAATTGGCGACGGTCGATTCTCCGACTGTTCGTGTTGGCGGCACTCCGCGAGAGGGATTTACAACCGTTCGCCATGCGCGCGCCATGCTCAGCCTGGACAATGGGTTCTCCTATGACGCCCTGCGGGACTGGGATCGCCGTGTGCGCGAGGGCAGCGGTAGGGAAGATATCGAGTACATCGCCGAGCACAAGTTCGACGGCCTGAGCATTTCGCTGCAGTATGAAGATGGCGTGCTGGTACGAGGAGTCACTCGCGGCGACGGCAGCACCGGCGAAGATGTCACGCCAAATGTAAAGACGGTGCGTTCCATTCCGCTGCGCATGGACGATGCGGTGGTCAAGAAACTGAAGCTGCCGAAAAGCTTCGAGGTGCGCGGAGAAATTTTGATGACCCGCAAGGCCTTCGAGGCTTTGAACCGTCAGCAGGAAGAAGCCGGCGGAAAGATTTTCGTGAATGCGCGGAATTCGGCGGCGGGGTCGCTGCGCGTGCTGGACCCGGCGATTACCAGGCAGCGCAAGCTGGATTTCTTTGCGTACTACCTTTATGTGGATGGCAAGGCGCCGTTTGCGAAACACTCCGATTCGCTGGAGTCGCTGAAAAAACTGCATTTCCGTGCTAGTGACGATTGGAAGCTTTGCGACGGGATCGAAGAGGTTATCAAGTATTGCGAGTCGTGGGACGCCAAACGCGAAAAACTCGCCTACGAAATCGATGGAGTGGTGATCAAGGTAAATTCCACTGCGCTGCAGAACGAGCTCGGATTCACCGCCAAGGCGCCGCGGTGGGCGATTGCGTTCAAATATCCTGCCCGGCAGGAAACCACGGTGGTGAACGACATCATCGTGCAGGTGGGCCGCACGGGTACACTTACACCGGTGGCGGTGCTGGAACCGGTGCAGGTAGGCGGCGTTACCGTAAGCCGCTCGACTCTGCACAACATGGACGAAATCGAACGGCTGGGCCTGCACATCGGCGACACGGTTCTGATCGAGCGGGCGGGCGAAGTGATCCCCCATGTCCTGAAAGTGGTGAAGGAAGGAAAGAATCGGCGTGCTTTCAAAATGCCAACGAAGTGCCCGGAATGCGGCAGCGCAATCCATAAGGCCGAAGGCGAAGTAGCCTATCGGTGCGTGAATGCAGCCTGCCCCGCGAAACGCAAAGAATCGCTGCTGCATTTTGCGGGGCGCCACGCGATGGACATTGACGGCCTTGGCGACAAAATCGTAGATCAGTTGGTGGACAAGGGTCTGGTCAAAGATGTTGCAGACTTGTATTCACTGAAGCTCGACCAGGTGGCGGATCTGGAGCGCATGGCGGAAAAATCCGCGCAAAACCTTTTGGAAGAAATTGCCGCCGGCAAAAAGCAGCCGCTTTCGAGAGTGATTTACGCACTGGGCATCCAGTTTGTGGGCGAGAGAACCGGGCAATTGCTGGCCGAGCAATTCGGGTCGCTGGAGGAATTGACCGAGGCGAAAGCGGAGGATCTGGAAAAAGTGCCGGAGGTGGGGCCAAAGGTATCGCAGAGCATCGCGGATTTCTTCAGCGAGCCCGCCAACCGGAAGCTGATCAAGAAGCTGCATGCCGCGGGAGTCCGCCCGACCGCCGAAAAACGCGAAATCAAAAGCCAGAAGTTTGCAGGCAAATCGTTTGTTTTTACCGGCGCGCTCGAACGCCGCAGCCGCGAAGAAGCCGGCGAACTTGTGCTTCAGCACGGCGGCAAGCTGAGCGGCTCGGTCAGCAAGAAGACCGACTACGTCGTAGTCGGGGCTGACCCCGGCTCCAAATACGACAAAGCGAAAGAACTGGGCGTCACGATCCTGGACGAAGCAGGATTCGAAAAACTCCTGTCGCAAAAATAGAATCCTCTCTGAATCTGCCAAACTGGAGCGACCGGCTGACGTGCTTCGAGATTTATCCCACATTTGAATCTTGCTCTGTATTGACTTTTGTCAATTCAACGGATACATAACAGAGCAATCATGCTTGCCAAGTCTCCCAGCAAGAGTTCGAAGGCTTGGAAGGGTTGGATATATCTTGTAGTGCTGGGGCTGTTAACGGCCGCCACCTACCTGGCAGGGTGGCTTGGAAAGGTGGAGAAACCAGAGCAACCGGTTGCGAATCTGACAGTCCCGCAACTCTCGCCCGCGCGAGATGTCGAACTGGCTGCCGGCCTCTCGCAATCCAGCACTGAACTTGGAAAGCCCGCGCGTTTTTGGCTCACCATTCGGAACAGAAGCTCGAAGCCAGTCTCCGACGTTTCAGTCGAACCGACCGGCCTTTCGGCCTTTCAAATTTCCTCCAAATGCTGGAAACCGGCCCAGGGAGTTTCCTCCTGCATCCCTCCGCCGGCATCCCCGTCCGGAGCCGCCTCGCCCAGCCAGCGCACGGCTGGCGCCACGCAGGATCTAATCGTGCCCACGCTCGCGCCATGCCAAACCCTTTCGGTGTGGGGCGAACTCACGGCCGGCATTCACCAAAGCAAGCAGACTCTTTTCGTAACCGTGCGTTGGCTCAGCTCGGACAACCACCCTTCGCAATATGTCATTCCCCTGGGAGCGCTCGAAGCCAAGGACGATTTGGATCACGCCAAAGAGGTCTGGGCGGCGATCATCGGGTTTTACAAGGACCTGGCCCTGCCGCTGCTTCTGGCTGTCTTGGCGTATCTGTTCAAGCGATGGGACGATGCCAGGGAACATGTCCGCCAGAAAGCGGAAAATGAGCGCCAGCAACTAATGCAAACCTTGCTGCCGGCGAGCCTCGAAGACGCGACAAAATACTATATGCCGTTGGCCTCAGCGCTCCGCGAGTCGTACAAATCGTTCAAGCAATGCGATGACTCGATCAAGACTGGGTTGGTCTTGTCGGCGAACAGCCCCGTAGCGAAACAATCGCTCTATTATTTCCTGCTGACGATGCGACGCTTCCGCACTATTTCCAGGGAACGCGGGGGGCTCTATTTCAAGGATCGCACGGGCGAAAGAATTTCAGCGCTCTGTATCGGTGAGATGTTTCGGCTCTATCTGCGCGACCAGCGGGATCTGCTGCAGCATACCAGCGTTGTTCTCTCCAACATAGAGCCGTCTGAGGTTTACGGAGATTTCATTGCGGTGCTTGAGTCCAGCCTTGCGGCGAGTGCGCGGACACCACTCCAGGAATCTTACTTTCAAGTCCATACCGGATTTTACGCCTGGATCCCCACTCCAGAGTTCCACGAAGTGATTCCGTTATTAAAGTCTCTTGCGACCGTGCTGGAGTTTGAGATGAACCGACCGTACGAATCCTGGTACCCGGAAGCGCAAAAGGAACGACTTAAGCTTGACGAGGAAGCGAAGAATACGCTGAAGAAGCTTGCTGCTCGCGCCCAGAAGGAAGACGATCAATACGAAACATTGCCCGGAGAGCTGGACGATTATTTCAGGAGGGGTCAAGCGCTAGAGAATGAGACTTAGAGGGTGAGGGCGACTGTATTGGCCAAAGAACTCCTCACAATGCACACTTAGGAACTAGAACCTGGAGAGGTGGATGCAAAAAGTGCCCGCGTTAAGCCTCCTGGATTCAAAACTGTGGTCACTTTGAATACTAGATACTATGCATAGTCATCCCTGTTCAGCCGCCACCCCCGCGGTTCAGTCGTGGCCTCGCTGCTAGCTGCTCTTTGATTATATCGGTTGAAGCAGGTGAGGAAGCTTCCTTGTCAATTCGATTGGCTACAAACCGGGATCAAGAAGCCATCTGGACCATTCTTGAGCCGATGATTCGCAGCGGGGAGACCTACACGCTCCCACGCAGCCTGAGCCGCGAAGAAACACTGGCCTACTGGTTCTCAGCCGATAACGATACCTTTGTCCTGGAAGAGGGCGACGTCGTGCTCGGCACCTACTTTTTGAGGGCGAACCAGCAGGGCGGAGGCGCGCACGTGGCAAATTGCGGCTATGTCACCGCGCCCGCTGCTCAAGGCCGCGGCATTGCCCGCCAGATGTGCTTGCATTCGTTGGGCAGGGCGAAAGAACGCGGTTTCCGCGCGATGCAATTCAATTTCGTGGTCAGCACCAACGAGCGTGCGATCAACTTGTGGACCAGCCTCGGCTTCCAAACTGTGGGGCGCCTGCCGCTTGCTTTTGAGCACCCTGTATTGGGCTTCGTCGACGCCCTCGTTATGTACCGCTCGCTCGAATAGTGCATTCCCCGCAAGAAACTGCAGAATCGCTCAACGGCATATTTGCTATAATTGAGTCGGCGGGTGAGCTGGATGATCGCTGGCCTGGTTCGCGCAAGCGGGCTGGGCGGGAGGAAAGTCCGGACACCGAAACCGCGCAAGCGGTGTCCCTGCGGCCTTCAGGTCTCAGGGTGAAGGGCAACGCGCCTGGTAACGCCAGGGGAGCAGTTGTAGCGGCCGCCTTTCGAGGCGGGCGTTGTGACGGTTCACGGACAGTGCCACAGAGAATATACCGCCGGCGGTGCGACACCCGGTGATAGCCCGGAGGAAAACCTTCGGGATGTCTTCATGGTTCGCGCGCAGGTAAGGGTGAAAAGGTGGGGTAAGAGCCCACCGCGGCGGCAGTA
>DASSGS010000057.1:0-44190 GCA_035693365.1 Candidatus Acidiferrum sp. | reverse complement strand
TCGATCTTCTGTTCCGTCAGCGTGCTTTCCATTTCCCGTATTACCTTCTCCGGCGCCCGGCTCCGAAACGTCTCATTTCCCAATTGCTTTTCCTTCGAAGCAATCGCCTTCTCCAACCCCTCAATCTCCTTCTTCAACCGCGCCAATTCCGCCGCCACATCAACCGTTTCCTCAACATAAGGAATTCGGAGATCAAACTCCGCCGTCGACCGCATCCCACCGCCGCCCTCCGCCAGTTTTCCCGCCACCACCCGCAACTCCGTCAACAATCCCAGTCGCTGAATCGCCTCCCGATTCGCCTCAATCACCCCGCGCGTCTTCCCATTCGCACTCGCAAACTCCGCCACCACCTTCTTCTTCGGATCCAGCTTCATCTCCGACCGCACCGTCCGCGATCCTTGAATCACTTCCTGAATCAACCCAAACTCCGCCAAAGCCGCGGCATCCTTCCACTCCGACCGCGCCTCAGAAAACGCACCCAGCGCAATGGATTTTGCCTCGGCCTTTTGCGGCAGTTGATGCCACAGCTCCTCCGTCAAAAACGGCATAAACGGGTGCAGCAGCCGCAGCGCCGCATCAAATCCCGCAAACAAATTCTTCCACGCCACATCCGCCCGCCCGCGCTCTGCACTCTGCAAATCCGGCTTCACCCACTCGATGTACCAGTCGCAGAAATCGCCCCAGAAGAACTGGTAAACCGCCTGCGCCGCCTCATGAAACCGGTAATTCGAAAGCGCATCGTTCACCGTCTCCACCGTCACAGCAATCCGCGCAAACAACCACCGGTCCGCCAACGGCACAGCCCCCGCATGTGCGTAAGGAGCCTTTTCACGCACCGATGGCGCCGCCAGCGCCTCCATCGACGCCCCGCCCTCCTCATACTTATCCAGATTCACAAACAAAAACCGCGCCGCATTCCAAATCTTGTTCGCAAACGACCGCGCCCCCAGCAACCGGTCGTCCGACAACACAATGTCTGTCCCCGGCGCCGCCATGGACGCCAGGCAAAACCGCATCGCATCCGTCCCGTACTGCTCGTTCAGCGCCACCGGATCCAGCCCCGTCCCCTTCGACTTCGACATCTTCTCCCCGCCCGACGTCCGCACCAGCGAGTGCAGGTACACCGCGCGAAAGGGAACTTGCCCCGTAAAATGAATCCCCAGCATGGCCATCCGCGCCACCCAGAAAAACAAAATGTCATACCCGGTAATCAGCAAGCTCGTCGGATAATATTTCTGAAAGTCCGCCGTCTTGTCCGGCCAACCCAGCGTCGAAAACGGCCACAACCCCGAGCTGAACCACGTATCCAGCACATCCGGATCCTGCTTCAACTCTCGGCCGCCGCACTTCGCACACTTCGCCGGCGCCTCCTCCGCCACGATAATGTCCCCACAACTCCCGCAATACCACGCCGGTATCCGGTGTCCCCACCACAATTGCCGCGAAATCGTCCAATCCCGTATGTTGTCCAGCCAGTTCAGGAATTCCTGCCGCCGGTTGTCGGGCACAATCTGAATGGTATTTTCTTTTCCGGGTTCATACTCCCTCACCGCCTGGAGCGCTGGAGCTGCCAGCCCCTTCATTGCGCAGAACCATTGTGTGGATATTCGCGGCTCCACGATCGTCTTGCTGCGTTCGCAGATTCCAACCGCGTGCGGGTGGTCCGCCACCTTCTCCAGCAAGCCGCCGGCCTTCAAGTCCTCCACGATTTTCTTCCGCGCGACAAACCGGTCCAATCCCGTATATACCCCGGCCTTGGCGTTCATGTGCCCGTCGTCGGTCATCACGTCAATCTCTTCCAGTCCATGCCGCTTGCCCACTTCAAAATCGTTCGGGTCGTGCGCCGGTGTAATCTTCACCGCCCCGGTCCCAAACTCCCGGTCCACCATGGAGTCTGCAATGATCGGGATCTCTCGGTTCATTAACGGCAGCATCACCTTTTTGCCCACAAGGTGTGCATACCGCGCATCTTCCGGATGCACTGCCACCGCGCTATCCCCCAGCATCGTCTCCGGCCGTGTTGTCGCAACCACCACATACTCATTTGTTCCCGCCACCGGATAGCGGATGTGCCACAAGTGTCCGATTCGCTCTTCGTGGTTTACCTCCAGGTCGCTCAACACTGTCAAACAAACCGGGCACCAGTTCACCAGCCGCGTCTCGCGATAAATCAACCCTTCGTTGTAAAGCTGTACGAAGACCTTGCGCACCACTCTCGACATTTCCGGCGACAGCGTAAACTTTTCTCGCGACCAGTCGCAGCTCTCCCCGATCCCCTTCATCTGCTCAACAATCTGTCCCCCGGCCTCGGCTTTCCAAGCCCAAACCCGTTTTTCAAACTCCTCTCGCCCCAGCTTGTGGTAGTCAATCCCCTGATCCGCCAACTGCTTCACCACCACGCGCTGCGTTGATATCCCCGCATGATCCGTCCCCGGCAAATACAGCGTGTTGTAACCGCGCATCCGATGCCACCGCGTCAAAATGTCGATCTCCGTGTGCTCCAGCATGTGCCCGATGTGCAGCGACCCGGTCACATTCGGCGGCGGAATCACAATCGAAAACACCGGTCCCGGTTTCCCGGGATCGGCCTTAAACAACTCTTCCTTCACCCAGAATTCCGCCCAACGCGGCTCAATCTGTTTCGGTTCATATCCCTTGGCTATTTCCCGCGGCATCTCGACACGTTCTCCCAGTTTCCCGCGCACCACCACAAGGCGCGCTCCAACCCCAACAAGGTAATCCTTGAATATAAGGTCACCCCGCAACCCCCGTCAATTCAGACCTTGGTGGGCCACTTTTGAGTGCGGAAGCGAAGCTTCCGCTTTTGCGCATCTAACAAACCACCCAACGCACTTCCTTTCCACCCACACTAACACTCGTCATCCCGAACCCGCTTGCCCTGAGCGTATTTCGCGAAGAGCGCGTATTTGCGGGTGAGGGACCTGCTTTGCCCTCAACTCACAACCACCACAAAAACAAAAAAGGCCACCCCAAGGGTGGCCTCTTCCAAACTCCTATAACTCCAATATTATCTCTTCGACGCCAACTCGTCCTTAATCAACGCCTCAATCACCGGCTTCAATATCTCCTGCGTCACCCTCTGCAGCACATCCGGATTTATTTTCGCCACCACCCGCGCCACTAACGCGTCCATATCCGGCGCCTCAACCGGCGCCGCCGGTTCTGCATGGTGAAGCAGCTCTTCTGCCGCGCTCGCTTCCGGCTGCGAAACATGACTCAATTCCGATTCCTGCTCCGCTCCGGCCTCTTGCGTTTCCGCTATTTCCGCCGGCGCGCTCGAAGCATAAGCCGATTCCGTCGCTGTTTCCGGAGCCGAAAATTCCAGCGCAGGAAGCTCATCCACGTCCTCCGCACCCTTTGTCTCGGTACTACCCACGATTTCAGCCGGAGGCGCTTCCATCACCTCCGCGCGCTGCTCATGGCTGGGCTCCAAAGCCCCGACCGACGAAATCTCTTCCACAAATTCATTCACCACCGCGTTCGGCTCTTCTGCCGTCGCCGGAGGGGCCTGCAAAAATTCTGCCGCTGCCGTTACGCTCGGCGGCACCGAAGGCGCCGGCGCATCCCACGTAGCCGCCAGCAGCGACGCTTTCTTCGCTTCCAATTCCCACGGCGTATCCGTCACGCTTGCCCAGTTCGCCGGACCTGCCGCCTCCGCTGCCGGCGGCAGCGCTTCCATCACCGTTGCATCTGCATCTTTGGGAGCAGCGGTTTCCGACCCCTGCCCGTTCGCGGCAACAATCTTTTCCTGCACGGTCGTCGCCAACGCCGCCGCCCACGCATCCCCTGCAAACGGCGCGGGCGCTCCGTACGGTTTATTCTCCAGCGTCGAAACTCCCACTCGCGGCGCCTCCGCCGCTTCCTCCACAGGTGTTGCTTCCACCGGCGTCCACTTGTGTCCCGCCGCGCCATTCGCCGGCGAGCTTCCGTGAAACCCTTCCTCCCGCCAATCCTGCACCTTCGCGTTAGCCTCTGAACTTGCGATCTGTTCCAGCGACTCTTCCAGTCCTGCGGGCCGCCATGCCGCGTGCCCGGATCCTTCTCCCTCTTCCTCTTCTTCCTCTTCGTCCGATTCGCTCGCTGTTCCCCAGTGTCTCGCCGATTCCAGCGCCTCGGATGGCTTGGCGGTGAACGCCATGTCATCTTCCACTTCCGGCGTTTCCAGCAGGCTGCCAAAGGCCACCGGCTCATTGCCCGCGGCAAATTTCACCGAAGCGGGCCCCGGCTTCGAATACGTTCCCAATACCGGTTCCGCTTCGGCTTCCGGCACTGCCGTCACAGCCGCAAGTCTTGCGCTTGCCACCGGACTCAAAATCTCTTTCGCTACCCGTGCTCCGCCAACCGGCGCTTTTTCCGGCGCCTTCTCTACTGCCGCGGGCTCCTTCTCTAGCGAAACACCCGCCCGCTGCAACGCGGACTTCACCATCGAAATCAGGGGATCCGGCGGCACAAACGGCTTCTTCAGAACGCCATCCGCGCCCACCCGCTGCGCTTCCTGCTCATCCAGGGGATCAAACGCTCCCACCAGCAGGATCACCGGAATATGGGAAAGTGTTTTGTCTTCTTTGACGTACTTGCACACTTCATACCCGTTGCGCACGGGCATAAACACGTCCGCTAACACCAAGTCCGGGCGGATATCCGAAATTTTCCGCACCGCGGCTTCACCATTGCCGACGGCGACGACGTCGATGCCCTGATCCTTCAGGGCCAGCCCGACCATCTTTTGTATATTGCTGTTGTCGTCCGCAACCAGAATCTTGGCCACCGAACGTCCTCCAGACACCCATTCAACTCGGGAGACAAAGATACAAAATGTATTGGAGCACCCCGATGTGAAGGCGTCAATCGGGACAATCGTGGGTGTGTCGGAAGCGCCTATGCTTTGTGCCGAACCATCAACCTGTACCAATGGACAAGGGGCCCGCCGTTTTTCTACGCCATTGCACGGGAGGGGCTCGCCCCTCCCTCTCGATTTTGTAGTGGCCGACCTTTAGGTCGGTTCCTCCACTCCTACCAAGGAATCAGCTTCTTCAACCCCTTCTTCTTACTGCTCGATTCCTTCTGACCATTATTCGTATCCGCAGGTGGGGTCGCTGTCTTCGTCGCATCTGCCGCCGGGGCCTCTGCTGCCGGCGCATCCGTCGCCGCTGCCGCAGTCCCGTCCCCGTTCGTCGTCGCTGTACCGCTCGAATTATCGCTCGCCCCGGACGTCGTATCTTCCGCTCCCGCTGGGTTCGCCGGCGCTGGATCCCCGGGTCTCACCGTCTCCACAACGGCGGGCGAGGAACTCGTCCCTCCCCCTCCGCCACTTCCCGCCACCAGCGTCGTTCGATTCCCGCCGCTCAACGTCTCCGTCGGCCCATTATCCGCTTCCGGCTCCATCTGCGGCCGTCCCGATTGCGCGGTCGTGTGCACGTCCGGACTGCTGCGAACCATCCCCATCGCTCGATGTACCGGAGTTTCCTTCGGCCTCGGCGCGTTCTGCTCCGCCGTCATCCACGCCAGCGCCTTCGGGTCCGGTTGCGGTATCGGCACGCCGAACTGCTTCAATTTGTCCTTTGCCTCCGGCGCTTTCTTCGAAAGGGGATAATTCTTCACCAGCATCGTGTAGTACCCGCCGGCCACATCTTTCCTCTCACTTTTCTCGAAAATGTCCCCCAGCATCCACAGCGCTTCATCCGACTTGCTGTACAAGGGATACCGTCCCACCAGCGGCGCCAGTCTTCCGGCCGACGCCCTCCGGTCGCCCTTCACGTAATAAAAATACGCAATCCTGAATTGTCCTTCCGCCAGAACCTCCTGCACCTCGCGCAGCCGTTGCTCCGCTTGCGGCGTCAGTGGATCCTTTGGATACTTCTGCAGGAACGTCTGAAACTCTTCCTCCGCCAGTTTCGCGTGCGTACTGTCGCGGTCCGCTTTCGCCATTTCGTTGTAATTCGCCATCGCCACTTGCATCTGTGCATAAGCCGCTTCCGGCAGGAAAGGGAAGAAGACGATGAAGTCCTTATAACCGGCGATCGCCTGCGTGGTGTTCGCGGTTCCGCCTTCCTTATAATATGAATCCGCAATCGCCAGCTTGGCCTTTGCCAGGTACTCGCTGTCCGGATAGGTATTGATCAGCGTCTGCAGACCCAGACGCCCCACCTCGTGCCGTCCGTGCTTCACGTCATTGATGGCCTTGTCGTAAAGCTGCTTATCCGGCTCGGCCGTGTTCGTGGCATCCGTGGACTTATTTACTTTTTTCTTTTTGTGTAAAATCTGGGCATTCGATGGGCTGGCCGACACCAGCACAAGCGCACACATGAGAAGAAGCGGTAATGTCCGCAATCCTCACCTCACAATTGGCATTCTGGCTCCGCGCCGCGGCTCCCGGATGATTGGGTGCACCCCTCGCCGCTCGCTGGCTCCCCCCAGTATAACCTGAACCAAAGGACAGGCTCCCGCGAACTTTGCCCTTCGCCCAGTACACCAGTCTCTGCCCCCTCTGATGCGCCCACCCACCTCCGTGGTTTTCCCAAGCCTTTTGTAGCGGCCACCTTCAGGTGGCCCAGCTCTTCTCACCCTCCCCGCGGTCCTGCCGCCAGTAGGGGCACGATAAATCGTGCCCTCTTCGCCTTTTCCCGCCCTTGTAGGGCCCGCCTTCCGAGGTCCGTCTCTTGGACTCCGGATGGTTTTGCGGAGCGGGCCGCTCTTCACTTTGGAGTGCGGTGGCTCTGCCACCGCTTTTGCGGCTTCAACCCATCCGTCCAAACTCTCCCCCGCTCAAACCTCCCCGCTTTTTCAACCTTTTGTAATATCCATCTCCCCCTTCTCTAACTACAATATCTCCAACCCGCTCTTCCCCGGAGGGAAGCGGCCTCTCTCATGGACAAAAAGAAATTTCTCTTCGTCTCTCTCTCCAGCTTGATCGGCGACATCGCCTGGCAGGTAGTCAAGGAAGGCCACGAAGTCCGCTACTTCGTCGAAAACGAAAAAGAACGCGACATCGCCGACGGCTTCGTCCCCAAATCCAGCGACTACGAAAAAGATTGCAAGTGGGCCGACATCGTCGTCTTCGACGATACCCTCGGCCAGGGCCCCAAAGCCCAGGCCCTCCGCGCCTCTGGAAAGCTGGTAATCGGCGGCACGGCCTACACAGACAACCTCGAAGACGACCGCTCCTTCGGCCAGGAAGAACTCAAAAAAGCCGGCGTCACCATCATCCCTTACCAGGAATTCGACTCCTTCGATCCCGCCATCGAATTCGTCAAGAAAAATCCCGACCGCTACGTCATCAAGCCCAGTGGTGAAGCCCAGAACGTCAAGCGCCGCCTCTTCGTCGGTGAGGAGGAAAATGGCGATGACGTCATCGGCATGCTCGAGGCCTACAAAAAAGCTTTCTCGGATGAAATAAAAGTTTTCCAGTTGCAGCGCCGTGTCAACGGCGTCGAGGTCGCCGTCGGCGGCTTCTTCAACGGCAAAAAATTCATCAACCCTATCAACATCAATTTCGAGCACAAAAAGCTATTCCCCGGCGAAGTCGGTCCTCCCACGGGCGAAATGGGCACCGCCATGTTCTGGAGCGAGCCCAACGCTCTCTTCACCCGCACCCTGCTCAAAATGGAGTCCAAGCTCGCCGAGGAAGGCTACATCGGCTACATCGATCTCAACTGCATCGTCAACAACAACGGCATCTACCCGCTCGAATTCACTTCCCGCTTCGGCTATCCCACCATCAGCATCCAACAGGAAGGAATCCTCACTCCCATCAGCGATTTTTTCTGGGAACTCGCGCAGGGCCTCGACCCCAAGTGGCGCACTCGCAGCGGCTTTCAGGTCGGCGTCCGCATCGTCGTTCCGCCATTCCCGTTCGATGACGAAGCCACCTTCGAATCCTTCTCCAAAAACGCCGCCATCGTATTCAAACGCCCCGCCTACGAAGGCATCCACATCGAAGACGTGAAAATCGTCAACCAGCAGTGGCTCGTCGCCGGCACTTCCGGCGTCGTTCTAATCGTCGTCGGCCTCGGCCAAACCATGAAGCAAGCCCAAGCCCAGGCCTACTCCCGCATCAAAAATATTTTGATTCCCAACATGTACTATCGCACCGACATCGGCGACCGCTGGGCCGAAGACTCCGACAAACTGCACAACTGGGGTTACCTCAGGTAGGGGCGGCTTTAGGCCACCTTCTTGCTTTTCTCTCATCATTTGTAGGGGAGGGGCTTGCCCCTCCCTCTTGCCGTTGTAGTGGCCGGTCTTCAGACCGGTTCTTGCCTTTGTCGCGGTCGCCGTCCGCGGCGGGCGTCTCTCGGATCTACGTCAACACGCCCAACCTTCGCGCCCTTTGTTCCAACATCCTCCCCAACTCCGCCCGCCTACATATCCTCCAGATTCACCCAATCTGTCGAATTTGCATCGCAATGCGCCACGCTGCACACCTGCAAACTCGTCACCGGATGCACTTCCCACACCGACGCCCGCCAGCAACTTGTCGTGTCTGCGTCCGCCAGCCCGCAATCGTCCGCCGGCTTGTGATGCACGTTGTCAATCATCAGCTGCCCGGTCACCTTCACCTGCCGCCCGGTTACGCTTTCCACTTTGCTCAACGTCCAGCCGGGCCGAAACTGCTCTCTGTAATAAGGTGTCATCTCCACTACCACGCTCGCTTGGTCCAGCACGTGTTGATCTTCCTTCGAAAGAATACTGCTGTATTTCTTGCCCGCTCGAAGCTTGTTCAAGACGTCGGCCCCGAGGGGAAAGTCCGCAAACCCCACCCCAATGTGGAAATCCACCACTGCCTCCGACCCCGTCAGTTGGCAGTTGCACGTTTCCGATCCCCCATGCAGCGTGTAGAAAATCGTTCCCACCACGGTGACGATCTCTCCTTCCCCCTGCTGCGCTAAATCTGCCGCATGCTGCGCGTGGTTCGTGGACGTCAGCGTGTCCGGAATCCCGCCTTCCAACGAAGCAAAAAATCCCGCATCCAGCGGTTTGCCTCCATTCACATCCCCCGCCGCCGTGGAACTCGGATCGGGCAATCCGTTTTTCAGGTAATTCAGGTAGGCGTCGTATCTCGGATTTTCGCTGCTCGAGCAGCCGGTCTTATGATTCGCGTGGCAGCCATCTACCGTATCCAGTTCTTCTTCGCATGTCTCCGCCGTCAGCGATTCCAATTTCTTCAGCGTGCTTGCCAATGTCGCTGGATTTCTCAGTGCGCTGCCCGCGCTTGCTCCATGCTTCAGCTTCGTCGTATGCCTCGCCGTCCTCGCGGGAGCGGCCGCCGCCGTTACGGCAATTGGCTTTTTTGTCTTTGTCGTCACCGCATCCAGGATTGCCTGCGACGCCCCGGCTTTCTTCAGCGCCTGCAATCCCGCGGCAGACCCGTCAAGCTGTTTTCCATCGCTGCTTTCAATCACCCACTTGATCGTCTTTTGATCCACACCCGCTTTTAGCATTTTTGTTACGTCAGCCGTCGTCAGTTGATTGGCGTTGTCCTGGGCGAGCGAAAAACTTGCAAAGAGTCCCAGCGCTCCGAGAAGAAGCAACCGATAAAGCATTTCGCACCTCCGTCTGGAATTCCTACCGAACCCTGGAATAGGCGGAGTATATACCAATCTCGGTTACTGCAACTCGATATTATTACAACCTTACCTTCGCGCCGGAAATTGCCCGGGCCGATTTACCTCGCAAAATACCCCGTCTTCGCCCTCACCTTCACTCCCTCCACCTTCGTCCGAATTCCAATCTTCCGGAACGTCCCATCCTTCGCCTTATTCGACGGGTAATACGCCACCTCGTACGTCGTCCTCAACTCCTCCGCAATCTCCCGGAAATACGTGTGCGGGTCCGTCACCTCCGCGTCAATCTGCATTCCGCCCGTCTCAGAAGCCACCCGCTCCATCACGCTGATTCCATATTTGTTCCGCGCCGTCAGCCTCCCGTGTTTCTTCTCCGTATACCTGATCGCGTACACCGGCACATTCTCCGCCTGCGCCGTCTCGATCGCCGTCATCATGTTGTGCGAACTCGAATTGTCTTCTCCGTCGCTGAACATCAAGATCGCCTTCCGTCCTCCGCTGGCCGCCAGCTTCTCCGTCACGCTGTAATAAATCGAATCGTAAAACGCCGTCCCCAGGTCGCGCTCTTCCGCCGGCCCGATCTCTGCAAAATGTTTTTTCCCTTTGTCGAACTCCTTGTAGTTTTCCAGAATCTGCTCCGCCGAATTTGTGTAGTCGCTCACCAGCCGCAAATGATTGCCGAAACACACCAGCAGCACCCGGTCTTGCGGCCTCAATATCTCCTTCAGAAATACTTCCAGGTCCTTCTTGTGTTTCTTTCCGAACTCATCCTGGCTTCCGCTCACGTCCACAATCAGCGCCAGCGTCAACGGCAAATCCGTGCTCCTCGCAAAAAATTCAACTTTCTGCGGCACTGCATCCTCCAGCAGCTCCACATCCTCCCGCTTCAAGCTTTGCACCAGCTTCCCCTGCCCATCCCGCGCCGTGAACGCCACATTCACCAGGTTCACGTCCACCTTGATCGGCTGCTGCCCCCGGCTCTCCCGCGCCGCCAGCCCTGCAAGCAACAGCAGCCCCACTCCGGCAACCTTCCGCATACACACCTCCGCCGCATCCTTCTTCAAGGACGATGCCATCCCTCAAAATGTTCCATGAACCAAACGAAAGGAATCGGACGCTGCTCTAATCCCGCCGCAAACTACGCCCACTGAACGACCACATTGCCAGCAGCAAAAACACCAGCGCATAGTCCAGCCCGTACAGCAGGCTCGTCCCATGCTCAGTCCACGTAGTCGGCCTCAACGCCGCCTGCCGCAAACTCAAATACCTCTCTTCGGAAAGCAAGTTCGTCGAAGGCAAAACGTAATACAGCGCCGTCTTCAGCCACATCAGCCTGGGCTTCCAGTCCCCGGTCCCCGGTTGCACGATGCTGTTCACGATCGCCATTCCCATCACGCACACCATGCTCACCACTGACCCAAACACCGTCGCCAGCAGCATCGCGATCGCCGCGTAAATCGCATAGCGCACCACCGGGTACGCGATCAACACCAGCGGATTTGCCTGAATGTGCTGTCCTCCCAGCCAAGCCAGCACGTACGACACGCCCGTCATCATCACCGCGTATCCCGCCATCAGCACCATCACGCCGGTATATTTCCCCAGCAGAAATTCCCACCGCTTCACAGGCCGTGCCATCACCGCCAGCACCGTTCCCGCTTTCAGTTCGGTCACCAGCGAATCCGTCGCCGCCCACGCCGCCAGCAGGCTCCCCAGCCCGCTCATGAAGCTCACCACTTCAGCAACCACCTGCAGCACCACCGATTCCACCGCGGCCTTATTCTGTCCGGTGATCGTGGCCTTCACCCCCAGCAGCGGAATCATCATCATCAGGATGATCCCAATCCCTGCCAGCAGCACCACCAGCAGCAGCCGGTTGTGCAGAAAACTTTCCAGTGTGCTCTTTGCCAGCGTCCACACCTTCATGCCACACCGCTTTCGTTGCCCACCGTTTTCAGATACAACTCCTCCAGCGAACCCCGCAAAGGCGCAATCCGCACCACATCGTGTCCCGCCGCCCAGATCGCTTCGGCGAACTCCCGCTTGTGTCCCAGGTCAACCACCACTGAAACGCCGTGCTCTCCCGCACTCACGCTGCCACCCCATTCCGCCACTCGCGCTTGCAACTCCTCTGGCAGCGCCGTCACCACAATCTCCACGCGGTCCGAACTCCCCAGTAACTCTTCCATCTTGCCGCTCTGCACCACCCGCCCCTTGCTGATGATGATCACGCGGTCGCACACCTGCTCCACTTCCGACAGCAGGTGCGAGCTCAAGAAAATACTTTTCCCCTCGGCCTTCAATCCCGAAATAATGTCCCGCACGTCCTTGCGCCCCGTCGGATCCAGTCCCGATGTCGGCTCGTCCAGCACCAGCAACTGCGGATCCTTCAGCAGCGCCTGCGCCAGCCCCACCCGCTGCACCATGCCCCGCGAATATTTCCCGATCTTCAGCTTGCGGTATTCCGTCAATTTCACCTTTGCCAGCAACTCCTCTGTCACCCGCCCTGCCGACGCTGGCTCGCCTCCCGCCAACGCATGGTGAAACCGCAAGAGTCGTTCGGCGTTCAAATATTTGTAAAACGCAAAATTCTCCGGCAGAAACCCGATCTGTGCCTTCGCCCGCACATCTCCCGGCGGATAACCCAACACGCGAATTTCTCCGGAATCCGCGAAGAAAAACCCCATCAGCAGGCTGATGCTCGTCGTCTTTCCCGCTCCATTCGGTCCCAGAAACGCGCACACCTCTCCCGGCCCAACGCTGAAACTCGCATTGGTCAACGCCGGCACTTCCAGGCCGCGCCATCTCTGGCGATAAACCTTCGTCACCTGGTTGAATTCAATTGCTGCTGTCGTCATCCGCCCCGGCCTTCTTCGCGTCGCTGTCCTTCAATCCCAAAGTAATTCTCAATTTCGGTTCCAGCCCGAAGCCATAGCCCATCTGCCCGTAAATCACCTTGCCGTTTTCATCGATCACATAAAGCACCGGAATGGACTCCACTCCAAACTTGTCACCAATCGTGCCGCGTTCGTCCCACACCACAGGGAAGGGAAGTTTCGCTTCTTTCACGTACTTCTCCGCCTGGAAGCGTTCCGTATCCGTGCTCACCGCCATCACCTCAAATCGGGAATCCGCCGTATGATATTTTTCGTAGAACGCGCTCAATTCAGGCAGTTCCATCCGGCACGGTTCGCACCAGCTCGCCCAGAAGCTCACCACAATTTTCTTTTTTCCTTTGAAATCGCGCGAAGCGATTGCTTCGCCGCCCAGCGTCTGCCCCTCAAATTCCGGCGCCTGCTTGTTGGTCAGTGCAGGCTCGTCAGAATGCCCCAGGAACCTCTTCTCCAGTGCTTTGGCTTTCCAGGTGAGAGCAATGGTCGCGGCCGCCAGCAGCGCCAGCAAAACCACATCCCGAATGGTTAACTTGTGCCCCAAGGTTCTGGGAGTATACCCCAACTCCCCCCGAGAAGCCTCCCCGCCCATCCATCGGCGCAGCCCTCAGCTTCGAACTCTTAACTTAAAACTTAAAGCTTAAAACTCTCAACCACAACGCAGATCGCCGATTCCAAAAAAACTACCGACTACCGACTCCCAACTCCCGACTTCTTCTCAATTCGCCACCGTCAATTCCACTTCCGAACTCACGCCAATCCGCGTTCCTGCCAGCGGCGCCTGGTCGATCACCGACGCATGCGGCCACTGCGGTGCCGACAGGTAATTCAGTTTCCGCCGCATCTTCGCCATGTCCAGCCGCCGTTGCGCCTCGATCTCGCTCAACCCGATCAAGTACGGCATCACGTAGCTTTCTTCCCGCGGCATTCCCGCGATCAGCACGTCCACTCTCGGCGTCGCCGCATTTTTCCCTTCTTTCGGATTCTGCAGCAGCACCGTCTCCGGCGTTTCATCCGGGATGGACACCGTCGAAACCTCTCCCACCTGCAATCCTTCGCGCAGCAATTCAATCCGTGCCGCCCGCAGCGTGTTGCCCTCCAGCGATGGGATCTCCAGTTGCTTCTGACCCAGGCTCAGCACCACATGCGCCTGCTGCGAAACCTTCATCAGCATTCCCGGCGGCGGCGTCTGCCGCACCACCTGGTTGATCGGCAAATCGCTGTACAGCCGGTCCGCTACTCGCAACACCAGTCCCTTCGATCGCAGCGATTGCCCCGCCTCCGCCACATTCTTCCCCACCAGATTCGGCATGGAGACTTCGCGCCCGTGAATCGCCACGCGCATCGCCGTAATCGCGCTCAAAAACGCGGCCGACGCCAGAATAAACACCAGAAACGCCATCCGGCTCAGCCATTCCAATCGTTCCCGAATCGTCATCGTTTCGGATTCTCTCTCGTTACTTCCTTACCTCGTTCCCTCATTACTTCCTCAATTCCGGTGCCCCATACTCCGGCAACTTCTCCTTGCTCGTATCCGCCCGCTTCACTTCCAGCTCATCAAACAGCAACGACGGCGCAATGATCGTCTGCGGCACTCCGCCGATTCGATTGCTCACCAGCGGGTCATTCCCGAGCGCCACCAGATCATTTCGCAATGCCCGCACATCCAGCTCATTAAAAACCGCTCCGCGCACCAGCTCCTCATGCCCATCCGAAGCGTACACGCGATACAACAGCCTCGGCGCATTTGCCGGACCCAGCGTATCCACCCGGTACCCATACGGTTTGCTTTGCTCGCTCGCCATTGCCGTCAATTTTTTCTTCAACGCAGCGGCTGTCTCCGGCTCCGAACTCTTGAAGATCAGCGTCCCGATCGTCGGAAACGCCGCCGTCCCCGGCGACGCTCGCCCGTGTCCGTTCGAAGCAGGGAAGTCCCGGATCGGCTGCCGCCCGATCAGGTAATTCTCCAGCGTCCCGTCGTCCACCACCTTCACTGCCTGCGCCGGCACGCCTTCGCTGTCCACGTCGTATGACCCGATCAGTTTTTTTCCGTCGAACTCCTTCATCGTCGGATCGTCCACCACGCTCAAAAACTTCGGCAAGATCCGCGTCTTGTAACTGGTCGCAAACGCTCCCACCGTCCGGTTCGGCCTTCCCAGTTGCGGCTTCCGCCCCAGAATATTTCCTCCCACCAATCCCGCCATGATGTCGTCCGCCGCATCCGGCGCAAACAGCACCGGTCCGCGGTAAGACTCCTCTACGATCGGCGCCTCGCGCAGCGCCTTCAGCGTGTCCAGAGTTTTCACCGTCTCTTTCAGCAACTCTTCCCGCTTCGGCAATTCCTCCGGCCTCGACTCCGTCCAATAAGGATTCCGCTGCAACCGCATTCCATCCGCCGCCTGCGCCGATCCGCTCAGCGTCACCGTCGAATTCACGCGCCCATTCCGTACTATCGTCCCTTCCGAATTCACGAAATACTGGTTCACCGCGCTGAACCGCGCCGATGCCGACACTGTCTGCACCTCCGGATATTTCCGGAACAGGTTGGTCATCTCCTCGATCGTCCGCTTCCACGCTCCCTCGTCCACCTTCAACCCCGTCAGCGGCTCCACTTTCGTCACCACCGGCGCTTTTGCAAAATCGTCGATCGGATTCGGGTCCGCGCTGAACTGTTTCAGCGCCGATAGCTTCTCCGCATATGCGTCCGCCGCTGATTTGTACGCCTCGTCCGTCAGCAGCCAGATCTGCCGCCGCAGCGCTATCGGGTCGTCGTCCATCGGCAAAATCGTCGCCCCGCCCATTCCCCGCCCGTAAAAGCTGTCCTGCTTGTACTCCCCGATCCGCACCACCACCCGCAGCACCCGCATATGCTGCCGCTGCGAATTCAGCAGCGCGCCAAACGCCGCCTCCGCGTCGTAATTGTCCACATCCTCCACGCGATACTCGATGTAGTACGGCGCCTTCACCTGGTCCATCTTCAGCCGGTCTTTCGATCGGTCCAGCTCCGTCAGCAGCGCCTCCATCAGCACATCGCCCTTCGCCAGTTCGTGCGCCTTCGCCGTCGTGGCGTCTCCGTCAAAATCTTCCGGAGCCTCCGCCGCGCTCGTCCGCACACTTCCTGTTCCGGCAAGCAGCATCGCCGCCGCAAGCAGACTCACTCCGCTCTTCCAGTTCTTCCGCCCGCTCACGGCTTCACCCCCGTCGAATCTTCCGTGCCGCTGTCCGCTCCCGGCGCCGGTAAGATCGGCGGCCGTTCTCTTCCATGCGCTCGCTTCTGCACTTCCATCTCGCTGAACAGCATCGCCGGAGCCACCGCCGACACCGGCACGCTCCCGCTCTCCGCCCCGCAAACTCCGTTGAACACGTGCTGCTCATCGCCCGTCGTAATGATCCGCGTCAGTGCCGCCAGCGGCGTCCCCACGATATCCACGCCCCGCACCAATTCATCCGGCCGCCCATCCGTGTACACCTTATAAACGATCACCGGCAGCACCTGGAACGCCTGCGGCAGTGACCTCGTCGTCAGCGTAAATCCGCCCTGGATGTCGTCGAAGTACAGTCCGTACGGCTTCCCCTGCTTCTTCGCCTCGTCGATCAGCATCTGCCGCAACTGCTTCTCCGGCACGCTTTGGTTCGACGTCACGATCAAGTTCCCCTGCCGCCCCGTCGGCATCAGCCCCGGCTGATTCCGTCCGTGCCCGTTCGATTTCTCGAATCCCTTGATCGGCATCCGCGACATCAGAAAATTCTTCAGCACTCCATCCTGGATCACCACCACCCGCTGCGCCGGCGTTCCTTCGTTGTCGAACTCGTACCTTCCCGCCAGCTTCGTTCCTCCGATTTCTCCGATCGTCGGATCGTCCACCACGCTCAGAAACTTCGGCAGTACTTCCTGTCCCACCTTCTTTGTGAACGTCTGTCCCTCTTCCTCATCCCTCTGCCGGTGTCCTTCCATCCGGTGTCCCAGCACTTCGTGGAAAAATACCGCCGCCGCCCGCCCGCTCAGCAACGCCGGCCCGTCATAAGGCTCCGCTACCGGCGCATTCCGAAGCTCTTTCAAATCCGCCGCCATCTTTTCGGCTTTCGCCATCAGCACCGCTTCGCTCGGCAGTCCGCTCGCCGACGGCGCCTGAAATGTTTCCACCCGCAGCAGATCCATCCCGTCCGTGGCCCGTGTCAGCGCCTCCATCACCAGCCGCGCCGAAGCGCTCGGCGTCTCAATCGCCGCGCCTTCGCTCGACACGATCCGCTCATTCGACGATCCCACCTGCAAAATCACCGTCGCAAAATAAACGTCCCCATACTTCCTGAATGCCCCGGACACCCGCCGCACCTCGTCTTCCCACGCCTTCTTATCGAATGGCGGCGACGTAAATTTCTCCCCCGCGTGAATCTTCGGGTCGGCCTTCGAAAAATCCGGCGACTTGTCCTCTTCTTCCGCCTTCACTGCCGTATTCGTCTTCACGTTCAAATAGGCCGGTGCCGCGCGCTTGTACTCCCGGTCCGTCAACTCCCATAGCAGCCGCGCCGTCGCATCCGGATCGCCTTCCAGCGGCAGCGTCCCGGAAGTCATTCCGCTCGGCCGGCTCTGCCCGTGCGTGTTATCCAGTTCCGGCGTTCCCACGCGCATCGTCACATCCGCGTTCCGCCGCTTCACTGCCGTTTCCGAAAGCAGCGCTCCATGCGCCCCGGCGATATATATCTGGTCCTGGTCGTAAACCGTGTAACTCAAAAAATAGGGAGCCGGATCGCTCTTCGCCAGCTCCGCCTTCGCCCGGTTCAGCTCCGTCTGCATCGTCTGCAGCATCACGTCCGGCGCAGCCTTCGCTGTCGGCTTATCCTTCTCCCCAGCCGCCGCCAATCCCGGCAAGCCCACCAGTTGCGCCGCCAGCATTAGGCAGGCCACGCCCCTCACATGCATTCGCACCATTCCAATTTTTCCTAGTGTTCCAGTACAAACAGGCAGGCTCGACATAAGTAAGGTAGGCTCCAATCACTAAACCAAATTCTCACCGCGGCGATTCCCGAGTATGACCCACCGCCTCTTCCCGCGCAAACCACCGCGTTCCAATCACTCAACCCGTAGCGTCCACCTTCAGTGCTTGCCCTGACGAAGGAAGGGTTGACCCGCACCGCGGTAGCATAGGCTTCAGCCTGTGCTCTTGCCTCTCTCCCGCGGTTTTGGCAATGCGTCTCAACTCCCAACTCTCCGCTCCCTCTGCTCTCCTCTGCTAACTCTGTGGTGAAATCCTAATCTTTTCTCTCGTCTACCGCCTCAACTCCTCCCAAACCTCTCCCCGCTAGCCACTCTCGTCCCACGCACAAACTCCCCCGCCGAAATCTCTTTCCGCCCCTCCTGTTTGACGTGCGTAATCTCCAACCGGCTGCCTCCCCTGCAAACCACGTTCACCCCATCCTTCTCCACCAAAATCGTCCCCGGCTCTCCCACCGCCACACCTGCCGCCGGCTTTCCTCGTAGGTGGCACGTCTGCCCGCGAAACTCCGTATACGCCCCCGGCCACGGCGCAAATCCCCGCATCCGATTAAATATCTCCGTCGCCGTCCGCGACCACGTAATCCTTCCATCCTCCCGCTTCAACATCGGCGCCATCGTAGCCGCCCCATGCTCCTGCGCTCTTCCAACCAACTCTCCCGCCCCCAACCCCCGCAGCGTCTTCGCCATCAACGCCGCCCCCATCTCCGCCAACCGCCCAGCCAATTCCGTCGCCGTCTCCATAACTCCAATTCGCAACTCTTCCTGCAGCAGCATCTCCCCCGTATCCATCCCGGCATCAATCCGCATCGTCGTATTCCCCGTCACCGTCTCGCCGCTCGCAATCGCCCACTGAATCGGCGCCGCCCCACGATATTTCGGCAGCAGGGAAGCGTGCAAATTAATCCACCCCAGCCGCGGAATCGGCAGCAACCGCGCCGGAATAATCTGTCCATACGCAATAATCACAATCGCATCCGCCGCCACCGATCGCAGGTGCTCTTCCACCTCCGGCGCCCGCACCTTCGCCGGTTGCCGCACATCCAGCCCCGCCGCCACCGCCGCTTCCTTCACCGGCGAAAACGAAATTTCCTGCCCCCGCCCCCGCGGACGGTCCGGCTGCGTATACACGCTCACAATCTCAAACTCTTTTTCTGTCAGCAGATGCTTCAAGGAGGGAACTGCAAACTGCGGCGTGCCACAAAATACGATGCGCATCCGGTTCACGGGCGGCTCACCCGTTGGCGCGCGCGAACTACCACTCGCCCTCTTTCCGTAATTTCTTGATCTTCCGCTTGATCAAGTCGCGCTTCAGCATGCTCAGGTGCGTCAAAAACAAAATCCCATGCAGGTGATCGATCTCGTGGCAAAACGCCCGCGCCAGCAGATTCTCTCCGCGAATCTCAAACGTTTCGCCCTTCGCGTTCTGCGCCCGCACGGTCACAAACTGCGGCCGCACCACGTACCCGCGAAATCCCGGCACTGAAAGGCATCCTTCCTCTTCCCGCACTTCGCCTTCCGCGTGGATAATCTCCGGATTCACCAGCACAATCTTTGCTTCCGGATTCTTCCCCACGGTCACGTCCACCACCGTCAGCCGGATGCTCTTCCCGATCTGCGGCGCCGCCAGTCCCACTCCGTTCGCCGCGTACATCGAAGCGAACATATCCTCCACCAGCGTCTCCAGCTCCGCGTCAAATTTCGTAATCGTCGCCGCCGGCTTTTCCAGCACCGGATCGCCATACTTCACGATCGGATAAATCTTCCGCGCAGGCGCCGCCACCGCCGCGGCTTCCGTCACCACGCTCACGCCCTTAGAACTCGTTGATTTGTCGGCCATAGCTCTCGAAATTCCGCCGCATCTCCGCCAGCGAATCTCCTCCAAATTTTTGCAGAAAAGCGTCCGCCAGCACAAGTGCCGTCATCGCCTCGCCCGCCACGCCCCCGGCCGGCACCACGCACCAGTCCGAACGCTCGTATGCCGCCCGCACCGGCTCTTTCGTCACCATGTCCGCCGTCCCCATCGCCTTTCGCAGCGTCGAAATCGGCTTCAGGTATCCGCGAATCACCACATCCTCGCCGTTCGTGATCCCGCCTTCCAACCCGCCCGCCCGATTGCTCGACCGCCGGAATCTCTTCGCAGCTTTGTCATACGAAATCTCGTCCTGCACTTCACTCCCATAAGATCCCGCCGCCAGTATCCCCGCGCCAATCTCCACGCCCTTCACCGCTTGCACGCTCATCAAAGCCTGCGCCAGCCGCCCATCCAATTTTTCATCCCACTGCGCGTGCGACCCCAATCCCACCGGCACGTTATGCGCCACAATCTCAAACACGCCGCCCACCGTATCCCCGGCCTTCAACGCTGCATCCACTTCCGCTTTCATCTTTTCCTGCACCGCCGCGTCCACGCACCGCAGCGGCGATTCCAGATCTCCGCACACCGCGCGAATCTCTTCCCATTTCGCCGCACGTTCCAACCGCACATGCCCCACCTGAATCACGTGGCTCGCGATCTCTGTCCCAAACTCCTTCAGCAGCAGCTTCGCAAACGCTCCCGCCGCCACCCGCGCTGCCGTTTCCCGCGCCGAAGCCCGCTCCAGCACATAACGCGCATCATGAAAATTGAATTTCTGCGAACCCGCCAGGTCCGCATGCCCCGGCCGCGGCGCCGTCAGCTTCCGCGATTGCGTTTCCGGCTCGTCCGAAGCCTCCACCGGCAGAATCTTCTCCCAATTCGCCCAATCGCGATTCTCAATCCTCAGCGCAATCGGCGCCCCAATCGTCTGCCCGTGCCGCACGCCCGCAAAAATATCCGCCGCATCCTTCTCAATCTTCTGCCGCCCCCCGCGCCCATAACCCAACTGCCGCCGGTGCAACTCATGATTAATAAACTCCGTATCCACCGGCAATCCCGCCGGCAGCCCCGACAAAAACGTCAGCAGCCCCTGCCCATGCGACTCACCCGCCGTATAGAATCGAAGCATAAACAACCAGTCTATCGGCCCCTCCCATTTCCGTCCAGCAACCCTCTCCCCCTCCGATGTAGCGGCCACCTTCAGGTGGCCCAGTTGCACAGCGATTCCTAGCTGTGCTCTTAGGTTTCTCCTTCCTCCTGTAGTGGCCGAACTTCAGATCGGCCACCCTTAACTCTGTGCTAATATATCTCTCTAGTGTACCTATGCCGGAGACAACCTCTGCCGATCAAACGCAAATCCACGCGCCTTCCGCAACAAAATTACCTGGGCCAACACGTCTATTTCATCACGGTCTGCTGCGATCGGCGCCGGCCCCACCTCGCATCTCCATCCACCGCTAATATGGTTATCTCCATCCTCCTCGACGTCACCTGCAAGCAGCACTTTCTCTTGCACGCTTACTGTGCGATGCCAGACCACTTTCATTTCCTAATCCATGCCCTCGACATTAACGCGAATCTTCTTCGCTTCATGAAGGAATTCAAAAGTCGGACCGCCTTCCAATTTAAGAAAGACCAGAGCTATCAACTCTGGGAAATGAGTTACTACGATCACATTCTTCGCCATGGCAACGCCGTAGAGGATGTTGCCTGCTACATATGGAACAATCCTGTTCGCAAGCATCTCTGCCTACGGCCCCAAGAATATCCCTACTCGGGTTCTCAAACGATTGACTGGATGAAATCTCGCGAAGATGGCAGGCCGCCCTCACTACCTTGGAAATCAAGCCGGCCAGTCTAAAGTCTGGCCACTACCTGTAGTGGCCGAACTTCAGATCGGCCATCGCCCTTCCTCCTGTAGTGGCCGAACTTCAGATCGGCCATCACCCTTCCTCCTGTAGTGGCCGAACTTCAGATCGGCCATCCCATCAGCACCGCCACCTCGCCAAAAAGCGCCAGACTCAGGCCCTTGTGTCTCCTTTTGAACAGGCAAGCAATCCCCAATGGCGTACCGTTCCCACGTAACAACTTGTGGTGACTCCCGCATGCGCCCGCCTACTCGTCTCCGCACAAGCCTCATCGGCGTGATCGAACCCCGCAACACAGCTTCCTCCTTGCCTTGGAAACCTGCTTTCAGAAACTCGTGCCCGTTTCTCCATGTTCTTCTCGCCGCTGCGATATTTTTGTTATCGATAGCTCCTGCTAGCGCGCGCGCTCAACAATCATCCTCCGCGGAAGGATCAGCCAGCGTCGCCGGCACTGTGCTGGACGCAAGCGGCGCCACCATTTCCGGCGCGGACGTGAGCTTGAGGCATGGAAACGGTTCGCAATTCCACTCGATGGCGTCCGAGGCGAACGGCGAATTTAGTTTTACAAAGCTCCCTGCCGGTTCTTACCTTGTGATTGTCAACGCGAAGGGGTTTGCACGCTTTGCATCAGCAGAGTTCGCTGTCGCGGTCAGGCAGGCCTACGAAGTTCCAGACGTCTCCCTTTCCGTAGCCTCGGCAAGTATCGAGGTGACGGTCCGCCCCACGGAATTCATCGCCGCCGAGCAAATAAGGGCCGAAGAGAAGCAGCGTCTGGTCGGCTTCTTCCCGAATTTCTATACCAGTTACATTTATGACGCCGCCCCGCTCACCGCGAAACAGAAATTCTCGCTCGCCACACGCGGCACATTCGATCCCGTGGCCATGCTTGGCATCGGTTTCGCCGCCGGCATCGAGCAGGCCACGAACGCCTACTCCGGTTACGGGCAAGGCTTTGCAGGCTACAGCAAACGTTTTGCCGCAAAGTTTGCCGACGGCCGCAGCAGCGACCTCCTCACTCACGCGGTCTTCCCCGCGCTTCTTCACCAGGATCCCCGCTACTACTACCAAGGTTCCGGCTCCGTGAAATCCCGCCTCATGCATGCGGTCAGTTCCGCATTTCTCACCCGCAACGATAGCGGCCGTACCGTCTTCAACTCTTCCTATTTTCTCGGTGACCTCTCCGCAGCCGCGCTCTCCAATCTCTACTATCCCAAAGAGAATCGCGGCGCGAATCTGGTCTTCACCAATGCCGCCGTCGGCCTCGCCGGCCGAATCGGCACCAACCTAATGCGCGAATTCCTCTCCAAGCGCCTGTCAACAAATGTCCCGGGCAACGGAAAACTGTAAGCCCGGCGCAGCCCACGCGACTCGCCCGCTATACAAGAGTGAAGTATGAACATTCAGCGCATCCGCCACGTTCCATTTCCGTCCAACCATGGCAACAATACTCTTAGGCCGATCATCCAACGCTGGTTAAAAGCAGAACATTGAAAACCAGGCATAGAAAGTTCGTCGATCAGTTTGGGAATTGGCGGTGTCTAATAACTATGAGATTTCGACATGAGCCAATCTCTCCAATTTCGTAGGGTCCTGCCAGTCCTTCAAACTTCAATCGCTATCCTGTTCGGCGGTTGGGGGCTTTGGATTCGCAACTCTGTACTCAGCAAACCCTTCTGGGGCTCTGATGGATGGCACTCCACGGCACGCTTTCACGTTTGGCCCTGGCCGTTCAAATTTGCCGCAATCCTGAATTTGCCCGCCTTGCTCGCAGGTGTGCCCTTGTCCTGGCCTCTCGCATATCTCCATCCAGGGCTCCCCGAGTGGGTCGCCAACATCCCAGCCCTGGCGCTCATCCCCCCGTTCTGGTATTGGCTCGGTTCGTGGGCTGACGATCATGCGATCACTGGAAACAATGGAAGCAGTTCGCGCTGGCAATGGATTTTGCTACTCCTTTTCATCTTCGTCTGCGCTGTAGCGTCGTCATTATCGAGCTATGTCGGAGGACATGCGAGCTATCTGGAATTTGGCATTGCAATTTGGCTGACAGTCGCCGCCGGTCTGACCCTTCTTGCAGTTTCGAGAAAGCACAACTCGAGAGTCGCTTGATTCAACCAAGCCCGGATT
This sequence comes from Candidatus Acidiferrum sp., assembly GCA_035693365.1. Lineage (GTDB taxonomy): Bacteria > Acidobacteriota > Terriglobia > Acidiferrales > UBA7541 > Acidiferrum. Next base: position 20,872 of record DASSGS010000057.1, on the reverse strand, counting down.
CTTGGTGTGCCCGCGACCTGCCGACCTGGAAGTAGAGAATTAAGCACAACCCTACTCCTTGATACTAGCGGTCTCCCGGCGACAGCCATTTCCGTCCAGCCGCCTCAAACAATGGCCACTGAATGCGTTCCCCATTAAGGCGCTGGAAGCCGACATCCTATTCGAGCGCACACCACAGAATCGAGGCTCTCTATATCGTAGCGCTGGCCCGCGGCCGATCATAAAAGTAGCGAAGAGCAGAGACGAGAAGTCCGAACGTGCACAAAACTAGCACTGCAAACCAGAAAAAGTATGCGTAGTCCTGCCTTGGATTGAGCCATCCCGACCCGATGGGGGCATAGGCGTGGTCAAGAAAAGCACGCAGAGTAGCGAGATCGGCTTCATCTCCGTCTCGGATAAAATGCTGCAAAATCTCAGAATACGGCTGATAGCTGAGACGCAGAACAATGCTTGAGACTAAATACGCGGCTGACGAACTTACACCAAGCGCGATAGCAAGCCGACCCGGTCGGAGCAAACTCAGACGCAGTGCCCTACTCCGCAGAACAACCGCGAACAGGGTGGCGAGCAGAAGTGTGCCGGACAAAAGCATCACCGCACCGGATCTCCTGGCCAAATCGGCATCCCAGCGCGCCACCTGACTGCCCCCGAATCTGCGATACCTGGAAGAAGATTCCTGCGCACTTCTTTGACGCTCCTGATCTGCAAGCAGAGCATAAAAAACAGCTTCCTCGGGACGGCTGGATTTGGCGGCTAACGCTGCAAGACGTGTGTAGGCCTGTTGCGTACGTTTACTAAACCACGCGTTGCCCTCCGGGCCCAGCAATCTTCCAAAGTGCGCAACGGCCAGATATTTTTCAGCGGCGGCTTTTCCGTTGCCTTTCGCCTCAAGATCTTGTGCTGACGCAAGCACCAGTCCCCCGTAAAGGCAGGCGTCGCCGACGCTGTATGAAGGCAGGCTATAAAACCATGCATCACCGGCAATCAGCTCTGGGTCGCCGATGTGATAGCGAACGAAGACTCGGCGATCCAGTTCTTTGCGCTGAGCGGAATAGGTATCGAGATTCTCGGATTCGAAAGCAGCCGCCATGGTGCTTTCCCAGGCCGGAGATTTGTCTTCGGCTCGATGTCGGACGTTTCCGCCTAGGACTTGCTCGATGTCGATTTTTTCAGCGGTTATAAGGTGCGGAAGAGCGTTCTGCGGATCAAATCGTTCGAGCGCGGGAATCCAGCGATCGATTTCTGGAAGAGAACCCCATCTCACCGCCACGATTACGTAGACCCACGTGAGCGTTGGATCGAGACGCACAGCTTCATCCGCGAGGCGCGCGGCTTCTGATGACTGCGGATGGTGAAAGGCGACGAAGGCCATCGCCTCAGCATCGTGATCTTGTTCGGCCTTCTTCACAATCAATTGCAGTTCCGGACTCAGCCGGCTGTAGTCAGTTCTTAAAATGGTTTGCCATTGCAAGAGAGAAACGTGGAACGCTTGGCGGAAAACCGGCGCGACAAAAAAAAGGAGAGATGCGATGACGCACGCAGCTGTGATCGCGAGGGCAGGCTTGCGCATGGGGCCTTCCTTTGACAAGAGGTCGCCGCCAGAAGAGATGGTCGATCGGTTGCGGCTTGGAAAAATCAGGTATAGCAAGGCTTGTTTTGCCAGAACACGGGCGCTGCCGAGAGACCAGAGCAGAGCCGCCCAATCGCCGTGCACATGGTCTAGCTCGGCCAGCATGGCATGGCCCCAGTCCAGCGTGTCGCCCGGCGACATCCAAATCGCGAAACGCAACAGCAGGACGGCAATACGACGAGGATACGCCACAGGTTTCACGCGCGGCCTCCGCTGAAGGCGGGGCGCCGGATTCTTGCTGCTCCGGAAGCTTCTCCGGGCAGACTACGAACCAATTCACTGCCTTTCGCGGTAAGGCGGTAGGTATGACGTGGTGGAACTCCATCCTCGGTGGTTACCCACTTCGTCTCGAGCAAAGAGAATTTAGCGAGGCGCATCAGAATCGGGTACAGCGTCCCGGACTTAAGTCCCGTTTCGCGGCTCAACTCGTAGCCATAGCGCCAGGCAGTGGGGTGTTCGATGAAACATTCGAGAACACAGAGAGTTTGCGGGGACATCCGAGGAAGCTTCATGCAATAAGTCTACATATATAGAGTTACTTTGTCAACAGTCTTTTAGCAGCACAGCAGAACCAAACTTCGCCTAAGCCCCGATCCAGTCCGTCGTCCACACCCATCTCCGTCCTGCCGCCCTCTTCCCGGATGGTTCTTTGGCCCATCTTCCACGATGCGGGCAATTTCTAAGGTCCCGGCCAACTATCTTCGAGTACTTTTGAAACGCTTCTCCTCCTTGATTCACTACATCGCAAGGCCCCACTCTTCCCGCTCGTGGAGGTACCCATGAAACTCCTTTTCCCCCTGCTTATTGCTTCGGTCCTGTGCGCTCCTTCCTGGGCCCAGCAAGACACCACTGCGCAACGAAACGCCCAGGCCGCGTCGCAGGCTAACCCGGGCAAAGAAACGATTCGTCCCGCCAACTATCCGCCAGGCAGCGATCGCAAGCCAGTCGCCGATTCTTCCTTCCTGGATTTTCGGGAACGCTATTACATCCGGCCACGCGCCTATCCCAAGAAAGAAATCAGTGAAGTGCGGCGCCTGCAGGCGTACGAGCAATTGTTGAAACTCCGGCGCGTTCAGGAACGCCCCCACATCGGGCCGAACGGAAAGGGAGGCCCCGGAAAAGGCGGGCCGGGCGCAGGAGCCCCGGGCACCGGACCAGGCGGCTGCGCGTGGGCTTCCGCCGGACCCACCAACATCAACGGGCGGGTGACGGGTATCGCCGTCGACCCCAACAACAACCAGAAAATTTACGTCACTTCGGTCGGCGGAATCTGGCGATCCACCGATGGAGGCCGCCGCTGGCAGCGCGTGTCCGACGATTTTTTAGCGACGGTCTTTGCCTCCGTCGCAGTCAACCCCGGAAACAGCAATGAGATCCTCGCCGGCGCAGGCGACCCAAACTATGGTGGCGGAAGCATGCTGGGAGTCTGGCGTTCCACCAGCGGCGGCGCGCCGGGCACATGGCAAAAAGTAAGCGGTACCACTTTTGACAATCAGGGAATTTTCCGTTTGCGAATCGCTCCAGCGGCGCCCCACAACATCTACGCTGCCACTAGTGCCGGCGTTTACGTCGGCACGCACTCCGGAACTGGAATCACTTGGGCCCGCCTGAATGGCTTCGATGCCTATACTTCAGACCTGGTGGTAGATTTCGCCGCCAACCCTCACAAAGTGTACGCGGGTGTCGCCAGTGGAAGCGCGACGTTTGCAAAAGGCATTTGGAAATTTGATGGGACTGCTTGGCACGAAAAGGATTCGGGTATTCCTGCGGCCAGTCTGGGAAAAGTCGCTTTGGGATTGGCGGCGAGCAACACGCAGGTCCTCTACGCAAAGCTCGAAAATGCCAGCAATGGGCGGCTGCTCGGCATCTACAAAACCACCAATGGCGGTGAAGGAAACAATGCTTGGGTCGCATTGCCTTCCGCTTCTGTAATGGATGACTCCATTTTCTCCGACGGGAGGGGCTACTCCTGGTACAACAGCCTCATGGAAGTGGACCCGGCGGATGCCAATCGCGCCTACGGCGCAGGTCTCGGCCTGTATGGTACGACCGACGGGGGCACAACTTGGAACAACGTATCCTCGGGTCCGGACCCCACATATAGCTACGGCCTGCACGCCGACCAGCACGCCCTGGCCTTCGATCCCACCAACAGTAAATTGCTGATCTCCGGAAACGATGGCGGAATGCACCGGAGCACGGACGTCTCCCAGGCCACCTGGCACTGGAGGAATTCTTCGCACGGCATGGTCATGACCGAGTTCTACCGGATGACCTCGCAGCAGCGGGACATCACCTTGCTTGCGGGAGGCTCCCAAGACAATGGAACCGAGATCACCTTTGGAAATCGCACCTGGTACGAGCCCGGCGGATGCGACGGAAACGACGTAGCGGCCGACGCTGTCGACAGTGACACCTTGTATGCTAACTGCAACGGTGGCCTTTACGAACTTGTGAATCCCGTGCCTTATACCGTCGGTGGCGGCAGCACGATCGGCTGGACCTTGCCCACCGGCGTTAGCGCCATTTCACCTGTGGTCACCGACCCGGGATTGGCGGGTGATGCTTTGATGGCAGGCAAATCGGCAACTGGAGAAGTGCTTCTGCAGACTACCGATGGCCAGAATTGGACTGTAATCAGCCCAACTCTTCCGGCGGGGGCCAGCATCGGGTTCATCGCCATCGCCCCATCTTCGGGATTTCAAACCTACTATGTTGGCATCGCCCAAGGCGGCGGATCGACTGTTTGGAGGACGACCAACGGCGGCGTCAACTGGTCAACTACCGCGAACGGACTTCCATTTACTTGGCCCTCCGGAGCGGCCATTGATTACACCAATCCAAATCGCGCCTTTGCCGCTTTCGGCGCTGGCGGGATCTTCTTTACTCAGGACGGTGGCGCAAACTGGACTTCCGTGGCGGGGACGGGCAACACCGCACTGCCGGGCGCTGCTGCCATCACAGGTGTTGCTATCGATCCGGCAGACGCGAGCATCGTTTTTGTATCTTCTGATATCGGTGTCTTTCGCGGAACCATGTCGCTCACGAATCCTCCCGTTGGCTCGTGGGCTCCCTTCGATGAGGGTCTCCCAGACGGACTCGACATCAACGGAATCTGGGTGAATCGCGCCAGTGGAATCCTCACCATTGGCACCATGGGTCACGGCATGTACACCCGCGACGTTCGCCACGGGATTCTCTGCCCCGCCGCCCAGCTCCTCGTACGTGACAACGTGTTTGACCACGGCGTATCTCCTTCCCCAGGCAATCTTGCCGATCCCGAACACCCGGTTCCTGATCCGGCCCGCCCCGGCTTCTACAAACCGGACGACGTCAATCAACTTTTCTGGTGGTCATCCACTGACATCCGCATCGATGTTCCTTCCGCGGATCCCGTGGAGAATCTCGTCCCCGCTGCCGACAGCGTCGAACTTCAGTCCTGCCCCATTGAAGTCAGTTCTTGTCCCGCGGGAACTGTCCTTGATTCAAACCCCCGGCGCGGTGTGCCGGCTGTTGGCTATGTTCAGGTGACTAATCCCGGCCTCACGCCTGCGTCCAACGTACGCGTCATTGCTCTTTGGGCGGACGCAACGGCTGGCCTGCCCCTGCTTCCTAACGACTTTTGGACGACCACGTTTCCGCCAAACAGTACCACCTGCGGCCCGTTGAACACCTCCACTGGATGGAACGCGGTGGATCCCTCCAATCCATGCCGTGTCATCCCCGCGATCAATCCGGAATACCCGGAAGTCGCCCAGTTCCCGTGGAATGTACCGGCGTCAGCCAAGGACCACAGTTGTTTCCTGGCTATCACGGAATCGGCCGACGATCCGCTGGATCCCAGCGTGCGCGGGAACAACGAACTGCGTCTTTGGGTCCTTGTCCCCAACAACCGCCAAATCGGTTTGCGAAACTTGCATGTTGTCGATCCGCCGCCGCTCCCTCGCCGGCTCAAGTATTTCTTCACCACCTTGAACGTACCGAACCCGGTCGACAGCCGCGAATTCGTCGACCTCCAGATTGCCACCACCGGAATTTCCGTCGGCGCTCATCTGACCTTGATTCTTCCACGCGGAGAGGGATACCTGGTCAAGGGTGCAAAGCGTGGCCACCATGGCTTGAATGACGAAGACGAAGACCGAGCCGAAAAGTTCGGTCTGGACAAAGGTGCGGCATTCGAAGTTGAAAACTCAGACGTGCGAATTTTCCATCTGCGCGTGCCTTCCAAGAAGACCGCCACGATTGGGATCGTCTATCAGTACGATCCGGAACCACGAGCAGGCACCTCATCTCGTTTCACCGTGATCGAGCGCCAGGGTAGCACCGTCCTGGGCGGTAGCACCTACATTGTGCGCGCTCCGGCACCCACGGGAAAAAAGCGCCACGACGATGACGATGATCAAAATAAGAAAAAAGACTCCAATGACTAGCTAAAGCTGACATGGGCCCGGTTGAGCTCGCTGTGGGAAATTTGCCCGCGACTCGCAGTCGCTCGAGAACTCCCTGCCCCAAAAATAGCCGTGCCTTTTGTGCTGCTCGAAACCGCCATCGGTGCGGGAGTCCGCGCCGGCGGCGCAGCTTTGCCATTGCCTTAAACCTAGAAGTGGAAGATTAAGCACATTCTATTCCTTTGGTACTAGTGGTCTATCGTTACGTTCGCTTCCGTCTGCGAGCCTTTTGAACACGGCACTCACTTGCGGTGGGATAGGTCTTGGCGGAAAGCAGCCGGGCGAGCTCAATTAGGTAGCAAGCTGCCACTCCTCCCCCATCACTCCTGCCGGTCTCTCTGCTCTCTCTCTACGGGGGAAACGTCCATGAGCTTCCTGACAAGAGCCACACTGCCAGCCATCCTTGCACTCGCCTCGGTTTCCTCCACGTGCGCGCGCCTGCAGGAACCCGCCCCAGCCGCCCAGCAACACAACGATTTTTACTCCCTCCGCGCCCAAGCCGAAGCCGGCAACCCCCAAGCCCAATTCGCCCTCGGCAACCTCTATTTCCGCGGACTCGACATCCCGCAAGACTACACCCAAGCCCTGATCTGGTACCGCCAATCCGCCGACCAGGGCTTCGCCCCCGCCCAAAACCAGCTCGGCAACATGTACGAACACAATTTCGGCGTCAAAACCGACTTCGTCCGCGCCGTGGCCTTCTACCACTCCGCCTCCGACCAAGGCTACGCCCCCGCCCAATTCAATCTCGCCAAAATGCTCGAAAACGCCCGCGGGGTCCGCCGCGACTACCGCCAGGCCCTCGCTCTCTACCGCAAAGCCGCCGAGCAAAATCTCCCCGAAGCCGAACAGGAAATCGGTTACTTTTACCAATCCGGCTTCGTCGGCAAACAAGACTACGCCCAGGCAATCTCTTGGTATCGCCGCGCCGCCGCCCACGGCAACTCCGACGCTGAAAACCAGCTCGGCTACATGGCCGAAGAAGGCTGGGGCCAGCCGCAGGATTACGTCGAAGCCCTCTCCTGGTTTTACAAAGCCGCCGATCACGGCAACGCCGACGCTCAGGAAAACATCGGCTACATCTTCCAGCACGGCACCGGCGTTCAAACCGACTACCGCCAGGCCATGTCCTGGTTTTACAAATCCGCGGGGCAGGGAAACAGCAACGCCCAAAACCAGCTAGGCTGGATGTTTCAGTTCGGCCAGGGCGTTCAGCCCGATAACGGCAAAGCCCTCGCCTGGTATCGCCTCTCCGCTGATCAAGGCAATCAGAACGGCATCAACAATCTCCGCGCATTCACCGCGATTCTCAAGCAGTACGACGACTCCGTCTGGGACGCCGCCAACGCATCCGCCACCGATGCCGCCATCGTCCAAGCCCAGCGCCAGGAAAGCATCAAGGATCTTGTCACCCGCATCAACCAACTCGATGCCGACGCCGCCGAACAGGACAACTTCGCCGAGCAGCTCGAACACTCCGGCAAGAAAAACGACGCCATGGGCAAAATCTTTAACGCCCTCGGCACCGTCGGCGCCATCCAGTATCGCCAGCGCGCCCAAAAGGATCGCGCCGAATCCGCTTCCCTCCGCGACCAACTCGCCCAAACTGAAACCCAATTCCAATTCTCCGCCAGCGTCCCCGCTCCCTGACGCTTCTGAGCACAAGCATTTGTATGGGCGGGGCTCGCTTGCCCTGAGCAGGCCGAAGGGCCCCGCCCGCTGCCGCGGCACCACCCAAATCCAGTTTGGCCGAGGATGTCAACAGGCTGGTTTTACTGGCCCTTCGTCAAAATTCCGTCGCGGTGCATGGATCTGCCAAGTTCACTCATCGGGTTCCCCATCTTGTTTCTGCCAAACCTTGCCGCGAACCCTCGAAGCGGCAAGAGGAATTCCGCAATCTTCCGGCGAACTCCTGCCCGCGCCGTGGGGTCATGTATCCCCCAGTAATCGACCAGTCGTCGGGTATTGTGGTCGTAAGCAAATTTCTGCCCGCAATCCAGGCAGGTAACATACGTTCCTCGTGCATGATCGAATCGCCCGTGCAAGTTCGATGGGGTTGCCCCGCGAACTGTTATCGGCGGGCCTTTATGCTGGTGCGCACACGCAATCACAAGTCGAAGCAGCGTTCGTAGTAAGAGCGGAACCCCCAGGAACACACCCCACCATGGTTCTCCACTCGCCAACAATCTTTGTGCTTTGAACTGCCTTCTCGCTGCCAAACGATACAGAATCAGAGAACCCTCGATCCTGTAAGCCCGCGCTCTTTTCTTCTGTGATTGAGCTTGCATGTTACGGCCTCAATCGGATGCTACTCGCGGCGAATCTCCATGTCTGTTCCCTTGTGGACATTGATCTGGCAGATATTCGAAAACAGTTGCATTCTCCATCCACTCTTTGCCTTGACGCTTGTCCCCTCCCCGGTTACGCTTTCTTCGAACCGTTCCCGAGAAACTCGTGGCTGACACTCCACTCCAGGCTGCATCTCCCGAAGCCCGCGCTCCCGAAGTCCCTTCCGTCATGGAAGTCCTTCAGGACCTCGCCAAAACCAACATCCTCAAAATCCAGAACTACTCCATTCTTTCCTACCACTCCCTCGCCAATCTCGCTCGCGGCCCCCGCTACGTCCAGGACACCCTCGATCAGATGGACATCATCGGCGTCGGCTCGCTTCCCATCGTGCTCCTCTCCGGCTTCTTCATCGGCGCCGTCATGGTTCTCCAGACCGGCGCGCAGTTCATTCGCTTCGGCCAGGCCTCTCTCACCGGAGACATCGTCTCTCTCGCCCTCGTCCGCGAACTTGGCCCCTCCATCACCGGCCTTCTCGTCGCCGGCCGCTGCGCTTCCGGCATCGCCTCCGAACTCGGCTCCATGCTCGTCACCGAACAGGTGGATGCCATGCGCGCCATGGGCACCGACCCCAGCCGCAAGCTCGTCACTCCGCGCGTCCTCGCCACCCTGATCACCCTTCCGCTTCTCACCACAATTTCCGTCTTCGTCGGTCTTCTCGGCGGCATGGTCGCCAGCGTTCTCTCCCTCCGCATCAACGCCACCACCTTCTGGGAGCGCGCCATCAAAATTCTCGAATTCTCCGATATCATGCAGGGCTTCATGAAAACTGTCGTCTTCGCCTTCATCCTCGCCACTGTCGGCTGCTATCAGGGCCTCAACGTCCGCGGCGGCACCCAAGGCGTCGGCCGCGCCACCACCCAGGCTGTCGTCGTCTCCTCCGTCCTCATCATCGTCTCCGACACCTTCCTCACCAAAATCGCCCTCTATCTTGCCGATAAACTCTTTTGACCCTTCATGAGTCTCTCCTCCAGCAGCTTCACATCAACTTTTCAAACGGTCAGCCCTCCTGCCATCGAATTCAACAATGTCCGCCTCGGTTTTTCCGAGGGCGAAATCCTTCGCGGCGTCACCTTCTCCGCTCAGGAGCGCGAAACCGTAATCCTCCTCGGTGAAACCGGCACCGGCAAAACCCTGCTCCTTAAACTCGCCTCCGGCCTCCTTCGCCCAGATTCCGGCAGCATCCGTGTTCTCGGCAAGGACATCTCCAGCATCCCTGAATCCGAACTTCTCGACATTCGCCGTGAGATCGGCTTCGTCTTCCAGGAAGGCGCTCTTTTCGACTCTTTGACGGTCGGTGAAAACGTCGCCTATCGCCTCCACGAAGATGGCGTCCCCCCCGACGAAATCGAGCCGCGCGTAAGCGAGGTTCTCCGCTTCGTCGAACTCGCCCACACCTTCGATCTGCTTCCTTCCGACCTTTCCGGCGGCATGCGCCGCCGCGTTTCCATCGCCCGCGCTCTCATCACGCGTCCGCCCATCGTCCTCTACGATTCACCGACCGCCGGCCTCGACCCCATCACCTCGCAAACCATCATCAGCCTCATCCTCCGCTTGCGCGATGTTTACGGCGTCACCGCACTGCTCGCCACCCATCGCCTTCAGGACGGTTTCGCCCTCGCCAATTTTCATTTCGATCCCCGCTCCAAAAAAGTTCGCCGCGGCTCATCCGCCGCGCAATCCCACGCCGCACCCACGCGCTTTCTCGTCCTGCGTGCCGGCAAAATTTATTTCGAGGGAACTCCCGATGAGTTGATGAAATCGCAGGACCCGTATCTCCAGCGTTTTTTGATTTGATTCCTGTATAGTTGTCGTGCACGATTCATCGCAGTCCACGGAGGGCTGCTCCCGGATGGCGCAGCGCAAGCAAATCACCTGGTCGGAGTTGCGCGTTGGCCTGTTCGTTCTTGTCGGCCTGCTCATCCTCGCCGTCGCCATCTTCTATGTCACCGGCGCCGGCTTCCTCGGCCCCAAATATCGCCTTAAGACTTTCCTTCCCGAAGTCTCCGGCCTCGCTGTCGGCGCTCCCGTCCGCCTCGACGGCGTCGAAATCGGCAACGTCGAAAAGATTCGCCTGGTTCCTCGCGAAGCGGGCAAAACGCCCGACCGCATGCACAACATTGAAGTCGACATCCGCCTCGACGCCAGATATCAGGGCGACGTCCTCACCGATTCCACTTCCTCCCTCGTCACCGAAGGCCTTCTCGGCAATCGTTTCGTCATGGTTAAACGCGGCTACACCGGCATCCCTCTCAAGGAAGGCCAGACCATTCCCGGCACCGAGGAAAAAGCCATCAAGGAAGTTGTCGAGCGCAGCGCCGACGTTCTCGCCAACCTCAAAGCCCTCAGCGAAGAAATTCAGGACATCGTCGGTGACGTCCACGAAGGCAAAGGCAGCATCGGCAAACTTCTTCACGACGATCAGGCCTACAACCACCTCAACAGTATTCTCGCCAAGGGCGATCAGATCGTCGGTAACGTCCAATCAGGGCAGGGAACTCTCGGCAAAATCATCATGACCGACGAGCTCTATTCCAAGGTCGACAAAGGCCTCGACAACGTCAACACCATCCTCGCCGACGTCCGCGCCCAAAAAGGCACCATCGGCAAACTCCTTTACGATCCCTCTCTTTACGATCAAGCCAAGGCCGCTCTCGAACACGGCAACAGCATCATGGGCGATATACGCGCCGGCAAAGGCACGCTCGGCAAACTCACCACCGACGAAACTCTCTACAACAAACTCCGCGACACCAGCTCCAACCTCTCCGAAGCCACCTCCAAGCTCAACAAAAACGACAACACCGCTGGCAAACTCTTCTCCGACCCGCAACTCTACGACAACCTAGCCGCCGCCTCCGCCGAACTCCGCACCTTCCTAACCGAGTTCCGCAAAAACCCCAAAAAATACCTCACCGTAAAAATGTCCCTCTTCTAGCGTAGCGGCCACTTTCAAGTGGCCCCGCTCCCTTCCGCCTGTAGGGGCACGATAAATCGTGCCCTCTTCTCTTTCCCATTCTTCTCTGCGTGCTCAGCGTCTCTGCGTTATCATTCTCTTTCTTTCCCCGTTTTTGCCTCCCCGCTTCCCCCATGTTGTAATTGTCCTGTAACAATGACAGACTACGCTGAATCGCAAGCACTAAACTCGTTCACCGACCGAATGGACAACACCGACACATCCGTCAAAGCGCCTCCTCGTCCCGAGGCCTCCAAAACCACGCTTCCCCAGCCCGGCCGCCCTATCCCGAGCCGCGCCTACCCGGGCGCGCTAATCGTAGTCGAAGGCACCGACGGCTCCGGCAAAAGCACCCAACTCTATCTCCTCAAGCGCTGGCTCGAAATCGGCGGCTATCGTCTCCACTTCACCGAGTGGAACTCTTCTCCCCTCGTAAAATCCGCCACCCGCCGCGGCAAACAAAAGCGCCTCCTCACCCCAACCACCTTCTCTCTCCTCCACGCCGCCGATTTCGCCGATCGCTGCGAACGCCAGATCATGCCCCTCCTCCAGGGCGACTATCTCGTCCTCGCCGACCGCTACGTCTACACCGCCTTTGCCCGCGACGCCGCCCGCGGCTGCTCCCACCGCTGGCTCCGCAATCTCTACCGCTTCGCTCCGGTCCCCGACATCACTTTTTATTTCCGCGCTCCGCTCGAGGTCGCTGTCGACCGCATCCTCAGCGGCCGCCCCAAACTCAAATATTACGAAGCCGGCATGGACCTCGGCCTCTCCTACGAGCGTCCCGAAAGCTTCAAACTCTTCCAGGCCCGCATCCTCGAGGAGTACGACAAAATGGTGGACACCGACAATTTCGTCGTTCTCGACGGCACCCTCCCCGTCAACAAACTCCAGAAGCAGATGCGCGACATCGTCGCCTCCAAAATCGATCTCAAGCGCTTCGCTCCCCGCGCTCCGGAAGCCGAGTAACCATGCCCGATCAGGAAAAAGAGAAAGAAAAATCCTCCGCAGCAGCCCCTCCCGCCGCCGCGCCCGAAGCTCCTGCGAAGCACCCGCACCCGGAGCCCGAATCCGCCCAATGCTTCTTCGGCGAACCTCTCGTCGGCCTCGATCCCACCGAACTCAACGGCTCCCTCATCGTCATCGAGGGCATGGACGGCTCCGGCCGCTCCACCCAAATCGCTTTGTTACAGGAATGGCTCGAGTCCGAAGGCTTCTCCGTTCAGACCAGCGGCCTCCGCCGCTCCAATCTCGTCGGCCGCGACATCGACGAACTCCTCGCCAAAAACGCCGTCACCCGCCTCACCCTCGCCCTCATGTACGCCACCGACTTCTTCGATCAACTCGAGCATCGCATCGTTCCCGCTCTTCGCTCCGGCGCCGTCGTTCTCGCTGACCGCTTCATCTTCACCCTCATCGCTCGCGGCGTCGTTCGCGGCATTAATCGCGATTACCTTACCGGCCTTTACGCCATGGCCCTCCGCCCGCACCTCACTTTCTGGCTCAACGTCCGCCCCGAAACCGCGTTTGCTCGCGAATTCAAAAAAGCCCAGGCCATCAGCTATTGGGAAGCCGGCCGCGACATGTCTCTCTCCCACGACCTCTACTGGTCCTTCGTCCGCTACCAAACTATGATCAAACGCGAACTCGAAAACATGGCCAAGAAAAACGCCTTCATCGAACTCGACGGTGAAGCCAGCGTCTCGTCCGTCAACAAGCAGCTCCGCCAGCGCATCGGCGAACAACTCGGCATCCGCGCCTCCAAATACACTCCCTCTTCCGCGCTCGCGCATCTCTGGCGGTAACATACCTCATGCCCGAGCCGGTCCACATCGCCGCCATCGACGCCGGCTCCAACGCCGTCCGCTTGTCCATCGTTCGCGCCTTCTCCGCTCTCGATATCGAACCGCTCGTCAACGAACGCTTTCCCCTGCGCCTCGGCGAAGGCGTCTTCCTCCGCCACCGTTTCAGCGAAGAAATTCTAAAAAAAGGCGTCAAAGCCTTTCGCCACCTTCACGAAATCATGGAAGAGTACGGCGTCACCAAATATCGCGCCGTCGCTACCAGCGCCTCTCGCGAAGCACGCAACTCCGGCACGCTCGTCCGCCGCGTCAAACAAGTCACCGGCCTCCGCCTTGAAGTCATCACCGCCAAAGAAGAATCCCGCCTCGGCAGGGATGCCGCCATCGCCGCTCTCGGCCCCGAAACTCCTCCCCACTGCGTCGTTGATCTCGGCGGCGGCAGCCTCGAAATCAACATCCTCCGCGATCACGCCATTCTCCAAAGCGCTCAACTTCCCGTCGGTACCGTTCGCCTCATGACCACCCTCGGCATCCCCGGCACCATTCGCCCCGCACAAGCCGAGCAAGTCCGCCGCTACGTTCGCGCTCTCCTTGAATCCCGCCTTCCCAATCGTCCCAATCTCGCCGACCAGCTTGCGGTCGCCCTCGGCGGCAACGCTGAAACTCTCTCTAACGTCGCTCCCGGCCCCCGCCGCGAAGGTCTTCCCACACTCGACGTTTCTCTCCTCCGCGAACGCCTTCCCGATATCCTCGAGCGCGACCTTCGCGAGCGCATGAAATCCTACGGCGTCCGCCGCGACCGCGCCGATGTCATGGGCGTCGCCGCCATCATCTTTGTCGTCCTCGGCCGTTACCTCAACATCCGCCACTTTCTGATCCCCACCGTCGGCATCCGCGAAGGAATTTTGCAGGAAATCGCCCGCGACGCCTTCTCCCGCAAGGAACCTCACCGCTACGATGCCGAGTCCCGCCAGATGCTCATCGGCACCCGCAGCTTCGGCCGCCGTTTCGAATACGATCAGCGCCACGCCGAACACGTCCGCGAACTTTCCGTCCTTCTCTTCGATCACCTCCAGCCGCTCCACCATCTCCCCGCCCAAGCTCGCGTCCAGCTCGAAGCCGGCGCGCTCCTCCACGACATCGGCCACCGCATTACCCATCGCGGACACCACAAACACGGCGAATATCTCGCCCTTAACGGCGACATCCCCGGCCTCGAAGCCCGCGACCGCAACATCGTCGCCGCCGTCGTTCGCTACCACAATCGCAAATCCACCCCCAACGCCGACCATCCCTCTTATTCCGTCCTCAACAACAGCGACAAACGCATCGCCCGCCGCCTCGCCGCCATCCTCCGCATCGCCGAAGGCCTCGACCACTCCCACCGTCAGCGCGTCCAGGATCTTCGCGCCTCTTTCCAGCGCGGCGCTGTCACCATCCAGCTCCGCGTCCGCGGCGACGCCGCCGAAGACATCCGCGACGCTGAACGCAGCTCCGCCCTCTTCGAACGCGAATTCCACACCCACCTCTACCTCCGCCCCTCCAACTTCTCCCGCCACTCGTAGCGGCCACCTTCAGGTGGCCCCGCCGCCGTTGTAGGGCCCGCCTTCTGAGGCGGGCCGCTCCTGATTCTTAAATGTAGCGCTGGTCTTTTAAGCCAGCTCTTCTCTTCCTGCATATTCGGCCAACTGTAGGGGCACGATAAATCGTGCCCTCTTTTCTTCCTCCCCTCTTCTCTGCGAACTCAGCGTCTCTGCGTTAATTCTTTCTTTCCTCCTAACTCCGACGACACCCACACCCCACATTCATCCACAAAAAACAATCCTCTAGTAAACTCTTCCCAGGAGCCACCGCGCATGCAGCTTTACATCGTCCGCCACGGCATCGCCGTCGATCGCGAAGATCCCAACTGTCCCCCCGACCCCGACCGCTTCCTCACCCAGGAAGGCATCGAAAAAACCCGCCAGGTCGCCAAAGGCGTCTCCGAAATCGGCGCCGTTCCCGACCTTCTCATCTCCAGCCCCTATCTCCGCGCCTTTCAAACCGCCGAAATCTTCGCCGACGAACTCTCCTACTCCAAAAACAAAATCCGCAAAACCGATCAACTCCTCCCCGGCGCCGAACCCCTCCAACTCTTCCGCGAACTTTCCAAAGACAAGGAACTCTCCGCCGTCTTCCTCTTCGGCCACGCCCCCCACCTCGACGACCTGATCGCCACCTCCCTCGGCTCCAACCACCACATCACCTCCCTGAAAAAATCCGGCGTGGCACTGATCGAACTGAAACGCCTCGTCCCTCCCAGCGGCGAACTAATCTGGCTCGCCACCCCCAAACTCCTCCGCAAAGCCGGCCGCTAACGCACTTGTAGCGGCCGCCTTCTGAGGCGGGCGCTTTTGTAGCATAGGCTTTAGCCTGAGCTCTTATATCGCGCGCCCATTTGTAGGGGCACGATAAATCGTGCCCCGGCAAGTCCGCGAGCCGCTCCTGTGGCACAGGCACTCTTGCCTGTGCTCTTGGGTTTCCCAACGCTTGTAGGGCCCGCCTTCTGAGGCGGGCCGCTCTTCTTGTAGTTGAAATCGCAAGGCCGGCAGAACGCCGGCCCGCAAAAGGAATTCCCAACCTAATCCGACGCCGAACCCACCGCCGCCACCTGCTCCGCCTCTTCCTTCCGCACCATCTGCACCACCTTCGCCTCCACCGCCACCCGCTGCACCATCAACGGCTTCTCCAACACCGTCTCCGCCAGATGCTTCCCCGCCGCCACTCGCGCCGCCGCCGCTTCGCTATCCTCCAACCCTGGCGCTCGCAGAATGAACGCTTCCACCGACCGTTCCACCCGCAACCCTTTGCCCGGCTCCACTCCGCATTTCCGCAGTACCCGCGCCAGCCGCAAAACTCCAGCCATCGCGCAAACAGCCTGCCGTTCCTCCTTCGTCAGCCGCGCATATCCTTTCTGCTTCACGCGCGGTTCTTCTCCACGGTGATAACGCACCACCATCCCCAGCAAATCCCACTCCGCCTCCGTCCACCCCACCGGCAAAGGCAACCTCTGCAAAAATTTCCTCGCCGCCTTCTCCGGCGACTTTGCCCGCAGCCCCGCTCCAATCCCATGCAACTGCGCCGCGGCCCGCATCACTTTGTTCCACGAAGCCTTCGCAAACTCCGCCCCCGCGTCCACTCGCCGAAGCTCCTCAAACAACCGCAGCGCGATCCGCCCAACCTGCGCCGCTTTCCCGCGATTCGCCCCCATCGCCCGCGCCGTCGCTTGCAGTCTCGCCATCGCCGCCGCTTCCAATTGCACGCCCTGCGGCAGCCCTTGTTTCCACCCCTGCCAGACCCGCTGTTCCCCCATGCTCATCTCGCGATACTCTTCCAGCCGCCGTTCGCGCTCCGCCGCAATCCGCTCCATCCACCCCAATCGAGCCTCTTCCGGCTCATCCCCCGCCACCCGCAAAATCGTCCCCGCCAGCACATCCAAATCGTGCACTTCGCCCAGCAGGTCTTGCACCCGCTTTAAATCCTCTCCCCAACTCTCATATAACTCCGGCAGCAAACTCTCCACCGTGTACCGAAATCTCTTTACTCCGATGCGCAGAGCATGCCACGGCTCCGCCTTTTCCGTTCGCAGCGCCCGCAAATGCATTTCCCGCGCCGCCAGAAATCGCTCCAGCGCCAGGCTTTTCGCCGCCAGACTGTTCGCCGCCACCACCCGCGCCCTGTGCCCCAGCGCCCGTTCGAAACTCTTCCACGCCTTCACGTCAAACTTTCCGGCCGCCCGCAGTGCTGCTTCTTTTTCTTCCGCTTCCAGCTTCTCCAGATGCGTCGTCAGCCGTTGCCGCACCGCCGAGCCCTCGCCTCCCAATTTTTCGACCCACTCCTCCAGTACCTGCGTGTCCCGCAGTTCTCCCAGTTCCCGGAAAAGTTTTCTTCCGATCTTCCGCATCTCCGGCCAGCCCGGATCCGGATCTACTTCCTCCATCACCGCCGCCAGCGACCGGCACCTCCGCAGCGCCACGCGCAAATCATGCACCGCGTCCGCTTCCGGCGCCGAGCGCACCTCTTCCAACTCCCGCAGCACGCGCTCCATCCAATACGTCAGACCCCGCTGCTCATCCGTTGAGCCGGGAATAATGCTTCCACTCGCCATATTTTTTGCTCTTGAGGCCGTAACCGCGGTGTCCCGCGGCCCCTTCAGCAGCCTCGTCTATACACTAGCCCTTTGCCGCAAGCGCGTCCACTGCAGCGCGCACGGCCACAATTCCGGCAGCATCCGCGCCAGTACAAACGCCATTCCAATACACGCCAGCGCGCAAATCAGAAACACATGCCCCGGGTCCGGATGCCCCAACCGCAGCATCCCGTACTGCACCACTGGCTGCAGCGCAATCCCCCCAAACGACAGCAGATTCGCCGCCCCAATCACCCGCCCCTTCACCTCCGGCCTCGGCCGGTTCTGAATCAGCGCGTTCACCGGCACCACAAAAAATCCCGCGCTGATTCCCAGCGCAAACAGCAGCCCCATCACCGCCTCATAACCAAGCCCCGGCGCAAACAAAGCCCCCGTGGCCAGCACAATCCCCGTCAATCCCGGCAGAATCATTCCCATTTCAATCTTTTTTCCCGAAGCAATCCCCGCGATATAACTTCCCGCCCCGATCCCCAGGCTCAGCGCCGCCAGCAGATAACTGCTCCGCGCCTCATCCACCTGCAACACGTCCGTCGCATACAGCACGATATTCAGAAGCAGTATCGCCCCCAAAAACCAGAAAAACGTGTTCGCAATCACCGCCACCCACAGCACCGCGTCCCGCCTCATCCGGCCAATCTCTTCGAAAAACTCTTTCGCCCAGTTCCACGCAAACTCCCGCTTCCGGTCCGCCGCCGGCACCTTCGTAATTCCCAAACTCATCACCAATCCAAGCAACGAAAGCGCCCCCAGAAAAATTCCCGACCACTCCTGCCGCCCGCGAAATGTGTGGGCCAGAAATCCTCCCGCCAGCGTTCCCCCAATTGCCGCCAGCAGCGTCCACAATTCAATCACGCCGTTTCCCCAGCTCAGTCGGCTCGTCGGCAACAGCTCCGGAATCAATCCATATTTCGACGGCCCGAAAATCGCGCCCTGCGCGCAAATCAGGAAAAGCGCCACCGCCGCCAGTTCCAGCCGGCTTTGCCACAGCGCGTACGTTACAACCCCCATCATCAAAACTTCCAGCACCTTCGTCCAGATCGTCACGCTCCGCTTGCTGAACCGGTCCGCAAAATATCCTCCGGGTATCGAAAACATCACGAAGGGAACTGCAAACACCATCGGCACCACCAGCACAAATAAAAAATCCCGCTGCTCGCGGGACACCCCAGCCTCCAGCACCAGAAAACTAACCAGCCACTTCAACGCATTGTCGCTGAACGCCCCCTGAAACTGCGTCCCAATCAACGCCCAAAATCCCGCCACCCCGCCGCGCGGATCCCGCGAAGCCACACCCATCTCCGTCTCTTTGCCAGCAGCTCTCATGAACCGCGCAGTCTATCCCGTCCCCACCTCCCCAGCAAGCACCTGCGTAGCGGCCACCTTCAGGTGGCCCCGGTCTCTCCCGCTTTTGTAGGAGCGGGGCTTGTTTACCCTGAGCCCGCCGAAGGGCCCCGCCCTCTTGGGTTTCTCTGCTTCCTACGTTTGTCATCCCGAACGAAGGCCAGCGTCTTTTGCTGGCCGCAGTGAGGGATCTGCTTTTTCCCCCTCTTCTCCGCGCCCTCTGCGACTCTGCGTTATCTTTTCTCTTTTTTCCTTTCGTCCTCCTCTCCCTCTTTACAATCCCCACCCCTCACATCAAACTAAACTCGCAAATCCTCCCCCGCGAAAGGAGCCTCCCATGTCCACCACTCCCTCTCCCACCCCCGACCCCAAAGAAGCCGTCCGCCAGGACTGGCTCTCCGCCGCCCCCGCCTGGAAAAAATGGTATTCCCAGCTCGCTTTCCAATCCCGCCAGGCCACCGAACTCGTTGTCCAGGGCGCTGCCATCTCTCCCGGCATGCACATCCTGGATCTAGCCAGCGGTTCCGGCGAACCCGCCCTCAGCCTCTCCGCCGCTGTCGGTCCCACGGGCCGCGTCACCGCCACCGACCTCCTCCGCGAAATGCTCGAAATCGCCGAAGAAAACGCCGCCGCCCGCAACCTGAAAAATATCGACTTCCGCGCCGCCGACGCCGAACAACTCCCATTCCCCGCCCATCTCTTCGATCGCATCACCTGCCGCTTCGGCATCATGTT
The DNA here is from genome assembly GCA_035693365.1 of Candidatus Acidiferrum sp. GTDB lineage: Bacteria > Acidobacteriota > Terriglobia > Acidiferrales > UBA7541 > Acidiferrum. The sequence goes on along the minus strand of DASSGS010000057.1, from coordinate 1,425 downwards.
TATTCCCAACATCCAGAAAGCCCTCGGCGAAATGCGCCGCGTCCTCAAACCCGGCGGCCGCGTCTCCTTCGTCACTTGGGGCTCCATGGAAGAAAATCCTCTCTTCAGTTCCATGCTCCACCCCTTCCTGAAATACGTTGATGTCCCTCCGCCCCCGCCCGACGCGCCCACCGTCTTCCGCTTCGCCGACGAAAATAAGCTCGACCATCTCCTCTGCCTCGCCGGCTTCCACGATGTTCACGCCACCAAGCACAAAATCAACTGGCCCTGGCCCGGCCCTCCCGAACAAGCCTGGCAAGGCGCCAGCGAACTCGCCGCCCCCTTCAAGCGCATCATCGCCGCCACTCCGCCCGACAAAAGGGAACTCGCCATCCACGAAGCCATCGAAAACTTCCGCCGCTTCTACGACGGCCAATCCGTAAACCTCCCCGCCACCATCAACTCCGCCACCGCCTCCACTCCCCTGTAGTGGCCGGACTTTAGACCGGCCCGTCCTCCGTAGTTCGTGTTTGTAGGGGAGGGGCTCGCCCCTCCCTCTTGCAATTGTAGTTGGCCGGTCTTCAGACCGGTTCTTGTCTTCGCAGCGGCCATCATCCGCTTGTCCTGACGAAGGAACGGAGGCAGGCGTCGTCTTGTTGGTAGCGCCGGCATCCTGCCGGCAAGCGTCGGCTTTGTAGCGGCCGCCTTCTTAGGCGGGCGCTTTTTCCTCATCCCGTACGCTTCTGCGGGACGAGCCCTCCTACTTTTGAGTGCGGAGGCAAAGCCTCTGCTTTTACGCATGCAGCTCCACCAGCGAACTCTCACTTGGAGAAATTATTTGCTACACCCAATCGTTGTCATTCCGAACCCGTTCGTCTTTCGAACGGGGTGAGGAATCTGCTTTTTCAGAATCTCCTTCCTTCGCCCCCGCTTTACCCTCCCTCCTCCCTCATGTTACTTTTCTATAGGTTCTCCCGGAGTGGCGGAACTGGCAGACGCAGCAGACTCAAAATCTGCCGGGGATCACTCCCCGTGTGGGTTCGACTCCCTCCTCCGGGACCATCCCTTCCCCTCGCGCACATTAGTACCTTCCTCCTCTTGACCTCCCCACATTCTTCTCCAACACTATCTCCAGGCCATCTCCCCCGTGACCACTCCCTCCTCCAACCACGCTCCCATTCCCAACCGCCGCCGCAGCCAGCGCGTCCTCCTCCGCCTTCCCATTCTCATCGTCGCCCGCGGCGCCGACAATCAGCACGCCTCCGAAAACGCCTTCACCACCAACGTCAGCGCCCACGGCGCCCTGCTCCTCCTCTCCATGCGCGTCGCCCTCAACCAGAAAATCCTCATTCGCAACCCCGATACCCTCGAAGAACAATTCGTCCGCGTAGTCCACGTCACCCCCGCCCCCGAAAACAAATCCGAAGTCGGCGTCGAATTCCTCAA
>DASSGS010000056.1:0-6826 GCA_035693365.1 Candidatus Acidiferrum sp. | reverse complement strand
CGCATCTTCAGCGTGACGGGCAACCCGGCTTTCTTCAACACGATGCAGTACCTCCGCGGCCAGCTTTTTGTATTCCACTGCCCCCGGCGATTTGGGAGCAAAAGTCAAAATCGTTTCCTTGTACGCCGGACTCTCTTCGAGGCGCACATTTTTCCCGATCTTCGTCTTGAAGAGCACTTCGCCGAAGACCGCGCGAATCTGTCCGTGCGTATCCTTGGAAATATTGGTTCGCTTATCGTAAAGGGTGATCACCACGCCCAGCATCTTCAACTGCGGATTAGGCCGCGCCCGAATTCTCTCGTACGTCTCCAGCAGATCGTCCGTTCCCTCAATCGCAAAATACGCCGCTTGAATCGGCACCAGCAGGTGTGTCGAAGCTACCAGCGCGTTCACCGTCAGAATTCCCAGCGACGGCGGCGTGTCCACGATCACGTAATCGTAATCCTTCAGCACCGGCGCCAGCGCATCCTTCAACCGGTACGGCGCGTCAAACTGCCCCGCAAGCACTGTTTCCAGTTTCGCCAATGCCAGCCGTCCGCTGCCCACATGCAGCATCGGATCTTTCGTCGGCTTGATCATTTCCGCCATCGACGCGTGCGCATCGCCCAGCACGTCGAACATCGACGTCGTCACTTCCCCCATATTAAAAAATGCGATGGTCGTGTTCGCCTGCGGATCCAGGTCAATCAGCAGCGTGCGCCTTCCCTTGTTCGCGATTGCCGCAGCCAGATTGATCGCCGTCGTCGTTTTGCCGACGCCGCCTTTCTGATTCGCCACCGTGATAATGGCAGTCATCGAATCTCTGCCTCCGCTCCTCGCCTCAATCTCTCCAACTCTCTAGGCCCTCTTCGCTTCTTCTTATCTCTGTGAACTCTGCGCGCTTCCTCTGTGGCCTCTGTGGTAAATTCTTTTTCTTCGCACTTTCTCAATCCCTTCGCCCACACCCCAACCGAGGCACCTCGACTCCCATTGAATTATCTGTTGTTATGCCGGCAGAAAGGCCACAAGGCATAGGCCCACTCTACGTTGTCATACCCGCAATTCGCAAGCCAAAATTGCAATTTCTCTCACCCCCGGTGGAAATCTCTCTTCCTCTCCGGTTTGTAGGGCCCGCCTTCTGCCTGCCCGCCGTAGCCGCGGATTTTCGGCAGAGGCGGGCGGCGGGCCGCTCCTCGCTCTGCGTCCTCAGCGTCTCTGCGTTAAGCTCTTCCTCCCCATAAAACCAAAACGGCACAGTCAAAACTGTGCCGCCCACCCGCTTCCCGTTATCTGATCGCTGCTATCTATTATCCGCTTCTCCCTAAAACTCCATCCCCCAAAAGTCTCCATCCGTCCCCGCCAGCTCCAGCCCCGCTTCCCAGCCGTTCCGCCCCTCATGACCCCGCCAGATCAAAGTGCCTTCCGCCACTTTTCCGTTGATGCCGTTCACCACACGCACTTTCTGCCCTACCGGCAGCCCCTGTTCCACAATGGCCATGCACCCCTTCGGGCTGATGTCCACTGTATATCCTTTCGCCTCCAGCTTCTTCCCGCCCTCTTCCCATTCCACGGTCAATTGCACGCGCGAATTCAGCCGTTCACCAGACCGGACGTGCTCTCCCCGCGTCTCCGCCAACCCATCGATCCTGGCCACTTTCGTCTCCTCTGTGCGCGGCACCGCGCAACGCAACAGCCACAACTCCGTCTCTATATTCCACGCTATCCACGCCCTCCAACCCCGTCAATGGAACTTCCCGCCCATCTCTACCAACCAGTAACTTCCGAACCTTTTCCTCCTCTACCTCCTTTATCTCCTTTACCTCGTTCCCTTCTCCCACCTCCTTCTCGTACACTGTTTTATTCGCTCATGCTCTCCTGGCCCACCCTTCGCTCCGAGCTTCGCCCCACCCTGCATCTGGCCCTCCCGCTCGTCCTGGCCGAAATTGGCTGGATCAGCATGGCCATTGTGGACACCATGATGGTCGGCCGCCTCCCCAATAGCGCGCAATCCATCGCCGCCGTCAGCATCAGCTCGAGCCTCTTCCTGGTCTTCGCCTTTTTCGGCGAAGGCGTCCTGATCGGCCTGGACACCCTCGTCTCGCAAGCCTTCGGAGCCGGCCGCCGCGATGACTGCTTCCACTCCCTCGTCAACGGCATCTACCTCAGCTTTGCCCTGGCTCCGGTGCTCCTCACCGCCGTTTGGCTTCTCCCCAACTTCTTCTCTCGCCTCGGTGTCTCCCTGGACGTAGCCGTTCTCGCCCGCCCCTACATGCACACCCTGGCCTTCGGCCTCGTGCCTCTGCTCCTCTACTTCACTTTTCGGCGCGCCCTTCAGGGCATGAACCTCGTCCGCCCCGTCGCGTTCGCCCTCATCACCGCAAATCTCATCAACGCCTTCGGCAACTATCTCCTTGTTTTCGGCCACTGGGGATTCCCCATGCTCGGTGTAGTCGGCTCCGGCATCGCCACCGCCATCTCGCGCGCCTATCTCGCCACGGTCCTCATCGTTTTTCTTTTCTGGCACGATGCACGCAATCACGCGGAATTGAGCCGAGCCGTGCTTCGTCCCGACCTCGCCCGCATCCGCCGCCTCATCAGCCTCGGTTTCCCTGCCGCGATGCAGATGACGGCCGAAATCAGCGTCTTCGCCGCGGTTGCCTCTCTAATTGCCCGTCTGGGAGCAATTCCTCTCGCCAGCCATCAGATCGCCCTTAACACCGTCGCCTTCACTTACATGGTCCCCCTCGGCATTTCCTCCGCCGCTGCCGTTCGCGTCGGCCAGGCCATCGGACGCCGCGATCTCCCTGGCGCCAGCCGCGCCGGAAACACCGCCATCCTCCTCGGCGCCACGTTCATGTCAGTCATGAGCATAGTTCTGCTCGTCGTCCCGCAATACATCGCTCGCATCTACACCAATAATCCCGTACTCATTCACAACGCAGTCGTCCTCCTCGCCGCAGGCGCCGCTTTCCAACTATTCGACGGCATCCAGACCGTCGCCACCGGCGCTCTTCGCGGCACAGGCGATACCCGCACCCCGATGATCTGCCACTTCTGCGCCTACTGGCTCATGGGACTCCCCTTCGGCGCCTGGCTCTGCTTTCGCCAACATTGGGGAGTTCTCGGCCTCTGGATCGGCCTGAGCGCCTCCCTAATCCTCATCGGCATCCTCCTCCTGCTCTTCTGGCGCCGCCGCCTTTCGAAAATGTAGGGGCGGCTTCAGGCCGCCTTCTTGGGGTCATTTTCTCAGCATCCTCAGCGTTAAACCCTTTCTTGCTTCCCTCCCAAAAAACAAAAACGGCACGGTCGAAACCGTGCCGCCCCATTTCTTTCCGATTACCGATTACCGATTACTGATTACTTCTTTACATCTTATATCGCCCCAGATCCTCATCATTTAACCCTTCCAGATAATTCCTCAACTGCTCATTCGAGCTCCGCTCCGCCAGCGCCGTCGCTACCTTCGAACTCTTCAGTACCGTCTCGTCCACAAATATCGGGCAATCCACCCGCAGCGCCAGCGCCAGCGCATCGCTCGGCCGCGAATCGATGCTGATCAGCTCACCCTCACGTTCCACCCAGATCAGCGCAAAAAACGTATCGTCGCGCAGATCGTTTACCACGATCTTCCGCACGTGCACGTCCAGTCCCAGCAAAACATTTTTCAGGAGGTCGTGCGTCATCGGCCGCGGCGTCGAAACCTTCTCAATCTCCAGTGCGATCGCATTCGCCTCGTACGCCCCGACCCAGATCGGCAGCACCGACTGCCCCTGCACATCCTTCAGCACCACAATCGGCATCTGCGTAACCGGATCCATCATCAGGCCGCGTATCTTCATTTCCACTTCCATCGCGTCCCCCTATCCCCTGCCGATCATGCCGCTAGCTCCAAACTCGCTTCGTTGTAGGGGCGGCGTTAGGCCGCCTTCTTTCTTTTCTCTTTTCTGCTCCAGCTCTGCGCACTCAGCGTCTCTGCGTTATCCTCTTCCGTCCGCTCTTCTCTTCCTGATTACTGATCGCTGATTACTGATATCCCGTATCCCTAACCACAATCGCAATCACGTAGCCCGCTTTACGTCCTACCAACCATCTCTCCAACAAGACTATTCGGCATCGCCGAAATCACCTTCACCTGCACGTAGTCTCCCAGAAGTTCCCGCTCCGGTGAAGTAAAATTCATTACCCGATTGGAACTGGTATGCCCCGACCACTGATTCTCTCGCCGGGACTTCCCGTCCACCAGCACCTCAAACGTCTCTCCAACCAGCTTTTCATTCTGCGCCCGCTGAATCTCCCGCTGCCGGTCCATCAAAATCACCAGCCGCCGGCCCTTCTCCTCTTCCGGAATTGCATCCGCCATCTTGAGCGAAGGCGTGTTCGGCCGCGGCGAATACTTGAACGCAAACACGCTATCGTACTGCACCTCATCCAGCAGCGTAAGCGTCTCCTCAAAATCCCTTTCCGTCTCGCCCGGGAATCCTACAATCATGTCCGTAGTGATGCTGATCGGCCGCCGCGCCGCCTTCATTAAAGCAATCTTATCCAGGTACTCTTCCCGCGAATATGTCCGCGCCATCGCTCGCAGCACCGCCGTTGAACCGCTCTGCACCGGCAAATGCACGTGGTCGCAAATGTTTGGATGCGTCTCGATCGCTTCCACGATGTCTTTCCCGAAATCCCGCGGGTGCGAAGTCGTAAACCTGACACGCCGGATGCCGCGCACTTCTGCCACCGCCGTCAGCAATTCCGAAAACCGCATCTTCCGCGCGCTCGGGTCCGCATACGAATTCACCGTCTGGCCCAGCAACTGCACTTCGCTGTAGCCTGTCTCCGCCAGCCGTCGCACATCTTCCAAGATCGACGCGCTAGCCCGGCTCCGCTCCGGCCCCCGCGTAAACGGCACCACGCAATACGAACAAGCCTTGTCGCAGCCCTCGATAATCGTCAGATACGCCCGCCAGGGATTGTCCCGCCGCGTAATCTCCGTTTCGAACGTTTCGTCCGTGTCCGTATCCAACCCCGTCACGCGCCGGTTCCCCGCCTCCAACTCCGCAATCAACTGTGGCAGCTTCCGGTAACTCGCGCTCCCGCAAACCAAACTCACCCACGGCGCCCGCTCAAAAATCTCCTCGCCCTCCTGCTGCGCCACGCACCCTAACACCCCAATAATCTTCCCCCCGCCCGCATTCACAATCTTCCTCAAACTCGGGTGTTTTGGATCTTGTGGCACAGGCTTGTCCTGAGCTTCGAAGGGCATTCCTGGCTGTGCTCCCCGGTTTCTTTTCTCCTCAGAACTCTGCGTCCTCTGCGCCTCTGCGTTAGGCTCTCTTTCTTCACCGGCCACATGTCGCTGGTCACTGGCCGCTGGCCGCAACTCTCCCAACCGCGAAAACACCTTCTGCGCCGCCTTCTCCCGAATCGAACAAGTGTTATACAAAATCACCTTGGCCGCTTCCGGCCCATCCACCTGCCGGTATCCCCGCGCCAGCAACACCCCTGCCACCTTCTCCGAATCATGGTCATTCATCTGGCACCCAAACGTCTCCAGATAAAACGTAGATTCTGCGCCCCCGGCAACTAGTAGGGACGGCTTTAGGCCGCCTTCTTGGGTGTCGTCGATTCCGGGCACACCCGTACCCGTCAACCGTTCCAACCCTATATCAAAACTCTTCCCCATAGCTTCACTTTACCATATGCCTATTTCGTATCCTTAGTTGTCTTCCCTATTCGGGCATGTTCTAATTCCCTGCGCATTGCGAGGTGGGGAGTCGCAAAATCGATGAATCTCTTCCGCCAATGGATCTGGCCGGACGTTTCTCTCCGGCGCAACGCGGAAAGCGCCGCACAGGAAGCCTTTTGGGCAACGCTGTGCCTCTCGGCGTACCGCTTTCTTTGGGCCTTCATTCTCTATCTTTCGGGAGATGACCACGGCTGGTCGATGAGGCTCTTGGTGGCCGGTCTCTGTTTTGCGATTTTTGCGGTAGGTCTGTTCTTTCGATCCAGGATAGCTGCATTTCTAGCGTTTGGCCTCTACGCGGCCGAATCGTTTGTGGATTTGCTGAGGCACCCTCAATGGCTAGCACTTTCGGCCTTGGTAGCACTCGCGCTATTTGCCGGTGTTCGTGGCACCCTGGCCTATCATCGGTTCCCGCCAAAGCCCAAAGACCTTCCTTCGGTTGAACAGAGTTTCCAATCCTTAAAGACCGCGCCTTCTTCAGAAGACTCCTCTACGCCACCCGCATAGTTCCAACCGAGCTCGAGGGGCATTGCTTGATTTTCAACCTCCGCTACTTCTCGTCCTGAGATACGCCGCCACAAACAACACCCCCAAAGTTATGTCCGTCACTGCAAACACCAGGTCGCGCGGGTTTGTCCTTCCCTGCATCACCAGCACCACCACCGCCGTGCAATACGAAACCTTTTCCACCACCGACGGAATCATCATCACCCGCAGCCGCACCGGATCCCGCGCAATACAAATAAATGCAATCTGCCAGGCCAGCGCGCATCCCACAAAACCGTAATAAAATCCCGGATGCGTAATCGCCGGCGGATCCTGCTTCCCAATCAAATCAAACATGAAATACAGCGGCGTGATCACCACCAATCCCCAAATCCCCGCCACCCAAAACACCACCTTCGCAAATTTCATCCTTCCTCCCTATGCGAATCTCAGCGTTCTCAGTGTCTCTGCGTTATCTTTATACTTCATTCTTATTGCTTACAGCTTATGGCTTACAGCTTCCAGCGCTCTCCCCATGCAGCCCCATTCAACACACCGGCATCCTATTCCTTTTGACCCTGCTCCACCCCTGTGCTACGTTGAAATTGCCCTGTAAAAATTTCT
>DASSGS010000055.1:0-226346 GCA_035693365.1 Candidatus Acidiferrum sp. | reverse complement strand
TGGCGATAAACGGGCAGTTGAAGCTGAAAATTGAGACGTGGCGGAATCCGGGCCGAATCAATCAGATTGCGCACCAGTTGGGGCTGCAACGGCCCGATCCATCCCAGGTGCTGGAATATTCGAATTTCGATGGTTCCCAGGTGGAAGCCGCGCGGCTGGTGCGGCCGAACCGCGCTCCATAGGCTTCGGCACGGATGGCGAGCGCTGAATTACACTGAGTTTCGAAATAGTTTTTGAGCCGTCCGGAGCGCGAGCCGAGTCCCAGGAACCATGGAGCAAGAAAAAGTCCACGTCCGATTGCTGATTGTTGTTGGCGTGGCGTTCCTTTGGATGACCGCGGTATTTGGCCGACTGTCCTACCTGCAACTGATCCGACACTCCGAATACATGTGGCGCGCGATGCGCCAGCAGAAGCGGACGATTGAAATCGATCCGAAGCGCGGGACGATTTACGACCGGAACATGCGGCCGCTGGCGATGAGCGTGCCGGTGCAATCGGCATTCGCGATTCCATCCGAGATAAAAGATACAACGATGGCGGCGCGGCTACTGGCGGGTGTGCTGAAGGTGCCGGCGGAGACCCTGCGAGAGAAATTGGAATCGGGCAGCACGTTTGTGTGGATCAAGCGGAAGATGGCGCAGGAAGAAGAAGAGGCGGTGCGTTCGCTGAACCTGAAGGGAATCTATTTCGAGGAAGAGAACAAGAGGTATTACCCGAAGCTGGACATGGCGGCACACGTCTTGGGGTTTGTAGACGTGGACGAGCATGGGCTGGGAGGAATTGAGTATGAGTACGACCAGCGGATTCGCGGCAAGGGCGAAAAGATTGTGGTGATGGCCGACGCGAGGCAGCAGAAGTTCGACGGCAGCGAATCTCGGCCGGATCCCGGGGAAAGCGTAGTGCTGACGCTGGATGAAAAGATCCAGTACATCGCGGAGCGGGAACTGGCGGCGGTGATCCAGAAAGTGCATGCGCCTGCCGGAAGCGTGATCGTGCAGGACCCGAACACGGGAGCAATCCTGGCGCTGGCGAACTGGCCGAAGTTCAACCCGAATTCGGCGACGTCGGCGCCGACGGAAGCGCGGATGGACCGGGCGGTAAGCGCGATTTATGAACCGGGATCGACGTTCAAGCTGGTGACGCTGGCGGCGGCCTTCGACCAGCACCTGATTCGGGCGGAAGAGGTTTTTAACTGCGAGAACGGATCGATTGTGGTGGCCGGGCACCGGATTCACGATCACAAAAAGTATGGCGACCTGACGGTGGCGGAAATTCTGGCGAATTCGAGCGACGTGGGAGCAATCAAGATCGCGCTGAGACTGGGCCCGCCGCGATTCAACGAATACATTCGCGCGTTTGGATTCGGTTCGCCGACGTCGGTGGATTTGCCGGGGGAAAGCCGGGGGCTGGTGCAGCGCCTGGATCACTGGGGTTCGTTTTCGATTGGTTCGATTTCGATGGGGCAGGAAGTGGGGGTGACGCCGCTGCAGATGATCAACGCGGTTTCGGCGGTGGCGAACGGCGGATTGCTGTACAAGCCGCGGGTAGTGGAAGAGATGCGGCGCGGAGATCACGTTTTACCACTGGAGGGGCCTTCGGCGCCGGCGGAACCGAAACGGGTGATTCGTCCGGAGACGGCGGCAACGATGCGGCGATTGATGGAAGGCGTGATCTTAAATGGAACCGGCAAGCCGGCGAGGCTGGATGGATGGACGGCGGGGGGAAAAACGGGAACCGCGCAGAAGATTGATCCGGCAACGGGACGATACTCGCGGACGAAAGTGATTGCGTCGTTCACGGGATTTGCGCCCATTAACAATCCGGCAGTGACGATCCTGGTTTCGGTTGATTCGCCGGAAGGGTGGCCGCACGATGGGGCTGCGGTGTCGGCTCCAGTGTTCAAGCGAATTGCGGAGGAGGTGCTGGCGTACATGAACGTGCCGCGGGACGTGCCGCTGAATCCGCGGCTGGTGCAGGCGGCGTACCGCCAGAAGCGGGAGAGCGAAGCCGTGGCGATGGAAGACGACACACCGATGGATTTTTCGGCGCCCGCAGAGATGAAGGAAGAGGTTGCGAAAGCGCCGGAGGCGGCGCCTGTGCAAGCAGCCGCGCAAGCGCCGAATGTGACTGTGACGATGGATGAAGGCGGGGATATTCAGGTGCCGGATTTCAAGGGCAAGACCATGCGAGAAGTGGCGGACATCTGCATGCGATTGGGAGTGAATCCGGTGCTGGTTGGCAGCAGCCTTGCAGTTCAACAAATGCCGGCGGCGGGCAGCAAGGTGCGGCGAGGAGCGAAGGTTCGAGTGGAATTCGGCACAGTGCCCGTACATGCTGGTAAGGTGCACTGAGAAAAAGGTTTACAAAGTTTATTGGGGGCCCATGAGCAAAGGATTGGAGATTACGGCGGAAGAAGAACGGATCGCTGGCAGACGCAGGGAGGAAGCGGAAAGACAGACTGTGGCTGAACAGAGACACTCCAAGGGCGTGAGCCTGAGGGCATTGATGGAGGGAGTGGAGCTGCGCTCGAAAGGCGCGGTTGCGGAAATTGAGATCAGCCAGGTAACCCACGATTCGAGGAAAGTGGAGGCGGGGGCGCTGTTCGTGGCGATCAGCGGAGCGGCGACGGATGGCGGGTTGTTTGCGCGCGAGGCGGTCTCGCGCGGGGCAGTCGCGGTGGCGAGCGAAGCTGCGGCGCCGGCGGATTGGCCTGGGGATGTGGCTTGGGTGCATGTGGCGGAAGCGAGAAAGGCGCTGGCAATCAGCGCGGCGAATTTTTTTGGACGGCCGGCGGCGGCGTTGAAATTGACGGCGGTGACGGGAACGAACGGGAAGACAACGACAACGTCGCTGATCGATTCGATTTTGCGGGCGTCCGGGGCGAAGACAGGGCTGTTCGGAACGATCAGCTATCACACGCCAAGAGGAGGGTATCCCGCGCCGAACACTACGCCGGAGTCCGTGGATCTGCAGAATTTTTTCGCGGAGATTCGTGATGCCGGCGGAAGCTTTGCGACGCTGGAAGCGAGTTCGCACGCGCTGGCGATGGATCGCCTGTGGGGCTGCCATTTTGCGACGGCGGTCTTTACCAATCTGACGCGGGACCACATTGATTTTCACAAGAATTTCGAAAACTATTTCGCGGCCAAGAGGCGGCTGTTCGAAGGAACCGGAGCCGGGGAGCCGGATTTTTCGATCGTCAATACGGATGATGAGTGGGGCAAGAAGCTTGTTGGCGTGGGCAAGACGACGCTGACCTACGGCCTGTTGAACGGATCGGACCTGAAGGCCAAGAAATTTCAGCTGAGTTTCAGCGGGTTGAATTTTATCGCGCAAACGCCGAAGGGGCCGATTCAGGTGGAGTCGGCGCTGGTGGGGCGAATTAATGTGTACAACATACTGGCGGCGATCGGGGCGGGGATCGGGCTGGGCATTCCGAATGACGTGATTGAAACCGGGATCCGGAATTTGCACGCAGTCGCCGGGAGATTCCAGCGAATTGATGAGGGGCAGCCGTTTCTGGTGGTGGTGGACTACGCGCATACGGATGACGCGCTGCAAAACCTGATCCGCACGGCGCGGGAACTGATCACCAAGGGGCGGATCATCACGCTTTTCGGATGCGGCGGGTCGCGCGACCGCACGAAGCGGCCGATTATGGGAGAAACTTCGGGAAAATTGAGCGACCTGACGATTCTGACGAGCGACAATCCGCGGCAGGAAGATCCGCTGAAGATCATCAGCGACGTGGTGGTGGGGATGCAGAAGAGCGGCGGAAAATACTTGATCGAGCCGGACCGGGCGAAAGCGATTTCACTGGCGATCGAAGAAGCGCGGCCGGGAGATATCGTGCTGCTGGCGGGGAAGGGGCACGAGGATTACCAGATTTTTGCGGATCGGACGATTCATTTTGATGATCGGGAAGTGGCGCGGAAGGCGCTGGGGGAGCGGGGGTACAAAGCGGAAATTGGAAAATAGAAAATGGAAAATGGGAAGCGGTACAAAACGGAAAATGGAAATTGGAAATTTGAAAATGGGAAGAGGTGGAGAGGATCGGTGATTGCTTGTTGGTTGAGGGACTATGCTGGGCCACCTAAAGGTGGCCGCTACGCGGGCTTGAGGCGGGATTAGCGGCCCGCTTCAGAAAGCGGGCCCTACGGGAGGGTCACTCTGAGAACACGGCAAGAAGAGCGGTATGGAAGAAGTGAACGCTTCGCGGGAACCCTGGGGAAAACCAACCTACTGAGGCAACTATGCGGTGGACGCTTAAACAGGTGGCTGACGCGGTGGCAGGCAAGTCGGGAAGCGGCGTGGATGCCGTGGCCCGGGTGGCCGGTGTCTCGATTGATTCTCGCACGATACGTCGGGGAGAACTGTTCATCGCGATACATGGTCCGCGCAACGACGGACACGACTATGTTGCCGACGTCGTGGAAAGCGGAGCGCTGGCGGCAGTGGTGGCGGAACCGGTGGTATCGCGCTACCCGGGCTGGATCCAGGACCGCTGCATCACCGTGCCCGACACGCTTGGAGCGCTGCACGAACTTGCCCGAGCGGTGCGCAAGGATTGGGGCAAGAAAATATGCGGGATCACCGGGTCGGTCGGAAAGACAACAACGAAAGAGATCCTGGCGGCATTGCTGGGCACGAAGCTCCGGGTCCTGAAAACCGCGGGAAATTTCAACAATGAGTACGGGCTGCCGCTGACGATTTTCCGGCTGGAAGAGGAAGATGACGCGGCGGTGCTAGAGATGGGAATGTCGTTTCCCGGCGAGCTGAAGAGATTGGCGGCGATTGCGCGGCCGGATGTGGCGATTCTGACGAGGGTGGCGCCGGCGCACCTGATGAATTTCAGTTCGGTGGAGGAGATTGCGCTGGCGAAACGGGAGCTGGTGGAGGGATTGAACGGGGCGAATTCACTGGCGGTGCTGAACTCAGATGATTTGAGGGTCGCGGCGATGGCGAAGGCGGCTCCGGGCCGGGTGATTTTTTATGGAGTGGATACTCCGGCGGAGTTTCGGGCGGAAGGGATTGAGGACCGCGGGGCGCTGGGCTCGGCGTTCACACTGATTCACAAGGGCCAGCGGACGCGAATGGAAATGTCGCTGCCGGGACGGCACGTGGTGTGGAACGCGCTGGGTGCGATTGCGGCGGCGAGCGAATGGGGCATTGGGGTGGACGAGGCGGGGAGAGTGCTGCCGAATCTGCGGACGCCTTCGATGCGCGGGGAGTTGATCCGGTTCACGAATGGATTTGCACTGATAAATGATGCGTACAATTCGAGCCCGGCGGCGCTGCAGGCGATGAGCAGCTTGCTGGCGGCGACGCCGGGATTCGGGCGACGGATACTGGCGGCTGGGGAAATGCGCGAGTTGGGGCCGTCATCGGAGCAATTGCATCGCGAAGGCGGGGAGTTTGCGGGCCGCACGGGGAAGATTGATTTTGTGGTTGGGGTGCAGGGAGACGCTGTGCAGATTGTGGAAGGGGCGGTGGCGGCCGGAGTTCCGCGAGAGCGGACGAAATTTTTTGTGACGCCGGAAAATGCGGCGGAGTTCCTGACGGGATTTGTGAAGCCGGGAGATTTGCTGCTGGTGAAAGGGTCGCGGAGCGTGAAGATGGAGCGCATCGTGGAGGCCATGCTTGGCCGGTTTGCCCCTGTGGATGCGGGGCGGAAGCCGGAGGCGGCGCACTAGGATGCTGTACTACCTCCTGTATCACGTGCTGCAGAAATATTTCAGCCCGCTGAACGTGTTTCGCTACATCACGGTGAGGACGGCGTACGCGAGCTTGACGGCGATGTTTCTGGCGCTGGTGTTCGGGCCGTGGCTGATTCGCAAGCTGCGGGAACTGCAGATCGGGCAGTACATACGGGAAGAAGGGCCGCAGGAGCACAAGAAGAAGGCGGGAACGCCGACGATGGGCGGGGTCTTGATTGTGCTGTCGACGGCGGTGCCGGTGCTGCTGTGGGCGGATTTATCGAATCCATTTATTTTGATGGCGCTGTTTGCGCTGATTGCGTTTGCGGCGATTGGATTTGTGGACGATTACGCAAAAGTGGCCAAGCGGCGAAATCTGGGATTGACAGGGAAAAAGAAGCTGGCGCTGCAGTTCAGCGTGAGCTTTGCAGTGGGCGTGACGCTGCTGGTGCTTTCGGCGCACAGCGCTTATTCGACGCAGTTGATTATTCCGTTTTTGAAGCGTTTCCGGCCGGACCTGGTGTTTCACAGCTTGCAGCATTCGGGAACTTTCTGGCCGCTGGCATTTTTGCCATTTCTGGCATTCATCATGCTGGTGATCACGGGAAGCTCGAACGCGGTGAATCTGACGGACGGATTGGATGGGCTGGCGATCGGGTGCACGGTGATTGCGGCGGGCGCGATGACGATCTTGACGTATGTCAGCAGCAACTATCGCTGGGCGACGTATCTAGAGATCCAGTATATCCCGCGCGTGGGGGAACTGACGGTGTTTTGCGGGGCGCTGGTGGGCGCTTCGCTGGGATTTCTTTGGTACAACGCGCATCCGGCGGAAGTGTTCATGGGCGACGTGGGATCGCTGGCGCTAGGAGGGACGCTCGGAACGATCGCGGTGATTATCAAGCAGGAAGTGCTGCTGGTGTTTGTGGGAGGAGTGTTTGTGCTGGAAGCGCTGTCGGTGATTGTGCAGGTGGGGTCGTTCAAGCTGCGGGGGAAACGGATTTTCCGGATGGCGCCGATTCACCACCATTTTGAGTTGCTGGGGTGGAGCGAGAGCAAGGTGATTGTGAGGTTTTGGATTGCGGCGCTGGTGTTTGCGTTGTTTGCGTTGACGACGTTGAAATTGCGGTGAGTTAGAAAATGGAAATTGGAAAATAGAAAATCGAAAAGCAAAGAAGCCAAACGCGGAGACGCAGAGGGCGCAGAGAAGATACGGGAAGAAAAACCCGCACCCTGAACACCGCAGGGTGCGGCACCCAGGACGGGTAGAGATGCCGGGATCGATGGAATTGCGGAAGAAACGGGTGCTGGTGGTGGGGCTGGCGAGAACCGGCGTGGCTACGGCGCTGTTTTGTGCGGGGCACAACGCGATGGTGACGGCGACGGAAACGCGGGGCGAAAGCGAATTGGGTGATGCGGCGGAGAAGTTGCGGGCGGCTGGCGTCAGTTTGGAGCTTGGAGGACACACGGAAAAGAAGTTTCTGGCGCAGGATCTGATTATTCCGAGTCCCGGCGTGCCGGCGGACGATCCGTTTTTGAGGCTGGCGAAATCGAAGGGCATCACGGTGTGGAGCGAGATCGAACTCGCTTACAGATTTTTGGAAGGCAAGCTGATCGGAATTACCGGCTCGAACGGGAAAACGACGACGACCACGCTGGTGCACCACATCCTGAAAGCGGGGGCGATGCAAGCTTTTCTTGCAGGGAACGTGGGGACGCCGCTGATTTCGGAAGTGGAAAAGATGGATGCGGGATCGGTGGCGGTGGCGGAATTGAGCAGTTTTCAGCTGGAGCTGATTGAAAAGTTCCGGCCGAACATCGGGGCATTGCTGAACCTGACGCCGGATCATCTCGACCGGCACAAAACGATGGAAGCGTATGCGGCGGCGAAAGCGCGAATCTTTGAGAATCAGACGGAGCTGGATGCGGCGATTTTGAATGCGGATGATGCGACTTCGGCGAAATACGCGCCGAAGAAACCGCAGGTGTTCTGGTTCAGCAGGCAGAAGCGGGTGGCACAGGGCGCGTGCCTTCAGGGTGAGGAAATAGTGGTGGCGCACCACGGGAAATTGGAGCCGGTGATGAAGGCGGCGGAGATACCGCTGGCGGGCGCGCACAACGTGGAAAACGTGCTGGCGGCGGTGATCATTGCGCGGCTGGCGGGAGTGGATTCGGGGACGATTGCGAAGGCGGTGAAGAGTTTTGCGGGCGTGGAGCACCGGCTGGAGTTCGTGGAGGATATTCGGGGGGTGCGGTACTACAACGATTCGAAAGCGACGAACGTGGACGCGACGCTGAAGGCGCTGGATGCGTTTCCGGGGAGAATCCTGGTGATATTGGGGGGCAAGGACAAGGGCAGCGACTATACGGCGCTGCAGAAGCCGCTGCGGGAGAGAGCGATTCTTGCGCTGTTGATTGGGGCGGCGGCGGACAAGATTGAAAAGCAGATTGCGGGGAGCGTGGCGATTGAGAGGGCGGGGACTTTGGAGCGGGCGGTGGAGGCTGCGGCGATGGCGGCGCGGGCCGGAGATGTGGTGCTGCTGGCGCCGGCGTGTGCGAGTTTTGACCAGTTTGAGAATTATGAGCAGCGGGGGCGGGTGTTTAAGGAGTTGGTGCATGGATTGGAAAAGTGAAATTAGAAAATAGAAATTGAGAAGAAGAATCTAACGCAGAGACGCAGAGGGCGCAGAGAAGAGGGAAAGTGGCGAGGAGATCGGAGACGGACCGGTGGTTGTTTGGGGTGACGCTGGCGCTGTGTTTGCTTGGGGCGGTGATGATTTTCAGCGCGTCGGCGGTGACCGCGCAGCAGTTGTATGGGCATTCGTATGTGTTTGTGCTGCGGCAGGTGGTGTGGCTGCTGGCGGGACTTGCGGGGATGTTCGGGCTGATGAAGCTGGACTATCACCGTTTGCGCGAGCCGGCGGTTGTGTATACGGCGCTGTGCGTTGTGGCGGTGCTGCTGGTGGGAACGTTTTTTCTGGATAAGTCGCACGCGACGCACCGGTGGATCAAGGTGGGGCCGGCGAATCTGCAGCCATCGGAAATGACCAAGCTGGTGGTGATTCTCTACCTGGCGTGGTTTCTGGACATGAAACGCCGCACGGTGACGCGGATGGAATTCACGAAGGAAGATTTGCTGCAGACGATACTGCCAGCGGTGGGGCCGGTGCTGATTTGCGTGGGATTGATCGTGATGCAGCCGGACCTGGGGACTTCGGTGGACATTTTGCTGATCATGACGGCGATTCTGTTTGTCGCGGGGCTTTCCTGGAAGTGGCTGGCGGTGGGAGCGGCGACGGCGCTGCCTGTGTTGATCGCGTTGATTGCGTTCGTTTCTTACCGGTCGGCGCGCATCACGGCGTTTTTGCATCCGGACTCGGACCCGCAGGGAGCGGGGTTTCAACTGATGCAGTCGCTAATTGCTGTTGGTTCCGGAGGGTTTAGCGGCGTTGGGCTGATGGAGGGGAAACAAAAGCTGTTTTACCTGCCGGAAGCGCACACGGATTTTATTTACGCGGTGATTTGCGAGGAGCTGGGTTTCCTGGGAGCTGTCTTTGTGATCACGCTGTTTGCGGTTTATGGATGGCGGGGAATACGGGCGGCGTTTAATGCGCCGGACAGGTTCGGCAGCATGCTGGCACTGGGCGTGACGGCGATGGTGATTTTTCAGTCGCTGATTAATTTCGCGGTGGTGCTGGGGATGATGCCGACGAAGGGGATTCCACTGCCGTTCGTGAGCTATGGAGGCTCGAGCCTGCTGGTGATGCTGCTGGCAACCGGCGTGCTGTTGAATATCACGCAGCAGGCCAGGACTCCATCGAGCTTGCGGGCTTGAGGACGGGTGGCGTGAAACTTCTGATTGCAGGGGGAGGAACCGGCGGACACGTATTTCCGGCAATGGCGATTGCGCGGGAGTGGTTGCGGAGAGGAGCGGATAGGGAAGTGGTGCTGGTGGGAACCCAACGCGGGATTGAAATGAAGCTGGTGCCGCAGGCTGGGCTGCCGCTGGAGACGATTCGCGTGGCGGGGTTGAAGGGGAAGGGCGGCACGACGCTTGCGAAGAATTTGCTGATGCTCGGATCGGGATTGTCGGACTCGTTTGGTGTGCTGAAACGGAACAAACCGGATGTGGCGTTTGGCGTGGGAGGGTATGCAGCGGGGCCAATGCTGCTGGCAAGCTGGCTGCGTGGGATTCCGAACGTGATTTTTGAGCCGAATGCGGAACCGGGTTTCACGAACAGGGTAGTGGCGAGATTTGCAAAGCGGATTGCAACGGGTTACGAAGTGACGGCGCAGGCGTGGGGAGCAAAAGCGAAGCTGACGGGCTGCCCGGTGCGGCCGGAATTTTTTGCGATCGAGGCGCGCAAGCCGGAAAAGCCGCTGCATTTACTGATTACCGGGGGAAGCCAGGGAGCGCTGCCGGTGAATCGCGCGTTTGTGGACGCAATGGATTTGCTGGCGACGCGAAAAAATGAAATGCAGATTGTGCATCAGACCGGGGAACGCGATTATAATGCGGTAAGGACCGCGTACGCGCGGCGCGAAATTCTTGCGGAGGTGGCTCCTTTCCTGACGAATATGGCGGAGCGCTTCGCCTGGGCGGACTTGCTGGTCTGCCGGGCGGGAGCGATTACTGCCGCGGAAGTTGCCGCGGCGGGCCGAGCGGCGATTTTTATTCCGTTCGGACGGGCCACAGACAGCCACCAGTTGCGGAACGCGCAGGCTATGGCGAATGCGCACGCAGGGCGGCTGATCACGGAAACGGAACTGACCGGAGAACGATTGGCGCGCGAGATTTTCTCCCTCCTCGACCAGCCCCGGGAGATTGAAACGCTTTCGACGAATGCGCGGAGCCTTGCCTATCCGCATGCGGCGGGGGAGATTGTGGATTTGATTGAGGAAGCGGTGGGAAAGAGAGAGAAGAGTTCACCACAGAGGTAGCAGAGGAGAACAGAGAGAACGGAGGCCGGGGCGGTGATGGAGGGATGGGTGGTGAAGGATCGGATGCACAGGCAAGAGTCCCTGTGCCACGGGCGGCGGAGTTAAGAGGAAAGATGATGGTATCGTTTCGCAATTTTCAGCGGATTCACCTGGTGGGCATCGGCGGGATCGGGATGAGTGGCATCGCGGAGGTGCTGCTGACGCTGGGGTATTCGGTTTCGGGATCCGATCTGAAGCCATCGACGATTACGGAGCGGCTGCAAAATCTGGGGGCGACAATTTTTGAGGGACACCAGGCGGGGAATGTGGAAGGCGCGCACGTGGTGGTGATCTCTTCGGCGGTGAAAGCGGAAAATCCGGAAGTAGTGGAAGCGCACAAGCGGAAGATTCCGGTGATTCCGCGGGCGGAAATGCTGGCGGAGCTGATGCGGTTGAAGTACGGGATCGCGGTCGCCGGGGCGCATGGAAAAACGACGACGACTTCGATGGTGGCGTCGATTCTGGCGGCGGCGCATCTGGATCCGACGTTTGTGATCGGCGGAAAAGTGAACCAGGCAGGAACGACGGCCCGGGTGGGGCGCGGGGAGTATTTTGTGGTGGAGGCGGACGAAAGCGATCGCAGCTTTCTGATGTTCGCGCCGGTGGTAGCGGTGGTGACGACGATCGATCGCGAACATCTGGATCAGTATTCGTCGCTGGAAGACATTCAGGATGCGTTTCTGCAGTTTGTGAACCGCGTGCCGTTCTATGGAGCGGCGGTTTTGTGCCTGGACGAACCGAATGTGCAGGCGATCATTCCGGAAGTGAAGCGTCCGATCATTACGTATGGAACATCGCCGCAGGCAGACCTGGTGATCAGCGATGTGGAAACGCGGGGGATGGGCGCTGAATTCCGGCTGACGTACAAGGGCGAAGACCTGGGAATGTTTTTGTTGCCGCACCCGCCGGGGATTCACAATGTGCGCAACGCAGCGGCGGCGGCGGCGGTGGCGCTTTATCTGAATGTGGCCAGCGAGTTGATCCGCGAAGGGTTGGCGAAATTCGCGGGGGTGGGGCGGCGGTTTGATATCAAGGGCGTGGTGAACGACATCACGGTGGTGGACGATTACGGGCATCACCCGGCGGAAATTCGGGCGACGCTGAAAGCGGCACGAGGCTGCCAGTTCAACCGGTTGCTGGCGCTATTCCAGCCGCATCGCTACACGCGTACGCAGCATTTGTGGGATGAGTTTGTGCAGGCGTTCAACGATGCGGACATTCTGGCGCTGATGGATGTGTATCCGGCAGGGGAAGCGCCGGTGGCGGGAATCACCAGCGAGGCATTGGCGACGGCTATTCGCGAGGCGGGGCACAAGAACGTGCAGTATTTTCGCTCGATGCAGGACGCGATTGAGTTTCTGTTGCGCGAATCGCGGCCGGGCGACGCGATCATGACGATTGGGGCGGGGAACGTGAGCCGGGCGAGCAGCGAGCTGATGGTGCTGCTGGGAACGGAACTGCGCGTGGAGGACCGGACTCGACATGCGGATTGAGGAAGCCAAAATCCTGGCGGCGCTGCCGGAGTTGGGGACGGAGCTGCGGCGCGGAGTGTCGCTGGCCGAACTTACTTCGCTGGGGATCGGCGGGACGACGGACTTGCTGCGGATTCAGCGGCATGAAGCGATTCCGGGATTGCTGAAATTGCTGGACGAACATGGGGTGGCGCACAAATTTCTGGGTGGCGGGTCGAATCTGCTGGTGGTGGACGGAGAGTTGCCGTTCGTGGTGCTGCAGCTGGTGAAGGGGGAGCCGGAAATCACATTAGAAGGAAATGTGGCAAGTGTTGATGCCGCGGCCGACCTGGGGCGCACGGTGACGTTTTGCGCGAAAAATAATCTGGGCGGGATGGAAGGATTGATCGGGGTGCCGGGAACGGTCGGAGGAGCGCTGCGGATGAATGCGGGCGCGTACGGAATCCAGATCGGATCGTACGTGCGGGAAGTGAAGGTGTACCGGGCGGCGGAGCGGAAAATCGAGACTCTGCGGGGCGAACAGATTTCGTTTGAATACCGGCACACTTCTTTTGCGCCCGATGATATGATGCTGGCAGTGAAGCTGGAACTTCCCTCCAAACCGTACCCTGAAATTCTCCAAGGCATTCGCATCTGCAATGAAAAGCGACGTTCGAGCCAGCCGCTGGGGCAGAAGAGCGCGGGCTGCATCTTCAAGAATCCGCCGGGAGGTTCCGCGGGGCGGATGATCGACGAACTTGGATTGAAGGGTTTTTCGCACGGCGACGCGCGGGTGAGCGAGCGGCATGCGAATTTCTTCGTGAATGCGGGGAAAGCCTCGGCGGCGGACATGCTGGCGCTGATCGCGGAGGTGCGCGAACGGGTGCAGCGGGCGTACGGGGTAACCCTGGAAAACGAGGTGGTGGTTTGGAACGCGTGAAACCCATCCAACGCAACGCCAGCGCGGCGGCGGCAGATCAGGAATCCTACCGGCCGGACCTGGTGACGGACGAAGAGCCGAAGTATCTGCGGCGGCAGAAGCCGGTGGAGATCCGGCGTAAGAAGCTGGGCGGGAAAACCTGGCCGTTCTATCGGCGTGTATTTGTGTGGACGGTTGCGGGGACGGCCTTGCTTACGGCGGGCTATTTTGGGCGGCGGTATGCGCTGTATTCGCCACAGGTGCTTTTGATCAAGCCGGACCAGATTGATGTGAGCGGAAATCATATCGTGGCGCGGGAAGAGATTCAGAAGCTTTTCTTGCACGACCGGAATAAAAGCGTGTTGAGCATTCCGCTGGAAGCCCGGCGAGGGCAGATTCAGGAAATACCGTGGGTGGAAGAGGCCAGCGTGCAGCGGATCCTGCCGAACCGCCTGCGGGTGGAGATCACGGAGCGAACGCCGGTGGCGTTTTTCCGCAACGGCAACGAACTGACGCTGATCGATGCGCATGGCGTGTTGCTGGAGCGGACGGAAGGCGAGGATTTCCATTTTCCGATCGTGACCGGCATGTCCGAAAACCTGGCGCGGGAAGAGCGTGAAAAGCGGATGCAGGCGTACCAGGAGTTCATGAAGAGTATTGACCTGGTGAAGCCCGGCTCGTCGGAGCGGGTGAGCGAAGCCGACCTGGGCAATCCGCGCGATTTGTGCGCCGTGCTGACCGGATTTGGAAGCGAAGGAAATGCGCCGGCAATCACCGTTCATTTTGGGCAAGGAGATTTCACCGGGAAGTACCGCACGCTGGTGGAAAACTTCACGCAATGGCAGGCAAATGCCGGGCCGGTGCATGCGATTGACCTACGGTATTCGAAGCAGGTGGTGGTGAACCCCGACACCAGCGCACCTGCGGCAAGAGCAAAATAAAAAGCAGGAGAGCGTCTTGGCGAAGAAAGACAAATATCTGGTGGGGCTGGATATCGGCAGTACGAAGACGTGCGTATTGCTGGCGGAACTTGAAAATGAGCAGTTGCACTTTCTGGCGCTGGGCGCGGCGGAATCGAAAGGGCTGCGCAAGGGACTGATCGTCAACCTGGATTCGACCGTAAGCTCCATTCGAAGGGCAGTGGAAGAGGCCGAAGGGGTGGCCAACGTGCCGGTGGAATCGGCGGTGATCGGCGTGGCGGGAAGCCATGTGCGCGGCGTCAACAGCCGCGGCGGGATTTCGCTGGGGAACCGGGCGCGTGACGTGGAACGCGACGATGTTCGCCGGGCGATTGACGCGGCGCGGAATATCGCGATGCCGGAAGACCGCGAAGTATTGCATGTTCTGCCCCACGAATTTCTGGTGGATGCGCAGGAAGGCATTCGCGATCCGATCGGGATGATCGGGCAAAGGCTGGAAGCGAATGTTCACGTGGTGACATCGTCGATGGCGGCGACGCAAAACTTGATCACCGCGGCGAACAAAGCAGGGATTCTGATCAACGACACCGTGCTGGAGCCGCTGGCTTCGGCGGAAGCCTGCCTGACGCCGGATGAAAAAGAGATGGGCTGCTGCATTCTGGATATTGGCGGCGGGACGACGGACCTGGCGGTGTTTGGCGGCGGAGTGGTGCGCCATACCGGAACAATCGCGATTGGCGGCGACCATTTTACGAACGACCTGGCGGTTGGACTGCGCACCCCGATTCCTGAAGCGGAGCGCATCAAGCATCGGCATGGATGCGCCTGGGCAGAGATTCTCCACAATGACGGCGCGATTGAGATTGCCAGCGTAGGCGACCGGCCTCCGCGAACCATTTTCGCGCGGAACCTGACGGAGATTATCGAGCCGCGCGCGCAAGAGTTGGTGGCCATGATTCGCGATGATTTGCGGCGCGCCGGGATGGAACGGCAGATTCAAGCGGGATTTGTGCTGACGGGCGGCGGAGCGCAGTTGAACGGATTCGGGGAACTGGCGGAGCATGTTTTTCAGTTGCCGGTGCGGCTGGGCGAAGCGCGAGGGATTTTGGACATGCCGGAATCGGTGACGAGGCCCGAGTATGCGACGGTTGTGGGACTGGTGTTGCACGCGGCAAAGACGCGGCGCAGCAACTCGCAGAAGGGGAATACGCTGGTTTCGAAGCTGAAGGCGATGTTCGCCGGGGCGTAGGCTGGGCGAGCCAAAACGGGATTAGAGAGCGCTAAGGGCAAGAGGGTAAGGGAAGTGCAGGGGTAAAAAGCCGAAGTGGCAGGCCGGTTTTCCACAGGCCTCGAAAAGTCA
Source organism: Candidatus Acidiferrum sp. (assembly GCA_035693365.1). Classification (GTDB taxonomy): domain Bacteria; phylum Acidobacteriota; class Terriglobia; order Acidiferrales; family UBA7541; genus Acidiferrum. The sequence goes on along the minus strand of DASSGS010000055.1, from coordinate 211,019 downwards.
CTGTGGAATCAGGGGAATACGAGTTTTATAAAGGATTTGGACCAGCCGGACAGGGGGAGAAGCATGACAGCGAAAGACGCAGGAATCCGGATGAGCTTCAGCGAGGAATTGCAGCCCGCGAAGATCAAAGTGATTGGTGTGGGCGGAGGCGGCTGCAACGCGGTGAATCGCATGATACGCGCCAAGGTGGAGGGTGTGGAATTCATCACCGCCAACACGGACCTGCAGGCGCTGAAAATGTCGCAAGCTCCGGTGAAGCTGCAGTTGGGAGCGAAGCTGACGAAGGGATTGGGCGCGGGCGCGAATCCGGAGATTGGCCGGAAGGCGGCGCTGGAAGATACGGACAAAATTATTGAGGCGCTGGAAGGCGCGGACATGATTTTTATTACGTCCGGGCTGGGCGGAGGAACTGGAAGCGGAGCGGCGCCCGTGGTGGCATCGCTGGCGAGCGAGTTGGGCGCGTTGAGCGTGGCGGTGGTGACGAAGCCGTTCGCGTTTGAAGGCAAGCGCCGGATGCTGCAAGCGGAGCAGGCGCTGCAGGATTTGATCGGCGTGGTGGATACGGTGATCGTGATCCCCAACGAGCGGCTGATGGAAACGGTGGAGCGAGGCACGAGCTTTTTCGACGCGTTCCGGATTGCCGACGACATTCTGCGGCAGGCGGTGCAGGGCATTTCGGACATTATTACCGTGCCAGGGATCATCAATCGCGACTTTGCCGACGTGAAAGCCATCATGCATGGGCAGGGTTATGCGGTGATGGGCACGGCCGTGGCAACCGGGGCGAGCCGGGCGGTGGATGCGGCGAACCGGGCGATCGCGAGTCCTTTGCTGGAAGACAATTCGATCCAGGGCGCGCAGGGCATTCTGATCAACATATGCGGAAGCTCTTCGCTTTCGCTGCATGAGGTGCATGAGGCTTCGAGCGTGATCCAGAAGGCGGCGCACGAAAACGCAAACATTATTTTCGGCGCGGTGATGGACGACAACATGAAGGACGCGGTGAAGATTACGGTGATCGCAGCGGGCTTCAAGGAAGCAGGGAAGAAGCAGGCGCCGTCGAAGCAGACGGTGCTGCCGAGAACCTGGAAGGCCGGGCGGGAAACGCCGCAGCAGCAGGAATTGCCGCAGGCTCCGCCGAGCGTGGTGCATCAAGTGGCGCAGAACGTTCGGGAAGTTTCGCCGGAAGTGCCGAAAGATGATCTGGATGTGCCAACGTTCCTACGGCGGCAGGCGCAGAAGGCCTGAGACTAAAAACAGTTCGAGGTTTCGGAGGGCACGCACTGCGTGCCCTTTTTTTTGTGGGGTGGGAGGCAGAGTGGTGGCGCTATTCTGGCGGAGCGCTTGCCGGCCCTTCGCAGCTCAGGGTAAACAGGATGCCGGCGCTACCCCACAAGGCTGGCGACGCATTCGCGGACTGCGGATTCGAAGGCTGCCGCGTCCGGGCTGGAGTAGGGAAGGACGGTGCCGAGGCCGGTGTGCAACTCGTGGGTACCGGTGGCGCGGGCTACTTCGGCGATATTGGCTGGATGAAGGCCGCCGCCGGGAAGAATTGTGATGCGGTTTTCCGCTTGATGGATTAGCGATCGAAGAATCGAAGCGCCAGATTGCGCATTGGCCGCGCCGCCGGAAGTGAGGATGCGGTGGGCGCCGGTGAGTACGACGGTTTCCAAGGCCGCTGCCAAGTCTGGTGTCTGATCAAACGCGCGATGAAATGTGACTTGCATTGGTGAGGCGTGGGCGACAAGTTCCCGTGTGCGCGGCACATCTATCGAACCGCCGGGCAGCAAGATGCCGGTGACAATCCCTTGGACGCTTTCGGCGGCGATCGTTTTGATGGAGGATTTCATTTCCGCAAAATCAGGCGCTGAGTAGACGAAATCGCCCGGGCGAGGGCGCAGCATCACGTGGATTGGAATGCGCACGGCGGCGCGCACAGCACGAAGCAACTCGATCCCGGGCGTCAGGCCGCCGGCTTCGAGGTTTACGCACAATTCCAGGCGATGCGCTCCGGCGCGTTCCGCGGCCGCCGCGCGTTCCAGAGAGTCCACCGCGACTTCCAACTGTATTCTAGAAGACATAGTTTTCAGAGAAGACGCGGCACGCAACACTAATTTGTATCCGCCGACGCGCAACGAACCATCTTACGGGAAGCGGATTGGAATGGGCGACAAAAGTGCGGCGGTATCCCTTGGGAAGGCTCGATGTGTTAGGCTTCTCGCGGAGTCATCTGGTCTTATCCCACCATCCAACCTGCTAAAGAGTTTTCTGGTAAGGAGACCGAACATGAAAGCATCCAAAATGAATTGCATCGGCGGAGTTGTTGGGATGGCGCTGGTCCTTTCGGCGTGCGAGAAGCCCTACCACCAACCGGAGGAGCGCTACGTGCTGGTGACCGCGAATGTGAACCTGCCGTACTGGCAGGAGGCGCAAGCGGGGCTGACGGATATCGGCAAGACGGCGGGAGTGAAGGTGGAAATGGTGGGTCCGGCGACGCTTTCGCCGAGCGAAGAGTTGAGCGAGTTTCAGAAAGTGGTGGCACAGAATCCGGCGGGCATCATGGTTTCGGCGAGCGACCCCGCGCTGTTCAAGGAATCCATCAACAAGGCGGTGCTGCAAGGGATTCCAGTGATCTGCATGGATTCGGATTCGCCGGAATCGCGGCGGGTGCTGTTCATCGGGACGGATAATTTCCGGGCCGGGCAAAAAAGCGCGAAGAGAATGGTGGAGCTGCTGGGCGGGCAGGGACGGATTGTGCTAATCGGTTTGCCGGGCCAGTTCAACTCCGAGGAGCGAGTGCGCGGAGTGAACGACGTGCTGAAGAGCTATCCGGGAGTGAAGATTGTGGAAACTATCGACGACCATGGGGATCCGCGGGCGGCGTATGACGGTATTTCGGATCTGCTGCAGAAGAAGAAAGAAAAGATCGACGGAATTATTTGCCTGGAGGCATCCGGAGGGCAAGGAGCGGCGGACGTGCTGCACCTGCTGGACATGACCGGGAAGATCAAGATTGTGGCGTTCGATAAAGATCCGCAAACACTGGATGCGATCGAGCGGGGGTGGATCACCGCATCGGTGGTGCAGAAACCTTATTTGATGGCATTTTATGGGGTGAGGCTGTTGGACGATCTGCACCACAACGTTGTGCACGAGTTCAAGGACTGGGCGACCGCGCCAACGGCGCCGCTGCCGACGTTTGTGGATACCGGAACGGCGGTGATCGATTCGACGAATCTGGGAACATTTCGAAAAGCGCTGGCGGAGCATCCGAAGCGGATTATCTGAGGCGAAGCAAGGATTTTTAATCGTTCGGGAAGCCGATCCAACTTTGTTGCATCCTCGGCCACAGTGAGTTTGAGCGGTGCCGCCGCAGCGGGCGGGGCAAGCCCTGCCCCTACACCGGAAGAGATCAGGCGAGCCCGTAGGAGGCGAAGACTACGATCGCGGTGACGCCCAGAGCGGAGCCGAGAATGGCGCCGGCGAGAACGTCGCTGAGGAAATGCATGCCTAGGATTACGCGGGAGACGGCGATGCTGGCGGCGAGAAAATACAGAGTAGGTTCGAGGCCGGGATAGAAATAGCTGACGACGAGGGCGATGGAGAAGGCCGTCATGGTGTGGCCGGAGGGAAAAGAAAACTGGTCGGGAGGAAGAACGCGCGACCAGCAATGCGGCTCCAGGTGGCAGGGGCGCTGGCGGTGACTGATTTTCTTTAAAACTTTGAAGACGAAGACACCGGCGAGAGCCGCACAGGCGGCAGCGCTGACGGCGGCGTAGCGATTGGGGCCGCCAACGAGGAGAAGAATGATGGCGAGGCTGTACCAGAGCCAGCCATCGCCGACGCGGGTGGCGGCGATCATCCAGTAGCGAATCCAGCGCGGCGCCTTCCAGCGGTTGACGCGCCGCATGACGCGATAATCGCGATTTTGAATGTAACCCCAGACGGTTTTTGCCACGGTCATGGCCTCGCCTCAACTCGCCCAGTTGGCCTCGAATCCCGCTTCGACCTCCCACAACAAACGCGGACTTTTTTCCCGTGTGCCCAGCATGGCTGCCCATCGCTTGCAGAACTGGATTTCATTCAGCCAATGAAAGGCGGTGATTGCGGGAATGAAAACGGTGAGCGGCAGGAGAGCGGCGGCGGCGGGCTGATCTTTCACAACGCTACCGACGAAATTGAAAATGTCCCTGGTGAGTTTGCCGTAGCTACCATGTTGGCCGCGGACCGTGCCGCGGCCGACGCGCAAACCGGCGAAGAATTCTTCGACCGTCCGGGCACCAGGCACTTCGGTGAAAGTCCGCGCTACGCCGGAGAGCGTATGAGAGTCGCTGCCACCGACGCAGGCCTTGCCGAGTTGAGATGCCAATTGCTGGGCCTGTTGATTCGCTGCCTGCCACATCTGGCCGTTACGAACTTCCAATGCGGGGACGTAGGAGGCGAACCAGTCGAAATCCTCGAGATCGCGGTGGCCGGTGAGGCTGGAGAAGACGTGATTGAGACTGAAAAAAATCTTGCGTTCGGTGAGGTACATCAGGAGCGAGAGAAAATCGTTGCGCCGGCGAGAGATTTCCGCGTGGTCTTTTTCGGTGATGCCGTAGACGCCGAGGTGGATTTGCGTGCCGGTGGGCATACGGACGGTGACTTCTTCGCTGAGGAAGAAATCGGGGTGCTTGCGGAGGGATTCCGCGGCTTCGATGGAATCGTGGTCCGTGAGGGTGACGATGGACATGCCGAGGCGCTTGCAGCGGTAGTAGACCTCGGCGGGCTGGTTATAGGATTCCCTGGCGATCCGGGTGAGGCCCGGGGTGTCGCACATACCTGATGCGATGGAGTGAACGTGAAGATCGCAACGCATGTTACGAGATTAGATGCGGGATATGAACAGGGCATAAAACGAGGGCGAATTGCGTATGAAAGTTGGGGCGGAACTGATTGAGCACAAACGGTTTGAAACGTTTTCCACATGGCATGGAGCGTGCGTTGGCGTTGTTTACCGTCCATTCATAGTTGTGTGGAACAATTTGCGGCGATGAAGAAAATACAGGTGTTGTTCCATGACGCGGGTGGCGGCCATCGGAACGCTGCAGTTGCGCTGCAAACGGTAATTTCCCAACAAAATCGCGGGTGGCAGGTGGAACTGGTGCAGTTCCAGGAGTTGACGGATCACCTCGACGTGCTTCGCAAGCTTACGGGGATCCGCATTCAGGAACAGTACAACACCCTGCTGAGGAATGGCTGGACGCTGGGTGCGACGCAGTTGCTGCGCGTGCTGCAGACGACGATCCGCATTTTTCACCGGCCGCTGGTGAAACTGCTGGTGGGTTTTTTCCAGAAAAGTGACGCCGATCTGCTGGTGTCTGTGATTCCGCATTTCAACCGGGAGATTGCGGAGGCGTGGAAGCGGGTGCATCCGGAAAAGCCGTTCGTGACGCTAATTACCGACATCGCGGATTTTCCGCCGCATTTCTGGATTGAAGCGGCGGAAAGCCAGTACGTGATTTGTGGCTCGGAGAAGGCCGTTGAGCAGGCTCGGGCGATTGGAAAAGATGATAGGCATATTTTCCGGACTTCGGGGATGATTTTGCGCCCGGATTTTTATGCGCCGGATGAATCGGATCCAATGGTGTTGCGGAGCGAACTGGGGCTGCGGAGGGATTTGACCACCGGGATTCTGCTGTTCGGAGGATTTGGATCGAAAGTGATGCTGGAAATTGTGGAGCGGATTGAAAACGACAAACTGCCGGTGCAATTGATTGTGGTGTGCGGGCGCAACGAGAGATTGGAGGAAGAATTTCGCAGGCGGAAATGGAGTTTGCCGTTGCACGTGGTGGGATTCACGAAAGAGGTACATCGGATGATGCGAGCGGCGGATTTTCTGATCGGGAAGCCGGGGCCGGGAAGCGTGGCGGAAGCGATGATGCGGAAGTTGCCGGTGATTCTGGAATGCAATGCGTGGACGCTGCCGCAAGAGCGGTACAACACGGAATGGGTGAAGGAAAAGCGGGTGGGGATTGTGCTGCGGAATTTTCGGGAAATCGTCGGGGGCGTGAGGCAGTTGATGGAGGTGGGGGCGCTGGAGGAGTTTCGGCGGAATGTGGCGGGGCTGGATAACCGGGCGATTATTGAGGTGCCGGAGATATTCGGGAAGTTGCTTGGGGAGACGGCGCAGCGGCAGAGCTAGTTGCTGGCGCGTTCGGCACGGGGTTTGCGGGAGTAATGGGGACCGGCACCCGGGGTTTCGGCGGGAGGCTTCACGCGGGGTTTTGCACAACTTGCGGCCCAGGAGCGGGAAGCGTACTTCGGGAGATCGCACATTTTGGCGCAACCAATAGAAGTTTTGGAATGGGCGCAGGCGCAGTAACAGCCCGCGAGTTTTGATTTGGCGAGCTGGCCGGGGGTGTCGGCGGAAGTGGAAAGGGCCAGGGCGCCGGCGAATAGGGCGAGATCGAGAATGACCCAAAGGGCGAGGCGGCGAATGCGGCGGAACGAGGACGATGGCATAGGAGGAGAGTGTGGAGTGGAATGAGAAAAAAACCGATAGCACGGGGTAACTAAGAGTTTTGTTACCGGGGTCATGGTACGAGGATGGGAGGGGAAGAAGCGAGAGGGAGCAAGAGTGGAGCGGGACAGAGTTCCGATTTGAATCTCGAGGTCAATTTTGGTGCGCGGTGTGGTACTGGTGGGGACAGCTAACCATAAATTATTGAACAGTTTATAAGAATGCTATAGGGGAAACGGCTTGGCGTTGCTCGTGCAATAGAGGGAAGCGTGGGCGCGTTTCAGAAACGAGGCGCACATTATGGCAAGTGAGGGGGAAGGGGCTTACTTGCTGTTTTGGCGAATCGTTACCACCTGCCTCTGAGAGGGAAGCTAGGATGGATGACCCCACGCGCTGGTGTGAAAACGACACTGGCATCTGAGATGCGCCTTCCGGGGCTCCCGATCCCAAGCGGGGGCCCCACTTATTTTAGACCCACCTTTTTCAGTTTAGTTTTGTTCCTGCCTGCAAATTCTCATTGATGAAATTTGGCTCAGATTTTACGCGTGAGCGTAGAAGTTCGTTTGGAGACCGGATCTGGCGGCTATCTAGGGAGCGCGGCTTTTTCGACGGGGAGTGGATCGGCAGCGTCGATGGAGGACATTTTTTGGAGGATGGGGATGCCGGCTTTGCCGAGGACGTGGGCGACTTGTGTGTCGCGGAGCCTGGAGGCGTCGTATTCGAGCGTGAGGTGCTTTTGGGATTCGTCGACGCGGAAGCGGCGGATGCCGTAGGTGTTGGCGAATGCGCCGAGGCGCTCGAGCTGATCGAAGCTGGGCAGCGAGTGGAGTTGGAAGGTGATTTCGAGAAGTGTCATGGAGGGATTATACCAGCGGGGGAGGGGAGATGGGAGTCGGGAGTCGGGAGTCGGGAGTTAGCAGTTATAAGCCATAAGCTATAAGCCGTAAGTTAGAAGCCATAAGCCGTGAGCCATAAGCCGTAAGTTGTCAGGCGGAAGTTACCAGTCCTGGGTCAGGCACCAAAAGAGGAAGCCGGAAAATCGCTGCTTTCAGTGGGTGAGTAGGCCCTGTTGTCAGCGGGGGCGGCCAGGCAATTGTTTGAAGCGGAGTCGGCGGGTTGACAGGGAATAGCCCCTGGGGGTATAAATACCCCTGAGGGGTATAGACGATGGAAACGAAAGGGCGGAAGGCGGCGGGAGTGGACGGCGGATTGAAGGCGGCGAATCTGAACCGGTTGAAGCGGATCGAAGGGCAGGTGCGGGGTTTGCAGAGGATGGTGGAGAGCGACCGGTACTGTGCGGACATTCTTGTGCAGGTGGCGTCGGTGCAGGAAGCGCTGCGGGGCGTGGGGCGAAACCTGATGAAGAATCATTTGCAGCATTGCGCGACGAAGGCGATTGCGAGCGGGAAGCCGAAGGAGGCGGCGGCGATGTACGACGAATTGTTGGAGTTGGTGTACAAGCATTTGCGGTGAGGTGGAAGGGGCAGGATAGCGGAAAAAGAAAAGCACATCCCTCACCCCGCAAAAGGCGCCCATCGCAAAATTCGCTCCGGGCAAGCGGGGATTGGGGATGACAGCGCGGTTGGAGTGGAGAAGATGATGGAACGAGATCCTGTTTGCGGGATGAATGTGGATCCCTTGAAGGCCAAGGGGAAAGTGAGGCACAGCGGTAAGGATTATTACTTTTGCAGCGCGGGGTGCGCGGAGAAGTTTGAGAAAGAGCCAGGGAAATACGAATCGCAGGCTGGAGCGCCTGTGAACGCGGGCTCGATGCCGGTACCGGCTGCCAAGGCTGGGAAGACGGCCATGGGGATGCTGCCGATCCTGGGAGCCGCGCCGCGCGTGAAGGATCCGGTTTGCGGAATGATGGTTGAGCCGCAGAAGCCGGCGGGGAAGTTGGAGTACGGCGGGGAAACGTACTTTTTCTGTTCGGCGCGCTGCAAAGAGCGATTCGAAAAAGAGCCGGAAAAATTTCTGGCGGCTCCGGGAACCGCGGGGATGGAACCGGCCCCAGCCGCACAGCCTAGTGCAAGCGAGCAAAACATTCGCTACACGTGCCCGATGGATCCGGAAGTTGTGCAGATTGGTCCGGGTGTTTGCCCGAAATGCGGCATGGCGTTGGAGCCGATGGATATTGTGGGGGGAGAGCAGGCGGACCCGGAATACGATTCCATGCGGAAGCGACTGTGGTTGAGCGGGGCGTTCTCTCTGCCTTTATTGGTTCTGGCGATGGGCGGCCATGCGATTGGCATTCATTTCGCTCCCGGAATCATGAATTGGGTTGAGCTTTTGCTGGCGTCGCCGGTGGTGATTTGGGGTGGCTGGCCTTTTTTTGAGCGGTTCTGGGCGTCGCTGTTAAACCGCAGCCCGAACATGTTTACGCTGATCGGGTTGGGGACGGGGGCGGCGTATCTTTACAGCGTGGCGGCGACGCTGTTGCCGCAATTTTTCCCGGACTCGTTTCGCGGCACGTATGGCGAAGTGTCCGTATATTTCGAAGCCGCGGCCGTAATCACGACGCTGGTGCTGGTGGGGCAGGTGCTGGAACTCCGCGCGCGGCAACGCACCAGCGGAGCCATTCGGGAGTTGCTGCATCTGGCGCCACAGACGGCGCACCTGGTTGTGGGCGGCGGGGATCGCGATGTTCCGTTGGAGCAGGTGAATCGCGGAGATTTGTTGCGGGTGCGGCCGGGCGAACGCGTTCCTGTGGACGGGGCGGTGCGCGAGGGGACGAGCGCGGTGGACGAGTCGATGGTGACGGGCGAGCCGCTGCCGGTGGAGAAACAGGCGGGAGACAAGGTTACGGGCGGCACGCTCAATGCGAGCGGAAGTTTCGTGATGGTGGCCGAGCGGGTGGGAAGCGAGACGCTGCTGGCGCGGATCGTGAAACTGGTGAGCAAGGCGCAACGAAGCCGCGCGCCAATGCAGCGGCTGGCGGACAAAGTGGCAGGCTATTTCGTGCCTGGAGTGGTGGCGGCTGCGACTCTGGCGTTTCTTGGATGGGAATTTCTGGGCCCTGAACCGAGGTTCGCTCACGCGCTGATCGCGGCCGTTTCCGTGCTGATCATTGCGTGCCCGTGCGCGCTGGGATTGGCGACGCCGATGTCGATTATGGTTGCGGTTGGGCGCGGCGCGACGTTGGGGGTGCTGGTGAGGAACGCGGAGGCGCTGGAGACTCTGGCGCGCGTGGATACGCTGGTGCTCGACAAGACCGGCACGCTAACCGAAGGGAAGCCTCACGTGGCGGGTGTCGCAGTGGTTGAGGGAAGCCAAATCTCCAAAGATGGATTGTTGTGGATCGCCGCGAGTGTAGAGCGTTCGAGCGAGCATCCGTTGGCGCGAGCGATTGTCGATGCAGCGCAGGCTAAAGGCGTTGAGTTAGCCGAAGCCGGCGAATTCCGTGCAATTGCAGGAGGCGGGGTGGAAGCCGTGCTTTTGGAGGACCGAGTGCTGATCGGCTCGCTAAAATTCCTCGAAGCACAAGGAATTACGGAGGGTTCGGATCCCACGCGAAAGGGGGTGCAGGTTGGGTTTGGTTCCGACAAGACCTTTTCCTCGTCGGTTGTGGGCGTTGCGATCAACGGAAAGTTTGCCGGCGTAATCGCGCTCACGGATTATCTGAAGGAAACGACTCCGGAGGCGATTAGGGCGCTGAGGGCGGAGGGATTGCGGCTGGTAATGCTGACGGGGGACCGGCGCGAGTCGGCGGCGATGATAGCTAGTCAGCTGGGGCTGACGGAAATTGAAGCCGAGGTGCGGCCGGAGGAAAAGGCGGCGGTGATTGAACGATTGAAGAAAGAAGGACGGATTGTGGCCATGGCGGGAGATGGGATCAACGATGCGCCGGCACTTGCGGCAGCGGACGTGGGGGTCGCCATGGGAACGGGTACGGACATTGCAATGGAGAATGCGGGAATTACGCTGGTGAAGGGGGACCTGCGAGGGATTGTGAGGGCGCGGAGATTGTCGAGGGCGACGGTAGGCAACATTAAGCAGAATCTGGCGTTTGCATTTGTTTATAACCTGCTGGGGATACCGATTGCGGCGGGAGTTTTCTTTCCTGTGTTTCATTGGCTGCTAAGCCCGATGATCGCGAGCGCGGCGATGAGCTTTAGTTCGGTTTCGGTGATCACGAATGCGCTGCGGTTGCGGGGGATTAAACTGTAGAACTTGCCTCGCTCGGTTGACATCCGGGGCATATTGAACGTGAGAGATGCCGCTGCAGTGGGCGGGGCAAGCCCCGCCCCTACAAATTTTCTTGTGGGTAAAGCTACAGCAAAAACCCGAAAGCAGATCCCTCACCCGCAAACGACGCGGGTTCGGGATGACAATTTACAGTTGCCTCTAATTAGGACCGTTGGCACCTGACTGCGGGGGATCTTCGTTCGTCTATACCTTCAAGAGCGGAACATTTTTGGTGGAACTGCGTATCAATAGGCAGCAGGGCGAAGAAAGAGTGTCCCGGGGGTGGTTATGTCCAGCAATGGCAACGGTTTAACGAATGGAAAGGCGGCCAAGAAACGCCGCCGGCGGATCATTATTGGGAGTGTTGCGGCGCTGATTCTGGTTGGCGGGGGTTACGGCGTTTACGCCGCGCTGCGCCCGAACCATGAGATTGATCCCTCCAAACTGGCTGTTGCGGAGCGCGGGGACCTGGCGAAGGTGGTGGTGGCTACGGGGAAGATTCAGCCTCTTTCTAAAGTGGAAGTGAAATCGAAGGCCAGCGGCATCGTGAAGAAGCTGTATGTGGATTATGGCGAGCACGTGAAGGCGGGGCAGTTGCTGGCGGAACTGGACAAGATTCAGCTGGAGGCCAGCTTGCGCGCAGCGCAGGCGAACTATCAGGCGGCGCAGGCGGCGAAAGATTCATCGGAGGCGACACTGGAGCGCAACAAGGTGGACGCGGAAGGGCCGGACGTGCCGTTCCTGAAGCTGAACATGGAGCGGGCGGAGCAGATGTTCAAAGATGGGGTGATGTCGAAGAGCCTGGTGGAAGACGCGGAGAAGAATTACCAGCTGGCATTAAACAAACAAGTGAGCGCGCAGAGGAATCTGGCGGTATCGCGGGCGGAGATTGCGAAAGCGGTGGCGCAGGAAGCGCAGGCCAAGGCGGCGCTGGAAAACGCGGAGGAAGATCTGCGTAATTCGACGATTATCAGCCCGATCGACGGCCTGGTATTGTCGCGGGATGTGAATGTGGGGGACGCGGTGAGCTCGATTCTGGTGTTGGGTTCGCAGGCGACGCTGATCATGACATTGGGAGACGTGAGCGAAGTGTATGTGCAGGGGAAAGTGGACGAGGCGGATATCGGCAAGGTGTATCTGAACCAGGCGGCGCGCATCGTGGTGGAATCGTTCAAGGACAAAAAGTTTACCGGCAAAGTGACGAAGATTTCGCCGCTGGGAAAAGAGAAAGACAACGTCACGACGTTTGAGGTGCGGGTGTCGATTTCCAATCCGACCGGGGAATTGAAAGCCAACATGAGCGCGAACGCGGAAATCGTGCTGGAAGAAAAGAAGAACGTGCTGATGGTGCCGGAAGCGTCGCTGATTTACGACAAGGACCGGAAAGCGTCGGTGGAGATACCGGACGCGAAGTCGGAAAAGGGAAAGAAGAAGCTGGCGGTGCAGCTGGGAATTTCGAATGGAGTGAAGACGGAAATCACGTCGGGGCTCACCGAGAAGCAGCAAGTGGTATTGCAATAGCGAGGCGAACATGACGTTTCGCGACCTGCTGAGAGATACCATCGCCACACTGCTGGCCCACAAAAGACGGACGCTGCTGACGATGTTCGGCATCGCGTGGGGAATTATTTCGATCACGCTGATGGTTGCGGCCGGCGAAGGACTAGGCCGCGGCATCCAGAAACAACAGGAAAATTTCGGCAAGGACGTGATGATTGTGTTTTCCGGGCGCACCAGCATGCAAGCCGGGGGAACACGTTCGGGGCGCGCGATTCACTGGATGGAAGATGACTACAAGCAGGGGGCCTTGGAAGCGCCGGCTTGCAAGTATGTGCTGCCGGAATTGGGCAACCAGGTGCAGGTGCACAGCGCGTTCAACAGCGGCAACATAAGTACCGAAGGATCGCTGCCGCCGTTTACCGAGATTCGGAGCATTGCGACGGCCGAGGGGCGATTCTACAACTATGAAGACAACGAGGCGGGGCGGCGGGTGGCGTTTCTTGGCAGCGACACCAAGAAACAGCTTTTTGCCGAGCGCGAGGCCATCGGACAGACGATCCAGATGAATGGGATTCCTTACACCGTCATCGGGGTGATGAAGGCGAAGGATCAGAACTCGGATTACGACGGCGTGGACGTCCGCAAGATTTTCATTCCCTTTGATTCGATGAAGCGGGATTTTCCGAACAAGCCTCCGGCGGTGGAGCACACGATTGACCGGCTGCTGGTGGCGCCGTGGTCGCTGGAAACGCATCGGGATTGCGTGAAGCAGGTGCGGCGGACGCTGGGGCGGCTGCACAATTTCGATCCGCGAGATGAAGAGGCGGCGAGCATCTGGGACACGGTGAAGAACGCCGAGGCGAACCGGATGATTTTTGTGGGCATGGAAATTTTCATGGGCGCGGTGGGTGTGGCGACGATTTTTCTGGGCGGGCTGGGCGTGATGAACGTGATGCTGGTGAGCGTGCGGGAACGGACTCGGGAAATCGGAGTTCGCAAAGCCTTGGGGGCGACACGGGAATCGATCCTGAAGCAGTTTTTCCTGGAGACAATGATCGTGGTATTCATCAGCGGCGGAGTGGGATTGATTATTTCCTACGGGCTTTGCGGGCTGGTGAACCTGTTGCCTGCGATTCCGTATTTCGATGGGCTGGATGCGAGTTGGAAGTTGGCAGCGTTGACGGTTAGTTTGTTGGGGCTCATTGCTGTTTTATCCGCGCTGTATCCCGCGAATCGAGCGGCTTCGGTAGATCCAATTGAAGCCCTTCGCTTTGAGGCGGGTGGCTGAGGAAAGTTCTAAGTTGTTAGTTTTAAGTTTTTAGTAGGAGATAAGAAAATTCATGCCGACCGCAGGTACATGCTCATGGTCCGAGACGCTGAAGCAAGCCGGCAAGCATTCTCTTTATCTCGAGAAGCTCGGCTTCGATTTCATGGTGCCGATTGACCTCAAGCATCCGAAGGTCGCGGGCCAGCAAAAGAAAATACTCGAGTTCGCTAGCCGATCCCATGGAGACATAAAGGAATTGCCGAAGTTCTGCGGGCCCCCGACGGCCGCAACCCTCCGCGATGTTTGCGGGAATGGAGCTGGCCGCTCGCCGGATCTGGCTGCAAAGACCAAAGCGCTCGTCGGGCGGAAGTTCGCGGGTAAGTTTGTATGCACGAAGGGTCATTCGGTGGCTGCGGCGCCAAACCTCCAACTTGCGGAAGTCTTGCATGACCTCACCCCTCTAGCTAGTTTGCAAGTGCTCAGAAATTACTTACAACTAAATACTAACAACTGTCAACTTCAGGGCGGGGGCGGTCATGCTGATTGAGGTGTTCAAAGAGGCGTGGATTGCGCTGGGGCGGAATCGGGTGCGCAGCCTGCTAACGATGACGGGAATTTCGTGGGGCATTGTGGCGGTGACGCTGCTGCTGAGTTATGGGTCCGGGTTTCGCAGCGTGCTGCTGTATACGTTTGAAGTGTTTGGCAAGGGGGCCGTGATCTGCTGGCCGGGAACGACCAGCGAGCAGGCGGGCGGGGAGCGCGCGGGCAAAGCGGTACGGTTCGAGCAGGAAGATGCGGACTGGGTAAAAGCGCAATCACCTCTGATCAAGCGAGTAACCCTCGAAAACGTAAAGTTTTTGGGAATTTCGCATGACGAGCGGCTTTCGGAGACCGCTATCCGCGGGGTTTATCCCGAATACGGCGAAATGCGCAACGAAGTGCCCTCCGAGGGCCGGTGGATTTCCGCGGAAGATATTGCCGACCGGCGACGCGTCGCTTTTCTGGGGGCGCGGCTGAAGAAGAAGCTTTTCAGCGGGGAGCCCGCGGTTGGAGAGACTGTCCGCATCAACGGTGTGCGCTTTACCGTCATCGGCACCATGGACATGAAATTCTCCGACAGCAACTATTTCACGAGCGACGACGAGTCTGCGTTTATTCCATATCCCGCGGCGGCGGATATCTGGGACACACGTCATGCCAGCGTGATGATTTTCGAACCCGTGGCGCCCGAATTCGAAGCGCCTGCCATGCAGCAATTTCGCGACGCCATCGCTAACCGCCAGCATTTTTCGGCGAAAGACAAGCGAGCCATTACGATGTTTGGGCGGCAAGAATTCAAGCCCATCTACGACGGAATTACATTGGGGATCGAGGGGCTGCTGTTTCTGATTGGGTCGATGACGCTGGCGATCGGCGGGGTCGGGGTGATGAACATCATGCTGGTATCCGTGGATGAACGGGTGCGCGAGATTGGGTTGCGACGAGCGCTGGGAGCCAGAAAGGCGCATATTCGCTGGCAATTCTTATTGGAAGCGCTGGTGCTGACGATTGCGGCGGGGGCGATCGGGATGCTGTTCTCCGCAGCGCTTACCTCGGCGATTGGAACGCTGCCGTTTCTTGGGCCGGCCTACGAGGACGATTCAGGCAAGGTGGACATACACCTTACGCTTTCCGTTACCACCATGGTGCTCTCGAGTATGATTTTGATCGTCGTTGGCGTGGTCAGCGGGTGGATGCCGGCGATGCAGGCGGCGAAACTGGATCCGGTGGAAGCGCTGCGCTATGAATGATTAAAGTTTCTTTCCTCAGACCAGGCGTCGGTTCCAGCCTGTTATATCGATCCATTTCTTACCTCGAGCGCCGGTGTTGGGGCGAAACTTCTCCCGCTGCTATAGTGGAGGGGGAGAGTTTCGCGCTGGATTGGCCGAAGCCCAAGAAGGCGGCATAAAGGCGCCCCTATAAGTCTTGTGAGGAAAGAAAAATGGATCGAATGCTTGCAATCGTTCGAATTTTCGCGGGAACCTTGGCCCTGGCGGCTTTGCTGGCCGCCGGCCGGCTGATCGAAGGGCACGCGATCTTGAAGAAGAGTTCACCAGCAGCGAACTCGACCATCCCTGGGCCGGATCTAGCTGTGACGTTGAAATACAACGTGCGCGTCGACTCGGCGCGATCGAAGATCCAGCTGGCTTGCCCGGACCAGAGCGTTATCGGACTGCCTATCGAGAAGCAGGAATCGCCGGACACGCTGGCATCGAAAGCGACGGGATTGAAACCGGGCGCGTACAAATTGGAGTGGCAGGTGCTGGCTCCGGATGGACACATCACGCGGGGCGTGGTGCCTTTTTCCGTGAAGGCGTCCTGAGCGGGGAATGGCGGACCTGCTTGGCATCTTCGGCTTTCTTGTGGTGCTGCTGCGAGCGGCAACCTTGTGCCTTCAGACAATCCTCGCCGGCGGCGTAATATTCCTTTGTTTTGTAACTTCGAATGAGAGCCTGCGGCCGGAAGAGCTGAGGCGGCCGGCGTGGAAGTTCATTCGCTGGAGCGGAGCAGGTCTGGTTCTTTGCCAACTTGCTTTCCTGATCGTCAACGCGCTGGTTCTGGGTAATTCCACCAATATTTCGGTAGGCGAGATGCTCGGCGCAAACTTCGCCATTGCTGGGATTGTGGCGATTGCGTCTTCTCTCGCCGTTGTGTTTTGGCCTGCAAGCTTGCAGAAAAGCGTCAACCGCGCGGTGCTGATTCCGGCGATGGTGATTCTGGCCTCATCCGTGGTGACGAGCCATTCGTTCTCGCGGATGGAAGGACGCGCGGTGCTTGTTGGATTGACGTCGCTGCATTACCTGGCGACGGCGAGCTGGATTGGCGGGCTGCCGTACCTGCTGCTGGCGATGAAGCGAATATCGGAGCAGGGAGTTCGAATCAGAATCAGCCGGAGATTTTCGATGCTGGCACAAGTCAGCGTCGCGGTGCTGTTTCTGGCCGGGCTGGGCATGAGCCTGGAGTTTGTGGGCTCGTGGAACGCGCTTTATGGCACGGCGTATGGAATTATGGTGGGTACGAAGGTGGTGTTGTTCGGGTGCCTGCTGCTGCTGGGTGCGGCGAACTATTTTATTGTGCAAGCGGGCGGCACGGCGTCCAGCAGCGGGGCAATGAGCCTGACGAGATTTGGGGAAGTGGAGTTGGGCATCGGGCTGACGGTGATTCTGGCGGCCGCTTCGTTGACGTCTCAGCCGCCAGGGGCCGATCTGACGGAGGATCGGGTGAGCTTGCACGAGATCGCGGTGCGGTATGCGCCGCGGATGCCGCAGTTCACCAGTCCGCCTCTTGGAGATCTTTCGCCGGCGGGCAAGGAGCAGGAGCGGAAGGCGAAGCTTGCCGGGGTGAAAGTTCCGGCTGCGTTCATGCCAGGAGAAAGTTTTTCGCACCCCGATACGCCGGGGGATATCGCGTGGTCGGAATACAACCACGCCTGGGCAGGACTGATTGTCTTTTTCATGGGATTGCTGGCGCTGCTTTCCCGCAACAAATATTTTTCCTGGGCGAAAATCTGGCCGTTGATGTTCCTGGGGCTGGCGGTGTTTCTATTCTTGCGGGCGGACCCGGAGAACTGGCCACTGGGGCCGAACGGCTTCTGGGCCAGTTTTCGGGAGGCCGACGTTCTGCAGCATCGTGCGGCGGTGCTGCTGATTATCGTTTTTGCGTTGTTCCAGTGGGCGGTAGAGACGAACCGGGTGAAGTCGCACGCCGCGGCGCTGGTGTTTCCGGGGGTTTGCGCGATCGGCGGAATCGTGCTGCTGACCCACATGCACGCGGTGACGAACATCAAGCAGGAAATGCTGATTGAATTGAGCCATACGCCACTGGCTATTTTTGGCGTGCTGGCGGGCTGGGCGCGGTGGCTGGAACTGCGGTTGCCGGCTGAAAATAATACGCGGAAATATCTGGCGTGGGTGTGGCCGGTGTGTTTTATTTTCGTGGGATTGATTCTGATGGATTATCACGAGGCGTAGCAGGCAGAAGTCGGAAGTCAGAAGTTAGAAGTTGGAAGTTGGAAATCGGAAGCCGGAAGTTCGAACTAGTTGGGAAAAATTGGATGGTGAGGTGGTGTGCTGGTTGCGGGGCTGGCTTTGTGGAAGGGGATGGTATGGGGAAGTCGGCGCTTGTGGTGGTGGATGTGCAGCGGGACTTTTGTGAGGGCGGAGCGTTGGCGGCGGCCAACACGCTTTCGCTACTGCCGCCGCTGCAGAAATCGATTGCCGAGGCCAAGCGACAAGGCGCGCTGATTGTTTATACGCAGGATTGGCATCCGACTAATCACAGTTCGTTCAAAGAGAATGGCGGGCCCTGGCCGGTGCATTGCGTGGGGGGCACGGCGGGGGCGGAACTGATGGCACCGCTGGTTGCAGGCAAGGAGGATCTGGTGATCCACAAAGGAGTCGGAGTAAACGGTGCGGGCTATTCGGGATTTGACGAAACGTCGCTGCTGCGGGAGTTGCAGAACCAAGGCATAACCCGCGTGGGGGTTGCCGGTATTGCTACGGAGTATTGCGTGAGGGCGACGGCGATCGATGCGTTGAAGGCCAGGTTTGATACTACGGTGCTAGAAGACTTGATCCGCGCGGTTCAGGATAAAGAGGCTCCGCACGTTTTGGCGGAGTTGCGGCAGGTAGGCGTGAAACTGGAGAATTCGGCGGCCTGGATCGCGAGTTCTAAATAGAGTTGAGGGCAGCCGGAAGCGTCTTCAGTTTTGCCCGAGAAGGGCGTCGAAGTAGGAAGTCATTTCCGCGGAATTCCAATCTTGCGGGCCGATCACTTTTCGGGCGATTTTGCCTTTGCGATCGATGATGTAGGTTTCGGGATACATCACGGTGCCGTAGTCCTGGGCGGATTTTTTCGAAGGGTCGCGGGAGGTCAGGAAATTGATGCCGTGATCCTGAATAAACTTGTGGTAGGCCGCTTCATCGTCATCCACGCTGACGCCGAGCACAAGTCCGTTACGGGGGGCGAGACGTTTGTTCAGTTCGATCAGCGAAGGAGTTTCTTCCACGCATGGGGGACACCAGGTGGCCCAGTAGTTCAGCACCACGACTTTGCCGCGCAGGTCGGAAAGATGAGCGGCTTTGCCGTTCGGGTCCAGTGCGATGTCCTCCGCCGTTTTGCCGGCGACGGAGGATTCACCTTGGCGATAGTGCGGCAGGGTGAAGAAAGCAAGCACGGCGAAGGCAAATCCCATGCTGCCCCAGGCCATGATTTTCCGAAGTATCTCGCTCATATAACGCTATAATAACGCACAGAACCCGCGCCGAAAAGCCAGGAAAAGCCCCGACTTTGATGAGCCAACCCTTCACCAGGAACGATCGGATCAGTGCCATTGTCCCCGCGAGGAATGAAGAAGCGGTGATCGGCGCGTGCGTGGAGTCTTTGGCGGTGCAGAAGGAAATCGGGGGAATCCTGGTGATTGACGACCAGTCAACGGACCGCACGGCGGAAATTGTGCAGCGAATTTCGGTCCAGCATTCAAACGTGAGATTGATCGAGGCGGGGGAATTGCCCCCGGGCTGGGTGGGGAAAAATAATGCGGTGTGGATTGGTGCGAAGGCGTCCAAAGGAGAGTGGCTGCTGTTCACTGATGCGGATGCTGTTCACGCGGTAGATTCGGCCGCGAAAGCGCTTTCGATTGCGGCGGAAAATGGGGCGGCGATGGTTTCGTTTTCGCCCGAGCAGGTGATGAAAACCTGGTACGAGAAGGCGATAATCCCGTACGTGTACACGAGATTGAGCAGCCGGTTTCGATTTGATGAGGTGAATGATCCGGGAAATCCGGCGGCGGCGGCGAACGGACAATTTATCCTGATTCGGCGCGACGCGTACGAGGCGGTCGGCGGACACGCCAGTGTCGCGGGCGAGGTGCTTGAGGATGTAGCGCTGGCGGCACGGGTGAAAGGCTCCGGGTATCGTATTTGGTTCGGCAGCGGGAAGGGGATTGTTCGGGTGAGAATGTACCGTTCCTTCGCGGCGATGTGGGAAGGGTGGAAAAAGAATCTGTATCCGCTGCTGGGCGGGCGCGAAAAATCTGTAAGGCCAGAAATCTTTCGGGCGGTGAGGCCGATCCTGTTGACGTTGCTTGCTACCGTATGCGTGGCCGGAATTGCGGAGTCCTTTGTTCTGGGCGCAAGTGTGCTCGCCATCGGCCTGCTGGGAATCCTTGTCGCTTATGACCGAGAACTGGAAATCAACGGGTATCCCGCGCGGCTGGTGGGCTATGGCGTCCCGGGGCGCATGCTGTTCGCGGCGGTATTGTGGGCGTCCCACCGGAGTCACCGGAAGGCCCGGTTGGAATGGAAAGGGCGGGCGTATCCTGCGGGTACCCCCCGCGCATCCAAAGGATAGATAACCACATGGTTTATTTGACGCGAAAACTGGAGTTTTCGGCCTCGCACCTGTACCACAACCCGGCGTTGAGCGCGGAGGAGAACAAACGGATTTTTGGCAAGTGCAACAACCCGCACGGCCACGGGCACAACTACACGCTGGAAGTGACGGTGGCGGGGGAACCGGACCCAGTGACCGGGATGGTGCTAGACCTGAAAGAACTGAAAGAGATTCTGGAACGGGAGATCACGCAGCGGATGGATCACCGGTTTCTGAACTACGAGGTTGCCGAACTGAAGGGGCAGATTCCCACCTGCGAAAATATCGCGCGGGTGATTTGGAATCTGCTGGAGCCAAAAATCAGCAAAGGCCAATTGCACAAGGTGCGGTTGTACGAAACGCAGGATTTGTTCGCCGAATGCTACCGGAATGGAGCCCAGGGAGCATGAGCGGCGGGCTGAAAATCGAATTGGGACGGCGCTACCGGTTTTCGGCATCGCACCGGCTGCACAGCGCGAAGTTGAGCGAGGAAGAAAACCGGCGGGTGTATGGGAAATGCAACAATCCGCACGGACACGGGCACAACTACGTGGTGGAGGTCAGCGTGTCAGGAGCAGTGGACCCCGCTACGGGCATGATCGCGAATCTGGCGGATCTGGATAGTTTTGTGGAGAGGGAAGTGATCGAGCCGCTTGACCACAAGTCGCTGAACGAGGATGTCGCCGTGTTTCGCGAGAACGTGCCGACGACGGAGAATATCTGCAAGGAGATTTTCGCGCGGCTGAAGAGCTTCCGGAAGGCGAAACTCGAGCGGGTGCGGGTGGAAGAGACGGGAAATAATACGTTCGAATACGCCGGGGAAGAAGTTTAGGAATACCTGACGAGACGGCAAGAGGAGAGAGGCCCAGTGAGCAAACCAACGGAAATATTCCTGAGCGAGCAGAAAATCGAGAAGCCGAACGAGAGCGTTGCGGACCTGATGCGCAAGGTGATCGGCCTGGTCGGCGAGGATCCAGAGCGCGAAGGCTTGCGGAAAACGCCGGAGCGCTTCGAAAAGGCGCTGAAGTTTCTGACGAGCGGCTATCACCAGAACCTGGACAGCGTTTTGAATGGAGCGACGTTCAGCGTTGCCTACGACGAGATGGTGGTGGTGAAGGACATCGAGTTTTTCAGCTTGTGCGAACACCACCTGCTGCCGTTTTTCGGCAAGGCCCACGTGGCGTATCTGCCAAGCAAGCGGGTGCTGGGACTGAGCAAGATCGCGCGGCTGGTGAATATGTATGCGCGGCGGCTGCAGATTCAGGAACGGATGACGAGCCAGATCGCCGAGGCGATTTCGGAGAAGATCAGCCCGGAGGGCGTGGGAGTGATCATCGAAGCGCGCCACCTGTGCATGCAGATGCGCGGGGTGGAAAAGCAACACGGGCAGGCGGTGACTAGCGCGATGCTGGGATCGTTCCGCCACAACAAGCAGACGCGCGACGAGTTTCTGTCGCTGGTACGCAACCGGCGCGCCTGATTCGAGGCTAATCACACCTTTTCGCGGGCGGTCCGTCTAAGGGCGAGGGGGTTTTATGCCCAAGCGGAGACTTCTCATTACCGGCCTGCTTCTGCTGGTGGTTTTTGTTTCCCTGTGCGCCGCGATTTCCGAAAGTGAAATTCAACGGCTGGCGCGGGTGATGAATTGGAAGTCCGGCCAGGTGATCGCGGACATCGGCGCGGGCGAAGGGGAGATCGGATTCGCCGCCGCAGCAGCGGTGGGAGAAACCGGGAAGGTCTACCTGACGGAGTTGGATGAAGCAAAGGTTGCCGCGCTGGGAAAAGAAGCAAGCCGGAAAAAGCTGAAGAACGTGGAAGTGCTGGCGGCGGCTGAAAAAGAAACAAAACTCCCGGACAACTGCTGCGATGCGATCGTTTTGCGGCGCGTTTATCATCACTTTACCGCTCCCAATGAAATGGATGCCAGCTTGATGCGTTCGCTGCGCCGCGGCGGGTTGCTGGCGGTGATTGAATTTGCTCCGCGCAAGTCTCTGTCGGCTTCGGACCCGGTGAAGGGTGTGCCCAGCAATCGTGGCGGGCATGGTATCCCCAAGAAAATCCTGCTGGAAGAATTGACGGCGGCGGGGTTGAAGCTGGACAAAACGTTCGATGATTGGCCGGAGGACGGGTACTGCGTGCTGTTTCGAAAGCCATAGCTCCACAAAATAAGGCTATTCTCTGTGTGCGGCGCGGGAACGGCGGACGCGATCGCGATTTCCGCAGGTGGCGTCGCTGCACCAACGTTTGACTTTGCCTTTAGTGCGGTCGACGAAGATCCAGGCGCAGCCGGTGTTGGCGCAGATCTTCAGGCGATCGTGCTGATGCAGAGCAAGTGCTTCGGCAAGGGAGCCGGCAATGCGGGCGAGCACGGCGGGCCACCCAAATTGTACGGGCTGATGGGTGAGCGCCAACCCATTTTGGTTCTCCACGAGGCGGCGAAAGACAGGTACCTTCAACCATGAGTTGAGTGATTCCAGGTCGCGTGGCTGGATTGCGGCGCCTTGGGAGGTTTTCTCCGCGAGGTGGCGCAACAGCGCGCGCAATTTGCGGAGGTCGCGGAGGACCGCCGGACCGGGCAGGGGGACACGGAAGTCCCAGAACTCCAGGAAGTCGGAGATCCACTGGGGATTTTCGAGGAAATCGGTGAGGTGGCCGTAGCCGTCCCACATGTCGCTGTTGGCGAGGTCGACCCAAGGAGCGGCCTGGCCGAATTTGTGGATGCGGAACTGGTTGGAAGCCGGGATCATGGTAACGGAATAAAACTCCTTGACTCATTACACGGGCCAGGTTACGCTATGAAATGAGTATAGCACAATTAACTCGTTACAGGGGACCCGCATGAGCGATACGGCACAAAGCATAACCGCACAGACCGCGCTGCTGGAGGCCAAAGCTGCGAAGAGCGCCTGGAAGATCCGCGTGATCCTGGCCTTTCTGGCGATCTACATCATTTGGGGCTCAACCTATCTGGCGATTCGTTACGCCGTCGAAAGCATCCCGCCGCTTTATACGGCAGGGTTCCGGCACCTGGTCGCGGGCAGCGTGCTGCTGGCCTGGGCTCTTGCAAAGGGGCAGCGGCCGACGTGGGCGCAGGTGCGGGCGAGCGTGGTGATCGGATTTTTCTTCTTTCTGCTGGGCCACGGGTCGCTGCACTGGGCCGAGCAGTATGTGCCGAGCGGCCTGTGCTCGCTGTTGATTGCGATTGAGCCGATCATCGTTTTCCTGATGTCTTCAGCGGCGGCGCGCGTGTGGCGAATGAATGGGATGCTGCTGGCGGGAATCCTGTTGGGCCTGGGGGGAGTCGGCATCCTTGTCCGGGGAACTGGACTGGAGTCCGGATCTCGCGGCTCACTAGGCCCGATCGCCGTGCTTATTGGGGCGATCGCGTGGTCCGCGGGTATCATTTACTCGCGGCGATCCAAACTTTCGGGGAGCCCGCTGCTGTTATCCGCGCTTTCACTATTGGCAGGGTCGGCGATGCTGCTGACCACCGGGACGCTTGCGGGCGAAGCGAAGGATTTGTCCATCGCAAACATTACGACGAAATCGTGGCTGGCGTTTGGGTACCTGATTGTCTTCGGATCCATCATTGCGTTCACGGCTTACAACTGGTTGTTGGAGCACTATTCGCCCACGTTGGTGGCCACGCATACGTATGTGAACCCGATCGTGGCGGTGCTGCTGGGCTGGCTGTATGGAGGGGAGGCTATTACGTTAAAAGTGGGGATCGCCGCTGTGCTGGTGGTGGGAGCGGTGGTACTGGTGGATCGGGGCACGAACAAGCTCAACCGCCTAGAAGCCACCCCGTAAAACGGCGGCGACTCCGAGTGAGTCTTTTCTTCAGGGGCTAAACCCATTTCCTGAGTCTCTGTATGCCTGAGCCTGCCTGCCGCAGGCAAGCTGAAGCCCCGACCTGCTGACGAATCAGTTACGAGATAACTTGTAATCGCAAGGTGTATCGCCCACAAAAGACGCGACTTTTCCTTGCCCCTTGGCAACGCCTGTGGTGAACTCTCCTAGACAGCATTGCCATGCTAGGGCAACGATTCGGCCACTACCTAATTGAACAGACGCTCGGCGAAGGTGGCATGGGCGTGGTGTATCGCGCGCGCGACGAAAAGCTGCAGCGCGACGTGGCGCTCAAATTCCTGGGAATCCTACCCGCCGGCGGCGCAGCCAGCCATGAAAATGTGCTGCAGGAAGCCCGCGCCATTTCGGCGCTGAACCATCCGAATATCTGCACGGTTTATGAAGTTGGAGAAATCGAAGGCAAGCCTTATATCGCGATGGAGTACGTGGAAGGCCGCGCGCTGACGATGGAAATAACATCGA
Organism: Candidatus Acidiferrum sp.; assembly: GCA_035693365.1. GTDB lineage: Bacteria > Acidobacteriota > Terriglobia > Acidiferrales > UBA7541 > Acidiferrum. The sequence continues at coordinate 186,822 of DASSGS010000055.1, read as the reverse complement.
ACGGCATGGCGCTGGACCAGGTGGAGCGCTACGGGATGCAGCTTGCGGATGCGCTGAATCACGCGCACAGCCGGGGAATCATCCATCGGGACCTGAAATCGGCGAACGTGATGGTGACCCCGCAAGGGCGTTTGAAGGTGCTGGACTTCGGAATATCGCGGCGGCTGGATACGGGGCAGGGAGGGAGCGAAACGACGCGGTTCGACAAATCCTGGGAGTCGCAGCACACGTTTACCGGGACGCTGCCGTATGTGGCGCCGGAAGTGCTGAAAGGCGAAGCGGGAGATGCGCGAAGCGACATCTGGTCGCTGGGAGTGTTGCTCTACGAGATGGCGGCAGGGCGGAGGCCGTTCAAGGGGGGGACCGCATTCGAGCTGAGCGCCGCGATTCTGCGCGAACGGGCGCCGCTGATCACACCGCCGCTGCCGCCGATATTGCAGAGCGTGATTGAGCGTTGCCTGGACAAGGATCCCGGGCAACGTTATCAAAGCGCGGGAGAGGTGCGCGCGGCGCTTGAGGCGGCGAGCACAAGTTCGCGAACGCACGGGTACCTGGCGGGCCTGGCGGAACGGGAAGCAAAATCCGATGCCGGGCGGATGACGAGGAATATCGGGATTCTGCTGGTGACGCTGGTATTTGTTTCGGGACTCGGATATTGGATCTCTGGCAAATCGGGTTCGAAGCGGAAATCGCTGACGGTCGGCGAGGTGCAATCCCTGGCTGTGTTGCCGTTGGAGAATCTTTCGGGAGATCCCGCGCAGGAATATTTTGCGGAGGGTATGACGGACGCGTTAATCACGGAACTTTCGCAGATCAAGAAGCTGCGGGTGATTTCGCGAACTTCGGTGATGCAATACAGGCACACGCAGAAGCCATTGCAGGAGATCGCGCAGGAACTGAATGTGGACGCGGTGGTGGAAGGGGCGGTGCTGCGCTCCGGCGACCGAGTGCGCATTTCGGCGAAACTGGTGCAGACCAACGTGGAAGGGGCGCTGTGGGCGGACAATTTTGAACGGAATTTCACGGATGTGCTGGCGCTGCAGAGCGACGTAGCGACAGCCATCGCGCGGGGAATCCAGGTGGAACTTTCGGTGGCGGAGCAGAGCCAGCTGGCGAGGAGCCGGAGCGTGGTTCCGGAAGCCTACGAAGCGTACTTGAAGGGGAGATACGGGGCGGAGAAGAGAACACCGGAAGCGTTTCTGGATGCGGAGCGGTTTTTTCATCAGGCGATAACCAAGGATGACACCTTTGCCGCCGCCTATGCGGCCCTGGCGGACACCTACCTGAGCATGAGTATTTATCAGATGGCGCCGGCGGAGACGTTGATTCCGAAGGCTAAGGAAGCGGTTGGAAAAGCGCTGGAGCTGGACGACCGGCTGGCCGAGGCGCACACATCGCTGGCGGCGATCCGATTCTGGCACCTGGAGGGAGGAGAGATTGAGAGCGAATTTCAGCGTGCGATCGCGCTGGATCCCGGCTACGCACAGAGCCTGCACTGGTACGCGCTGTACCTTGCGGCGGTGGGTCGAAAAGAGGAATCCATACGGGAGATCCGGCTGGCACGAGAGATTGACCCGAAGTCGCTGATCATTAACGCGAATGTAGGATTTCTGTACTACCTGGCCGGGGATTACGACCACGCGGAGGAGACCGAGAAGAATGCCATCCGAATGGATCCGAGTTTCACCGCGGGTTACGGTTACCTGGGCCAGATATACGTGGCGAAGAAGCAGTATGCGGAGGCCATTGGGGAGTTCCGGACGGCGGTTTCCCTTTCGCCGGGAGACATTGCCGGGCAAGCGGACCTGGCGCACGGTTACGCGGTCGCGGGGATGAAGAGCCAGGCTGAGGAAATCCTGCGCGGGATGCAGAACGCCGAGGGAAAGAAATATGTTTCCACGTACGAGTTCGCGGTGATCTACGCGGGGTTCCGCGACGTGAACAAGACGCTGGAATGGCTGGAAAAGGGATGGGTGGAACGAAATGGAAGGCTGGTGAACCTGGGAGTGCATCCGCAGTTTGCGTTTTTGCGGAAGGAAAAAAGATTTCAGGACATCGTGGAGAAGATGTGGGGCCGGCGGCTGATCGGGGAACCAAAGCCATAAGGAACGGTGCCAGAGCGCGCGTTGATTGACTTCGCCCGTGACCCGGAATAAACTCCGCAGGCTAAGTGGTTTCAAGCGGCTTGCGAGAAAAGTGAGAGCGCAATTGCCGCGACGCCACGGCCGAAAAGGGAGAACACCCCATGGCGAAAAAAATCAAGGTATCACTGAAGGAAATCGGGAAGCAGATCGATCGAGTCGAGGCGAAACTCTCGGCGGGAGCGCGGGCCGTTGCAAGCCCGGCGGAAAAGAAGCGGCTGGCGGTAAAGATCAAATCGCTCAAGAAGGTTAAGAAAGAGCTCATGCTGATCTGCAAGGGCTCCTATAACCTCATCGTACCCACGAAATAGCAGTCCAGGACAATCGCAATTCCATCCAGAGGAAGCAAGAAAACACGGGGCTCACGGGTGTCCGCTCCCGGTAAGAGCAGGCGCAAACTTACGAATGCGAGATACCGGCGAAGTGCGCCGCTGGTGTTGTATTGGGAGAATGGCGAACTGGTTTTTGAGAATTTCGCGCTGCGGAGCCGGATGAGCGCGGATCCGCTGGTCTCGTCGATCCTCCATTATTGCGGCGAGTGGCGGGAGTTGAGCGAGATTGCTGCTTTCCTTAGTTCCTACGATGAGTCCTCCATCCTTAAGACGCTTGGACAGCTCTGCAAGAACGGAGTGCTGGAGCGGTCGGACGAAAAGCAGGATCCGCGCGTAGCGGCGATGCAGGGTTGGGCGGGCTGGAATCCGGCGGCCGGATTTTTTCACTTTTCAACGAAGGATACGGCCTACTCTCCGGACCCCATGATGGCGTTTGCGGAGCTGAAGCGGCGGGCCAAGCACGATGCGATGCCGCTGCCGTTAAAAAGCTACGCTGGTGCGCCGAGGACCAGGCTGCCTGCAGCGCGCGGCACGGGAGAGTTCGCGGAGGTGTTGAGGGGGCGGCGCACCTGGAGAAAATTCGGTGCGGAGCCGGTGCGGCTCGAAGCGCTTGCCGAATCGCTGGCGCTGACGTTTGGAATCCAGGATTGGGTTGATGCGCCGGGATTGGGACGCGCCGCGATGAAAACCTCGCCGTCGGGTGGAGCGTTACATCCGATCGAGGCATACGTGCTGGCGCAGCGGGTGAGGGGGCTCAAGAGCGGGATATATCACTACGATGCGGAACGGCATGAGCTGGAATGGATCGGGAAGGGAATTGCCCGGCGGAGCGTGGAGCGGAATCTTGGCAACCAGTGGTGGTTCGCGCGCGGGGCTTTTTTGGTGTTGATGACGGCCGTGTTTGGGCGGACGCAATGGAAATATGATTTTCCGCGGGCTTACCGGGCGATTCTGCTGGAGGCGGGGCACCTGTGCCAGACATTTTGCCTGACGGCAACGTGGCGGGGGTTGGCGCCGTTCTGCACGATGGCGCAGACCGATACGAAATGGGAAAAGTGGCTGGGGATCGACGGAGTGCGGGAGTCGATTATTTATGTAGCGGGAGCGGGGACGTTGCCGGGCGAGGTGCGCGACGCGAACATTCGAATGATGAGAAAGGGTACGGCTTCGAAATCGTCCTGGAAAAAATCCGGGAGATGAAGAAGCCGTGCCCGGGAAACAGTTGCGAAGTGTTTTACTTTTTGGCGACGGCGACTGAAGCGCGGGTGGTATCCCAGTCGATGTTGAGATTTGCGCCAGCGCCGGCCTTTTCGAAAGAGATGGAGAAATTTTCGGCCGGGGCAGGGAGTGAGGAGACCTTCATATCCACGCGGGCCAGATCGTTTGACGGGCCGGGGTAGTCTGTACCCCATTCGCCGGTTTTTTTGCTGATGACCAGGGTCCACTTGTCCTTATTGGGAACGGTGAAGATGGTATAGCTTCCGGCGGGAACAGCGGTGCCGCCGATGGTCAAATCCACGGGAGTCACGAGGGCGGTGGATTCGTTGGCCCCGGTGCGCCAGACTTGGCCGAAGGGAACCAGTTCGCCATAGATTTTGCGGCCCTTGGCGCGCGGGCTGGAATAGTCAATGGTGACGGATTTACCGCCGCCAAGATCCCAGGCAGCCTGGGCCGGGGGGCTCGGGCGCTTAGATTTGTCCTGCTGGGCCGCGACAATCAAGGCACAACCAAGCAGCAGCGAGAATGCACCAGCGATTGCATACATTTTTTTCATGTTATTACCTCCGGGAATTACTCTACCACGCGGCAGACCTGGGAGTAGACGTTGGGGAGGTCGCGATGTTAGCGGTCAGTCCGCAGGTGGCTCGAGAAGCCGCCCCTACGAAGAACAGAGGCGGCCCTTAGGAGAGCAAGGGCGCCCGCCACGGTCGGCGGCCGCTACAAAGGCGCGGAGGGTTTTGGACAGGGCCACCTGAAGGTGGCCGCTACAAAGGCGGTTGGGGGATTCGGGCGTTCGCACCGGATTCCTGCGCTCCGAAAGATTTCCAATCGCGAAGATTTCACGCGCTTTACACTTTGAACACACCTGTGTTAGTTTAGAAGAGTCGAAGAAAAGAGGAAATTTTCAGGGACGACGGTGGGGGGCACTTGAGCGACGCCAAAGTTATGTTGATTGAACAATTCCGGGCACATGTGAAAGATACGGGGTCGCCAGAAGTGCAAATCGCACTGCTGAGCGAGCGAATCAACTATTTGACGACGCACCTCAAGTCGCACGTAAAAGACCACGCATCACGCCGTGGGTTGATCATGATGGTCAACAAGCGGCGCCGTTTGCTGGACTATCTCAACCGGCGAGACCCGGATCGGTATCACCAGATTGTGGAACGCCTTAGCTTGCGCAAGTAGCGGTCAGCCGCGGGAAATGCGGCTCTGCTTGTGCCTTCACGAACGAACATATTCCCAGCGGAGTCTGTCGCCCGGCCGAAGTGTGGCCGGACGTGAATGTGCCAGGCCTGTTTCGACAGGCTTGTAGGCGCGAGCATTGGTGTAGCCAGAATCAAAGCCGTCTTGTCCTCGGCTGAACCTCCTCACTTTCTTCCAGATAGAAGCAGGCAGAGCCTGCCAGAAGCGTTCCTCAGTTGAGGAACTAAAGGAAAACACCTATGTCCGAGAACAATCACACACCAGCGCCGTTTCAGGTATCGATCGAAGTCGGGGGACGTCCCCTGATTCTGGAAACCGGGAAAATCGCCAAACAGGCTAATGGGGCCGTGACCGCGCGCTATGGCGACACCATTTTGCTGGTAAGCGCTTGCATGGCCAACAAACCGAATGACCGCGACTTTTTGCCGCTGACTGTCGATTATCGTGAGAATACTTACTCCGCCGGAAAGATTCCTGGCGGGTTTTTCAAGCGCGAAGGCCGTCCGACCGAAAAAGAGATTCTTGTTTCCCGTTTGATTGACCGGCCGATGCGGCCGCTGTTCCCCGATTCGTGGCGCAACGAAACCCAGATTATCGCGATGGTGCTTTCCGCGGATAGCGACAACGATCCGGATGTGATCGCGGTTACGGCTGCGTCTGCCGCCGCCTATTGCTCTGACCTGCCGTTTACGGATCCCATCGCCGCGGTTCGTGTGGGCCTCTTGAATGGCGAACTGGTTGCCAATCCGACCGTAGCTGAACAGAAGACCAGCAAGCTCAATATCGTGATTGCGGGCACGGCCGACGGCATCGTGATGGTAGAGTCCGGCGCGTTCGAAGTGTCTGAGGAAAAAGTTGTCGAAGCGTTGGAATTCGGCCACGCCCAGGTGAAGAAAATCGTTGCCGGGATCAAGCAGCTGCACGATCAGATCAAGCCGAAAAAGGTCGCCGTGGAACCGCTGCCGTTCAATCAGGCGATTTACGACAGCATGAAGAAGACGCACGGTGCGAAGCTGCAGGATGCGCTGAACACCGAAAAGCATCCGAAGAAGGAAAGCTACCACCTGGTGGATGAGCTGCAGGCGGAGATCCTGAAGGCCGTTCCCGAAGAGGACGAAGAAAAGCTGGCACTGACCAAGCGGGCTTTCGAACGCATGCGGGAAGACATCTTCCGCCAGGAAGTGCTGAAGGCCAAGCGTCGCCCGGATGGCCGCGCGTTTGACCAGATTCGCAAGATTACCTGCGAAGCCGGCTTGCTGCCCCGCGTGCACGGTTCGGCGCTCTTTACCCGCGGCGAAACGCAGGCGCTGGCCACTTTGACATTGGGCACCAAGGAAGACATGCAGCGGCTGGACCTGCTGTTCGAACAGGACACGTTCAAGCGCTTTATGCTGCATTACAACTTTCCGCCGTTCAGCGTTGGTGAAGTGAAGCCGTTGCGTGGCGCCGGCCGCCGCGAAATCGGACACGGCGCTCTTGCCGAGCGCGCGATTGCCAACCTGCTGCCGCAGGAAGTGGAATTCCCGTACGCCATGCGCGTGGTGAGCGACATTCTGGAGTCCAACGGTTCGTCTTCGATGGCCACGGTTTGCGGTGCTTCGCTGGCGATGATGGACGCTGGAGTTCCGATGAAGGCGCCTTGCGCGGGTATTGCCATGGGCCTGGTCGTGGAGGGTGGGAACTATTCGATCCTGACCGACATCGCGGGTGCGGAAGACCACTACGGCGACATGGACTTCAAAGTTGCCGGAACGCGGGAAGGCATTACCGCGCTGCAGATGGACATCAAGGTGACCAGCATCAGCATCGGCATGATGCGTGAAGCTCTGGCGCAGGCGAAGAAAGCGCGGCTGGAAATTCTGGACATCATGGAGGGGACGCTCAGCAGCCACCGCGAGAACATTTCGCTCTACGCTCCGCGTTTGTACAAGCTGAGCATCCCGACGGACAAGATCCGCGACCTGATTGGTCCGGGTGGAAAGAAGATCCGGTCGATCATCGAACAGACGGGCGTGAAGATCGACGTGCTGGAAGACGGAACGGTGCACATCTTTTCGACCAGCGGGGCCGGAGGGGATCAGGCGCTGCAGATGGTGCGCGACGTTACGGCCAGCGCGGAAATCGGCAAGACGTATCTCGGCAAGGTTGTCCGCTTGGCGGAATTCGGAGCGTTCGTGGAACTCTTCCCCGGCACGGACGGCTTGCTGCACATCAGCGAAATTTCCGAACATCGTATTCGAGACGTTCGAGATGAGTTGAAGCTGGGCGACCAGGTTCTGGTGAAGGTGCTGGCGATTGAAGGCAACAAGATCCGCCTTTCACGCAAAGCCCTCATCAAGGAAGCCCGTGAAAAGCAGGCCAAGAAGGATGGCGGCGGGACGCCCGCTCCGGCCGCGGCAGCCGGCGCCGGCGGTGAAGGGAACTAAGAAACACACTCGTGGCCACCTGAAGGTGGCCGCTACAGAAGAAGGCCCCCGGCGATTGCCGGGGGCCTTCTTTTTTCGTAGGGGCCACTTTCATGCCGGAAAGGCGCCCGCCTCAGAAGGCGGCCGCTACACAAGAGTTGGCGAATTAATGCGCCGGGGCGCAGTGGACGGCGTCTAGCGCGCCCCAGAGGGCGTCGAGTGCTTCGTTGGTCGTTGCCAGGATCTCGGCCTCGCTGCCTTCGGCGTGGTCGATCAGCCAGTTGCGCCAGGCTTCGCGGTGGCCTTTGTCGGCTTCTTCATGGACTTCGAAATATCCCAGCCCCTCGGGCGAGGTGATGCCATAAAACTTTTTCAGGCCGTCAATTTTGGTGGTGGCAATTTCGGGGACCTGGGCTTCGTAAGCGTAGAGAGCCGCAACGGCCTCAGCTACCGGCCGGTCGCCTACAATTTCACGGAATGTTTCGACCACCGCCTGGGTTCCCGGGAGGGCAGGGCAGCAGGTGATGTCGTCCTCGCCTACGCCGAGCGCGGCGGCGAACTCACGCCACATTTTGGGATGCGGCCGAGCAGGATTCTCTTCTTCGGCCAGGTTTTCCATAACGATGTCGCGGATGGGGCCTTCGGTGCGCGCGGCCAACACGCGCAGGTGTTTCGGGAAGGCTTCCACGTGGCGGTAATACTGGGCGGCGTAGAGCTGTAGGGCTTCGCGGCTGAGCTTGCCGGCCTGCCAATCCTGGTAAAAGGGATGCTTGAGCAAATTCTTCTCGGCGATCGCGGCATCAATTTTGTTTAGCAGTTCGGTATTCGGCATGATGGTCCCTCCGGTGTCGTTATCGGGCGAGGGCGCTGCCACGCGCACTAAGCCACGCAAAAGCACTGCGGGATTGTAGCAGAGTTGGGGAAATTTTGCCGCGCGGCTCAGGAGGTGGGGATGTGGAGGCGCTCGATATCGGCGCCGAGGGATTGGAGCTTTTCGACGATGGATTCGTAGCCGCGATCGATGTGGTAGACGCGGTCGATGAGGGTTTCGCCTTCGGCGACCAGGGCGGCGAGGACTAGCCCGGCGCTGGCGCGAAGATCGGAGGCCTGGACGGTGGTTCCGGAGAGCTTGGCGGGGCCGCGAACAATGGCGCGGCGGCCGTCGATGGAAACGTTGGCGCCCATGCGGATCATTTCGCTGGCGTGGAGAAAGCGGTTTTCGAAGATGGTTTCGGTGATTATGGAGGTGCCTTCGGCTTGGGTCGCGAGCGCCATGTATTGGGCCTGCATGTCCGTGGCGAAACCGGGATACTCCTCGGTGGTTATATCGGAGCCGACAAGTTTTTTCGCGGGCAGGACATGCAAAGTAGACTGATCCAGCTTTGTTACGCGCACGCCGTCGGTCTCCAGTTTCGTGAGCACAGCGCCGAGGTGGGCCGGATTGCAATGAGAGAGAGTGAGTTCGCCGCCGGTGATCGCGCCGGCAATGAGGAAGGTGCCGGCTTCAATGCGATCGGGGATCACGGAGTGGGTTGCGCCGTGAAGTTTCGGGACGCCGCGAACGCGCAAGGTGGAAGTGTCGTCGCCCTGAATTTGCGCGCCCATCTTGCGGAGCAGGTGAACCAGGTCGGTGATTTCGGGCTCGCGGGCGGCGTTTTCGAGAATGGTTTCGCCCTCGGCCAGAGTGGCCGCCATCAGGATATTTTCGGTGCCAGTGACGGTAATTTTTTCGAAGACGATGTGCGCGCCTTTGAGGCGGCCGCCGTTTGGAACGCTGGCTTGAATGTAGCCGTGTTCCGTAGCGATTCGCGCGCCCATTTTTTCGAGCGCGGCAAGATGCAGATCCACGGGCCGGGCGCCGATTGCGCAACCTCCGGGAAGGGAAACGTGGGCTACGCCGGACCGGGCGATTGCCGGGCCGAGCGTCAGGATTGACGCTCGCATGGTTTTCACAAGTTCGTACGGCGCAACCGCATCGTTCATGGATTTTGTTTCGATGGTGTAGCTTTCGGCGGGGATTTCGTGGGCGGAGACGTTGGCCGACATGAACGCCAGGAGTTTGCTCATGGTGATGATGTCGCGCACTTTGGGGATGTTGTGCAGCGTGACGGGATCGGAGGTCAGCAGGGCAGCGGCCATCGCTGGCAGGGCGGAGTTTTTTGCCCCGCTGATTTTCACTGTTCCGTGGAGCGGCTTTCCGCCGCGTATCCTGAATTTATCCATTTCGAAATTGGCCGAGCTCAGCGGCTCGGATGCTCTCCCAGGGCTTTGCGCAAATTCCCACGTGATTGGCGCAGGATTGCGTGGGCTTGTACTGCGGAAACTTCGCGTTTCAGCATGATCAGCGCCAAACGAAGGTCGTGTCCGCTCTGACGCAGTGCGCGTGTAACCGCGGACACGTTTCTGGCGCTGGCTTCTTGCAAAATCCATGTGGCGCGCTCTCTAAGCTTCTCATTTGCCTCGCCGACGTCGATCATCAGGTTGTCGTACGCGTGGCCGAGGCGAACCATCACCGCGGTAGAGAGCATGTTCAGAACCATTTTTTGCGAGGTGCCGGCTTTCAGGCGAGTTGAGCCGGCGAGAATTTCCGGCCCCACCTCGGGAGCGATCGCGATGGTTGCCGAGCGAGCAAGGGGCGAGCGGCGATTAGCGGCTACACCGATGGTAAACGCGCCGCGCTTTTTTGCAAAGGCGATTGCGCCGAGGACGTACGGAGTGGTGCCGCTGGCGGCAATGCCGACGACGGAATCGAGTTTCGTGAGGAGGATCTTCCGCAAATCGCGCGCACCGTCTCCCGGACGATCTTCCGCGCCCTCCACTGAGGCCAGGACGGCTTTCTTGCCACCGGCGATCAACGCGCGGACTATTTTGGGAGAAACGCCAAATGTCGGGGGACACTCCGAAGCATCCAGGACGCCGATCCTGCCGCTGGAGCCCGCGCCCACATAGATCAAGCGCCCACCCATTGTCATCCTGGCGACGATCTCATCTACCGCTTTGGCGATCGTGGCGACGGAGTGGCCAACGGCGGGAGCGACCTTGCGGTCTTCGCGGTTCATCAGGCGGATAATTTCCAGGGAACTCATGCGATCGAGATTTTTCGACGCCGCATTTCGTTCTTCGGTAATCCGCTGTGAATGGGTGTTCCGCGCCGCCGTGCGTGAGGGCATTTCTAAAGTATAGCGGGGGGCTTGGCCCTAAAGTAAGGGGACGGGCCCAGTTTTTGCTTCGCTAACACTGGAAACAGCAACTCTCGCGCAATTGAGTAGCTGGCGCCATGAACAGCTATGATAGAAAAGAGTCTGTCCTGTGCAATTTCTTAAATCGAGCGAGCTGGAAGCGATTTCATGGATCTACTGAACAAACTATTTGAAAAGCATTTCGGATCGCCAGCGGAGCGAATCCAGCCGCTTCAGGGCGAACTGGGAGGTTCGGGACGCAAAATCGTCCGGCTGTCCCGTGGGAGCCGGTCGGCGATCGGAATTCTCTACGGTGTGAGGGAAGAGAACGCTGCGTTTCTCGCGTTCTCGCGGCACTTCCGGCGGCACGGCTTGCCTGTGCCGGCGATTTTTGGGGAAGATTTGGACAACGGCGCGTACCTCGAAGAGGACCTTGGCGACACCACGCTTTTCGATTTTCTCTCAGCCAACCGGTCGGGCGACGCGATCGCGCCGCAGGCCATCGAGTTTTATCGAAACGTGGCCGCGGAGTTGCCGCGTTTTCAGATCGAAGCCAGCGAGGACCTGGATTATTCCGTCTGCTACCCGCGCGGCAGTTTCGACCGCCAGTCCATCAACTGGGACCTGAACTATTTCAAATACTATTTTCTGCGGCTGGCCGCGATTCCGTTTAACGAACAGGCGCTGGAAGATGATTTTGACCGGTTGACGAATTTACTGCTCGAAGCGCCTGGGGATTTTTTTCTTTATCGGGACTTCCAGTCTCGAAACGTAATGCTGCACCAGGGGCAGCCGTACTTTGTTGACTATCAGGGCGGGCGCAAGGGCGCGCTGCAATATGACATAGCATCGCTGCTGTTCGATGCGAAAGCGGATTTGCCGCCGGAAGTCCGGCAGCAGCTTTTGGACGTATACCTTGAAGCGCTTTCGCGGCATATCCGGCTGGATCACGAAGCGTTCCATCGTTACTACCACGCGTTCGTTTATGTGCGAATCATGCAAGCGCTTGGCGCCTATGGCTTTCGGGGTTTTTACGAGCGCAAAGCGCATTTCCTGCAAAGCGTGCCCTACGCGCTGAAAAATATCCGCTGGCTGCTGCACAATGCAAAGCTGCCCATCGAATTGCCGACGCTGCTGGGCGCATTCCAAAACATGCTGGGCTCTGAAAGGCTCAAGCGATTGGCGCCGGCCACGCAGCCGCAAGCGCAAAATTTGCAGGTGCGGATTTACAGCTTTTCGTTTCACCACGATGCGCCAAAAGACGAAACGGGGAACGGCGGCGGATTTATTTTCGATGCTCGCGGCCTGCCGAACCCGGGGAGGGAAGAGCGTTACAAGCAGTTGACGGGCAAAGATGCGCCGGTGATCGATTACCTGAACCAGCAGGAGGGCGTGCACCAGTTTCTGGCGAATGCCGTTGCGCTGGTGGAGGCGAGCGTTGGCAGCTATCAGCAGCGCGGATTTAGAAACCTGATGGTCTCGTTCGGCTGCACGGGCGGGCAGCACCGCTCGGTCTTTCTTGCGGAACATCTGGCGAAACGGCTACGCGGCCAGCCGGGTGTCGAAGTCGTGGTAAAGCATCTGGAGTTGGAGAAAATGGGGCGATGAGGGCCATGGTTCTGGCCGCCGGGCTGGGCACGCGCCTGCGGCCGCTGACGAATGACCGGCCCAAGGCACTGGTGGAGCTTGGCGGGCGCACGCTGCTGGAGATCACGCTGACGCGGCTTGCGTCTTTCGGGGTCCGTGAAGTGATCATCAACGTGCACCACTTTGCCGACCTGGTGATCCAATACCTGAAAAGCAAAAACGATTTTGGGTTGAAGGTGGAAATTTCACGTGAGGCACTGTTGTTGGATACGGGCGGCGGGTTGAAGAAAGCGAGCTGGTTCTTTTTGCAGGATGCGAGCCGGATGGATGAACCGTTCCTGCTGCACAACGTGGACGTCGTCAGCACGATTGATTTGCAGCGGATGCGAAATTTTCACGAGGAGAATCGCGCGCTGACAACACTTGCCGTGCAGGACCGGGAATCTTCGCGCCACCTGCTATTCGACGAACAAGGAGAGCTGTGCGGCAGGAGGATTGGACGCGACCAGGAGCCGGAAGTGGTGCGTTCTTCGGCAAACCTGCAGCCATTGGCCTTTTCGGGCCTGCACATGATATCGCCGCGACTGCTGGGTCAGATGACCGAGGAAGGAGTTTTCTCGATTATCGCGACGTATTTGCGGCTGGCCGGCCAGGGGGAAAAGATCCTGGCATTTCGGGCGGATGAATTTTATTGGCGGGATCTTGGGAAGTTGGAGGACCTGCGGCAGGCGGAGAGTGATCTTGCCTAGCAGGGGCTCGGGTTGCCTTTCGATTTTTGTCGTGTTCAATTGGATTTTCAGCGGGATTGTGACGACCAAGGGCCACAAAAGGCGCCCGCCCCGTAGAAGCGTTCGGGGTCCAAAAAACGGACCTCGGAAGCCGGTTGCTACATAAAGAGAAGAAGGCAGCATAAAGCCGCCCCAACAAAAACATAATGCAGGGTTACTTTGCGGGGGCAGCCTCGACGGCAAGTCCGAGGGCTTTCATTACGGCGTCGTGGACTGCGGGGCGGACTTCGGCGATTTTGTGGTTTTCGCGGGTGGGATGGACGCGATTCGTCAGCAGGACGACGAAGAGCTGGCGATCGGGGTCGATCCAGATTGTGGTGCCGGTGAAACCGGTGTGGCCGTAGCTGTGCGGAGAGAAATAGTGGCCGCTGGAGCCGCCTTCGGTTGGAACCACCCAGCCGAGAGTGCGGGTGTTTTGCGCGAGGGGTTGCGGCCTGGTGAAGTCGGCGAGGGTTGCGCGTTTTAAGATCCTCTGGTGCGCGTACACGCCGCCATTCAGGAGCATCTGGCAGAAGACGGCCAGGTCCGGGGCGGTACTGAAAACGCCTGCATGTCCGGAGACGCCGCCGATGGCGAAGGCGTTTTCGTCGTGGACTTCTCCCTGCAGCATTCGGTGGCGCAATTGGCTGTCGAACTCCGTGGGTGCGATTTCCGGCCAAATGGTTTTCGGCGGGTTGTACATCGAACGCTTCATTCCGAGCGGAGCAAAAATGTTTTCGTTGGCAAGGACGTCGAGAGGCTTGCCAGTCTGGCGTTGAATGATTTCCGCCATCAAGATAATTCCCAGGTCGGAATAGACCACTTTTGTTCCCGGGTCGTATTCCAGCGGCTCGGCGAAAATTCTGCGGAGCGTTTCCTGCTTGCTGGTGGAGGTCCGCCAGTATTCCTTGAAAGGCGGCAAGCCCGAAGTGTGGGTCATTAAATGGCGGACGGTTACCTTGTGCCGCCACTCCGGCTGCGGCCCTGTGGTCCATTCGGGCAAATATCGCTCGATGGGAGAGTCCAGATTCAGAGGAGAAGGGAAGTCGCCCTCGACTAGTTTTTCGACAAGGGTGGTTGTGACCACCACTTTGGTGAGGGACGCAATGTCGTACATCGTATCCGAAGCGACGATGGGAGATTTGGCATCGTATTTCTGTTTGCCGAAGGAATGCACGCTGAGCTTGCCGCGAAAACCGACGGCCAGCGTGGCGCCTGGAAAGGCTCGATCGGCGACGGCTTTTTCAATCACGTCGAACGCCGGCTTCAGGAGAGCTTCGCCGCGAACATCCATTGGTAGCAGTGTCATCGGACTCGCCGGCACTTGCATGCCGTAGCCGGCTTTGAGGTCGACGCCGGGAATCGTTACCGGCAACCGGCCGCGGATCGGAATCTCCCCAAACATGGCCCGGGCGACGGAAATCTGGGCGACATCCGCGATTCCGAAGACGGAAAGCCACGTTTCAGCCTGCGGGAATCGTTCGATCAGGTAAGGACTTCCAAGCCCAACCGAAATGACCGGTTTGCTGGCTTTGTAAACTTGCTGAATCAAAGGAAACTGGTCGGCGGGAACGTCGACGTCGCCCTTGCGATCGCTGACGCGGACGAAGAGCGCCAGGATTGCAACGTCGTAGGAATCCGGCGCAGGAAGTTTGAGATTTTCCGCTTTGGCAAATTTTGTGTCGGCGCGGAGGGTCACGACGGAGTCAAAGCGTTTGCGCAGTTCGCGCTCCAGATCTTCGCCGGGATATGGTTCGGGATCGGCGTATAAGCAGACTAGCAGCGCTCGCGCGGGCTTCGTGCCATCGAGGGGCAGGCGACGCGGGGTGTCGCGCAGCAGCGTGATTCCGCGGTCGGAAATTGCTTGCGACTCCACCTGCCAGGCTACCCGGCCAAAGTTCTCGTTCAACGCGGCGACGTCGACCAAGCGGTTCTGGTGCAATCCAAGCCGGGTTTTCGCCTGCAGAATTCGGCGCACGGAGGCATCCAGACGCTGCTGCGAAATCTGACCGGACTGCGCCGCGGCGAGGAGTGCTTCAAAGGCTGCGTCGGGTACTGGCGGCATCAGTAGCGCATCCGCTCCCGCAAGAAACGCACGCACCGCGGCGTCGCCCGGGGCATAGCGCACGGTGATCCCGCCCATATCCATGGCGTCGGTGACCACCAACCCCTGAAAGCCGAGCTGGTTGCGCAGCAAATCGGTCAGCACGCGGGATGAGAGAGTTGCCGGGGCGTTCGGATCGGGTTCCAACGCCGGAACGTTTAGATGGCCGGTCATGATGCTGCCCACGCCGGCGGCAATTGCTGCGCGGAATGGGACCAGTTCGAGCTTATCGAGCCGAGCGCGATCCGCGGTGACTACGGGGAGATCGATATGGGAGTCCGCGGTGGTGTCGCCGTGGCCTGGAAAATGTTTCGCGGTGGCGAGGCCGCCGTTTTCCTGGACGCCGCGGATGAACTCGGTGATAAATTCGGAGACCTTTTCCGGGTTTTCGCCAAAGGAGCGCGTGTTGATGATCGGATTGCCCGGATTGCTGTTCACGTCCGCGTCTGGCGCGTAAATCCAGTGGATTCCGGCGGCGCGCGCTTCGAGAGTGGTGACTTTCCCCATGGTGTAGGCATCTTTCGGATTGCCAGCAGCGGCCAGTGCCATTGCAGTGGGGAAGGAGGTTCCTTCGTCGAGGCGCATGGCGGTGCCGCGTTCGAAGTCGGCACCGATCAGCAGCGGCAGCTTGGATTTTGCCTGCAACTGATTGTTCAGCACGGCTGACGGATAGGCCTGGCTTTTCAGGAATCCGAGAGGGGAGCCCTGGGTGACATTGATAAAGCCGCCGACGTGCAAATCCTGGACGTCATGCATCAGCTGCGTGTAGGCTGCCGCGTCCGTGGCGGTAAGGCTGCCGTGATAGGTGGTAAAGAGAAGCTGCCCAACTTTTTCCTCGATGCTCATCTCTTTGAGCGTCGATTCCACCCACTTGCTGTCTTCTGCGGTTGAGGACTTTGAATTCGGAGCGACTTGAGAAGCGTTCTGCTTTGGCTCGGACTTCGAGGGTGCCTTTTTCGGAGACTTTCCAGTGCGTGATTGGCTGCGAACTTTCGGTGTCATAAGGAATAGAAGGACCAGAGGCAACAGCATCAACCGGGCGGTTCGCCTGCTCATATTGGAGAAATCCCTGCCGTGCCCCATGCCTTGACTGTATATAGCACGCGCACTACCCGCTCACAATGAAGGTGCGGAAGTTGGGTTCCAGAATATCATTGGGGGATATGAAACATCGCTCCCGAGTCTGTTTAAGTTCATACGCGGCCCGCATCGTGATTTCCGCTTTCCTCTCCGTCCTCATTCTCGGATCCGGTTCTTTGATTGCGGGGCAGACTCGGGCCAAGGCAGCAAAAAGCAGAGGGCACGCCGGCCGGGTGCAGACAGGCCTGGACGTGCTGGAAGCGGAGAAATTTGCGCCGCTGCGCGGGAAGCATGTTGGACTGATCACCAATCACACCGGGCTGGACTATCAGGAACGCACGACGATCAACGTGCTCGCGCACGCGCCCGGAGTGCAGGTTGTGGCGCTCTTCAGCCCGGAGCACGGAATCGCGGGACATTCGGATGAAAAGGTTGCGACGTCAAAGGATGCGTCGACGGGACTGCCGATCTTCAGTCTGTATGGGGACCAGCTTCGGCCGACCGACGAAATGTTGAAGGGCATCGACGCGCTGGTTTTCGACGTCCAGGATGCCGGGGTGCGTTTCTACACGTACACAAGCACGATGGCGTATTGCATGGAAGAAGCGGCCAAGCGCAACATCGCGTTCTTTGTGCTCGACCGGCCGAATCCATTGAATGGCGACATTATCGAAGGTCCCATGCTCGACGCCGACAAAACTGCTTTTGTCGCCTATTATCCGCTGCCAGTGCGTTACGGGCTCACGATCGGCGAGCTGGCGCAGTTCTTGAACACGGAAAATCACATCAAGGCAGAACTGCATGTGATTCCGATGAGAAACTGGCATCGCAATTATTTCTTTGAGAGCACTGGATTGAAGTGGATTCCGCCGTCACCCAACTTGCGGACGCTGAAAGGATCGTTGCTGTATCCCGGGCTGGAGATTCTCCAGAACGCCGGGGTCTCCGTGGGCCGGGGCACCGAGGCCCCGTTTGAAGAGTTTGGGGCGCCCTGGATCAATGGGGAAGAGATGGCTGCGGCACTCAATGCCAAGGGGCTTCCCGGCGTTCATTTTGCGAACCAGCCGTTCATTCCGGTGAGCGGGTTGTATGCGGGCCAGCGCTGCGGCGGGGTCGGGCTCCGGGTGACCGACCGGTTCACATTGCGTTCCATGCGCATCGGGCTCGAAATCGCCGCCGAACTACACAAAAAGTACTCTTCACAGTTCGACGTCAGCAAAGTTCTTTTCCTCGTCGGCAATGATTCGACCATCCAGCAACTTCAGGCCGGTACTCCGGCCGGCGAAATCATCGCCAGTTGGGCAAAAGACCTGGCCGCCTATGACGCCGTCCGCCGCCGGTATTTTCTCTACAAATGAGTTCCTACTCGCTGTTTCCTGATTTTTGAGTGCGGCGCTGGTGTGACACCTGTGGCGACCCCGTCGGGACGCCATTTCCCTCCTGAGAGCCTGCCGCATTGAACTATGCTAAAGTCAGCTTATGCGTATCGTTTCTCTACTGCCGTCGGCCACGGAGATATTGTTCGCTCTGGGGCTGGATGAAGAAATTGTGGGCGTCAGCCACGAGTGTGATTTTCCGCTGCGCGCGAAAACGAAAACCGCGGTCGTTTCTTCGCGGTTGCCGAAAGATGCCACACCTGCCGAGACGGATCGCCTGGTGCGCGAGCATGTGGAGCGCGGTGAATCCATCTACGCGGTGAATCGGGATCGGCTGGAGGAACTCGCCCCCGACTTAATTTTCACGCAAGACCTGTGCCACGTCTGTGCGGCTACTCCGGAAGAATTGGGTGCAGCGCTGGCGACTATTTCCAAGCAACCGGAAATTATCAGTTTGGATCCGCACGATCTTGGAGACGTGTGGCGCGATATTTTGTGGATTGGGGAAGCCACGGACCGGCGGGAGCGGGCGCAGCAACTGGTGACCCACATCGGCGAGCGGCTTGGCCGCCTGAAGGAACAGCTCTCCGCGCATGCGGAAAAGCCCAGAGTCGCGGTGCTCGAATGGCTGCAGCCGTTTTATGTCGGCGGGCACTGGGTTCCGGAGATGGTGGAACACGCCGGGGGCATCGATGTGTTGGGCAAGATAAGGACGCCATCGCACCGGGTCAGTCTGCAGGAGATTGTGGAGGCGGATCCGGAAGTAATTTTTATCGCGCCGTGTGGATACGTGGCCGAGCAAGCGCGGGATGAATATCTCTCGTTGTCCTTTCCCGAGGAGTGGTACACGATTTCCGCGGTTCGAGAGGGACGAGTGTTCGCGCTTGACGCGAACGGGCATGTCTCGCGTCCTGCGGGCCGGCTAGTTACCGGGATTGAGTCGATGGCCAAGGCGCTGCATCCTGAAATCGAAGTGCCTGTAAAAGCGATGCTTGGCATGATCTCTGTTCCTGCGATTCGTAACCGGGCCGCGACGGCGGGTACGCCTACGTTTTAGATTGGGACTTTTTTAGGGCGAGAGGAAATGCGCCCGCCTAAGAAGGCGGCCGCTACAAATGCTGGGCCACTTGAAAGTGGCCGCTACGCGTGGAGTTCTGGGATTTAGCCTTGGGCTGGCTCCGGCTTTTGAGTAGCGTTTACCCAATACCGATAGAACGGCAAGCCTGCGGCCATCAGCAATAAGCCAATTGAGGATCGGCCGGGCCGCTGCAGCCAGATATTGGTTGTCAGCGCCAGCGCCCCGAGTACAAATAATCCCGGGACCCAGGGATAGCCCCAGCAGCGATAGGGGCGCGGCATATCCGGCTCCGTGCGGCGCAGGCGGAATAGAGCTACGACCGCCAGGCCGTAGAAAATCCAGCCGGCAAAAATAAATAAGTTGGTCAGTTCTTCGAATGTTCCTGTGAGAGCCATCAGGCTTGCCAGCACACATTGAAAAATCAGGGCGCGTCCTGGTGTGCGGTACTTGGGGTGAATGCCATCGGCAATCTTGAAAAAGATGCCGTCGCGGGCCATCGCATAAGGCACGCGGGCCCCGCTTAAGACCGAGGAGTTCATCGAGCCGAGCGCGGAGATTACCATCGCGAGCGTCACCCAGGCTGCGGCTCCGTGGCCGACCACTCGTTCCACCACGTCAGAAGCCACGTGCGCGGAATTTGCTACGCTTTCAAAGGGCAACACCTTCAGGCAAGCCGCGCTGAACAACAAATAAACAGTCGCCACCACCGATACGCCGCCCACCAACGCCCTTGGAAAATTCCGCTGGGGATTTTGCACTTCTGATCCAACGAGATTCAGATCCTCCCAGCCGTCATAAGCCCAAAGAGCCGCGGCGAGTGCGGCCAGGAATGCTCCAAGGAGCCCGGCGCTCTCCGCAGCCGGCCACATTGGGCCAGGAACATGCGCGCCCGGCACGGGAAGAGCGAACGCCACGCCAATCACCATGAGCACACTGAATAATTTGATTGCGGTAAGAAAAACCTGCACACCGCCGCCCAGGCGTACGCCCAGATAATTCACGGCGGTCATGAGCACGAGCCAGAACACGCCGAGGGGCTGCGCCCAGGTAAAAACAAAATCGTAGGGCTTGAGCCATCCGGTTAATCCAGGAATCGCGATGTGCCAGGTGAAAATCGGCGCGGCCAGGGCCGGGATGAAAAATCCCATGAAGCGCATCATGCCGGCGGCAATGGAAGATTGGGAAGAGGGACGGCCCACGATCGAGTGCATCCAGCCGAAGAGAAATCCCCACCGGGGGCCAAGGCCGCGGCGCAGATACGCGTACTCTCCACCGGCTTCGGGCATTGCGGCGCCAAGTTCCGCGAAGGATAGGGCCCCGAAAATCGAAAGGATCGCGCCGACGATCCATGCGGCAAACACGATAGAGACGCTGCGGCCTTCGCGGGCCATCTCGGATGGCTTCAGGAAAATGCCGGTGCCGATCATGGTGCCGATCACGATGGCCATGGAAGCCCAGGCACCCAGGCCGCGGACAAGCTCCAGCCGCTTTTCGCTCATAACCCTCCGAATACGCGCTTGGCAAAAGAGTGTAGCCCAACCCGGGGCGGCAATCGTCAGGAAGTCGCGGCGGGTTGCGCGAATAACCGGCTGACGGCGGCGCCCAATACAAATGTGATGCACGAGCCGATCAGGACGTACCAGGTGAAGGCAATCGTTGTGTAGCCGAAGACGAGCAGGACGCTGGCGAGCCCGCCGAACATGCCCACCAGCGAGCCCGTGGAATTCGCGCGGGAATCAAAGGTGCCCAAGAGAAAAAGTCCCAGGAGGCTGCCGAAGGGAAGAGACGCGACGCGTAAGCCGGCTTCCAGAAGGTGGCCCCACGGAAGCAATCCAAATAAAATCAGGACGCTTCCCCAGACCAAGGTCATGCGGCGGGACAATTTGAGGAACGCGGCCGGGTCCGCGCTTTTCCCGCTTAAGGCGGCAAAATCCACGACGCTGGATGCGGCCAGGGAGTTCAGCGAACCGCTGGCGTTCGACATCGCGATGGCCAGAATCGAAGCGAGGAGCAATCCGACGAGGCCTGTGGGCATCTCTCGGATCAAGAAATGGGGCAGGATGCTGTCCGGGCGATCGCCGGGGCCGAGCAGCGGAGAATGCTGGGCAAAGACGAAAAGCAGAACTCCCACCAGCAGAAAAAGCGTGAATTGGAACAGGACGATGAAGCCGCTGGCCAGCAACGCACGCCGGCTATCGCGTTGGTTCCTGGCGGCCAGCAATCGCTGCACGATGGTTTGATCGGTTCCGTGGCTGGCCAGGGTGAAGAATGCTCCGCCGATCACTCCGGACCAAAAGGTGTAAGCGGCGGCCAGATTCCAGCTGAAGTCCAGAAACTGAAGTTTGTTGCCGTTCGCGGCAGCCGCCTGGGCGACTTCATTCCAACCGCCGGGAATGCGATGGAGCAAAATACCGAACGTCAGGACGCTGCCGAGGAGATAGAGCAGGAACTGCGCGACGTCGGTCCAAATCACTGCTTTCATGCCGCCTTCAAACGTATAGAGCACCGTGAGCGCGATTACGATAAAGACTGCGAGGCGCTCCGATGTTCCCAGAGCCACGCTGACCACCAAGGCGATCGCCGCTACGCGGACACCTTCGGCGAGAGTGCGGGTGGTCAAAAAGGTCACGGCCGCGACGGAACGCATGCGCTGTCCGAAACGCTTTTCAATGACCGCATAAGCCGTCAGATATTCGCCGCGAAAATATCCCGGGAGAAAGATCAGGCTGATCAGGAAGCGGCCGACAAGGTAACCGAACACCCATTGGAGAAAAGTCATATTGCCGGCGTAGGCCAGGGCGGGGGTGCCAATGATCGTAAGCGTGGAGGTTTCCGTAGCGACGATCGAAAAGGCGAGGGCCCACCAGGGAGCGGTGCGGCCGCCGAGGAAATAGTCGCGGACGTCGCGTTGCTTGCCGCGGAAATAAACGCCGAGCGACGTCACGGCCAAGAGGTAAACAATGACGATTCCCAGGTCCAGCGGATGAATGTGCATGGGTTCGGACTTCGCTGCCCGCCCGCGCGGCCCGGCGAAGTGTGACGAGAATAGTGGCTGCTTCGCGGTGCGTCAAGAAAGCAATCGGTGGCGGGCCTGGCGGAGAAACGTTTTCGGCACCGGAGTTGCCTTCGCCACGCCAAAAAACGCTGCGCTCGCGTATGCTTTTTGCATGCGCTATGTTTTGGGGCTTGATGGGGGCGGAACGAAGACGGAGTGCGTGTTGATGGATGAATCGCGGCGGGTGGCGGCCACAAGCCGGGGCGGGCCATCCAACCCGATGCGTGTGGGGTTCGGCGGCGCGCTGGCAGCCGTGTGTGAAGCGGCGCGACTGGCAATTTCTTCCGCGAAGATTTCCAACAACGAGGTTGCGTCCATTTGCGCGGGACTTGCGGGAACCGGGTATCCGGAGTCCGGACGAAAAATGAGGATGCTGCTGGAAGAAGAATTTCCCGGCAAGCTGGTGCGCGTATGCACGGACATGGATTTGACGCTCGAGGCGATCGGGGATGGCGCCGCGATTGTGTTGATAGCAGGCACAGGATCCGCCGCTGTCGGCCGCGATGGGCTGGGGCACACGGCGCGCGTCGGGGGACACGGCTACCTGCTTGGCGACGAGGGGAGCGCCTATCATGTTGGCCAACGAGCCGTGCTTGAAGCGCTGCGACAGTTTGAGCGATCCGGTTCCGATACCTCCATGGGCAAAAAAATACTTTCTGAAATCGGTGCAAGCACCTGGGCGGATCTGCAATCTCGAGTGTACGCCGCTCCTGACGAAGTGTTTCCACGGCTGTTTCCGATGGTGATTCAGGCGGCTGAAACGGGCGACGCTAAGGCCCGAGCACTGTTGGAGGATTGCGCCGCTGCGCTCGCAGAACTTGTCAACGACCTGATGGAGCGCCTTCAGTTACAATCGCAAAAGTTCCTGCTGGCGAAGACGGGAGGCATGCTGGGCCGGTCCGCATGGTTCGACGGGCGGCTGGAGTATTTCCTACGGAAAGCCGCGCCGGGAGCGGAGTTCAGCGCGCTGCAGTTCAGCCCAGCGGAAGCTGCCGCGCACCTGGCGATTCAGCTGTTGCCGCCTGCCTGAGGGAGCGGACTTGACCCTTCTGGAACAACAACGCGAACGCGCCCGCCTCGCGACGGGAGATGAGTTGAAGTCTCTGCTTTATCACCCGTCGGCGGAGGTTCTTGGCGCGTTGCTTGATAATCCGGCACTCGATGAGGCGTTGCTTGGATTGCTGCTTTCGAGAAAAGATCTTCCATCGGAGATACTTGAAAATATCGCTGGCCGGAAAAACTTTCTGAAGAGTTACGCGGTAAAGCGGGCGCTGGTTTTTCACACCAACTCGCCGCGGCTAGTGGGATTGAGGCTGTTGCGCGATCTGTACCTGATGGATCTGGTGCAATTTTCGCTGTCGCCAGCGGTTTCCGCCGAATTGAAGCGGCACGCCGAGGAATACATCGTGGCACGGCTGCCGCAAATGCCGTTGGGGCAGAGAATCACCCTAGCCCGGCGCGGGCCCGCTCGGGTTGCCGGAGCGTTGATCGCGACGGGAAACGCGCAAGTTCTGGAGATTGCGCTGGACAATCCGCGGCTGACGGAAGCGCAGGTATTGAAGGTTTTGTGGCATGACAAGTTGCCGCAAGTGGTGGTTCTGACGGTCGCCAATCACCGCAAGTGGTCTCAGCATTACAATGTGCGGCTGGCGCTGGTGCGCAACTCGTCGACACCGCTCTCGATTGTGTTGAGTTATTTGCCGCAACTGACGGTGGTGGATTTACGGGAACTGGCGGCACCGGGCATCGTTCCGGAGAATCTGCGCAAATATCTGCTGGCGGAAGTGCATCGCCGGATGCAAGCTTCGAAGCGGGAAGCGGCGGCGGAACCGGAATCGTTGCGTGGGGAACTACTTTCGCAGCCGAAGAATCAGGAAGGCCCCGAAGAAGAATAAGACCGCCGAAAACGAAAAGGCGGCTTTTGCCGAGACCGCGGACCAAAGAAACCCGACCAGCAAGCTGGACAGGAAATCTCCCACGGCGTTCACGGCAGCGAGCGTGCCGAAGGCCATTCCATGCTGCTCGCGCGGAATCAGTTCCGCGGCCAGGGAATCTTCGAGCGCTTCTTCGGTGCCTATGTAAATTCCCGCCAGAACAAACAATCCGCCCAGCAGCCAGATAGAAGCGGGTGTTGCGGTAAGAAAAATTGCCGTCACGCCGGCCAGAGCGTAGCCGCCAGCCAGAATTGCTTTGCGGTGTGGGACGTGGTCGCTGATCCAGCCGCTGACGTAGGCCGATCCGGCGTAGAAAACATTGTGCAGGGTGTAGAGACCAATGGCCAGGCTGGCGGCCTTCGCCGCGCCATGGGCCGGGGTAAGCATGCGCGAGGCGTACAAAATCAAAAGGGTGTGGGAAAAATCGCCTGAGCCGAAGACGCCTACGCCGAAAAGAAATTCGCGGAAATTTCGCGGCAGGGTGCGGAGGCCGGCGAGGAAGGTCACTTTCTTCCGAGCTTCAAAGGCCCGTTCGCGCACGAGGAGCCAGAAGCTGAGCACGGCGATCATGCCAGGTAACAGTGTCCACAAGAATACCGCGCGATAGTTGTGGTTTGTGATGCGGAGGAGCCACAGGGCTGTGAGCGGCCCGGTGATGGCGCCGACGGTATCCATGAGGCGTTCCAGGCCGAACGCGCGGCCATAGGCGCCTGGCGCGACATCAGCGGCGAGCAGCGCTTTCTTGGCTGGGGAGCGCACGCCGCGGCCGAGCCATGCGGCCGCGCGGGCGAACAAGACGTGGTACGCGTGGGTCGCAAAGGCAAAGGACGCCGTGGCGAGAGCCGTGAACGCATAGCCAAAGACGGCCAGGGGTTTGCGTTTCTTGAGGCGGTCCGTGTAGTGACCGGAGGCGAGTTTCGAGAAACTGGAAAGGCCGTCGGCAATTCCTTCGATTGCGCCTAGCCAGGCAGGCCCCGCGCCGATCGTTGCAAGGAAGGCGGGCAAAACCGCGGTGGCGATTTCGTGGCTCCAATCGCTGAAGAGGCTGGTGACGCCCACGCCGAGCACGGTGCGGTTGAGCCATCCGGAGGAAGAATTCTGCGATGAATTGTTTTCGGAGATTGCGTCGGGCACTTCGCCGCCTATCGCTTCGCGGGCCGGTAAAGAATGACCCGCACTTTTTCCAGGGTGATCAAACCACCGTCCACCATTTCATCCAGCCGGGGGAGCATCTGGTCAATCCGCTCCTGCGTTTCGATCACTTCGAGAACAATCGGCAAATCCTGGGATAGACGCAGAAGCTTGTCCGTGTGATAGACGCTGGAGGAGCCGTAACCCGCTACGCCACGCAGCACGGTGACGCCAGAAAAGCCGTCCTTCCGGAGCAATTCGACAATCGCTTCGTGCAACGGTTTGCCGTGCCACTTATCGGATTCGCCGATGTGGATGCGCATCAGGGTGCGCTCGCCCTCAAATTTCTGGTGCGTCATAAACCTCTATTCCTGGCCACCTGAAGGTGGCCGCTACGCGGGCGTTTCCTTAAAAGCGGTTCGCCAGGCGAATTCCCGCAACCGAGAGAAGCAAACCGAACGCCACGCTGGCGGCTACGTAGGTTGATGCCCACAGCCACTCGCCAGCCTCCAGCATCTTCGCGGTTTCCCAGCCAAAACTCGAGAACGTGGTGTAGCCGCCGAAAAATCCCACGGCGATAGCCATGCGCCATTCCGGCGGCACAATCACGCGGTTCAGCAGAAGCTGCCCGATTAAACCGAGGAAAAAACAGCCGGTCAGGTTGATGAGAAGCGTGCCGTAGGGAAACGTGCTGCCCATCTTGATCTGCACGAGTCCCTGCAGACCGTACCTTGCCAGGGTGCCAACCGCTCCAAAGGCCCCAATCAGAAATAAGCGCAATGTGTCAGTCTCCGATCCGGCCGCTGTTGCCGCACAGAAGAAAAAACTCCTGGTGCCGCGTGGCAGCCAGGAGTCATCAGCCCTGGCGGATACGGCCGGGGCGGTTATGGCGAACTCCATCGCCGTGAAATTGTGACTCAGTCTATCCTGCGTCCTGAATTTCGCGCAACTTCTTCTACCGGGTGTTTTATCGCGCTTCGGGATGCTGGCGAAATGCCTCTTCCAGGGCCACATCCATTTGCCGCGCCGGCGATGGAATCGACGGGCCATGTCCAACGGCGAGAAGGCTTGGATTTAGCTCGCGCAACTTTGCGGCGCTTTTTGCGGCGAGCACGGCGTTCCATGAAAACAGGGCGGGGAAGGGAAACAACGGTTTGAAGACGCCGGCGACGACGATCCCGGTTTGCGTGGTGAAGGCGTCCCCGGCGATCAAGGCGTTGTCTCGAACATCCAGAAACGCGATGTGTCCCGGGGTATGACCGGGCGACGCTATCGCTAGAAGAGAGCCGATGCGGTCGCCATCGAGGAGCAGGCGGTTGGGCCGCGACTTTGCGCCGGTGAAACCAAGCAGGGATTTGCCATGCTCACCCGGATCGAGGCTCAGATCTTTTGCAAGCAAGCGGGATTCACGATTGCCGATGGCGAGTTCGCAGGCGGGCAGAGCGGCCATCAGAGGGTCGAGGGAGCCGATGTGATCGATGTGCGCGTGGGTCAGAACAATTCTGCGGATCGGAGCACCCAAGCGTGACGCGGCGTTCAGAATATTGCCGGCGGATCCCCGCAGGCCCGCGTCGACAAGAGTAAAGCCGTCCGCCTCTCGCACCAGGAAGCAGTTGATCACGCCAAAGCGGGTGAAGCGAGATAAGTTTTCAGTTTCCTGAAAGAGTTTCATTGCGCTCCGGGGATCCTGAAGTTTATTTGGCGTCACCCTTGCTTACCACAGCGATTTTTTCCAGGCGGGCATTGTTTTCAGAGACGACCAGGTCGGCCGTGATGTTGTCCCCGGGCTTCAAAGTTTCCAACTGCTTTGGTTCTGCCACCTGATAAGCCATGGTCATCGCCGGCATGAGACCCGGGATATCTCCGTGTTTTACGGTGATTAACTTGTTTGACGAGTCCGTTGAAATCACTTCTCCCCGGACGGGGTAATGTTTCTCTGGCGCGGAGTGGCATCCCGCAACCAGCCCCGCGGAAAGCAGCGTGACAATCGCCAGAATTTTTCTCATTTTCTCCTCAGTAGTGAAAACGATAGCGCAACTGGACGAAGATTTCGCGCGGATTGAGGTAGTGGGTCCCGCCAAACGTCAGGCTGTTGTCCAGGAGCACGCGCCGGTTGGCTACGTTCAATCCCGTCACGGACAGCGATACGCGTTCCCCAAACTCTTTGCCAATGGTCAGGTCAAAGGTCGTATGGGGCTGCAGGTGCGTTCCGGGAAGGTTTTCGTTTCCATTGGTGAACCCGGAAGCGTACGAGACATCGGTCGAAGCAAAGGAACGCCATGGAAGGTTGATGTTCCCGCCGAGATGAAGAGTGTTGCGTTGATCGTGTTCCAGAAGATCGAACCCTGGGGCGGGAACCGGGCAGGCTTCGATCAAGCCACCGGTTACGCAGCCTGCGGCGAGCGCCAACTGATTCGAATAGGTCAAGTAGAGCTGCGCGCGCTTGTAGAAGTTCGGGGAGCGCAGAGTGAGTTCCCACGCATTGATGCGCGCGGCGGCAATGGTCACGGGAAAAAAGACGTTCGAGTTGTTGAGATTGCTGTGGTCAAAGAAATTCCTTGCGCGGGTCAGGAAGGTGTCTGCGTCGATGGTCCAGCCGCGGAAGGGAATGGTGACGCCGAACTGGTGCTCTTCGTCGCGTTCCCCGTGCAGCGGGACGAAGTCCAACTGTTGGGAATTCTGAATGTCCACCAACGCAGGCCCGGAAATCGTGAGCAGCGGCGGGGGTTGGTAAAAATGGCCATAGAAGGCGCGAAAAACCCAATTGATTTTCGGAATGCGCAATGACGCCCCGACGCGCGGATCAGTTGAGTTTTCAACGACCGCGCCAGAGAAATGGGTTACCCGCACACCGGCGTTCAACGTCAGCCACGAAGTCGCTTTCAACTGATCCTCGGCAAAAATCGTGGCCAGGCCGCCGCCGAGCACCGATGCATCGGTAATCAGATTGGCCTGGCTGCCATCTGTGTAAACCAGGCGGAAGGAGTCGTCGGCTTGCTGGCCGAAACCGGTGATTCCGGCGCGCAAGCTGTTGCGCTTGGCGATCCAGGAAAGCACCGCCTGGCCGCCGCCATAGTGCGAAGCAAGATTCTGGGTCGTCGCACTGGGAAAATCATTCGGGCTGCCGCCATAGTTGGAACTGTTGTAGTGGTAGTAAGGCGAAACGGTCAGGACCAGGCCGGGAGTGAAGCTGTGCACCCACGAAAAGAGGACAAACGCATCTTTTTCGAGGTTGTAATCCTTCAGGAATGTCCCCGGCGGGTCGAGCTCCGGATCAGCGGGATCAAACGGCACCTGGTAGTAGTCGCGGCGCAACTGGGTGACCAGGCGAAACTGGTTCGCCGAGTCCGCGTTGTAGGTGAGAGACGCGAATCCGCCGAATCCATTTGCCTGATCGTGGATCACGGCGCTGGTCGGCGTTTGCAATCCGAGATTCGTGCGGTTTCCATTCAAGCTGGCGTAGTAAGCGAAGCGGTTGGTGTGGCTGCCAAAGTTGAGTTGCGCGTCCGTCTGGTAGAAATTCCCGGCGGTCAGCGTGAGTTCACCCTGGTTGTTGCGCTCAAAGCCGGTGCGTGGTGCCACGTTGAAGACACCGTAGGTCCGGTCGCCGTAATCGGCTGAATAACTGCCACGCTGGATTTCCAGGACCTCAATATCCTGAGGATTGATCTGCGGCCCGAGATTGCTGGCGATATTCGTGTTTGGAATCGCCACGCCGTCAATCAGCCAGCTTGTCTGGTGACCGCCGCGAACGTGCAGTTGGTCGTGGACCACGTAGGAGCCCGGGACATAGTCCGTAATCATCGCCACGCTGGTGATCCTGGACGCGCCGGGGGTCTCGGAAATGGTGTCGCGCGAAATTAGCGTTGCCGGAGTAACCGATTCGGTTTGCGCCGGGGGAGCTTCCGAAGTCACGGTCACCGTCTGCGCCTGCGATGCAACTTTCAATTCGATATGCAAAATCGGCGCGGTCCCGGAGAGCACGGTCAATTTTTCTTCGCGGGCGCCGAACTCGGCTTTGCTCACCGTAAGGCGGTATTCGCCGATGGGGACGGAATCGAAGTGAAATTCGCCTTCGGCGCTGGTCTGAGCAGTCAGGGTGAAATCGGAATGCTCGGCCTTTAACACCACTTCCGCGCCGGCAATCGGCCGGTGTTGCGGGTCGTGCACAATCCCACGCACCGTAGCCACAGCGCCTGCCAGCAAGGCGCCCGCGCATAACAGCAGGAGCCCCATAAAAATGCATATCTGTCGAACCATGATTTTCTTCTCCGTGAGAATACAAGCCGAAACGGCGGATGCCGTCCGGAAGCGAGTGCGCGCTCGGGGTTGCTCAAAAATGCGGGGGAGATTCTACAGAGAGAGGAGAAGGGTTCGCGGAGGGGGAGAAGCCGGATCAAAGACAAAAGAGGCTGCGGAAGAAATTAGCATCGGCGCCGAAGGACCTATCAGGAGTGAGGAGGAGAGAGCCATTGGACCTGGCAACACAAAAAGAACCGCTCCGGTTACTACGGGATCCTTGGGATGGCAACAAGCCATGCTGCAATCCATCGTTGCTTTCTGCCGGTGATGATCACAGCCGGCCATCGGCACTTCCTTAGCGGAGTTGGTGTCACTCGAACTTTTCTTCGGCGCATGGCCATGTAATGGGCACATCGCCCCATCGCAGCATGCCATCCCCGCAGCGTGCAGCACCGAAGCCCACGCCGGCGCCCAGAGGAGCAATATCGCCACCAAACACACACACGCCCGCAGCCGTCTTCCTGGAGCGTTGGAACTGTGGCGCATTCGCTTCATTTCCCGATTATCAAGAATACCCCACCCGCTACCGCCCGTAAATTTAATTCGCGGCATACCGCTCAAATCAGCTGCGGCGCCGGGCAGTGTACCTAAACTTTAAATAACCCCGCCACACGTCCAATTATTTCGGAAACTTGATTGGCCGCTAGTGCCCCTCTTGTCCCGACCCGCTGACGACATAAGCGCGAGCAATCCCTTGGGCTCTCTCACTCTGGTAGTGCACTTGCACCTGTGCTGGCTGTTCGAAAACCTTATAGACAGAGTCATCTAGTCGGAACAAAACATGAATAGTTTGTGTGCTCCCCGGCAAGACCTTCAATGAAGTTGCATTAGGCTGTGGGGATGTATCTGAGTAGGTTCTGCCACTAGCCGCCAATTCAATGTTTTTGATATTAATGGGCGAACGACCTGAGTTGGTGACCCAAACCTCCGGAGCATACCAACTCTGGCCTATCAGTTGACGCGTAGTTTTCACGTCAAGAACTAACGGACTATCTGGTGTATCGCTGTCAACGGTAGTTTGGCCCAGGGGCCTGATTTGACGGATTGAAATCCCGGGGTCACACGCAGTCATCACGATCGGAATTATGACAACGACAGCTTTCTGAAGTAGCTTCAACTATTATCTCCTGAGCTGCATAGTACACTCGGCTAACCAGAATTCAAACTCAGGCCGGCGGATACCTTACCCCGCCCCGTCTTGACACCCGGGCAAGCACGCCACAAACTGAGTCCATGGCCCACATTTACATGCGATTTGATTTTGGCAAGGACGAGGAAAAGGCGCAGCTCGCCCGGCACAAACTGGAAACATGGAAGCAGGCGTTTCGGCTCGACAAAAAGCTGCTTTACAATTTTGAGCGCGCCGCTGATGGCACCCCCGCGCCGGAAGCCGCAGCCGCAAAATCCGAAAAACCGAAGGCGAAAGGGAAATCAAAAGGCAAGGACGGGTCCGAGGCTCCGGCTTCCAACGAAACCGTCACGCTTCTCCTGCGCCTGGGCTTTTCGAATCATGAAAAGCTTTCCGAGCAGAGATGGGTTGACCGCATCCCCACCGAAGAGCCGTTTGCGGGGGCTGCTCCAAAAGTGCTGAAGACCGGCGATGCCCATTTTGCGGAGACCGAGAAGGAGTTTGAAGAGTTGAATTTGGGTGGTTGGGATCGACGCGATGCGCGGCGGTAGCGCCACCATTCGGACTGTAGTGATGCGGGAAGGGGCGGGAAGAACGCTTGCCTGCCCTTCGAATCTCAGGGTAAACAAGAAGCAGGTGCTACCTCCTAGTACCTTGGTTTTTCACAACCGTGCGCAGGTTCTAGTGTGCACGCCAACTGGCGCTCCGGTATAATGAAGTTCCGTAGGCGAAAACTCCCACTCCAATACGAGGCAGACTGAATGGCGGTACAGACACGCGTGAAAGCAGCCAAGTTGGAAGCGCCCCGGCATCAGGGGTTAGATCGCGAAACGCTTATACGAATTTACCGCACGATGTATCTATCGCGGCGGCTGGACGACCGGGAAATCCAGCTGAAACGTCAGAACAAAATTTATTTTCAAATTTCCAGCGCCGGCCATGAAGCGGTCACGACCGCGGCCGGAATGCTTCTTCGTCCCGGCGTGGATTGGATTTATCCCTACTATCGCGACCGGGCGCTATGCCTGACCCTGGGTGTTACGCCGCTCGAGACTCTGCTGCAGGCTGTGGGCGCAAAGGATGACCCAAGCTCCGGCGGGCGGCAGATGCCCTCGCACTGGGGCCACCAGAAATTCAATATCGTGAGCAAGTCTTCCTGCACGGGAACGCAATTCGTTCAGGCGGTGGGCGCCGCCGAGGCCAGCTTGTATTTCGGGCAACACGCAAAGGCCCTTAGTCAGGCGCAGAAAGCGCCACTTGGCGAATCGCTGGATCACGATGCTGAAGAGATCGTCTACGTCTCGTCCGGAGATGGGGCCACGAGTGAAGGGGAATTCTGGGAATCGCTGAACGCGGCCTGCGCCAAGAAACTTCCAATTTTCTATCTCATCGAGGATAACGGCTACGCGATTTCCGTGCCGGTGGAAGTGCAAACCGCGGGCGCCAATATTTCGAAACTGGTGCGAAACTTTCCGGGACTGCACGTCGCGGAATGCGATGGAACCGACCCGCTGGAAAGCTATGCGGTGTGCAAGGAAGCGATGCGCTACGTTCGCGAGCGCCGGGGCCCGGCGCTGGTGCACGCGCATGTCACGCGTCCTTATTCGCACTCGCTCTCGGACGACGAGAAGCTGTACAAGACGGCTGAAGAACGCGAAGGGGAGGCGCGGCGGGATCCGCTCTCCAAATTTGCGCTGTTCCTGATTCGCGAAGGATTGATGGACCAGAAAGAGATCGAGGCCCTGGAAGGCGAAGTCGATCGGGAAGTCCGCGAAGCTGCCGATCAGGCTCTGGCTGCCGCGGCGCCCGAAGCATCTTCGGTCTATTCGAATGTTTATTCGCCGGACGTCGATCCCACATCGGCTGTGTTTGCAACGGAACCCAAGTTTCACGGCGGGCCGAAGACGATGGTCGAGATGGTGGCGGCCACCCTGCAGGACGAAATGTCGCGCGACGAGCGCATCACCGTGTTCGGCGAGGACGTAGCCGACGCCAGCCGAGAAGACAATCTAAAGGATGTGAAAGGGAAGGGCGGGGTATTCAAAGCTACCGCGGGATTGCAGCGCAAGTACGGCGCCGACCGGGTGTTCAATACGCCGCTTGCCGAAGCGAGCATTGTGGGGCGGGCGATCGGAATGGCCACCCGCGGCATGAAGCCGGTGGCGGAAATTCAGTTCTTCGATTACATCTGGCCGGCGATGATGCAGATTCGGGATGAACTATGCGTGATGCGGTGGCGATCGGACGGAAAGTTCAAAAGCCCGGTGGTTCTGCGCGTGGCCATCGGAGGATATCTGACCGGCGGGGCTGTCTATCACAGCCAGAGCGGCGAATCGATTTTCACGCACTGCCCAGGTTTACGAGTGGTGATGCCATCCACGGCGCTGGACGTGGCGGGCTTGTTGCGAACAGCCATCCGGTGCGACGACCCGGTTATGTTCCTGGAGCATAAGCATCTCTACAGGCAGCCGTACAATCGCTCCGAATATCCCGGGCCCGAGTACACGATTCCATTCGGCAAAGCCCGGCTGGTGAAGGAAGGTTCGCAGGTGAGCATCATCACCTACGGCGCGGTGGTGCACCGTGCCGAAGTGGCCGCCGCGGCGCTTGAACGCAATGGGGTTTCGGTGGAGATTATAGACCTGCGTTCGCTTTCGCCCTACGATTGGGAGGCGATCGCGGCGAGTGTGCGCAAGACCCACCGGGTGATCGTGGCGTACGAAGATATGTTGAGCTGGGGTTACGGAGCGGAAATCGCGGCGCGGATCGCCGAGGAATTGTTCGAGGAGCTCGACGCTCCCGTGAAGCGCGTGGCGGCAACTGATACGTTCTGCGGGTACCATCCGAAACTGGAAGACGCAATCCTGCCGCAAACGGACGACATCACCGCGGCGGTCACCAAGATTCTCGAATACTGACGCGCATTTCTAGATTTCAGACAAAGAGAAACCCAAGAGGGAGGGGCAAGCCCCTCCCCTACAAAGGATGGGGCGGACCTTTTTGGGTGAGTTCACAGGCGCCCGCCTCGGAAGGCGGCCGCTACAAAGTCAAGATGTCAGCCCGCCACCCTTCCTTTGTCAGGGCAAGCAGAACGCGGCCGCTGCAAAGTCGAGACTTGCCGCCTGGGTGAAACTTTTACTCCACACAATTCGTATCTTTGATTAGAATGCGGTGGAAATTGGTCTGTGGGGGTGAACCATGCTTTGCCCGAAATGCCAGAAAGAAGTCGCTGAAGGGTCGAAGTTCTGCTACAACTGCGGAGCGCAATTGGCCGGCCAGGCCGCGCCACCTGCGGGCGGCTACGTCGCTCCAGCCAAGCGCCTGATGCGTTCGAGCCGGGATAAGAAACTGGGCGGGGTGTGCGCCGGGGTGGCCGACTACTTCGACCTTGATCCTACGTTGGTGCGAATCGTATGGCTGCTGGCGGTGTTGTGCGCGGGAACGGGCGGACTGCTGTACATGATTCTTTGGATTGCGTTGCCGCTGGCGCCTGCCGAGGCGACACTGGCTGTTCCTGGATCACCGGCGCAAGTCTGACTGTAGCGGCCACCTTCAGGTGGCCTTGACGGAGGTACGGGTGGCCTTCGCCGTCTTTGGTCGACTGTGTTAAATGCGTAAAAGCGGAAGCTTTGCTTCCGCACTCAAGAGAGTGCGCCCGCCTAAGAAGGCGGCCGCTACAAAAGCAGGGAAGGGCCGACTGAAGATTAGTCCCTGTCGTTTCTCGAAACTTTTCGCCGTTTACTCCCGGTTTCCCCCAACATTACATGGTCCACGGACAAACTGCCGGCCCCCAGCGTAGCTAGCGCGGCGCAGGCCGCGGCCAGCGCCAGTTCAAACTGATACTCATTCACGGCGAAAACCCCGTGGACCAGCTTCACCTTCCAGATTGCGATGAGCATTTCCGCGGCGAGCAAGAGCGCGGCAGGCCGGGTGAATAATCCGAGCAGGAGCAGCGCGCCGCCGACGCATTCCAGAATTCCCGCAAGGCCGACAAAATATCCGGGAAATCCGTGCTGAATAAAAAACCCGCGCATCATGGCGTCGGCGCGGATCAGCTTTGGATAACCGTGGTAAATGAAAATCAGCGCCAGGGCCAGGCGCAAGATGGCCAGGCCCAACGGCTGAAACGAATTCAAGAATTTCATTTCGCCCCCCGAGTCCCAAACTACCGAGTTTGCGCAGTTGATTGTACCGATTCTTCCGTATCTTGTGTCACGCCGGACACGGCCCGGTTTCAGGTACAATCTTCAGGATCACTTTCGAGGAAACATGAAACGCAAGCTACTGGTCGCGGTGCCGCTGCTGTGCGTAGTGGCGCTGCTGGCCTGGATCCTTCGTCCCAAGCGTGAATCGATCAGCGACGCGTACATCAGCGAGCGGAGCGTGACGCTTTGGAGCAGCGTGGCGCAGGTGCGTGAACAGGTTGGGGTGTTGCTTTACGGCGATCATGTGGATGTGCTGGCACGACGCAACGAGAATGTGAAGGTGCGCACGGCGTCTGGCGTGATCGGTTGGGTGGATGGGCGCTACTTGATGGAGCCGGAACTGTGGCAGCGCAGCGCCAAGCTGATCAAGCTGGCTTCGGCAATTCCGATTCAGGGGCGAGGACGGACAAAAGTTCCAACCAATTTGCGCGTGGAACCCGGCCGAAGTGAGCCGCGGCTCTACCAGTTTTCGCGCAACGCCCCGGTGGAGATTGTTGGCCGGGCAACCGCGGATTGGGTACAGGTTTCCGACGAAAAAGAATCCGGGGAACCGGCGGAGACCAAAAAAGAGGACTGGTTCCTTGTGAGGGGGATTGCCACGCGACCGCCTGGCGAAGGCGTGGTGCGGAATTCCGCGATCACGAATACAACGCAGCCGGGCGATCAGACGATTCCGATCGCCGGTTGGGTCGTAGCGCGGTTCGTCTCGCTTGATCTACCAGACCCGGTGCGTGAAGGCGCAGAGTCCGCGAACATCCGTGCGCTAGCGTGGTTCGAGCTCAATCGCGTCGGTGATGGCGAAGGCGAGCATCCGCAATTTCTCGCCGCCGGAGCGCGGGGCCCAGAGGGCCAGCCTTGCGATTTCACAACGCTGCGGGTCTATACCTGGAATACGCGCAAATCGCGTTATGAGACTGCGTTTATCGACAACAATGTGTGCGGGGCTTTCCCGATCCGTGTGGCCAAGGACGACAAAAGCCAGCCGGAGTTCCGCTTCCACTTTTCGGGAGAGAAGGAGGAGCGCCATTACCGGCTGATCCAGACGGTGGTTCGCCGCGTCAAGGATGAAGCACCCGGCGGGCCATCCAAAACCGAAAAGGGCAAGCCTCAGCCCGCTAAGTCCCAGCCGGCTCCGTCTAAGAAATAATCATGCGCCACCTTCAAAAGGTATTGTCAGCCTCCGGCATTGCCACACTTACCCTTGCCCTTGTGATGCTCACATTGCTCAATACTGGGATTCTGAGAGCATCCGGCGAGGCCCGGCTCTTGGACTCTGGCGAAGCGCCAAAGCTCGAGCTCTTCTTTCCGCTCACACCGGGGACCTGGTGGCTCTACCGGGGCAGCGTGACCTGGACCGATCAGCAGACGGAGAAGGATGCGCACGCGGACGTCACCTTGAAAATGACGGTAGAGAAAGTGATTCAGAAGCCTGAAATCGTCATCGCCGTCCTTTCCGGGTTTCCCCGGGATTTGGACTGGGCCACGGGCGAAGTCGCCCCGATGCCGTGGTTGCTGATCGAGACCGCGCGCCACGAAGTATTCCTGAATCCGCTGCCTCCGGACTTTGATTACGCGAAACTCGAGAAAGGCGCCGCAACGCTTGACAATTTGCTGGCCGAAGATAATCTGCTGTTTCGCTGGCCGATGAAACAGGGAATGAAATTCGGCGATGCAGAAAGCGTGCGGCGGGATGACGGCCATTACTGTTGGGTGGTTGCCGGGCAGGAAACGAAGAAGCTGGGAGATATCCAGGGATTGGCCGCAAAATCCGCCGAGATCTTTCAATTACAGTACGTGACAAATCCCGACGACACGGGAATGGAAATTGCTCCTGGCATCGGGATCCTTAGCTACCAATATCATCACCACGGCACGGTCGCCGAAACAGAGCTGAGGCTCGTCGAATTCCATCCGGCTCCAGCAACGCCTGCGGCTTCCGGAGCCACTCCATGACGCTGCACATCAACGAAGCGGAAGTCCGGCAAATCCTCACCATGCGGATGGCGATGGATGCGGTCGAGGAAATCTCGCGCAAGCAAGCGGATGGTAAGGTGATCCTTCACGCGCGCCGGCGGTTCGAACTTCCCGCCGGGGGAGGCTACTTCCATTATATGGCGGCGATGGATACGGACGCCGGATTCATCGCCATGAAGCAGTACACGTATGTGAAAGGCGTGCTGCGGTTTCTGGTTCCGCTGTATGAAATTTCCACGGGCGCGCTGCTGGCGATGATCGAAGCCGATTTTCTGGGCCAGCAACGCACCGGGGCCGCTTCTGGGGTGGCCACCAAATATCTTGCGCGGGCGAATGCGCGAACCGCAGCGATCCTCGGCACCGGTGGACAGGCAAAAACGCAGCTGGGAGCCGTTGCCGCGGCTCGCAAGCTGGAGTCCGTACGGGTCTATGGCCGCGACCCGGAGCGACGCACAAAATTCTGCACCGAAATGTCCGAGCGGCTGGGCATTGCTGTTCATCCGGCCGCGTCTGCCGCGGAAGCGGTCCGAGGCGCGGACATCGTGAACACCGCCACCACATCCGCAAAGCCCGTCCTGGACGGCCAGGACATCGCGGAAGGCGCGCACATCAATGCCATCGGCGCGAACCATGCTCACAAGCGCGAACTCGACGACACTGCGGTTTCCCGGGCAAGCGTGATCTTTGTGGATTCGATCGAGCAGTCCAAGCAGGAAGCGGGCGACCTGATTATTCCGTTCCAGCAGCAACCCAAGAAATGGGACAACGTAGGCGAACTTGACCAACTGGTCGCCGGCAAAGTGCCTGGCCGCGTTAATGAAAAGCAAATCACGCTCTTCAAGTCCAACGGAATCGCCGCCTGGGATCTCGCCGTGGCAGAAAAGATCTACGCCGCGGCCCGCCAGAAAAATCTCGGCAGGGAACTGCCGTTTTTCACTTTCTAGAAATAATCGCAGTGAAATCTGAAACAGGAGGGAATCGAGGCGGGAGAAAATCTTACGCCTCATTCCGGGAGCGGGGCGATCTTCGTGCCCCCGGAATGAGGCTCACTGCGCGCGCACTACGAGTGCAGGGCTTGGGCTCTGCGGTTCGGGAGTGAGTGCTTCCGCATGGAAAGGGAATTGTGGGTCTTCAGAATGTGGTTCTGGCGCTGGCCGGCGGTCTTCCAGAGCATGCCGCAGGCGATCAGCAGCACGCCGAGCGCGATTAGAGATCCGAGGGTGCGAGGGAATCCGCCCACGCTGGCTTCCTCTTGTTGATTCGCGGGAAGAATTGAAGCCTCTGAAACCGCCGCTTTTTTAGTCTTTGGGTTGTTCACCGCGGTATTCGCGGCCGCCGCTGCCGGGGAATTAAAATTTGCGCCTACGGACGCTGCCGGGGTGTCAAAATCGTTGTTGGTGATTTCCTGTGCGCGAGCCGCGCTCACCACAAAGAGTGAAACTCCCACCGCCGCCAGAATCAGTTGCCACTTAATTTTTTTCGTGAAGTTCATGGTCCACCTCAGTTTGTTTTCCGGACTGCCCAACTGGATTGGAAGAATGCAAGGCTCTTGCCAATGCGCAGGCAAATCGCCCCACTGCTTTTCGATTTTGTGCATCTCGCGAAGATTAAAGGGCATAGCAGCGAAAATAGTTTTTCCGCCAACTACTGGTTCGTTCCTGTTCGAGGTGAGGTCACCGCGAATCTCTATCCGAACGGTGATTCTCGCCTCACATAGGGAGTCGCCTGTGGGGAGCTCGGCGGACTGAAGGGGTGAAAGAATGGTTTGCAGTGCCGCTAAATGCTATACGGGTAAGGGCTTAGGAGGAGGAGGGGAAATCTGTTGCAGCTTCGCTGAAGCGTCTCCGCTGTCTCACTTTTCGGATAGCCACCCTAACGAGTTGGATAGGATTGGTAGGTGTAGATAATTCAAGGTCACCGAGATAGAATAGCGGCCCTCAGCCGTCAGTGCGCCTCAGAGCATTCATTCGAGCCCTAAACCGTGCCCCCAAGACTCAGCGTACTCAGTGGACCGTGGAAAAACAGTAGCTTTGCCGTCGCTGCGCCCCTATCCATTGGAAACGACGCTTCCAATACCATCCGCCTGGAAGAACCGGCGGTGGCCGCGCGACACAGCTCCATCAGTGAGGATGGGGGATGTTTCACCATCCGTGATCTGGACTCTCCCTCGGGAACTTTTGTAAACGGCATCCCCATCACGGAACGGGTTCTTTGCTTTGGCGACCAGATCACCGTCGGGGATTCTTCGTTTTTGTTTCTGCCGGAGGCGGCCGCATCCGCGGAGAGCCGCTCCGTCGAACTCGACGACCACGCCGCGCTGAGCCTCTCCGCCCAGCAACTGAAGCCGGAAGATTTGCTCTACCTGCGGCCCGAATCGTTGGCCGCTTTGCCACCCGCCGTTCGACTGGCGCGGACACTTTCTACCCTGCTCAAGATCAGCGGCGCCATCGGCTCCATGCGCGACATTGATGCCCTGCAATGGCAACTCCTGGCCCTGCTTTTCGACGTCATTCCCGCCGAGCGCGGTGTGATTCTGCTACTCGACTCCAGCACCGGCGAATTCTGCGCGCCTGTGGCCTGGGATCGGGCCGCAGGCCCGGATCATCCGGTGCACCTGAGCCGCGTGCTTGCACGACGCGTGGTGGAAGAGCGCATCGCGGTGCTGGATTACGAAGAGCCAGCAGTCACAAGCTCCGGCCTGGCGGATGCTGCGCCCGCCTCCGGGCTTTCGCTGCTGTGTGTGCCGCTGACCACTCCCACGCAATCGCTGGGCTTGATCTATCTGGACACGAGTAACCCCGCAACGCGATTCTCCAATGATGACTTGCAATTGCTCTCCGCCATCGCCGGACTGGCTTCGGTGGCGATCGAAAATGCCCGGCAATTCGAAAGCCTGGGGAGCGAAAACCAGCGGTTGCGGGCCGAAGTCCAGCTGCAGCACGACATGATCGGGCGCGGCCCCCGCATGCGCCAGGTGTATCAATTTATCGAGCGCGTGGCGCCCTCCGATTCCACGGTGTTAATTCTGGGCGAGAGCGGAACGGGGAAGGAACTGGCTTCCCGGGCGATTCACCTGAATAGCCCGCGGAAATCGCGGCCGTTTGTGGCGCTGAACTGCGCGGCGCTTACCGAAACGCTCCTGGAGAGCGAACTGTTTGGACACGAACGCGGCGCGTTTACGAGCGCCGTCTCGCAGAAAAAGGGGTTGCTCGAGGTTGCTGAAGGCGGGACGGTTTTCCTCGACGAAGTTGCGGAGCTGCCACCGACGCTGCAGGCCAAGCTCCTCCGCGTGCTTCAGGAGCGTGAATTCGTTCGACTGGGCGGGACCTGCTCGATCAAGCTGAACGTCCGGTTCATCGCCGCCACCAACAAAGACCTGCAGAAAGCGGTTACGGACGAAAAATTCCGGCTTGATCTGTTCTACCGCTTGAATGTGGTGTCGATCACCATGCCCGCATTACGCGAACATGCCGAGGACATTCCCTTTCTAGCGGATCACTTCGTCACGCGCTTTTCCTTGCGTTGCAATCGCAAGGTTCGCGGACTCTCTCCTGCTGCGCGCGCGTGCCTCGCCCAGTATGATTGGCCGGGGAATATCCGCGAACTTGAGAACGCGATCGAACGCGCCATTGTCATAGGGAGTTCGGACATTATCCTTCCAGAAGATCTGCCAGATGCCCTTGCCGACAGGGCGTTGCCTGTGAACGAGTCCGCGACCAGATTTCAAGACGCAATTCGCGAAACCAAGAGGCATCTGATCCTTTCGGCGCTCGAGCAGTCCCAAGGCAGCTTTACTCAGGCCGCCAAGCTTCTTGGGCTCCACCCCAATTACCTGCACCGGTTGGTCTCCAACCTCGACCTGAAGGCGAGGCTGAAAAGCGCTGGGAAGCAGTGAAACAGTAGCTCAGGCAAAACGCCTCTTGACACCCCTTCCAACAGGAACTAGAGTTGTCGAACGAGCGTTCGAGACCCTTATGGCTTCCTCCACCCCGACCTTCCGCGATTCCGAAGCCAAGCTGCAACATATTCTCCGCATCGCCGCGCAGGTGTTTGCCCAGCGGGGGTTCGAGGGAGCTTCGATGCGGGATATCAGCCGGGCTGCAGGAGTTTCGCTTGCGGGGTTGTACTACTACTTTGAGAACAAGCAGCATCTGCTGTATCTTATACAAAGTACAACCTTTACAGTTGTTTTAGAAAACCTACGCTCCCGGCTTCAGGGAGTGCACGAACCTGCGGAACGCCTGCGCCTGCTCGTCTTGAACCACATTGAATACTTTCTCTCCCACCCGAATGAGATGAAGGTGCTTTCCCACGAGGAAGAAGCACTGGGCGATCCCTATAGCGAAAAGGTTCAAGCCATCAAGCGGCGGTATTACGCCTTGGCTCGCGAGATATTCGATTCGATCGCCGCGGAGGGTCTGGCACCTGGAGTTCACTCCCGCGTTGCGGTCCTCAGCCTGTTCGGGATGATGAACTGGACCTACAAGTGGCATAAGCCCGGCGTAGATCCGGATGCAAGCGAACTGACCGCGGCCATTGTGGGCCTGTTTCTTCACGGGATTCAGGCGGCGGGCCTGGAGCTGAAGCCGGCGTTCGCAGCAGGAGTTGCTGGGGCAGAGCCGCGCTGAGAATTTTCAGACAGTTTTGGAATTCAGACGAAGGGACGAAACGAAAATCATGGCTACCACAACAAGCGTTGCAACCAAGGAACTCGTAAAATACCGGGTCGAGGACGGCGTCGCCATTTTTGAGCTGGATGACGCTCCTGCGAATACGTACACGTACGACATGATGCTGCAGCTGGATGCAGCCATCCTGAAAGCGCGTATGGACGAAAGCGCGCACGTGATCGTGATCCGCGGCGCGGGGGAAAAATTCTTTTCCGCCGGGGCCAGCAT
This sequence comes from Candidatus Acidiferrum sp., assembly GCA_035693365.1. Classification (GTDB taxonomy): domain Bacteria; phylum Acidobacteriota; class Terriglobia; order Acidiferrales; family UBA7541; genus Acidiferrum. The sequence continues at coordinate 145,718 of DASSGS010000055.1, read as the reverse complement.
CCCGATGCTGACGAAGGCTGATCCGCAATTCAAATACTATTTCTGCCTGCATGCCAACGAAACGCTCAGCCGCCTGGAACAAACGCCCAAGCTGGTGATTGCCGCGTTGAACGGCCACACCGTCGGCGGTGGCCTGGAGATCGCGCTGGCCTGCGACATCCGCATCGCGAAAAAAGAGGGCGGAAAGATTGGACTGCCGGAAGTGAATCTCGGCGTCCTTCCCGGCACCGGGGGCACGCAGCGTTTCGCGCGGGCCATCGGGCGCTCGCGCTCCCTTGAACTGATGGCGACCGGACGGACGTTCAGCTTCGAAGAAGCGCTGGAAATGGGGCTGATTAATTATCTTTACGAAAAAGAATCGTTCTGGGATGACGTTCTCGCGTACGCGCGGCAGTTCTGTCCTCCCAACAAGGCTTCCCGGGCCGTCGGGCGAATCAAGCGCTCCGTCGTCACGGGCATGGAAATCCCATTCGGGGAAGCGCTCGGCCTGGAACGGGAACTCCAGCAACTTCTCTTCACCAGCGAAGACGCCAAGGAGGGTCTTGCCGCTTACGTCGAAAAGCGCGCCGCCAATTTCAAAGGGAAGTAAACTCGCATTACACTCATAGGGCATCCAGGAAAGTGCCACTCGAATGAAAACCCTCCCAGACTATCTACGCAAAGGAATGAAGCTCGTGATTGTGGGTTGTAATCCAACAGAGTCTTCGGTTCGCGCCGGGCACTATTACGCCGGGCGAGGCAATCCATTCTGGCCGCTGCTGTATGACAGCGGCGTCGTCCCCGAGCCGTTTGACTACCCGGATGACCGGCGGATCATCGAATTCGGGATCGGGCTGACGGATCTGGTGAAGCGGCCGACGAAAACGATTGAGGAGCTGAGGCGCGAAGACTACGCCGAAGGACGGTTCGTGCTATCGCGCAAGCTTGAGGAATTCCTTCCGCGGGTGATCGCGTTCAACGGCAAGTTGCCTTATGAACAGTTCGCGCAGCGCAAATGCAATTACGGCATCCAGAAAGAACTGCTTTACGGCGCGCATGTTTATGTGCTGCCGACAACCATCGGGGCCACTTCGCGAGGGAAGAGCGATCGCCTGAAACATTTCCGGAAGCTGGCCGACCTGGTGAATCGCACGGAAAAATCTCGCGAATCGCAAACTCACTAAGAGGAAGAGCACGAAAGGGGGCAACATGACGCAAGCTCCACAACCCGCTTCCAGCGCGCCCGTCGTCCAGGAGATCCGCCAAGGTTCCGTCGTTACGCTTGTGATGAACCGGCCGGACCGGCTGAACGCGCTCAATAATGAGCTGACCACCGCGCTGAACGAAGCTCTGGTTCGCGTGGCCGGGGATTCTTCCATTCACGTTGTTGTCCTTACGGGCGCGGGACGGGCTTTCTGTGCCGGAGGCGATTTGGGGGCAATCGGAAAAGGACGCGAGCGGGGAGATTCCGCGGAACTCGCGCCCATCCTTCGTACGGGAATGCAAGCAGTGTTGAATATCCGCACGATGCCGCAGCCCGTGATCGCGGCCGTCAACGGGCCAGCCGCCGGCGCGGGCATGAATCTGGCATTGGCTTGCGACATTCGGCTCGCGGTGGATGGAGCAAGCTTTGGGCAGAATTTTGCCAAGGTGGGGCTGTTTCCGGATTACGGCGGGACTTATTTTCTGCCGGAACTCGTCGGGCCTTCCGTTGCCGCCGAGATGTTTTATCTCGGCGAAATGATCGACGCGCAAACGGCGCATCGGCTGGGGATACTCAACCATCTGTTTCCGGCGGAGCAGTTTGAGGGAGCAGTGGCCGCGTTTGCCAGGAAAATCGCGGAAGGCCCGCAGGTGGCGATCCGCGCGGTGAAACAATCCATTTTCTCGCGGGAAAAAGACGCGCTGATGGAAGCGCTGGAGCGCGAAGTGCAGGCGCAGCTTAAGTGTTTTCATTCGAACGATTGCCTGGAAGGCATTCGCGCGTTCATGGAAAAGCGTGCACCCAAGTTTCAAGGAAGCTAATTGCTTTTGCAGCGCCCAGCATTTTGACCAAAGGAGATTTTTCTAATGCCGGCAACACGTCTTTCCACTTTCGATGACTGGGTCGACCTTTTCCGCGTCTGGCAGAAAGATATCGGCGTGGACTACCCGGAAATCACGGGCTACAAATTTGAAGCCAAGTTCGGCCCGACGCGTTCGAATGAAATCGAATTCGGCGCATACAAGGGGCGCCCCAAGTGGGAGAAGGTCGTGAGCATTCCAGACCAGCGGATGCGAGACGCGCTTCTCAACCTGATCGTGTATCAGGGCGACACGGAATTTGCGTCCGTCGAGCAGCAGCGCCGGCTGTTCGAAACGTCACCCAGCGAACACGACCGGCAGTCGCTGTGCCGCGTGGTCACCGAAGAGATGCGCCACGGCTGGCAGATGTGCCACCTGCTGATGACCCACTTTGGGTATAGCGGGCGCGTCGAAGCCCAGAAAATGCTGGAGCGCCGAGCGTTCGATCAGAAGCGACTATTGGGCGCGTTTAATCAGGACGTGAACAACTGGCTGGACTTTTTCGTGTACACGGATTTCGTCGATCGCGATGGCAAATATCAGCTTACGATGCTCAGCTATTCGGGATTTGCTCCGCTGGCGCAATCCATGATTCCGATGCTCAAGGAAGAGTCGTTTCATCTGGGCACCGGGCAGGACGGCATCAAGCGGATCGTGAAAGCCGGCGTCGTTCCCACGCAGGTGATTCAGAAATACATCAACAAGTGGATTCCGGTGAGCCTGGACCTCTTCGGCGTTGATCGCTCCAGCTCCGCGCACTGGTTTTATGTTTGGGGGCTGAAAGCGCGCTACGACGAGCCCACCGCGAAAGCCGCTGTGAATCTGGAGCGCATGAACGAACATAGCCGCGAGCTTTACTACCAGGAATGTATCAAGCTGGTGGAGATGATCAACAAGAATGTGCCCGCGGGGCAGCCGCTGCTTTATGTTCCCGACTTCAAGTTCAACCGGTTTATTGGCGAACATGCGCGTAAACCTTACAGCGTTCATGGCGAGCTGCTTTCGGACGAGAAGTACGCGGAGCACTTGAAGGAAATGCTTCCGCAACCGGAAGACCTGCAGCTGGTGAGCGAAATTCAGTCGGTCGAGAAACAATGGATCTCGCCAAAAGGCTCGATTCAATAATCCGTTAGAATAGCGGGCAGGTGGCTATTGTTTTGAGAGTTTTGTCTCAGGACTTCATGCTCAAAAGCGGTAGCAGAGCTACCGCACTCCAAGGCGCCCGCCACGGTCGGCGGCCGCTACAGGACGAATGTAGCAAGATTCCAAGGAACCACTTGTGCCGACAATGAATGATTTGGAAATCTCAGCAGTTGAACTGAAGCAGCGGCTGGACAACGGTGAAAAACTTTTGATTGTTGACGTGCGCGAGCCCTGGGAGAACGCGCAGTGCCGGATCGAAGGCGCCGTGCTGATCCCCATGGGCACGATACCTGCGAATCTACAAAAGCTGGATACGGACGAACCAGTGATCTGCTATTGCCACCACGGGATGCGCAGCCTCGACGTGGTCAACTGGCTCCGCCAGCAGGGCATCTCAACCGCAAAATCCCTGGCCGGCGGGATCGATCGCTGGTCGCTCGAAATCGACCCCCGTGTACCGCGCTACTAAACTGCTACGACCGATGACTCCTGTAGGGCCCGCTTTCTGAAGCGGGCCGCTTTGAGAGACAATCTTTCCATGCACATCCAAACCATCGCGATTATCGGCGCCGGAACGATGGGCCGCGGCATTGCTTATGCTTCCGCTCTTGGCGGGTACACCACTGTCCTTGAAGATGTTTCTGACTCGATGCTGGCGAAAGCGCTTGCGTGGATACGTGAATCTTTAGACGAAGGCGTCCGCCGCGGAAAAGTAGACGCCATGGCCCGCGACGCCGCTCTGGCACGTATTAGCACCTCGCAAGTGGTTGACGAAGCCATTCGCGACGCTGAACTTATCATCGAAGCTGTGCCCGAAGAACTTGAAATGAAGCTCGAACTCTTCACAATTTTCGACAAATTTGCCAAGCCGAACGCCATCTTTGCGAGCAACACTTCTTCGCTCTCGATCAGCGACTTCAGCGATATCGTACTGCACCGCGAGCGTTGCATCGGGATGCACTTTTTCAACCCGGTGCCAAAAATGAGGCTGGTGGAGATTACTCGAACCCCGCAGACGTCCGACGAAACGGTCGCGGCGTGCGTTGGGGTCGCCACGCGCATGGGGAAGGAAACTGTGATCGTCAACGAAGCTCCCGGCTTCATCACTTCGCGCATCAATGCGCTGATCGGCAATGAAGCGTTCGCGATGCTCGAAACGGGAGTCGCCTCGGCCGCAGACATCGATAAAGCAGTGAAGCTCGGCCTGAATCACCCGATGGGCCCTTTCGAAATGGTCGACCTCGTCGGGCTGGACGTCCGCTTGAAGATCCTCGAATATCTGCACTCCACGCTGGGCGAAAAATACAGACCCAGCCCGCTGCTGCGGCAATACGTCCAGGAAGGGCGGCTCGGCCGCAAATCGGGCCGCGGAGTTCACGACTATTCAGCTACAAAAGACTCGCAAACTCAAACGTAATAGAAGCCATTCGCCACCTTCTGTGTGGATAGCAGATAACAGCGATCAGAGAGCAGGAGGCGCGGAATTGGATTGAACACAGAGGCTTGAGCACGGCGAGTCGAGAGAAGCGCCCCACTTGCAAATGTTTTAAACTAACTACATGACTGCTCCCATCGACCGGATACTGATCCAGCAGGGCGATCTGACTGAAATGGACGTTGACGCCATCGTCAACGCCGCCAACAACGACCTGATTCTTGGAGCAGGAGTTGCGGGGGCCATTGCGCGCAAGGGCGGTGAAGCGATTCAGAGGGAGTGCGACGAGATCGGGAGCATTCCCGTGGGTTACGCCGCCATCACCGGAGGGGGAAAACTCAAGGCCCGGCACGTCATCCACGCAGCCAGTATGAGCCTTGGCGGGATGCGGACCACGGCAAAAACTCTGCGTACGTCCACGGCGCACTCGCTTCGGCTGGCCGCCGAACGCAACCTGAAATCTATCGCGTTTCCCGCCGTCGGCACGGGAGTTTCCGGCTTCCCCATGGATGAATGCGCGGAAATCATGCTTGGAGAAGCGCTGCGGCACCTGAAAGGCGAGACTTCGATCGAAGCGATTCATTTCGTTCTCTTCGATGGCGCTTCGCGCGACGTTTTTCAATCCGCCTTGCAAATTCTGCGAAAAGAAAGCCCTACCGGCGCCGCTTCCGCGTAAGCCTGCACTCGGTCCACATTAGAGATGGCGGTGAATGCGTAAAAGCGGAGGCTTTGCCTCCGCGCTGAAGCGCAGGAACGGCCCGCCTCAGAAGGCGGGCCCTACATGAGTTTTACATCCACGCAACGCAGGTGAGGGGTAACAACAAAATGGGTTTTCGGGTTTCCTTACGGACTCGGACGCTTCAATGTGGGTTTTTCTCCGGACGCTGGCGCGGAAACTTCCGCCTGCTTTCCTTTTGCGGGGGCCGCTACCGGCGTGGCCGCATCTGTTGGCGAAGGTGTGGGCATTCCGTTTTCGGTATAGGGTTTCTTGACGAGCGCTTCGACTACATCCTGCGCCCCACCGGTGTTGTCGTTCGTCTGGCGGGCCTTGTTGTACTCGTTGAGGGCGCGCTCCCTTTGCCCCAATATGTCGAAAATCTTTCCCAGGTAGAGATGGCTCCAAACCTCGGTCCACTTTTCTGAAGGTTCGGGCACCGTGGCCAGCGCTTCGCGAAACGCGTTTGCGGATGCCTGATAATTTTTCTGGTAGAAAAACGCCTCGCCCATGCGGAAATTCGCCAGCGAACGGCTCGGCTGAATGCTCAGGGCCCGCTGGTATTGCTGCACCGCGTCATAATATTTTCCGACTTCGGCCAACTCTTCGCCGCGGGCAATCGCCGCGCGCGCCCGCAGATTGGGCGTGCTCTTCAGAATTAAATTGTTCGGATCGATCCGAATTCCGCCCGCTTTCGGCCGGCCAAAGGTTTCCTCGGTGAACTGCGTTTCCGTCCCGGTAACGTAGATCGTTTTCATCTCCGGGTTTCCTTCGGTGTCCACGCGCAACTGCACCGGCATGCTGAAGGTATCCAGCGGCTGTTTGATCTTGCCCACAATCCGGAATCCCTTGCGGGTGCGGTAGACCACGTCCTCCATCGAAAATTCCGGCACGCCTGTGGAGTTAAGCCACTGCGCGAAATAACCCTGAAGGTTGGGCGGCTCCTGCCCGGGTTTCACGCCAGCATTTGCGGCGGCAATGGCCATGTTCTGAAAATCCACCATTTTCGCGGTCTTGCCCTGATACTTCGCATAAAACCCGTGGAGGACGGACTTGAACGCCAGATCGCCCATCTGCCCGCGGAGCATGTGAAAGAGCATGGCGCCCTTGTTCATCACGACGGAGCGATACTCGCTGGAATAGGGGGCCAGCCGCGCCGATTGGGCCACGGGCGCCGAATTTTCATACATGAGCGCGCCGACGGCAAATTCATCCAACGCCCGAAGTCCCGCCTCTTTTCCGAAATTCTGCTCGGCGTACAACTCTTCCGAATAGCGGGCCAGGCCGTCACTGATCCAGACGTCGCCCATGGTCGCGGGCAACACCTGATTGCCCCACCACTGGTTGGCGACCAGCCGGCTGAGCGTGCGGTCGCTGTATTTCGGATCCCACAGGCGGTGGCTCAGCATCACCACGCCGGGCCCGGCAAAATCGCGCAGTGTTCCGTCCGGAAGTTCGATCACGGTCATGTCCGGTTCGGGTAGCGCGCCGAACATGTCTGAGAAGAGCACGACCTGGTGGGCCACGATGTTGGCGAACTCCTGCACCTTGGCCGAATCGGCGCGCGGGGCATACACCGCCACGCTGATGCCTTCCGCTTGTTTCGGGCTTAATTGCAGCGGTCCGGCGACGAACGAGCCGTTTGGAGCGTGCTGCTCGCAATGAAAGGTGTACATCAAACGCTTGCCCTCGGCGGCTGAGCGAGGAGTGAGGGGTTGGGGAGCGTCGGCTTTCCCCGTTCCGGCCACGGCCATCGTATCCGGCACATTCAGCTTGAACGTCCCCGTATACCGGTTCGCCGGATAATTCGTCAGGGGAAACCAGCGGGCCGGCAGGAGCAAGTACGCCCATTCTTTTCCGATCGAAGCGACGCGCACATTGGGCACGGGACTGTTTTCTTCGTTGGCCAGCAGGCCGCCGTAGGCAAACGTCAGCGAAACTATTTTTCCGGCCGCAATTGGAGCAGGTAAGGTGACCGAGAGGTACATCGGATTTTCCTGCTCGCGCTGGAACGAAAGAGCCTTTCCGTCCGGCCCCTTTACTTCACGGACTTCCAGGTTTTCGTGGAGTTCCACGCGGACAATCTGGGAAACGTCCTGAGCGCGGAAGTCCACCTTCACGATGGAATTGATGGTTTGTCCGGCGGTGTCCAGATACGCGGAAAGTTCGTAATTCTCAGCGAGAAAATTCAGGCCGCGCGACTCCTGGGCCGCCAACGGAGAACCGATGATCACGAGCAGAAATGCCAAACCCAGCCAGCACGCACCCCTGACATTTTGCCGCAGCTTCATCGAGTTCCTTTCCACGCTTGCACCATGGGACGTAGGATTGATGTATATAGGATAACAATCCCCTAGAAAGCGTTGCCAGCGCTCCCTTGTAACAAACTTGCAATTTCATCCGCTGCGCGTTCCACTGCCCCTGGCGGACCCAGGCGCCTCCGAACCTCTTCGAGGCTCCGCCGCTGAGCTTCCCTAGCGTTCGGCTCCTGGAGAAGTTGCAGCGTCTCCTGGGCTACGCGCTCGGGAGTGAACTCGCCCTGTACCAATTCCGGAACGACTTTTTTCCCGGCAATCAAATTGACCATCGCGAAATACGGGGTGCGAACCAGCGGCTTGGCCAGCGTTGCGGTTAGGGGGGAGACACGGTAGATGACTACCATCGGGACATTCAGGAGCGCCGTCTCTACAGTGGCCGTGCCGCTGGAGACGATCGCCGCGTTAGCCGCCGCCAGGGCATTGTAGGTATCGCCGGGCACAACGCGGATTACCATCCCCGGCGGCCATCCAGCCTTCAGGCTGTCCACATCCTGCGGGCGGGCCGCGGCGATCACAAACTGCGACGGGACTCTACCATTGATCAGGGTGCACGCTTCCCGCAATACCGGCAGATGGTGGAGCAACTCACCGGTGCGACTCCCCGGAAGCAGGGTTACGATCGAGCGGCTCGGGTCGAGGCCCTGATCCTCGCAGAACTGTTTCCTGTCCTTCGTCGCCCGCACCGTGCCAACCAGTGGATGACCGATAAATTTCGTGGGCACGCCGGCGTCGGAAAAAAACATTTCTTCAAATGGGAAGATGCACAGAGCTTTTTCGAATCGCCGGCGGACCAGATTGGCGCGCCAAGGCCGCCAGGCCCAGAATTGCGGGCAGATGTAGTAGACGTTTCGAATGCCGCGGGGCTTCAGTTTTCGCGCCAGCCGCAGATGGAAGCCGGGAAAATCCGTAAGTATGGCCAAGGCAGGCTTCCGCTGCTCCGCTGCCGCGACCAGGCGCTCCATCGCCTGCAGCAGGGAAGGCAGGTGTTTTACAATTTCCGTAATTCCCACGACGGAGACTTCGGAATAATCCGTGACGATTTCCACGCCGGCCGATCGCATTTGCGGGCCGCCCATGCCGAATAGTTCAACATCCAGCCGTGCTTTTAGAGCCGCAGCCAGACGCGCGGCGTACATGTCGCCGGAAGCCTCGCCGGCGGAAAGGAGGATTGGTGTGGGGGGCATCAGGCTGAATATCTCACAAGTGTGGCACAGGCGCTGCTTGGAAAAGGCGCCCGCCTCGGAAGGCGGCCGCTACAAAGGCTTGCGAAACCAGTAACAATATGAACTTTCGCTTAATCACTTGCGGGCGTCGGCGCGGGAAGCACCGTAGCCCCCGCAATGCCGTTCGTTTCCGGCAATTCCTGTTCTTTGTATTGCAACTGGTACAACCGGTAGTAAATGCCGCGCTGCGCCAGCAATTGCTGATGCGCGCCTTCTTCGCGTAGCCGGCCCTTATGAAAGACAAGAATGCGGTCCGCGTGTTGAATGGTGCTCAAGCGGTGAGCGATGACCAGCGCCGTCCGCCCGCTTAATAAGCGGTCCAGCGCCTCGCGGATCAATAGCTCCGTCTTCGTGTCCACGCTCGAAGTGGCTTCATCCAGAATTAAGAACCGCGGATTGTGCGCCAAGGCTCGCGCAAAACTGATCAGTTGCCGTTGCCCGACGGATAGCGTCGAGCCGCGCTCGTTCACTTCTGTTTCAACCCCTTGCGGAAGCAAACGGATGAACTCACCCAGGCCGATTTCGTCCAGAGCTTTCTCGACGTCGGTCCGGGAGATTCCCGGGGTTCCCAGACGGACGTTGGATTCAATCGTCCCGGTGAACAGGAATGGATCCTGGAGCACAATCCCGAACTGTTTCCGCAGCTCCTGCAAATCCAGGAGGCGGATATCCACGCCGTCGAGGAGAATCTGGCCGCGCTGGATGTCGTAAAAACGGAGCAAGAGGGAAATCAGGGTGGTCTTTCCGGCGCCGGTATGCCCCACAATGGCAAAGGTCTGGCCGGATTGCATGCGGAAGGAGACGTCGCGGAGCACCCAATCCTCTTCCGCGGGCTGCTCCACATTCCGGTAACTGAACCACACGTTGCGGAATTCGATCTCGCCGCGAGGCGAGATTAGGTGCTTGGCGTCGGGGCTCGACTCAATCGTGATCGGTTCATCAAGGAGTTTGAAAATGCGCTCCGACGCCGCCATCGCCGACTGCAAGATGTTGAACTTTTCGCTTAAATCCTGGATGGGCCGGAAAAAGCGCTGCGCAAACATCGTGAATTCCACCAGGATGCCCAGGGTCAAAGCATTGCCCAAAATGCGGTTTCCGCCGGACCAGTAGATCAGGGAAATCGTGGCAAAGCTCAGGAATTCGACGGCAGGATAAAAGAGAGCGTAGGCCAGAATCGCGTCGCGCCACGCCAGCATGTTTTCCTGGTTCCGCACGCGGAAATCGAGCCGGGCTTTTTTCTCGCGGTTGAAAAGCTGGACCACGGCCATTCCAGAAATATATTCCTGCAAAAATGAGTTGATTCGTGCGATCGCTGTGCGGATGCCGCGGTTCGCGTCGCGGACGTATTTCCGGAACACGAGAGTGACCACAAAAATGAAGGGCAGGACGGCCATCGCATCCAGGGCCAGCCGCCAGTCGATTTTGAACAAGAGGCCGGCCATGACCGCCAGTAGAAAAAAGTCGTTGATCATGGTGACGACGCCGGCCGCGAAGAGATCATTCAGGGCGTCCACGTCGGTGGTTACGCGGGTCATTAGGCGGCCGACTGGGTTGCGGTCAAAATAAGTCATCGGCAGGCGCTGCAGGCGGCCGAAAATCTCGGTCCGCATGTCGTACATGGTTTCCTGTCCGACACGCTGCATGATCCGGATTTGCACGTATTGCGCGAGGAAATCGAAAACCAGCACGCCCAGGTAAAACACGCTGATCAAAATGATGCCGTGCCAAGCTGTTGCTTCCGCCAGCAGACCCTTGGACCAGGGCACCAGGTGATTATCGATGGCACGCTGGAAGAGAATCGGGGGCGCCAGTTCGAGAGGCGTCACGACGGCCACCAGCGCAAGGGCAAAGACCACGCGCCAACGATACGGTCGCATGTAGCCGAGCAGCCGCTTCATCAGCCGCGAATCGTATGCCTTGCCTAAGGCTTCTTCTTCGTGAATATTGCTCATGCCCGCTCGAGCTCTTCTTCCAGGAGTTGCTTCTGATATAAGTCCGCGTAGTAGCCCTGGCGAGCCAGGAGCTCGTCGTGGGTTCCACGTTCGATCAATTCGCCGTCTTTCAGCACCACAATCTGATCGGCTTCGCGGACTGTTGACGTGCGGTGGGCGATCAGAATCGTCGTGCGGCCATGCATCACGCCACGCAGGCGGCTAAGGATTTTTTCTTCTGTCTGAGTGTCCACGGCGGAAAGGGAATCGTCCAGAATCAGGATGCGTGGATCGCGAACCACCGCCCGGGCGATTGCGGAGCGCTGCTTCTGCCCACCTGAAAGGGTGATACCGCGCTCTCCGACCATGGTTTCGTACCGCTTCGCGAAGTCCTGAATGTCTCCGTCGAGGCTTGCGATCTCGGCGGCTTGCCGGACCTGAGTCAGCTCAAATTGTTCCGTTCCAAAAGCGATGTTCTCGCCGACGGTTTCGGTGAACAAGAAGGTATCTTGCGGCACGTAGCCGATGGCCCGGCGCAGAGTTTCCAGCGGCCATTCCTGAATCGGCCGCCCGTCAATCAGAATTCCACCCGCCGGCGCTTCCCAAAGCCGTGCAATCAGGGCCGCGAGTGTGGTCTTCCCGCTTCCGGTTGGGCCGATAATCGCCAGCGTCGAACCTGCGGGAATTTCCAGGTTCACATTTTTGAGCACCGGCCTGGCCGCGCCGCCATGGCCGTTCGAGCCTGCCGCGCCGTTGCCGGCAATGGATGTGGGATACGCAAACGTCAGATTGCGAAATTTGATTTCCCCCTGGATCCGAGCGTCCTTCGGAGCCTTCGCGCCCCGGTCGTCAATCTGGGGTTTCGCGGTGAGGATGTAGTTCAACCGGCCCATGGAGGCAGCGCCGCGCTGAAAGATGTTGGTCACCCAGCCCAGGGCAATCATGGGCCAGACCAGAAAATTCAAGTAGGTGTAAAAGGTGATCAGCGCGCCGATGGACATCTGTCCGTGAAGGATTCGAAAGCTGCCCTGCCATAGCACGATCAGGAACGTCGTGCCGCTGAGGGACATTAGCGAGGGCATGAACATGCTCCAGGTGCGGATGAGTTGAACGTTTTTCGCGACGTACTCGCGATTGGGTTCGTCGAACCCGCGCAATTCCGCTTCTTCCTGGGCATAGGCGCGAATGACGCGGACGCCGGCCAGGTTTTCCTGCACTTTCGCGGACAAGGTGGCCAGTGCGGCTTGAATCTTTTCGTACAGGCGGTGAATCACCTGCCCGAAATACCAAACCGAAACCGCGACCACCGGCATCGGGAGCAACACCCAAAGGGTCAGCGAGGCCGAAAGTTTCAGCATCAGGGCGATGGCCAGCACCATGGTCACGATGGTTGTGCCGCTGTACATGATGCCGGGGCCTAGCACCATGCGGACGGCGTTCAAGTCGTTCGTGGCGCGGGACATTAGTTCGCCGGTGCGGTTGCGGACGTAAAACTCCGGCTCCATCACCAGCAGCCGGTCGAGCAGGTCATTGCGAATGTCGAATTCAATGTCGCGGGAGATCCCGATCAGAATCCAGCGCGTGGCGAAGGACAGCACGCCTTTCAGCCCGATGCACACCACCAGGAAGAGACAGTAAATCCCAAGCGTTCTGCGGCTGTGCGCTTCGTAGTAGGGGACCAGATTGCTGAGCCAGTTCGATCCGAGAAAGGTCCCGGTCTCGTGGACTGGATGCGAGAACGGGCGCGCGCTTCCCGCGAGAGTGTCGGCGATGATTCCCGACGAGAGGGGAACCAGGTTCCCGACAAAGCCCATCAGTGCCAGGGTGACCAGGCCCAGCGCGATCGGCCCTTTATACCGGCCCAAGTACGGCCACAGCCCGCGCAGATTCTCCCAGGTGGACACCCCGGGCTTTCGGGGCCCGCCCGCGCGCAGGACTGCCGCCGAGGTGCTCATCGCAGGGTTGACCTCGAATTTTCCAGCGTTGGCGCTTCGCCCAGAAAATGCTGGTAAGAAAGGTCCATGGATTGATACCGCTTGGCCGTCGGATTCCAGGCTACTGCGATTGGGAGGGTCCGCTCGTTGGTTCCGGCCTTGATCGGCGTGAAGTAGATCGTCATCCCTTTTATTTCGCTCTGCTCATATTGCAGCTTCCATCCGGTCACCGCCACTAGCGGCGTCTGCCCGAGGAAGCCCTTGGCGTTTTTCAGGTGCTCGTCGGCACGCATTAATTCAACCCACTTGCCGTCTTCCTGCTTTTCCGCCACCACCGCCCGCGTCACTACCGTTCCGGCAACGACGCTTTTCGGCGTATTGGGGACGACGTTGGCAACCAACACTTCCTGCTTTCCGGTCTTCGCCAGATCTCCGAAGAGGAGTACTTGCGACTCGCTGCCCAGCAGAGCGTGCGCGGCGTCGAGCATCTCTTCGGGGACAGCCGGCTCGGCGGCCTTTTTGGCAGCTTCCGCCGAAGGTTTCACGCCTTCCGAACCGCATCCAAAGAGCACCACGCTTGCCGCCATCACAAGGATTAGGGGACGCTGCATTCCAGTCCTTTCTAGAGTAGACGTGCTTTCAACCGATGCGTAATCAAGGCCTTCTGGAAAATTTCGGCAGATGCTTTCGCGATCGGCCCGACCTGATATTACCCAATTCTAGCGGGTGCTCGGCCTTCGTGCTAGGACTGCTCGCATGCGGCTTGCCCTAGGGCTAAAAGCGCCCGCCCCGTAGATGCATTCGGGACGGGCAGAAAGCGCCCGCCTCAGAAGGCGGCCGCTACAAAAACTTACCGGCTCACCTTTGTCCCAGGATCGCATCGAGCCTGGCTTCGAAATTCACCTCGCCCTCGCTTTGCAAGATGCTGCGTTCGACGGGCAGCGCCGCCTGGACTGCTTCCACCCAGCCCATCAGCTTTTGGATGTTTTCTTTGGTTCGCTGGTGATATTGGCGCAGGTTCTCGCTGCTGCCCATCCATGCACGAAACCTTTTTTCGACAGGGTGGTCTGAACTGTCGAAGGGATTGGTGGCCGCGCCGGGAGCGAGCAATCCGCCGTGCCCAGTGAAAAGATGTTCGAAGCCCAAGTCAGCGACGAAGTGGCCCTCGTCCGCGGCAGCACCCTCCTCAAACGAGGTTCCCTGGCAGATCAGCGTCAGAGGTTGTGGTCCGTTTGCCCATTTCAGCGTTTCAATATCGAAATTCCACAACTCCCATTTTGCTTCGACGATAAACGCGGTGTCGGCGTTCAAATCCTGAATCGCCAGCGCCGAGATTTCCGCGGGACCGTATTTCGCATCGCGCAAATCCCACTCCACCTCAGCGGGGATTTTGTAGTCCACCGGCTGAACCGTCAGCATCTGGAACCCGTTGGGGCGTTCGGCCACGGGTGCGGTGGTTAAAAAACGCGCAAACTCCGCAATCATCGTCTGTTCGGAAAAGTCGCGCGTCCACACGCGCAGGTAAGCCCGGTTGGCCATGGTCAGTCTTAAATTATACAGGTTCTGGTTGTTTGTTGTGGTGTGGGGCTGGCCTGCCTGGCTGAGGCGTAGGAATTGAACTGAAGTGATGGATGGTGGATAGAAGTTAGTAGATGAAGGGAACTTTAGGGGCCCAGACGGATTTTGTTGGTTTGCAGGTCATACGGACTGAAAGGCGCCCGCCTCACTTCCTTCGTCAGGGCCACCTGATGGTGGCCGCTACAGCGTTAGCCGCCGGCCTTTGCTCCTTGGCCCTTCTCAAAGCCTGCGGCGATCTGCTGCAGGCGCTCGCGCAAGGTGTCGCCAAACTTCGCGAATACTTCGGCAGAGGCTTCCCGCAACCGCTCCTCCGCCGACGCCGCAATCTGCGCGATCACGTCTTTCGACTGATGATTCAGGGTCGTCACGGTGGCCACCATCCAGGAGTTCGAGATATTCTGCAGCCGCGCGAGAAATTCGGTTACCGCGTCGTCGCCCAGCTTATGCAACCCGCTGCGAATTTCCGTCTGCTGCTCGGCGGTCATCTTCCTCCAGGAATCCCAGAGTCCCTCGAAATCCGCGTGGACTTTCTCCTTCGACTCGCGCAGTTTCTGGTCCACCGTGTCGCTCATGCCGGACTGGAATCGCCGCAAGAATTCGTCCTGCTCCAGCGTTAGTTTGTGGCTCATTTCGGCCCGAGCCGCGTCCAGGCGTTCCCGCGATTCTTCGACGGTTTTGTGCATCAATTCCATGAACCCTTCCAGCTCCTGGCGCCCGTTGCGCTGGATTTCATCCGTGAAGGCCGCCGAAGTGGTGTCCGCGGCTTCCGCCGACAAAATTCGTATGCGTTCAAACGATTCGCGCACAGTCTCTTCCATCTGGCGGTGGCTCTGATCGACATAGCTGCGGCTGGCATGATTCAGCTCACTGGCGAAGAGGCTCGAAACTTCGCCGGCCTTCTCTCGCAATTGCACTCCAGCCTGTTCGACCAGCCGCTCCGTGGAATTTTGAAGCTGCGTCTGGGCTTTCTTTTCGTACCACTCCGCGGATTTGAACATCTCCTCCATGGTGTGGTGCTTCACGTCCACCGCTTTGGTTTCCAGTTCCTCCAGGTGCTTTGAGGTGATCCCTTGCGCCGATTCATTGAGTACCTGCTCCACTGTGCCCAGGTTCTCGCGGAAGCGCCCGAGGGATTCCGCAAACGCCTCGTCCGCCGAATTCCTGATCCGGTCTTGCTGCATGGTCATGGCCGCATCGAGCATCGAACGGCCACCGGCCAGGCGGTGGACGGCTTCTTCCGTCCGGGTAATGTGCGGGAGCACCATCGATTCCACGTGCTGTCCGAACTTCGCGAGCGCCTCGCTGTTGGCCGCTTCAAAGCTGCCGCGGATCCGTCCGTAAATCTCTTCGAACAAGGTGTCCGACTGGCGGTGCAATTCCTCGCGCCGCTTGTTCAAGAGTTCATCGAGTTGGGAGTGAAATCCGCTGATCGCCTCCTGCTGGGTGCCCTCGATCCGCGCGGCGAACTGTTCCAGCCGCTCCGTCGCCTGATTCACCCGAGTCAGCGTGTCTTCCAGTTGCCTGGTCTGCTCGGCGATGGAGCCCAGAGTCGTGGTGCTTTGGGCCGCGCTCTCCTGCTTCAGTTCTTCCCGGAGCTGCTGCGTGTGCTCTTGCAACGCCGCCGCTGCCTGTTGCTGCGCCGAGCCCAGTTCCTGGGCCACCTGCTGGCGCATCGAACTCTGCGCCTGCTCGAAAGTCGCACTCACTTTTTGCTGAATCTCGTTCAGCACAACGCCGAGCGAATCCTTGTGCGCGTTGGCGGCTTCTTCTCTCCGCCGGGCTTCTTCTTCGGTCTGCTGCTTTGCCGCTTCCAGCCGCGCGGCCGCTTCGGATTCCAGTTGGTTTGCATGCGTGCGCAGCTTCGCCGCGGCTTCTTCGGCCTGGGTGCACATCGACTGCAGAGTTTCCTGCGCAGTCGCCAGCTGTTTTTCGTGCTGGTCGCGTTGCAGCGCGCCTTCCCGCGCCAGGTGGGCCATCAATTCGTGCGTCAGCTGTTCCAGTTGCGGCGCGACCCAGCGCGGCAACTCGTTCTTCAGCGATTCGGCCGCTGCTGCCTGGGCGGTTCGTGTGCGCGCTTCGGTTTCCTCTTGAATTGTTCCGATGGCGTGCGCCGTTTCGCGCGCAACTTCTTCGCGGAATCCGGCGTATTTCCGTTCCCACTCTTCGGTGGTCTGCTGCCGCTCGGCTTCTACCGCGTGCGTGGCCGCTTCTTTGGCCGCCGAATGAATTTGCTGCTTGGCCTCGGAGAGCAGTCTGGCGACCTGGCGTGCCAGTTGCAACGAGGCATCCGTGGCGCTGGCCGGGGCAGGGAACACCCGCAAATTATCCGGAGTGGCGACGCCCGGTTCCGCTTCCACAAGCGGCAGTGGTGCTTCAGCATGCGGCGGGATTCCGATGCTGGGCGGCAAATCCATCGGTGAAGCGGGGTTCGACATAATATTGGTTTCCTCGGGGAAGGCAAACCAGTCTTCGGGAGGAAACGCGATGCCCCAGGCATTTCCGGGGGCTTCCAGCTCCAGTGCCACCTGAAAAAGTTGCCGCACCGTCCGCGGACGCTGGATCCAAGCCACTTTTCCGCGTACGCGCCGCGGGGGATGGCCCTGTTCCGGATGAGGAACCTCCAGGTTCACCCACATGTTTTTCAGGACGTAATGTTTGGACTGGTAGCGGCACCCGTGGCAATTGATGATCAGCGTGGAGGTACGCTCGGCAAACGGCCGGCCCAGCGCGTCCACACCGGTAACCTGCAGCGGCACGGCCTGCACGATGCGCGTGCTGCGCCGCTTTCTCAGTTCTTCGGTTGTGTTCGCTGCGCCCTCTGTTGGCATTTCGCTTGTTTCGTCCGTCAGTTCGGGGCCGCCAGGTTCGTCGTGCATGGTCGCCGTAAACTCTCTTGGCTCGTCTCGTCAGTTCAGGTTATGGCTTCTTCGGCTCGGCTGCGTTCTGCCTGCTGTGCGAACCCGTCACGGTATCCCAGATTTCTTTCGCGACCCAGATTGGCCCAACCAGCAAATAGACCGGTCCCTGGAAAAATGCGGGCTTGTTGCCCTCAATCCGGTGGCCCAGGAATAGGAGCACCCAACCACCCACGAAGCACCCAATGCCCCAGCGCCAACGCAGAAGCACGAGGAGAATCAGGCCCGCAAAAATGAGCGGAATGCCGATTCCGTGCAAGAGCTTGTTCCACACTGAATGGTGCTCGTGGTCATACTGTGCCATGTAGTGCTCAAGACCAGCCATCTGAGCACCTCCTAGCCCGGTTCCATCCGGAACCAGCGCGATTGGCGGGGACTTCCCACCGCAGGCCTGCACTTTAACCTGATTCGTTTCCTTTGCCTAGAGGACGTTCATTCTGTACGTACTAGCTCCCCAGGCCCACGAGTTTGGTCGGGCAGGGGGAGGGTAAATCGTGCCCGGGCGGGCCCGCGAGCTGCCCCGGACCGCCAGCTTTAGCATGGCAGTAGGGAAGGGACGACCAAGGGGAAGAATAAAGGATTAACGCAGAGTTCGCAGAGGCACAGAGGACGCTGAGGAAGCGAGGACAAAAAATCCCCGGAAAGACTTCTCCGGGGATTTTCAACTCTTGGCTCGGCTTAGTCCTTACAACTCTCGCCGCCCTTCCAACGCTTTCAGCATCGTGACCTCATCGGCGTACTCCAAATCCGCTCCCACTGGAATACCAACGCCGATCCGCGTCACCCGCACGCCCAGCGGCTTCAGGAGCTTCGACACATAGATTGCCGTGGCCTCACCCTCCGCTGTGGGATTCGTGGCCACGATAATCTCTTCCACGCCGCCGCCTTTGAGCCGCTCGATCAAGCTCTTGATGTTCAGCTGGTCGGGCCCGCGCCCCTGCAAAGGCGAGAGCGACCCGCCCAGCACGTGATACATCCCGCTGAATGTGCGCGTCTTCTCAATCGCCAGGATGTTGTGCGGCTCTTCCACCACGCAAATCGTGCGTTTGTTGCGGTTCGCTCCCGTGCAGTAGAGGCACGGATCCGCGTCCGTAATGTTGTGGCAAACCGAGCAGGTGCGAATCTTTTCTTTTGCGTCGCGAATCGCGTCCGCCAGCCCAAGAGCGTCTTCCGGGGGAATCCGCAGCAGGTAAAAAGCCAGCCTCTGGGCGGTTTTCTGTCCAATCCCAGGCAGGTGTTTCAGTTCATCGATGAGTCGTTCCACAGGAGCGGCAAAATCAGGCATGCTCCTTAGTTAACACAAGCAGCCCCTCTCCGCAAATTCCAGGCCCTTCTCACTTTCCGGCTACGCGACAAATCAGGAGTTTGTCTCTTATTTGCGAAAGAAACTGCAGTACACGGAGAGGAGCAAGAACACAGCACCGGTAATCGCTTCACCAATCAAATAGCCCCAAGCGGCCGTTTCCGATGCAAGCCTGTTGTTATGTTTCACCATTAAACCAATCTCACCAGCCACGCGGCCCGCATGTGAACCTGTCCGGTAACGCCAGCCGTTTAACGCTTCGGTGAAATGAGTTTGGTAACGTCGATCAATTGAGGATCTTGAACCAGAACGGGCGTATTGAAGAAACGGTTTCCCCGGATAATGTTTCCAGAGGAGCCGGTCGCTTTCAGGATGCCGATTGCGGCCTCAGTGATCACGTTGTCTGTAACGACGTTGTTGTTGCCGGAGAGAAAGATGCCGGACTCGGCGCCGTTTAGAACATCATTCTGACGGACGCGGGACTGATCGCCCTGCAAGCGAATCCCATCGAAAACGGCGGTGGCGAAGGTTTCGTTGCGCTCGATCTCAGCATTGTTGCCGTGAAAGAAGATGTTGACCTGGCTGATGCCGGCGGTGTTCCCGGAGACCTCCACACCGTCGGATTGCGTGACGAGAATATTGGTGGCAACAGCGGTGCAGGTGCCGACGGCGGTACACGGCGCCCAGACGTTGTTGGTTACAACGTTGTCGAGAATCGACCCTGCGGCGCCAAAGCCAATCTGAACGCCATTCTGCGCTGCGCCGGTGGTTGCGCCGATGCCTGTGACAACATTCCGGCGAATGATGGTGACGGTGCCGATTTCGTCGGCGGTGATGCCGTTCTTCTGAAAGTCGTGAACAGTGCAGAGGTCGATTTCGACTTTCGAGACTGCACCATTGCCACTTTGTACAAAGATTCCGGTGCCACTCTGGCAACCATTGAGTGACGCAGCGAGCTTGAAATTTCTGACAGCGGTGCGGTCCAGTTCCCCGGAAGCATTTTGGAATGTAACGCCGATGAGGTCTGGCGCGCACTGAGAGATACCGTTGTTGATGCCATCGACGGTCAGTCCGGAGATGGAAACGCCGGTGGTGTCGGCGACCAGCAGCGCGGTGGCGATCGGAGCACCCTCGAAGAGGCTGGTAGTGTTCGCCTGCATCGCGGAGGGCATGAGGATCGCGCCGTTGTCCGCATCGATTGTTAAAGACTTGCGGATCGAAATTTGCTCGACGTAAATTCCTTTGCAAATGTGAATCTCATCGCCGGGAGAGGCGGCGTCGATTGCGTCCTGGATGTGACTGAACCCTGCATTCGGACACTCAACCTTGTCATCATCTACGGTCAGCTGGGCGCCTCGTGGAGGCAGAGCTGCGCCCGGCCAAACCAAAACCGAGAGAAGAAGCACAGCCAGCGCTGCTGTTTTTGAAAGCTTTCCTTTCATGGCGACTTACCTCGCTTTATGGAGCATGAGAACAAAAACCCGCGTGAGGATGCAACGGCTGGAGGGTTGCTTCCAAGGACTCGACCCCGATGTTAGACCACACGTAAGACTACGAATTTGGGCGGAATGGCGAGAATATAGCAAGCCGATTCAGCCGGGGCAATAGCCCGAGCGGTCAGTATCGGATTCCTTGATCGTCACCCGGCGCGTTAAGAGCATTGCGGACAACTGGGACTACGTTTGGACCACGTCTCCCAGCGATTCTCACTCCTGTCCTCTGGTCCGGGTACTATTTAGATTCAATCCTCTCTGCGATACATAATCCTCCGTGGCCCAAGATTTATGATGGAAGCAGCAATTTCCCCCAAAAGTCTTTCGCGAGGTTCAAAATGAGAAAACGACTTTGGATCTTACCCTGCGCCTTGCTAGCTATTCCGGCGCTGTGCGCCGGTCAGAGCCCGCAGCCCAAACCTGTTTCGAAGAAGAGTACGACTTCCGCCGCAAAGACGGCGAACGCCGCGCCGAAGCCGGCGGCTCCGTCGGGCAAATTAGTTTACGCGGAACTGACGATCGGGGAGTTGATTGCCGAGGATGCCAATCGCTGGTCCGACAAAATGTCCGCGCATGCTGCCGTCAGCGGGTTCGTCACTCAGGTTGCAAAAGGAAGCGACGGCGACACGGATGTCCGCATTTGCGAGAACCCCAAAATCGAGGGCATGGATCGCACGCGCTGCATTGTGGCCAAGTGCATCTCCAGGCTTCCTTGCGATTTGCCGCCAGCCGGCAGGCCCATCACGGTGAAGGGAATCACCCGCTACGACGCCAAAGTCGGCACGCATTGGTGGGAGATTCATCCCGTCGAAGAGGTAGAAAAGTAACCCCAAGACTTAAGAGGCGAAAAGGCGCTGCACAAAGCCTGGAGTCAGACAAGGGTGAAACATAACTCCCGAGTTTCGTGGCTTCCAGGTTAAGCTTGATTTCACAATGAATGCTCGGAAACTTGACCCGATTCTGATTCTGCTGACGAGCAGTGGAGGACTGGTTTCGGCGTTGATTATCGTCGGCACGAGCTACCCGCTTGGACAGCTCCTGGTATCGCAACACAACAAGTTGTCTGATTTCAGCACTCTCGTTTTGCCTGGTTTCGTTTTTGGCGCAATCGTCTCCGGCTGCTTCGCTCTCCGCGGGTATTCGCGTGGCCTATGGCAGGTAGTCGCGATTACGGCAGCGTCCTCAGTAGCCTACTTTCTGTCGTTCATGGCTGCAGCCGAATTCTCCCTTCACCCCCTTGGCCTTGTTCCTATCGAAAGAATTGGAGAGGTGACAGATCTAGCCTTGGTTGTTGGCGGACTCACCGGGGGATTCTGCACAATTTGCGTCGTCTCGCTGCTCTTCAATTCCGGCGATAGCTGGCAACGCAGACTTTTCAAGGCTCTCTGCTGGACTCCCGTAGGAGCAGTATTGGCTGTGGCAGGATGGGCGCTTGGCCCTTCTTTGGGTATCGCTCTCTGGCAGATCATTCATTCGATGAACCTGACTGCACCCACTGAGACAGTGCGAAACGCTCAAGGGAGCCCGAGCCACATGTTTTCCCTTTTGACAATCTGGCAGGCTGGAATGGGTTTGGTATTGGGTTTGGTTGTGAACGGCAAACAACCAACGGCCGAGGAACTTAAGCCGGGTGAATTTTCAAGTATCACCAAGCTAATCGGCGGTCCTAATTAACGCCGTAATCGCAGCAGCGGCTACTGGATACGCGCAACGATTCGAGACTGGCTCTGGCAGAGTGCTGGCCTAGCCGCTGGTAGTCCAATCCGAGGGCGGAAAGGCCACGCGCCAAAAGGTCGGTGAGGGCTTTGCGAATTCCACTGCGACTGTAGGCGGGCCTGCCAGTTCCTTATTCACGGAGACCACGCGGCACTCTTGTTGTTCCCCGCTGGAAATATTTTGGAGGAACAGGCGTTGCCTGGGAGCAACCATGCCCTTCAGGGCCAAGAGCGCGCCATGAGCATTCACCACAAGGGTTTTTGTGTTCTCATAGAACTGCGGGCCTTCGTTTCGCGGCCTGTGAACCACAACGGGAACATCCAGTTCAAGCCGCCGGCTGCGCCGGCTTTTTAGCCGCAGGGTTGGCTTACCGAGATTTTGGCTGTCCATATAGAATCAGGATATGACGGCGGCTCGCGTCGCGGAACAATTGTGGAGCGGCGGTTTCCAGGCAACACAACTGGCCGTGTGTACAGGTGAAGGGGAGCATCACCGCAACGGGGGTTCGGGCGGGAATCAGTTTCCTGTGCAGAGTCCCGCCCTATTCGACGCTCGAGAGACCACGCCACCGCCGCGGCCTACTTCGCACCGGCAGTGTTGAGCGGCAGATCCACCGCCGTCATTTCTTGCCGCTTTGCCAATTGCTGCTCTTCGCGCGTTTCCAGCAGCTCTCGGCCTTTCTCTTGTCCCGACGACCAGATCTCGGCCAGGAAATAGCGGCCCTGGTAGTTGTGGAAGACTACATGGGACTTTGCCACCGTCTTCGCTCCGCGGCTGACCACCGGGATTGTCAAGGAATGGGCCGCGCCCTTGCCGTCCTTATCCTGGATCTGCAACCATCCGCCCTGAACCAGGACCGTGTATTCCCCGGCGGGCAACTTTGTGTTTTCCACTTCGAAGGCAAATGGCGCCTCGAACTTCACCACCCGATCCGCCTGTTGCGCCTGAACTGCGGCAGCGCCCCCAACTATCACCAAACCCGCCAGCATCGCGTATCTCAGAATGTTTTTCATTTCCGTTCTCCTCGTTTGAAATTGGTTCCGTTCGTCCGGAACGCGCCCAATTTCACAGAGGCCGGCCGGTCCCACAATGCCCGCCGGGTAAGCCACGGGGAAAAGAAATCTCACCGTCCAAAATGCAGAAAAAGAACGCCTTAGCCATCTTTCTCAACCGCGATTGATGCCCACCACATCAAACTTTTTGTGCTACAGTTCCGTCTTTACCAGCAGGAGATTTTTCTTGACCACCTCGCCCCAGCTTCCCTCGGTCGTCCGCTTCGGCGCCTACGAAGCTGACCTGAACTCCGGCGAACTTCGCAAATCCGGGATCCGCCTCAAGCTCCAGGACCGGCCCTTCCAGATACTCGCCATCCTTTTGGAAAATCCGGGCCTCGTCGTCACGCGGGAGCAACTCCAGAAGCGGCTATGGCCCGAAGACACGTTCGTCGATTTCGAGCACGGCCTGAATACCGCGATCAACAAGCTCCGTGACGCGCTTTCCGACGAAGCGGACAATCCCCGATTTATCGAGACACTGCCAAAGCGCGGTTACCGCTTCATCGCACCCGTTTCCGCCAGCGCGGCGGCGCGGCCGCACCTGCAGGCTCTTTCGCCAGGCAACGGTCCAACTCCTGTTCCTGTTGCGGCAATTTCTCCGGATGGTTCCTCAGCCGTTCCGCACAACACTGCACCGGCCGCAGCTGTCCGATTTCATCTGACCAGATACCTTACCCCTGCGGTGATGTTCCTTTTTTACGCGGCGGTGATTGGCATTTGGTATTACTTTTCGCATTTTCGCGGCGGGGAGGAGCGCGCCGAGATTCGCATCGCTCCCCTGAATGGGCTTCCGCGAGAAAGTGATGCTTCGTTTTCGCCCGACGGCAACCAGGTCGCATTCGTCTGGGCCGGGGAAAAAGAAAACTATGCGCACATCTATGTTTCCCAGATCGGCGCGGCCGATTCGCCGCGCCGCCTGACCGGCGCTGGCGATCTATCCTTTGAATTCGCACCCGCCTGGTCGCCCGACGGCCGCTACATTGCCTTCTTTCGCTTTAACGAAAAGGAGCAATCGCTTTCGGTCTATATCACCGCGTCGCTCGGAGGCTCCGAGCGGCGACTGTACACGGTGCACTCTTATCGCAAGGTCGACGCGCTCGATTGGTCGCCGGACGGCAAATTTCTAGCCTTTTGCGACAGCGATTCTCCCGGCGAAGCTTCGAAGATTGTGCTTTTATCGCTCGACACACTCGAAGTCCGGCCGCTTACATCGCCAGCACCCGGAACTCTTGGCGATTCGTCTCCAGCTTTTTCACCGGACGGAAAATCGCTGGCTTTTGTGCGCAACACGCTTGACGTGATGGAGATTTATCGCATTGCGCTGGCGGGCGGCCCGGCAACGCAAATCACCTCTGACCATGCCGACGTTCAGGGCATCGCGTGGACACCTGACAGCAAGAGTCTTGTCTTCTCCTCTTCACGGCAGGGTTCGCCAAGTCTGTGGCGAGTTTCCGCGCAAGGCGGCACGCCAGAGCGCCTTCCGATTGCAGGTGCGGGCTGGTCCATGCGGCCCGCGATCAGCCGGAAAGGGAATCGGCTCGCCTACACCAGCGTGAATTATTCAGTGGCGATCTGGAAAGGCTCGCTAAGCGCCGATCACAAAGTTACCGGTCCGATCGAACGATTCATCACATCCACCGGGATCGAGGAAGGGCCGCAATATTCTCCCGACGGGAAACACATCATTTTTCAATCCACGCGCACGGGGTACCACGAGATCTGGCGCGCTGATGCCGACGGCTCCAACACCGTCCAACTCACGCATTTCTCCAGAAACCTCACCGGGACGCCAAGGTGGTCACCCGATTCCCGGCAGATTGCGTTCGACTCTCGCCCCGGCGGCCATTCCCAGATTTTCGTGATCAATTCGGAAGGTGGGCAACCGCGGCAGGTAACCCAGGGGGACTTTGACAGCGCGGTTCCCAGCTGGTCGGCGGACGGGCAATGGATTTATTTTGCTTCAAACCGCAGTGGCGGCTGGCAGGTGTGGAAAATATCTCCGAGTGGAAATTTGGCCACGCAAATTACGCAGCAGGGAGGCTTCGCCGCGCTCGCATCACTCGACGGGGAATATATTTATTACGCGAAGGGACGCGACCTTGCCGGCATCTGGCGGGTTCCCGCAAGCGGCGGTGAAGAAACCAAAATGTTTGATGGGCCGCCTGTCGGCGGTTGGGGCTACTTCGCCGTAACTTCCGATGGCATCTACTACCCGGACGTTCTCACGCCAAACAAAGAAGGGCTTTACTTCCACTCGTTCGCGACCCAAACGAGTTCGCTGACGATGGATGCCGAGCACCGGCAGGCAAGCAACGGCGCTCCCGCGCTAGCTATTTCTCCGGATGGCCGAAGCATGCTCATCAGCTTCCAGGATCAACCGCTTGTTTACATCATGCTGGTGGAAAACTTCCATCCGTAGCCTTGCATCATGCTGTTCTCTCTTGAATCTTCCATGTAGCGCTGGCCTTTTAAGCCAGCCCTGCTTTACAGCACAGGCGATTTTGGGAACACCACGACCCCAGTAACATGAAACGCCTTAAGTTTTATTGTGGGAACTTTTAGTTTTTCTTCTCAGAGGTCTAAAACAATCCTGGAATTTTCATGCCCGCCATGCCGGGGATTCCGCCCGCCAGGCTTTTCATCTGGTCCGCGAGTTCATCATCCACGCTCCGCGAGGCTTCATTCACCGCCGCCCGCACCAGGTCCTGCATCATTTCCTGATCCTTGCCCGCAAACACTTCCGGTTCGATTCTGACTTCCAACACTTGCTTCTGGCCGTTCATCTTCACGGTCACCATGCCGCCGCCGGCCGACGCCTCCACTGCAACCGAATTCACCTGCCGCTGCAGATCTTCCTGAACCTGCCGCAGCCGGGAAAGCATTTGTTGTAGGGCGTTCACTTCCATGTTCATGTCAGCCTCACTTTGCCGTGTGGCCTATTCCTCGCCTTGCCGCCGCACCTCGGAAATTCTCCCGCCGAACCGCTGCAACATCGATTTCACCATCGGGTCGTTTTCGAACTGCGCTCGAATTTCCTGCGTGCTGCTTGCGGCTCGCGATGCATTGGCATCCTTTGCCGCACCAGTTTCCAGCTTAGCACAGACGCGCACTGCTCGCCCTAGTACCTTGCCCGAAGCGTTACGGATTTTCTCGAGGGTGTCGCGTCCTTCGATCAATCCGGCAAAGGTGCTCTTCTCCGCCGGAAAATAGATGCGCAATTCTCCGCCATCCAGCTCCCAGCGCGAAGAATGTTCCAGCAACTCTCCAATAAATTTCTGCTGGGCGGCAATCGCCGTTTTAATTTCCGCCACCTGCGCCGCATCCAATCCGTCCGACGCGACTTCTTTCAATTTATTTCTTGCCGGTGGCTCAGTCGCGACTTGCGGGACAGGGACTTCCGCGTTCCTTGAAGGAACCGGAACGGCCTGTGCGACTTTTTCGGTTGTTTCCATCGCCGGCGCGACCGCGGCTGCGGAGGCGTTGACCGCAATCACTTCTGGCATTGCCACGGCAATCGAATCGCTTTTGTAGCGGCCGCCTTCCGAGGCGGGTGGTTTTTGTTCCATCACGTTCGCAGCGTTAGAAAAACTCCCTGCTCCAGCCGTAGCCGATCGGGAAGGAAGGGAAGGCCCGAGCGAACCTGAACCCGTGGTTTTCGGAGCAACCCCTCCGCCCGGCCCATTACCGCTCACACTCTTCGCCTCCGCCAGCAATTCCTCCAGCGGAGCCAGCCGCGCGGCATTCACCAGCCGCAACAATCCCATCTCCAGATGCACGCGCGGATCCATGGCCCGGCGCAAAGAATCATCCGTCTGCAAAAGAATTTGAAAATATCGAGTGAGATCTTCTTCGCTGAAAAGCGCCGCGGCCTTTGCCAGTCCCGGGCGCTGATCCGGGGTAGCGGCCAGCAGATCGGAATCCGCCCCGCAAACCCGAGCGATCAAGAGATTCCGCATGTGGCGGATCGCTTCGCGGCAGAAATGTTGCAGGTTGCGCCCCTCTTTTTGAAACCGGTGAACCAAGCCCAGCGCGCGCTCCGCCGACTGCTCTGCAATCGCCTGCACCAGTTCATTCAGCGCGTCTTCCGGCACCACACCCAGCAAATCGCGCACCGCCTGGTCTTGAATATCGTCGCCGCAGTACGCCCGCGCCTGCTCCAGCAGCGAAAGGGCATCGCGCATGCTGCCTTCCGCCATCCGCGCGATCACGGCTAGCGCGCCATCTTCAATTTTCAGGTTTTCTTTCGATGAAATATATTTCAGCCGGTCGGTAATCTCGTTGAATGTCAACGCCCGGAAATGAAAATGTTGGGAGCGCGACCGGATGGTGTCTGGCAATTTTTCGGGTTCCGTGGTCGCCATCACAAAAATGACGCGCTCTGGCGGTTCTTCGAGCGTCTTCAAAAGTGCGTTCGAAGCTTCAGATGTGAGCATGTGCGCTTCGTCAAGAATTACGATTTTTCTACGCGATGCCGCTGGCGCATAGCGGACCATCTCACGCATTTCGCGGACTTCGTCGATGCCGCGGTTCGACGCAGCGTCAATCTCAATCACATCCAGCGAACTTCCCGCCGCAATCTCCTTGCACGAATCGCAAACCCCGCAAGGCTCCGCCGTCGGCCCGTTCACGCAGTTCATCGCCTTCGCCAGAATTCGCGCCGCCGTGGTCTTCCCAACACCGCGCGCCCCCGAAAAAATATACGCGTGCGCCACGCGATCCTTCTTGATCGCGTTCGTCAGCGTTTCCGTCACATGCTCCTGTCCGACAAGATCCGCAAAGGTCTGCGGCCGCCACTTTCGTGCAATCACTTGGTAGGTCATAGGTGTCTTGCATTTTCAGCGTCCGTTCCGCAAAAGTCAAAAGCGAAAATCCCGGGTAGCGTCCACCTGAAGGTGGACGCTACGCACGGCTAACGCGAAGCCTTACCATCCTCGCGGGTAAAATATTCCGAGATAATTTGTGTTGGGATTTAGTTCCGGGGTACTGCCATCTAGCCGTTTGCTGATCGCTGTTCGCTGCTGGCTGATCGCTTCTGACGGATTACCGATGACTGAAATCTGATAACTTCTTCAAGCCAAATCGAGGAACTTCGGGGTCTCCGCGGCACACTCGGCTTACCCGGTACCGTTGCTCCCTTCCGGGCCTGGCGGGGTTCGCGGGACCTCGTTGCACGAAGCCCGAAGTTCCACGATTCGGCAGTCTTGAACCGGCGACTGCTCTTTCAGTCTAGCACACACAACTCATGGTCAAAATGCACCCAGCTTCATTCCACTTTCAACGGCGCCGCTACGCTTCCGGTGTTTTCGTTCACCTTGTCTATGACCGCAAAGCTCAGCGAGTATTCTCCCGGACTTAGTTCGAGCGTCCCCGTGAACAGGATCCCTTTTTCGCGGACCTGCCTGGCTTGCGCTTCGCTCATCTTTCCTTCGACCACTTTGCTGAAGTTTCCCACCATCTTTCCCGTCGAATTCCGGGCGACCGCGCCAAACTCCAACTTAAGCTGATTTCCCGTTTCATCGTCAATCCGCACCGCGGCAGCTGGAATAGAGTACACAAAGCACACTTTCTTCACGCCGGGTTTGCTGCCCGCAGATGCATCCAGCAAGCGCACGCTGACGGGCAACCCGGTGTAGGCAAAAGGGGAGAAAAGCGCCATCTCCATGAGTTTGGTATCGGTCGGCGGGTCGTGCACGGCCCCGGCCAGGTAGTAGCCGCTTCTTGCGCGCACCTCCAGGCCGGTGCGCATTGTGCGGACGCTCAGTTTTCTCCAACCTGGTTTTTCCGTGCCGCTCTTGTCGTAAATTCCCAGCAGGTAGTAGTCGGACGAATCGCTTGCGGCTTCCTTGAAGCATTTTTCTGCGTCCATACTGCGGTCGCAGAATTTTCCACCGGTCATGCTCGCGAAATTCTCCAGATTCGCCACATGCATATCCAGCATGGTGTGCCGTGGCAGAGGCATCCCAATTCCCGCGCCGACGAAACCGGGATTCACCAATTCGCTGACATCCAGGGGATATACGGCGATGTTAGCCGCCTCCAGCGTTCGCCAGGTCTGGTCATAGAGAGGGATGAGCCCCTGCTGTCCCAGGGAGTGCAGGGCGCCGCTTTTTTCAAAAGCCGACTCGTCTCCCATATCGAAAGGGAATCCTGCGGTGGCCCAGATCAGTGACTTTCTGCCAGGAATTCCCACGAACGCATCCGCGATCTCCAGCATTGAGAGCAGCGTCAAGCGGATCCGTTCGCCCGCGCCAATATCCTGAAACGAGCTTTCCATTTCCAGGACGTTGAGCCGCGACGCTTCCATCGCCGCATTTGCTCCCGCATTCCTGGTATTCGTCCCTTGCACCATTCTGTAGATTTCCTCTTCGGGATTCCTCGCCGGGCTGTCGAGTTCGGACCGTTGATTCTTTACATTGCGCAGCGCTTCCAGCAGGATTTTCGGGTCGGTCGTGAATCCATGGAGCAGCCAAGCGCCTTTTGAGTTGACGGCAACCAGGCAGACGGGTTCCTGCTCGTCAAGGGATTTCGAAAGAAAATCGAGCAGTTGTTTGCGTGCTTCCTTTTGCTCTTCGATTTTTGAATTGACCAGGTCCAGCACAAAGATAGTCACCCGGTTGCCGCCCTGCTGGACTGTGTTCGTAAACACTCCCGGGGGCACGGGCGTTGGCTTCATCACCTCCGCCTTCGTGGTGATGTGCTCGAACAGGGCGATTTCTTGCCGCTTGCCGTTCTCCAGCACCACGAAATCTTCCTTTTTCATGTCCGTGACACGGGCCCGCTTTGCGTCTGTCACCAACGCTGGAATCAGCACCAGTCCGGTGCGGACCTTAATTGACGGCGGCTGGGTTGTGCCCGCAGGCGGACTGCTTTGTCCGAAAATCTGTGGAGCGGCAACGGCGAGAAATAACACGATGGGAAACATCGCGCGCGGAAATTGGCGAAGCAGGTTCATCCATCACCCCCGGGTTCGGCCGAAGTGCTGTTCATTATATATTGCCGGGAAGTGTACTCACTCTCCTGCTTAATACAAATAACGCAGACTTTACAATGCCTGGCAATGTCGTCTGGTCCCGGGTGACTACCGATGCAAGACGGTTCGCGACCTGCTTGCGTCGTTTCTACAACTCAACTACCCTTGCCATCAGGTTGGAGTTCCTCCCCAACCGCCTGGCGACCGTTCGCAGCGGGGGCCAGGTCCGCGCGCCAGCGCACGCCCGCCACAACGGCGGCCGCTCCCCACGTTACGGGGACACCAAACCTGCACGCACGTGCAGCAGGAGGAATCTCATGAAAGCCGTTGTCTCTGCACTTTTAGTTTTTGCCTTGGCTGTTTCCGCCGTTTTGCCTTCGTCCGTTTCCGCGGAACCTCGCCAGATTCTGCAAGGCACTGAAGTCCACCTTACCCTGCTCACTCCCGTTAGCACTTCCACCAGCAGAGAGGGCGACCCTTTCATCGCTGTCCTCGCCCAGCCGGTGGCGCTCGATAGCCGGATCATTCTCCCCGCCGGCACACGCATTCACGGGGTAGTTGGCACCATCCAGCGGCCCAAGAATTTCTCAATCTTTCGTGGACAGGCGTACATGAACCTCGCCTTCAAGAGCGTTGAGCTCGATAGCCGGCTTATCCCGGTCCAAATGAGTCTTATCGCTATCGGCCACCCGCGCATCGATTCCTATTCCAGCGCGCGGCGGGACGTCAAAATCATCGAGGGCGAAGTGATTCAGGAAAAGCACGACTACAAAGGCGATGCCTACGGAATGGCCATTGGCGGGGGTGGCGGCACGCTGATGGGCGTGCTGTTCAGCAACATCTCGCGCGGTTTCGGAATCGGTCTGGCAGCGGGCGCCGTCTACGTTGTCGCCCGCAAGGGCAGAGAAGTGGAGCTCCCCGCCCAAACCGGCCTCCTCACCCGATTGGACAGCACCCTCACCGTCCCGGTGCTCTCCGCTGATAACGCGGTTCCAACTGGCGCCCCAGCGGCCCGCTAAACAACGTTCAACCAGACGCGCTTCGGGTTTGGTTTCTTTTCTGACTGATTACCGATTACTGAAAACTGATTACTCTCTTCGGGGAGGAAAGGGCGCCACAAGTTGTTCAGGGTGAACTCGTGGCGCCCGTGAGGTTTCTGGCGGGCTGGATCGAGGTGCTTGCTTGGGGGTACTTCACGACTCCTTTGAGCAACCGGTTTGCACCAACCACTCCTAAGAGCCTGCAACGTACTTACTCCTTCTCTAATTGCAGGACGCGTGCCAATCCCGTTCTGTCAAATCTCCTTGCAAACACTGCGCTTACCATTTGTGGTAGTTTTCCATTCCTGCATCAACTTCACACCCTTGTCCCGTTCCGAAACATGACGTCACATCCAATTTCCACCGGGGAACCCAAGCCCCTTGGACCCTTTGGGGAGCGCGCTATTCGCGTCCGGCGTGCTTCAGTCTGAGAGTGTTGCCGCCCCAACCGATCAACCGGTCCATCGATCGCTCCGTGGAAACCCACCATTCACAAAAAGGCCATCTATTCGGTTTTCTTATCCTTGGCATTCATTTTTCCTCTTGTGGAAATTCCTTTTTCCATTTGACGGTGTATTTCCCCTCGCGCTACCTTTACCTAGTCAGTGATGTCCACTCCCAATTTGGCAATCTGGCATCTAGCGCTCCCAATCAAGGAGATTCATGTCCACTGAACTGCGTAATTTTCTGTCTCTCTCCTACGACGAACTCGAAGAGCTCAATCTGAAAGCCAAAGAGCAGCGCAAGAATCGCACTCCCCTGCACAAGATCCAGGAAGAACGCCTGAAATATCTGGGGACCGAAAAGCGGATCAAGGCCGTCACTGTCCTGTTCAGCGACCTCGAAGGCCGCCTGCACATGCTCGATTACGACAAAAAGTTTCTCCTCAAATCCTGGGACAACCTCACCTTCGACGGATCTTCCATCCGCGGGTTTACGGCCCAACGCGAAAGCGATCTACGCCTTGGCATCGATTGGGGCTCGTTTTATTGGGCGCCGGCCGACTATTTCGGCAGCGGCAAGGTTCTGGTGTTCGGGGAAGTGATCGACAAGGACGGCTCGCCCTATTCGGCGGACATTCGGGGAGTCTTGAAGAGCTACGCGGAATCGCTCTACAAAAAAGAGGGCTACACGCTGAATGCCGCCAACGAAATCGAAGGATTCCTGTTCAAAGGGCCGGATGCCGAGCGCCACTATCACGAAAACGGAAAATTCGACTACGTGAACACCGGCGGCTACTACCACTCGTTGCCCGGCGACCCGCTCCGCACCTTCATCGACACCACCGCCGAAGTGCAACGCGCCATGGGCTTCCAGAACGAAAAGGACCACCCGGAAGTGGCGCCCTCCCAATTCGAAATCAACTACACCTATTCGGAAGTCGTCAACGCTGCCGACCAGATACAGCTTTACAAATTGATCTGCCGCCAGGTTGCCAACAAGATGGGGCTTACCGCTTCGTTTCTGCCGAAGCCGGTGGTCGGTGTGAATGGCAGCGGCATGCACACCAACGTCTCCATCAGCGAAAATGGCAAGAACCTTTTCTGGGACCCGAAGGGCGAGGAAAAACTCAGCAAAACCGGATGGTCGTTCATTGACCGTATCCTGACGCACGGGAATGACATCTGCCTGTTGCTGAATGCCAGCGTGAACGCCTATCGGCGTCTGGACCCGCACTTTGAAGCGCCGAACCAGATCAAGGCCTCACCGGTAGACCGCGGCTCCATGATTCGCATTCCCATCGGGAACGAAAAATCCATGCGCGTCGAGGTCCGGTCGGTCTCGCCGGATTCCAATCCCTACCTGGTGATGTACTCGATTTTCAAAAGCGGCATCGACGGTGAAACCTCAAAGATCAAGAATCTTCGCCAGGCCGAACGGTATCTTCCGGACAACATCTACACGGCGATCGACCATTTTGAAAAAGCGGACTGGACCACGAAGCTCCTCGGAGCCGACGTCAAGGGCCGCTACGCCGACCTGAAACGCGCCTCCGCCGATCGTTGTCCGCGCGCGCTTGGCACCTTCGTCAAACCCCCGGAAGTTCAATACCACCATGAGGTATACAACCAGTTTCTGTGGAACCTCTTCTAGAATTAACTTCATATTCCGAAAACAAAATGGCCCGTCCTCCAACACCGGACGGGCCATTGTTTTGAATTTCTCTTCTAAGTGAACGCTGCGGAATCTCTGAGTCCTCTGTGTTAAATCTTCCTCTTACTCCGCCGACGAATTCGGATCGAACCCCACCGAGATCTCGATGCTTTCTTCTTTCTCCGAAGCCACAAAAACCCACTGCTTTACCGCCTTGACCGCGCAATCGGAAAGAATGGGATTCCCACCGAGCACCTGGGCGTCCTTCACCGTTCCGTTGGGATTTACCATCACCCGCAATTTCACGGTCCCGCCAATCCCTCGCCGCTTCAGCACAGAAGGATACTGCGCCGCCACCGTTTTCAATACTTTCCGGCTAGAGGTAATTTCCTGCGCCGGGCTAAATCCAGCGCTTGCCGCCATCAACACGGCACCCGCAAGGATCCCGCGAATTTTCTTTGAATTGTTTTTCATTGTGTTCAGGCCTTCCCCACTTCGCCGGACAGGCCGCACCCGCGCTCCGGCAAACCTCAAGATGGTGAAGAGAATGTGCAAGCCCGCCTCCAATCTCGATGCAAATTACGGCGGGTTCGCCAGAAACTAACTACTTCCATCGTATTGACTTATCAATGGTTATGAGCCTGTATGAGGCGGCGTTCTTTCCACGGGGTTTCGCTTCCTCCGCCGCGCTCCCCTTTCTCGCTTCCCGCGTCTCATACCTGAGATTCCAACAGAGCATTTGCGACTCTCCGCAGCTTCTGCCGAGGTGGCTGCCGCCCGCCGCGGCGAGTGGCCGCCTTTCTCTCCACCTCTGGAGGCGCGCCAATGTAATGTCCAGAAAACAGAAAATGGGCGGCTCGAAAGCCGCCCCAGTTCGTCCTTATATTGGTCGGTTAGAACGTAAACTGCGCCTTCAGTTGAATCAACCTCGGCGAAGCGTCCGCCCCCAGCACCGAACCAAATGGTGACGTCGGCCCGGAAACCGTTCGAACGATTTGCCCGAAGTTTCCGGTGTTAGCTACGTTGGCGATGGGAAGGTCGTAGTTGGGATGATTGAAAACATTGTAAAACTGCGCTCCAATCCCGAACTTCGCCTTTTCCCACTTCGGCACCTGGATATACTTCATGAACGAGAAGTCGGCGTTGAAGTAGTCCGGCCCGCGAAGAGTATTCCTCCCGAGCGTGCTGAAACCGTTCGGCGACGAGGTGTAGAGCCCAGAAGCGATGCAGGTGGGCCCCGCGGGCGTGATCCCCGTGCACTTTTGGTTTGTATTCGGCACCAGTGCCGTTGCGAACACCGTGCCGCCGTATCCAAATCCATTCAGTACGGAACTCGTGTCCAGGTCCACTGGCGTGAACGGCAAGCCCGAACGCACGAACGCCGTTCCGGAAACCTGCCAGCCCTTCATCAAGCTGTCCGGCCCGTGGCCGAAGGACAGTTTTTTCAGTGGCAATTCCCAAACGTAGTTCGCGTTCAGTTGATGGCGGATGTCGTAATCGGCGTCCCCGTAATTGGCACGCAAGTTAAACGGAGTTTGCGGAAATTGAATGGAGTTGTTCGTCGCCCCGAACTGCGCGGATGCAAACGTCGCGAACCCGCCGTTGGAAATTTCATCCAAGGCGTGGCTGTAGGTGTAGTTGATGCTGAATTGCCCCGACGAGTAGCGGTGCACAAGCGATACGGTCAGCCCGTTGTAGTCGGAGATGGCGTTGTCATACAGACCGTTTACCTGGCCGAATCGCGGATCGGGCGCCGACGCGGGCAGACCTGCGAAGCCCCCAGGAAATGCAATGAGCGGCGCGAACGCATTCACGCTGTTGAACTGCGTCGACTCATGCAACCCGTGATTTCCCACATAGCCCACGGTCAACGCGGTGTTGGCCCCAATCTGCTTCTCGATTTCGAGGCTCCACTTTTCGTAGTACGGAAGCGGATTGTAGTTTGGCGTGTAATTGAAGGAGGGTGGCAGGAACTGAGTCCCGCTTGCCTGCAGTTGCGCCAACGTGATTCCTTGCTGAAATCCGTTCACGAAAGCGGCGTTGGAATTCGCCGCAATCGTGAAGATGCTTCCCGGGCCCGTGGCTTCATTTGGCGCCAGAAACCCGCCGCTCGCAAAGAAAGTGCTAACGTTCGGAGCATTTCCCGCCAGGTTATCCACGAGTTGACCGGGGAACCCGTCGTAGAAGAGGCCGAATCCTCCGCGCACGACCAAGCTCTTTCCGAATCTGCCGGGTTGCCACGCAAAGCCGAACCTCGGGGCCCACTCCACTTTGGTGTAGTCCCGGAAGGCCGTTGATAGTCCAGAGTTGATGATTTGGTTGTATGGGATATTGGCAGCGTTCGCGCCTCCCAGGGTCGGGTCGTTTACCAGGGTCGTGAAGGGTTCCACCAGGTTGGAGAAGCAATTGCTCTTGCACGAGGGATTTGAGTCGTGGTCGATGCGCAGGGCAAATGTCAACGTCAAGTTTGGCCGGATCTTAAAGTCATCCTCGATATATCCGCCCAACTGCCAGAACGTGAAACGCTGTGCGCTGCTCTGTGCGAACTGCTGCTGCAAAGTGGCTCCGTTGTCGCCCGGCACCGTTCCGATTCCTCCGGAAATGAAATCCGCTGTGGACGGCTCGGTCACAAGTCCGTTGGCGAACTGCCCGAAACTCGAGTCTGTAACGTCGTTTCTCCGGAACTTCAGCCCTACCTTGATCGTGTGCCGGCTAAAGCTCTTTGATAAATCGTCCGAAAACTGGGCTTGGGTCACATTGCGCCCTTGTGGGAACGCAAAATCCTCCCCTCCCAGGGTGGTAAACAGCCCGTTGCCAAACTGCAGGGTTGTCGGAAATGCCTGCAAAGCCGCTTGCGGATTCGGCTGCGAGAATGGAGCCGAATACCACTGACCGGAAACCACCAGTTGATTCACCAAAGTCCCACTGAAGAAGTGCGTCTCGTTGATCTGTCCCTGGTATTCCGGCTGGTTGCTCACCGCATTGAACACTGGGTTGATCGGGTCGGTGAACGTCGCTTGAACCCCTTTATCCTGCTGGTAACGCCCATAGATCGTGTCTTTCGCCCCGATGTTGTAATCGATGCGGAAGGAATACAGTTGCTCGTGCGTTTTCGCATTCACATTCGAAAAGAAGAATTGCGCGCAAGGTGTGGTGGAGCCGTTTCCAAAGCCTGGATCAACGTTGGGGAAAAGAAGCGGCCCGCCGGCGGCCGTCTGGCAGCCCGTTGGATCAGTCGGTCCGCCACCGGCCTGCGCCCGGTTGATCCCCGGCGCATTGTTGTAGAGGTTGAACATGTTCTGGTAAAAACCCACCGAGTTCGCCAGCCCCTG
Organism: Candidatus Acidiferrum sp.; assembly: GCA_035693365.1. Taxonomy (GTDB): domain Bacteria; phylum Acidobacteriota; class Terriglobia; order Acidiferrales; family UBA7541; genus Acidiferrum. Next base: position 109,480 of record DASSGS010000055.1, on the reverse strand, counting down.
CTGTTGCAGGCTGGCGATGACGTCGCTCTCAAACTGTTGCGTCGGCACCACCGTTTTCGTGGACGTTGGGATTACCAGGTACAGCCCCTCGGTGTTGAAATACCCGAACAACTTGTTCTTGATGATCGGGCCGCCGAAATCTCCCCCATACTGGTTTGCATTCACGAACGAGCGGGGTGTGTCGCTGGAATTGTTGAATGTCGGGTTGGCGTTCAGCGTGCGGCCGTTCCAGTAATACTTCAGGTCGCCATGAAAGCTGTTGGTTCCGCTGCGCGTGGTAATGTTGACGTTGGAGCCCGCCAGGCCTCCGAACTGGCCGCCATAGCCGTTTGTCACCACGCTGACTTCCTGCACTTCGTTCTGCCCCAGCGTCAGGTTCGTTGCGCCGGAATTGTTCAGGTTCAGGTAGGGATCGTTGGAATCCATTCCGTTCACCACGAACAGGTTGCTCGTCGCCGATACGCCGTTTGCGGAGAAATTTCCAAATCCTCCCGCCGTGTTTTCCGTTGTACCCGGCGTCAGCAATGCGGAGTACGTGATGTCGTTCCCCGGATTCGGAACGTTCTGCACGGTGATTTCCGAAACCGTGGTTCCCACGCTCGCGTCGGACGCCTGTAGGAGCGGCGACTGTTCTACAACCGTCACCACTTCCGACGTCGCGCCCAGCGTCAGTTGCACGTCCATCGTTCGCGTCATTCCAAGAGCTACTTCCACCGTCCGCACCTGCGCCTCGAAACCCTTCGCTTCGATTTTCAATTCATATTGTCCCGGCTGCAGCAGCGAGAAACGGTAAAGTCCCACGCTGCTCGTTTGCGTCTCTCGCGTCTCGCTTTGCGAAAGGCTCCTTAGGTGAATCTTGGCTCCCGGAACAATTGCTCCCGCCGGGTCGTTCACCGTTCCCGCGATTTCTCCGGTCGTCGCGTTTTGCGCCACTATCTGCGGGCTGCTTCCCCCAAGCACCGCGCAGAGGCACACGACAGCTGCAGACACACCCATCCACCGCTTGAAAAGATTCAAGTTGCACCTCTTCTAGATTTTATTTACTGAGTAACGCGTGGCGGCAATCGACCGGACCTCCACCACCCAGGCAGGCCAACATTTCAATCAAGTGCAAGCAACTTGCCAAACTCTCCGCGCCGCGCAAGTTCTTGTTTTTCAAGCTGCACTAAAATAGTGCAGTTCCTTTTTCCTCCGGATCGTACGGTAATTCATACTTTCTCCGCCGTTCGGTTCCGTTTTCCATTACCACTTTCGAATTCCGTAGCTGAACGCGCACACCCTTCGCGAGAGTTGGACGGTACATTGCACAAAAAAGTTGCACCGCGGTTTGAGAAAATCCGCGGTGCAGGAGAAATGGTTTTGTGCATATTTTCTTTTTGCAGTCCTCGGCACGCCCGCAGAAAATCCAGGATTGCCCGTTTCTCGCCCGACTGAGAAGCGGAAGGAAGCGGAGATCCCAGTGCTTGGTACGGGGGGAGAGAATTTAGTCGGAGCGGCACGGCAATATGTGACGATCAGGCGCTGGCGGCGTCTCCATTGGTTACGCCTACCCAAATTCTCCAATGCAAGGCCAGATGGGTTCCTGGTTGCGCCACGCGCGCCTCAAACAGGCATTTGTCCTGCATGAACTTCTCAACCAGTTTGGCGCACCTGCAGTTGGTGGTCTGCTTGCTTCCCGGGAAGTGCCGGAAGCGATAGAGCGGCGGGTCTGGCCGTTCATAAATGGATACGATCAGGATTCCGCCAGGGGCCACCGCGGCGGCGTATTTTGCCAGGACTCTTTCCGGGTCGTGGCAGTAATAGAGAACCTCATTCAAGACCACACATTCCCAGCGTCTGCCGTTAATAGAAAAATGCTCGGCGGTATCTCGAAAGACTGAAAAACGATGATCGGTGATCGCTTGTGAAGAGAGATAGGCCTGCTCCGAGGGTTCGATCCCCGTATAGTTCACCCCAATGGGCAGGTGCTTGAACAACAAGGCCTCGCCGCAGCCGACATCCAAGATATTTGGATCGGACGGTCCAAGAGCGGAAACCAGGCGTCCAATTTCCTTGTAGCGGGGAATCTCGGCGGGGTAGTTGAGTTTCTGCCAGTCGGTGAAGCGCGCAGGGTCGTGAATTGTGCCAGGCATATCCCACCTCTTTACTTGGACGCGACGGCACTCTAGCATAGTATGGTGACATGGGATATACGTAAAGATATTATAACTCTCTCATGAGATGAGGATGTTCGGCGGCGGCACTCCCCGACGTACCTGAAACTCGGCGGTGGCTTCGGATTTCAGAATGGAAAGGACGGGCCTGCTTCGCTGCTCTGTTTTGGGGCGGTAGGCGCCCAGTTGTCTAGCTGGAAAGAAGCTGGGTGCTGCACCCAGGTCTAATTTCCCATACAGGCTGCGGACTGATAATCCGCTCGGTGCAAGCCCCACCGAAAGTGTTTTTGCCCGCTCGCCGTGCTGCGCGGCAGGTGTTCCCCAGGTCAGCCGTCGCCCGTCAGTTTATTTGGCTCCAATCCCATAGGATTCACGTGTACCATCTTTGCGCCGCCCCGCATCAACTAGAATCAGCAACGCATGCGCTACTCCAACCGAGGTGACTCCCAAATGATCTCCATGACTCCCGAGCAAGCCGCGTTTCTCCTGCAATACAATCTCCCGGCCGTTAAGAACGAGCACCGCACCACCAGCGGCATCATTGCCGCTATCCCCACTTCCAACGCCGACTATCGCCCCGATCCGCAATCCAAAACCGCGGCCGAGCTCGCCTGGCACATCGTTGCCGCCGAGCACCGTTTTTACGGCGGTATAGTCTCCGGCGCCTTCGACTTCAATAACATCCCCCGCCCCGAAGGCGGCATTACGCCTGAAAACATCGTGAAGTTTTACGCAGAGTCCTTCGCCAAAAACTTCGACAACCTTACCCGCCTTACTCCGGAACAAGCCCTCAAACCCATCGACTTCCGCGGCATGTTCCAGTTGCCGGCGGTCGCCTTTCTCGATTTGGCCATGAAGCACAGCGTCCACCACCGGGGACAACTCTCCACCTATTTGCGCGCCATGGGCGGCAAAGTCCCCGCGATTTATGGAGAGAGTTACGATTCCGCCGAAGCCAAGAAATCCGCCGCGGCCAGCTAAATTATTTCAGGTGTGCGCCCGCGCGCCCGCCACGGGCAGAAACGCCACACCGCAACGGAACAATTTCTGTTCCGGCAATTCCGCAACATTCACCACGCGCGCCGGCACGTAGATTGCCGGAGCGTTCGGCGATTCCGGCGAAAACGGCACCGCAATCGTCACGTCGGTCGAAATCGCGTAAGCGTTCCTGGTTTTGAATCCCAACCCGCCGCGCGACATATCAATACACATCACCACATCTTTCCCGAACGCCGAGCTTTGCACACAGGCATGGTAATTGACCTTCGCGCGCACCCGGGCCCGCCGATCTTCCACGGCGGTGGTTGTCGCGGTCGCCGGAGCACGCGATTCACTCTTCGCTCGCACGCCTGAAGGCAATTCGCCATCCGCTTCCAGCATTTCCTCTCGAGTATCCAGGTTCACCGTTACTCGCGGTTCCATGTAGCCTGAGAACGGATGCGCCACACTTTCTTCGTGCTGCAGCTCCAGCCCCGCATGTTCCACAACCACGGGCGTCCTTGGCGGCGGTTCCAGTTTCCGCCCGACTTTTGGAGCAACCATGTGCGGGACATCGCCGCTCTCCGGACGTTTCCACACCGTCGCAAATCCGCAGTCGGGGCAATAGCGAACCAGCCCGCCGTGAATCGCGCACACGTCAAACTCGTAATCGCCGTTCAAGAGCGTCACGGATTCGCCGCAGCTACCGCATTCCAGTATCAGTTCGAGAGGGCGCTCCGTTGCGGAAGGTGGAGCGGGAAACTCCGTCTCCCAGAAATCCAGGTCGTCGTCGAGAAACTCTACGCCGTAGGTGTGATGCCCGTTCTCCGAACCAATTTCTCCCACAACGCGGATTTCCGCTTCGCGGCCCGTTTCCTTTGAGCGAAGGATCAGCTCCTGCTCCGCCATCAATTTGTGACTGGATACGATGCCCGCTCCGTGCAAGCTGAGGACAACCGTGTGCGAGTCTTCCGAAAACATGCGGCCTTCGGCGTCACTGCCAATCAGGAGGATCGGTACGGATTTGAGCAAGCGCCCGCTGCGGCGCATTTTCTTTGACGTCATCCTGGCTACCTGGGGAAGGGGCCAAGAAATTATCGAATTCAGAATACCGGAAAATCAGCGGAGCGGAGGGGAATTTGCACGACAGTTGCGAAGGAAAAACAAATGGGGGTGGAAAGAAAACTGTTTCAATCGGGAACATGCCGGGCAAAGTTCATCGAGGCAGGCCGATTCCCGCAGGGCATCCCTGTGCATGCCAGAGCAGCAGCGCGAGATGCACAGCAAACTTTTCTCTCCATCGCGGCGATTGCCCCAGGGTGAAAATCGTCAGGAGGCTGCTTACCGCCGAATCGAGCAACAGGCGCAACAGCAGGCCACAGCGCAACACAAGGCGAACCCTCATGCTGTGGTGCTTTGCAAAGTAGGCATAACGCGAGCGCCAGTATTCGATTCGCGCCGCCGGCAGGTCCTGCTTCGCGGTTTGACCCTGTCCATGCCACACGCGCACCTGCGGCAGGTGCCTGGTTGCAAATCCGGCTTGCCGCGCGCGAAAACAGAAATCCGTCTCTTCCAGAAAGAAGAAAAACCGTTCGTCCATTCCTCCGAGCGTTTCCCACAGGTTCCGGCGGACCAGGAAGAACGCGCCGACTACGGATTCGACTTCCAGCGGTTGGGGATATTCCTGTTCTTTTCCGGGGAAACGTTTTGGCCACAACGCGCGCAACAGGAATTTGTTCAGGAGCTCGGTTGCCAGGGAAGGGAAGTTGGCGATGGAGTTCTGTTTCTTTCCATCGGCGTGAAGCAATTGCGCCCCGGCTATGCCGCAGCCGGGATCGGCGCGCATGCATTCCACGGCCAGGCGAAGAGCTTCCGGCGGCAGGCGCGCGTCGGAATTAAGCAGCAGGAAAAACTCGCCCGTCGCCTCACGCGCCGCCAGGTTCACCCCGCGGGCGAATCCGAGGTTTCGTTCGATGCGTTGGTAATGAATTTCCGGAAATGCCGCGGGCAAGATCGCAGCAGAATCGTCGGTCGAGCCGTTATCAATAACGTGAATCTCTTTTGAGATGGATCCGGAGGAAGAAAGTACCGACTCGATGGCTTCACGCGTTTGCCGGCAGGTATTGCGCGTCAGAAGGATAACGGAAACGTCCAAACGGAGCGCTCCTCAGATTAGTAGAAAAAGATGCCACGAAACGCCGCGGCGCAGGGCAGGCCGAGGCCACGCAACGCCCAAAGTGTATCAGGCGCGGGGCGGGGCAGGACAGCCGGGGAGGAGCGGCGAGGGATGGTCAGCAGAGGATTTGGAAGTGCGGAGTAGGAAGAGCAGGCGGGGGCGAGGCGGTCCGCCCCCGCTAACCGGCAGAGGAAAATTCAGGCGGCGGCGCCGCTGGAGTGAGGGCGGACGTCGAAGCCGTCGCGCTTCAGATAGCGGTACAAACTGGTGCGGCCGATGCCCAGAATTTGCGCGGCACGCAACCGATTGCCATTGCACATCTGCAGGACTTTCTGAATGTGCACTTTGCGCACCTCGTCGAGGGACAGCGGGCGCCAGTCTTCGTCGCCCGCAATCCGGGTGCTGCGATGCTGCAAGTGTTCCGGAAGGTCGCTGATGTCAATGAAGTCACCGGTGGCGGTGATGCAGGCGGTGGAGATCACGTTTTCCAGTTCCCGGACATTGCCCGGCCAGGGATGCTGGAGCAGAACGGTCTGGGCGCGCCGGGTGAGGCCGGCAATGTTTTTTCCATAGGCATCGTTGTATTTCTTCAGGAAAAACTGAACCAGCAGGGGAATATCTTCCAGCCGCTCGGCGAGCGAAGGGATGCGAATCTGGATGGAGCTGAGGCGGTAAAAAAGATCTTCGCGGAAACGGCCGGAAAGGACCTCCGCGCGCAAATCCCGGTTGGTGGCGGCGATCAGCCGGACGTTGACCTGCTTGACTTCCGGCGAGCCGACACGCTGTATCTCGCGATTCTGGATCACGCGCAGCAGCTTCGCTTGCATGGGAAGCGAAGTCTCCCCGACTTCATCGAGAAAGACCGTGCCGCCGTTGGCGTATTCAAACAGCCCGGGCCGGGTGTCGGTGGCGCCGGTGAAGGCGCCGCGCACGTGGCCGAAGAGCTGGCTCTCGAGAAGGGTGTCTACCATTGCCGAACAGTTGCACACCGCCAGGCGTTGCTGGCTTACCGGACTGATCTGATGAATGGCCCGCGCCACGAGCTCTTTCCCGGCACCCGTGGGGCCGACCAGCAGAACGTTTGTGTAATGGCGCGCCACCTTGCGGGTGAAATCAAAAACCTCCAGCATCGCCGGGCTTTTGCCTACGATGCCGTGAAATTCAAGGTCCTTGAGGAGTTGCTCTTCGAGCGAGCGCACCCTTCGCCGCTGGTCGTAAAGGGCGGCAAGATCATCCAGGGTGCGCTTAAGGCGTACATGATCTAGAGGCTTGGGTAGAAAATCGGCGGCGCCGCGGCGGATGGCCTCCAGCGCGCCCTCCAGGGTGTACTGCGCGGTCATGATCATGACGTGGACGCCGGGGTCGCAACGCAGCGCGCGGTCCAGAAAATCGAATGGATCGGGATTTTCCAGATGGATGCTGGCAAAAACCACGCGGCAGCGGCCCATACGAATGAGGCGCAAGGCTTCTTCCGCGTCCGGCGTTGAAACCGGCTCATAGCCCATATCGGTAATTAAGTGGGCGAACGAGTCTCGCTCGGAAGGGTCGTCGTCAAAAATACAAGGTGTGAGTGAGCTTTGGATGGGAGTTACTGCCACGGATTTGTAGGTTGCGTAGGCCATGTCCCACAAAGAGGCAACCGCTGTGCCAAACGGGTGTTCCAACGATCGAATCGGTGAAACTAAAACGAAAAAAGCGGATCGCGTTGGTGTGGATGACTAAGTGGAACTTTTTCAGCGGGGTGGGAGTGAGGATGGGGAAATTCTGAGGCTGGCGCTGGGAAAGGGAAGCGTAAGAGGAACCAAATAAACCAAGAAAGTTGCTGCCAAAATGGGCCAGTGTCCCGAAGTGGATGGGACGCGCCGCTTAATTTACCGTGTAGCTCTGCCGGTTTTGTAGTGGCAGAACGCCATTCAGCTTGAATTGGTGATTGCCCTCCGGGCTGCAGCCCACAAACTCCGCTTCATAGGGGATCGGATTGGGCCGGTGCAGAGCGGTCGGTTGGATTGGCCGAACGAAGATGATCGAACCTTCCGACAACATGCGGGTCAAGGTCACATGCTTTCCAGCGTATTCGTCCCAATCGAGCTCGGAGCGTTCAACAAAGAAAATCTGATCCTCATCCCAACCCGATACTTCCACCATGTCTGTCAGAGTCAGCGATTGGGTTTCCGAATGGGTCATAGATCGCCTCCGCAGGGAAAAGAGCAGTTCGTCGGCCATCGAGTGAGCGGCAAACTCGCAGCGGACAAGCACTTAATACCGGCATCCCAAAGAGTGTGTGCGGAGAAGAGACAATCCGTACCAGCGTGGTCCAAATAGCGGCGCGATTGGGAAACTTTCAGAAAAAATTTGTGGGATCGATGGGTGAGCCGCGGCTAAAAAAAGACGCGCATGGCGAGCGCCTGGATATACGGGAACACCTCGCGGAATACCAGCATTCCGACGAGCAAGCCGGCCATGGCAAAACTGTTTCCGCGAATCCAGTCGAGATATTTCTGGGCTTGCGTTTCGCTCATGAGCAGCATGATGCCGGTGCTGCCGTCGAGCGGGGGAACGGGCAGGAGGTTGAATGTTCCGAGCAGCAGATTCAGATAGAACACCACCCGGAATGTAATTCCCAGCAGGCTTGGCGCGCCGGTGACCGGATCGCGGTGGAACATGTCCAACGCCATTCCACCCCGGAGTGCGGCAACGGCGAGCAGCATCAGCGTGAAGTTGGCCGCGGGGCCGGCGAGGGCCATCCATGCGGAGCGCCGCGGATGCCGCCGCTCCCAGAGCGGGTCGTAGGGCGCACTGGCCCACCCGATCATGCCGCCGCCGGAGAGAAAGAAACTCAGGATCGGGAAAATGACCATGCCGAAGGGCGAACGCCGGATATGCGGAATAGGGTTCAGGCTGATCTGTCCGCCCAAGGCGGCTGTGGAGTCTCCGCCGATTTTTGCGGCCAGCGCATGGGATGCTTCATGGCAGGTAGTAGAAAACAGGAAAACGATATAAGAGATGAACCCCATCATGAGGGCTTCGGGTGTCAGATCATTCATAAGCAATTCAGCGTAGGTTCTCTGGTGCGAGAATGCAAGTCGGCCGGAATTGCCGGACCTGGCGGGGCAAAATAATCTTCCTTTTCTTTGCGCTTCCTTTTGTGTATGTTTTTCGCAACACGTGTGTTGGCCGCATTCGCCGGGACGCGGAGGACTCTGGATGCAAGGCTGGAGATGAGAGCCTGAGTCTTCCGCGCACCCGCAAGAGTGGTACCCAATCCCCGAAATTCGCAAACTTAAGGATAGCTGCGCCCGGCAAGTTCATCCGGCAACTTCATCTCGTTCAGGCCCGCGCGCCTGGATTCGTGGTATTCGCCATCTTCGTTGACTGACCAGACGTCGAACTTGCTGGCGCCGGCAAGAATATTCCGGGCCGCCAGCAGCGCGGTGATCATCGCGTGATCCTGATTGTTGTATCTGTGCATGCCGTTGCGGCCGACAAGATGCAAATTGCGGAGATTCGCCGCGATGGCGCGCCGGATTTCATCCACGTGCAGGTGGTAAACGTCGTCGTAAACTGGATAGGCTTTGGGCTGGCGGATCACGCAGCCATCCACCACACCGGCCGCGTTGCCGAGCCCCACTTGCTGCAATTCTCTCGCACCAAGCGCGATCAGGTCCGCATCCCGCATCGTCCAAAGCTTGTCGCCTTCAAAGCAGAAATATTCCAGGCCGAGGGAACAAAAGTCCTGATCGGGCACCATGTCGGGCGACCAGGCTTTGTAATTCTGCACTCGCCCCATTTTTACGTTCGGATCGTGAATGTAGATCCAGTTGTCGTTAAAGACGCCGTGATCGCGGAGGATCAGGCCGACCGTCAAAAAGTCTCTGTATCGGAGGGAATGGGCCGATTGCACGGCCGACGCCGGAAGCCGGGGCTCAATTTGTTCGACCAGTTGCTGCATGGGCATCGAGGAGATCAGGTGTTCGCCGCGGTATTCTTCCAGCGACCCATTTGCGGATCGCGCGGAGATAGTCCAAGTGGAGGTTCCCGGGTCGAAACGGCAGGACCCAACGCGGCGGCCCAGCAGCACGTCGCCGCCAAGCGCGCGGACCTTTTCCGCGCAGGCTTCCCACATCATGCCTGGCCCGAGTCGCGGATAGCGAAATGTATCGATCAGCGACTTCACCATTTGCGTGCGATTTTTGGTTTTCCTCCCTGGCAGCAAAGCGCGGTGAATGGCCGCGCCGAGCGTCAGCCCCTTGATGCGCTGCGCGGCCCAGTCCGCGGAGATTTCGCGGCAGCTCATGCCCCACACTTTTTCCGTGTAAGTCTGGAAGAAAATCCGGAACAAGCGGGCTCCGAATTCGTTGACCACCCAGTCTTCAAAGGTTTTCGGATGGCGCACCGGTCGCAGCCGGGCCTTTAAGAAGGAAAGAACGCAGAGCGCGGATTCCAGCACGCCAAGCTGGGAGAGCGCCTCCAACGGTTTCAATGGATAAGAGTAAAATCTGCCGCGATAATAGATCTTCGAGGAGCGCGGCCTCTCCAGAAGGTCCTTGCCGAGGATTTCGGTCCAAAGATCCTCCACCTCGCGTGATTTGGAAAAAAACCGGTGGCCGCCAACATCGAAGCGGTAGCCGTGGTGTTCGACGGTCCGAGCAATTCCACCGACATATTGGGGATCCGCTTCCAGGACCACAACGGGCTGGCTTTTTTTGCTCAGCTCATAGGCGGCGGTCAGACCCGCGGGCCCAGCGCCCACGATCACCGCTTTAACGAACCGGCCGGTCATCGGAAGGTCTTCCATGGGGGGAGAGATTCGTGAGCGAAGAGTTCAATCGAAAGAAAAGCTGCTTGTGCGCTGCTTCGCCGAAATCAACATCAGCCGCACCGAGTGCGATTCGGGGCAAGCGGAATTCGTCTCGAACAACTTCTTCCAAGTGGGCACGGCTCAGTATCATTTTGCTCGCCATGCCACTTTACGATGCCGGGATGGAAAAGGGTATCGGTGATCCTGAAGGCGCGCGCCCGCGATTCGTTAGATCGCGGAGAGAACGGGGGCAGCGGTAGATGGGCTCAGGTATTGCAATGGCCTCCCGTTCCACATTTTCCCGAACAGCACTGTGCGCCAGAGACGCAAGGTTTCCCATTAGCCAGGCAGGACGCTGCACGGGCGGGTGTGGGCGCTACCAGGGAAGTGACAATCGGCAAGGCGATGGCAGCGGCGATGCCAATTGTGCGGATGGCGTCGCGCCGCGAAGTTCGCCTTGCGTGCGGCTTGTCTTCGACCAACAAACGGGCGTGCGAAAGCTCTTCCAGTGCGAGCACCACGACGGGTTCGTTGACGGGTGCGGAAAGCTGCCGGGTCAAAAGTTTTGCCAGATCCGAAACGCTGCTCTTGCCATCGCAGAGCTTCCACGCGGCGGCCGCCGTCGAATTCAGACAATGGCCCACATTGCGTTGCTGATCGTAAACCAGAGTTTCATCGCCGAACTTGCGCGTCAGGCAATCGACGCGCGCCCGGGGAAATTCCCGTTCTTTCATGCTTGCTCCTGTCTGTCGCCCGAGTTCACTAGGTGCAAAATGGATTCCGCCGATTCACTGGCTTCCCCGCGCGTCCCCTTGACGAAAACCGCGCTCTTTACGAGCTTTTGAATTCTGCGCAGCGTCCGCCGCGGATTATTGCGCACCGCGATGCTGTTGGCCATTAACTGCAGGGCTCCCGCTCCATCTGAAAGCAGAGCCGGTTTCCAGCGAGCCCCGGCCCGATATTTGCAAATCACGACGGCTCCCAGGGCTAACGGTTTGATGCCAGAGGTCGCACCCCATGTTGCCGCGGGGTATCTGGTCTGCGAAAAAGTGGAGTCTTCGCGGATACCCAGGGGACGGGGGAAGGGATGAATTTTTCCGAAGTCGTCGACAACGGCGAATTCGTCGGAGTAGTAGGTTGCCCCGCGGCGAAGCAGTTCCCGCACCAGCGTGGACTTGCCGCACAGGCTGCGCCCCGGCAGCAAAATTGCCCGGCCTTGCCAGCCGACAACACCGGCATGCAGAAAGGTCATGTCCGGCGAAGTTTCGGCAACGTAGCGGTGCAGATCGGTTTCGAGGGCCGCCAGCACCGGATCGAGCTCCGTGTTTCGAGCGATGCGCTCGCCGTCGGCGTAAAGAATATGCAAGCGGCGCAAGCGGTCGTCCTGACCTTTTTTCGCGACAACCAGGGAATATAAACGCTGTACCGTGGTTTTGCGGAAACTCTTCCAGCCAGGGGGCAGCAACGGAAGAACCTGCGGCAAGATTCCCACCGAATTCACGCGCACTCCCGCTTGCACCCCAAACGCTTGCATACCAATGCCTTCCGCCCAGCCCAGGCGGTCAAGTTTCTTCATTCAATCCGAACCGAAGTTCAGACGCGGCAATCCGCGACTGCGCATTCGCGCTCCAGTCTTCTCGGGGACCCGGAGAAGTTTTAAAGCTGATACTGATATTCTATCGGTTAAATCCGCGAATTGGCGGCATTAGGCGGGATTGGCCGCCGATAAGTTAACCCCGTGAAACCCAAGTTATTCAAAGTCCATAAAAAGTATGAAGAGAAGAGATTCACGCCTCGGCTGGCGGTGATGGCCGCCGGTTCCGGCGACTTCTGTGGATTGCCTCACGCCGCCCAAAGTGAGGTAGACTGAGGCGTCGCCATGAGCTTACGCAGCGCGTCCAACCGACTTTTAGTTCCGGGAATCGCGGTTTTTTGCGTGTTGGCCTGCTTCGCGGCAGCTCGTTTGCAATTTCGAACAACGGAGCAGCCGATCTCCCGCCTTGTCCGAACGGCGGTGGCGATGGGCTCCACGCAATTTGCCATCGCGGACTTTGACGGTGACCGGCAGCCCGACCTGGCGTTTGTCCGTGTGACCACCGATGGCTCTCCCACTTCGCAGTATTCCGTGGACTTCAACTTCAGCACCGGGCAGAAGCACGCAATCTACATCGCCGGACCTTCTGGCGGTTTACAAATCACTCCGCGGGATGTGAATGGGGACAAGTTCGCGGACCTGGTCTTCACTTCGCTGCTGGACTCCCATTTTGTGGCGATTTTCCTGAACGACGGCAAGGGCAATTTTGTTGCGGCCAAACCCTCGGATTTTCCAGACGCGGCGAAGGGAACGGATTTTCGTCTGAGTAAGCCAGGGGTTGTTCCCGGCGGACAAGCGGCGCTGCTTTCGAGAGATAATGCGGCGGGAGATGCGTGTGCATCAGCTGGGTTATATGGACCGTATGTAATCTCGAAAACCACTTTTGCCGCCGGGCAAATTGTGATTCGCGCAGAACTGGCTTTTCCGTGCGCGGACCGCGCACCGCCTCTCGTTTAAACCACATACAAAGTTCTCTACGCCAAGCGTTCCAACTTTCTAGTGAAGGTCCAGGTATGGACCGGATGAATACGCCACGCGTGTAATTCGCGGGGTTTTCCAACGAAGCGCAGGCAAGCAAGCTCCACTGCACATTTTTCCGATATTCGAAACGCCAGAACAGACGAGGTAGGGTTATGCACGATCCAATCCGGCGCGCGCCGGCCGGCAAGACGCAAGGTCATGCCATGAGCCGGCGGCTTGGAATTTACTTCATGATGGTTTCCGCCTGGGCGGGGTTATTGGCGGGCTGCGGCGAAAAGGCCGCGTCCAGCGGTGCGCCGCCGCCGGTCAAGATTGAGCAGGAAACCGACGTCAACCTTTTGCAGTTGGAGCATCCGGAGCAATTTCCGGTCGTGAAGGCCGCGGAGTCTCTGCAAGCGCCGTCGCTTACCGTCACTGGTATTGTCAGTCCGGATGTCAGCCGCACCGTTCCGGTGATCTCGCTTGCCAGCGGGCGGGTGATTGAAGTGCGAGCGCGGCTGGGCGACGCCGTTCAGAAAGGACAAGTACTGCTGCGGGTGCAAAGCCCGGATATCGCCGCGGCGTTTGCCGAATATCGTAAAGCCGCCGCCGATGAAGCCCTGATTCGCAAACAATTCGAGCGAGCGCAACTTCTCTATGACAAAGGCGCCATTTCCCTGAACGATTCCCAGATCGCAGAAGATGCGGAATCGAAAGCCAGGGTAGATCTGGAAACCGCGCAGGAACATTTGCGCGTTTTAGGTGTGGACAAGGATCATCCCTCCGCGGTGGTGGACATCAAGGCGCCGGTCTCCGGCGTGATCACGGATCAACAGGTGACCAATGCTTCCGGCGTGCAAGCTTTGGCGGGCGCAAATCCGTTCACCATATCCGATCTCTCGCAGGTGTGGATCGTTTGCGACGTGTATGAAAATGATCTGGCCAGCGTGCACATCGGAGAGACCGCAGACATTCGTCTCGTCGCGTATCCGGACAAACCCCTGAATGGAAAAATCAACAATATTGGGCCAATCCTGGACGCGACGATTCGCACGGCGAAAGTCCGGGTGGAGGTAGCGAACCCGAATCGATTGATGCGCGTGGGTATGTTTGCGAGCGCCACGTTCCATGGGCAGAAAAAAGAGCGCCTGGCGGCCGTGCCTGCCTCTGCGATTCTTCACCTGCATGACCGCGATTGGGTGTACGTGCCCGCGGGCGACAAACAATTCCGGCGGGTCGAAGTGAAAGCCGGCGCAATTCTTCCCAACAAGACACAACTGGTGCTCTCCGGCATCCAGCCGGGGCAGGAAGTGGTGAGCAGTGCGCTGGTCCTGCAGAACACGGCGGAGCAATAGCTGGTGGGAAACGGAACGGTTAAGGAAATCGGATGATCTCTGGCCTGGTCGAGTTTGCATTGAAAAACCGGTTCATGGTGCTGGCCCTGACCGTGTTGCTGCTGATCTGGGGTGCGATATCGTTTCACAACCTGCCGGTGGAGGCCTATCCGGACGTCGCGAACAACTATGTCCAAGTGATCACCCAGTGGCCGGGCCGGGCCGCCGAAGAAGTTGAGCAGCAAGTGACAATCCCGATTGAGATCCAACTGAATGGATTGCCGCACTTGCAGAATCTGCGCTCGGCCTCGCTGTTTGGGCTTTCCAGCATCACCATGATTTTTGACGACGATTCGGAAAACGATTGGAACCGCCAGAAAGTGCTGGAACGGCTGGCGCTGGTGAGCCTGCCGAATAATCTGCAGCCAACGATCGGGCCGGACTATAGCCCAGTCGGGCAGATTTACTGGTACACGCTGAAAAGCACGAATCCGAAATACGACTTGATGGAGTTGAAGTCGCTGGAGGACTGGACGCTCGAGAAGCAGTTCAAGTCCGTTCCCAATGTGGTGGATGTGGTGAGTTTCGGGGGAATCACGCGCGAATATCAGGTGCGCGTTGATCCTGGAAAATTGATCGCCTACGGACTGACCATTGGGCAGGTGGAACAGCAACTTGCCAGCAACAATGTGAACGCCGGGGGAAGTTTCATTGAGTCTGGCTTGCAGCAGATCAACGTGCGAGCTGTCGGATTGATCAGCAGCGTGCAAGACATCGAGAACACGGTGATCAAAGCGCAGAATGGCGCGCCAGTGCGCATCAAGGATATTGGGGGAGTCACGGAGGGGCCGCGAATCCGGCTGGGACAAATCGGCAAGGCGCTGCGCCGGGACGACGGGAAAATCGTGGACAACGAGGACGTGGTCGAAGGGGTGGTGTTGTTGCGCAAGGGGGCCAACGCCGACACGGTGATCGAGGACATTCACGCAAAAGTGAAGGAGCTGAATGAGCGAATACTCCCACCAGGGGTGCAGATTGTTCCGTTTCTGGACCGCAGCGACCTGGTGCACTACACCACGCACACTGTGTTGCACAATCTGACGGAGGGAATCCTGCTCGTCTCCGTCATTCTCTTCTTTTTTTTGGGGAACGTGCGCGGGGCGTTCATCGTCGCCCTGACAATTCCGTTTTCCTTGCTGTTTGCCTCAATCTGCCTGGACCTGAACAAAATTCCCGCCAACCTGCTTTCGTTGGGCGCGCTGGACTTCGGGATGGTGGTGGATGGTTCTGTGGTGGTCATCGAAAACATCGTGCGGCATTTCAATTTGCCTGCGAACGCGGGTCAGACGCCGTATGAACGGATTCGAGGCGCGGTCTTCGAAGTGCTGCGCCCGGTGTTTTATGCCCGCTTGATCATCATTACAGCGTATTTGCCGATTTTTACGTTGCAGAGCGTCGAAGGGCGGCTCTTCAAGCCGATGGCGTGGACGGTGTCTTTCGCGCTGCTCGGCGCATTGATTTTTTCGATCGCCATCGCATCCGTGCTGGCCGAAATCGTGTTTGAGAAGGGCGTCACCGAATGGCGCAACCCGGTGATGGAATTTCTTCACAATAATTACCGCGTTACGGTTCGGTGGGCGCTGAAGAATCGCAAGATTACGCTTTCGGCCGCAGCCGCGGTGCTGCTTGCCACGGTCCTGCTTCTCGGCAGCGGAATCGTCGGTTCGGAATTTCTACCGCACCTTGACGAAGGGGCCATCTGGGTCCGGGGCACGCTTGCGCCCAGCACCGGCCCCACCGAAGGTACTCGAATCATGAACCAGGCGCGGCTTATCCTCGCCGCGTTCCCGGAGGTGAAGCAGGTGGTGTCGCAGGTCGGACGCCCCGACGACGGCACCGATACCGCGGGATTTTTCAACACGGAATATTTCGTCGACCTGAAACCAAAAAATCAGTGGCGGCCCATTTTCCACGAGGACAAGGACACCTTGATCGCCGCCATGGACAAAGAGCTCAGCCAGACGCCCGGGGTGCTGTGGAATTTCTCGCAACCTATTTCGGACAACATGGAAGAAGCGGTCAGTGGCGTAAAGGGTGAGCTTGCGGTGAAGATGTACGGCGACGATTTGAAGCAACTGGAAGCCAAAGGCGATGAGGTGGTGAACGTGATGCGAACGGTCGCCGGCGTCGAGGACCTGGGTCTTTTTCGCGTGCTGGGACAGCCGAACCTGAATTTGAGAGTCGAGCGCGAGAAAGCGGCGCGATATGGCATCAATGTTTCCGATGTGCAGGACGCGGTGGAAACGGCGATTGGCGGCAAGGCCGTCACGCAGGTTCTGGAAGGCGAGAAACGCTACGATGTGGTGGTCCGGTACCTGCCGCAATTTCGCGATACACGGGAAGCCATCGAAAACGTTCGAATCGCCGCGCCAGGCGGCGAACGCGTTTCTCTCGGGCAACTTACATCCACACGGGTCGAAGACGGTGCTTCCGAGATCTACCGCGAGGCGAACTCACGGTACATTGCCATTAAGTACAGCATCCGGGGGCGCGACCTGGGAAGCGCGGTGGAAGAGGCAATGAAGAAAGTGCAAGAGCAGGTGAAGTTGCCGAACGGCTACCACATTGACTGGGCCGGGGAGTACGAAAGCCAGAAGCGTTCGCAGCGCCGACTGCTGATCGTTTTGCCCATCACGATTCTGATCATCTACATAATCCTTTTTACGATGTTCAAATCGGCAAAGTGGGCAGCGCTGACGCTGGCGAATGTTTCCATGGCTCCCATCGGGGGAATCCTCGCCCTGCTGATTACGGGAACGCACTTCAGCGTTTCCAGCGGCGTCGGGTTCCTGGCGTTGTTCGGCGTGTCGGTGCAGGTGGGGGTAATCATGATCGAATATATCAACCACCTGCGCGCACGCGGATATTCGATCGAGGATGCAGCGGTGGAGGGGGCGATCCTGCGATTGCGCCCGATCATGATGACCATGCTGGTGGCCACGCTGGGACTGCTGCCGGCCGCACTCTCGCGCGGAATTGGATCCGATTCGCAGCGGCCGTTTGCCATCGTGATTGTCGGAGGCCTGCTGGCGGCGCTGTTTATCAGTATTTATCTGCTGCCGACGATGTACGTTTGGGTGGCGCGGGACACGGACCAACTGCCGCTGGCGGAGGCAGATCGCGAAGAAAGCACCTGAGAATTGAAAGACGATCCCACACGTTGCGAGCAAATGCTTTCAACGATTGAAGACTGTCCCGCGGATTAGTGGGAATGGCTGCCGCAATGAACATCGTGTTCCGCGGATATGTTCGGAGTAAGAACTTGGCTCGCCAGTACTTCGGCTTCGGATACCAGGTGGATCAACAATTGGGTGTACGTTGCTTCGCTGAACGCGCGGGCGAGGGGGAATCGGGGACAGAGCGGTTCCCAGACTCGTGTGAGTGAAGCCGCTCCGTCGGATTGCAGTTCGTAACCATATCCCATGCCTAGTTTCTGGCAGGCCAGATCCGCCGCTTGAACGATCAGGGTGACATCGTTGGGAGACTTCTGATCCTGTGGCCGGGAATGGTATTCAATCACCTCCGAAAGATCGACCGGCAGGCGCCAGAGTTCCGCCAGGATTCGTCCGCTTTCCGCATGTGAAAAACCGAGGATGCTCCGCTCCACTTCTTCGATCGGGACTTTCTGTTTCACGGCTTCGGCGAGCACTTCGCCGAATTCCTCCGCGAACAGAACTCCGTTCACCAGAATTCCGATATCGTGAAGCAAGCCCGCCAGGTAAATATCTTCCGACCCTTTTGCGCCAAGTTCATGACCCAGTCCTTGCGCGACTTGGGCCGTGCCCAAGGCATGCCGCCAGAACACTTCCTTACCTACCGTACTTTTCAGTTTTGCAAACATGAGCGGCAAACTGGAGGAAAATGCAAGGTCTCGAATACGCCACAAGCCAAGAGCAAACACCGCTTCCCGCACGTTCGTTACTTCGCCGCGCTGCCGAAACAGCGCCGAATTGGCCAGGCGAAGGCATTGCGCGGCCAGGGATTTGTCATAAGAAATCTCCTGAATGACTTTCTCAATATCGATTTGATTGCTCTGGCGGCTCAAGGCTTCGGTAAGCCGGGCAAGAATGGCGGGCATGGCCGGCAGGTTGCCGAGTTTTTTAATGCGCTGCGTCAGGATGTCATAGGTAACAGGATTCAAGGCCACACCTCGGCGCACGTATTGTGTTTTCGATTGCGAAATTTGGTCGGTAGGACTCGTTGTTCACACAACTCCCGGTTGTAGGGGAGCACGCGAGGTTCCAGAAAAACTGAAGGAATTCAGGTTATTGTGCGGGCGCGGTGTTTCAAAACCGAACAGATCTTTCTTTTATGACGCACTTTTCTGGCGGCGTACAAAGCAGGGAATTGTCGAATGGTGTTTCGGCCGCGGTAAGGTGATGCGGGCCAGATGTGTTAATTGGAGTATCCAAACGGGGATGCTTTTAAATGGGGAAGGAAAACCAATTCACGATGGCCCGTGCCGTGCACTTGAGATTAGACGGAGATTTGCGGGTGTAACCGCGACCGACTATGGCCACCAGTGAAAGTCTCAACCGCTTTCTTGCCCGGCAGCCGATTCTGACACACGAGCGGCATCTTTACGCCTACGAAATACTTTCGCGCTACGGGCCCGAAAACTATTGCCGGCCGAAGCCGAATTCGCCCGTTTCCGAAAATGCGATGGACGAACTCTTCCTGATGGGGATCCGGACGATGACCGATGGAATGCCGGCATTCGTAAACTGCACCCGGGACTTCCTTGTGAAGGATTACCTGACGCTGATGCCCCGGGAACTGGTGGTGGGAGAAATCCTGGAAACGGTGGCACCGGACGCGGAGGTCCTGAGCGCGTGCAAACGGATGAAAGATTTGGGCTATCGGTTGGCGTTGGACGACTATTGCGATTTGCCCGAGATGCGGCCGCTGCTGGCAGTGGCCGATTTCGTGAAGATCGATGTTTTGCTGATGAGCCGGGAGGAGCAGAAGCGGGTGGTTCATCAATGCCACGGGCTGGGAATCCCGACCATTGCCGAAAAGGTGGAGACCAACCAACAATTCGAGAGCTGCCGGGAGATCGGGTACGACTTTTTCCAGGGTTATTTTTTCTGCCGGCCGCAAGTCGTCGGGCGACGCAGCGTGCCCGCGAACAAAACTGTTTACCTGCAACTGTTGCAAGCGGCCAACGAGCCGACGTTCAATCTTCACAAGATATCCAACATCTTCAAGCGGGATGTTTCGCTCAGCTACCGGCTGCTGCGGTATTTGAACTCGGCGGCGTTCGCGTTTCGAGCGGAAATCCACTCGATCCCGCACGGGCTGAGCCTGCTGGGCGAACTCGCCATGCGCAAATGGATTTCGCTGGTAAGCGTGGCGGCGCTCGGCGACTCGGTGGCCGACAGCCTGCTCCGGCTGCCGCTGTTGCGCGCAATGTTCTGCGAACTGATCGCGCAGAAAGTGGGCATGTCCCGTGAAGCGAACGAAGTGTTTCTTCTCGGATTGCTTTCGGTGATGGATGCTCTGCTGAATGTTCCGATGGCCGTGGTCCTGCAGGACATTACCGTCGGAGATGAAATCAAGAAAGCCCTATTGGGCCGCCCCAGCCGCTATCGCCCCATTTTTGAAGTGGTTCTGGATTATGAATCCGGCACCTGGGAACAACTGGAAGAATCGTGCCGGCGTTGCGGGCTGCATGAAAATTTTCTGCCGGATCTTTATTTGAAATCGGTGCAATGGGTGAACGACATTCTGGCGGAAGTTCCCGTGAACGCCTGATGGCGCCGCTACCGGCGGGATTCTGCGAAAACTTCTTCGGCAATCTGGAAGGCGTGGTTCGCCGCGGGGACGCCGCAGTAGATCGCCGTTTGCAGCAGGACTTCCTGAATTTCCTCGCGCGACACGCCGGTATTGGCCGATGCGCGGAGATGAAGCCTTAACTCGTCGGTACGATTCAGCGCCACCATCATGGCAATGGTGATCATGCTGCGGGTTTTTCGCGGCAAGCCGGGGCGCGTCCAGACTTCTCCCCAGGCGTAGCGGGTGATCAGATCCTGGAATGGCGCGTTAAATTTGTTTTTTCCAGATTCCGCGCGCTCCACGTGGGCGCTGCCCAGCACCTGCTTGCGGACTTTCATTCCTTTTTTGTGCCGCTGAAGGTCGTTCATCCGTGTGCTCCCTGGGATTTCAGAAATGCCAAAACTTCGCGATTGAAATCGTCGCGCGCTTCGATGTTGGAAAGGTGAGCGGCGGGGAGTTCCGTATATTGTGCGCCGGGGATTTGCTCGCTAACGGCGCGGCCGTCGGCGGCAGGCGTAGCGGGATCGTGAGTTCCCGTGACGACTTGGGTGGGAACCTGGATGCCGGCAAGCTTTTGCCGGAAATCCGCGTCACGCACAGCGGCGCAGGTTGCCGCATAACCCGCGGGATCGCACTCCTCGAGCAGGGAAAGCACCTGCCCAGTTTCGCGCGGGTGCGCGGCGCGAAAGCCCGCTGTCAGCCAGCGGTCAATTACAGCTCCGGCCACGGCTTTCATTCCGCCGGCTTGAACGGCCGTGATGCGGGCGTTCCAGACATCCGGCGTGCCGATTTTTGCGGCGGTGTTGCAGAGGACAATTTTGGGGAGACGCGAGGGGTGGGTGATGGCCAGGTGCATTCCGATCAAGCCGCCCATGGAGAGGCCGCAATAATAGACCCGGTCAAGTTTCAATGCGTCGAGAAGCTGGAGAACGTCGCCGGCGAGTTGCTCGATGGTGTAAGGGCCGGGAGTGGCAGGGGATTGGCCGTGGCCACGGCCGTCGTAGCGCAGCACGCGGAAATGGCGGGTGAAGGCGTCGAGTTGCGGGTCCCACATGCGATGGGACGTGCCCAGGGAGTTCGAAAAGGCAAGCACGGGCGCGTTTTCAGGGCCGTCCCACTGATAGAAGAGCTGCGCATCTTTTAGTTTGAGAAATGCCATGGCCATGTTCCTCTTGCTCAGTTGACGGCTGCAATGGTGCCGACTTCCGACAACACCCGGGTTATGAATTCATCCGCGCCGCTCAGATAATTGCGGGCGTCAAAAAGTTTGTCGAGGTCTTGGGGTTTTAGGTAGGCACTGAGAACGGGATCTCTACCCAATACATCCCTGAGGTGGCGAAATTCCAGCCGTGCTTTCTTGCAAGCAAGCTCGACCAGCATGTGCGCGGGCATTTTTCCAAGACGGTCGCCAATCGCCATCGTGACGGCTTCGGCGAAGATGAGTCCCTGCGTGGCGTCGAGATTTTTAAGCATGCGTTTTGCATCAATATGGAGGCCCGGGAGCATTTCCGTAAGATGATGCAAGGCACCGGCGGCAAGCGAGACAATTTCGGGGAGAGTTTCCCATTCGGCTTGCCAGCCACCGAGGCCGCGCTCCTGTTCCTGCACCATGGAAGAGAGCATGGTCGAAACCAGGCCTGGAACGCGCTGAGCAGCGGCGAGGACGGTAGCGCAGGTGATGGGGTTGCGTTTCTGCGGCATGGTGGAAGAGCCGCCACGGCCGTCCACGGCGGGTTCGGCGAGTTCGGCAATTTCGGTTTGCGAGCGGAGCGAAATGTCGCGCGCAATTTTGCCGAGCGTGCCCGTGAGGAGTCCAAGCGACGAAGCAATTTCAACGAAGCGGTCTCGGTGCGTGTGCCACGGAATGGGCGGTAGAGGGAGGAGCAATTCTTCCGCCAAGGCGTGCGCAACGGCTGGACCTCGGCCAGGGAGCGCAGCCAAAGTGCCGACGGCGCCGCCGAATTGCAGCGTTAAATTGCGAGCGCGCAATTCCGCAAGGCGCGAACGGTGGCGAAGAATGGCGTCCAGCCATCCGGCGACGATGAAGCCGAAGGAGGTGGGCAGGGCTTGCTGCATCCAGGTGCGTGCGGCGAGAGGCGTGGCGCGATGCTGATCCGCGAGGGTTGCGAGGGTGGAGGTTAAGCGGGCGAGATCCTGGTCCATAATTTCCAGGGCGCGGCGAAGTTGCAGGACGACAGCGGTATCCATCGCATCCTGGCTGGTGGCGCCCCAGTGCACGAAGCGCGCTGCGTCTTTATCTTGCTTTGCAACCAGGTCGGTGAGTTGTTTGACAAGCGGGATGACCACGTTGCCGGAGAGCGCGGTATTCGCGGCAAGTTCTTCGACATTGAACAGTTCCGCATTGCAGGCCGAGGCGATGCTCGGCGGTGCGGAGTCAGGAATCACGCCGGCCTTTGCTTCGGCGCGGGCAAGCGCGGCTTCGAAGTCAAGCAGATGTTGAATGTACTGCTGATCGGAGAAGATGCGATCGATCGCTTCGTAGCGGAAGAGTTTGTCGAGGAGTTTCATCGCCGCCATGGTCTCCGGACTTCAGCAATCAAAGAACACCGTTTCGTCCTTCCCTTGCAAGCATACATCCCATTCCAGGGAATTTTCCTGCGGCCTGGATTTTCGCGCGATCAGAGTTGCGCGGCGGGATTCCGGCACGGCCAGCAGGACCACGTCGGCAGCATTCAAAGGTTCATCGGGAAAATAAAGTCGGGTCACGAGCCGCTGCAAAAGCCCGCGCATAAAAATGGAAATTTGCAAATGCGGGGCGTGTGGTTTTCCATCCGGGCCGGCGACAGGGCCGGGTTTGATGGTTGAGAACGAAAAGCAGCCGGACTCGTCGGTGGGAATGCGGCCGAAGCCGAAAAAGGGAGTTTGGTCGTTTGATCCAGAATGCTCCGGATGATGATAGCGGCCATCGGCGTCGGCCTGCCAAATTTCAAGGATGGCGTCAGGGACCGGCTGGCCGTCTCCATCGAGAACGCGGCCATAAATCTGGATGCGTTCGCCAGAGCTTCCGTCGGCAAGATTCGCGCGGTTCAGTTTGTCCAGGCCGATGCTGAAAAATGGCCCCACGGTCTGCGAGGGAGTGGAGTGGCCGGGCATCTAACGCTCCATGGGCGTGGCGTTGCGCCCGCGAAGAACGATGTCGAAGCGAAAACCCAGCGAGAAATCCGGCTCCGTGCTCAGCCAGTCAAAGGAAGCGATCAACCGGCGGCGGGCGGCTTCATCGGGGACACTGTGGAAGATGGGATCGAATTCGAGGAGCGGATCGGCGGGAAAATACATCTGCGTCACGAGCCTGGTGGCGAAAGCGGGACCGAAAAGAGAGAAGTGAATGTGTTGCGGGCGCCAGGCGTTGAAATGATTTTTCCAGGGGTAGGCGCCGGGGCGGATGGTGACAAATTTGTAGCGGCCATCTTCGTCGGTGAATGTGCGCCCTTCGCCGGTGAAATTAGGATCGAGCGGAGCATTGTGCTGGTCGTTTTTGTGCAAATACCGGCCAGCCGCGTTGGCCTGCCAGATTTCGATGAGGGTGTTGCGAATGGGCTTTCCATCTTCGTCCAAAACGCGACCGCTTACCGAGATGCGTTCGCCGAGCGGTTCGGCTTTGTGCTGGCGCGTCAGGTCAAACGCTTTTGGGGAAACGATTTCTTTTGGAAACGATGGGCCGGTGATTTCGGAGAGGGTGACCGGAATCTCGATCAACGGGTGTTTCGGCGCGCGTTTGATCGAGGAAACATAGGGAGGAGACAGGTACCTAGGCTGCGATCCGGGAGCGGGCTTTCGATAACCCAGCAAGGGCTTCATGCGGCAGCGCTCCTCCTTCAGACGCGTTCGATGATAACCGAAATCCCCTGGCCGACGCCGATGCACATTGTGCAAAGAGCGTAGCGCCCCTTGGTACGCTGCAACTGGTAGAGGGCGGTGGTGACGAGGCGCGCGCCGCTGGCGCCCAGCGGATGGCCGATGGCGATGGCGCCGCCGTTTGGATTTACGTGGGCAGCGTCGTCGGGGATCTGCAATTCGCGCAACACGGCCAAGGCTTGCGAGGCGAAGGCTTCGTTCAGCTCGATCAGGTCCATTTGTGCGATGGTCAAGCCGGCCTTGGCGAGCACTTTTTTACTGGCGGGTGCAGGACCCATGCCCATGATGCGCGGCGCGACTCCGGCGGTGGCGGCGGCGATGACGCGCGCTTTGGGAGTGAGAGCGTATTTTTTTACCGCGGCTTCGGATGCAAGTAACAGCGCGCAAGCGCCGTCATTGATGCCCGAAGCGTTGCCGGCGGTCACGGTGCCTTCCGGCTTGACAACGCCTTTCAGCTTGGCGAGAGCTTCGAGAGTGGTATCCGCGCGCGGATGTTCGTCGACAGAAACTAGAAGCGGATCGCCTTTCTTCTGCGGGATGGGTACGGAGAAGATTTCTTCCGCGAGGCGCCCGGCTTTGATCGCGGCGGCGGCGCGCTGCTGGCTGCGGAGGGCGAAGGCATCCTGGTCGGCGCGGGAGATGCGGAATTCCTCCGACACGATTTCGCCGGTTTCAGGCATCGAGTCGGTGCCGTATTTGGCTTTCAGGGCGGGATTCACAAAACGCCAGCCAAGCGTGGTGTCTTCGAGTTTCAGATTGCGGGCAAAGGCGGCATCGGATTTGCCGACGACGAAGGGAGCGCGGGACATGCTTTCGACGCCGCCGGCGATAAGCAAGTCCACTTCGCCGCTTTTGATGCCACGCGCGGCGAGAGCGATCGCATCCATGCTGGAGCCGCAAAGGCGGTTGACGGTGCTGCCGGAAACTTCCTTGGGGAGGCCGGCCAGAAGCACGGCCATGCGCGCGACGTTGCGATTGTCTTCGCCGGATTGATTGGCGCAGCCGTAGAGGACGTCGTCGAGCGTGCCCCAATCCACGGTGGGGTTGCGTTCGACCAGTTGCTTGATCGGAAGGGCCGCGAGGTCGTCGGTGCGAATGCTCGAAAGCGCGCCGCCGTAACGTCCGAAGGGCGTGCGAATAGCGTCACAAATGTAAGCGATAGTCATTTCCTGGAGTTCTTTCCCTTCCTGACAGTCTACCGTAAACACACAGCGGAAAACCAAACGCTATACGCGGGGCGAGCGGGGTGAGGTAGACTCTCAGTGGCCGGAACGGCCGCCGGACAAAACCTCGAAAATGCTGACCAACCGACGCGAAATCCAGATCGAATGGGGAGACTGCGACCCCTTCGGCATCGTATTCTTCCCGCGATACTTCGAATACTTTGATGCATGCACGAACGCATTGTTTCATCGGGCGCTGGGCTATCCCAAGGCGGAGATGCTGCGGCGGTTCAAGATTGCGGGTATTCCGCTGGTGGAGGCGAGCTGCAATTTTAAAGTGCCGTCGACGTTTGGAGACATTGTCATCGTGGAATCCTGCGTCACGAGATGGGGCAGCAGCAGCTTTTCGCTGCAGCACAAACTGTTTCGCGGGGATGTGCTGGCCGTGGAGGGGATCGAGAAGCGCGTGTGGACGGTGCGCGATGCGGCTGAGCCATCCAAGGTGAAGGGCAGCCCGATCCCGAAAGAAATCATCGAGAAGCTTTCGTAAGAGGAACGCTACCTTTTTCATGGGAATAATCCGAACACAAGTGGGAATTGTGGGCGCCGGACCCGCGGGGCTGATGCTGGCGCATCTTCTGCACTTGCAGGGGATTGAGAGCGTGGTGCTGGAAAGCCACTCGCGCGAATATGTTGAGAGCCGCGTGCGCGCGGGCGTGCTGGAACAAGGCACAGTGGATATGCTGCGGGAATCGGGCGTCGGCGCGCGGATGCTACGCGAAGGCTTGCAGCATAACGGGGTGGAGTTGCGGTTTGGCGGGGAAGGGCATCGAATCGATTTTCAGGAATTGGTGGGAAAATCGATTACGGTGTACGCGCAGCAGGAAGTGGTAAAGGATCTGATCGCCGCGAGAATCGGGTATGACGCGCCGATTTTGTTTGAAGCGGAGGCGATGCGCGTTTCGGATTTTGAGTCGCGGCCGAGGATTCATTATGTGCAGGACGGCAACGAGCATGAGATTGGATGCGATTTTCTGGCCGGTTGCGACGGGTTTCATGGAATTTGCCGACCGGCGGTGGGGGCGGGGCAGATCAAGTTTTTTGAGAGGCAATATCCGTTTGCGTGGCTGGGCATTTTGGCGCGGGTGCCGCCGGCATCGGACGAGCTGATTTATACCTATCACGAGCGCGGGTTTTCGTTGATGAGCATGCGGTCGCCGGAGGTTTCGCGGTTATATCTGCAGTGCCCCGTGGATGAAGATATCGAGAAATGGCCGGACGAGCGGATCTGGGATGAGTTGCGGACGAGGATGGCGACGCGGGGCGGATTTGTGTTGAAGGACGGGCCAATCTTTCAGAAGGGCATCACGCCGATGCGAAGTTTTGTTGCGGAGCCGATGCAGTTCGGGAGATTGTTCTTGCTAGGGGATGCGGCGCATATTGTTCCGCCGACCGGCGCGAAGGGGTTGAACCTGGCGGTGGCGGATGTGCGGGTGCTGACTCGCGGGCTGGTGGAGTTTTACAAAAGCGGAAGCCGTGAGGAATTGGAGCGCTATACCGAGCGGTGTTTGCGACGGGTTTGGAGAGGGCAGCGTTTTTCGTGGTGGATGACTTCGATGCTGCACCGGTTTCCGAATGAAGATGGATTTTCGCACCGGATTCATCTGGCGGAATTGGGTTATGTGACGAGTTCGCGGGCGGCGGCGACTTCGCTGGCGGAAAATTATGTCGGACTGCCGTTCGAGTCGCCGGGACTGTTCTGATTTTTCCATTGCGCCTGCCTTTGTGGTAGAACAACTGCACTTTGCAGGAAAAACCTCACAGACAATCGCGGCCAACTGAAGGTGGCCGCTACGGGGAATGCTTCAGATGATCGCGACTCCATCGCGTTATAACGCCATTGTTGTGGGGGCCGGACACAATGGGTTGACGGCGGCGGCATATCTGGCGAAGGCGGGATTGCGGACGCTGGTGCTGGAGAGGCGTGAGGTTGTGGGTGGATGTTGCGTAACGGAGGAGATTGCGCCCGGCTGCCGCGCTTCGACGACTTCTTATATTGCGAGCATGTTGCGGCCGGAGGTGATACGCGAGCTGCGGCTGGCGGAGTTTGGGCTGCGCATGGTGCCGTGCGATCCGGGGCTGCAGGTGGCGTTTCCGGATGGGCGCGTGGTGCCGTGGTGGGCGAATCGCGAGCGGGCCGCGGCCGAGTTTGCGAAGATTTCGGTTCGGGATGCGGAACAGTTCGTGAAGGTAGACGACCAGTTGAAGAGGCTGGCGCG
The DNA here is from genome assembly GCA_035693365.1 of Candidatus Acidiferrum sp. Taxonomy (GTDB): domain Bacteria; phylum Acidobacteriota; class Terriglobia; order Acidiferrales; family UBA7541; genus Acidiferrum. Next base: position 82,334 of record DASSGS010000055.1, on the reverse strand, counting down.
ATATTTGCAGCCATTTTTCATGGAGCCTCCGCCGGAGATTGATACGCGTTCGCTGCGGGGGTGGAGCGATTTGCTGAGGGTTGGGAAAAGATTTCGCGGCATTACGAATGCGGAGATTGCGCAACTGGTGGCGTTTCTGACCGGGAGCCTGGGCGAGTTTCTGGACAAGAATTACGAGACGGAAACGATGAAAACAATGTTCCTGGCGAACAATGTGTACGGGAAACATGGCGGACCGTACCAGCCAGGGACGGCGATTGGATTGTTGTTTCATCTGCTGAGCGGCGGCGAGCAGGAGAGGCAGGGGTTTTATGGGCATGTGATGGGCGGGATGGGAGCGATCACGCAGGCGCTGGCGGCTTCGGGGAAGAAGTTGGGAGTTGAGATTCGGACGAAGGCGGCGGTAGCGCGGATTGATTCGCGCGAGGGTAGATCGCTTGGGGTGACGCTAGAAGATGGAACGGAGATTCGGGCGAAGATCGTGCTGTCGAATGCGGATCCAAAGCGAACGTTCCTGGGCCTGGTGGATGCGAAGGAGTTGCCGGGGGAATTTGTGCAGGCGGTGCGCGGGATCAAGATGGCGGGGCCTTGCGCGAAGGTAAACATGGTGTTGAGCGAAGAGCCGAGATTTACAGGGACACGGGCGGAGGCTTCGCCGCAGGAGAGATCGTTGTTTACGCTGGCGCCTTCACTGGAATTCGCGGAACGGTGTTATGACATTGCGAAGTTCGGAGAGATTCCGGAAGAGTTGTGGGTAGATTGCGTGGTGGCGTCGAACGCGGATGATTCGCTGGCGCGGGCGGGAAAACATATTATGACCTGCTTTGTGCAGTATGTGCCGTACAAACTGCGCGAAGGGAATTGGGATGAGAAGCGGGAGTTGCTGGGGGATCGAGTGGTGAAGAAAATTGCGGAGTATGCGCCGAACGTGCCGGGAGCGATCGTGGCGCGGCAAGTGCTGACTCCGCTAGACCTGGAGCGAACCCACGGATTGACGGAAGGAAATATTTTTCACGGGGATTTGAATCTGGAACAGTTGTTTTTTATGCGGCCCGTGGCGGGCTGGTCGCAGTACCGGACACCCGTGGAGGGGTTATATTTGTGCGGTGCGGGGGCGCATCCGGGAGGAGGGGTGACGGGAGCGCCGGGGAGGAATGCGGCAACGCAAGTGCTGAAAGATTGGAGTAGCGGGAAATTAAGGAGGTAAAGGAGGTAAAGGAGAGGAGGGGGTTGATTCGGCTGGTAGCTCGTGGGCAAGTTTGTAGCGGCAGGTAAGTTGAGGTCCTTCGGCCCCGATCGGAATCGGAGCCTCAGGATGACAAGTTTTCCTTTTAAGTTGAATTGAGAAATTGACTGAGAGGTCTGGCTGGTGGATGCTGGGAAAAATTCGGGGATGGAGAGGTCGCTGGCTAGCGGGTATTACCGGTCGGGGGAGATTTTTGCGTTGGAGAGGGAGAGGATTTTCTGCAGGGAGTGGTATTGCGCGGCGCGGGAGGAGCAGATACCGGCGGCGGGCGATGTTCTGGTGTTGAATGTGGCGGGCGAGAGCGTGATTGTGGCCCGGACGAAAGAGGGAGAGATTCGGGCGCACTACAACGTTTGTCGGCATCGCGGTTCGCGATTGCTGCCCGAGCCGGGCGAAGTGATTCCTGGCGATATCAAATTGAACGGCGGCGTGCTGGGGGCGAACGGGATTCGGTGTCCTTATCATATGTGGACGTATGGGCTGGACGGGAAATTGCTGAACGCTCCTTATGCGAAAGAGGCGGAGGGATTCTGCAGGGACGAGTTTTCGCTTTATCCCGTGGGGGTGGAAGTGTGGGGCGGATTTGTGTTTTTGAATTTGACGCCGGACGCGGCGGCGCGGGAAGGGCGGACGCTGCGCACCGGGTTTGGCGATGCGATGGAGCGGGTGAAGCGGTATCCGCTCGGAGAATTGCGGGCGGCGAAGCGGGTCGAGTATGAGGTGCACGCGAACTGGAAGATTATCCTGGAAAATTACAACGAGTGTTACCACTGCGGCGGAGTGCATCCGGAATTGTGCGACGTGGTACCTGCGTTCAAGCAGCAGGGCGGAGCGGCGCTCGAATGGGAGCGAGGGATTCCGCATAAAGAAGGGGCGGTGACGTTTACGTGGACGGGAAAGACGAATCGCGCCGCGTTTCCGGGACTGGATGAAGACGAGAAGGTGCGGCACAAGGGCGAACTGATTTATCCGAATCTGATGCTGAGCCTGGCGTGCGACCATGTGGCGGCATTCACGTTGTGGCCGAAGGCGCCGGACCGGACGGCAGTCGTTTGCGATTTTCTGTTCCATCCAGACGAAATGAAGAAAGCAGATTTTGCGCCTGAGGATGCGATTGAGTTTTGGGACCTGGTCAACCGGCAGGATTGGGAAATTTGCAAGCGGGTGCAGCAGGGCGTCGAGTCGCGAGTGCATGAGTTTGGGTATTACGCGCCGATGGAAGATATGAGCCTAGATATACGGCGGTATGTGTTGGAGCGGTTGAAGTAGAAGTTGCCCACCTGGTTTGTTCCGGATCTTTAGACCGAATTTGGGAGAAGCCCGGCATCGTGCGGGCCGAGTGGTGGTGCAAGCTGGTACGTCTGGTGTCGTGCTTTAGGCTGTAAAAGCGAGAGCTTCGCTCTCGCACTCAAAAGGTATTGGAACGTTGTCGCGGGGGTGACCTCCCCGCAATGTTGCGCAATGGAACGAGGTGGGCGGCATTGGGGAAAGAAAAGCGCTAACCGATTTTGGGCGGTGAATCGCGCTGCAGGCCGAATTTTGCTTCGATCAGGCGGAGGATTACCGCGAAGATGATGGCGGTGGAAACGCCGAACATGAGCATGCCGTTGGCGGCCTCAACGGGCCCGAGCATTCTCCAGCGAGCTGAGAGTACGGTGGTGGTGTCCCCAAGCGTGGTGTAGGTATTCCCCGAATAATTAAGAGCGGCGGAGAAACTCGAGAATTCGCCGCAGAGAACGAAAGCCAGGGCCCAGAGGGCAATTTCGACGAAGTGGGCCGCAAGCGCCAGCAGCGTGAATTCCATTATCAAGGCTGCATCCCAAACCCAGATACCGCCTCGTCCTTGCGCGATGTGGTGGAGAACCCGCTTGACGATCGTTGGTGGAAGAAGTGAATGAACGAGGACGGTAAGTAAGGTGGAGATCGTGCCGATGAGAAGAAGAGTCATTGGAGATATTTGATACGCGAGAGCCGGTTTGGATGCAAGCGGGGGCGTGCTCTCGGGCTCAAGAATCAAAAATGCGCCCTCCCCGCAAAACCATTCGGGGTGCAAAATCCGCCCGCCCCGTAGAACCATTCGGGGTGCAGAATGCGCACCTCAGAAGGCGGCCGCTCCAAAGGATTGAGAAACCCGAGAGGGCCGGGCGAGCCCGGCCCCTACAAAGGCTTGGGAATCGAGGACGGAGGAGCGTGGTTGCGGCGGCGGCCGAGGTGGAAGAGGAGGAGACCGAGGGCGATCAGGGCGGCGGAGGAGCCGAGGAGTTTGGCGAGGTACAGGAGTTTGTGGGGTTCTTCGGTGGGAGGGATTAGCGAGAGGAGGGTGGCGAAGGAGGCGGAGAGGAAGCCGATGAGACCGAGGATTCGGGAGGTAAATGAGGAAAGGAAAGTAAAGGAGGTAAAGGAATCGGAAGTGGAGTTCGGCGTGAGTTGGTCGGGGAAGCGTTGGCGGTTTTGGAGGCGGATCATCGAGGCGAAGAGGAACATGAAGGGGATCATGGTGATGACGACGGCAATGGCGACGAGGATGTTGTAGGCGCCGGCGACGGAAGAGCCGGCCTGGCCGAGGAAGACGAAAAAGATGCCGAATAGACCTTGAGCGAGGACGGAGACCCAGGGAGTTTTGAAACGCGGATGGAGTTTGCCGAAGGCGGGGGGGAGGTAGCCGTCGAGGCCAGCGACGAAGGGGAGGCGGGCGGCGGCGGCGAGGTAGGCTCCCGCGGCTCCGATGTTGCTGATGACGATGAAGAAGGCGGCGAATTGGGTGAGACCGCCGAGGTGAAGGCGTGCGGCGGTGCGGGCGACGGCCTGCGCGAGGCCATCGAGGTTGGATGATTCGCTGCTGGGGATAGCAAGAAGAACGCAGAACGTGCCAAGCATGTAGCAGAGGACGACCGTGATCCCGGCGAGGAGCAAGGCTCGGGGGATGTTGCGGCGCGCGTCCTTGATTTCCTCGGCCATCAGGGAAGCCGATTCACAACCAATAAAAGAAAAAATCACGATGGACCAGAAGAGCATGTCCTGAACGTGCGCGGTGGGAAGGAAATTATGCGGCGCAAAGGAGGTGGCGGAGCCGAAGTGTCTCCAGGCGAGGAAGCCGAGAACGACAATCATGAGGGCGGGGACCCACATGGCGATGGCGCCGAGATTGTGGGCCCACTTGGCGAGGTTGAGCCCGAGGATATTTAGGAGGGTGAGGCCGAGGAGGATGAAGAAGGAGAACGCGACGAAGTAGGCCGGCTGTTGCGCGTAACGGTGCAGGGCGGGATGGAGGAAAAGGACGTTGCTGGCGGCGAAGTAGAGGACTGCGGGGAAGTAAGGGAGATTGCTGACCCAGTACATCCAGGCGGAAAGGAAGCCAGCTTGTTCGCCGAACGCGATTTTGGTCCAGACGTAGAACCCGCCTTCGGCGGGATAGCGGGAGGAAAGATGGATGACGGAGAGGGCGAGGGGAATGTAGAGGAATAGCCAGGCGGCGAACCAGATGACGAGGGAGGATGGGCCGTGGCCGGCGGCGGTGGCGATCCAGCGGAGGCTGATGCCGGTGACGACATAGAAGAGGACGAGGTCGCGGAATCCCATGACGCGAGAGGGAGCGGGTTTGGAGAAAGCAGAAGCAGTGGACAAGAAGGGAGGGCCTCGCGAGGTGGAGTGGGGGGAGAGTAGCGAAAAAACGGGGAAGAAGCAAAGAAGCGATGAGCACGAAGCCTTAAGCCATAAGCCGACAGCTAAAGGTCGGCGTTGCCAAGCAGTTGAATTTCGATCAAGTCTCGGAAGTGGAGATAAGGAAACATTCATTAGAGAAATGAGAGGAAGGTGTGCCGGAATGAAGCGATTTTGCCGAGTTGAAAAGGAAGAGGGTAAGGAAAGGGAGGAGTCTAGGAAGGGAAGAAGAAAGGAACGAAGGATGGATTGATAGGAATTGAAGAAAAGAGGAGGGATGCGGCGAGAGAAGAGAGGGCAAGGAAATGGAGGGAGCGATGGAAAGCGTGAGATCGGAAGAGACACGTGCTGGAACGTCAGGTGCACGAGGAAAACGGGCACGAGTGCGATTAAGGAAGGAATTGTGTGAGTACAAAAGAGAAAAATCGGAAGCACGGCGTGCGAGGCGGAGAGAAACCAGGGCCGAGTGCCGAAGCGGAACAGGTGAAGGAAGCAGACGTGGATGATGAGATCGTCCGTGAATTCCTGCTGGAGAGCAATGAAAACCTGGACCGGCTGGACCGCGAGCTGGTGAGCCTGGAAAAGGAACCTGGCAACCGGGAGACTCTTTCGAGCATTTTCCGGACGATCCACACGATCAAGGGGACATGCGGATTTTTGGGATTTGGAAAGCTGGAGAGCGTGGCGCATGCGGGGGAGAACCTGCTGAGTCTGTTGCGCGACGGAGCAATTGGATTGACGCCGGAAAGGACGACGGCGCTCTTGAGCTTGGTGGATGCAGTTCGGCAGATGCTTGGGAGCATCGAGACGAAAGGGAATGAAGGGGAGCGAAACGACGAGGGGTTGGTCGGAACGTTGAAGAGATTGCAGACGGAGGGGGGAGGAAGGGAAGTAAGGGAAGTAAGGGAAGTAGAGGAGGTAGAGGAAAAGAGTGAAGGTGTTGGAGGAGAGGGAGCGGTAAACGCTGAACCGACCGAAAAGGCTGAAGTCCCTGACCAGATGGAAGGCGCAGCGGGGCCGCCGAAGCAGTTGGGGAAGATTTTGGTGGAGATGGGAACGGTGACGCCGGAGGACGTGGCGTACGCGGTGCAGAAGCAGTTGGAGGGGGATGGGCGGTCGATCGGCGAGATTTTGTTGGAACGCGGGATGGTGAAGTCGCAGGACCTGCTGGCGGCGGTGCAGGTGCAGCAGGCGTCGAAGAGCGCTGTGAGTGAATCTTCGATCCGGGTGGATGTGGTGTTGCTGGACCGGCTGATGAATCTGGTGGGCGAGCTGGTGCTGGCGAGGAACCAGATCCTGCAGCACACGCAGGGAGTGCAGGACGCGGGGTTGGCGGCGAGCGGACAACGGCTGAACCTGATCACTTCGGAGCTGCAGGAAGGGGTAATGAAGACGCGGATGCAGCCGATTGGAAATATCTGGAGCAAATTTCCGAGGACGGTGCGGGATGTGGCGATGAGCTGCGGGAAGTCCGTGCGAATCGAGATGGAGGGGAAAGAGACGGAGCTGGACAAGACGATCATCGAAGCGATCAAAGATCCACTGACCCACCTGGTGAGAAATTCGGTGGATCACGGAATCGAAACACCGGACAAACGCGTGCAGGCGGGAAAAAGTGAAGAGGGAATGCTGTTGCTGCGGGCGTACCACGAAGGCGGGCAGGTGAACATCGAGATCCGGGACGATGGCTCGGGGCTGAACACCGAGAAGATCAAAAAGAAGGCGGTGCAGCGGCGGCTGATTACAGCGGAACAAGCCGCGCGGATGAGCGAGCACGAGGCGTGCAACCTGATTTTTCTTCCGGGGTTCTCGACGGCGGAAACGGTGACGAATGTTTCCGGGCGGGGCGTCGGCATGGACGTGGTGAAAACGAATATCGAAAAAATCGGCGGAACGGTGGAAGTGCAGACGAGAGCGGGAGCGGGGACGACCGTGAAAATGAAAATTCCGCTGACGCTGGCGATTATTCCAGCACTTCTGGTGACAAGCGGCGGCGAACGGTTCGCGATTCCGCAGGTGAATCTGCTGGAACTGGTGCGAATTGAGGAGCAGAACCTGGCGAAGAGCCTGGAACGCGTGCAAGGGGCGCCGGTGTACCGGCTGAGGGGACAACTTTTGCCGCTGGTGAATTTGGGCGAAGAGCTAAGGCTGGAGAAAGCAAAGAAAGATGAGGATGGGGGCGTAAACATCGTGGTGGTGCAGGCGGACTCGCGGCATTTCGGGCTGGTGGTGGACCGGGTAACCGACACGGAAGAGATCGTGGTGAAGCCGCTGAACAAGCAGCTGAAGGGTATCCAAGCGTTTGCCGGTGCGACGATTCTGGGCGACGGAAGAGTGGCGCTGATTCTGGATGTTCGGGGGTTGGCGGAGTCAGCCGGGCTGGTGGACAGGCGGCAGCAGGATAAGGCGGAGCAGGAACTGGGGCAGCTGCAGTCAGAGGCGGATGAAGCGGGAAAACAGTCCCTACTTGTGTTTGAGAGCGGCGCCGGGAACCGGATGGCAATCGAGTTGGCGATGGTGGCGAGACTGGAAGAGTTTCCAAGAGAGAGCGTGGAGCGAACGGGAGAACGGGAAGTGGTGCAGTACCGGGGCCAGATCATGCCCCTGATCCGGGTGGGGGAAGTGTTGCAGAAAGAGAGTGGGGGGACAGACGGCACAGTAAACGGCGCTGGGGGCGACGGGCCAGTGCAGGTCGTAGTGTACGCGGAAGGCGGGAAGACGGTGGGGCTGGTTGTGGAGCAGATTTTGGACATCGTGGAGGAGACGGTGGAATTGCAGCAGCCGGCCAGGCGGCCGGGAGTGCGGGGAACGATGGTTATCCAGAAAAAAGTGACGGACTTGCTGGACGTGATGGAACTGGTGCGGATGCGAGGGGGCGGGGAAGTCCCCGTGCTGGAAGGATGAAATGGTGAGCGAGCGGCGGCAATTCTGCACGTTCTGGATGGGACAGCGGCTCTACGGAATGCCGGTGGACGAAGTGCAGGAAGTGATGAGGGAGCAAGCGATGACGCGCGTGCCGCTGGCGGGAAGTTCGGTGCGGGGGCTGATTAATCTGCGGGGAAAAATTGTGACCGCGATTGATTTGCGGAAGGGGCTGGGACTTGGCGAGGAGAAGATCGCCGGTCCGCTGATGAACGTGGTGGTGAGCAGCGAAGAGTACACGGTGAGCTTTCTGGTGGACGCAATCGGGGATGTGCTGGACGTCGGCGAAGAATCGTACGAAAAGGTGCCGGAAACGCTGCAGGGCGAGGAGCGAAAGTTGGTGGCGGGAGTGTACAAGCTGCCGAGCGGGCTGTTGCACGTGCTGGACGCGGAGAAATGCGTGCAGATCGTGAACCCGGGGAAAAAAGAGGCGACGGAGTGAATTGGATTTGGATCCCACGGAAACGCGAGTGTGATCGAGAAGCGGAGGAGGCCGAATATGCCAAGTGTTTATGAGCTGAAGGAAGCCGAAGAGAAACAGGGCGGAGAGAGCGATCGCGCGAGCCGCAATCACCGGGGGAAGCGGATGGGAATAAACGGGGGCAGGGATGGGCAGGCGGAGAGAAATTTGCGGGCGACCGAGGGGGGGCAAACAACACCGCAAGGAAGCCGGGTCGGGCGCGCGCTTGGCGATATCCGCATCGGGAAGCGCCTGGCCATGGGGTTCGGCATTTTGATGTTTCTGCTGGTGTGTGTGGCGGGAGCAGGCTATTGGGGCGCGACAACCATTTCCAACTCGATGATGGACCTGCTGAAAAACGACGCCAAGGCGCAGGACGGGTTCATGATCGGGGCGCTCTTTTCTCTGGAACTTCGGCGCTATGAGAAGGACGCGATTCTGGCGCTGGATACGAAGAGCGGGCCAGCGAAAGCGCTTGAGAACTGGAAGGGCGTCGACGACCGGATGCATGAGAGCCTGGATGAGCTCGGAAAAATCCCCCTGAGCGCCGAGGAGAAAGACACCTTGAATTCCATCCGGATGGCGCTGAAGGACTACGAGCAGGGATTTCAGAGCGTGATTCAGAAAGTGCAGGCGGAGGCCGGCGCAACGGGCAAAGGGAAAACCGCTTCCACCAGCCGGGCTGCGCAGGCCAATGAAGAGTTGAAGCCCGCAAAAGACGCGATCCATTTTGTGGAGGAGCATCTGCGGCAGGCATCGGCCGAGCGAGATGCCCGAATCGCGGACCGGCAAGGGGCCACAGAAAACCTGACGAAAAGAGTGGGTTTCATGATTTCCGGGGTGGTGCTGGTGGCGTTATTTGCCGTCGCGGGCATCAGTGTGAGCCTGACGCGGAGCATTACGCAACCCGTGGCCGAGGCCGTGGAAGCTACCGGGAGAATTCTGCAAGGTGATCCGGACGTGGAAGTGGACACGGAGCGGAAAGATGAAATGGGGCAATTGATGGGAGCGGTAAAGCAAATGTCGGACGAGTTTGGCGCAAGGATGGAAGCCATGGCGAGGATCTCGTCGATGGTGGAGAACGCACCGGTCAATTTGATGTGCACGGACATGGATTTGCGGCTGCGATACATGAATGCGGCTTCGCGGGAAACGCTAAAAAAGATCGAGCACCTGTTGCCCGTCAAGGTGGACGAGATGATGGGTAAGGCGATCGACATCTTCCACAAGAATCCCGAGCACCAGCGGAGGATGCTGGCAACGGACAAGCATTTGCCGCACGAAGCGTTGATTGAAGTGGGACCGGAAAAGATGCACCTGCGGGTGAGCGCAGTCTATGACGACAAGCGGAACTATATCGGACCGATGGTGACATGGGAACTGGCGACCCAGCGACTGAAAGCGGAAGAAATGGCGAAGGAAGAGGCCATCAGGAAACAACGGGAGCAGGAGGAACTCCGGCAAAAGGTCAGCAGCATCCTTGACGTAGTGAAAGCCGCGGAAAAAGGCGACCTGACGCAGGAAGTAACCGTCCGCGGTGCGGACGCAATCGGGCAAATGGGCGAGGGGCTGAGCAGCTTCTTTGGGAACCTGCGGGAAAGCGTGGCGGCGATTGCGCGGAACTCGCAGGGGCTGGCGTCGGCCTCGGAAGAGTTGAGTGCGGTGAGCCAGCAAATGAGCGTGGCGGCGGAGGAAACTTCGAGCCAGGCGAACGTGGTAAGCGCGGCGGCCGAGCAGGTGGACAAAAACCTGCAGACGGTAGCGACGGGAACGGAAGAGATGGGGGCAAGCATCAAGGAGATTGCGAAGAATGCTACCGAAGCCGCGAAGGTGGCGAACTCCGCAGTCGGAGTGGCGGACAAGACGAACCAGACGGTGATGAAGCTGGGCGAATCGAGCGCGGAAATCGGCGAGGTGATCAAGGTGATTACTTCGATTGCGCAGCAGACGAACCTGCTGGCATTAAACGCGACGATTGAGGCGGCACGAGCGGGAGAAGCGGGAAAGGGGTTCGCGGTGGTGGCGAACGAAGTGAAGGAACTGGCGAAAGAAACGGCCAAGGCGACCGAGGACATCAGCCGGAAGATCGAGACGATCCAGACCGACACGAAAGAAGCGGTGGAAGCGATCGGGTCGATCAGTTCGATCATCAACCAGGTGAACGACATTTCATCGACGATCGCATCCGCGGTGGAAGAGCAGAATGCGACAACGAATGAGATGACGCGAAATGTTTCGGACGCGGCGAGAGGCTCCGGAGAGATCACCAAGAACATTTCCGGTGTGGCGGAAGCGGCGCAGAGCACAACGCACGGAGCGGGGGATTCGCAGAAGGCCGCGCAGCAACTGGCGAAGATGGCGAATGAGATGAAGGAGTTGACGGGGAGATTCAAGTATTAGGAAAAGGGAACTGGGGAGATGCCGGCAATCCGGGTGATGGTGGTGGATGATTCGGTGGTGATCCGAAAGGTGCTGGGCGAAGCGTTGGCTACGGACCCGTCGATTGAGGTGGTGGGGAGCGCGGCGGACGGGAACATCGCGCTGGCGAAAATTCCACAAATAAATCCGGACCTGATCACGCTGGATGTGGAGATGCCGGGGAAGTCGGGTATCGAGACGCTGGTGGAGATTCGAAAACTTTATCCCAAATTGCCGGTGATCATGTTCAGCACGTTGACGGAGCGCGGCGCCGCGGTGACGCTGGATGCGCTGTCGTTGGGAGCGAGCGACTACGTAACGAAACCAAGCAACACGGGGAGCCTGGAGCAAACGCGAGCGAAGATCCAGGCCGAGTTGATTCCTAAGATCAAGGTGCTTTGCCGGCGCACCGCGGGACAATCGCAGGTTGTGACGCCTCCGGCGAGGCCGGCGTTTCCACGGGCGGCTTCGATACGTACCGGACTTGCGGCACGCGTGGACGTGCTGGCAATTGGAACCTCGACGGGCGGACCGAACGCGCTGGCAGCGGTGTTGCCGGGTTTGGCAAAAGAGTTTCCCGTGCCGATCGTGCTGGTGCAGCACATGCCGCCGGTATTTACCCGCCTGCTGGCCGAACGATTGAACAAACAATCGCAGGTGGAGATTCGCGAAGGGGAAGAGGGCGAGCTGTTGAAGCCGGGACTGGCGTGGATTGCGCCGGGCGATTTTCACATGAAAGTGGCAAGGAGCGACGGCAAGGCAGCGCACTTGAGGATGAGCCAGGAGCCGCCGGAGAATTCGTGCCGTCCCGCGGTGGATGTGTTGTTTCGTTCGGTGGCACAGGCCTACGGGCCGAATGTGCTGGCGGTGGTGCTGACGGGAATGGGCAGCGACGGAGTGCGGGGTTCGGAAGAGATCAAAGCGGCGGGTGGGCAGGTGATCGTGCAAGACGAAGCGACGTCCGTGGTTTGGGGGATGCCGGGGCAAACCGCAGCGGCGGGATGCGCGGACGGAATTTTCCCGTTGGCGGAAATTGCGGGAGAGATTGAGCGCCGGGTGCAATCGAGCCGCATGGGACTGGAATGGAAGGACAAGGTGAAGGTGGGGAATACTGGAGCGAAATTGCATGGGTAGAGAGCGAAGCGAGGGTCGAGATGGCGGGTGAGGTTATGAACGCGACGCTAAGCGCAACGCCGGCGGCGCTTGGGGTTAGGGACAGAGAGGAAGTGATCGATCCGGTGTATTTGCGGATCCGCGACCTGGTGTATCAAACGTGCGGGATTTATCACTCAGACGAGAAATTGTATCTGCTGGTGGCTGCCTGTAAACGGCGGCTGGCAAGCGGGGGAGTGAAAGCGGGGAGCGCGAAGGAATATCTGGACGCGCTAACGAGCATTGCCTACAAGGAAACGGAGACGCGAGCCCTGTTGAATGAAATCACGATCGGGGAAACCTGTTTATTCCGGAGCATGCCGCAGATTAATGCGCTGAAGAACGTGGTGCTGCCGGAAATCGCGACGGAGCGGGCAAAGCTTGGATTGAAAAAACTGAAGGTTTGGAGCGCGGGCTGTTCAACGGGAGAAGAGCCGTACACCCTGGCGATGTTTCTGATGGAGCAACAGGAAGCGCTGCTGAAGGGCTGGACGTTCGAAATCCAGGCAACAGATTTGAACGACAGGTCGGTGGAGGCGGCGAAAGCGGGACTCTACGGGGATTACGCGCTGCGGAACACGCCGGACAATTACAAACGGAAATTTTTTGGAACGGCGGATGGCGGAAAGTTGAAGGTAAAGGACGAGGTGAAAGCGAAGATTTCCTTTCAGAGAATGAACCTCAACGACGACAGCCGAATGGTATTCATGAAGGGCATGGACCTGATTTTCTGTTGCAATGTGCTGATTTATTTCGATATGACTTCGAAAAAGAGGGTGGTACAGCATTTTTTCTCGAACCTGATGCCGGGTGGCTGCTTTTTTCTGGGGCACGCGGAATCGCTTTACCAGGTGAACGACCAGTTCCGGCTGGTGCACCTGCCGGGAACCACGGTTTACCGGAAGCCGGGGACGGATGCGGGGAAAGCGGGCAAACCATGAGCGAAGGTTTGCGGGACGGATTGCGGAAAAGAATTGAGAAGGTGCGGGCGTTGCCTTCGTCGCCGGCAGTGCTGACGCCGCTGCTGGAACTCCTGCGGCTGGAGCCGGAACAGATCAATTTGAAGAAAGTGGTGGAGCTGGTTTCCTACGACAAAACGATTGCGGCGCAGTGCCTGCGGATTGCGAACTCCCCGCTCTACGGCAGGGCGCGGTCGACGGAGTCCATTCAGGCGGCGATTGTAAGCCTGGGCATTCAGCGCGTGGAAGATATTCTCCTCACCTGCTGTCTGCATAAATTCAGTTCCGGCGTGAAGTGGGCGACGGAACCGGAGGTGTACTGGAGGCATTCGCTGGGATGCGCGGCGGTGTGCCGGGAACTGGCGGAGCGAATCGATTTTCGCGACCCGGACAAGGCGTACCTGGCGGGGCTGCTGCACGACCTGGGAATCCTGGTGAATTCGCTGGCGTATCCCGAGGAATACACGGGAGTGGTAGCGCAAGCCCGGGAACGAGGCGTTCCTCTGGCGGAGCAGGAGATGAAGGATCTGGGTTTCACGCACGCGGAGAGCGGGAGCATACTGGGAGCGACGTGGCAATTGCCGCCGGCGATCACAGAGGTGATTGCGTTGCACCACGAGGTGGAACGCGCGCCAGCAGACAATCCCCTGGTGGCGCTGGTGCACATTGGAGATTTGTTATGCAGATATCGAGGGTTGGGCTATGGGTATGAAGAGTGGAGAAGCGTAGAACTGGTGTCGGACCCGGCGTGGGAGCAGTTGACGAAGCACGGACCGCGGCTCGCGAGCATGGATCTGGCGCGATTTACGATGGACTTGGATGCATTTCTGCCTAAGGTGCAGCAACTGGTGGAGTCGGTTTTTTCGACCAAGATGGAACACTCGCCGGTTGAAATTTCTCGCTAAAGTTTCCACAAGGATTGCCGATAGGGGAAGTGAGAGCCGTAGGGGCGCCTAAAAGCGCGTTTGCGGCAAGGAATTGGTGTGTGTCGCGCGTCCTGCATTAGAAAATAGGCAGGAAGTGCGTAGTACTTTTTGTGTTGATAACGCATGGTGTGCCTGAGTGGCGCAATGCGGGAATTCCTCGTTCGCGTAAGTCCTGAATTTTCAATCAAACCGACAAATTGCATTTGGTCATGAACACGCAATTGCAGAAGTGTGTGTGGAGCGGGAAGAGTTTTCCCAGCCGCAAAGATTTGAAAGCAGGAATTTGCCGGGTTCGAAGAGACAAAAACGAACGGGGTGACGCGATGGCAGCCGGAGCAGTAGTGAACTGGATAGAAACAGGAACGACGAGGCGATACCTGGTGGCGAGTTCGGATCCCCTGGTGAGGCGACGCGTCTTGCGGGCGCCGGAATTTGCGGGGCGGCAGGGAGTGGAAGCGTGCGGGGGCGCGGCGGTTTTGGCGAAGTTGCGGGAAGTGGCTTGCGACGGAGTGATGCTGGACCGGAACCTGGCGGATCTGGACGCCGCGGAAGTTGCGGCGATGATACAGAGGGAGCATCCGGACGTGGAAGTTTTGTGGATCGGGGGAGAGCAGGAGGTAGCGGGGGATAGTGGAGAACCGGAGGAAGAAAATTTGAATGGTGCGAAGGCGCAGATTGTGGAGTGGAGAGCGGAACGCGAGGCACCGGCGCGGGAAACGCTGCCGGGAATGATCGGAACGAGCGCGGCGATGCAGGAAGTGTACCGGCTGACGCGGCTGGTGGCGAAGCGGGAAACGACTGTGCTGATTACCGGCGAGACGGGGACGGGAAAAGAACTGGTGGCGGAGGCGGTGCACAAGCTGAGTCCGCGGGCGAAGCAGCCGTTTGTGGTGGTGAATTGCGCGGCGATTCCGGAGCCGTTGCTGGAAGCGGAGTTGTTCGGGCATGCGCGGGGAGCGTTCACCGGCGCGGTGCAGTCGCGGCTGGGAAAAATACACGCTGCGCAGGGGGGATCGTTGTTTCTGGATGAAATTGGGGAATTGCCGCTGGGGATGCAGGCGAAACTGCTGCGGTTTTTGCAAAGCGGTGAAGTTCAGAGATTGGGAAGCGCGGATCTGCACCGGGTGGACGTGCGGGTGATCTGCGCGACGAATGTGAACTTGGGCGCGCTGGTGGAAGCGAAACATTTCCGGATGGATTTGTACTACCGGCTGGAGGTGTTTCCGATCGAGCTGCCGCCGCTGCAGTCGCGCGAGGGAGACATCGAGAAGCTGGCGGAACACTTTCTTGGGGGCTTGAGCAGCGAGAGCGGAATGCGCGGAAAGCGGTTGAGCGAAGAGGCTTTGGCGGAGCTGAGACGGCGCGCCTGGCCGGGAAACGTGCGGGAACTGCAGCACGCGCTGGAGCGGGCATTTATTTTGAGCGGGGAAGAGGAAGAGTTGACCGGGCAGCATTTTCCGCGTGCGGCGATGGAAATGAACGGGCGCCAAACGGGGCGCGTGCAGTAGCAAGTTGGAACAAGAGGAGCAAAAAACAAAGTGCCATATCTGATTATGAAGCCGGGCAAAAGAATGCAGACCGTCCAGCGGCGAGCGATGGAGAGCGGGCTGGCGCAGGCGTTCCAGACGTTTACGCAGGCGGCGGGGTCGTTGGAGAAATCGTACACGTTGCTGCAAAGCGAGGTGGAGAGGTTGCGGGGTGAGTTGGAGAAAGCGAACGCGGACCTGGACCGAAGCCTGGAAGAGAATGCCCGGTGGCGAGATTACCTGTCGCAGGTGCTGGAGAATTTGCCGTGCGGGGTGGTGGTGATTGGCGGGGCGGCGCGCGCGGTCCAGGTGATGAATCCGCAAGCGCGGAGACTGCTGCAGATCCCGCCGGAGTGGAATGAGAACGGTGGAAGGCCAGAACCGGAGCTATTGGAAAGATTAAAGGGCGAAGGGGCGAAAGAAGAAGCACCATGCGAGCAGGAATGGGTGAGGAACGGAAAGACCGGCAATCGGTATATCGGCATTTCGCGCGCGAACTTGAATGGAAAGCAAGCGGGAAGCGCGTTGGGAGACCGGATCTGGATCGTGCGGGATGTGACGGAAGAAAAGCGACTGGCGACGGAGCGGGAGGCGGCGAGGGAATCGGTGGCGCTGGCGGAGATTGCGACTTTGTTGGCGCACGAGATCCGAAATCCGCTGGGGAGCATGGAATTGTTTACGGGCCTGCTGACGGAAGCGGTATCGGCGATGCCGGAAGCGAAGCAGTGGGCCACGCACCTGCAGGCGGGGCTGAGATCACTTTCAGCGACAGTGAACAACGTTTTGCAGTTTCATGCCAAAGCTGGGGTGCAATTGGCGCCGGTCGACCTGGAGCGGTTGCTGGGTGAGTTGAAGGAGTTTTTGCTGCCGGTGGCGAGACAGCGGAGGCAAGACATCAAGTTTGAAAACGGAATTGGAAAAGTGCCGGCGCAGGCGGATGCGAACCGGCTGAAGCAGGTGTTTTTGAACCTGGCGATCAATGGATTTCGGGCGATGCCCCCGGGCGGCACGTTGAAATTTCGTCTGCAGTGGGCGCCGCAATTTCCCGGCGGGCTTGCGCAGATTGAGGTGCAGGATGACGGGCGAGGCATCCCGGAAGAGCTGCGGGAAAAAATATTTGAGGCTGGGTTCACGACCACGCCAGGGAGTCCCGGGCTGGGACTTGCGGTGTGCAAACGGATCGTAGAGCAGCACGGCGGAGAGATCACGGTGCAGAGCCGGCAAAAAGAAGGCACGAAATTCACGATTGTCTTACCGGCCACAGGAGCAAAAGCATGAAAGAAGTTCTGATTGTGGATGACGAAGCGGGAATGCGGGCGGCGCTGACGGCGAATTTTGAACGGCGCGGGTGGAGAGTGCAGAGTGCCGCCGGAGTGAGCGAGGCGCTGAGCACATTCCGGCAGACGCCGAGCCGGCTGGTGATTACGGACATGCGGATGCCGGACGGAGACGGATGGCAGGTGATGGAGGGAGTGCGGCAGTATTTGCCGGAGACGCCGGTGATTTTGCTGACCGCCTATGGAAGCGTGCCGGATGCGGTGCAGGCGATGAAGGGCGGGGCTTGCGACTACCTCGAGAAGCCGGTTTCGTTTGAAGAATTGGAGAACGCGGCGGAAAGATTTCTGGCCATGGACGAGGAAAAGCCGGAGAGAAACAAGTCGGTGGAAGCGGTGGGCGAGTCCACGAGTTTCAGGCGGGTGATGGAGCAGGCGCGGCGGGTGGCGCGCAGCGAAGCGGATATTTTGATCGAAGCGGAAAGCGGGACGGGGAAAGAAGTGCTGGCAAGGCTGATTCACGAGAACAGCCGGCGGAAAACGGGACCATTTATTGCAGTGAACTGCTCGGCG
Source organism: Candidatus Acidiferrum sp. (assembly GCA_035693365.1). Classification (GTDB taxonomy): domain Bacteria; phylum Acidobacteriota; class Terriglobia; order Acidiferrales; family UBA7541; genus Acidiferrum. Next base: position 65,218 of record DASSGS010000055.1, on the reverse strand, counting down.
TTTCCGGAGAATTTGCTGGAGAGCGAACTCTTCGGGCATGTGCGCGGGGCGTTTACGGGAGCACAGAACGCGAAAGCGGGGAAATTTGAGCTGGCGCAGGGCGGAACGCTGCTACTGGATGAAATATCGGAGATGCCGCTGAATCTGCAGCCGAAGCTGCTGCGGGTGCTGCAGGAGCGGGAAGTGGATCGGCTTGGAGATACGAAGTCCATGCGGGTGGATGTGCGGATCATCGCGACGACCAACCGGTCGCTCTCGCAGCAAGTGAAGAATGGGGAGTTCCGCGCGGACCTGTTCTACCGGTTGCACGTGGTGCCGCTTTCAATTCCACCGCTGCGAGAGAGGCGAGAAGACATCTTGGCGCTGGCGGAATTTTTTCTGAAGAAGTACGAGCCGAACGATGCGCGGGGGAAATTCCGCATCGGAGCGCAGCTTGCGGACCAGCTGCGAATGTACGACTGGCCGGGGAATGTGCGGGAGCTGGAAAACGCGATCCGCAGGGAACTGGCGTTCGCGGTGGGAACGACACTTGAAGGATCGGGAGCAGTGCTGGGCTGCGATATGGAGGCGCCGGAGGCAATTGAGAAGGTAAGACCCGGAACAACTCTGGAAGAAGTGGAGAAACAGCTTTTGGAATCGACGCTGCGGGCGACAGGGGGAAACCGGACGCGGGCGGCGGCTTTGATGGGAGTGAGTTTGCGGACGGTGCGAAACAAAATTCGCGAGTATGGGCTGGCGGCAAGGGGGGCGGCATGAGCTGGCTGAACGGGCGGGATATGCAGGTGCTGGAGAGGTTTCTGGATGTTGCGTCCATGCGGCAGACGCTGGTGACCACCAACGTGGCGAATGTGGACACGCCCGGATACCACACGCGGGATGTGGATTTCCGCGGAGAGATGGCGCGGGCAATGAACGGCGACACGCAAGACGGGATGAGCCCGTTCGTGATGCCGGTCCGCGGCCTCTTGGCGCGGCCGGACGGAAACAACGTGAATCCGGACCGCGAAGCGATGCTGCTGGCCGAGGTGCAATTGCAGTTCAAGGCGGCGAGTTCGATCTTGCGGGCGGAATTCGCTCGAATTCATTCAGCGATTCACGAGGGGCAATAATCATGAATCTATTCAGAGTAATGGAAATCAGCGGGTCCGCATTGCTGGCGGAGCGGATTCGCGCGGAAGTGACCGCGGCAAATATGGCCAACGCCGAAACGACGAAGACGGAAACGGGGGGGCCGTATCAACGGATGAACGTCGTGTTCGGCGCGCGTCCGGTGGGAGTGAACGGGTTCAACGGGATGATGCTGGCTTCGCTGGCGGACATGCACGCGGAAGATGTGCGGGTGGTGGGCCTGGCCGCGGACGAAACTCCACCGGTGAAGCGGTTTGAGCCGGGGCATCCGGACGCGGACGCGCAGGGGTACGTGGCGTATCCGGCGATCAATGCGGCGGAAGAGATGGTGAACCTGATGGGAGCGGCGCGGGCGTATGAGATGAACGCGTCCGCGGTGACAAGTACAAAGAACATGATCCAGGCGGCGATTACGATTTTGAGTTAATAGAACGGGAGAAAGAAAAATGAGCAATCCAATTTCGGGCATAACGAGCGGGGGAGCGGATTACGGTGTGACCTCGACGGCGTCGCGCGGCGGCGAAGGGAATGGTTCGGGAGATTTTGTGAAGTCGCTGCAGGACGCGATGTCGGAGGTGGGGGACTTGCAGAGCCAGGCGGACACGCGGGTGAATCAATTGCTGACCGGAAACGGGCAGGACGTGCACTCGGCGATGATCGCGGTGGAGAAGGCGAGTCTGGCGTTCGACATGATGGTGCAGGTGAGAAACAAAATTGTGCAGGCGTACCAGCAGGTGTCGGGGATGCAGTTTTAGCCGGCAACGCAAAAAAGCGAAAATAGAAAAGAGAAAATGAAAAATGATCAGAGGAAAAAGCACCCGCTGCAGAAGGCGGCCGTTGCACGAGCTAACTCAAAAGCGCAGCCAGGAACGGCTGTGCGACTCAAGGAAAAACAGCGGATAGGGCATGGACAAGCTTCTTGATCAGATTCTGAACTTTGCGCGAGGGTTGACGGCGCGGCAGCGAGTGGTGCTGGTGGGAGGCACGCTGCTGGTCGGTGTGATCGTGTGGGGATTCGTCGCGTTTGCGGCGCGCAGCGAGTACAAGCCGCTGTACTCGGGGATGGCTCCCGCGGATGCGCAGGCGATGTCGCAGCGGTTGATGAACGCGAATATCACGGCGGAGATTTCAAGCGATGGGACGGTGGTGCTGGTGCGCGCGGATGAAGTGGATAAGGCCAGGCTGGCTTCAACCGCGGCAGGGCCGATTTCGAGCGGGCGGATGGGATTCGAACTTTTTGATAAGCCGAACTGGTCGGGCAGCGATTTTTCGGAGAAGGTGAACTACCAGCGGGCGGTGGAGACGGAGCTGGAGCGGACGATTCAATCGATGAATGGGGTGGAATCGGTGCGCGTGCACCTGGTGTTGCCGCGGGACTCGTTGTTTCTGGAGAGAGAGCGGCCGGCGAAAGCTTCGGTGGTGCTGAAGCTGCGCGGGACGCGGTTGACGGAACAGGTAGCGATGCCGGTGGCGAACCTGGTGGCCAGTTCGTGGGATGGATTGACGCCGCAGAATGTGACCGTGGTTACGACGGACGGGCAGATACCCTCGATGGGACAGGGACATCTGGCGATCGGGGGAGGGACGAGCGGAGATCTGGAGACGCTGCTGGCGGAGCGACTGGTGCAGACATTGTCACCGGTGGTGGGAAGCGAGCACATCAAGTCCAGCATCACGCTGGACTACGATCCGACTTCGGGAGAAAGCACGCAGGAGCTTTTTGATCCGGAGAAAACGGCGGTATTGAGTTCGCAGAGTTCGCAGGAAACGGTGGGGGACCTGGAGCCCGCGGGAATTCCCGGGACGCCGAGCAATACGCCGAACTCGCAGGCCAATCCAACGGCGGTGACACAGGCGAAGACGAACAGCACGACGCAGGGAATCCGCAGCGAAAGCAAAACGTTTGCGGTGAGCCACACGACGCGGCACCTGCTGGAGCCGGCGGGACGCGTGAAGAAAATGGCGGCGGCAATTCTGGTGGATGATTTTGTCGAAAGCAAAACCGAGGGCGGGAAGCCACAGGAGACACGGAGAAAGCGCACGCCGGATGAGATGAAACAGATTGAAGAACTGGCGAAAGCCGCGATTGGATTTGACCCGCAGCGCGGCGACTTGTTTTCGCTGCAGAACATTTCATTTGTTCAGGCGCCGCCGGAAGTGACGGCGCCGGTTGGAAAAGTACAGAAGGTGATGGGATTCGTGGAGCGTTGGACGGGCGTGCTGAGGTACGCTGCGCTATTGGTAATTTTCCTGCTGGTGTACCTGCTGGTGCTGAGGCCGGTGCAAAAGCAAGTGCTGGGTATTTTGAAGAGCCCGGAGCAAGGGGCGCTGGGTGCAGGACAAACGGCAGGACTGCTGGGAGCAGGTGAACTCCCCGGCGTGGCGGGTGGGGGATCGGGACGGGAAGAAGCCACCGGTGAAGTCGCCGACACCATCCGGCTGAAGAAAGAGCTGGTAAGCAAAGTGAAAGCGGATCCGGAATCGGCAGGCAAGCTGCTGCAGAACTGGGTTCGCGAGACGGGGCCAAAGCCATCATGACGGAAGAGCAGAACCTACCTGGAAAACGCAAAGCGGCGATCTTGATGGTGCTGCTGGGAGACGAAGTGGCGGCGTCGGTGTACAAATCGCTGCCCGACCCGGAGATCCGGTTGATCACGGAAGAGATCGCGGAGCTGGAATACATCTCGCCGGAGGTGGCGTCGACCGTCCTGCACGAATATCACCGGCTGACGCTGACGCAGGAATATCTGTCACAGGGCGGCCAGGAGTACGCGAACAAATTGCTGGTGAAGGCGTTTGGCCGGGAGGCTGCACAGGAGCTGCTGGCGGAAGTGGGGAAAGCGCAGGAAGCAAACGCGCAGAGCCTGGAGATGCTGCAGAAGACGGATCCGACACAGCTGGCGAAATTCATCCAGGGAGAGCACCCGCAGACGATTGCGCTGGTGCTGGCGCACTTAAACACCAGGTTGGCGCGGGCGGTGCTGATGATGCTGCCGGAAAAGGTGCGCGGGCAGGCGGTGAAGAGGCTGGCGCAGATGCAGCAGTTTTCGCCGGAAATGGTAAAGAAAATTTCCATGGTGCTGCACAAGCGGCTGCTGACGCTGGGATCGCAGAGCCGGCGCGCGTACGGAGGAGTGAAGGCGGTTGCAGATTTGCTGAACCAGGTGGACCAAGAAGCGCAGGGAACGATTCTGGAGGCGATCGAGCAGGACAACACGCAACTGGCGACGACCATCCGAAACCTGATGTTCACGTTCGACGATTTTCTGGAAGTGCCGGAGACGGGAATTCGCGAACTGCTGGGACAGGTGGACAAAAAGACACTGGCGACGGCGTTGAAAGGCGCTTCGGAGGACTTGAAGAACCATATCTTCAAGAGCATGTCTTCGCGCGCGGTGGAAATGCTGAAGGAAGACATGGACGTGCTGGGGCCGGTGCGAGGCCGCGACGTACAAAATGCGAAGCACGAAATCGTGGCGGTGGCGCGGCGGCTGGAAGGCGAAGGAAAACTGGTGTTGAAACAAGAGCAGGAGCAGGAGGATTCCTATGTCGTTTGAGTCGTCGGTAAAGGGCGGAGCAACGCTGCAATCGGAACCGTTTCTGTATGCGCCGACGAGCGAGAATGGCGGGGCAACGGGTCTGAATGAGGGGATGCCGTGGAACGGGCGGGAAGCGAAGAGCCGGGCTGAGCAGGCGGAGAGAGAACTGTACGAACGAGGCGTGCGCGACGGAGAGGCGCGGGCAAAGGCGGGGTTTGACGCGCGAGCTGCGGCGCTGCAGGCGGGGGTCGGCCAGGCGGTCGGAAATTTCAGGAAGGAAAGCGACGAGTACTTCGGAAGGATTGAAACGGAAGTGGTGCAACTGGCGCTGGCGATTGCGCGAAAGATTCTGCACCGGGAATCGCAGATTGATCCGCTGCTGTTGACGGGGCTGGTCCATGTGGCGCTGGAAAAGCTGGATTCGGGATCGCATGTGCGGCTGAAGGCAAATCCCGCCGACGTGCAATTCTGGAATGAATATTTCGCGCAGCGTGGGGGGGCGGGGAATCCGGAATTGATCGGGGATGCAACGGTGAATCCAGGCGAATGCGCGCTGGAAGCGGAGGTGGGGACAACGCGGATCAGCCTGGAGACGCAATTGAAAGAGATCGAGCAGGGATTCTTTGACTTGCTGGAGCAGCGGCCGCGGCCGCGTTGATGGCGGAAGGGCGCGATTTAAAGGCGTATTTGCGCAGGCTGGAAGATTTTTCGACGCTGCGCTGGACCGGGCGTGTCACCAAAGCGGTGGGGCACCTGGTGGAATCCGATGGGCCATTCTGCAGTGTCGGGGAAGGCTGCGCGATTCTGACGGAGGATAGAAAAGTATTTTCAGGGGAGATTGTTGGATTTCGCGGCCGGTCGGTGCTTTCGATGCCGCTGGAGCGGCCGAGCGGCATCCGGTATGGGGATCGAATCGTTACGCGCGGCACGCATCCCTCGCTGCGCGTTGGACCGGAATTGCTGGGCAGGGTGATTGACGGGTCGGGGAAACCGCTGGATGACTCTCTGAATTATCGCGCGCGGGAATACTGGCCGTTGCATGGAGATCCGCCGCTGCCGCTCGACCGGCAGCCGATCCGGGAGCCGCTGGGATGCGGAATCCGGGCTATCGACGGAATGCTGACCTGCGGGCGCGGGCAGCGGGTGGGAATTTTTGGCGGAAGCGGCGTAGGAAAAAGCACGCTGATTGGAATGATGACGCGGGGGACAAGCGCGGATCTTACCGTGCTGGCGCTGGTGGGAGAACGCGGCAGGGAAGTACGAGAGTTTCTGGAAGACGCAATCGGGGCGGAGGGATTGAAGCGGTCGGTGGTGGTGGTGTCCACTTCCGACCAGTCGCCGTTGCTGCGGATCCGGGCAGCGCTGGCGGCAACGACGGTAGCGGAATATTTCAGCGCGCAGGGAAACAATGTGCTGCTGGTGGTGGATTCACTGACGCGATTTGCGATGGCGCAAAGAGAGATCGGATTGGCGGCGGGAGAACCCCCGACAGCGAAAGGGTATACGCCGTCGGTGTTCACTCTGCTGGCTCGGTTGATCGAGCGTGCTGGAAACTTCGGGAAGGGGAGCATCACGGCGTTTTACACCGTGCTGATGGAGGGAGACGACCAACAGGACCCGCTGGTGGATGCAGTGCGCGCGCTGCTGGACGGGCATGTGATGCTGGAAAGGAAGTTGAATTCGAGGGGGCATTATCCGCCGATTTCAGTGTTGGACAGCCTAAGCAGATTGATGTCCGCGGTGTGCACGAAAGAGCATCTGGAAAAGGCGAAAAACTTGCGGGAACTGCTGGCGGCGTACGCGGCGTCGGAAGATTTAGTGAGGATCGGCGCGTATCAAAAAGGAGTGGATCCGACTTTGGACCGGGCGCTGGCGGCATTGCCGGCGATCACCGCTTTTCTGCAGCAGAAAAAAGGCGAGGGCGCGGATTTTCCGGAATCGGTGAAGGCCTTAATGGCCCTTCCGGGGTGAGTTGATGGCGTTTCATTACCGACTGGAATCCCTATTGAGGTTGCAACGGAGCATCGAGAAGCAGCAGGAAAATCTGCTGATGGAATGCGCCGCTCGTGTGACTGCGTTGAAAAATGAGATGGCGGCTTGGGAAGTAGGGCGCCGGCAAAGGAAACAGCAGTCGGCGGAAGATCTGAAGCAAGGAAGCACGGGAGCGGCACTAAGGTTGGGGGCGGAATGGGACGTTGCAGCCCGGCAAAAACAGAAAGAGATTGTGGTGCAACTGGTGAAGGCGGAAGTAGCGCGAAACGAGCAGATGGCCGTGGTGCGGGCGGAACGTCAGAAGCGCGAAGTGCTGGAAGGTCTTAAGGAAAAAGTGGAGAGCGCCTACGATCGGGAGCAACTGCGAAAGATTCAGCAGGTGATGGACGACATGTACCTGACCAGGGCATTTTACTGGAAAAGTTGACAGAAGTTGCCGGATGGCTGGGCAAAGATTGCCGGGCAAAAAAGTGAATGGTTCCAGCGGCGAGATGAGCAGGTCTTCAGAAATCCCTTCAAGTGATGGATTGAAAAGCAGATAAGCCAAAGGGATTCCCTCGAAATATTTGGCGAGCATTTTGCATAGATAGCGCTGGAGTGTGAAGAGGCGCGATGAACGCAGCCCCCATCTCGGTGAATTCGGCCGCCGGAAATAACCCCAGCACTGGCGCAAACGGAGAAGCTTCGAAAGCCTCGACGCTGCTGCCGTTTTCACAAGTGATGGCGGAGAAGCAGGCGGCGAGCACGCCCAGGGAAAATGGAGCGGCCAGCGCAGAGGGGATGACCAACGCTGCGAACGGGGCCGTTGATGCCGGGGAGAAGCGGAGTTCTGATAGCACGGCAACGAATCCTGGCAGTGATGCCAGGGGAGTCGCGGATTCAGCGAAGAAGGGCGATTCGAAAGGGAAGGGCGCGAAGGCCACGAGCGCGAGCAAAGGTGCACCGCAGAGCTTCGCAAGAATTCAGGCAGAGCCGATTACGCAGGTTGCGGCGATTCTTCCTGGGCTGAATGTTCCTCTGCCGCGGGTGGTGTCTGTAGAAACGGGGAATGCGGCGGCGCAGACCGCGGAAGTTCCGACCAACAAACTGGCAGGGGTTGATGCGGCGGTGACGGCCGGGCCGATTGCGGGCCAGGAGCAGCCGCGGCAAACGTTGACGAGTGAACTGCCCGACGCGAAAGCCGGAAAGCTGCAGGATGTTCCTGTGATTGCGACGAGTGCGCGGGCTGTCCCGGTGATGGCTGGTGCAAAGGGAGAGACGGAAATTGCAACGGGGACACTGGTTGCGCAGAATGCGCCGGCTACACCAGAAGTGGCTGCTGCTAATGGAGCAACGACAGCTGTGGCGCGAAATTTTGGTGAGGAGCAGTCAAACGGAATATCAAGCGCGGCGATGGAAACTCCCAATGATGTGAGCGCGGCGATTGCTGCGCTACCCGCGCAGGCTTTGCCTGTTGCGGGCAAGGACCCAGCAACAGAGACTGCAATCGCGAATCTTGAAAATAGCGCCGGCAGCCAAGTTGCTCCGGTAACGAGTGAACCAAATCCCGGAGATTTGAACGCAGATGCGGCAACGGCGCCGAAAATGGACTTGGGTGCGGCGAAACCACAAGACACGCCGAAGGTTCAGGCGGGACGAGGCGTGGAGGAGATTCTGCAGGGCGGGGGAGCGATTACAGGAGATGAGACCCAGGCTGTGGCGCAAGCAAGTTCGCACTCTGTGGGGGGGACAGTGAGTGTCAGTAAGGGAAAGAGCGGCGGAAACACAAGTGCCGCGGTGAGTTCGACGGGGCCATCGGCGAACGGAAAGCGTGAAATGCCAGTAGGCGGGAGTTTAGAGCCGGCGATTCCCGAAGTTGCGGAGACCCCTGAAAAGCGAGGCGGGGCGAAAAACGGAATCAGCATCAAGGGAAATTCGAATGCGGAAGACGGGGCAAACGAGGATGGCAACTTTGAGGCTAGCGGGACGACTGCAAAAGATTTTGGGCTGAGCATGGAGCCGAACGCTGTTCACGGCGCGACGCCCACGGGACTGAGCGACCCGAGCAATCCGGGGGCGAACGCGGCAATGGCAGTGCCGGCGCCAAATGCAACGGTGGGCAAGGATTCAGCGAGCGCGATGCCGGGGAAAGCGGGCACCGCCCCCAACAACACAGCGCCGGCCGCTCCGGATGCGGATGATGCTGTACCGCAGCCGAATGAATCACGCGTAGTGAACGTGGCACAACTGGCGGGCGATCCGGGGCATTCGCAGGTGCGGATCGCGATGCAAGCGGATCAGCTGGGGCAAGTGGAAGTGCACGCGACGGTGCGCGGACAACAGGTCGGGGCGGCGATTACGGTGGAGAAGAAAGAAGCGCATGCGGCGCTGGCGGCGGAGATGCCTTCGTTGCAGCAATCGCTGGAAGAGCGGCAGTTTCGCGTAGGAGAGGTGGTGCTTATGCAAGGTGCAATGCATTCGACGGCGGGAGACGCGGGCAACGCGGCGGCGGAACAGCAGCGACGCGGCCAGGCAGGGACAACCTACCAGCAAGTGGAAAGCGAAACACAGTATGAAACCGGCTTGGGAGCTATTTTTGAGAGCAACGGAATTTTTGACGACTCCGGAAGATTGAGCGTCAGGGCATAAGGGAGGAAGCAATGGGAAGCGTAGCAGGACCACTTTTTGGACAGACGCAGCAGGCGGGGAGCTCAGGCTCAAGTTCGACGGGAACGTCGAATTCGACGCTGGGAGCAAACTCATTCATCACGCTGCTGGCGGCACAGTTGCAAGCGCAAGATCCGACGAACCCGATGGACCCCAGCCAGATGATGGGCGAGCTGGTGTCTCTGAACACGCTGCAGACACTGACGAACATCCAGCAGATTCTGCAGGTGGCGACGGGCGTGAATCCGGGGCAGACCAGTCCGCCGGGAACCGGGTCAGGCAGCAACGGGGCGAATGCGAACTCCGCGCCAAGCTCGCAGGCAATGTCGGCGCGAATGGTGAACGGGCCGAGCGCGGCAAATCACGACGCAATTTTTCAAAGTAAATTCAACGCGACCTCCGGGTTGCTGAATCAATAAAAGGAGAAGGTTATGCCATCATTTTCGATTCCATTGTCGGGTTTAGACGCGAGTTCCACCGGGTTATCGGTGATTGCGAACAATCTGGCGAATTTGAACACGGTGGGGTTCAAGGGGCAAAACGCGGCGTTTCAGGATTTGTTTTACCAGCAGATCGGAACGAGCGGCAACGGCAACGCAGTCCAGGTTGGCGTCGGCGCCTCGGTGGCCGGCATCACCTCCAAGCTGACGCAGGGAAGCATCCAGACGACGGGGGTGCCAACGGACGTGGCGATTCAGGGCGCGGGCTACTTTATCGTGGACAAAGGCGGCGCGGCGCTTTACACGCGCGCGGGAAATTTCAGCCTGGGCGAGAACGGCGATTTGTTGACGCAGGATGGAGCCCAGGTACAGGGATATAACGCTGTGAACGGGGTAATCCAGGCGAATGCGACGCTCGGAGCGCTTTCGATCCCGACGGGACTCATCAATCCCCCGAAGGCCACGGCGAACGTGCAATTGGCGTTGAACCTGGATGCGACGAGCGGGTTGCCAGTGAGCCCCGCGGCTCAGCAGACGGGAGTGGGCATCGCGGCAGGGACGGTGCTGAATACCGGAAGCCAGCTGTCGTTCAGCGACGGAACGAATGCGTTCACGTATACGGCAGCGGCGGGCGATACGCTGGCGAGCGTGGTGGCGGCGATCAACGCAAATCCCAACTACACGGCTTCACTTAGCGGGAACAACCTGATTATTAATGCGGTGAGCGGGACTCCGATTACATTCAGCGCGAACACTTTGACGGACGCGGCAACCACCACGCAGGCAGTGGCGTTCACCCCGACCGGTACTCCAGTGCCGGCAGGAACGTTCAGCACTTCGATCGTCGTGCACGATTCGCTGGGCGCGAGCCATGTGTTGACGTACAACTTCACGAAGACTTCCGCGAATAACTGGCAGTATCAAATCACCGTGCCGCCATCGGATCTGGCGCCGGGAGGAAATCCGGTGGTGGGGACCGGGACCCTGGCGTTCAACGGCAGCGGGCAGTTAATCTCTCCGACGGGAAGCGTTCCAGGATTGACGATTTCGAATTTTGCGAACGGGGCAAACCCGTTGACGTTCTCTTGGAATCTTTCCGGCCCGAACGGTGGCGGATTGGTGACTCAGAACGCGGGACCATCGGCGACTTCAGCCACTCAGCAGGACGGCTATTCGAGCGGCTCATTGCTAAGCTTTACCATCGGCAGCGACGGCGTGATCCAAGGCATTTTCAGTAACGGGCAGACGAGCCCGTTAGGACAGATTGCACTGGCCAATTTTGCGAACGAACAGGGGCTCATTCGGAACGGGTCGAACGAATTTCTGGCCAGCCTGGCTTCGGGAGCGGCGAACGTGGGAATTCCGGGAACGGGCGGCCGCGGAGGGCTGAGCGGCGGAGCACTGGAGCAATCGAACGTGGACATCGCGACGCAATTTGCACAGTTGATTCTGGCGGAACGGAGTTACCAGGCCAATGCAAAGGCGGTAACGACGTTCGATGAAGTGACGCAGACGGCGATCAATTTGAAGCAATAAGTTGAGCGTCGGTTAAGCGCCAGAGAAGAGGAACGCAAGATCTACCCGAGAGGGCGGGGGAATGCCCGCCGCTGCAAGGTTTGTAGCGTCCACCTGAAGGTGGACGCTACAAGTTGGTTAGAACTTTTTCATGAGTTGGTTCGGAAACGTCCCGGTGTTTCAAAATTGCACGTGTGGAATGTAAGCGCAAAAAAACTTTCAAAAATAACTCAACCTTTTGCAGCGACTTGCCGATAGAGAGATGCGGAAAATGAGGGCATTCGAACCGGTCGGACGGTTCTTAAATTGCAAGTGTGTGTTCTCGATATGGCTGAGAACACAGTTCCGACCGCAATAACCAACAATAGCGCCGGTGGGCCGCCTGGGACGACGATCGTCATCGAGAAGCGATCCTCGTTGCCGATGATGGCGGCACTGGTGTTCCTGACAGTATTGGGCGGCGGAGGGGCGGCGTGGTTTTTTGCGCAACGCGACAATGCCGGTGCGGCAGGAAAGCCGGCGGCACGCCCAGGGCAAGTGGTGCACCTCGAAGGGTTCACGGTAAACCTGGCGGACGCGGAAGAAAGCCACTTCGTTCGAGTGACGATGGATCTGGAACTGGAGCGGATGCCGGAACCGCTGGAAAAGGAAAAACCCGCCAGCGGGCTACCCGTGGCGCGGATTCGGGACACGATTATTGCGGTGCTTGCGGCAAACAAGGCGGAGCCGCTGCTGACGCCTGAAGGAAAAATCCAACTTAAAAAGAGTTTGGTCAGCGCACTCAATCAGAAAGTGCCGGAGATGAGTGTGCGGGAGATTTATTTTACGGAATTTCTGGTTCAACGGTGAGCGATGGCGACGCTGCAGATGGCACCCACGGTGAAAAAAATCAGGGCGAGTGAGGAGTTGTGGCAGGAAGCGGCGTTGCTGCCGTGTCGCTTGAGCGTGGACGTGCCGTTGCGGGAATTCACGGTACGCGATTTGCTGCAACTGGAGCCAGGGTCGGTGGTGGAGTCTAAGAACGTGAATGGGGCGGATGTGCCGGTGATCGTGAATGCGCGGCTGATCGGGTGGGCGGAATTTGAAGTGATGGGGCAGCGGCTGGCGTTGCGAGTGACGGAATTGGCGTGAGGGAAATGAACGTGTGGGCAGGAGAACGGGAAAATGCAGGCGCGCCGGTCGTAAGCAGCGGATTCCGGTGGAAGAGTCTGTGGGAGACCGCGTCGGGACTCTGGAAAAACGTGAACATCCGGCGGAAGCGGCGCGTGCTGCATCTGGAAGAGACGCTGGCGCTTGGCGAACGAAGAATGCTGGCGATTGTGGAATGGAAGGGCGAAAAGCTGCTGCTGGGTGTGACGCCGCAACAGATTACGTTACTGGAACCGCGGGGAGCCGGGCCGCGAAATACGATGGATTCTCAGGACGAGGCGCAGGCCGAATGAAATTCTTCCGCAAAGCGGAGTGTATCCGATGGCTGGCGGGAGCGGTGGCGTGCCTCACGGGGCCGGCGTTGCCGGCGTTAGCCGCGGGACAGCAGAACGTTCTGCAACTGCCGGGAATCAATGTAAGGACGGAATCGACACCGATCACGATCATCCTGATCCTGACCTTTCTGACGTTGCTGCCGGCGATTCTGCTTTCCATGACGCCGTTTGTGCGCATCTTGATCATCTTTCACTTTTTACGGCAAGCGCTGGGAACGCAGACGGCGCCGACAAACCAGACACTGATCGGTTTGTCGCTCTTCCTGACCTATTTTCTGATGCAGCCGGTGATCGGGAATGTGCGGAAGGATGCGCTGACGCCATACGAACACGGAAAGATCAACGCGTGGCAGGCGCTGGACCGTTCGGCGGGGCCGATGCGGCATTTCATGCTGAATTACACCCGGGAAAAAGATCTGGCGCTGTTCCTGGAGATGAGCAAGGAGCCGCGGCCTGTGAAGCCGGAAGATTTGTCAATGAGCATCGTGATTCCTGCGTATGTGATTTCAGAATTAAAAACGGGTTTTCAGATCGGGGCGGTGTTGTTTCTGCCATTTCTGGTGATCGACCTGGTGACGGCATCGGTGACGACGTCGGTCGGAATGTTTCAATTGCCGCCGGTCGTGATTTCAACGCCGCTGAAGATTTTGCTGTTCGTGGTGGTTGACGGTTGGAACCTGGTGATCGGTTCACTGCTGAAGAGCTTCCATGCATGAGGCGGCGAGATGACACCGGAACAAGTGGTGCAGTTGAGCCGGCAGACGATTGAAGCGGCGTTCTGGGTAGCGATGCCGATTCTGCTTTCGGCGATGGCAGTGGGGCTGGTGATCAATATCGCGCAGGTGCTGACCTCGATTCAGGACACGACGGTGTCCACAGTGCCGAGGTTGACGGCTGTAGGGGTCATCGTTTTCCTGCTGACCCCGTGGATGTTGCATCACCTGGTGGCGTTTACGCGGGCGTTGTTCGGCGATTTCCGGATGTACACGCAGTAAGGAGATGACGTGGCCGTACCTCTTGAAATGATGGTGCTGCGCGGCGCAGCGGTCGGCTTGCGGCTGAGCGCGGCGATCCTGTTCATGCCGTTTTTCGGAAGCGTGGCGATTCCGCCGCAGGTGAAAGCGCTGCTGGTACTGGTGTTGACGGCGGTGATGTATCCGGTAATTCATTTTGCGGCGGTGAATCTGACGATTTTCACAATCACGCAAATGGCGTTGAGCGAGGTGATGCTCGGACTGGTGATGGGTTTGTGCCTGCAGTTTGTGTTTGAGGCGGTACAGATGGCGGGACAGATCAGCGGCTTTCAATTGTCGTTTTCGCTGGTGAACGTAATCGATCCGCAGACCAATGTGGACACACCGGTACTGGCAAACCTGCACCAGTTGTGCATGCTGATGATCTTTTTGCAGCTGAACGTGCACCACTGGATGCTCCGGGCGGTGGAAGCGAGTTTCGCGCGGGTGCCGCCGGGTAGCGTGACGTTCGGCATCGAGCAGGTGCGGACGTTGTTTCAGGCTGCAGGAGTGATGTTTGTGGCCGGGGTGCAGTTGGCTGCGCCGGTGATCCTGGCCACGATGGTGCTGGATGTGACGGTGGGATTTGTCAGCAAAGCCGCGCCGCAATTGCCAGCGCTGTTTTTGAGCGTGCCGCTGAAAAGCATGCTGGGGTACGTAGTCCTTGGATTGGCTTTTGGATTGTGGCCGGGTTTCTTTGAAAAGCAGTTCGGGCATGCGCTGGGCTGGAGCTGGCGGATGCTGGAGCTGGCGAAGTAAGGGGAGCAGCGATTGGCGGACAACCGCACAGAGAAGGCGACACCCAAGCGGCGAACAAAAGCCCGGGAACACGGGCAAGTGTTGCGCAGCCGCGATCTGGTCTCGGCGATCACGCTGCTGGGCGTGGTGTGCGCGATGGCGTGGTCGCCGGGAGTTTGGGTCAATCTTTGGCAACGATATTTCGGAAACATGCTGAGTGCAGCGGGAACCTCGGGATGGGAATCGGGAGGGACCACACTGTTTTCGGCGACAGCTGGCATGGTGCTGCTGTGGGCTGGGCCGCTGCTGGCGGTGGCATTCGTCGTGGCGGTGGCGAGCACGCTGGCTCAGGGAGTGCCGACATTTGCCGTGGAAGCGTTAGCGCCAAATTTCAACAAGCTGAACCCGGTAAACAATCTGCAGCAGCTGTTTTCACTGGCTGGGGTCAGCCGGGTGCTGAAGTCGCTGCTGCCAACGTCGATCATTTTGTACCTGGCGATCGGGCTGATTCGAAGCCACGCGGAAGCGATTCTGCACGCGACGCGATTGCATGGGGAAGGACTGCTGGCGCTGTTGGGTTCGTTGTGCGTCGGGCTGGCGTACCGCTCGTCCATGGTGTTTCTGGCCTGGTCCGGGCTCGATTATTTTCTGCAGTGGCGAACGTACGAGAAGTCGCTGCGCATGACCAAGCAGGAAGTGCGCGACGAAGGAAGAGAAAACGAAGGCAATCCGGAAATCCGCGGCAGGATCCGGAAGCTGCGGCGCGAACTGGCGCGGAAATCGCTGCAGAAGGCGATGCAGCGCGCAACAGCGGTGATTGTGAATCCGACGCACTATGCGGTGGCGCTGGAATACCGGGCGGCAACCATGGCGGCGCCGGTGGTGGTGGCCAAAGGTCAGAATTTCCTGGCGCTGAGGATCAAGGAGCTGGCGCGATGGAACGAAATCCCAATCGTGGAAAATCCGCCGCTGGCGCAGGCGTTGTACAAGGCGACGGAAGTGGGGCAGGCAATTCCGCCGAAATTGTATGTGGCGGTGGCGGAGTTGCTGGCGTTTGTGTATCGCGCACAGATGCGCATGCGTGGAGCGGGAGTGCGGACATAGGTCGCAAGTCGTAGGGAGTCGCAAGTCGTGCTGGGCCACCTGAAGGTGGCCGCTACGGGGCGGATGAGATGGCGGCAGAGAACAAGAGCGGGGCCGGCGGATTGGCGGAGATGCTCGTGCCGGTGGGGGCAGTGACGCTGGTATTTGTGATGCTGGTGCCGGTGCCGTCGATCGTGCTGGATATTTTTCTGGCGCTGAGCATCACGCTCGGGGTGTTGGTGCTGCTCTCGGCTTTGTACATTCTGCGGCCGGTGCAGTTTTCGGCATTTCCTACGCTGCTGCTGTTCCTGACGTTGTTCCGAATATCGCTGAATATTGCCAGCAGCCGGCGGATTCTGCTGCACGGGAACGAGGGGATGAGCGCGGCGGGCAGCGTGATTCAGGCTTTCGGGCAGTTTGTGGTGGGCGGAAATTACGTGGTGGGATTTGTGATTTTCCTGGCGCTGATCGCGATTCAGTACCTGGTGATCAATCACGGCGCGGTCAGAACCGCGGAAGTGGCGGCGCGGTTTACGTTGGACGCCATGCCGGGCAAGCAGATGGCCATCGACGCGGAAATGAACGCCGGCCTGATTGACGAAAATCAGGCGAGGGCGCGGCGGGAAGTTATCGGGAAGGAAGCGGAGTTTTACGGAGCGATGGACGGCGCGGCGCGGTTTAGCCAGAGGGATGCGCTGGCAACCATATTGATCACCGCGATCAACATCATCGCGGGATTTCTGATCGGGGTGCTGCAGCTGAATATGCCGATTGGCGATGCCGCGAAGACGTTTACGGTGCTGACCGTGGGAGACGGGCTGGTGACACTGATTCCGTCGCTGCTGGTTTCCGTGGCGGGCGGGATTGTGGTGACGCGCACTTCGAGCGAAACGACAGTGGGCGTGGAGTTTGGCAGGCAGTTGTTTGGGCGGAGGGTGCCACTGCGGATCGCGGCTGGGGTGATGCTGTTGCTCGGGCTGATCCCGGGACTGCCGAAGGTGTCGTTTTTCCTGCTGGCGGGATTGATGGCCTTCCTGGCATCGCGCGCAAAGAAACTGGCAGCGGAAGAAGTGAAGACGGCGGAAATTGTGGCGGAGAAGAAAAAGGTGGATCCGCAACAGCAACTGGAGACGTTGTTGCGGCTGGACGAACTCAGCCTGGAGGTTGGTTACGCACTGGTGCCGCTGGTGGATGCCGGGCAGGGCGGACAACTTTTGCAGCGGATTCGGGCATTGCGGAAACACCTGGCGCTGCAATTGGGATTCCTGGTGCCTTCGGTGCATATCACGGACAACCTGAAGCTGAAGCCGAGGGAATACATTGTGCTCTTGCGGGGAGTGGAAGTGGCGCGGTGGGAACTGCAGCAGGAGAAATTGCTGGCAATCAGTTCGGATCCGAATGCGGGACAGCTGGAAGGGTTGCCGACACAGGAACCGGCGTTCGGGGCATCAGCGTTGTGGATTGTGCCGGGATTGCAGGAGCAAGCGCTGGCGAATGGATACGCGGTGGTGGACCAGACTTCGGTGTTGGCAACGCATTTGGCGGAAATTGTGCGGCAGTATGCGCATGAACTGCTGACGAGGCAGGAAACGAAGCGGCTGTTGGATGCGATGGCCGAAGCCCAGCCGAAGCTGGTGGATGAGCTGGTGCCGCGGTTGCTGAGCCTGGGCGAAGTGCAAAAAATCCTGCAGCAACTGCTGCGGGAGCAGGTTTCCATTCGCGACCTGACCACGATTCTGGAATCGATGCTGGATACGGCGGTGACGAACAAGAGCCCAGTGGCGCTGGTGGAAGCGGCAAGGCAGGCAATGGGCAGGTCGCTGGTGCAGCCGCTGCTCGGCGAGGATCGCAAGCTGAAAGTTCTGACGCTGGACCCGAGCATCGAGAACGAACTGCAACGGCAGATTGAGCCGCAATCGGCGGGAGAGAAGACCGCGGGAGGCGTTGGCGCAACGTTGCGGCAGATTCTGGAAGGATTGCAGCGAATGGTGGGCGACAAAGTAGCGTTGAGCTCGACGATCGTGTTGTGCAACAGCCCGTCGAGATATCACCTGCGGCGGTTGCTGGAGCCGTTTGTGCCGCGGATTGTGGTTTTGTCTCCGGCGGAAATTCCAGCCAGCGTTTCGGTGCAGACGTTGGGAGTGGTGCGATAAATCGGAGGAGGAGAGAAGGGAAGTCCCGGGAAAGCGAGCCATGTTGACGACAACAACAAATAAGGGGCCGCAGGCACCGGCGAAAGATCCGCTGGAACGGGAGCGCTTGCTGCAGGAGAACCTGCCGGAGGTGCGCTATATCGCGCGGCGGATTCACGACCGGCTGCCATCGCATGTGCCGTTTGACGATTTGGTGCACGCGGGGATCCTGGGCTTGATTGACGCAGTGGACAAGTACGACGCCAGCAGGAACGTGCAGCTGAAATCCTACGCGCAATTCCGGATCCGGGGAGCGATTCTGGATAGTTTGCGGCAGATGGACTGGGGGCCGCGGGCTCTGCGGCGGCAGGCAAGAAAGATCGAGGAAGCGCAGAGGGAATTGGCCGGCAAGCTGGGGCGCGCGGGAACGGAACCGGAAATCGCCGAACATCTGGGAATCACGCTGGAGGATTACCAGCAGCTGCTGGGAGAGTTGCGCGGGCTGGACCTGGGAAGTTTGCAAGCGGGGACAAGTGAGGAAAGCCCGGAGAATCCGCACGTTTCGGTGACCTCGAAGGAAGAGGAGGATCCGTTCCACCAATATGCGCGGACAGAGATGCGCGAGTATCTGGCGACTGCGATCGAAGAGCTGGAGGAGAAAGAGCGCCACGTCCTGGGGTTGTATTACCTGGAAGAGCTGACGATGAAAGAAGTGGGGCTGATTCTGGACATCGGAGAATCGCGTGTATCGCAGATCCACACCGCGGCGATTTTGAGGTTGCGGACCAGGTTACGGGAAAAACTCGGCAAACAACGGGAGGATGCGCAGGGCGCAAAGCTCGCGTGAGGTAAGGGATGAAAAAGATTCTGTCACAAGACGAAATTGACGCGCTATTCGCGGCGGCAAAGCATTCGCAGCGGGCCGGCTCCGGACGCAAGGTGCTGGCGTGCGATTTACGCAAATTGGGAGCGCTGAACGCGGAGCAGGTGCGGGTGGTGACGACGCTGCACGAATCGTTCGCACGCCGGCTGGGCGGATCGTTGGGAGCGTATCTGCGCGTTGGCTTCGACATGAACTTGGTTTCGGTGGAGCAGATTCTGTATTCGGAATTCCTGAGCCGTTTGCCGGAACTGACCTACCTGGCATCGCTGCAGGTGTTGCCGTTGGATGCGCGAGCCACCATGCAAGCGGATTTGTCGCTGGTCTTTCCGATCGTGGATTTGGTCCTTGGAGGATCGGGCGACGACCCGATTGAGCCGCGGGAGCTGACGGAAATCGAAGAACAGATATTTGAGACTGTGGTGCGGCTGGTGGCGAGAGATTTGCAGACCACCTGGACTCCGGTCCTGCCGCTGGACATCCAGTTCGATCAGCGGCAACAGCACACCCAGGTGCACGGGCTAATGCTGCCAACGGAAAAGGTGATGTCGTTGACGTTTGAAATCCGGCTGCCGGACGCCCGGGGAACATTGAACCTGGCATTTCCGGCGGTGATCTCGAATGCGCTGCTGAGAAAGCTGTCGGTGCAGTGGTCGTATGCGGAGCGAAGCCCGTCGCAGGAAACCAGGATTCAGCTGCAGGACCGGTTAATGGAGAGCCGCTTTGCGGTGAATCTGAGCTTGCCGCCAAGTCCGCTCTCGATTCGCGAGGTGGTGGAACTGGAACCGGGGCGAGTGCTGGTGCTGCCGAGGCGCGCGCAAGATCCGATTGATTTGAACGTGGCAGGTAAGCCGATGTTCCGCGCTTATCCAATCCGGCAAGGATCCAATCGCGGGGCGCGGATTGAGCAGCGCGTGAGTCTGCGGGGCCAGAGAGGGGCGGAGGGAGCATGAGCACGGCATCGACGGCAGAGATTTCGGCATTCGTGGAGGTATGGAAGGCGGCGTTCGTGAAAGTGCTGGCGCAGATGGGCGCGCCGGAGATGAAGGCCGCGGAGGCCGATGGCGAAGCGCTGCAGCCCAAGGGCGAAACGCAAGAGGGAATTCTGAGCGTGAAGTTCAGCGGGGGTGGCTGCTTGAAGGGGGAGATGCTCTGGACATGCGAGAAGACGGCGGCAGTGCAGTGCGCGCAATTGCTGATGTCGGAAGCGGTGGATTCAAGCGTCGAGTTCGGCGCGATGCACACGGATGGGTACCTGGAATTCATGCGGCAAGTGGCTGGGGAAGCGGCGATGGCGTGGAAGCAGGAGAGGGGCGAGCCGACGGAGATAGTGTACCAGGCTGAAACAGGCGCGAAATTCGAAACGCATTCCGCCGCGACGATCAGGTTGACTGGCGAAAAATGCAAAGAGTTGAAGTTCCGGGTGGACATGAACGGGAACCTCGCGGAGTCACTGGCGGTCAAGCCACAACTGGAAGAAAGCTCGGCAGAAGGTGCGGAAGGCGAAGCGGGGGCAGTGGGGGGAGGCGGATTGTCGGGATTGCCGTCCAACCTGGACCTGATTTTGGACGTACAACTGGATGCCACAATCCGCTTTGGGGAAAGGGAAATGCTCTTGCAGGATGTATTTGGATTGATGCCCGGGTCGGTGGTGGAACTGAATCAACTGGTAAGCGAGCCGGCGGAGTTGCTGGTGGCGGGGCGGTTGGTGGCGAAGGGCGAGGTTGTGGTTGTGGACGGAAATTTCGGATTACGGGTGACGGAAGTTGTGAGCCGGAACCAGCGGGCGGCGATGCTGGAGATTGCCTAAGGACATGGTGAAGATGGAAGAACGGGTGGAAGAGATGTTGGGGACAAAGGAGTGGCGCCGGATACAGGATGCGGGCGAGCGGCTTTGGAACCGGTGGACGGTACGTTGTCAGGCGCCGGATTGCAAACAGGGTGGCGGAGCAAGGCTGTCGCTGCTGGCGAAGTATTCGGGTGTTCACTACAACAATCGCTGGTATCCCCATGTGGACTGCCTGAAGTCGGCGTTGACCGGACGGTTGAGCCAGGCACTGCAGAGTTATGCGACTGGGCGTGAGCGGGTTCACCGGCTGCCGTTCGGATTGCTAATGGTGAATCGTGGAGCGATTTCCGCGGAACAATTGAAAGAGGCATTGCGACTGCAGCGAGAGGGGGGCTACGGGAAGCTGAGCTACTGGCTGGAGCAGATTGTTCCGGTGGATGAAGCGGAAGTGACCGCGGCATTGGGACAGCAGTGGGGCTGCCCGGTGTTTCGTCCGAAAGGAGCACTCAGCTTCGTAGCGAACCAGGGAGACGTGCCGATTCCAATTCTTGCAGCGGCGAATGCGGTGCCGGTGCATTCGACACTGGCGGGGAAACAGATGCACATTGCGTTTTCAGAGCGCATTGACCACACCTTGCTGTACGCCGTGGAAGACATGCTGGGTTGCCGGACGATCGCATGCGTTTCCTCGGCCACGCTGGTGCGGGAAGCCTTGGAAAACCTGCGGCGGCACGATGCGGGCGCGGAGATTTGTTTTGACACGGTGAGAGACGCCGGGGAGATGGCGGCAACAATCTGCAGCTATGCCATCCAGATGCAAGTGCGGCGAATCAAAACGGTACGGGCCGGGGCGTACATCTGGGTGGGATTTTTCCAGAAACATGCAAGGCGAGACCTGTTGTTTCGCTTGCCGGGGGCCGGCGCCGATGGGGCGGGCCGGGAACGAATTAAAGGAAATTCATCTTCTGCCGATAGCTGAAAGGATGGCGTCCCGGAGCCGGGAAACAGGCATGAGCGAACCAGTACGCAACGTGAAGGTGCCAGAGCGGCCAAATGACTTATTCGGCGAGCTGGCGGAACGCCGCAAAAAGCGGCTGATGAACCTTTTGAGCAAAGGCCTGCCCACGCTGCCGGCGTACCTGCTGGACCTGAATGCGCTGCTGAGCAGCCCGGCGGTAGACCTGAAAAAAGTGGGCAAGGTGATCCGGACGGATCCGAGCCTGACGGCCCAGGTTCTGCGGCTCTGCAATTCCGCGCTTTTCGGGTTGCGGCGCAGGGTGCTGAGCATCGAGCAGGCGGCGGTGCTGCTGGGAACGGAGCGATTGCGGACGCTGATGCTGACTTGCTCGGTGATGCAGTTTGCGGGGAAGACCGTGCCGGTGAAACAGTTGCTGGGTTTCTGGCAACACAGTTTTCTTTCGGCGCTGCTGAGCGAGCGAATTGCGCGAACGGTGGATTATCCGGAAAAGGAACAGGCATACCTGGGCGGACTGTTGCACGACATCGGCCAACTGCCGTTGTGGATGCTGCTGATGGAAGAGAGCGCGAAGGACCGGGTGCTGCCGCCGCCAAACTGGGTGGACAACCTGAAACTCGAGAGGGAGTACTTCGGCACGGACCATGGAAAAGTGGGGCGGTGGATGGCAGTGGCGTGGAATTTCATGCCGTCGTTCATGGATGTATTTGAACACCACCACAACCCAGAGAATGCGCAGCACGACCCGTATCTGGTGGGTGTGGTTTCCGCCGCCGACCAATTTTTGCAAAAGCTGGCGCCGCCGGAAGAAGAGGCGCAGGGCGGAGGAGCAAGCGGCGGCGTAGCTGCTTCGATTTCCGCTCCGGTGGGGAATCCAGCCGAACAGGAGGGCCCGGAACAGGAAGGCCCCGGATTCCTGCTGCAATGTTTTCCCCGGCTGACGGAAGAGGAACGGGGCGGAATTCTGGAAATGCTGCAGACGGAATACTTGCATGTATTGCCTCTGGTGGAACTGAGCATGGCGGCGATTGCGCCGGAGCAGGCGGGTGGAACGAATTTAACGGAGGAGCGTAACCGTGAGCAAGCTACGAGTACTCATCGTGGATGATTCGTCAGTGATGCGGAAGATCGTCGAACGGTCGTTGCGGCAGGCGGGTCTTGACCTGGGTGACGTGTTGGAAGCGGGCAACGGTGCGGAAGCGCTGGCCGAAGTGAACAAGGCGAAGTTCGATCTGATCCTGAGCGACATTAACATGCCGGCGATGGACGGGCTGGAATTCCTGAAAAATCTGGCCAATGTGGAATCGGCTAAAGGCACGCCGGTGGTGATGATTACGACGGAAGGAAGCGAATCGCGCGTGGTGGAGGCGTTGTCGGTGGGAGCAAAGGGGTATATCCGCAAGCCGTTCACGCCGGAGCAGGTGAAAGAGCGGGTGGCGCCATTGCTGGGAGGCGGGAAATGAGCCAGACAATGGGAAAGCCGGCGGATACGCACGCGCAACTGGATCCGCACTGGAAAGGAATTCTGGAATGCGCGGCGATTGAAGTGTTTGGAATGATGGCGAACGCCGAACTTGGCGCGCTGGCGGAGCAACCGGAACAGCCGCACGGAGAGCAGACGGCCATGGTGGGGCTGGCGGGTGCGTTGTGCGGAATGATCACGATCCGCTGCAGCAAAGAGATTGCGATACAACTGGCGACGCAGATGATGGGGGAAGATGCGAAGTCGAACCCATCGATGGTGGGCGACGCTCTGGGCGAGCTTTGTAATATGGTGGCGGGAAATTTCAAGTCGAAGATTACTTCGCTGGCGGATCATTGCATGTTGAGCGTGCCGACGGTCATCTGGGGCGAAGACTATGTGATGCAGACGGTGCAGCCGCATTCGGGTTTTCAGTTTGCACTGGCGTGCGACGGATTGCCGGTATGGTTTTCGCTGGTGACCCACAACTAGCGTGAAACTCGTTTTGAGTACTCGTGACGGAGCGGGGATGCCGCTCTGGAAAATTCAATTCGCAAATTAACGGCGTTGAGAGCCTTGGTGCCGCAAACTACGCGGCGCGAATCAAGGGAAGGCGCGGGTGTCGGCGGACTCAAATCGAAAATAGAAAAGTGAAAAGGGAGTGGAAGAATTGAACACAGGGGTAAGGCCACAAGGTTTGCGGAGAAGAATGCCCCAGCGAGCCAAGGCCGCCACAAGGGAGCGACGGGCAAGGATTGCCTACTGGTCAATGGGAAGAGGCAGAGATTGCCGGATTTAAATGCGCGGCAAAATTTGCCAGGGGAATCGGTGGGAAGCGGCTGAATTGGAACGGGATATTCGGGTGACAAAAAACTTATTTGGGCACCCGCTTGCAATCCAAATCCCCGGGAGAACACGAATGGACAGCGGCTTCTACTCGGCATTCACAGGATTTTCGACGCGGCTGGACGCGCTGGAAGTGGTCGCGAACAATCTGGCGAACGCCAACACCACCGGATATAAGGCCCAGGTTTCGTTTTACCGCGCGATGCCGGCATGGCTGCAGGAGTCGCTGACGACGCCGCTGAACCAGGTGGTGAACCGGTTTGGTGTGCTCGGCGGAGCGAAGCTGGATTTGACGCCAAGCAACCTGGAGCGCACGGAAAATCCGACGGACGTAGCATTGCAGAGCGGGGGATTTTTTAATGTGCAGGCGAAGGGCGGCGTTCGCTATACGCGCGACGGGAGTTTTCAATTGAACGCGAAGCGGCAACTGGTTACGGCGACTGGAGACCCGGTGCTGGGTGAGCAGGGGCCGCTGCAGATTCCTTCCGGGGAAATCACCATCAGCGCGGATGGAACGATTTCCGTGGACGGCGGGGTGGTGGCGAAGCTGAAAGTGACCGAGTTCGGTTCGGCGACGGAGCTGAAGCCCGAGGGCAACACGTATTTTGTGGCCCAGGGAGCGGCGGGAACGATTTCCAAAAATGCGCGGGTGGTGCAGGGATCGCTGGAGACTTCAAACGCCAATCCGGTGAAAGCGACGGTTTCACTGATTGAACTGCAGCGGACCGCGCAGATGATGGAGAAGGCGCTTTCGATATTTCACAACGAGTTCAACAAAACGGCGGCGCAGGATTTGCCGAGAGTCTAGTTTCGAGATTGATGCGAGGAGACAAACGAAATGTACCGAGCACTGTATACGGCGGCCAGCGGCATGGAGACGCAGCAACTGAACCTGGAAAACGTGGCCAACAATCTGGCCAACGCGAGCACCGCGGGATTCCGCCGCCGGCGGCTGCAATTCCAGGATCTGGTTTACCAGAACCTGGTGATGCCGGGAGCGGCGAGCACGCAGCAGACGACGTTTCCAACCGGATTGCAGATCGGGTTGGGGGCGCGTTCGGCAGCGTCGGAAATCATCCAGGCGCAGGGCGACTTTAATACCACGGGAAATCCGTTGGACTTGACGATTCAGGGGCAGGGATTTTTCCAGGTGCAGTTGCCGACCGGCGAAGTGGCGTATACGCGGTCGGGAGCGTTTCACCTGGATTCGACGGGCATCATCGTGAATTCAGACGGCAACCAACTGCAGCCGGCGATCACGATCCCGTCGAGTGCCACGAACATCACCATCGGGAGCGATGGCACAGTCAGCGTGACGCTGCCGGGCCAACAGCAGGCGCAGCAGGTGGGCAGCATCCAACTGGCGACGTTCGCGAATCCGGGCGGGCTGAATAGTGTGGGAAATAATTTGTACCTGGAGACGACGGCGTCGGGCAATCCGATTGTGGGAACGCCGGGCGGCACGGAAGGCCTGGGAAAAATCCTGCAGGGGTCGCTGGAAAATTCGAACGTGGACGTGGTGGGAGAGTTTATCCAGATGATTCTGGCGCAGCGCTCGTATGAAGCGAATTCGCGCGTGGTGCATGCGGCGGACCAGATGTTCCAGACGATCAACGGGCTGACGTCGTAAGGACGCGAGGATGAGAATTAAGGAAAAATTCGCGGCGTGGTCGCTTGCGTTGCTGCTGCTGCCGCAGTTCGCGGTGGCGGAAAGAGCTTCGAAGGCTGAAGTGCTGGCGACGATTCAGGCGGCGATGCAGTCGCGCGGATATGCGCTTCCGAAAGGCGCATGCAGCCAGGACTTGGAGCTGAACGTGGTAATTCCGGAAGGAAGCGGCGCCGGCTTGACGGTTGCTTCGATGAAATTCGACAACGGCTTGGGGCAGGCGAGGTTCTTGCTGCGCTTGCGAGGGAACCGCAAGGCGCCGCCGTTTTATGCGTGGTGCACGTTTGCGGGAACACGCTCGCGCGAAACGGCGGTAGAAAAAAAGAGCCAGGCCGCGAGCGCGGGCAGCGAAGAGTCGGCATTGGGCCCGGTGCTCGTGGATATACACCGGATGGCCAAATTGTATTTGCATTCGGAGCACAGCTCGACGGTGGTGGTGGTTCGTGTGCTCAAGAGCGGGCGAATGGATGAACGGGTTCGGGTTCGGTTGCCATTGCATGGAAAGACGCTGGAAGCGCGGGTGGTGGGGCCGGATGCGGTCGAGGCTACGTTTTAGAGTGATTTAGAAAAGCGCCCGCCACGGTCGGCGGCCGCTACAAAGGCAAGAAGGGTCGCCTGAAGGTGGCCCCTACACGGGAGGATCCGGTGAGACGAATTTTGACGATGATGGCCGCATTGATTTTTCTCGCCTCGGCGGGCGAGGCGATCCCGAAGTTGAAGAAGAAAGATAAGGGTCCGCAGACTTCCACGATTTACGACGACTATCTGAAGCAGGCGCGAACGATGAATTTGCCGGAACCGAGTACCGCTGGAAGTTTGTGGGTGGATTCAAGCCCGCTGGCGCACATGGCCGGGGACTACAAGGCGCGGCAGCCGGGGGACCTAGTAACGATTCACCTGGTGGACAATTTTACGGCCGGGACAAACGGGGAGAATAAACAGTCGCGGCAGTTTTCGCTGTTATCCGCGGTGACGTCGTTGTTCGGAACTTTGAGTTCCACGAACCGGCTGCAGAATCTGGCGAACGCGAATTCGAGCCACAGCCTGGATGGCAAAGGTCAGTCGTCGATGAGTTCGAATGTAACGCTGAACCTGGCGGCGCAGGTGATGGAAACGCTGCCGAACGGTGTGCTGGTGGTGCAGGCAGCGAGGGATATCACGCTGGGGAACGACCGGCAGACAGTGTTCATCCGCGGTTTGGTGAGGCCGGGAGATTTGGCGCCGGATAATTCGGTGGCCTCGACGCTGGTGTCCAATTTACAGGTGGAGATCAAAGGCAAGGGAGCGGTAGCGGATGCTTCGCGGCAGCCGAATTTTATAGTGAATGCTTTGGTGAAGTTGCTGTCGTTCTAGGTGAAGAAAAGACTTAACACAGAGAACGCAGAGGCAGAGCACAGAGGGCACGGAGGAGAGAAGCGGTGCTTAAGAAATTGTGGAAAGTGATATTGGCGGCGGTAGTGGCGGGGATTGCGCCCGCGGCGGCGCTGGCTGCGGATGAAACGCCCGCGCCGGCTGCGCATGTGGCGAGGTTGAAGGATATCAGCGAATTTGAGGGGATACGCGACAACCAGTTGATAGGGTATGGGCTGGTGGTGGGCTTAAATGGGACAGGCGACAAGCAGCAGACGATTTTTTCGGTGCAAACGCTTGGAAACATGCTGCAGCGGATGGGAATCAGCATCCAGGGCCAGATCTCCACGATTCAGGTGAGGAATATCGCGGCCGTATTCGTGACGGCGAATCTGCCGCCATTTGCGCGGCCGGGGATGAAGATTGACGTGACGATTTCCTCGATCGGTGACGCGAAAAGTTTGTCTGGCGGGACTCTGTTGATGACTCCACTTTCGGCGGCGGACGGGAAGGTTTATGCGGCGGCGCAGGGTCCGCTGGTGATTGGCGGGTACAGCGCGGGACCAGCGACGAATGCAAAGGTTGTGAATCATCCGACGGTGGGACGGATTCCGGATGGAGCGCTGGTGGAACGGGACGCCGCACTGGATCTGAAGCACATGAAGATGGTGCAAGTGCTTTTGCGCGATGCGGATTTTGAAACCGCGGAAGAGACCGCCGCGGTGATCAACGAAAAGCTTGGCGGCAACCTGGCGCGGGTGGTCGACAGCCGGCGGATCGAGATTGCGGATTTGCATGCGGCTGGCGGAGAGTTGCCGGCGCTGCTGGCGAAAATCGGGGAATTGCCGGTGCATACGAAACCGTCGGCGAAAGTGGTGGTGAACGAAAGGACGGGAACGGTGGTGATGGGCGGAAACGTAACCATCAGCGCTTGCGCGATACTCCATGGCAATCTGTCGATCCAGGTCACGACAGATTTCAAAGTGTCGCAGCCCGAGCCTTTCTCTAAAAATGGGGAGACAAAAGTGGTGCCCCAGACGACAGTGCAGACGGCCGAGGCGCCTGTTCAGGTGGTGCAGTTGAAGGAAGGCGCGACGGTGGAAGAGCTGGTGCGCGGGCTGCAGACGATGGGCGCGACGGCGCGGGACGTGGTGGCGATCCTGCAGGGCATCAAGCAAGCGGGAGCGCTGAACGCAGATTTGGAGGTTTTGTGAGCGGCAGGCCTGGACTCGATTTGGGACCGGCGGCGATGGATGCACCAAAATCGCAGGCCGCGACCGCCGGTGGAGCGGAACCATCACCAAGAAGGCTTTCGCCAGTACAGGAAGCCAAGCTTAAGAAGGCAGGAGCCGAATTCGAATCCATCATGCTTTCGACATTCTGGAAGTCGATGAAATCGAGCTTTGCCGACGAAGATGAGGATTCTACCGACCCGGCGCACGACACATTAGAGGACATGGGGATTCAGGCCATGTCGACAGCGGTGGGAAAGGCGGGAGGGTTAGGGCTAGGAAAACTGATTCTAAAGCACTTAGATCCTGGGATGGGCCTGCAGCCGGTTCCTGGCCAAGGCCAACATTTGGGTAAACCTTTGGGACGCTCTGCCGATAATGAACAGTGAGGTGCCAAGCTGAAGGCCCTGGGGAATTAAAGTTTCCTCAGGAATTGCCGATCGGTACTTCAAACGCAGGGAGAATCCTTTGGTTCTCTCACGAGGTGAAGGCAAGGAGTTGGTTATGAAAATCGACCCCAAAATACCGGCGAACGGCGAGCTGCAGAGCGACCGGGTAAAGAATTCGGCGGGTGGCGGGGTGCCGGCGCAAGGCCAGGCAAAGACCGCGGGGACGACAGCGGCGCAGACAGAGGATACGTTTAAGCCCTCCGGACGTGGAGCGGAAGTGCAGCAGCTTTCCTCGCAGGCGGCCACTGTGCCGGAAGTGCGTACAGAGAAGGTTGTGCCGCTGCAGGCAATAGTGCAGAGCGGACGGTATCACCCGGACAGCAAGAAGATTGCTGACGCCCTAATCGCGGACCACAGCCGCAAAACCTCGAAGAGTTAGTGAAGGAAGCGGCGGGGTACGGCGATGAATGGGATGGGGCCAGCGCCGGCAGCAAGACTTGAGCCGGTGCGGTCTGAAGACCGGGAGAGGCAAGAGAAGCGGCGGGACCAGCGGAACCGCGAGGCGAGCGAACGCAAAATGCCGGAAGTGATTGATAAAGACCGCGTGGAAGTGGCGGCAACGGAGCCCGAGGAACACAAGCTGGACGAACGAGCCTAGGCGATGAGCCAAGAGAAACCAACCTACAGGGAATTACTGGAGCAGGAAATCGGCCTTCTAAGCGCGCTTTCCTTGGCGTTGACAACGGCGAAGGCTGCGATCGCTTCCTGCAGGATTCAGGATTTGGAAGAGAGCACGGTGATCCAGCGAAATTTGTGCGAGCAACTGGAGGCTGCCAGCGCGAAAATTCGCCGTTTGGATTTGGTGACGACGCAGGGAGAGGAACCGAGCCGGGTAGCGGAGTTGCGGGAAAGATGGCAGAAGGCGCACGCGCGAGTGCAGCAAGTGAACAAGGAAGTGCAGGGAGTTTTGTGGCGTTCGCAGCGCACGGTGAACGCACTGTTGAACGCGTACCGGATGTTCGAAGGCAACTATGCCGCGGAAGCGCTGAAGCAGACATCGAATAGGCATGCAGCGCAGGAGCAAGCTTAACCATGGGATCACTTTCCGCGAGCTTGAATATCGCGATTGGATCACTGCTCGCCGAGCAGGGGGCGATCCAAACAACCAGCAACAACATCGCGAACGTGAACACACCGGGATATTCGCGGCAGCGGGCAAATTTTTCGGAGACTTCGCCGATTCAGATCGGAACGCTGACCCTGGGAACTGGCGTCCAGTTGCAGGACGTAACCAGCCTGCGGGATGCGATCCTGGATTTACGGGTGAACCAGGAGACGCAGCAGCAGGGAAAATTGAACGCCTTCCTCGGCGGCGGGCAACAGATCCAGGCGCTCTTCAACGAAACCACGGGGACTGGGCTGCAGGGGCCGTTGTCGGCTTTTTTTAACAGCTTTCAGCAGTTGAGCGTGAACCCCAACGACCCGACCGCGCGGCAGAGCGTAATCACCGCGGCGCAGAACCTGGCGCACACGCTGAATCAGACTTCGGACAATTTGACCACCCAACAACAGAATACGGATCTGGCGGTGAAGCAATCGGTTACGCAGATCAACAGCCTGACGAATCAGATTGCCCAGGTGAACCTGCAGGTGGCGGCCGCCGTCGGCAGCGGCGCAAATCCCGGTGTGTTCGTTGATCAACGGCAGCAGCTGATCAATCAACTTTCGAATTACGTGGATGTTTCCACCGTGGACGCGGGCGGGGGCAGCGTAACGCTGACAACCAGCGCGGGAACGCCGTTGGTCGTCGGCGGACAGAGCTTCGCCTTAACCACGCAGCCAAATCCGGTGACGGGCTTCCAGGATATCTATTCAAGCGGCAACAACATCACTTCGCAGATTACCGCCGGGCAGCTTGCGGGACAGTTGCAAATTCGCGATCAGGAGATTCCCAGCGTCAGGAATTCCCTGGATGCGCTGGCGTATAACCTATCGAATGCGGTGAACACGCAGCAGCAGGCTGGATTTGATTTGAACGGAGCAGCGGGCGGGCCCTTGTTCACGCCCCTGACGCAGCAGGCGGGCGCTGCGTCTGCTTTGAAGGTTTCGATCAGCGATCCGAACAAGATTGCGGCCAGCGGGGGACCGGCGCCTGGAAATCCGGGCGACAACACGAATGCGAACGCATTGCTGGCGCTGCAGAATCAGCATCTGGTGAACGGACAAACGCCGCTCGCATTCTATGGCGGAATCGTGTTTCAGGTGGGCAACGACGTTTCCAGCGCGCAGACGCAACAGCAATCCGGCAGCCTGGTGCTGCAGCAGATCCAGAACCTGCAAGGCGGAGTTTCGGGAGTGGATATCAACGAAGAAGCGGCGAACCTGGTGAGATATCAAAACGCGTACCAGGCTTCCGCGCAAGTAACTTCGGTCATTAACACTTTGCTGCAAACGACGATCAATATGGTGAGCTGAGCCATGACGATTCGACTGAATCCCGATCTTTTGCCGAGCCTGCTGGCGTCCATTCAGGATAGCAAGCAGAGCGAAACGATTGCGACGCTGCAGCTCTCGAGCGGAAAACGCGTGAACCAGTTGTCCGACGACCCGGTGGCGGCCGCGTCGGTGGTGCAAAATCACGATCATGCGGCGGCGGACGGCCAATTTCTGCAGAACCTGAGCACGCTACAGTCGAAATACCAGGTGGCCGACAGCACCCTGGGCAATGTGGTCTCTGCGTTGACACGAGCGCTGAGTTTGGGAGTGGAAGGGGCGAACGGGACTTTGAACCCGGCGGATCGGCAGGCCATCGCTGGCGAAGTGCAGGGATTGCTGAACCAGGCGGTTGCGCTGGGGAATACGACGTACCAGGGAGCATTCTTGTTTGCGGGAACCAAGGTGACAACCCCGCCCTTCTCGCTGGACCCGGCAACGAACGCGGTCACCTACAACGGTAATTCACAGACCACTACCGTACAGCTGTCGAATGGAGATTCGATCAATGCGAATTTGCCCGGCGACCAGCTGTTTCAGAATGCGTCGGGAAGCGTGACTGGAGCGCTGCAGGATCTATATACCGCGCTGACGACGGGCAACAACATACCGGCCAGCGTGACGGAAATCCAAAGCGCGCTCAATCAAGTGAGCCAGCAGCGGGTGTTTTACGGAAATAATCTGAACCAGATCACCCAGAGCGAATCGTTTTTGAACCAGGACAAGTTGAATTTGAGCCAGCAAGAGAACAGCCTGGTGGGAGCGGATCTGGCGACGGCGGCAAGCAATTTTGCGCAAGCCCAGGTGGCGAATCAGGCGACACTGAATGCCACGGCGCGCGTGCTGGGATTGCCGACTCTCCTGGATTTTCTGAAGTAAATCAAAACCACAATTTACGACGGACTGAGTAAGGAACCGGGTGTGTGTGCCTGCGCCGCCTAGGTTAACGGCCTCTAGCGGGATGTCATGGCGCGATTTAGGGCGTCGAGTTCGGTGGAATTCAGTTGACGACTGGCACCTTTGGAAAGATCGCCGAGTTGGAGAGGGCCGATGGCGACGCGGATGAGGCGGAGGACTTCGATACCCAGAGCGTCGAGCATGCGGCGAATTTGGCGATTTTTGCCTTCGTCGAGGGTGAGTTCGAGCCAGGAGTTTTTTTCGCCAGAGCGGAGCAGACTGGCGCGTTTGCAGCGGAGGAGTTCGTTGCCTTCGGTTTCAACTCCCCGGTGGAGCTTTTCGATAAGCGAAGCATCGGCGAGCGAGGCAATTTGCACGTGATAGGTTTTGTCGAGATGCGTGGATGGGTTGGTCACCCGGCCGTTCCATTCGGAATCATTGGTGAAGAGGAGAAGGCCTTCGCTGGCTCTGTCGAGACGGCCGACGGGGGCGAGCCAGGTGAGACCGGAGGGAAGCAGTGAATAGACAGTGTCGCGTCCTTTCTCGTCGGAGGTGGACGTGACGAGGCCGCGCGGCTTATTCAGCATGAGGTAGATTTTTTCGGCGGGCTTCAGTGACTGTCCCTGCACTTCGATGCGATCGGCGCCGAGGCGAACAGGAGTCTCAGGATTCTTGGGAGTGCTGCCGTTGAGGCGGACCTTGCCCTGGTGGATGAGTTCGAAAGCTTGCTGGCGGGAGCAGTAGCCGAGTTTTGAGAGCGCCCGGGCCAAGCCGATCTTGCGGGAGGAATCGGGCTTGGGTTGCGATTTGCGAGGGGAGCGGTGCGTCACAGGCTTGATGATCCCGGATGCTAGGGCTTCTTGTCTGGCGAAGCGGCGTCGGGATGCTTTACCTCGCCGAAGCGCTTGGCGAGCCAATCGCGAACTTCCTTGGGATTGTATTTAAACGGGCCGTTGCCGCCCTTATAGGAAACGCGGCCATTCTCGTCGAGGATGTAGAGGCGCTCGGGCCATGCGGCATAGGCGTTGTTCGCGGCGTTGGACATTTCATCGATGCCAAAGGGCAGAGGGAATTTAAACCGCTGGGTAAAATCGTTGGCGATGGCGACGCGCTGCTCCAGCGTTTTCGGCTGGGCGTAGCACACGTTATCTTTATCTTTTTCGTTGGACTTCATCTGCCATTCGTCGAGCGGATGGGCTTCGCGGACGTAGATGGTTAGGAAATCGGCGCGGTCTTTATAGTCGTTGTAGATTTGCGCGATGTCGCCGACCTGGCGACGGAAGGGCGGTCAAGTAAAGCTTCCGAATACCAGGACGAGCGGCTTGCCGTTGGTGCGTTCGCGGATGTGGAAGCGGGTGGCCCCGTCGAGCGAGACGAGCGTGGCGTCTGGGGCGTCGCTGCCGACCTGAAGCGTCCCGCGATGCATGTGCGGCAGGGCGTAACGGACCATGCCGATGGCATCTTTGGGGCTGCCGGCCATAATGCTCAGGCCAACGCAAACCGCGACAAGAAGGACAGCCACGGCGATTAGAGACCATTTCAGGATGGGGTTCATCGGTTTTCTCTGTACTGTTATCGTCTCATAAGTTGGGAGGAAAGATTACGACGTGAAGAAGAGGAGAAGAATTTAGCGCAGAGGATGCAGAGGCCGGACGGAAGCGAGCAGAGCGTCGCTGCAAGGCGCCAGCCAACTTCGGCGGCCGCTGCTAGGCTAGTAGTTGGCGGAGGCGCGGAGTTGGTCGCGGAGGGCGGCGTAGCGGGCGAGGGACTTTTCAATGATGTTGAGGGCGGCGTAGGCGGGGCGGATGTCTTCGACCTGGACTTGCTTGCCCTCGAGTTGCTTGTAGTCCTGGAAGAAACGCTTGAGGACGAGCATGCGGTGAGGGGGAAGGTCGCGGGCTTCGATGTACTCGCTGAACTCGGGATCGTTGGTGGCGACGGCGATGATTTTGTCGTCGCTGGCGCCGGAATCGACCATGGTCATCACGCCGATGGCGCGGGCTTTGATCAGGGCGAGGGGCTGGATGGGTTCCTGGCAGAGGACCAGGACGTCGAGAGGATCGTTGTCTTCGGCGTAGGTCTGCGGGATGAAGCCGTAGTTGGCGGGATAGAAAACGGCGGAGTGGATAATCCGATCCACTTTCAGAAGGCCGGTGGGCTTGTCGAGTTCGTATTTGACGTTGGAGCCGAGGGGAATTTCGATGACCGCCTGGAAATCGCGGGGGAGTTCCTTGCCGGGGGAAACGTCGTGCCATGCATGCATCACGCTGGGATACCTCGTTCGTCAGATACGCCTATCTATTATGTATTGAGATGCGAGGGAAAGCTAAGTAGGGATAGGGGAATTCATGGTGGAAGAAAATGCCCTAACACAGGGTACGCAAAGTTCCGAGCGTGGAAAACGCAGAAAAGAGTGGACCGCCTCGGAAGGGCAATAATATACTTGACTAACCATGAGAATTAGGCTATGCTGGGGTCATTATGAAGCCCAAAACACTCCAGCAAGCCATCCGGTACTTCTCAGACGAGCAGGTCTGCATTGATACCGTCGCCGCTCTCCGCTGGCCCGATGGCCCAGTATGCCCCAAGTGCGGCCACACTGAGCACTACTATCTCGCCACTCAGAAGCGGTGGAAGTGCAAGAAGTGCTCCAAGCAGTTCTCCGTCAAGGTGGGAACTATCTTCGAAGATTCGCCCATCTCCCTCGACAAGTGGCTTGTCGCACTGTGGATGCTCGTGAACTGCAAGAACGGGATTAGCTCATACGAAGTGGCGCGGGACTTGGGTATCACCCAAAAGTCCGCATGGTTTGTCCTGCATCGGCTTCGCTTGGCTCTCCATGACAAGACTTTCGGAAAACTCGGTGGTGAAGTAGAGGCCGATGAAACATATATCGGTGGAGCGGCAAGATTCATGCACGCTGACCGCAAGAGGCGGATGATCTGCGGGAAAACCGGATGGGTTGGAAAAACTGCCGTGATGGGAGTATTAGAGCGCAAAGGGAAAGTCCGCGCATCTGTAGTGCCGGATGTTTATCGTTCCACATTGCAGGGAGCGGTGAGAAAGCATGTTGTCTCTGGCTCTCATGTATTCACCGATGCTTCGAGTGGATATACCGGACTCGAAGCGGAATACATTCACAAGGTAATTGACCATGCCCAAGCGTATGTGAAAGGAAATGTTCACACGAATGGGTTGGAGAATTTCTGGAGCTTGTTGAAGCGCGGGTTGAAGGGAACCTACATCAGCGCGGAACCCTTTCACCTGTTCCGGTATCTCGACGAGCAATCTTTCCGATTCAATAATCGGGCCACGAAAGACAATTTCGTTAGCGATGCAGACAGGTTTCAGCTAGCCTTATCGCAGGTAGCGGGAAAGCGGCTCACTTTTCAAGAGGTGACTGGTAAGGTGGGAGAAAGTGCGGATGAAAACTAACCGCCTGAAACGCGGGAAGCGGAAGGCTTAGATTTCTTCCGCTTCTTTGGGGCCTTGAGTTTTTTAAGCATTTCAGAACGCGGAACAGAAAGAACTTTTTTCAGCGCGTTCTCAAAATTCGAGTATTCACTACTGGGTTGATCGCTTTCGGCTTGGCGGCTCATCAGCGGCTCATCCCTTTCTAGTCGTAGTGTATCACGATACGGCGGAAAGGTACTGTGCCAAAGTCAGTCCGTTCGATTAACGATTTTCCATCGCTCGACGAGAGCATCCAGTTCATCGCGTCGCAATTGTCCAGATGGCGGCCAGTAAATGGGAGTGATGCAGTTCGGCCAAATGGGGACGCAAAATCTGTTCCAAGCGGGACCTTGGGTGAAGTTTGGCGGACTGGCATATTTTCTGTTGGATTTCTTCGTCCATCTAACGGATGTAACCTGGACGACCAATTGCCCAATGCTCATTGTGAATATATAAGAATGGAAACGCTTGGGGGTTTCGAGGGGTGCTTTCGCATAGACTCCCTTGTAGATGCCGTGAGTGCTATACGTCCGCGCAAGCCACATATTCGTTCCCGTCGGAAACGTAAAATTCATTCTAAACGCACGTCTCGTACCAAATTCGTGAAATGATCCTATGTGTCCTTCTTGCGCGCAGTCACTGATAAAGGCTTTCAATTGCGACCACATTGCGATGGTCGCTACGTCCGTAGCGCTAAGAAGTGTTGGCGCTCCGTCTCTGACCATATCGGAGCAAATCTCTTTCATGCGAGTTTCGAGCTTTCCGCCCCACTCGTGGTTGCAGGTATCACAAAGCAGGGGAAACTTTTGATGAAGTCCTACGCTGTTCCAAGTGCGAACCTCATCCTGTATTTCTTGGCGAATCTTGTACCGCCTACGTTTGCCGAGAAGCGGATTGGCCCAATTACTCCAAATATGCTCCCCTGTGGTGGCTCGTTCGGGGCAGAATATACACTGTCTGCGTTCCTTTTCCGACATGTGCAGAAGTTTAACATGAGTTGGTTAGCCTAGTATATTATTGCCCTCGGAAGGCGGTCTCTACGAAGTGAGGATGACGAGCGGCGTCTAGACGGATTTCTTGGTCCAGGCGCCGAGGATTGCGCCCATCAGAACCATTCCGGCCAGCGGATAGAACTGGTTGATGGCGAAGAGTTCTTTCGGGCGCATCTCGTACATGTAAGTGGTGTAGGTGATGGGGCCGATGAAACCGATCCAGAGGAGGACGCCGACGGAGGCGCCGCGGCTGGCGGAATTGGCATTGCGCCAGATGCAGACCTGCGCGAGGAAATACGCGATGAGGAGATTCAGGAGGAAGCTGACGACGTACGGAAGAACGGGATTCATGGATTTGGCCTGCTCCATGGTGATGTTCTCGAGGGCCATCCACGGCTTGCTGAACAGCATGCCAAACCAGACGGCGCCGAGCAGCCAATAGACAAGCGCCGAAACAAATACCGCAGCATAATTTGTTTTCATCGAAGAACTCCCCCGCCGGAAGTATGTGGCGGGGAATGTAGCATCAGGCGCGAGCTTTGTCGATAAGTTCGTCCCAGATTCCCTTGGATTTTAGAATCAGCTCGATGGCTTCGCGAATGGCGCCTCTTCCAGCGTGGGCTTTGGTGGTGTAGTGCGCGATTTTTTTCACGTCAGCGACAGCGTCGCCGACGGCTACGGCGAGGCCGGCTCGTCTGAGAATCGGAATGTCCGGGAGATCGTCGCCAACATAGGCCACCTCGGCATCTTTCAATCCGGTTTTCGCGAGAATTTCTTCGTAGGCGGGCATTTTGAGGGGAATCTTCATGTAGATGAATTCCATTTTCATTTCGCGGGCGCGGCGGAGAAGCGCGGGGCTATCGCGGCCTGTAATGCAGCCGGTGCGGATTCCGGCGGTGTGAGCGAGGGTGAGGCCCTGGCCGTCATGGGCGTCGAATTTCTTCATTTCGAGGGCCGAGCCGTCGGGCTGAGAGAGGAGCAGGACGCCGCCGTCGGTCATGGTGCCGTCGACGTCCATCAGGAGGAGTTTGATTTGGGCGGCGCGTTTTTTGAGTGCGGGGGAGATTTTGGGCGTTGGGGACAAGCGGCCTCCAGTGAATTGGTAAGCGTGTAATCTTAGCAAGATTTGGATGCGAGAGCAGCGAGTGGGAAACAACAAAATTTCTACCACAGAGTACACAGAGGGACACAGGGTACACGGAGAAGCGACCGAAAGAATATTGGGCCCCGCCTTTAGATCAGCTCGAGGGTCCAGAGGTCGTGGAGGTGGACTACGCCGAGGACTTTTTGAGAGGCGTCAACGACGACTATCGAGGTGATTTTCTTTTTTTCCATGAGGTTCAGTGCTTCGCTGGCGAGCAGCTTGGAGTTGATGGTTTGCGGATTGCGCACCATACAATCGCCGGCGGTCATGGAGAGAGTTGCGCCGCCATGCTTTTCCATCAGGCGGCGGAGGTCGCCGTCTGTGAGGATTCCGGCGAGTTTGCCGTCAGGAGTGGTGACGGTGGTCATGCCGAGTTTCTTGGCGGACATTTCGTGAAATGTGGCGGGCATCGGCGTTTCCGGAGAGACACGCGGCAGCGCTTCGCCGCTGTGCATCAGGTGTTCGACGCGGAGAAGTTTCTTGCCGAGGCGGCCGGCGGGATGGAGAGCGGCGAAGTCGTCGTGCTGGAAGCCGCGACGGTCGAGGAGAGAAACGGCCAGCGCGTCGCCAACAGCCATGGCGACTGTGGTGCTGGCTGTGGGAGCGAGATTGAGCGAGCAGGCTTCTTCTTTGACGCTGACGTCGAGAACGACTTCGCTGGCTTCGGCAAGCGTGGATTTGGGATTTCCGGTGAGCGTGACGATCGGGATTTCCAGACGCTTTAGGGATTCGAGGAGATTGAGAATTTCCTGGGTTTCGCCTCCGTAGGTGACGGCGAGGAGAGTGTCGCCGTGAGCGAGCATGCCGAGATCGCCGTGCAGGGCTTCGGCGGGATGCAGAAAAAAGGAGGGCGCGCCGGTACTGGAAAATGTGGCGGAAATCTTGCGTCCGACGAGGCCGGACTTTCCCATGCCGGTGACGACAACGCGGCCTTTGCAGGCGAAGAGGAGCTCGACGGCGCGGACGAAAGAGTTGTCGAGGCGTGTGAGGACGTCCTGAATGGCCTGGGCTTCAATGCGGAGAACGCGGCGAGCGGTTTCGAGGCTCATGCGTTGCTCCAACGCCGGACCAGGGTGGAGAGTTCTTTGAGACGCGCAAGGAGTTGCGGGAGTTGCGCAAGGGGGAGGGCGTTGGGGCCGTCGGAAAGAGCCGCGGCCGGATTGTCGTGGGTTTCGAGGAAGATGCCGTCGACACCGGTGGCTACGCCGGCGCGGGCGAGGGGTTCGATGAACTCTGGCTGGCCGCCGCTCGCGTGTCCCTGACCGCCAGGCAGCTGGACGGAGTGGGTAACATCATAGACGACGGGATAGCCGAATTTTGCGAGGACGGGAAATGTGCGCATGTCCACGACGAGATTGTTGTAGCCAAAGCTGGCGCCGCGTTCGGTGAGAATGATTTTAGAGTTGCCGGCGGCGGCAATTTTTTCGGCGACGTTGCCCATGTCCCAGGGAGACAGGAACTGGGCTTTTTTCACGTTGACGATGCGGCCGGTTTTTGCGGCGGCGACGAGGAGATCGGTCTGGCGCGAGAGGAACGCGGGGATTTGCAAGATGTCGACGACTTCGGCGGCAGGCGCGGCTTGGGAGGCGTCGTGGATGTCGGTGAGGATCGGGAGACGAAGGTCGGATTTGATTTTGCCGAGGATGCGCAAGCCTTCAGAAAGGCCTGGCCCGCGATAGGCTTTCACGGAGGAGCGATTCGCCTTGTCGTAGGAGGCTTTGAAGATATAGGGGACACCGGCGTCGGAGGCGATTTTTGCGACGCGCTCGGCCATGGAGCGCGCGTGAGCTTCGGATTCGATGACGCAGGGGCCGGCAATAAGGAACAGCGGATTGTTACCGCCGAGGCGGAGAGAGCCGAGTTGAATTTCTCGAGAAGTTTTCATCAGATAACCGAAGATATCACAAGCCCAAGGATGGGTGCTCGACAGGGACTACTTGAAACCGCTGCCGTCCGCCGATGCGATAGGTTGCAAAATCGTTTTGGTCCACCGTGAATACGACCTGGATAGATTCTCTTTCGGCGAGATACACCAGTGTGGCATCAGCAAAATCCATTGGGCGGTCCCAATAGCGCGACATCAAGGCCTGAATGCGGGCAAGTTCCGGGTGAACTATCGGCGACAACGCAATTGCTCCGGACCGGATCAAATGCCACGCATCCGCTTTCCTTGCGCGATGGTCGCCGATCAGGTGAAAAAGTTCCGTCAGTACGGCTTCTGAAGTAATCAGAGGAAACGGCAGTTGGCGGAACGCGTATGCACATCGAACGTGCCATGCGTCAGAGGTATCCACCAGTGCGAGAATTGCCCCTGTGTCTATGAGGGCTTTACCGGCCATATTTCTTCGCTAGGCGTTCACGGACGATTTCGCGCACTCTCGATGAGCGAGTTGGATCTCCAGAGGAAAAAACTCCAATGTATCGCTCGGCTTTTCTGTGAAGCCTTTTCTGTTCCTCGTCGTCAGCGGTTTCGTCCGCCTGCCCGGCGAGCCAGTCGTCCACTGCCATATCCAGGACATGCGCAATTTTGAGCTTGCGGCGGCGTGCAGCGCGCTCAAGGCTTGCTTTGCGAGCCGATGTAAGGCGGTAGCTATAGACTTCGGTCTTCATGCACTACAGTGTAGTGCATTAAAATGTCGGTAGCAATAGTTCCAGACGCACCTGCAACTTGAAGGCGGTTACCAAGCCTTGGGTTCGGTTGCGGAATCGACGACCAAATATTCCAGGGGTCGCTGGGTGAGAATGAGTTTTAGAGTGAGTTGTTGCTCGACGGCGAGCAAAAGGGAGTTTGGGTCTTGTGGGTCCCACTTGATGGCGATGTCGAACTTGCCCTGCATTCCGGTTTCATTCAACACCGGTCTGTTCAAGACGCTCGATGCGAGTCCAGCCAGAGAAGCCAAGGAAACGGAAACCATTTTGATATCGCCGCGTTTACCCCAGCCGCTTGAGCCCTTCGATGTTGCTTGCTGAAGATTGGGAGTGATGCCGGGTTGCCGGGCTAAGACATAGACTTCGGTCGAACGCGATTCCTTGTGGGTTTGTAAATTGAAAGTGGTCTGCAGCGCGCGGGTGATCAGGTCAGTTTGCAAAGAGGGCGACAATTCCGGGGCAGCAATAGACACATCGTATCTGGTTTCACTCGACCAAGGGGGTGCCAGAATACGTGATTCGTCGAAGTCGTAGGCAAGGGAAAGGATATGCTTCAAGGTGACTCCCCATGCCTGGAAGTCGTGACCTTTTTTCCCACTTTCCGCTCCTTTTGAATAGCCAGTCAGTTCGACAGGAGCCGCAGGACGAATCATCGCTTCAAAAAATGGAACGGGAAGAGACTGGCGGCTGTTGGCCCTCACATCTCGGTCGGAGAAATTGATTTCTTTTCCGTCGAGCAAGCGTTCGATGAGGTCGGCGGATAGCTCGGACGGGTTGCCGATGCCGCGGATGACCCCGGTTTTGTCCACGAGAATTGTGAGTGGACGGCCTATCACACCGAAGTTGGTGAAGGTAGCCCCGTTGGCATCAAGGGCGACCCAGCCACTCATCTTGTAGTCCTTCAGAAAGCGGTGGACAACTTCGGGATCTTCATCAGTGGCGGAAATGAAACGGACCGGCTTGTCTTTCATGGCCTCTGAGAGACGGTTCAGATGTCCAATTTCCTCGACGCAACCGGCGCACCAGGTCGCCCAAAACTCCAAGACCACAGCGTCGCCCTTGAGTGTTTCCCAGGTTAATTGAGTTCCCGGAGCCGATTGAAGCACTTGAGAAAACTCGAGCCGTGGAGCGGGTTGCCCCACGTGCAGTTCGGCGGCGGCAGTCAGCAAGGGGAGCAACAGCAGGCAGAGGAATCTCATGATTGGCTCCGGCAGGAGTGTGTCCCGTTAGTGTGACGTGGCCAGATGGTAAAAGTCAACAGTACAAGTATTCAGAATTGTGAAACGCACAGGCAGGGGTGCCTCTGCCACATTGTGGCTATGCCGCGGCGTGAGGCGTGGCGCGCAGTGTGGGCGCGGGAGGCTGCGCCTCGGTGGTGGACGTGGCGGAGGCTGGGCGGGATTTTTGGAGTTTGTGTTCGAGCGAGGCGCCGATGAAGGCGGCGAAGAGCGGGTGCGGCTCGAGGGGCTTGGATTTGAATTCGGGGTGGAACTGGCAGCCGAGGAACCAGGGATGGTTCGGGGCTTCAATGATTTCGACGTAGTTGTCGTCGGGAGTGCGGCCGGTGATGCGGAGCCCCGCGGCGACGAGGGTTTTTTCGTATTCGCGATTGAATTCGTAGCGGTGGCGGTGGCGTTCGCTGATTTCGGTTTTGCCGTAGGCTTTGTTGGCCAGCGAGCCGGGCTCGAGTTTGCAGGGCCAGGCGCCGAGGCGCATGGTGCCGCCCATTTCGTCCACGCCCAAGAGTTCGCGCAATTTGTAAATCACGCGGTGCGGCGTTTGCGGATCGAACTCGGTACTGTCGGCTTGCTTAAGGCAGGCAGCGTCGCGCGCGTATTCGATGGTGGCGCACTGCATTCCGAGGCAGATGCCGAAGAAGGGAATTTTGTGGTCGCGGGCGTACTGGATGGTGTAGACCATTCCCTGAATGCCGCGCTTGCCGAAGCCGCCGGGAACCAGGATGCCGTCGTAACCCTTCAGGCGCTTTTCTGCGGTTTCAAGAGAATCGAGTTCTTCGGATTCGATCCAGTCAATGACGGTTTTGTGATGATGAGCGAGACCGCCGTGTAGCAAGGCCTCACGCAAACTTTTGTACGCGTCTTCAAGTTGGACGTATTTGCCGACGATGCCGATGCGCACTTCGCCTTTGGGGTGGTGCAAACCCTGCAGCATGTCGAGCCACGGCTGCATGTTCGCGGGACGCTCTTCCAGACGAAGGAGGCGGATGATTTGCGCGTCGAGGCCTTCCTTGCTGAGCTCGACGGGGACCTCGTAAATCGTCTTCACGTCCTCCATGGAAATGACGCAGGAATCGGCGACGTTGCAGAAAAGCGCAATTTTTTTCTTAAGATCTTCGGAGATGTGGCGGTCGCTGCGGCAGAGAAGCACATCGGGCTGAATCCCGATGCCAAGCATTTCTTTGACGGAATGCTGGGTCGGCTTGGTTTTCAGTTCGCCGGCGGCGGCGATATAAGGAACCAGAGTGACATGAACGAATAGCGTGTTTTCGGCGCCGAGTTCGAGGCGCATCTGGCGGATCGCTTCGAGGAAGGGAAGGGATTCAATGTCGCCCACGGTGCCACCGATTTCGACGATGACAATGTCGACACCTTCGGCGACGCGTTTGAAGCAGCGCTTAATTTCGTCGGTGACGTGGGGGATCACCTGGACGGTTTTGCCCAGGTAATCGCCGCGGCGTTCCTTGGAGAGAATGGTTTCGTAGATGCGGCCGCTGGTCCAGTTATTGTCGCGGGTCAGCTTGACGTGGGTGAAGCGTTCGTAGTGGCCGAGGTCGAGGTCAGTCTCCGCGCCATCGTCGGTGACAAACACTTCTCCGTGCTGATAGGGACTCATAGTGCCTGGGTCCACATTCAGGTACGGGTCACATTTTTGGATGGTGATTTTGAAGCCGCGACTTTCGAGGAGACAGCCGATGGAAGATGCCGCTACGCCCTTGCCGAGAGATGAAACAACACCGCCGGTTACAAAAATATATTTTGGCGCCATCCGGGTCGCTCGCCTCCGCACCGAGCAGATTTGAGCTTGTCGAACCTCCGCAGGATTGACGTACATATAATTATGTCCGGCGGATGGAATTGTGTCAATGACAAGTCTTCGTTCTAAAGAATTGGAAAATTCTCTAGAGGCGCGACATTTCCTGAGCCGGTGGGTTCGTAATTGGCGAAAAGTGGGGTAAGGTTTGTGGAGCAGGCTGAATCTTTTCCGGGAAGAGGCGGACATGGTCGGCAGTAAGTTCTGGATGATCGGCGCGGCGGCGATTGGGCTTTGCAGCGGAGCACGAGGGCAACAGTCGACGGCTGGGCAGGCGGCACGGGTTGGTGAGTACGACGTGAAACGGGAGAGCCAGGCGGTCGGAACCGTTATTGCTTTTGACGCAAATTCCAAGGCGGCGCCCTTTGGGGCTCGGGTGACATTGCAAACAAGTTCCGGAGTAATCGAAGTGCATCTGGGTGACGCCCGGCTGCTTGTAGCCAATCATTTTCCCATTGAGACCGGCGACACGCTGCGGATTGTCGGGGAGCCGCTGACCACGGGGAACACTAGCATCTTCGTTGCGCGCATCGTGCAGAAGGGAACGCAGGCTTTGGCGGTGAGAACGGCGCGCGGAATTCCGATTCCTTATGTGGCCCCCAGAAACACGCAATCTACAGCGACGCACCGGGGTGTGGCATGAAGCGGTTCTTTCCGGCGGCAGCAATCGCACTTGCGGGTTGCTTGGCCGCATGCGGAGGCAACGGCTCCAATATCACCCCTCCACCACCGTCGGGAAATTTTTCAAATGCTAGCCTGAACGGGCAGTACGCATTTTCAATGAACGGCGTGGACCTGAACTCCGGGGCGTTTATCGCGCGAGTGGGGAGCTTTGCGGCGGACGGCCAGGGACACATAACGACGGGACTCGAAGATTTGCTGGATTTGGGAAGCGGAAGTCCGGCAACCCAAGTGACGTTTTCGAATGGAACCTATCAGATTCAGGCCAACGGGCGGGGACTGATTGTTTTGAACGTGACAGGCGGCGGTTCTTTGCAACTGAGTGCTTCGTTGCAATCGAGCAGCCACGGATTTCTGGTGCAGAGCGACGGAATGGCCTCGACCAA
Source organism: Candidatus Acidiferrum sp. (assembly GCA_035693365.1). Taxonomy (GTDB): domain Bacteria; phylum Acidobacteriota; class Terriglobia; order Acidiferrales; family UBA7541; genus Acidiferrum. The sequence continues at coordinate 21,172 of DASSGS010000055.1, read as the reverse complement.
CGGGGTTCTGGAGCTGCAGACTCCATTGCAGTTTTCGGCCAACGCGATCAATGGAAGATACGTGTTCGATTTTTCCGGGCTTTCCTTTGCAGGAGCGACGCCTGCGCCGATTTCAATCGTCGGGCAGCTCGGCGCGGATGGAAACGGAAATGTGACCGGCGGCACGATGGACGTAAACGACGGTGGAGTTGCGCCGACCGGCGCGACTACGTTGACGGCAAGCACCTATCAACTGGACACCAACGGAAACGGAACCAATTTTGGCCGGGGAACGATGACGCTGGCTGGGCGCACGTTTGCGTTTTATATCGTGGATGCGACACGGCTGGAATTGCTGGAGGAAGACCAGCAGGGAGGAATTGCGGGTCCCGCGATTCTGCAGACGGGCGTGATCCCCACAACGAATTCCGGCTTCAACGGAAGTTTCGCGTTTCTCGCCGGAGGATCGCGCGCGACGGGCAGCGTGGGACCGAATGCGCGCGTGGGGCGATTCACAGCGGACGGCGCCGGGAACATCGGAACGATTTCCTTTCACGAAAACAATGCTGGGGACAACACCCAGCTGACGCCGAGTTCGGGGATTTCCAGTACAAGCTACGCGATCGATACTACGAACGCGGAGAGCGGACGCGGCACTTTCACGTTCCATACCTCATCGCTCAATACAATTACGTATGTCTTTTACATGTATTCGCCGACGCGGGCGGTGATACAGGACGTGAGTGCGGGTATCGTGGCTGGCGGCACAATGGTTTCGCAGTCAGCGGCGTCGATTACCGCGGCCGACTTGGCGGGGAATTACAGTTTCAACTGGAGCGGAGTGGAGCTGGCGCAACCCGCGTCATTTGATGAGAACTATTCCGGGCAGTACGGGCAAACCACCGCGGCGACCAGCAGCATCGCCGGGGTGGTGGACTATGCGCAGTTGGGATTGAACACCATCAACACGAATGGAGTGACGCTGAATGCGGGGATTTCCGGAACCGTGACCATCGGCGGCGATGGGACGCAGAACAATGCGTATAAGATTGCGATCGGGGGGCCGACGCCGTTTACGATCAACTTTGTAGCTTATTTTGCGGACAACGGGACCGTGTTCTTGGTTTGTTCGGATGGGAACCGGACGACGGCCGGCATCGCCTTGCCGCAGACACAGTAGTAAGTATCGAAAGCAGATAATAAGAACTGAAAGAGCAAGATTTAACACCCAGAACACAGAGGGAAGAGCGCAGAGGGCACAGAGAAGCGAAAAGAAAGTGGCCAGGCTGTAGCCTGTGCTATCCGAAGGCGCCCGCCTCGGAAGGCGGCTGCTACAAAAGCAAGAATAAAACGAGTCAGGCGGGCGATTGTTCGCCGAGAAGCTTTTCGACCCGGGCTACGTCTTCGGGGACGTCGACGCTGACAGCGTCGTGCTGGACTTCGGCAACGCGGATTTTCCAGCCATTCTCCAGCCAGCGAAGTTGTTCGAGTTGCTCAATTTTTTCGAGTTCTCCCTGAGGCAGAGTCGGATATTCGAGCAGGGCATCCCGCTGGAAAACGTAGAGGCCGAGGTGCTTCCAGTATTTCACATGGATCTTTTGCTGGGTGTCCCGAACCCAGGGAATCGGGGCGCGGGAGAAGTAAAGTCCGTTGCCCTCGAAGTCGAGAACCGTTTTGACGACATTGGGATCCATGATGTCGCCCGCATGGCGAATTGGTGTGGCGACCGTGGCGATCTGGGCCGGCGGTTCTTCCAGAAGTGCGGCGACGGCGGCATCGATCGCGGCCGGATCGACGAGCGGTTCGTCTCCCTGAACGTTCACAAAGACGTCGCCTTCCTCATGAGCGGCGACTTCGGCGATACGTTCGGTGCCGGTGCGATGATCGGTGCGAGTCATGCGCGCTTCACCGCCGAACCCGTGCACTGCGTCCATGATTCGTTGGTCGTCCGTGGCTACAACAACGCGCTGGACGGTTTGTGCCTGTTTGGCCCGTTCGTAAACGCGTTGGACCATGGGTTTGCCCGCTAGCAAGACCAGCGGCTTGCCCGGCAAGCGCGTCGAGGCATAACGCGCGGGTATCACCACTACCACTCTCGGTTCGTCGGAACTCATCGCCACTTCCTGGTCAATAAAAGCACGAAGCCGATGCTAGCACAGTCAATTGGACTGCGCGGGGGCGACGGGACTAAGTTCAAGTGGCAGGGCACGGACTATTGCTTTCGCACGCGCGGGGTGTTTATGATGAAACATCCGCGCGGCCATCCTGGGGAACCGGGAGGATGGGGGAGCCGTGAAACGCGATTGGCGCAAGATTCGCGTAGTGTCCAGAATGGCTGCCGCCCGCTTGCTCGCCTGGCTAATTGTGTTGGCCTGCGCGCCCTTACTTCGAGCGCAGGACCCAGGCACTTCAACAAATCCCGTCCCGCCACCCGCGCCGTCCAAGCTTTCCGACCTATCCCGCAATACACCCGCGGTTCCCATTCATCCGGGAAAAGTAATTCGCTCGGACGTGGACCTTGCGCTGGTCAACGTGACGGTGACAGATCCTTTCAACCGGCTGGTTACCGGGCTGGAGCAGGATAATTTCCGCGTGTATGAAGACAACGTGGAACAGGAAATTGTGACGTTTTCCTCGGAAGACGTTCCGATTTCCATTGGCGTGATTTTCGATTTCAGCGGCAGCATGTCCAACAAGATTGATAAAGCGCGGGAAGCGGCCCTGGATTTTTTCAAAACCGCGAATCCGGCGGATGAATTTTTCCTGGTCACCTTCAATGAGCGGGCGGAGTTGACCAGTGCATTTACCAACAGCGTGGAAGACCTGCAGAGCCGCATGATGGTAACCGCGCCGAAAGGGCGCACGGCGCTGCTGGACGCCATTTATCTGGGACTGAGCCAGATGAGGGGTGCACATAACGCCAAACGCGCCTTGCTGATTCTTTCCGATGGAGGGGATAATCATAGCAGGTACAACGAGAACGACATCAAGCGTCTGGTCAAGGAAGCCGACACCCAGCTCTATGCCATCGGCATCTACGACCCGCTTGGTTATCGGAACCGCACTCCGGAAGAGCTGAACGGCCCAACACTGCTCTCCGAAGTAACAGAATTAACGGGTGGCCGCGTTTTCGCTGTCGAGCATCTAAATGAACTGCCGGATATAGCGTCGAAAATCGGCATGGAGCTGCGAAATCAATATGTGTTGGGATACAAACCAAGCAATCGTGTTCACGACGCGCGGTGGCGGAAGATCAAAGTCAAACTGCGCGCGCCGAAGGGACTCCCACCCCTCTCTTCTTACGCAAAAACCGGATACTACGCTCCGACTCACTGAAACCTTCAACCGCGTTGCTCGCTTCGGGCTGGTATCCGCCTGCCTGATGCTGGCGGCGCTCTTTGCGGCGAACTCTTCGTTTGCGCAAATTCCCGTCGCCGTTCCTCCACCTCCGCCACCCGGGCAGCAAGAGGGCGGCGTTTCTCCCTCCGGCGGGAAAATTAAGGTGGACGTTAACCTGGTGGTGCTCCACACGACGGTGAACGACGACCGCGGCAAGTTTGTGGACGGGCTTTCGCAGGATAATTTCCGGGTATACGAAGACAAAGTGGAGCAGAAGCTTTCCATTTTCAAGCGGGAAGACATTCCCGTCAGCATGGGGCTGGTGATTGACAACAGCGGAAGCATGCGCGACAAGCGGCCCCGGGTGAATGAGGCGGCCCTAACACTGGTGCAGAGCAGCAACCCTCAAGACGAAACCTTCGTGGTGAACTTCAACGACGATTTTTACCTGGACCTGGACAAGGATTTCTCCAGCAGCATTCCGGAATTGAAGGAAGCCCTGGAGCGGATCGATTCGCGCGGCAGCACGGCGCTCTACGACGCTATCATCGGGTCGCTGGACCACCTGAAAAAGGGCGTGAAAGAGAAAAAGGTGCTGCTGGTCGTGACAGACGGCGAGGATAACACCAGCCGGAATTCGCTGGAGAAGACGCTGCGAGAGATTCAGAAAACCTCGACGGTGATTTATACGATCGGAGTGCTCGGCCAGGAGAATAAACGAAGCGCGAAGAGCGCCAGGAAAGCGCTTTCGGAAATCGCCCAGGCTTCCGGCGGGCTGGCATTTTTCCCGGAAAACGTGGACGACGTCCACGCGATCTGCGAGCAGGTGGCGCATGACATCCGGCACCAGTACACGCTGGCGTATTACCCCTCAAACGGCACGCGGGACGGCACATTTCGAACCGTCCGCGTAGACGTGATTCCGCCACGGGGAAGAGGCAAGCTGGTGGCGCGGACAAGAAACGGGTATTACGCGCCGGCGGCGAGCACCGCAGCTTCGGGAAAGTAAGTACCCGAGATATCCCTACGACAACGTTGATAGAAAGCTGGCGCCGTGAGGAATTACGGCGCCAAAATTTTGCGCGATGGTTTGGCCCATGTCGGCGAGGGTGGAGCGGGTACCAAGATTTGCGCCTGCTTTTTGGCCCGGCGCGTGAGCGAGAATGGGAACGTATTCCCGGGAGTGGTCGGTGGTTTCCCAGCGCGGGTCGGGGTCGCAGCCGTGGTCGGCCGTGATGATCAAGAGATCCCTGGCGCCGAGCAGCTTCAAATAAGGCGCAAGCTGGGAGTCGAACTCCTCAAGCGAGCGGGCGAATCCTTCCATATCCTTGCGGTGGCCGAAGAGCATATCGAAATCCACGAGATTGCAGAAGACCAGTCCGTTGAGGCGCTGGCTGATTGCCGCAGTTAGTTTCTCCATGCCGTCGGTGTTTGATTTTGTTGTGACGTAGTCATCCACCCCGCGGCCGTTGTAGATGTCGTGAATCTTTCCGACGCCGAAGACCGGAATTTTCTTTTCCGCTAACACATCCATCAGCATCGGCTTGGGAGGATCGACGGCGTAGTCGTGGCGCCGCGAAGTACGGGTGAAATGGCCGGCGGCACCTTCGAAGGGCCGGGCGATTACGCGGCCTACGCGATGCTTCCCATCCAAAAGTTTCCGGGCGATTTCGCACATGCGGTAAAGCTCGGGCACGGGAATGACGCTTTCGTGTGCCGCAATTTGAAAAACGCTGTCGCCCGATGTGTAGACGATGGGCTTGCCCGTGCGGACGTGCTCTTCGCCGAGTTCCTTCAAGATTTCGGTGCCGGAGGCGGGCTTGTTGCCGAGCGTTTTTCGGCCGATCTGCTTTTCGAATGGCTCGATAATTTCAGGTGGAAAGCCGAGCTTGTAAACGGGAAAAGCCTGGTCCAGCCAGACGCCGGCCATTTCCCAGTGGCCGGTGGTGGTGTCTTTGCCGGGGGAGTGGGTCGCGCCTTTTCCGTAGGAGGCTACGGGAGCGGCGATTGGAGCTAAATTCTTGAGCGGGGCGATGTTGGCGAGGCCGAGTTGGACAAGCGTTGGAATGTTCAGCGGGCGAAATTCGGCGATGTGGCCGAGCGTGGTGCGCCCGGTGTCGCCGTAGTCCGCGGCGTCGGGAAGCGGGCCAATCCCAACGCTGTCGAGGACGATCCAGATGATGCGGTCGAACGGTGCCATCGTAACTGTTCCTTGGATGCTTCAGCGAACTCTAGCATACGGGTTTGGAAAGTTGCGAATTGACGTTGCGCGGGGCCGGACATAGGATGCGGGTGATATCTTTTGTAGCAGCCGCCTTCTGCTTGCCCGCCGCAGGAGGGAGGCGGGCGCCTTGTCTCGACGCCAAAGCAAAGTGGAACATTTCAGAAGGAATTGCGTAGTAATTAGGTAGAGAGGGTGGAGATGGCGGAACATCGCAGTGTGCGGAGCGGCTCGGTTGTGTTTCCAATGCTGCTGATTGGCTTTGGTGTGCTGATCCTGCTTACGCGTGAGTTCCCCAATCTTAATCCGTGGCCGGTTGTGGGAAAGTACTGGCCGCTCATCCTGATCTTTGCCGGGGCGGGCATGTTCTGGGACCGGTCGCACCGGTTGCGCCATCCGGATGCGCCTGCCGCGTTTCCCGTCGGCGCCATGTTGGGAACGACCCTTTTTCTTCTGGTGCTGCTGGCCCTGATCTGGCGGGGGCACACCTATGCCTCACGAGAGTGGCCCAGCCATTCCGCGATGATCTCGCACAAATCGGAATCCATCGACAAGAAAGACGCAAAGTCGGTGCGCATGTCGATCAAGATGCCGGCGGGTGAATTGACCATGAGCGGGGGCGCGGAGTCGCTTTTAAACGCCGATTTTTCCTTTGGAAGCTCTTGGCACGAGCCGAATATCGAGTATTCCGTCAACAACGGCGCCGGAGAGTTGAGCATAGAGCAGGAGGGCGGCGGGACGCTGGTGACGAATTCCGACAACAACTGGAATCTCAAAGTGAATAATTCCATTCCGATCGATCTGGAGATTGATATCGGCGCAGGCCGCGGAATTCTGCGTTTCGCAAAGGTGGATCTGACCCGGTTGGAGCTGAACATCGGCGCCGGGCAGGCGGATGTGGACCTGAGCGGGGAGCGGGCTAAAGATCTGCAAGCGGAGATTCAGGGCGGAGTGGGCGAGGCGACGATACGGCTGCCGAAGGATGTGGGAGTAGTGGCCGTGGTCCACGGCGGATTGGGCTCGATTGACACTCACGGATTAAAGGAAGAAGACGGCCAGTACGTGAATGCCGCCTATGGCAAATCGCCCACCACCATCCATCTCTCCGTCAACGGCGGGATTGGCAGCATCAAACTTCAGCAGCAATAATCGGGCTTTCTTTCCTGCCGTAAATCGCGATTTGCCCGCGTACCACCAGAGTCGTATACTTTGAAGTTTAGGCAGTGTGCGGAAAGCGCGCTGTCTGGGCTTCCCTTTGGCCACGACCGAAACCATACCCCCCATCCTCGAACAACAGGAGGTTTTGCGCATCCGCGGGGCGCGTGTGCACAACCTGAAAAACGTCAGCGTGGATATTCCGCACAATGCGCTGACGGTGGTTACGGGTGTGAGCGGATCGGGCAAGTCGTCGCTGGCGTTTGACACGGTGTACGCAGAGGGGCAGCGGCGATACGTGGAATCGCTTTCGGCCTATGCGCGGCAGTTTCTGGAGCGCATGGAAAAACCGGAGGTGGACGAGATTTCCGGCATCGCGCCGGCGGTGGCGATCCGGCAAAAGAATTCGACTCGGAATCCGCGCTCGACAGTGGCAACTTCCACCGAAATTTACGACTACCTGCGATTGCTGTTTGCGCGCTGCGGGCAGACTTTTTGCATCAAGTGCGGCAGCGAGGTGCGGCGGGATTCGCCGGATGAGATTGCCACCCGTGTGCTTGCGCTGAAGGCAGGGCGGCGTTTCTACATTCTTTATCAATTGCGCATGCCAGCGGCCGAGCCGGTCGGGCCGGGAAAGAAGTCCCCGCGCAAGAGAGTGGCGCCTCCTACCCCCGAGGCAATTCGCTCGGTCCTGGTGGAGTTGCAGAAGCGGGGATTTAACCGGCTGTATCAAGACGCGCGCGTGCATGAATTTTCTTCTCCGGAAACCCTGTTGGATGTCAATTTCGCTAAGCCGGTGTGGGTGCTTGTGGACCGGCTTGCAGTGAATCCGGAATCACGCTCGCGGCTGGTGGACTCGATCGAGATTTGTTACCGAGAGGGCGGAGAAGCAATTCTGGAATTTGTTGCCGACGGCGAGGGAAATCCCGCCGAGCGGATTACCTTCAATGAACGCTTTGAATGCAAGAACGACGGCACGCTGTACCAGGAGCCGGAGCCGCGCCTGTTTTCCTTCAACAATCCCTATGGAGCCTGTCCGCGCTGCCAAGGGTTTGGCAACACGATTGATTTTGATTTGAACCTGGTGGTGCCGGACCCCAGCAAATCGCTGGACGACGGCGCCATTGAGCCATGGACCAAGCCGAAATACCGCGTCCTGCTGCAGGAAGCCAAAAAATGGGCCAAGGACCGCGGCGTGCCGGCAAACGTGGCGTGGCGGCAACTGACGGCGGAGCAGCGGCGGCTGATTCTGGAAGGTGATCCGGAAAACGATTTCGACGGCGTGAAGGGATTTTTCACCTGGCTGGAGCGGAAGAAATACAAACTGCACGTACGCGTGTTCTTAAGCAGGTATCGCGGCTACGCGACTTGCCCGGAGTGCGGCGGCACTCGCTTGCGGGCGGAGGCGCGCGCGGTCCGGGTCACGGGGCGGTCCATCACCGATCTTTGCAAACTGACGGTGAAAGACGCGCGGGTGTTTTTTGCGGAACTGAAGCTGACGGAAGCGCAGAGCAAGATTGCGGACAAAATTCTGGAAGAGATTCGGACCCGGCTGCAATTTCTGGATGAAGTCGGGCTGGATTACCTGACTCTGGACCGGCTGACCTCGACGCTTTCGGGCGGAGAATCGCAGCGCATCCAGCTGGCGACCTCGCTGGGTTCGCATCTCGTGGGTGCGATGTATGTGCTGGATGAGCCTTCGATTGGACTGCACCCGCGCGACACGCAACGTCTGATCGACATTTTGAAATCGCTGCGAGACCTCGGCAACACAGTTCTGGTGGTGGAGCACGACCCGGACACGATCCAGGCCGCGGACCGGGTGATTGATCTTGGTCCGGGCGCAGGTGAACTGGGCGGGAAGCTGCTCTTTTCGGGAACCTATGAAGAGATTCTGAAGGATTCCAAATCCATCACCGGAAAGTATCTGAGCGGCGAATCGAGGATCCCCGTTCCCGCCACGCGGCACAAGCCGACTGGAAAATTTCTGCGGATGTATGGAGCCACGCTGCACAATCTGCAGAACGTGGACTTGATGCTGCCGCTGGGGACGCTGACGGTGGTGACCGGCGTCAGCGGGTCCGGAAAATCCACGCTGGTGCACAACGTGCTCTATCGCGCGCTGCTGGCGAAGCGCAACAGCGCCAGTATCAAGGAATTCTGCGACCGGCTGGACGGCGACGACCTGATCAAAGAAGTAATTATCGTGGACCAATCGCCGGTCGGCCGCACGCCGCGCTCGAATCCAGCTACGTATATGAAGGCATTCGACGCCATCCGCGACGTTTTTGCGGAGACACCCGACGCCAAGCGGCGTGGGTATGCGGCAGGACATTTTTCGTTTAACGTGCCGGGCGGGCGGTGCGAAACCTGCCAGGGCGACGGGACGGTGACCGTCGAAATGCAGTTTCTGGCGGACGTGGAATTGATCTGCGAGGAATGCCGCGGGCAGCGGTTCAAGTCCAGCATTCTGGAAGTGCGCTATCACGGGAAAAACGTGCACGACGTGCTGGAAATGACCGTGCGCGAAGCGCTTGCGTTTTTCGTGAATGTGCCGAAGGTTGTCACCAAGCTGCGCGTGCTCAATGAGATTGGGCTCGGTTATTTGCGGCTGGGGCAGTCGGCGACGACTTTATCCGGTGGAGAGGCACAGCGTTTGAAGCTGGCCGCGCATCTTACCCGTTCGGAGAATCAGGGCGTGCTTTACATTCTGGATGAGCCGACGACCGGGCTGCACTTTGACGACATCGCGAAACTGCTGGGCGCGTTTCGAAGACTGCTGGAGTCCGGCGCGTCGTTGCTGGTGATCGAGCACAATCTGGATGTGATCAAATCCGCCGACTGGCTGATTGACATGGGACCGGAAGGCGGCGATCAGGGCGGAAAAGTGATCGCCACGGGAACGCCGGAGCAGGTGGCGCGGAACTCGCAGTCGCACACCGGGCGGTTTCTGGCGAAGGCGCTGGCGAATGGGAACGGCGCGGCAAAGCGCCCGGTTAACGGAACTGCAGCGATGGATGGCGCGGCAAACGCGCGAAACGAAAACGGCAAGCCGGTTTCGCGGGAGCCCTGATGCGGATTTATTTGCAGCGAAGGATCTCACCGGCAGTTCTTCTCTTCTTCTTCGCATTCATTTCCACCACGATTCCCGACGCGAATTCTCAACAAGCGCAGAATCCTTCCGCAAAACGTCCCTCAGTGAAGACGCAAAAAATCCAAAATCCTTTGAACGACCTGCTGGACGAGGCGCAAGCGGCGCTGGACAAAAATAATTTTGAAGCAGCCATTCCCCCGCTACAGAAATTTCTTGCGGAAAAACCGGATGTGGCCTTCGCGCATTTCCAGCTGGCTTACGCCTACACGGGTCTGAACCGAGTGGACGAAGCGCGCGCCGAGTACGAGCGCTGCGTGGCGCTGGACCCGAAAATGGCGGAGGCGCAGCTCAACCTGGGGATTTTGCTGCTGGAGAAAGATCCGGCCACCGCCGTGGCGCCATTGCGGAAGGCGGTGGATTTGTTGCCGAGCCAGAGCCGGCCTCGCTTTCTTCTCGGTGTGGCGCTGGAGCGCTCTGCGGATTTGGGGGGCGCTGCCGAGTCTTTCGAATCCGCCTCGCACTTGAACAGTTCGGACACAGAAGCCTCGATTCACCTTGGTGAAGTCTATCTGCGGTTGAAAAGACCTGCTGAGGCGGAGAAGAAGTTTCGGGAAGTTCTTGGGAGCGAGAAGAAGCCTCTACCGGCGCTGCGCGGGCTGGCGCTGAGCCTGGATGCGCAGGGCAAGCAGGAGTCGGTAGAGGCCTACAGAAGCTATCTCGCGGCGGACCCGAACGATTCCGCGATGCAGGCTCGATTCGTGCAACTACTGGTCGCGAACAAGCAGTTTGATGAAGCTCTGGCGGCAACGGAAAAAGCGGGTAGCGGTCAGGCGCCGTCGTTGGCCGGGCTTCGGCTGCGCGCCGATATTTTCATCGGGCAGAATAAACTGGATGAAGCGATTGCCACACTGAACCAGGCGATTGCCCTTGCGCCTCAGGATGCGCAGCTCCACGGTGGATTGGGGCGGCTGTACCTTCAGAAGCGTGCATTTCCGGATGCCGAACGGGAATTGAAACTAGCGGTGCAACTCGATAAGAACAACCTCATTTACTGGAAGGACCTGACCGCGACGTTTTACCAGGGCGGAAATTACGCCGCGGCTCTGGCGGGTTACGACGTTATAGACAAGATGGAAAAACCGGGCGCGGGCGTGTGGTTTATTCGCGCGCTTTGTTACGATAAACTCAATCAGGTTCAACTCGCCCTGGACGCATATCGAAAATTTCTGGACCTGGACCAGAACCAGCATCCGGACCAGGTCTGGCAGGCGAACCAGCGGATCCATGTCCTCGAAAAACGGGCGGAGAAGAAGAAATGACCGGCGGGCCGGGCGAGGCGGCCGGTTGGTCGGGCTCATGGTTGCCGCGTTGCTTTGCTGCGCCATCGCGTTTGCAGCGCCGGATAAACTGAAAGAACTCCAGGAACGCTTTGACCGGGCCACCCGCGCTGCGACCAAAGTAAAGGAATTGCAGAAGCTGGGAGCCGCCGAATTTGACGCTGCCACGGATTCCAGCAAAACCGGTGATTTCGCAGCCGTGGGGCTGATCTTTGAAAAGTACCGGGACAACGTGCGGCAGGCGTTCGAGCTTCTGAAGATACAGGAACCGGATGCGGACCGGCATCCCGGAAGTTACCGGCAGTTGGAATTGGAAGTCCGTCGAGGAATTCGCGAAGTGGAGGACACTCTGCTGGTGGCGCCGGAAGATTTTCGTCCGCCGCTCGAAATCGTACGCAAGGAATTGATCGAGACGGACGATGCCTTGATCCGGCTGTTGTTCCCGCGGCGAACCAAAGATCCGGTAAAGGTGCCTCCGGCGCCAGAGGCGAAGCCATGAAACGAAGCATCTATCTCGCGCTGTTGATCACAATCGCCCTTGGATGTGCTTTGGGCAGCTTTCCTCCAACCATGGCCGCGCAACGCCCCGAGAAAGACTACCTTTCTTCCGTGGAGGCGGCGAAAATCCGCGACGCCGAGACGACGAATGACCGAATCAAATTGTTCCTGACCTTTGCCGAAGACCGGCTTACGAAATTCCAGTACGAGCTGGATCATCCTTCCTCAAACAAGCACACGGAAATGCTCAACTACCTGATGAATTCCTACATCGGATGCATTGATGATGCCGCGGACCTGATCCAGCTTGGACTGGAAAAACAGGACAACATCCGGCAGGGAATCGATCTGATGGCCGCGAAGTCCAAGGACTTCCTGGAAATTCTGAAGAAGTATGGCAGCGGTGGTCCGGATCTGGAGGCTTTTAAAGATAATCTCGAAGACGCCGTGGAAGGTACCGAGGACGCGCAGCGAGAAGCGGAAAAAGCCAGGAAGAAGGCCGCGCCGCCACCAATCCGGAGAAAGAATTGAGGCGCAAGCGTTGAGTCCGCGCGGTAAAGTGGGATCCCGCGTTCCCGGCGGGGAAGCGCTGTTCCAACGGATGTTTACCCGAATTGGCTGCGAAGGGCGGCCGCCGCAATTCCATGTAGAGTTTTACGCCTACAGCAGCCTGGTGATCACGTTGCGCCGCCGCGGCGATGTCTACTACGTGCGCTTTTCCGATCTTTTGCAGCGCGCGCCACTAGCGGTGCTGGAGGGGGCGGCGGCTCTCCTGCTGGCGCGGGTTCTTCGCCGGAGGCCTTCGCGCCCGCTGGTAAGGCCGTATCTGGAGTATGCGCGGTCGGATCGTACGCGCAGCCGGATTCAGCACCTGCGGCGGCATCGGGTTCGTCCCGCGCAGGCGTCTGCTCAAGGAGAGCACCACGATCTTGTGGCGCTCTTCGAACAATTGAATGAAAAATATTTCTCGCGGCAGTTGGAACGGCCGCATATTGCATGGAGCAGCCGCGCGTGGCGCAGGCAATTTGGCTCCTACGATCCGGGACCAAATCAGATCGTTTTGAACCGGCGGATGGACCGGCCGGGCGTGCCGCAATTCGTTGTGGAGTACGTTCTTTATCACGAGATGTTGCATGTGAAGCATCCGACGCGGCGATCGGGGTGCAGCCTGATTTCACATTCCACGGAATTTCGAGCGGAGGAAAAGCGCTACGAGCATTTCGGAACGGCGAGGAAATTTTTGGATCGGTTGGCGCGGTAGGGGCGGTTTTCCGGAGCTAGTCATCCTCGAGTATCAAAAATTGCAGCAAACGGTGTCATCCTGAGGCTATCCGACGAGGATAGCCTCAGGATCTCAACTTCCAAATTTTGCAATGCGCATCGGTTGAGGTCCTTCAGGCCGCAAAAGGCGCGGCCTTCAGGATGACAAACTGGTTGAAGGTCGGCTCCTACCGTGCCGGGGCCGCTACCTGTGGATCGCTACAGTTTGGTTTTTTCCTTGTCGATTTCCTTGTTGAGTTTTTCAATTTTTTTGCGGATCTTGTCGCCGTCTTCGGCGTGGGGATAGAGATCGAGATAGCGCTGATAGGCTCTTACAGCAGGCTTTTTCTTGCCTTTCTTTTCGTAGGCTTCCCCTAAATAGAGAAAGGGAATAGCGTAGCCGGGCTTCGCCGTCGTGGCGTCTTCGAAGCGGTCGATGGCGGCGTCTATGTCGCCTTTCTTCATGTAGTACTTGCCGACATCGAGATCTTTTTCGGCGCGCAGGGGATCCCATTGCGGCTGGTCTGGTGCGGAAACCACCGCGGAATCCACATTTTTCTTCGGCTTCGGTTGCGGCTGGCTTGGCGCAGGCGGAGCACTGGCCGGCGGTTCTTGCGCGTGGACGGGCATGGCCCAAAGGCTAGCGCCGCAAAGCGCCAAGCCGGCGAGTTTGCACAAGGATCGTATCCGGGTCAACGGAGTGGCTCCTACTTCTCCGATTCAGTTTATTCCAGGTTGAGTTGCCAGGCCAAGCCGTCAATCTCTATCGGTTGCTTTTGTACCGGGTATCCTGCGCGGCGAAACCTTTTTGACGGGCGGCGTCCCCTGCAAGAAGGAATGCCGCGTGGTAATTGCCGTAGGGCACTACATGGGCATGGCCATCAATCAGGTCCTGCTTTAGTTGCTGGTGAAGTTTCGGGAGTTCCGACCAGTGAACCCGGGGATGGTCGTGATGCTCGGAGTGAAAGCCGATATTGAACATCGTGAGGTTGAAAAAGTTCGACACAAACACGGTGGAGTGGCTGACCGGTTTGGAATCGGTTTTCGGGACGCAGCCCGCGTGTTGAACATACATGCCCGAATTCATGACGAACGCGTTGGCGATCCAGTGTGGAAACGCCCACAAGACCAGGGCCATGACCGGATCGATCCAGAAGGGAATTGACCACAGCGCCAGGAAGATGACGAGTTCGCGGATTGAGCGGCGGCGGAGCGGTTCACGCGCGGTCAAATCCTTCCAAAGATGTATCGAGATGCGCCAGGGCCAGTGGGTGAAGAGGTAGCGTTGAAAGTTTTCGAAGGTTCCATCCGGCGAGTGTTTGGGCAACGTCCAATCGTCGTCGGCCAGCAATCGGGCATGGTGAATCGTCACGTGGCAGTATTCCCAGAAGAACGAAGGCCAGCCACCGGAGAATGTCCAGAACCGGCCGAACCAGCGATTCAAGAATGGCGAGGTGAAGATAGGGCGATGGGAATGGTTGTGGAAATTTACACCGACATCGATTCCAGAGATCCAGCCGAGCACCAAAGCCGACGCCAGGACAAACGCGGCGCGAGACCACGGGCCGGTGATGCCAGCTGCCTTGGGATGAAGGTACAACCAGAACGCGATCGCATAGGCGGAGAGGCAGATGCAGTGGAAGAGCACACAGTGCCAGTCTTGCGGATGGGAAAATAGCCTCCAAGTCCTTGTTGCTGCGCGCGCGGAGATATTCCGGGCTGCCGGGATCATATCAACCTCAGGGCAGCGGCGATGGCGATAACTGTGGCGCCCAGGCTGACCCAGGGGCCCCAGAGCGCCGCACCAAGAATAATCACGATTGCAAACAGTGGAAAAAAAGATCGGCCGAAGATCAATGCGGTTCGTGAATAGAGAACCCGCGCGAGACGCTCCATGTTGAGCTCTTTTCCACTGAGGCTTGGCTGTGGGCGATCTCGTAAGCAGCGAAGGAGGATCAGTGTCCGGTCTGCGTTCAAATCGACGCACGGAATGGTTGGCGCCGCCGGGTTGCTTGGAGCATAACACCGAATGGAGCGAAACCCTCCCATTATTCGCAGTGTATTCGGGCCGGAACGAGCACGTATGTCTCAAATTAGACACTGGGGTGGTGCGCGGGGGGAGGCGTTTCTCTTTCCGCTGGATTTCACCGTAAGATGAAAGTGTCGGCTGGCAGTTAGGGCCGCGCTGTTTCAACCCAATGGACCCCCGCGAAAAAGCAGCCTCGCTCCCTGAATCGCCCGGGGTGTATCTCTTCAAGGATGCGGCGGGAAAGGTGGTGTACGTCGGGAAGGCCCGCTCGCTGCGGAATCGCGTCCGTTCGTATTTTCTGGAATCGCGATGGGTGGATGCGAAGACGGGTTCGCTGGCGCGGGAAATCGCGGACCTGGAAACAATTCTGGTGGAAAACGAACGCGAGGCGCTGGCGCTCGAAAACAATCTCATCAAGCAATACAAACCGAAGTTCAACATCATGCTCCGGGACGACAAGTCCTACCCGTACATCAAGCTGACCCTTTACGAGAAATATCCCCGGGTTTATTTCACCCGACGTGTGAGGAAGGATGGTTCCCTTTATTTTGGGCCGTACTTTCCTGCCAGCCTGGCGCGCCGCATTCTCCACTTCATTCACAAGCGATTTCTGGTGCCCTCCTGCTATGTGGACCTGACGAAGATTCACCCGCGGCCGTGCTTGCAGTTTTATATTCATCGCTGTCTGGGACCTTGCGCGGAGGGATTGACCACGGATGCCCGCTATGCGGAGGCGGTGCGCGACACGCGGATGTTTCTGGAAGGCCGGCGGCAGGACTTGATGAAAAGCATCGAGGAACGGATGCTGGCCGCGGCGGAGGGCGAGCGCTTTGAAGAAGCGGCCTCGTATCGCGACCTGCTGCGCACGCTGGACGACATTGAGGAGCGGCAACGGATCGCTTCGGCGCAAGGCGACGACACGGATGTTCTGGCCTATTACGCGGAACCGCCGCTGGTGGCGGCGAACCTGTTTCACCTTCGCGCGGGGCGCGTGGTGGACCGCCGCGAATTCTACTGGGAAGAACTGGAGGATTTTGATCCCCACGAATTTGTGCCTTCGCTCCTGAAACAGCTGTACCTGGAAGCGGAATATCTGCCGAAGATGATTCACGTGCCCATCGATTTCGAGGACCACGAAGTCCTGGGCGAATTGCTGAGCGAACGCGCGGGCCACAAAGTGGAGATTTTTACGCCGCAGCGGGGGAGCAAACGCGCGTTTCTGGATCTGGCGGAAAATAACGCCAAGCATATTTTTGAGCAACGGTTTCGCGTACTGAAGCCCACCTCGAAGGCGATCGGGGAAGCCCTCCAATCCGCGCTGAACCTTCCCGAAGAGGTGAAGCGGATCGAGAGCTTCGATATATCGCACATCCAGGGAACGGACACGGTGGCGTCTATGGTGGTGTGGGAAAACGGGCGCATGAAAAAATCGGATTACCGCAAGTTCATTGTTCGAGGCGACGAGGCGCCGGGAGGCCGCGCGCGCGCGCAGAACGACGATTTTGCCAGCATGTACGAGGCTGTTGTGCGGCGCTACAGGAGACTGCGGGAAGAGAAGAAGTCCTTGCCCGGCCTGATCCTGATCGACGGCGGATTGGGGCAGTTGCATTCAGCGGCGCAAGCGTTAGAGTCGCTGCAGATTATCAATCAGCCGATGGCCAGCATCGCCAAGAAGGAAGAGATCTTGTTTGTGCTCGGGCAGGAGGACGAGCCGGTGATTCTGGAGCGCCATTCGCCCGTGCTCCATATGATCCAGCAGATTCGCGACGAAACGCACCGCTTTGCCGTTGGCTTTCACCGCCAGCGGCGTGGGGCCCGGCAGACGCATACGGAATTGTTGGATATTCCTGGTATTGGGCCGCGAACTTCGCAGAGGCTGCTGCAAAGGTATGGCAGCGTGGCCAACCTGAAGAAGGCCAGCGCCGAGGAGTTGGGCCGAATGCTGCCGCGAAAAATGGCGGAGAAGATTGTGCAACATTTGTCGCTACACCAAGATACGCCCTAACCTGCTTGGCGACGATTTAGTGGTTATGCTGTATTGCGGGGTTCACATGCCTGTGCTACGTTCATTCCGTGGAGGCTCTTATGGCTGACAACGTTGGTAGCAAGGTGAGTTACTTTCTGGTGGGACTCGGAGTTGGCGCCTTGATGGGCGTTCTCTTTGCGCCGAAGTCCGGTGAGGATACGCGCGAGTATCTGGCCAAACGCGCCGATGATGGGCGGGAATTTGCGCAAAAGAAGGCGAAAGAGCTGCGCGAACGGGCCGACGAACTGATCGAGCGCGGCAAGGACGTGGCTTCGCGCAAGCGGGAATCGTTGTCCGCGGCGGTGGATGCGGGCCGCGAGGCGTTTCTTCGCGAATCGAAGTCCTGAGGATTTACCGGGGTGGCTTGGGTTTTTCCGCTGAGGTTGCGGGAAGGGTCGGGTGTGTATGCAAATAACGATGCAGGTTTTTATTCTTGCGGCGGCGATCGCCCTGCTGGTGCAGACGACCATTCTGATCGTGCTGTTCCTGCAATTGAAGAAGACCACCGAATCGGTGAACAAAATGGTGGGCGACATGCACTCGCGCGTTGGGCCGATTCTGACGCGCACCCAGATCTTGCTGGATGACACGCAGCCGAAAATTTCCGCGCTGGTGGAAGACGCGGCGCACATCGTGTATATGACCCGCTCGCAGGCGCAAAAGTTCGACAAGATTGCCACGGAAGCTTCAGACCGGTTGCGTGGGCAACTGGTGGCCGTCGACCGCATTCTGACTGGGACGCTCGAAGCAGTCGAGGACGCGGGTTCGCAGGTGCGGAGGAGTTTCTGGGCGCCGGTGCAGAAAGCGTCCGCGATCGTGCAGGGAATCAAGATCGGGCTTGACGTGCTGCGTTCGCGGCGAGCCGCCTCCCCGGGGAAAGAACCCTCCGTAGAGCAGGAAGACGAGTTGTTTATCTGAGTTTCGAAAGTTTTGGCGGATCGCTTTGCCCTTGGATGAGCTGAGCTACAATTCATGAGCGATTCGCGCGTACTCCTTGTATTTGCAAAAACTCCCACACCAGGAAAAGTGAAAACGCGATTGTTGCCCGCGGTTTCGCCGGAGGCTGCGGCGGCGCTGCATAAAGCGTGCAGCGTGGACACGCTGCAATTGGCGCGGAAGATGCGTGGCTGCGATGTGCTTGTATTTACGGCCGGTGGAACCAGCTACTTTCGAACTCTTGCACGGAAGCAGGGAAGCGGTGCCCGTTTGCGAATTTTGCCCCAGCGTGGTGCGGATCTCGGGGCGAGGATGGAGAACGCATTCCGAAAATCCTTTGCGATGGGATATCGAGAGGCGGTGGTGATTGGAACGGATACGCCGTGGATGGGAATGAACCGGTTGCGGCGCGCGTTTGCGGGATTGCAGCGGAATGATGTGGTGATCGGGCCGGCACAAGACGGCGGATATTATTTGCTGGGCATGCGGAAGCTGGTGCCGGAGATTTTTCGGCGGATTCCCTGGAGCACCGGGCGGGTGTTGCAGTTGACGCTGAAAAAAATCCTTGCCCTGAAGTTGCGAAGCAAACTGTTGCGGCGGGATTTTGATTTGGACCGGCCGGGGGATCTGAAGCGGGCGGCGAAGATGTTGAAGAAGCGGCCAAGACTGGCGCCAGTGCTGTCGTCGGAGCTTGCTCGAATTCACAGGCGGCGGAAAAGCATAGGTTGAGGTCCTTCGCTTCGCTCAGGATGACAATTTTGTGGTTGGAGCGATGGAAACTGGAACTACTTGATCCAGCCGCCGGCAAGGACCGTGTCGCCATTGTAGAAGACGGCGGCCTGGCCTGGAGTGATCGCGCGCTGCGGAGATTCGAAGGTGATGCGGGCGCGATTGTGGGGCAGCGCTTCGATCGTGGCGGGCGAGGGCTCGTGCTTGTGGCGAATTTTTGCCTGGCCCCGGACCGGCGCAGATGGCTGCGCGATGGAAATCCAATTTACATTTTCAATTTCGAACGTGCTGGTGCGCAGGGCTTCGTCTTCGCCCACGATGATCCGATTGTTTTCCGTGTCGATCGAAAGGACATACACGGGCTTACCGGCGGCGAAGCCGAGTCCCTTCCGCTGGCCGACAGTGTAATTGTGCACGCCGGTGTGCCGGCCGATGACGGCGCCGTCCTCGGTAACGATGTCGCCCTCCTGATTGTTGACCGCGATTCCCTCAGCGCGGGAATAGGCGTGGATGAACTGGACGTAATTGCCGTTGGGCACGAAGCACAGCTCCATGCTCTCGGGCTTCTCTGCGACCGGAAGATTGGCGTGGCGCGCGACGTTGCGGACTTCTTCCTTGGTAAGTTCACCCAGAGGAAAATCGCTGCGCGAAAGCTGTTCCTGCGTTAACCCCCACAGGAAATAAGACTGATCTTTCGAATCGTCGCGCGCGCGGAGCAGCTCATACCGCCCAGTGGATTCATTTTTGCGTATGCGGGCGTAGTGGCCGGTCGCCAGTCGCTCAGCGCCGATCTGGCGCGCCATCCGAAGCAGCGGCTCGAACTTCACATCGGTATTGCAATTGGTGCAAGCAATCGGCGTGCGGCCGGAAAGGTACTGCTCGACAAAGGGGCGCACGACCCGGGCTTCAAACTGTTCCTCAAAGTTGACCACGTAGTGGGGAAAATTCAGGTGTTGCGCCACGCGCTTGGCGTCGTAGACGTCGTCGAGGGAGCAGCAGCGGTGCTGCGCCGGGCCGCCGCCCTGCAGTTCGGGCAGGCGGCGCTGATTCCAAAGCTGCATGGTAAGGCCGACAATGGGGCGATTCTGTTGAAGGAGAACGGCCGCGACCGTGGAGGAGTCCACACCACCGGACATGGCTACGGCGACGAGGCCGGGGGTGAGATCCGCGACGGCCGTTGTCGGAAGCGGGTCGAGTTGCAGCTGCGTGGTCATGCTGATTCTATTTTATCCTCTTTGCGGAAATTGCGCTGAGAGAAGAGGGATTTATCCCAGAGGCCACAGCGGGAAGAACACGGAGAGCACAGAGATAGCACGGATCAGGAGCTTACAGTCGATTTCTGGTAAGTCGGGGAGAGTTTGCGGAGATGAAAAACGGCTGCGGGGACGAGTTCGAAGGCGGCGGCGATTTCGGATTCGGTGGTGTGGCGGCCGAGGCTAAAACGGATGCTGGCGCGTGCTTCAACGGCGGTAAGGCCGATGGCAGTGAGCACATGCGAGGGTTCGACCGCGCCGGAAGAGCACGCGGCTCCAGTGGAGCAGGCGACTCCTTTCAGGTCGAGAGCAATGACCAGGGCTTCGCCTTCAAGACCCGAGAACAAAATGTTGGAGGTGTTGGGCGTTCGCGGAGCATTGGCTGAATTGACGCGGGAATCGGGGATGCGCGCGAGGATGCCTTGCTCGAGTGTCTCGCGTAGACGGGAGATGCGCGCGGCGTCTTGTTCGAGAGAGAGGCGGGCCAGTTCCGCGGCTTTACCGAGGCCGACGATGCCGGCGACATTTTCGGTGCCGGGGCGGAAGCCGCGCTGGTGATGTCCGCCATAGAGAAATTGGCGGAGCTGCGTACCGCTCTTGATAAAGAGCGCGCCGACGCCTTTGGGGGCGTAGAGCTTGTGGCCGGAGATGGATAGTAAATCGAGCTGCAGCGATTTGACGTCGACAGGAATTTTCCCGGCCGACTGCACGGCGTCGGTGTGTAGGTAGACGTCGGCTTCGGCCGCGATTTTGCCGATTTCGGCGAGCGGCTGAATTACTCCGAGCTCATTGTTGGCGTGCATCACGGAGATGAGAACGGTCTCGGGTCGAACTGTACGGCGGAGATCGTCGAGATTGATGAGACCTTGGCGATCCACCGGCAAATAGGTGACGGCGACGCCCTGTTTTTCCAGTGCTTGACACGCATTAAGGACGGCCTCGTGTTCAATGGTGGTGGAAACTACGTGCGGAGACGTTAAGGACGGAAGGACCGCTCCGAAGATCGCATGGTTGTCGGATTCGGTGCCGCCGCTGGTGAATACGATCTCCTGCGGCCGGGCGCCGATAAGAGCGGCAACCTGTTCGCGGGCGGTTTCGACGGCAGCGCGAGCGTGCTGTCCGAAGGTGTGGATAGAGGAGGCGTTGCCAAACTCGGTGGAGAAAAAGGGGAGCATGGCGTCGAGGACAGCGGGGTCGACGGAGGTAGTGGCGTTGTGATCGAGGTAGATGCGCTGCATGAGTGTGGAAGATTCAGGATAGAAGGGAAGGCGTTGCGGCGCAAGAAGGGGAAAGATTGTCGTGGCCGACCAAAATTT
>DASSGS010000054.1:0-75914 GCA_035693365.1 Candidatus Acidiferrum sp. | reverse complement strand
TCGCCGGTCTGCCGCCCGGGCTACAGCCAGGTGGCCGGAATGGATGGGGTCAAACGAGCCGCCAAAAATCGCAATCCTTCGTGGATGGTGTTTCGCCGCCGTACTTTTCGCCTGCGCCGTCGTCAATCCGCCTCCCGGATGTTCCCCTGTCCAATTCTCTCACGAAATCTTTGGAACGGGTGGCCCCTCTTCGCCGGGTTCGGATTCGTCGGCATTCTCGTACGCCGCTACGTCGACAATGTCGCCATCCTCCTCGGCCACAGCTGAATCCGCGCTTTCCGCTTCGTCGTCGGTAAGTGTTTCCTTCGGAATCTTATCCAGCGCATCCGCGATTCCCCGCACCAGCTCCTTCACGCCTTCGCCAGCAGCGGCTGAAATGGCATGGAACTCCAATCCCTTTTTCTTGCAGAACTTCTGCAGCTCTTCTAGCTTCTCCCGGTCTGTAGTGGCATCCAGCTTCGTCGCCACCACGATCATCGGCTTCTCCAGCAACTTTTCGCTGAATGCGCCCAGCTCACCTTCGATAATCTCAAACGCGTTCACGGGATTCATCTCCACCGTGTCGCCCGTGTCAATCAGGTGGACCAGCAGCCGCGTCCGCTCCACATGCCGCAAAAAACGGATACCCAATCCCGCGCCTTGGCTCGCGCCCTCGATCAACCCCGGCAGGTCCGCCACCACAAATGTCCGGCCCAACTCTGTGCCGTGGCCGCCGGTCCCTCCGTCGGCGTTCACCACGCCCAGGTTAGGCTCCAACGTTGTGAACGGATAGTTCGCAATCTTCGGCCGTGCCGCGCTGATCACCGAAATCAAAGTGGACTTTCCCGCATTCGGAAATCCCACAAGTCCGACGTCCGCCAACAGCTTCAACTCCAGCCGCAAATTCCGCTCTTCGCCCGGCTCGCCTTCTTCTTTTTCGCGCGGAGCCTGGTGCCACGGCTTCGCAAAATGCTGATTGCCGCGCCCGCCGCGCCCGCCCTGCGCCACCAGCAAC
Organism: Candidatus Acidiferrum sp.; assembly: GCA_035693365.1. GTDB lineage: Bacteria > Acidobacteriota > Terriglobia > Acidiferrales > UBA7541 > Acidiferrum. The sequence goes on along the minus strand of DASSGS010000054.1, from coordinate 74,920 downwards.
CGCTGCCCGGGCTGCTTCAAATCCGCCAGCAAGACGTTTCCCGTCGCGTCAAACACCAGCGTGCCCACAGGCACCTTCAAAATCGTGTCGTCGCCCGAAACTCCCGTGCAGTTCGAACCTTCGCCGTGCCGCCCGCGGTCCGCCTTGAATTCCCGGTTGTAGCGGTAACGCAGCAGCGTGTTGTCATTCGGATTCGCTTCCAGGTAGACGCTGCCGCCGCGCCCGCCATCGCCGCCCGAGGGCCCGCCCCGCGGCACATACTTCTCTCGCCTGAACGCCACGCAGCCGTTCCCGCCGTCCCCCGCCTTCACCGAAATTTTCGCCTCATCAACAAACATGTCTTACTCTTCTCTCTGCGAACCCTGCGCCTCTGCGGTGAAAACTCTTTCTTTCGCCCATAAAGACAAAACGGCCCCGACTCGCGCCGGGGCCGCTCGCATGCCTTCGGACTTAGTTCGCGGCCTTCGCTTCCGCCGCCTCCGGTGTCACGCTGATGAAGCGTCCCCGGTTGCCCTTGTCCTCAAACTTCACGTAGCCCCGTACCAGCGCAAAAAGCGTGTCGTCCTTGCCCTTGGCCACGTTCACGCCGGCCTGATGCCTCGTGCCGCGCTGCCGGATCAGGATCGTGCCAGCATTCACCAACTGCCCGCCGAACCGCTTGACGCCCAGCCTCTGTCCGTGTGAATCGCGCCCGTTTGTGGACGAGCCGCCGCCCTTCTTATGTGCCATGACTCAATTCCTCTCAAATGTAGTGGCCGGACTTTAGACCGGCCAGCCAAAACAGTCAAAATAGAAAATTGTTAAAGCTTGATCTCGCTGACCTGCACGGCGGTGTAGTTCTGCCGGTGGCCGCGCTGAATCTTGTACTGGTTGGTCTTTTTGAACTTCAGAACGGTGAGCTTCTTCGCCCGGCCCTGCTCCACGATCTTGCCCGTGACGCTGGCCTGCGACGCATCCGATCCCGCCATGACCTTCTTGTCGTCGGTGTGTACCGCCAGCACGGTCCCGAATTTCACCTGCTCGCCCACATCACCCTTGACCCGCTCAATGCGGATAGTGTCGCCCGGTGCGACACGATATTGCTTTCCCCCGGTCTGTATAACGGCGTACATCTGTCCTCCAAAGCCTAAAGGCAAACCACAATTATACTTGCCCTTCCCTAATATCGTCAACGAGCCTCTTTTTGTTCAAATTTGGCAATTGTCCATGGGATTCCCCCCTTCGTGCTGTCAGTCTAATAAAACTTAATTGCACGGTTCATACTCCCGGGGCTACAATCCCTTCCTCTTCCGCGTGCCCCCCGGAGCAGGAGACCCCATGACCCAATCCAGAGCTTTTCGCTATACCTTGCCGCTTGTCGCCGTCTTGTTCGCCGCCGTGTCCGGGCCTCGTGCCCTTGGAAACGGCCCCGATGTCCTCAAGGCCTCCCGCCACGATGTATCGCATCCCTTTTCGCAGATGGCGATCGGCGCCTCCTCCAAGAGTGGAGAGAGAGATACGGAAATCAACGCCCCTCGCCCAACCGGCGCCTTGATTTCCAATCCACACGCGGACCCTGTGGCCGCTCCGTTTGCCGGCCCTATTTCGGGAGTCAGCCTGATCAGCAACTTCGACGGGCAAAGTGCGCAGGACAATCGCAACCTTTTCAGTTTTGCCTTTGTGCCACCCGATACCAACGGCGCTGCGGGAGCCAACCAATTCGTGCAAATTGTGAACGTGACCGTCGCGGTCTATGACAAATCCAGCGGCGCTCTGCAGCTTGGGCCCGCCGCCATTCACACGCTCTGGCAGGGCTTCGGCGGCCTTTGCGAATTTGGCGGCGGCACACCCGATTTTGCCGATGGCGGCGATCCCGTGGTGCTCTATGACCATCTGGCCGGACGCTGGATCGTTACCCAATTGCAGTACAACACCACCTTCACGCAGAACGCGCAGTGCATCGCCGTCTCCACCACCTCCGACGCTACGGGTACGTACAATCGCTACGAGTACGACTTCGGCGCCAACTTCCCGGACTATCCAAAATTCAGCGTGTGGCCCGACGCGTACTACAACACCATCAATGTTTACCCGGGCAACAAATTTGCTGGCCCTCAGGCCTGCGCGTTCGATCGCAACGCGATGCTCGCCGGTGACCCGGCCAACGCCATCTGCTTCCAGCAGCCTCCCACGATTTCCAGCCTGCTCCCCGCCGATCTCGACGGCCGCGCGTTGCCGCCAGCGGGTTCGCCGAATTATCTGGTCGGCCTGGCCGATTCCACCCACCTGAATTTCTACCGCTTCCACGTGGACTTCAGCAATCCGGCGAACTCCAGCTTGACCGGCCCGACGCTCATTCCCGTGGCCCCCTACTCCGAGATCTGCGCCCGCGCCACCACCGTCTCCTGCATTCCGGAGCCGAATCCCGGGGAAAAAGTGGATGGACTCGCCGACCGGGTGATGTTCCGCCTGGCTTACCGCAACTTTGGCGATCATGAGTCGCTGGTCGTCAACCACACGATTCTGGGCGGACCCCTCGCCGGCGTTCGCTGGTACGAAATCCGAAATCCCGCGGCGCCGTTCGTTTACCAGCAGTCCACGCTGGTTGATCCCGACGTGAACTACTGGCTGGGCAGCGTGGCCATGGATAAAATCGGAAACCTCGCCCTGGGATTCAGTGCTTCCAGTCATAACGTGTTCCCCAGTATTTATGTCGCTGCCCGCGCCGCCGGCGATCCGGCGGGCGCGCTGTCCGGGCCGCTGGTGCTGGTGAATGGAAGCGGCGTGCAGGTCAACTCTTTCCGCCGCTGGGGAGACTACAGCTCCATGTCAGTTGACCCGGTGGATGATTGCACGTTCTGGTATACGCAGGAGTATTACGCGAACACGGGCAGCATCAACTGGGCAACGCGCATCAGCGCGTTCAAGTTCAACAGCTGCAAGGGCCGAAACTAGAGGATCGCCCGGCGGCGAGTTCAATCCGCGCGGCTTCAAAAATCAAAACGGTAGCCCAGGATCATTTTCGCCAGCAGATGGTCCGTGGCTTTGGTCACGCCAACACCGACGCCGAAATTGAATTCCCACTTTTCGGACAAGTTCAGATCAATCGCGGGAATAATCTGTTGTTGTTGCTGCGAGACCGGATCAAATCCCGTCACCGGGCCGAGCGAACCGTAATACTCCACGCCGGCGGCGACTTTCTTCGTGATGTCGTAGCTCACTTTGAAGTTCGGCGAGAAGACGAAATCCTGGTTCTGGCTTGGGCCGTGGAACGACTTATCGAAAGTGGGATTGAACGACATGTACCACCGCCCCAGTTGCTTGTCCACAATCGGCCGCAGTTCATATGTCCAGGTGTCCGCGGAAAACTTGGCGCGCTGGTAGCCGAACTCCTGCGACACGCTTACGCCCACCGGCCAGTTCCACTTCTTCGGCACCCGCACCCGCGGCCGGATGTGGTCGCCTACCCAGTCCCACCCGTGCCCGTTCTGCGCGGCGGTAAAAATATAAAAGCCAACCTCGAACCAGTCGTTGAATCCATGCGTGATCTCAATCGTTTCGTGCCACTGGTGATTGGTGGGAAACTGGCCGTCCTGCGAAGTCTTCGATCCCTGAAACGTAAAATTGCTGTGCAACTCCACCATCGTGTGCCCCGGCTCGACCGTATCCGCCCCGTACACTTGAATCTCGTAATTTTCCTGCGCCTTCGCAGGCATTGCCGCACACGAACAGAACACCAGCAAACTTGCCGCCCATCCCCAACTCCATCTCATCCGGCTCCCCCAGAGACACCCGTCCACCAGTTTCCTATGAATCTTCCTGGATGTTGCAATGAATCTCGCTGGCTACTCTCAAGCGTGCGGATGCGACTTGTCGTAAATATCCATCAACTGCCGGATCGACGCGTGCGTGTATTTCTGCGTGGTCGAAAGCGACTGGTGACCCAACAATTCCTGGATTGCCCGCAAATCCGCGCCGTCGGCCAGCAGGTGCGTCGCGAACGCATGCCGCAGCGAGTGCGGATGCAAATCCCAATTCACATTCACCAGCTTCACGTATTTCTTCACGATCCGCCCAACGCTCCGCTGCGTCAGCCGATCCCCTCTGTAATTCAGAAATACCGCGTCCACGTTGTAGTTGGCCCCGCGCGTCGACGCTTCGCTCGCCACCAGCAAGGAATCCCTCACCGGCCAGTACGCTTTCATCGCCTGCGCGGCCTTTGCTCCGTACGGCACGATGCGCTCCTTGTTGCCCTTTCCGCGCACTCGCAGCATCTGATCCTTCTGATCCATGTCCGCCAGGTTCAATCCCGTCAACTCACTCACGCGCAAACCCGCCGCATACAGTAATTCCAGTATTGCCCGATCCCTCGGCAACAGCAGATGATCCTCTTGAACGCTGGCCGCGTTTTCCGCTCCAGCCCGCCGGGCATTCTTTCGCCCTTTCTGCAATCCGCCACGCGCTTCGCGGTTCCCGCTTCCGGAAAGCTGGTTCAAGAAACCGTTCATTTCCTCGGCGGAAAGCACGGCCGGCACGCGTTTCGGCAGTTTCGGCGTCGCCACCAGCCGCGCCGGGTTTTCATTCAACCGCCCTTCCCGCACGCAATATTTGAAAAACGAACGCAGCGCCGCCAGCTTCCGCGCAATCGAACTCTTCTCCAGCCCCGCATCGTGCAGATGCGCCACAAACTCCCGGATCATGTGATGGGTTACCTTAGCGAGCTTTGGAGTTTCCGTCCCCGGCGGCGTCAGGAACGTCACGAACTGTTCCAGGTCATTCCCGTAGTTCACCAGCGTGTGCGGTGAAGAGTTGCGTACGGAACGCATGTACTCGATATATCTTGGGATGGTCTGTTTCATACTCTATCCGGGGAACATGTAGTGGCCGACCTATAGGTCAGTCTCTGCATCCTCATTCTCTAAGAGTATAGATACACTTCCGCGCGCGATTGGTTTTCCCAGCGGGGATGTTTCCTATCAGGTCAGGCCCTCTTGCAGATCCAGCTGGGCCCGTTCAGCCCTTCACGCCGACCGGCGCCGGCTCTTCCGTGTGCGCCACCACCGGTTTATCCGCCGGCTTCTCTTCCGGTGCCAGCTTCTCCCAGTCGCATCCTTCTTTAAGGCAAGCGCGCACCGTGCCGATCTTCGTTTTCTTTTCCACCACGAACGGCGCGCCGCACTTCGGGCACGGCTCCGCAATCGGCATGAACGGCGTCGTAAAATCGCAATCCGGGTAACGCGAGCAGCCGTAGAATACGCGGAATCTCCCGCGCCCGCCCTTGCCCATGCTGCCGCGCTTCACAAATTCGCCTTCATTGCACTTCGGGCACTTGATGCCCATGGTGATCGGCCGCGTGTATTTGCACTTCGGATATCCCGAGCAGCCGATGAATTCGCCGAAGCGCCCGTGCTTTTTCACCAGGCCGTTCCCGTCCAGCGGGCACTTTTCATCCAGCGGCTCGTCCGGCTGGTGCGCGATTCGCGTTCCGGCCACCAGGCGCCGCGTCGTCTTGCAATCCGGATAGCCCGTGCAAGCCAGAAACGCGCCGAAACGCCCGCGCTTCAACGCCATTTCCTTGCCGCAGTTTTCGCAGTACTCGACCTTATTCTCGGCGTCCTCCGGGATTTCTTCGGACATGTCTTGAATGAAATCGCATTCCGGATACCGCGAGCAGCCCAGGAAAAATCCGTGCCGGCTGATGCGCTCCAACAGTTCGCCCTGGCCGCACTTCTCGCACTTCTTTCCCGTCGGAATCCCGGCTTTGTAGGAAATCATTTCGTCGCCGGCCTTGTCCAGGTCCACGACGAATTTCTCCCAGAACTCTTTCACCGATTCGCGCCACGGCAGCTTGCCTTCTTCAATCTCGTCCAGTTCTTCTTCCAGGCGCGCCGTGAACTTCACGTCGAACACGTCCTCAAAACTCTTGATCAGCAGCACGCACACACGCTCGCCCAGCATCGTCGGCGTGAATCGCCCCTGATCCTTTTTCACGTATTCGCGCTCGACGATCGTGGAAATAATCGAAGCGTAGGTCGAAGGCCGCCCGATGCCGTCTTCTTCGAGTTCCTTCACCAGCGTCGCTTCCGTATAGCGCGGCGGCGGTTCGGTAAAGTGCTGCTCCGGCTTGATCGATTCCAGCTTCAGAATCTGCCCTTCGGTCACCCGCGGCAGCGCCTTGCCTTCTCCCTCATCGTCCTTTTCGTCGTCTTCGCGGTCTGCGCCCGCCACCGGTATCTGGTACACCTTCAGGAATCCATCAAACTTCATGATCGAACCGTTCGTCCGGAACGTGTAATCGCCGGCATTAATGTCAATTGTCGTCTGGTCGTACACCGCCGGCAGCATCTGCGAAGCCACAAATCTCTGCCAGATCAACTGGTACAGCTTGAAAACGTCGTCTTGCAGATACTTCCGCACGTCTTCCGGCGTCCGCGAAACATCCGTCGGACGAATCGCTTCGTGCGCTCCCTGCGCATCCTTCTTCGATTTGTAGAAATTCGGCTTCTCCGGCAGGTATGCGCTGCCGAACCGTTCTGGAATCAGACTCCGCACCTGCTCGAGCGCGTCATTCGATACCTGTACCGAATCCGTGCGCATATACGTAATCAGCGCCACGGAACCTTCTTCACCCATTTCCACGCCTTCATACAACCGCTGCGCCAGCGCCATCGTGCGCTTGGCTGTGTACCGCAACCGGTTGTACGCCGCCTGCTGCAGCTTCGAAGTCGTAAACGGCGGCGGAGCGTTTCTGCGCTTTTCCTTTAGCGTGACGCTCGCCACTTCCCACTTCGCCTTGCTCACCGCGGCGACAATCGCCTCCGCCGCTTCCTGGTTCGTTACCTCAATGTCCTCGCCCTTTTTCTTCGTCAGCCGCGCCTCGAAGATCGGCGGCTCTCCCGCGTCCAGCATGGCGTGGATGGTCCAGTATTCCTGCGGCACAAACGCGCGAATCGCCTGCTCACGCTCCACAATCAGCCGCAGCGCCACGGTCTGCACGCGCCCCGCGCTAAGCCCGCGCCGCACCTTGTCCCACAGCAGCGGCGAAATCTTGTAGCCCACGATCCGGTCCAGCACTCGCCGCGCCTGCTGCGCGTCCACCAGTTGCGCATCCACCTGCCGCGGCTTCTCAAACGCCGCTCGAATCGCCTTGGGCGTAATCTCGTTGAACGTTACCCGGAAGATTTTCTTCGGATCGATCGGCTCGATTTCGATCTTGTCCTTCTCCACCGGCTTCTTCGCAAATTTTCCTTTGCCTTTTTTCCCGGCTGCTGCCGCGGCTTCCGCTTCCTTTGCTTCTTTTTCCGCGTCCTTCTTCCCGTTCTTCGTATCCTCTTCGTCTTCCGGAATCAGAAACTTTGCCGGCTTCGATAGCACCATCGCCAGGTGCGCGGAAATCGCCTCGCCTTCGCGGTCCGGGTCGCCCGCCAGATAAACGGCGTCCGCACTCGCCGCGCTCTTCCGCAGATCGTTAATCACTTTTCCCTTGCCGGGGATCACCTGCAGTGTCGGCTCGAAAATCTTGGCGTCGTCCAGATAGATCGGCTTCAACGGCGGCTTTGGCGCCGCGGACTTCCCCCCGCGCTTGCTCTTCTTCTTTTTCTTCTTGGCGTTAATTTCGTCGTCGCTGATGGGCAGACGAATCCCGATCGTCTTCGTCGGCAGGTCCATCACGTGGCCGATCGAAGCCTTCACCGTGTAATTCTTTCCGAGATATTTATTGATCGTCTTCGCCTTTGCCGGCGACTCGACGATAACCAATGAACGTGCCATGAGTTCCTTTGTAACCTGTGAGGCTGCGTTTGGTAGGCTTACCGGGGCGGTCTGTGTCCTTCTCGCTACCTTATATATCGCCTGCCCGCTGCACTCTTACGCTTGCAACTGATGCTCTCAAAGGCCCTTTGGGTGCATTCTTCCGCGGATTGCGCGCTAACTCCCGCGTTTACAACAACACTTTGCTGAACTGTTTTCCGGGGATCTGCCGAACCATCCCTTTCATCTCCAAGTCAAATAGCGTAGCCAGAACTACGCTCGAATTCAACCCGCTGGTCTCCACGAGGTCGTCAATCGGTCGCGGCTCTTCCACGTTCAATAGCTCATAAATCGTTTTTTGAGAAGCACTTAGCCCGTCTTCCGCCATCAGATTCCGTTGTTCCGATTCCATCTCTTCCGCCCGCACTAAAACCGCCCGAATCGGCGTCGGCAGCTCTTCGATCACATCTTCGGCGCTGGTCACCAATTTAGCTCCCTGCTTGATCAATTGGTTCGGCGCGAAGCTCATCTCCTGCGTCACATTGCCCGGCACGCCGAACACCTCCCTCCCAAACTCCATTGCCAACCGCGCAGTGATCAGTGATCCGCTGTACTGCTTGCCCTCGACTATCACCACACCCAGGGGCATGCCCGCAATAATCCGGTTGCGCACCGGAAAATTTTCCGGCACCGGCGGGCTGCCCAGCGGTAGTTCGCTCAGGATCGCTCCCCGCTCCAGCACCTTTTCGTAGAGTTTTTTGTTCTCTTTCGGGTAGCAGACATCAATTCCCGTTCCGATCACGCCGATGGCCCGGCCGCCCACCGCCATCGTTCCCTGGTGCGCCAGCGCGTCCACTCCCCGCGCCAGCCCGCTGACAATCACCAGCCCGCGCTTCGCCAGTTCTCGCGCCAGCCGCTCGGCCATCTGTGTTCCATATGCGGTCGGCCGCCGCGTCCCCACAATGCTAATGGTCGGTTCATTCAGGATCTGCGCATCGCCGCGGACGTAGAGCATCACCGGTGGATCGTAAATCTGCAGGAGTGTCTGAGGGTACTCGGGCTCCGCCCAGTGGATCAGCTTCGCGCCCACCGCCCGCAGCGCCGCCAGTTCTTTTTCCGCCCGCCAGAAATTCTGCTTCTTGAAGATCGCCTGCGCCACCGGTGCCGGCAGGTTGCATGCCTCCAGCGCGGTCAAGCTTGCCCGGAACACGCCCTCCGGCGTTCCAAATTCGCGCAGCAATCGCGCGGACAGCCGGGCCGCTATGCCCGGCGTCATGGTCATCGCCAGCCAAGAGAGGGAAGCTTCCAGCTCCATCGCACCTCGAGCCTACGAGCATACTAACCGACTTGTCAAGTACCCGTTCCGTACCGCGGAGATATCGCTCCCGTCGCAACCGGCGGTAACTCTGATTACGTTGAACGTAGTTTCTGCGTTACTATCGGGAAAGATTTCCGGAGACAACCCTGAATGCGCGCGAGCCGGTGGCTTTGCCTCATCTTGTTTTTCCTTTTGGATTCCTTTTGTCTCTGCGCTCAATCCTCGGCCCCGGCCTCCCCGCCTCAGCCATCTGCCCCGGCCCATTCAGCCGCTGCGGATTACAGCAAAGAGCCGTATATCTATGAACAGATCCACGAGAAGCTTCGCTTCGAAGCGGACGGCAAGGGGCAGCGGGAACTTTCGGTCCGCGTTAAAGTCCAATCCGAATCCGCGGTTCGCGAACTTGGCCTTCTTGTCTATCCCTACAATTCAGCCTTCGAATCTCTCGATGTGGTTTACGTCAGGGTGCTGAAATCCGATGGCTCGGTTGTGGACACTCCTCCTTCCGATGTGCAGGAGCTGGACTCCGCCGTAAGCCGCCAGGCTCCCATGTATACGGATCAGCGCGAAAAGCACGTCGCCATCAAATCGCTCTCCACGGGAGACACCCTCGAATACAAATTTCGCTGGACGATCCACGATCCCATCGCTCCGGGATTTTTCTGGTTTGACACCAGTTTCTTCAATGATGGAATTTGCCTCAAGCAAACGCTCGAGATTTCAGTTCCCGCGGCGGTTCCCGTAAAAGTCCGCTCGGGCCATTTGGACCCGAAAACCTGGAACGACGGTGGACGCACCTTTTATTCGTTCGAGCATTCCTCGCTGCAAAAACCGGAAACCTCGAAAATTCCCGCGTGGGAGAGGAATTTTCACGGGGCCGAACCCCCTGAGATCCGAATCTCCTCATTTCCCTCCTGGGAGAGTGTGGGCGCCTGGTACAACTCCCTGCAGCAGCCGAAGCTTGCTGTCACGCCGGAAATTCGCGCGCGTGCCGAGGAGATCACCAAGGGCAAGTCCTCCGAAGACGAAAAGATTCGCGCCATCTATGATTTTGTCTCCACACGCTTCCGCTACATCGGTGTGGACCTTGGCACGGGCCGCTATACCCCGCACAGCGCCTCTGATGTCCTGGTCAATCGCTATGGAGACTGCAAGGACAAACACACACTTTTCGCTGCCCTGCTTCAGTCAGCGGGGATTGCCGCCTATCCGGCGCTGATCAGCTCGAAATTTCGCCTGGACCCGGCATTTCCTTCGCCCGATGTGTTTGACCACGTCATCACCGCCATTCCTCGCGGCCACTCTTTCCTGTTCCTCGACACCACTCCGGAAGTGGCTCCATACGGCTTGCTGGTCAGCACGCTGCGCGACCGCGAGGCGCTGGTGATCCCCGCGAACGCGCCGGCCCATCTGGATCAAACCCCCGCGGATCCGCTGCTCATGAATTCGGAATTGGTTCAAATCGAAGGCACGTTGGATTCCTCCGGCACCCTGGACGCGAAATTTTTCCTGGAGGAGCATGGGGACGGAGAACTCGCCTTGCGAACTGCCTACCGGGCGACTCCGCAAAACGACTGGCGGGAGCTTACCCAGAAGATTGCCGGCCACATGGGATACGCCGGCACCGTCAGCGAGGTCTCCGTCACGCAACCCGAAGACACCGCAAAGACGTTCCAGCTTGTTTTTCATTACCACCGCACGGATTTTCCCGATTGGAAAAACCGGCGCATCGTCCTCGGCGTGCCATTCCTGTTCTTGCCCGAGTTGACCGAGGAACAAAAAATCATCCAAGGACGATCTGCCCTTGGGGTCCCGGCAAGACATCACCTACAGTTCCACCATCGCGCTTCCCCAGGGCTTCACCGCCGTGCTTCCGGATCCCGTGGAACGCGCCAACGAATTCGCGTCGTTCACCGCGAAATATTCCGCCGGCCCCCCAAACGTGGTTCACGGCACGCTTCGCCTGCAATTATTCAAGCGGGAAATCTCCGGCGAACGCCGCCGCACTTTCGATGATTTTTCGAGAATCGTCCGGGAAACTCCCTCGCGTTATATTTTTGTGAAAGGGGATTTCCCCGCGAACTCCGGTGCCACCCCGGACACCGGGGGCATACTGGGCGGCCGTCTGAATACTCCGGGACAATTCATTGAGAACCTCGAGAAACTTGCCGAGGCGAACCCGGATAATGAGCAATTCCGCGGAATGCTGGTGCAGGCGTATCTCCATGACAAGCAACCGGACAAAGCACTCGCTTTCCTCGATAAGACAAAGGCTCGGCTTCCCGGCGCTTCGCCGAATCTGAGCTATTTGTTCGGCAGGACCTACCTCGCCATGAAAGATTCCGAGAAGGCTTACAAATACTTTCAGGAATCGCTGGCCGACAATCCCGACCCGATTTTGTTGAATGATGTCGCCTGGGAGCTCGAGGAAGCGGGCATGCACCCAAAGGAAGCTCTCGAGTACTCCAAACGCTCAGTGCGCGACATGGCCGGGAAAACCCTGGACATTTCCCCCGAAGACACCGAGGCTGCCGACTTTCAGATGATGCCTCCGCTGGCTGCAACCTGGGACACGCTCGGGTGGATTTATTTTCGCGCACAGGATTTTCACGCCGCGAAACCCTATCTCGAAGCCGCGTGGCAGCTCTCCCAAACGCCTGCCCATGGCGAACACCTCGTTGAGGTGCTGCAAAAACTTGGCGAACCCCGCTCTGCCGCCTCCGTCTGCGCCCGAGCGCTCGCGGCTATCCCTTCCACTTCTTCATCGGACCTCTATAAATCCCTCAGCGCGGAGTGGGAGTCCCTGAAGAATTATTTGAAGCTTCCTCAGGGCGGCTCCAGCATTCAGGCCGCAAGCTCTCAGGGAGCCATGTGGCTTTCAGACATGCGCACGCTGAACATTCCCTTCCACACAAAGCTCCAGGGCAATTCCCGCACCGCGCAATTCGTGGTTTCCCTTACAAATTCTTCCAAGGCAGATAATGTTACGTTTATCTCCGGAGCCGATGAGCTGCGCAACGCCACCGCCGATATCGCCGCGGCAAAATATCCGCAGACTTTTCCCGACGACACGCCGGCCCGCATCATCCGGAAAGCCACCCTCAGTTGCTCTGTCTACATGAAGCAGTGCGTCCTGATCCTGCTTCCGGTTGGGGACGCCGCCGTTTCTTTGCAAACTCTGCCTGGCGATAACTAGTTAAATAAAAATCTCCGGCGCGATTGTTTCCTCGCCGGAGATTTCCATTGTTTGGTTTTAATTGCGGTTAGCTCTGCGCCGTCCGGCTACCGACGGTCGCGATCTGCGCCGCCGAAATCAAGCGTTTACTCGCCGTTGCGCAAAGTCTGTTTCTCTTCCGCGGAAAACTGGCGGTAGCGGCCGCTCTCGATTTCGCGTTCGCGGGCAAACGGCGGCATGTTGCGCAGGCGTTCGATGGCGCGCTGCATTTCCGGGCGCAGCGGCGCACTCGAACGAGCGGCAGCGCTATCGCCGTTCGCGGTGCGCACAGAGTTTGGCCGCGTCACGCGGTAAGCGGCAGGCGTTGCCACCATCGGGTCAACCGAAAGAACCCGCGGCCGCGGCGGAAAATTCTCCGCGACTCCACGGTTGTAGTTCACGTTGCCCGTAGCGCCAGGAGCCGCTGGATTTGCCGGCGGCGCCGGCTCTCCGTTTTGATCGAGCTGGTTCGGCTGCGTCTGCGGTTGCTGATCCGGATCCGCCGGCGGACGATTTCTGTTCCCGTTGTTATATTGCGGCCGCTGGTTGGGCGCATAGTTGCGATTCGGCGCATAGTTTGGATTCGGCCCATAATTGGGAGCCCGCCGGTTGTTGGTGTTCCGCCCGTCGTCGTAGTCCGATGGATCCGGCGGATAATCGCCTATGTGATCCTCCGAATATCCATCGCTTGGCTGCGAATAATCGTAAGAATACGGCGCGTAATACCCGGAGCCGTAGCCGTAGTAGCCATACGGATATCCCCAGCCATATCCCCAATACGGCCAGCCGTAGCCAAATCCCCAGCCCCAGCCGCCCCAGCCGTATCCATAACCATATCCGCGGCCCCAGCCTCGTCCGCCCCAGCCTCTGCCGCCCCATCCATAACCACGGCCACCATAGTATCCGCGGCCGCCATTGAAGCCCCGCCCGCTGCTAAATCCTCGCCCGCCATTAAATCCGCCGCGATATCCACCGCCTCCAAACGATCGGCCGCTGCCAACTCCAGAGTGCCCGCCGGAGAATCCTCCTCCGCCCCCATGAAATCCGCCCCCGCCTCCGCCACCATGAAATCCGCCGCCACCGCCTCCGTGGAAACCTCCTCCACCTCCGCCGTGTCCGCCGCCTCCATGCTGAGCCAGCGCCACCTGCGGCAACCACGCCAGCGCCAAAATCGCCACAACCACCAGTCCAGCTCGTGCCAAAATTCCATTCTTCATATCACTACCCTCGGTTCCCGTACTTCACCTAATTAGATGTACGCACACCCAATAAGGATTCCACCCGGCGATTCTACACCCGTGCAATGTCGCCTGTTCTCCCATTCCTAGTTCTGAAATGTAGCGCTGGTCTTTCAAGCCAGCCTCTTGCCGCTCCGTCGGTGCCGCATGTGATCGACGAGCCGGTTGCCCCATCCTTGCGAGGTTGGTTTATGCAAGGGTGGGTCCGTTCTTTCTCCCCACTCTTCGGGTGCCCCACGTGCCGCCGTTGCACGTGGGTTCTTCCTCTACTCTGTCATCCCGAGGGGGATGGCCGATTTTATTCTTCCGTTCGCGCCGCGCGAACATCGGCCATGAAGAGAGGGACCGTGGCAACACGTAATGTCCTACCTCATTCGACGGGACCACGACCCCCGAACCGCTCCTCCTCTTCGCTTCCTGATTACTGGTCGCTGATTACTGATCTCCGTCCCTCGAAGGGCCCCGGCGCAAACCACCCCCCCCAAAAAATCCTTCCCCCAATCCCTATTCCCCGCCCTAACCCACTCACCGGTGATTTCAACCGGCAGGAACGACGCTTCCCGCTCTTCTTTGAGAAATGTTCCCTGTTTAGCTACCCTGTATGGTACTAGTCAAAGTAATATTCGGGTATCGTCTACCAAGTAGGTACCAGCGCCCAATGTCGAATCTTAAGAATCAACTAGCCAAGCGTAAGCTCCCTAACCATATTAGAAACTTATTACGCGGAACTAGATCCCCACACACGCTGGTATCACAACTGCGGGAACAGGTGGAGCCGGCAATTTTTCCCTCCTTGGTCGAAGCTCTCCCAATGTTTCCGTATCGGGGGTACCCACTCCTACCCTCGCTTGGCATGAGTCTTAAGGCGTTCAGAACCTCTGCTCCACTAATGAGTAGGGTCCCAACCAATCGAGAACTGGACTGGGCAGCAGCTGTGTTTATCCACAGAGCGAACACACTAAACGAATTTATTGGAATGAAGCAGTTACTTGAAAATTATCTCCTTCTAGGAAAGTACGATGAATGCGAGAAGTCTCTAGCACGAATCGAGGAAGTATTTGGCTTCTCGTTCTGGCTTTTGGAACTTAGAATCGCAGTTCTCCAGCTAGCCAAGGGCCTAGAAGCACAAAAAAACTATCTCGCGTCTGTGCGCAAATTGCGGAGCGAGGGAAGTTTAATCTCTTTTCTTGGATATTATGCGAGCTGGCGAAACGAAGGTACGGTCAATCCGTTTCAGTACAAGAAGACCACTAAGGAGAAGGCCGTTGATTGGGAAGTACCCGAAGAGTTTCGTACGTATCTACTCTTTAAGCTCACAAATGAATGCGAACTTAGCGAATCAGCCCTCTCAACAATACTAAGGTATGAGGCCTCGTATTCTCTGATTGATTATTACGAAAGCTACGTTCAACTGGCAGTCAAATTTCTGAGCAGAGAATTACAGAGCTTTGCCGGCTTGTTCAGGTCATCGCTGTTCGTGATGGCTGACGCCTTGTCGGATAAAAGACTGTATAAGCTACTTTCCGTCACCGACGATAACCCATCTACTCACCTGTCTCGCTGCAAAGTGCGGTCGCTCGACACTGACTGTGAGATTCTGCATCAGAACTCTACCGGTCTGCAGAACAAGATTGAACGACAAGTGCAGGAAAACCCTGACGATATCCACCTTTGGTACAACGGGGCAATAACTGAGATTGATTCGGAACAGCCCCTGTTTGAGTCGAATGGCTTGGGACGGAAATTTGCGAGAATCTTGAAAGCCGTAATCGAAAAGAAGGGCGACCTCGAAGAAAAAAGTTTAGAGGGGGCTCGTTTAATATTAAATTACCCGCTCCCTTCCGTGACTCAATTTGAAGCTTTCTTTTGGCCCCAAATATCGAGCAATCCTCACCCCAATTTCGTCGAGCAACTCGCTGCATTTCTATCAAGCCCGTACTTAGATCCACGATTCCTCCGTTTTGTCCCTTCCGGCCATCGGCTCCAATATGCTGAGGTTTTGACCGCAGCCTACGGTGCTCACCTAGTTTTAGAGTTTGAGGCGTGGAGGGCCGGGATGGTGTCTGACCCTAACGTTCAGAATCTATTGGAAACTTCGATAAGCCCGGCATTGTTCAAGGAAGTTCTCATCGAACATTCAGTAGCTACAGACCGCAACGATGAAGCACTAAGGATCGCGAAGCAACTGGTGGCCCAGGATTCCTCCCGCTACCACCACCTGGCTGAGCGCTGGATTGCGGAATGCCTGTTCAAATTGGAGAAGGTGGAAGAGGTAATAGACTATGTGTGTCTAGTTTCAATTTCTGACTCGAATGTAATTCCCGTGATGCCCTTGGCGAAGTGCGCGACTTCCCTCAATAAGGCCCTTAGAGCCAGACTCGCTTCGAAACTATCAACACCCATCGTCTTGGATCTTTATTCCAGAAACTTCGAAACGACTTTTGAAAGCGAGAGAAACTATGCGTATGAAGACTTTTTGACAGCACACGGACTCGAAAAGCCTTCCCAACTTAAAGAGCTTGTCTCACAATTTGAACGAAATTTTCTTATCTACTACCTGCAATATGTATGTGTGCCCGAAGTGATGCAAGTTTCAACTGTCTTCAGTTCTTCCCGCGAATTAGATGAAGAGCGGCTTGCGATCTGCGCGATACTTGCCGAAATTGACCCAGAAAACCTCGAAGAGCATGAGATGGAGATTCGTGAATTGACCCGTAAGCTCGTGGTGAGGCGGGGAGTGCGGGAGGTTGAGCAGAGCAAGATATTCGTCGACATGCTGGCGATCAGACGTTGGGCCGAAAAAAGCCTGAAGGAGAGTTTTGTCCGGTACCAAATGCTTTCGAGCGCCGGGTTGGACGCCGGCGGAGCCGGAATTGATAACGCCATTCGTGACATGCTGACAGGCACTCCTGTCTCTGAGGAATACCTGCACCTACCGAAGAATGAGACTAGCGACCTGCTCGTCAATATGGTTAATGATTTTTTCCAACAGTGCTTAACGAATCCGTCTCACGGCCTGGATTGTTACCTCAGTATGAGAATTAGACACGGCGCACTTGCGGGCCAACTGCGAGTTCCACTTGAGGAAGAGCGAATTATTACCCGACGAGAAGGCCCGTTAGATGAGTATCAAGAAAATGAATATTGGGAGGCTCATCTGAGCGAGTGGCCAGTGGAATTTGATGAGATCGATAACAAAATGCGAAAGTTCTCGAAAGAATTTGATAGCTTTGTGGATCAAATTGCGAACGACCATATTCAGATTCGCTCAGCTGAGAAGCCGCATGGACTCTTTCAGATGCAGCTGAACGCACTCACAGTACGGGCACTTGCGTCAGATATCTCAAAATCAAACTCGAGTTTTGAAGATTTCTTGAGCATTTGCGCAGATTTATTTTGGCAAGTTCTCGAATTTCGCCTAAGGGACGTGCGGCAAACTATCGAGGAAAAAGTTAAGCCTGGAATGACCCAGCTTTTCGAGACATTTAGAACTGATCTTAAGAAGCTGCAAGAGCCATTCATGAGCTACGAGCTAGACGGTGCAATAGTGAATGCACAAACAAAAGCCCAGCAGGCACTTGAACAAGTCAAGGATTGGTTCAGGGTCCCAAAGCCGCTAACCGAAAGCACTTTTACGTTCGAAGAAATTGTTGAGATCAGCCTGGGGGGAGTCAGAAATCTTCATCGCGACTTTAATCCCAACCTTTCTATTGAGGTGCCACCAGACCTCTTTCGCCTAGGTCACCTCGGTCTATTTTCAGATATATTTTTCATCGTGCTAGATAATGTGAGGAAGCACTCCGGCATGTCGGATCCATGGGTAAAAGTGTCCGCTCGATTAGGTGACGCGCAATTGGAAATCGAAGTGATTAGTGAGGTCGCCTCGGATTCCTATACGTTTAGGGATACGGATCGTGTGTCCCAAATTAGGGACACAATTGCTCAAGGTGAAGGGGGGTATCTGAGGGCCGTGCGGTCAGAAGGGGGAACCGGCCTAAAAAAACTGAGAAATATCCTCCGGCGGGAAGGAAGTCCTACAAATCAACCTGAGTTCGGGTTTCTCAGTAACACATTCTTTGTGCGATTCAGTCTGCCTTACTTTGGGGACGCAATGGCCGGTGATCGGAAGTCGCAGGATGCTTAGCATCTTGGTAATCGAAGATGATGGAAACAAATTGACGCAGTTGTGTGCATTTCTAAAGGAGCATTTCGAGGAAGTCGAGGTTAGGACAGCTCGATCCCTCCAGAGTGGGATTAGAAATGTCCGAGCAAGTGTACCCAGCTTGGTCTTACTGGATATGACGCTCCCAAATTTCGACGCAACTCCAGACGATACCGGTGGACAGACCCATAACTTCGGTGGCCGGGAGTTCCTAAAGCAGCTTGAACGGTTCGATATTAGGGTTCCCGTTATAGTAGTCACCCAATTCACAACCTTCGGAAAGGGTGCCCTAACTATTGGGCTCGATGACCTTGACCGCGAGCTGACCATCCTGTTTAGCCCGAACTACTCAGGTTGTGTGTATTATCACGCGTCCATACATCGCTGGAAAGAAGAGTTGCAAAGGCTAATTAACTCAAATCTACCATCATGCTAAAAATACTACTGGTTGAAGATGACAATCGAAAGCTCAAGAATATTGTGAACGCCTTACAGGACGCTGAGGGATGTGATCTTGAAAACATCGACCGGGCCCCTAGTGCGAGCGATGCAAAGCGTCTACTAAAAGAAACCGAGTATGATCTGTTAATTTTGGACATCGCGCTGCCGGAAAGGCCAGATAAGTCGCCCTCTCCTAAGGGAGGAATTGGTCTCCTTAAGGAAATCCTGGATAGGGACACCCAATACTTCCGTCCAAAGCATATCGTTGGCCTGACTGCCTTTCCCGACATTCTTACGAAATTTGCAGACCAATTTGCTGAAGACCTGTGGATGGTTATTCAGTATGAGGCTTCGTCAACGCAGTGGGCTGAACAACTAAGGCGTAAGGTTGAGTATATCGTACTCGCTGAGCGGTCGCGCCCCATTCCGGAATATGGTGCGTATCTTGGTGTTGTAACAGGGCTACAAGAACCTGAGCTTGCGGCGCTGCTTGAACACGTGCCGTGGGGCTGGTCAGGTTTTTCCCAGCCCGCCGACGCTTACACTTATTTCAAAGGTGCGTTTGAGAAAGACGGGCTTCGACGTGAGGTAATCGCGGTGGCCGCGCCGCGGATGGGAATGACCGCGACAGCGATCACAGCAATCAAATTAATATCTTCGTTCCATCCGAAGTATATTGCGATGGTCGGAATTTCTGCAGGAATCAAAGGCGCGTGCCAGACCGGCGATGTTATAGTAGCAGATCCTAGCTGGGACTGGGGAAGCGGAAAGTTTGTGACCTCGAAATCACGCGGTTTTTTCCAACAGGCCCCCCATCAAATACCGCTCGATTCGTTCCTTAGGGGCAAGTTGGGCCTGCTAGGCCAAAACGGGGAGGCGCTAGACTCTATTCGTAGAAACTGGAAGGGGACCAGGATCGACAATGTGCTACGCATGCATATTGGTCCTGTGGCCTCAGGTTCGGCAGTTTTGGCTAATCCTTCGATAGTGTCGAAGATTGTGAAACAAAATAGAAAGGTATTGGCGATTGAAATGGAGACCTACGGGCTATACGCGGCTGCAAATGAAGCATCTCTCCCCCAGCCCAAAGCCTTTTCTATGAAGGCAGTATGTGATTTTGCCGACAAGAGAAAAAAGGATGATTTTCAGCGCTACGCCGCGTTTACGAGCGTCCAGGCTCTACGTGTCTTCGTCGAAGAATATTTGTGAATCGGGAAGAGGCTTGGCCCTTCCTTTTTTTCTAAACCTTCAACCTTCAGCTTTTGACTTTCAACTTCCGATCTCCGCTCGTTACTCTTTCAGCGAAAAATCGTCCCAGTACTACAGAATACTATTGACCAGTTGTTACTAACGCGAGACAATGACTCATGTTCGCGCGGGGAGCAGTCTGTCTACACGCCGCGCATCTTCCCGTCCCAAAAAGCCTCGCAGCTAAGTCCAGTGTTTCCGCCACTTATAAACTGATACAAAACAAACGACTTCAACTCCATTGTTTCGGCCACTTACGAAAAACAGGGGGGAGGGGGAGTTACCGGCTTGCCACCTACGTAGCCGACCGATCGCGCCAATTTTCTCTCTGTCATTCTCTCTCCCTCCGGTACTCGCCACTCGCCCGCCCGCCGCAGCTTCAGCGGAGGCGGGTCACTCACCACTCGCCACTTTTTCTATCTCCTTTATTTCCCCTACATCCGAAAACCAGCCGCGTATGTCCTTTGTTTCCCCTACATACGCAAAAAGAGGGGGGTAGGGGGTGTGTCTAACCAAATCTCTTTTCCGCGGCCTCTCCTACCACCATCCCCCTGTGGAAAATGTCGGCGCGCCGACATTTTTGATTTTTCCCCTGATATTTTGCATTTTCTCGCGGCTCGCCTGCCCGCCTCGGACCCTTCGGCTGCGCTCAGGGCAGGCGGCGGCCGCTACAAAAGCAAAGATCGGGATGGGCAAACCCATCCCCTACAAAAAAAAGGGGCCGGATCGCAAAGCCTCGCGGGCCACGATTCTCGCCACTCGTCACCCGCCACTCGCCACTTTCTCCCCCATGCCTGTTACATCACGGTGGTACTGCGCGGCTATTGCGCATCCCCTTCCCAAAACGGAACCTAGGAGAATCCCGGCAAGGGCTGGGAACCCGCCGAACTGGGCGGGAATGTCGCCCCTTATTTGCAGGTGCACCGATGGCCACGATTGATCGCCAGGAGCTGGACCGCCTTGAACGGCGCAATCTGCAGCTGACCATTCTTTCCGCCGTGTTTGTGCTGATTCTTGCCGGCGGGCTGGCCGCGTTCATGTATCCGCTGGTGTTCGAGCATGCCTATGCCGATGAAAACACCAAGTGGACGATGCGGGTGGCGTTTTTCGGATTTTGCGGGCTGACGCTGCTCTTTGTCGGCTACCTGTTCGACCGGCAGCGCACCTTCACCAAGCTGAAGCAGCACCTGCTGACCGAACTGGAGCGCAACGTGACGCTGCAGATTCAGGCCAGCGCCGATTTGCTTAACTCCATGCCGGACCAGAATCATTTCTGGGATCGCCTGAGCATGGAATTCCGCCGCGCCCTTACGATGGAGAAAAACATGAGCCTCGTGCTTGCGAAAGCGAATCCGGGATCCCGCGCCACGGTGAAAGACGAAAAAGGCGCGTTCAGCGACGCGGCCAAGGCCATGGCCAAGAGGCTGCGGCCGACGGACTCCATCTATCACCTGGCCGACGGGCTGTTTGGGATCGTGCTGCCGGAAACGGACACGCTGAATGCCAAGCGCATCGCGCTGCGCCTGCAGGAAGGCTTGCAGGATGTGCGCGCGAAATACGGGCTGAGCTTCGATCTTTCGGCGTACAATTATCCCGATCACGTGAAGAGTTCGCACGAGTTGGAAGACATCGTGAAGTCGCTGCTGCCGGAAGAAAAAGAATGGCAGGTTTCGGCGGAAGTGCCGGTCAGCTGAAACAGTCGGATTTTTTGTAAAAAGCTTCGCGAATGAATTGTGATTCAAGGAATCGTGAACTGATGAAAACCCTGGCCCAGCGATTGCGCGAGATTCTCGATAAGATTGCCCGCGCGTTTCCGCCGCCACTCTCTCCCGTTCCCGCGCCCGTGCGCGTTCCAAGCCGTCCGCAAAAATACTCTCCGATCCGCCGCCAACAGTAGCCACTACGCCTCTCGGGCGCCCAGTACAAAAAATTCTTGCCGAAAAGCCCGGAACTGGATAGTGTGCGTCTGGCCAACCTATGCCTGAGCCGACACGTACACCTCTTTCAAAAAATCAATGGCGCGGATTTTTCGCCTCCTGGGGCGGATGGGCGCTGGACGGAATGGATTCCTACATTTTCGCGCTGGTGATGGTGCCTGCGCTGAAGGAACTTCTGCCACGCTCCGGATTGCGCAGCGATTTGGGCGGCGTCGGTTACTATGGCGGATTGCTGTTTGCGCTCTTCCTGATCGGCTGGGGCTGCGCGTTTCTGTGGGGACCGGTCGCGGACAAGTACGGACGCGTGCGAACGCTGATGCTAACGATTCTATGGTATTCGCTCTTCACCTTCTTGTGCTGCATCAGCACGCGGGTTTGGCAACTGGCGATCTTCCGGTTCCTGGCGGGAATTGGGATTGGCGGCGAATGGGCGATGGGCGGAACGTTTGTTGCGGAAGAGTGGCCGGAAGACCGGCGCAAGATGGCCGCGGGCTGGATGCACACGGGATATTACGTGGGATTTTTTCTGGCGGCGCTGGCGAATTACCAGATCGGGGCGCGCTTTGGATGGCGCTGGATGTTTGCGATTGGAGGATTGCCGGCGCTGCTGGTGAGCTTCATCCGGTATGGAGTGAAAGAGCCCAAGGTCTGGGAGAGCAAAGCCGAAGCGGTACGAACTGCGTCGGTTTTCCGGCCGCTGGCGGTTCTGTTTTCGGCGGAGTTTCGCAAACGGACAATTATGAATTCGCTGTACGTGTTGGTGTCGATCATCGGGTTGTGGGCGGGGTCGGTGTACGTGCCGGCGGCGATCACGGACATTGTGAACCGGAACAAGATTCAGGGAGTGAACTTGCCGCACTTGATTTCGCTGGCGACAATGCTGCTTTCCGTGGCGACGATTCTCGGGTGCATTGTGCTGCCGCCGCTGGGGGAATGGCTGGGGCGGCGCGTGACGCTGGGACTTTATTTCGTGTGCATGCTTTTTTCGATTGCGATTGGATTTGGGTACGTGTTTTATCTGCCGGTGGATCCGCTGAAGTGGTTCATCGTATGCCTGTTCTTTTTGGGGCTGGGCGGCGCGAATTTTGCGATGTATACGCTGTGGCTGCCGGAGCAGTATCCGACGGAGTGCCGGGGAAGCGCGTTTGCGTTTGCGACTTCGGTGGGGAGATTTGCGGGGGCGGGATTTACGTTTTTAGTTGGTGCGGGCGTGGCGCATTTCCATACGATTGGGAAACCGGTGGCGTATACGGCAATTGCGTTTGCGGTGGGATTGCTGTTGCTGCCGTTTGGGCATGAGACGAAGGGGAAGGTTTTGCCTGCGTAGGGATGGAAGAACGGATTTCACACAGAGGTCACAGAGGAAGAGCACAGAGGGCGCGGAGAAATCGAAGAGGGGCACGATGTATCGTGCCCCTACAAGCGGAATCAGAATAGAAATCAGGCTTCTTCTTCGACGAGGGCTTCGCCGTGGAGGGCTTTGTGTGCGGCGATTACCTTGTCGGCTTGATCACCGGGGACGTAGTCGTAGTGGGAAAACTCCATGGAGTAGGTGGCGCGGCCTTGGGTCATGGAAGTGAGATCGGTGGCGTAGGAAAGCATTTCGGAGAAGGGGACCTGAGCGCGGACGATGACATTGTGGCCGCGGGATTCGCTGCCTTCGATGCGGCCGCGGCGAGAACTTAGGTCGCCCATGAGGTCTCCGGAATATTGATCGGGGGCGTAAACTTCCACGTGCATTACGGGTTCGAGGAGTGATGGCCGCGACGTCTTCATGGCTTCTTTGAAAGCCAGCGAGCCGGCGATCCGGAAGGCCATATCGGAAGAATCGACATCGTGGTATTTGCCGTCGTAGAGGGTGGCACGGAAATCGGTGACTGGGAACCCTGCGAGGAAGCCGCGAGCGGCCGCTTCGCGGATGCCGCGCTCGACGGAGGGAATCCAGTTTTTGGGGATGGCGCCGCCGAAAACGTCGTCGACGAATTCAACGCCCTTGCCGCGCTCAAGTGGTTCGAACTTGACACGGCAAACGCCGAACTGGCCGTGGCCGCCGGACTGTTTCTTGTGCTTGCCTTCGGCATCGGCCTTGCCACGAATGGTTTCGCGGTAAGGAACCTTGGGCGGCTTCAGCGTGAGGTTAACGTTGTAGCGCTTCTGCATCTTTGCGACAACGACTTCGATGTGCTGCTGGCCATTGCCGGCGAGGAGGAATTCCTTGGTTTGGGGATCGCGTGAGAAACGGAGCGCGGGATCTTCTTCCATGATTTTGTGAATCGCGAGGCCGATTTTGTCTTCGTCGGCGCGGGTTTTGGGCTCGACGGCAAAAGTGATGGAAGGCTCGGGGAGTTTTGCTGGCGCGTAATAGATGGGAGCGGCTTTGTCGCCGAGAGTGTCAGCGGTAACGGTTTCTTTCAGCTTAGTGATGGCGCCGATGTCGCCGGCGTGGAGTTCCTGAATTTCGGTCAGCTGCTTGCCCTGCACGACCATGGTGTGCTGAAAGCGCTCTGGAATGTTGCGATTGAAATTCTGCAGCGTTGCGTCGTTTTTGAGGACGCCGCTTTTCACCTTGAAATAGTTGATGCGGCCGGAGAAAGCGTCAGCAAGGGTTTTGAAGGCGAAAACGGAGAGGGGTTGGGCGTCGTCGTACTTGCGGTCGATACGGTCGCCCTTGGCGCCGGGCTCCTTGAAGCCGAACTGGGAGTGCTCGTCGGGATGCGGAAAAACGTCGGCGAGAAAAGTAAGCAGGCTGGAATTTCCGACGTTGCGGGTGGAAGAGATCATCAGGACCGGGACGATTTTTTCGGCGACGATGGCTTTGCGGACGGCGGGGATCAGGTCCTGAATGGGAATGGTGCCTTCGCGGAAAAATTCCTCCATCATCTCGTCATCGCCCTCGGCAATCATTTCGACCAGGCGCTCGTGGGCTTCTTCGGCCTCGTCCTTCAGAGCATCGGGAATATTTTCGATGGTGGCCTTGCCATCGCCGTCGGGCGTATACATGTGGGCTTTCATGGAGACGAGATCGATCACGCCGCGGAAACCTTTTTCGGCGCCGACGGGCATCTGGAGCGGCACGACGGTACGGCCGAAAACCTGCACGAGGGATTCGAGGGAGCGCTCAAAACTGGAGAGATCGCGATCCATCCAGGTGAGGACGAAGGCGCGGGGAATATCGTATTCGGCGCAGTAGTCCCAGACTTTTTCGGTGGTGACTTGCGCGCCGACGTGGGCGTCGACGGTGATGAGGGCGGCGTCGGCGGCGATGAGCGAGGCTTTTGTTTCGGTGATAAAGGTGGAGTAGCCGGGGAGATCGAGAAAATTGATTTTGACGGTATTGCCGGCGCAGAGGGTGCAGGGCCATTCGGCGTTGGCGATGCCGGTTTGAATGGAGATTTTGCGGGCGATTTCTTCTTCATCCCAGTCGGTGGTGGTGGAGCCTTCCGCAACTTTGCCGAAGCGTGGCGTGACTCCGGCGGAATACAGTAACGACGACACCAGTTGCGTTTTTCCGGTGCCGCCGTGGCCTACAATGCCGACGTTTCTGATGTCCTTGGTTTGATAGATTTTCATGACAGACCTCCGCGAAGGTGTGACCAAACGAGGTCACCGGGCGATGGTCCGCCAAGCGAAGAAACAGGCGCGGGCCGGCGCCTGGTGAGAGATTTGGTTTGAAGGAGAGCGCGGCCCTACCTGGGTCCCGCAAGCGGGGCGAAGGAGAAAAGAGTGAATCCCTGGTCCGCTCTTCTTAACGGGGGGATGCTAGCACAGGGACGGGGTGGGGGCAATGAGGAGAGATCAGGCGGAACCAGCCTGGTTGGGACAGGTTTTCCCTGAATTGGTACGCTTTCGGCGGCGGGACGGAAAGCCTCAGGCCTGAAGGCCTGAGCTACAGGTGGGTTATGGATTCGCGGAAGTGTCGAAGACTGCCTTGAGGTTGAGCTTGCTGGATTTGGGGAGTTCGAGGGTGCGGGAGAAATCGGGGCGGCCGGGGGATTTGAGGAGGATGGCGTGGGAGCCGGAAGGGAGTTTCAGCGTGGCGGGGGAATTGCCGTGAAATTTTCCGTCGACGAAGATTTCTGCGGCGTCGGGTTCGGAAGTGATGGTGAGTTGCCCGTAGCCCTCGGGCGGGGCGTATAAGACTGGGGACTGCGCGGAGGGAGTGGAGGATTCGGCGAGCTGAGTTGTTGGGGTGGCGGACTCGGGGGATTCGGCGGGAACGTCAGCGGAGGCACGAACTGTTGCGCTTGGAACGTCCGGATAGAAGCGATGCAGGACGGTGAGGAGATCGGTGGAGCTGAGGGCGAAGCCGATGCCGGTGACGTTTTTCTTTGTGATTTTCAGGGTGTTGAGGCCGACGACCTGACCGCGGGAGTTCAAAAGCGGGCCACCGGAATTTCCGGGATTGATGGGGGCATCGGTTTGAATCCAGGTGCCGGGGCCGAAGGAGGGAAATTTTCCGACGGCGCTGACGATTCCTTTTGTAGCGCTGAAAAGCATGGCGTCGCCAGGATTGCCGACGGCGAGCACGGATTCGCCCTGCTGGATGGAAGAGACGTCGGCTAGAACTAGATAAGGGAAGGCGTAACCGGCGGAGGGAGGATCGGCTTTGACGAGGGCGATGTCGAGGTCGGCGTCGATATAGACGACACGAGCCTGAAGCTGGACGTTGTCTGGAAGCAGGGCGAGGAGAGTGGAATCGCCGCGGGCGACGTGGGCGTTGGTGGCGATGACGCCGGTTGCGGTAACAAAAAAGCCGGAGCCGATGATGTTGAGGCCCTTGAGGCAGACGACGGCGGGTTTGGCGCGCTTGACGATTTCTTCGAGGGAGAGATCGAGTTGGAAGGCGGCAGGTTGAGCAGCGGAGACGGCGGCGACCGTGCCGGTGAAGGCGGCGGAGATGAGTTCGAGATCGGCGTGGAAGTGATCGGATTTGATGAGCCAGTATTCGCCGTGATTGTGGCCGTGGAGGTCGATCCAGTTCATCGGGCCGACGGTGAGAGCGATTTCGCGGGTGGCGTAACCGGGCAAAGAGAGGCGGGCGATCATGGGATGTTCGAGGCGCTGGCCAAGGGCAGTGTGCGTGCGATGAAAGTAGCCGCCGGGAAAATCTTTTTCGAAGGGGGTGACGCCGAGGGTGATGCCATCGAGTTCAACGGTTGCGCCGGGAGGTGTGCTGGTGATTTTGAGGGTGTCAGCGGAAGAGGAAGTAACGAAGCAAAGAAGTAATGAAGTAAAGATGAGAGAGCGGAAGAGGGGGATCTGGGGCATGAGAGGGTGCCTGGGCCGAGTATACTAGATATGTATATGAATGGGGAACAACTATTGGACGCGCGGATGGATGATCAGGATGGAGGCTTTGGGGAGTAGCCCGTGCAAGCCAGGACGGGAAGCCGTGGATATTTCGGGAAGGTTGGGTCGGACTGGGAGAGCTGGCAAAGCAGGAATTGAGAGCCTTTGCTGGATTCGATGGCGCGAGCGTGAAGACAATCTGCGCAGAGGCCGAGGCGCGGGTTGGCGTGGGGAGATGAATTGGGTACGGACATAAGGTGGATTGGCCGTGGGGAAAATCAGTTTGGCTTGGGCTGGTCCGCGGAGCCGGCGGGAGGCGCCGGGGCTTTGGGCTTGGTGAATTGGGAGTCGTCGATGGGGATGTTAGTTTCAATTTTGGTGGCGATGATTTTCTGGATCTGGTCGGAATCCGTGGCGGCCGATTCCACGAGGAATGGGTATTTCAGGCCGTCGACTTCGCGAAAATCACGGAAATAGCTTTCCCAGGGAAGGACTTTGTCGCCTACCTTGCGGATGCCCTGCCATTTCATGATTAAGCCGGTGGAGGCATCAAAATAAAAGAAGCTGGATTCGCCCTGCTTATCGGTGAGTTTCAGCTTGTGGACGATTTTGCCGTCGATCTGTTCTTTGCCGGCGTATTCGATCTGATTGCCTTTGGCTTTGTAGTCGACGAAAGGGCCTTCGAAATCAGCTTCGCCGGCGATGCCGGAAATATCCGCGGGCGACATGGGAAGGACGGCGGCGTTCGGCGCAAAGGGGTTGTAAATCCAGCCGGAGGACTTGCCGTCATAGACGCGGATGAGGCTTTGGCCGTTGACGGTGATTTCCGAGTGCATCTTGAGAGGGCGTTTGCGTTCGAAGAAGAAGGGGCCTTCGACGCCGGGAGCGAAGGAGATGGTTCCGGAAACGCGCTCGGACTGGATGGATTTGATTTTTGCAAGGCCGCCGCGGGCTTTGAGGTAGGCGTTGATGACGTCATCGGCGGTCTGGGCGGGGAGGGTGAACGGAGCGGCGAAGAGAAATGCCATGGCCGAGAATGCGAGACGCTGCAGAAGGCGGCGACGAAGATAAGCGTTTGCGAACATAAGAGAATGGTAGAGAGAGTTGGAAGGCGGGTCAACAGGGGGGAAGCACTTCGTGGAGAGCTTTTGCCCGGTGGCGGCCAGGAGATCCCATCGTTGATCCTGCTTGGACGATCGGTTGAGGTCCTTCGAGCCGCAAAAGGCGCGGCTCTCAGGATGACCAGTTTTTTGTTTGGCTGCTCATGGAAGACACCTGAGGCTGCCCACATTCTCGGGCTGCAATCAAAGAACTAATCGGACGGGAAAAGCGGATTGACATTAAAGTGCGGTTCGGGAGAAATGAAGGTTCGGCTTTTGCGCGAGCGGAAGAGATTCGCGGGAGACGACGCAGCTATTTATGAACATCGTTAACTTGATTTTTGGAAAGCCGCTGAAAAGTTCAGAGGAGCGGGCGGAGCAGGTCGGGCCGGCGGAAGGGATTCCGATTTTCGGGCTGGACGCGCTGAGTTCGGCGGCGTATGGGCCGGAAGCGGCGCTGAGCCTGTTAATACCGCTGGGGCTGTTGGGGGTGCGATTTATCGTGCCGATCAGCGCCGCGATTATCGCGCTGCTGGTGATTGTTTATTTTTCGTACCGGCAGACGATCGAGGCGTACCCGACCGGCGGCGGTTCATACACGGTGGCGCGGTACAACCTGGGCTCGTTCTGGGGATTGCTGGCCGCGGCGGCGCTGCTGGCGGATTACATATTGACGGCAGCGGTGGGAATCTCGGCGGGAGTCGGCGCGCTGATTTCGGCGGTGCCGAAGCTGATGCCGCACACGATGCTATTGTGCCTGGGGATCCTGCTGGCGATCACGATCGTGAATCTGCGCGGAGTGAAAGACGCGGGATTCGCGTTTTTGTTCCCTACTTATCTATTTGTGGGATGCCTGGCGATCACGATTGGCTGGGGAGTGGTGCGCACGATGCTTAGCGGCGGACATCCGGCGCCCGTGAATCCGTTGCCTGTGCCGCCGGCGGCGCTGCATGGAGTGACCTACTGGCTGTTGTTGCGCGTGTTCGCGAGCGGGTGCACGGCGCTGACGGGAGTGGAGGCGGTGAGCAACGGAGTTAGGGCGTTCCGCGAGCCGCGAGTGAAGAATGCGCAACTGACGTTGACAATCATTATCGGAATTCTGGGCGTGCTGCTGGCGGGAATTTCGTACCTGGTGAAAGTTTACGGGATTGTGGCGACGGATCCGGGGCAGCCGGGATACCAGAGCGTACTTTCGCTTTTGATTGCGGCGGTGTTCGGCAAGGGCGTGTTTTATTACGTGTCGATCGGATCGATCCTGCTGGTGCTTTCGCTTTCGGCGAATACGGCGTTCGCGGATTTTCCGCGGCTGTGCCGGGCGATATCACAGAACAATTACCTGCCGCACGGATTCGCGCAGCGCGGGCGGAGGCTGGTGTACACGCAGGGAATCGTGGTGCTGGCGATTCTGGCGGGGGCGCTGCTGTTTCTTTTTGGCGGAGTCACGGACCGGTTGATTCCGCTGTACGCGGTGGGGGCGTTTCTGGCGTTCACACTGTCGCAGGCGGGGATGGTGCGGCACTGGTGGAAATCACGGGGACCGCACTGGGAGAAATTCGCGCTGGTAAACGGGCTGGGCGCCGTGGTGACCGGCATAACGGTGATGGTGGTGCTGGTGGCGAAGTTTGAAGAGGGAGCGTGGCTGACGCTGCTGTTTATACCGCTGACGATTGTGGCGTTCCACAAAGTGCGGGCGCATTACCACAATGTGGCGATGGCTACACGGACCCTGGACGCTGTGCAGCCTCCGATGCGGGAGTTGCCGCCACTTGTGGTGATTCCCGTCGACCGTTGGAGCGCGATCACAAAGCAAGGGCTGGAGTTTGCGGCACGATTGTCGCCGAGTGTGACGGCGGTTCATGTGGAACCGGGGGAGCACGCCGCGCTGCTGCGGGAGGACTGGGAGCGCTACGTGGTGAAGCCTTATCGAGACGCCGGCATGGAGCCTCCGGAACTGGTGATGCTGCCTTCGCCTTACCGATTTATCGTGGTGCCGATTGTGGAACACGTATTGAAGCTGGCGGAGAAATTTCCAGAGCGGAAGATCGCGGTGGTGATTCCGGAATTTGTGGAGGACCGCTGGTACGAATATTTTCTGCATAACCAGAGAGCGCGGCTGCTGGAGTGGGTGCTGCTGGCAAGAGGCAGCAAGCAGATTTACACAATTGCTTCGCCGTACTATGTTTCGGATTCGGCGAAGAGGATGGCGGGATCAGACGGAAGTAAAGAAATCTGATTCGGAGTTGACGTAGCCGAAGGCCATGCGCGGGGTATTAAAAGCGAAACCAGGATTGCCATTTTTGTCGAGCAGGATCAGGCCGCCGGTGCCCTTGCCGCGATTCTGAAGGAGTTGGATGGCGGCTTGCGCGGCGCGTGCGGGCGTGGAGTTGGCGGGGCGGAGAAAATCGGCGGCAGTTTTGGCCATCACCACGCGCATGATGGCTTCGCCGTAGCCGGTGGAAGAGACACCTCCGGTTTCGATGTCCGCGTAACAACCACAACCAATCAGAGGCGAATCGCCGACGCGGCCGGGGAGTTTGCAACAGGTGCCGCCGGTGGACGTGGCGGCGAAGAGGCGGCCTTGCCGATCGAGTGCAACGGCGCCGACAGTTCCCTGCTCGTGGCCGCGATGATTTTCGGCGGCGTGGGAATCCCTGCTGCAGCGGAGCCAGGCTTCGCGTTCGGCGGGAGAGATTAGGTCTTCGGGGTCACAGAGTGTGACGCCTTGGGAAGCCGCGAAGTGTTCGGCGCCTTCGGAGACGAGCATCATGTGGGGACACTTTTCGAGGACGGCGCGGGCAGCCTGGATGGGATTTTTGACGCGGCGGAGACCGGCGACGGAGCCGGCGCGGAGCGTGGCGGCGTCCATGACGATGGCGTCGCATTCGACGTGACCATCGAGCGTGAGATGGGAGCCGAAACCGGAGTCGAAGACGGGGTCGTCTTCGAGGATGATGATGGCGGCTTCGATGGCGTCGAGCGCTGAGCCGCCGTTTTCGAGAATGCGCCAGCCGGCGTGGAGAGCGCGAAGGCAGCCTGATTTGCAGGCGTCGACGGCGTCATCGGGAATGTCCCAGGCGCCGCCGTGAACGATGAGAGAAGGTTGCATGGAGAGAAGAATAGCAGAGATGCGAAGGGCGATAATCGGTGAACGCGTTTCGTAATCAGTAATCAGTAATCGGTAAGAGGCGATCAGGGGGCAGATAGCAGCAATCAGGAAACGGGTGGTACGCAGAATTGTAAGAA
This sequence comes from Candidatus Acidiferrum sp., assembly GCA_035693365.1. Classification (GTDB taxonomy): domain Bacteria; phylum Acidobacteriota; class Terriglobia; order Acidiferrales; family UBA7541; genus Acidiferrum. Next base: position 44,002 of record DASSGS010000054.1, on the reverse strand, counting down.
ATAGACTGACGACAGGGCACTAGATGAAGAAGTCGAGGGTGAAGAGGAGGAGGCCGAGCATGAGGAGGAAGGCGCCGAGGGAGAAGCGGCGCTGGGGAAGGCGGCTGACGGAGTGGAGGAAGCCGGCGGGAATTACGCGGAGGCGCGATTCGGTGCGAGGGAGGTAGAAGGGGCCGACGGATTCGTAGCGGGAGAGATTGCGTCGGAAAGCAGAGAATTCATTTTCCATCCAGAGGGAGAGTTCTTCGCGGTAGCGCCAGAGATAAAGCGATCCGAGCAGAAAAACACCGTAGCCAAGACAGGTGAGTAATCCAAGAGCCGGACCCGAACCCCAATAAAGCATGGCACCTCGCCGCCCCCTGGGCAGCCGGACTATTCTAAGCCTCTTCGTGAATGGTGAAAAGGCGGACGATTTCGAATTCCTTCTTGCCGGCGGGAGTGAGCACCTGGACTTCATCGCCGACCTTGCGATTGAGGAGGGCGCGGCCGATGGGCGAAGTGGTGGAGATCATTCCCTTTTCTACATCGGCTTCCTCGCTGCTGACGAGCTTGTATTCGATTTCCAGGCTCTTCTGGATGTCCATCACGATGATGCGGGAGCCGTAGCCGGAGCGGTCTTTCGGAATATTGGTGAGGTTGAGCATGCCGAGGTCGCCCATGCGCTTTTTGAGGTGGCCGATTTTGGCGTTTACGAAGCCCTGGCGCTCTTTGGCGTATTTGTACTCGGCGTTTTCAGAGAGGTCGCCATGCGCGCGCGCGATAGCAATTTCCTTGGGGAGGTCGACGTTGAGCTCGTGCTCCAGGGAATCAATTTCCTCCTGGAGCTTCTTCTTAATTTTGGCGAGAGGGTCAGACATAGTTTTCCGCGTCAGAGAAAAAGGATGCGGAATCCGGCCAGGCCGGACTCCGCACGGAACATTATAGATGGGGGAGAAATGCGGAGACAAGGGGGAAAGGGAGTGGAGGGAGGCTGGATTGCAGCTAACCATTTGTTTTTCAGCAAGATAGACTTGATTTAAGGGATTTAACGGACGACCAGTTCGACGGTTTGGGAGACAGATTTTCCGGCGGCATCCTTAATAGAGAGGGTGTAGGAGGTGGTTTTGCGGGGGGAGATATTCAGACAGCGTGTGTGGGAGGGCCAGACTGCGCCGGAGGGAGGATCGAGAGTGACGGTCTTGGCGTTGGCGACGTCGTAGCAGAGTTGGGCGGTTTCGCCGGGGCGGATGGAGCGAGGGGAAACGTAGAGGCCGCGGATGGCGAGTTCGGAGCCGCCGAGTTGTTCGACGGCGATGCGATCTTCTTCGCGGCGCTGCTGGGCCTGGCGCTCTTCCATTTTGCGCTGGTACTGCCGGTTGGATTCGTAGCGGGCATAAAGAATGTAAGAGACGTAGAGAAGCACGCCAAGAATCACAATGGAAGAATAGAGAAAGGGATTCTTGAAGGGGGACTTGGAGGGAACCGGGGTTTCGGGAATCATCGGGGTTACCAGGGCCTTGTTCAAAAGATTTCGAAATTCGATTTTAACCGGAATCGGAGCGGAACCCAAAGTGGCAGGTTGGCGATTCCATTGCTCGCCGGATTCTGGGTTTTCGCATAGACTTTCCCATCGAGATGACGCGAATTTCCAGGCGCGGGATGATCCGGCAGGTTGCTTCGGAATTGGCCGGCGCTTCCCTGGCTGCTGCTCCTCTTTTAACTTCCGCGGGACAACTGAAAACTTCGACACGCAAGGGGCGGATCCGACAATCGGTCTCGCGGTGGTGTTACGAGAAGATTCCGCTGGAGGAGTTGTGCGAAAAGGGAGCGGCGATGGGTTTGCAGGCCATTGACCTGTTGAACGAAGGTGAGTGGGAAGTGCCGCGGAGGTATGGCCTGGTGTGCAGCATGGGGTATGGCGGAGGAGGAGAGATCCGGAGCGGGCTGAACCGGGTGGAGAATCACGCGAAGATTGAGTCGGCATTGCGGAAAAGCCTGCCGCGGGCGGCGAAGCTGGGCGTGGCGAATGTGATTACGTTTTCGGGGAACCGGGGAGGGATGTCGGACTTGGAAGGCGGGAAGAATACGATTGCGGGACTGAATCGGGTGAAGAAGATCGCGGAGGACCACGGGGTGACGATTTGCATGGAACTTTTGAACAGCAAGGTGGATCACCAGGATTACATGTGCGACCACACGGCCTGGGGAGTGCGCGTGATGGAGGCGGTGAATTCGCCGCGGGTGAAACTGCTCTATGACATTTATCACATGCAGATCATGGAGGGCGATCTGATCCGGACGATCAAGGAAAATATTCAGTGGCTGGGGCACTTTCATACCGGTGGTGTACCGGGACGGCATGAACTGGACGACACGCAAGAGGTGAATTGGGCTGGAGTGATGCGGGGGATCGCGGGGACGAACTATGCGGGTTATGTGGCGCACGAATTTATTCCGGAGCGGGAGCCGCTGCGGTCGCTGGCGGAAGCGGTTGAACTTTGCGATGTATGAAACAGGCGCCGGCCGGATGGAATGGGACTTGCGAAAGATAGTGAGTCGGGCCATTTTAGATGCGCCACAGTTCGCGTTTTGTGCAATTGCAGCGTTGGATTGACCAGACGCAGGCGGCATTGAAAGGATCTTACGTGCGACCAGAACCCCATTTGATCGACTACGCGATTATCCTGCTGTATTTCGCATTCGTGCTGGGCATCGGGTTTGTGCTGAAGAAGTACATGAAGACGAGCACGGATTTTTTCCTTTCCGGGCGGTCGATTCCGGCGTGGATTGCGGGGCTGGCGTTTCTTTCGGCGAATCTGGGCGCGCAGGAAGTGATCGGGATGGGGGCGAGCGGGGCGAAATACGGGATTTCAACTTCGCATTTTTACTGGATCGGCGCGGTCCCCGCGATGCTGTTTGTCGGGGTTTTCATGATGCCGTTTTATTACGGGTCGCGGGCGCGGTCGGTGCCAGAATACCTAAAATTGCGGTTTGACGAGAAGACGCGCGGGTTCAACGCCATTTCGTTCGCGGTGATGACGGTTTTTTCTTCGGGCGTTTCGATGTATGCGATGGGCAAGCTGCTGCAGCTTTTGCTGGGATGGAATTTCACGGCGGCGATCCTGATTTCGGCGCTGATTGTGCTGGCTTATACGTTTCTGGGCGGACTTACCTCAGCAATTTACAACGAAGTGCTGCAGTTTTTTCTGATCGTGATGGGATTCATTCCACTGGTGTACCTGGGGCTGCGGGATGTGGGCGGCTGGGACGGATTGAAGGCGCGGATCGCCAACGATGCGATGGTGCATTCGTGGAAATACATGGGGCATTCGAACGCGAACCCGATGGGAGTGGAATGGTTCGGGATGCTGATGGGGCTGGCGTTTGTGCTCTCGTTCGGATACTGGTGCACGGATTTTCTGGTGGTGCAGCGGGCGATGGCGGCGGATTCGATGACGGCGGCAAGGCGAACGCCGGTGATCGCGGCGTTTCCGAAGATGGTTTTCCCGTTCCTGGTGATATTGCCAGGGATGATTGCGGGAGTGGCGACAAGTCCCAAACTGCACGGCGCAGTGGCGCAAGAGAGCGTGGTGGAGGGAAGCGCGGCGCAAGATTCGTTTTTTACGGGCGGGAAAGGGATTATTCCGCCGAAGTATGACGCCGCGGGCAAGCCGGTGACGGCGGATGGAAAAGTGGTGCTGGATTACGACCTGGCAACGCCGATGATGCTGGTGCGTTATTTCCCTTCGGGACTACTGGGGTTGGGACTTTGCGCGCTGATCGCGTCGTTCATGTCGGGCATGGCGGGAAACACGACCGCGTTCAATACGGTGTGGACGTACGACATCTACCAGAGCTACATCAACAAGACGGCGAGCGATCAGCATTATTTGTGGATGGGACGCGCGTCCACGGTGTTTGGGCTGGCGATTTCGCTGCTTGCGGCGTTTGTGGCAAAGGAGTTCAACAATATCCTGGACGTGCTGCAATTGGTGTTTGCGTTCGTGAATGCACCGCTGTTTGCGACGTTCATGCTGGGGATGTTTTGGAAACGGACGACGGGGCATGGTGCGTTCTGGGGATTGCTGGGAGGAACGGTGGCGGCAGCGACGCATTACGGATTGACGCTGCCGGCGGGAGCGGTGGCGGGAGTGAAGGGCGGATACCTGGGACCGATTCTGCACGTTTATCCGAGTGAGATGGCGCAGAATTTCTGGACGGCAATTTTCGCGTGGGTGGGGTGCTTTACGTTGACGGTGGTGATTTCGCTTCTGACCGCGCCGCGCCCGGAAGAGGAATTGAAGGGGCTAGTGTATTCGCTGACGGCGAAACCGGAAGAAGGCGGATTGAAGTGGTACCAGAAGCCCGCGACGCTGGCGGTGATTGTGCTGGTGCTGCTGTTAGGCTTGAATCTGGTTTTCTGGTAAGCGCACGGCTCGCAGAGATTGAAGGAGGCGCGATGGGATTTGATATTCGAATGCCGATCGGGTTGTTATTCACGCTGTTCGGAATATTGCTGATCGGGTATGGAGCAGCCACGCAGGGAAGCGTGATGTACGCGGAGCATTCGCTGGGATTGAACATGAATCTTTGGTGGGGCATCGCGTTGCTGTGTTTTGGCGCGGCGATGCTGGGGCTTACGCGTTTGAGGGGCAAGCAGGTGCCCGCGGGAGCGGCTGTGAATCCAGGGGAATCAGAACGGCCGGCTGCGCGGCACTGACTCACTGTGCATGGACTATGAATTTCAGAGCAATTCGCAACGGATGAGCGATAACACTTCGCCGGAAAAACCTTTGCTGGAACTGCTGGAACGATTCAGGGCGTTGTATGGAGAACCCGCCATTGTGGTGCAGGCGCCGGGACGCATAAATCTGATTGGAGAGCATACCGATTACAACGAAGGATTTGTTTTGCCAGCGGCGATTGAATTTCAAACGCAGATTGCGGTCGCGAGACGAGGCGACAGGCGGCTGCGGGTAACTTCGGAAAATTACGGGGAAACTGTCGAGTTTGATCTCGACGACATGCCGGCATCAGCTCGGGGCCACTGGAGCGACTACATTGCCGGGGTGGTCGGACAACTGGATCGGATTCTGAGTAACCTGCCTGGCGCAAATGCGCTGATCAATGGGAATGTGCCGCAAGGAGCGGGATTGAGTTCTTCCGCTTCGCTGGAGGTGGCGGTGTGCCAGGCCATGCTAGAGATTTCCGGGAACAAATTTGACGGAGCGAGAGTTGCGGAATTGTGCCAGCGAGCGGAAAACGAGTTTGTGGGGGCGCGTTGCGGGATCATGGATCAATTCGTGTCCGTGCATGGAAAAAGGAATCATGCGTTGATGCTGGATTGCCGGACGCTGGAGTGCCAGCAACTGCCCATCCCTTCCGGCCTGAGACTGGTGATTTGCAATACGATGGTGCGGCACAGCGTGGCGGCGGGCGCATACAACAAACGGCGCGCCGAGTGCGAAACGGGTGCGCGATATTTTGCAGAGCGCGTGCCCGGCACCAGGACGCTTCGTGATGTCACCCGGGCGGACTTTGAAAGATTCGACGGAGAACTGCCGGAAGTGATTCGCAGGCGCTGCCGGCACGTGCTAAGTGAAAACTCGCGTGTGCTGCAGGCCGCGGACGCCCTGCGATCCGGGGACGTGGACATGCTGGGGCGCTTGATGGAGAGATCGCATGCCAGCCTGCGAGACGATTTCGAGGTGAGCTGCGAGGAACTCGATTTGATGGTTCGGCTCGCCCGGGAAAACCCCGGCGTTTGTGGAGCGCGGATGACCGGCGGAGGGTTTGGAGGCTGCACAATAAACCTGGTGCAGGAAGCTCACGTGGAAGATTTCCGGGCGAAGGTTGCGAAAGGGTATGAGCGTACGACCGGACGCCTGCCGGAGATATACATTTCATCGGCGGCAGATGGCGCAGGCAGATTGGCATAGATGAGAAATGGCCGTTCATGAGCGGTTTTGATTTAAGAGTTCACCCGCACCGGCGGTTCAATCCTTTGACAGGCGAATGGGTGCTGGTCTCTCCGCAGCGGGCGCAGAGGCCGTGGCAGGGCCAGACGGAACCGGCAGCGGCCGATCGAGTGGAACGTTACGATCCGCAATGCTATCTATGCCCGGGAAACGCGCGCGTGGGAGGGGTTCGCAATCCAAACTACGCGGGCACCTTTATTTTCGAGAATGACTTCGCGGCGCTGAACACTGATACACCCGCTGGCGAATATGCGGAAAAAGAGTTGTTGGTGGCACGGAGCGAAAAAGGCAGATGCCGGGTGATCTGTTTTTCGCCGCGCCACGATCTGACGCTGGCACGCATGAGTGTTGCGGAGATTCAGCGGATTGTGGAGGCGTGGACGGAGGAATTCTCCTCGCTCTCCAGCCAACCGGAGATTCAATCGGTGCAAATCTTCGAGAATCGCGGGGCGATGATGGGATGCAGCAATCCACATCCGCACGGACAGATCTGGGCGAGTCAAACGATTCCGGAGCAACTGGCGCGGGAGTGCGCGTCGTTCCGCGAGTACCTGCAAAAACACAAGGCCGGGCTGCTGGAGGACTACGTCGGGATGGAGTTGGAAAAGCAGGAACGGATTGTGGCGGTGAACGATCAGTTTGTGGCCATTGTGCCGTTCTGGGCGGTATGGCCATTCGAGACGCTGGTCATCAGCCGGCGACGTGTCTCTTGCCTGAGCGAATTGTCGGAAGAGGAGCGCAAGTCGTTAGCCGAAATTCTGCAAGAGCTGACAATTCGCTATGACAACTTATTCCAGACGTCTTTTCCCTACACGATGGGCTTCCATCAAATGACAGCGAAGCAAGCGCGTGACTCTGGGTTTCATCTTCACGCCCACTTCCTTCCGCCGTTGTTGCGGTCGGCCAGCGTGAAGAAGTTCATGGTCGGATATGAAATGCTTGCCGAGGCGCAGCGGGATATCACTCCGGAGGAAGCAGCGAGCTATTTGAAACAATTGCCGGGCACGCATTATCTCTCCGGCAAATGAGGAGATGCCATGGGTTCTGAGTTGGATTACCAGTCGATGCTGGCGGTGGCGCTGGCGGAGGCACGGGTTGGGTTGAAAGAAGGCGGGATTCCGATTGGGGCGGCGATTTTTGATGCGACGGGGCAGCTGATTGGCGCGGGCCATAACCGGCGGGTGCAGCAGGGCGATCCATCGCTGCACGGGGAGACGGATGCGTTTCGGAAGGCGGGACGGCAGAAGAGTTATCGGAAATTGATCATGGTGACGACACTTGCGCCGTGCTGGTATTGCAGCGGGCTGGTGCGGCAGTTTGGATTCGGCACGGTGGTGGTGGGAGAGAGCCGGAATTTCCAGGGAGGGATGGAGTGGTTGCGCTCGCTGGGAGTGAAGGTGATCGATCTGGATTCGCCGGTGTGCGTTTCGATGCTGGCAGAATATATTCTGGCCAATCCGGCGGTCTGGAATGAGGACATCGGAGAGGAATAACGCCTAGTTTGCGGTAGGTGAGGACGCGGCGGGTTGTGAATTTGGCTTCGCGGATTGCTCGCGGATAAGCAAGGGGAAACGCGGAAAGGAAAAGGTGCCGGAGACGTCGTCGATTACATTTACCTGACAGAGATAGAGGCCGGGCTTCAGGGATTGAAGCGGAACGTCGATTTGAAAGATGACGGCTTTGCGATCGGGAGCGGTGACTTCATTGGCGACGACGGGCCTGGACTCGTAGACCTTGGTGGCGCCTTGCAGAAACTCAATGCTGGTGAGGACACGGACGGAATTGCCGGCAGGTTTTGCGGGCTCGGGGGTTTTCGCGGCTTCGGCTTGACCAGCGGCTGAAGCCGGAGTTGCCTGCGGCGCGCTCTTCCCTTTCGACGCGTCGTACACTTCGTACTGCAGATAGAGATGCTGGTCCGGCGTGAAGACGTGGGTAATGTTGGGTACGAGTTCCATCTGATCGCGAACCAGCGGATTGCCGGCGGATTTTTTTCCGGTTGCCGGCACGCGCAAGCTGCTCAGGACCACGGAGCTCATCTTTAGAGGAGACTTGCGCAGATCTGGAATGCGGACGTCGGTTTCGAACGAGCCCATGCGGCCGGTCTGATTTTCCCGAACCACAAATTTCAGATGGTAATTGCCGGGAGCAAGCAGGAAGCCGGTGTTGTACTGGACATTTTTGCGGCGGACTTCGCGGGAGCTTTCGACGGCGAGTTTGACGGTGTCGCGAAGATGGCCGACGGGAAATTTGCCGCCTTCGAGGGCCTGGCCGATGATGTCGATGGTGGCGTTGTCTTTTTCCTTTTCGGTGACGAAGGGAATCTGGGAGCCGGGAATGATGAGAGAGACCGCGAGGTAATAGTGGGAGTCATCTTTGCGGAAAAATGATTCGCCGGCGTAGACCGGGACATCCACGCTCGGCAATTGGGCAGCGAGTTCGTCCTCGAGTTGCTGCTCGCGGTCGGCGCGGTCCAGGTGAATGAAATCACGGCCGGCATAATAGCCGGAACGAAAATCGAGTTTCAGGTCGGGGCGGTTGATGGTGACTTTCAGGCGGCGGAAGCGGCCATCTTTTGCGGGATTGCTGCTGGTGAAGCCAAGCACGTAATAGACGGAGCTGTCTTTTTGCACTTGAGAGAAGACTCCGCTGAAATCGTTGGAGTCGAAGAATGCTTTTCCGCCGGTATCGGAGGAGAGCGTGGCGAGAGTGTCCTGGGAAGAGGCGTTGCCGTTGAGATCGTTTAGCGTGGAAGCGCCCGAGTAGGCGGATTGGCCGTGCAGGCTGGCGTTCTGGGCTTCGCCGCCCGGAGGAAATGCCTGGAGGCCGCGGACATCCAGCGAATAGATGGAGGCGTTGGCCTTGACGGCGGCGGCGGTGGCGGCGCGCAGAGCGGATTGATTGTCCACACCGGTTTGGGTGATGCCGTTACTGAAATAGACGATGCTCTTTTTCTGGGGAAGCTTGGCGAGAGCCTGCATGAGGGATTGCAAGGCGAGGAGTTTGCGGTCGGCGGTGAAGGTGTTGAGGTCGTTGTCGTCCTCGGTAAACGAGCCGCTGGTTTCGGCGCCGCCTTCGGCGCTCCCTGTGGCGCCGTTGTCGAAGCCCTGGCCCTGGCCGGAGTTGTAATTTGCGAGCAGGGCCAGAAGCTTGTCTTTGTCGTCGGTAAAATCGCAATCGACGTGCATGTTCGTGGCGAGCGAGACGAGCGCGAGAAGATCAGCGGGCTGCATTGTGGTGTTGACGAATTTCTTGGCGGCGGCCACGGAGCGGTCGATCTGTTCGGGTTCCATGGCGGAAAAATCGAAGAAGAGGACGATGAGGCGGCGGTCGCGTGCATCGAGCGTCGGAGGAGCTTTTTTTGTGGAATGGAGGAGCGTGCCGGGGACAGCGCCAGTGACGGCGGCACCTGCGGTTGCCTGCAACTGCTCCACATCTTCGAAATCGAAGGTGGAGATCTGCTGCTTTTTGCCGTCTTCGTAGAGGATGAAGTCGCTCTGCTTCAGATCGCGGACCGGATTTCCCTTTTTGTCGCGCGCGACGACGTTGGCGAGGACGAGTTCGGTGGAAACGCGGATGGCAGCGGGGCCGGATTCCGGCTTCTGAGGTTCCTGGGCCGCAAGAGGACCGACGGGCGAGAGCAGAGCCGCCGTTGTGAGGATCGCCAGTATTTTGTGCGCTGCACGCATAGTCATCAGCTCTTAAAAACGAAAACGGGCTTGCACCGTGATGCGGCGCATGTTGCCGACGGAGGTGACTTCGCCGAAGGCCTGTGAATTCACCGCCGTGTTGATGGAAGCGAAATTGACGTGATTGAAAACGTTGTTGGCGGTGAAGCGCAGATCGAGATTGCGGGATTCCTTGATGGGAATGGAGCGGTTGACGCTCATGTTGAAAATGATGCTGCCGGGACCCTCGATGGTGTTGCGCCCGGCATCACCGAAAGTGGAGCCGGCAGGATTGACGCAGGTTGCGCCGGGGATGCAAAAGGCGGCGGTGTTGAACCACTGGAGCGCGGTGGGATTCGGGAGTGAAATCGGCTGGCCGGGAACGACGTTGGCGCGCTGCGAGCCGCTGACGCCGCGGGCGATGTCCACGGAGCCGCCGAGAATGCTGGGTGTGAAGTAGAGGCCGGAAGCGACCGTGAAATCGCCGCTCCATTGCCAGTTGGAAAGAATGTGCGCCCACGCGCCCTTTTGAGCGAGACGGTGGTTTTCACCAAAGGGCAGATCGTAGATCCAGTTGCCGGTGAACTTGTGGGTCTGATTGAAGCTGGATAAGCCGCGATCGGCGGGGAGGTCGAAAGGATTTTGGGCGACGATCACGCCGCCACCACCGATGGAGGAGGCATCGTCCAGGGATTTCGAGAAAACATACTGAGCACCGACTCCGAATCCTTTCGCCATGCGCCGGCGAACTCGAACTGAAGCGGCGTGGAGGACGGAGTTTCCTTCGGAGGATTCGTAAATAAACGGCTGGCCGCCGGCAACGAGCAAGGCACGCTCAGAGTCAAGGCGCGTGCCTTTGGCACCGTTGTAGCCGACGTTGAGGACAACGTTGGCATGAAATTCGTGCTGGACGTCCAGATTCCAGATCTGGACGTAACCGAGAGAGTAATCGGGATTGACGGCGAAATTATTTGTGACCGTGGTTTGCGTGACGGAGGGAAACCCGTTTGTGAGCGTGAGGGGAGTGGGACTGGTGAGGCCTGTGACATTGGTGGAATTTGTGGCGGTGTTGGCGAAGGGCGGTTGAAAGGCGAAGTTCTGGATCATTGTGCCGTACTGGGCGAGGTTGTAGTTGATGCCGTAGCCGGCGCGGACCACGGTTTTCTGGGCGGGTTTCCAGGCGATGCCGATGCGCGGGGCGAAGTTGTTGCGATCGGGATTGACGAGCGCGGGATTGGGGGAGGTTTGGAGCGTGGCGGAACCCGGGGGCAGCACGGCGCCCGTTGGGACAACGGGCACGGCCGTTGCGAAACCCGAGCCGACTTCCAGATTGGCGATGCGATCCTGCGCCTCGGTGTATGGGCCGATGTATTCGTACCGCAAGCCAAGATTCAGCGAGAGCCTTGGAAGGATGCGCCAGTCGTCCTGGGCAAAAAAGTCGAACGAGTTGGCACGGAAATTATAGGCGGTTGCGCCGAACTGGAGCGAAGTCTGCTGGGGAAAGCCGAGAAGGAAATCGGCGAAATCGTAGCCGGTGTTGGCGACGGGTTGTGTGCTTCCGGAAGCGTATTGCGAGGTGGCAAAGCCGGTGAAGACGAAGCTTCCTTCGGCGTTTCTGGAGGAACGAAAACTTTGGAGAATTCGGCGATAGTCTCCGCCGAAGCGCCAATTGTGCTTGCCGTGATTCCAGTTGAGAGTGTCGGAGATCGTGTAAGTCTGATCGAGTTCGCGGCGGGGAATGGGATCATTCAGGCCGCCGAACGAAGTGAAGCTGATGCCGGGCAAACCGAAGTCGAACGGGTCGTTGGAAATGCCTGTAATGCCCGCGCCGCCGGGGCCGGCGACGTCGGTGACATTTGAATAAAGGTTCGTCGTGGAAACGTGATTGTGGTTGTAGTTGAAGCGGAGATTGTTGGTGGTGTGATTTTTTCCATAGACCCAGCCGGCAGTGGCGTTGAGTCCTTGAGAGCTGGTGCCGCCGGCGAGCGAGGGGAATGGATTGACGATGTTGGTGGAATTGCGCGACCAGTTGAGGCCGAAATTGATGTTGTTCTGGCGACGGCCGCCGCCGCGTCCACCACCTCCGCCCCCACCTCCGGGGAAAAGCCCCGGGCCGGCGCTGGAACCAAAATTGTGGACGAGCCGGAAGATGACGGCGTCGGAGTTGCTGGCGTCGGAGGTGACGAAGTGAAAGTTCTGGCCGGTAGAGGTCAAGGGGATATTGGGCAGGGGAATAAATTGGAGGAGTGATTTCGCGGCAGTGCTGAAGAGAGTTGGATCGATCGCGTTCGGCACGCCATTGAATTGGTATTGCTGGCCGTTGACGGGATTGAAGATCTGCACCGGCGCGCCATTGTTGTAGGCAGCGTTTGAGAAATTGCCGTTGCGCTCGTCGAGGGTTGGAACGGTGGAGAAGGCGTCATAGGGAGTGTCGCCGCGCGAACCATTCCAGCCGGCAAAGAAAAACCATTTGTTGCCGCCGTCAAAGAGTTTGGGAATTTTCAAAGGGCCGCCGACGTTTGCGCCGAAGCGGGCCTGGTTATACTGCGATTTGGCGATGGGGAAACCGCTGAGCGAAAAGGGAGTGGCGTCGAGGGAGGAGTTGTCGTCGGAAAAATAGAGCACGCCGTGGGGCTGGTTGATGTTGAAGCTGCGGCCTCCCATGCGGCCGATCCTGATGGGGCCGCCGCCCTGGCCGCCACCGCCGGGGCCTCCGCCGAGACCTCCGAAACCTTCGCGCTGCATGTGATCGCGGAATTCCTGGATGCGATCCTGGAGGTCCTGTTCGCTGCCGCCGCCAAAATCCTGGGTGCGGCCTTGCGCACCGGTGATGCTGATGGATTCGGTGGGAGCTTCGGCGCCGGCCCCATTGAGCGGCAAAGAGGAGAAGTCCGCGGAGTTTTGCGAGTAGCCGGGCGCGGCGAAACCGGGGTAGCCGGAAGCGAGAGCAGATAACGTGCTGTCGAGGGCGAGGCTTTGAAAGCCGCGGCCCGCGGCGAGACCGGCGGCGTTTGAATTGTTCGATTGTTCCAGCTGGCGCGACGCCAGGATGAGCTCGGCGTCAATTTTTCCAGAAGGATTCGCGGGATTGAGAGCCACTTCCTGAGTGAAGAGAGAAAAACCCATGAATTCGATGCGCAGGACGTAGCGGCCGCGCGGGACGCCGGCAAAAGTGAACTTGCCATCGGCGTCGGTGACGGCGGAGTATTTTTTTCCGGTGAGCGTGTTCGAAGCGGTTACGGTGGCGCCGGGGAGGGGAGTTTTGCCGCTGCGGGCAGTGCCGGTGATTTCATAAGCAGGCGCAGGGGCGGTCTGGGCCTCGGATTGCGGAACGGCGCCTGAAATGGAATTGGGTTGCGCGGAGGCCGGGGCAGGGTCTTGCGCCGGCACGCGCAGGGCGAAGAGCAGAGCGAGCAGCAAAGATTTGTGGACGCCGCGAAGTATTGGCTTCAACCAGGTTTCCTCGGAGGTGCTACTGCTGCGGCGAATTGCCGGCCGGCGGATTTGCCGGGGCGTTGCCCGCCTGGCCGGTGTGGCCTTGCGCGAACTGCTGCATACGCTCCCACTGTTCGGGGGAAAGAAGGATTACAGCTTTTGGAACGAAAATATTATTTTGCAAGCCGCCGCGTACAACGATATGGTCACCGGCTTGAATCTCGGCCATGGTGATGCTTTCGCGGCCCCGGCGGAGGGAAGTGTCTTCGTTGAGTTCGAGGGTTTGCGTAACGTTGTCGGAGCGCAATACGGTGAGTTTGGGCGCGTCAATCGATTTCACCATGCCGGCGACGAAGTCCTTGCCCATTTCGCCGAATCCCGCGCGACCGGCGGGGCCGGCGCCCATCTCGCCCGGTGCGCCGCTTGCCGAGCGTCCGCTGAGCGATTGCGCGGTAACGGAGTGATCGGAGTTTTCCTCACCGCGGGCCATGACGAAATCGCCGACTTTGAAATCAGAAAGCTGGGCGGGCTGGCGATCTTTGCGATATTCAGTTTTGTCGTTGAGGTTGATGGTTGCCGTGGAGCCATCGGGGCGGAGGACTTGAAGCGACTTGCCCTGGATTGCGGTGATTTTTCCGACCGTTCCGCGGCCTTCGTGCGCGCCGCCATGGCGCGGGCCGCGATCGGCACCGGGAGACGGAGCTTGAACCTGGTCTTGCGGTGGCGAAGCAGAATCCGGAGACTGCGCCGGAGTGGCGAGGGCAATGGTGAAAAAAAGGATGCTCAGGAGACAAGGCTGACGAATCATGGTTATGGGTTCCTCGATGAAACTGAACATTAAGTAGGACGCAAGCCCGGCGGCCAAGGTAACGCGAATCTAACGCGCGGGCGGGGGAGCGGACTCTGCCTCAACTTAAGTAATTCCGGAAAAAACGACAATAAGTTCCCGGCGCACGGTGACTGCAACCATTGAGTTGCGCCTAGGGCGGGAAGCACCGGATAGGCCGGGGTCTTGGATAGTGCTTCCTTGCATCGTGTTCAAGACACTGATTTGCAAAGTCTTAGCGTGGACGAGCCGGCCCAGTGAACCTTGATTGCACCGGGTGTGCTCTGACTTCGCTGGATCCAAACGAAGACAGATTCCATCTAATGTGAACCTCTGCGAAGAAAAACAGGACTATTCTAGTGATCAGAGTGAATGTGGTAGCAAGAATTATCCGACTGGAGGAAGAAAGCAAGAATGGATGTGCTCCCGATCTGGCGGACGCGAATCAGGAGTGGGAAGTTGGGAGAAGGTGGGTGCTGTGAGTAAGCGAGGCTGGAGTGCCGCTGGGGTATTTGTGGCTGCCGTGACCGCGGGGGGACGGCTAAATGTTCCGGCCACGCCGGTGCCGGAAGTGCGTTCGAGCAGTCAGGTGGTTTCGTTGACGTTGCATGCGACCGTGAACTCCGAAGGCCGGGATACGTTTGCGTACAACGGAATGAACATTGCGCCGGTGATTCGAGTTTTCCCCGGTGACACGCTGAAGATTGCGTATGTAAACGATCTGCCCGCTCACTCGACCGTGAGTTGCGCCATTTCTCCGTGCAAAAACATGACGAACCTGCATTTTCATGGACTGGAGATTTCGCCGCGGGCGCCGCAAGACAACGTGATCGACATGATGGCCATGCCCGGCGACACGCTGCATTACGTGGTAAAGATTCCGGCGGATCATCCGCCGGGACTTTTCTGGTACCACACGCATCCGCATGGAGAGAGCCACCGCCAGGCGCTGGATGGAATGTCCGGAGCGATTGTGATCGAAGGCATGGAACGGTATATACCGGAGGTGCGCAAACTGCGCGAGCAGGTTCTGGTGGTACGGGGCGAGTCCATTGAGAAATCCCGCGATGCGGCTGCTCTTTTGCGCCGGGTGGAGGCGCGGCCTTCCACGTGTGGGAGCGAATCGGAGGCCATCGAGCGGGTGTTCACGGTCAACGGTGAGGTCCGGCCGACAATCGGGATCAATCCGGGCGAGCGGCAATTCTGGCGGGTGGTGAATGCTTCCGCGGATCAGTATCTTGATTTGCAGCTCGATCAACAGAAGCTTGAGATTGTCGCGCTGGACGGGATGCCGCTTGCTTACCACGATCGGGAGCATGCGAAAAAAGTGGTGGAGCACGCGTTGGTGCCGCCGGCGGGCCGGGTGGAAGCGATTGTGACGGGGCCGGAGGCCGGGGTGCACGCGACGCTGCGCACGTTGTGCGTGGACACCGGATCAGCGGGCGACCCCAATCCAGCGATGGTGCTTGCGGATGTGCGCGCGGGAGCTTCTGCACCGCAGACAACCGCAAAAACCAATCGCAAGCCTGAGCCGCCGGAATACAAGGCCATCGACCTGAGCGCTTATGAGAATTCGGAGCCGGATTTTACCGTTGTTTTCACCGAGGATAAAAACGGGTTTTATATCAATGACCGGAAGTACGAGCCGGATGCGGCGCCGATGACGCGTGCCCGGGTGGGAACTTATCAGCACTGGCGGATTCTGAACAGCTCCGCAGAGCTGCATCCGATGCATATTCACCAGGTACATTTCCTGGTGTTCGGCGAGGATGGAAAACGGGTGGAGCATCCGGTATGGCTGGACACGGTGAACGTGCCGGTGGGCGAAACGGTGGACGTGGTGATGGATTTCACGAACCCGGTGATCCGGGGAATGTCGGTTTTCCACTGCCACCTGCTGAACCACGAAGACAAAGGGATGATGGCGAAGATTTTATTCGAATGAAACCCCTGCCTGGGAAGGCCGGAATGTTCCGACGGCGCTAGCGGGAGGCCGGCCGGATTCCAAAGTGCAATTTATAAATCGCGGATTGCAATCGTAAATAGTTTGTCACTTGCGGATATTTATTGACAGTGGAATCACCTCACCGTAGCATCGCTGTGATTTGCTGTGCGAATGCTTCGAAGCGACTCGGAGCATGAGGTGAAGCATGAGTCTCCGCGACTTTATTTCCAAACAATTTATTGACGTCATCGACTGGGTCGAGCCGGAGGATGGAATATTGTCTTATCGCTTCCCGATGCAAGACCGGGAAATCCAGAACGGTGGAAAGCTGACGGTGCGGGAATCGCAACTGGCGGTCTTCGTGAATGAAGGTCGGGTTGCCGACGCATTTGGCCCCGGACTTTACACGCTGAATACGCAGACGCTGCCGATTCTGACTTATCTGATGAACTGGGATAAAGCGTTCAAATCTCCGTTCAAGTCGGATGTGTATTTCTTTTCTTCGCGGCTTCAGACGGACCAGCATTGGGGAACGCAAAATCCGATCACCATCCGGGACAAGGAATTTGGGGCGATCCGCTTGAGAGGGTTTGGCATCTACGCTTACCACGTAAAGGATGCGAAAACCTTTTATTCCAAAATCAGCGGAACACGCGATGTGTATCGAGTGGCGGACCTGGAAGGACAACTGCGCAATACGATCGTCGCAAAGATGACCGATACGTTTGCGATGAGCCAGGTTCCGTTTCTGGACATGGCAGCGAACCAAGCCGCACTGGGAGAGAAGATCAAGGAACAGATGTCGCCTGCGTTTGGCGAGTACGGGCTGGAGCTGGACAGCTTCGTGGTGGAAAACCTGTCCTTGCCCGAAGAATTGCAAAAAGTTCTGGACCAGCGCATCAGCATGAACATGATCGGAGACATGGGGAAATACACGCAGTACCAGGTGGCTCAATCGATTCCGATTGCCGCAGGGAATGAGGGCGGAGGCGGAGTTGGAGTTGGCGCTGGACTTGGCGCGGGAGTCGCCATGGGACAAGCGATGATGGATGCCGTCAAGAAAGCGACGACCGGCCCTGCGGAAGGCGGAACCGCGGCGGCCGGAGCGGCCGCGGCATCGGGCGAAACAAAGTTTTGCCTGGAATGCGGAAAATCCATACCGCGCAGCAGCAAATTTTGCCCCGAGTGCGGAAAACCCCAGGGATAGAGGCGCAACCAACGTGCATGGCGTGGAGTGGATCGTCGAAGCGTGGGGATGTTCATCAGCGTCGCTGAGAGATCAGCGCGTATTGCAGAATTTGTTCCACTCCCTCATCACCGACCTGAAACTTCGCCCTATCGGTACGACCCAATGGCATCAATTCCCAGGAAGCGGCGGGATAACGGGAATGTGCCTGCTTTCCGAATCTCATCTGACGTGCCACACGTTTCCGGAATATGCGTCGGTGTGCCTGAACCTTTTTTGCTGCGTGCCTCGCGCGGAATGGGCATTTGAAAAGCAGCTCCAGCTGAGGCTTGGCGCGGAGAAAGTTTGCGTCCGGCGATTGCAAAGGACTTACGAGCTACCCGGAGCGCAGGCTGGCGGGAAGCGAGCGAACGCGAACCGTGAATAACGCCGACAGGATCAGCCGATGACCCAGCGAGCCGGGACGTGCCCGAATTGCGGGGCAAAGATCGTATTCAAGTGGTCGAGCAGCGTGCAGACAGTTTGTGAATATTGCAAGAGCGTGCTAGTTCGAACGGATTTGGACCTGGAAAAAATTGGCCAGGTAGCGGACCTGCCTCCGGACATTTCGCCGATTCAGCTGAACACCGAGGGGACGTACAAGAATAAATCGTTTGTGGTGATCGGCCGGATTCTTTACGAATATGAGCAGGGCGGCTGGAACGAGTGGCATTTCATGACCAACGACGGGAAGAACGGATGGCTTTCGGATGCGCAGGAAGAATACGCGGTCTCTTTTGCGGTGGACAACCAGAAGCTGCCTGCGGAATCGCAACTGCAGGTTGGACAGACGTTTTCCTGGAACGGAGAGAGCTACTCGGTGAGCGTGATCACCGAAGCCGCTTTTCGCGGGGTGGAAGGCGAACTTCCGTTTCAATTTTGGGATAAGAGCAAGGTGGTTTTTGCCGACCTTAGAAGTGCGAGCCGAAAATTCGCAACCCTGGATTACAGCGATGAGAACCCGGCGCTGTATTTGGGCGAACTGGTGGAATTTGAAGAGTTGAAACTCAAGAATTTGAGGCAATTCGAGGGGTGGTCATGAGCTCGGGGTTACCTCCCGTGCAAGGCGCTCCGAAGCCGCAGGTGAAAGCGCTGAACTGCCCGAAGTGCGGAGCAGCAATCACGCTGAGGGCGCTGGGACAGGCGATTTCGGTGGTCTGTTCGAGTTGCCACTCGGTCCTGGACGCAAAGGATCCCAACCTTGTGGTCCTACAGACCTTCGAAAAGATCACTTCGGCCGATCCGCCGCTGATTCCGCTGGGGACGCGAGGAAAAATTCGCGGGACGGATTACGAGGTGATTGGCTTTGAACGAAGAAACATAAAAGTCGAGGGAATTCGTTATTTCTGGCATGAGTATGTCCTGTTCAACCCGTATAAGGGGTTCCGTTACCTGACGGAATATCAGGGCCACTGGAATGACATCTCGATCTGCAAGGAACAGCCGATTGTTGATTCGCGGTTTGGAACTCCGCCGGAAGTCAATTACCTGGGCGAGATCTACAGACACTTTCAGACAGCGGACGCAAATACCGATTACGTGCTGGGTGAATTCCCCTGGGAAGTTCGAGTGGGCGAACATGCGGAGGTGACGGACTACGTTCATCCGCCGCGGGTGGTGTCGCGAGAGAAGATGTCGAGCGAGGTCACGTGGTCGATTGGGGAGTACATCCACGGCAAGGATTTATGGAGTTCTTTTCGACTTCCGGGGAGCGCGCCGGAGGCGGTCGGGGTCTATGAGAACGAGCCTTCCCCGTTCAGCACGAACATCAAGACAGTATGGATGGCGTTTGCGGCGTTCGGGCTGGCGTTGCTGCTGATCATGATTGGATTTGAGGCCGGCTCCAAACAAGAATCGGTGTTCCATGAAAGCTATGTGATGAAAAGCGGGGAGCCGAAAGGTGAGAATTCGTTTGTGACCAACACATTCAGCCTTGGCGGGAGAACATCTTCGGTGGAAGTGACGACCTCGGCGGGCGTGCAAAACGACTGGATTTATGTGAATTACGCGCTGATCAATCAGGACACAGGACAAGCGTGGGATTTCGGAAGAGAAGTGAGCTTCTATTCGGGGTACGACAGCGACGGATCGTGGAAAGAAGGGAGCCAGCGCGACAGCGTCGTGGTTCCCAGCGTTCCGCCGGGAACATATTATCTGCGAATCGAACCGGAGGCCGCCGCTGGACATATAACGATTGCGTACACGGTGGAGGTGCGCCGCGATGTGCCGGTCAGCGCTTTTTACGGGATTGGATTTCTGGCCTTGTTGATTCCAGCGATCATGGTGACCTGGAGGTCGGTTAGTTTTGAGAGATCGCGATGGTCGGAAAGCGATCATCCACCTTCGGATATCTTCAACACGGGGGGTGACAACTGATGTTCAAGAAATTCTACCTGGCGTATGGGTTCCTGATTCTTGGAGGCGTGGGTTACGCGCAGTATCGCGGGATGAGTCTGGATTCCATGACGCAACTGAAGAATGTTCCGAGATCGGTGCGAGACAATCCGGGTTCCTACCGTTCCGTTTACAGCAGCTACCATCACTATACTGGAGGGAAATGAGATGAATATAATTCCGGTCACGAATGTAATCAGCGCGCTGGTGTTCACGTTTCTGGGAATTCTGGTGTTCGTGCTTGCGTTTGTCATCATGGACAAAGTGACGCCGTATCATCTGTGGAAAGAAATCGTGCAGGAGCACAACACGGCGCTTGCGATTCTGGTGGGAGCGATGTCCATCGGAATCTGCATCATCATCGCTTCGGCAATTCACTGAGATATGGGACTCCTGCTTTTCTTGACGGTGTTGCTGGTGGCGGCCTGCGGGCTGATCTACGAACTGATCGCGGGCACGATAGCCAGCTACCTGATCGGCGACAGTGTATTTCAGTTCTCGACGGTGATTGGAACGTATCTGTTTGCGATGGGCATTGGGAGCGCGATTTCCCGGTATTTGACGCGCGGGCTGATTCAGCGATTTATCTGGATTGAACTGATGCTGGGGGTGGTGGGTGGATTTTCCTCGGCGGTATTGATGTGGACGTTTGCGTTTACGCAGGGATTTCAACTGGTTTTGTATGCGTTGGTGGTGGTGATGGGAGTGCTGGTGGGATTGGAGATCCCGCTGTTAATGCGGATCGTGCAGGACCGGTATGCCTTTCGGGATGTTGTCGCACATGTGTTGACGTTCGATTATCTGGGAGCATTGGGCGCGTCTTTGTTGTTTCCTATTCTTCTGGTGCCCCACTTGGGGCTGGTTCGATCCGCTTTGTTTTTCGGGATAATTAATGCGGGCGTGGCGCTCTGGTCCACGTATTTGTTCGGTCCGCAGCTTATGGAGAAACGAAGCCTGCGAGCGGCGTGCTTCGGGGTATTGTGCGTACTTGGGGTCGGCATCGCCGAAGCCCGGCAGATCACGACCACAGCGGAAGACAATATTTATGCCGACGAAATTATTCTCGCACGGGATACGCGTTACCAGCACATTGTGCTGACGCGTTTCAAGGATGATCTCCGGCTTTTCCTGAACAGCCATTTGCAATTCAGCTCGCGGGACGAATATCGCTACCACGAAGCGCTGGTTCACCCCGGGCTAGCCGCCATTCCCTTTCCGCGGAAGGTTCTGGTGCTTGGCGGGGGAGACGGGCTGGCGGTAAGGGAAATTCTGAAATATCCGGAAGTGGAAAAAGTGACACTGGTCGATCTTGATCCAGAAATGACGAAATTATTTTCCACGCAGAACATGCTGACGGCTTTGAACCAGAACTCCCTGCTTTCGCCGCGGCTCCAGGTGGTGAGCGCAGACGCGTTTCCCTGGGTGGATCAAAATACGGAGAGCTTTGACTTCATCGTGATCGATTTTCCCGATCCGACGAATTACGCGCTGGGAAAGCTGTATACGACCGCATTCTATCGAGCGGTGGCGCGCCACCTGAGCGCGCAGGGATTTCTGGTGGTGCAGAGCACATCGCCGATGTTTGCCAGAGATTCTTTCTGGTGCATCGTGGAAACGCTGAAAAAGGCGGGGCTGCAGACTTTTCCTTACCACGTGTATGTTCCTTCGTTTGGGGAATGGGGATTTGTGCTGGCCGGGATGCATGCTTATGCGCCGCCCCAATCGATTCCGCGTGGCTTGAAGTTTCTGAATGCCGATGGCATTCCGTTGCTTTTTCAATTTCCACCCGACATGTCTCCCGTGCCGATGCCGGCAAACCAGTTGAATAGCCAGGTGCTGGTCCGCACCTATGAAAATGATTGGAAGGACATCAGCCATTGAAATGGGGCCGCCGCAAATTTCTGCGGAACGGCAGCGCCGCGCTCATTGGCCTATCCCTGAAGAGTGAACGAAAGATAGAAGGCTCATTTGTAAACGAAGCAGCTGCGACAGGGCATTTGCTTCGCGATCAAAAAGCATTTCCGCCTCCGAAGCGAACAATCAAAGTTCCGGTCGTAATTGTGGGCGGTGGAATCGCCGGGCTGAGCGCGGCCTGGCGGCTGCGAAAGCAGAACTTCCGAGATTTCGTGCTGCTGGAAATGAACGAGCAGGCCGGCGGCAATGCCCGGTCGGGAGAAAACGAAATCACGGCATATCCGTGGGCCGCTCATTACGTGCCGGTGCCTGGACCAAAAGCCGCTTACGTTCGCGAATTATTTGAGGATGTGGGGGTTCTGAAAGCGGGGCGCTGGGAAGAACGCTATCTTGTTTTTGCGCCCCAGGAGCGATTATTTCTGTACGGCCGGTGGCAGGAAGGAATTGAACCGGCGGTTGGTTTAACCGCGGCAGACCGGGAGCAGTTTCAGAGGCTGGAAGAGATATTTGCAAAGCATCGTTCGACGGGGGCATTCAGCGTTCCGCTTGAGCTGGGCTATTCGCGAAAATTCGCGGAGCTGGATCAGATTTCGTTTGCGGATTGGCTGAAGTCGCAGGGATTCGACTCGCGGCTGGTGAGTTGGTACATGAACTACGCCTGCCGGGACGATTACGGGGCGCTGGCCCGCGACACTTCCGCGTGGGCTGGAATTCATTATTTTTCTTCGCGCGAATCGGAAGAAAAGGGACCAATCACCTGGCCGGAGGGAAATGGCTGGATCACCAAACGGCTGATGCAGCTCGTGGGAGAAAATGTGCAGACGGGGCGGATGGTGCACAGGATAGTCCAGTCGGGAAACGGGATCAGCGTTTTTGCGGGAGATACGGAATACCGGGCAGACTTTGTGATTTTTGCCGCGCCGACGTTTCTGGCTCCTTATGTGATCGAACGATTTCCGGCCCTGAAAGATTTTGTGTACTCTCCGTGGCTTACCGCGAATTTGACGCTTGAACGGTTCCCGGATGCAAAGGGGGCGGAGCCGGCGTGGGACACTGTGTACCTGGATTCGCCGACACTTGGATACGTGGATGCGACGCACCAGAGTCTACGGACGCATATTGATCGAACGGTCTGGACATTTTATTGGGCGCTGGTGGAAGGAAGTCCGGCACAAAACAGGCAGATGCTTCTGGAGAAGGACTGGAATTACTGGAAGGAAGCGATTCTGCAGGACCTGGAAAGAGTGCACAAAGACATTCGCCAGTGCGTATCGCGGATCGACATCATGCGGATGGGGCACGCGATGATTCGCCCCATCCCGGGGGCGATTTTTTCCGAAGAGAGGCGCCGGTTGAAGAAAAGGGAGGGACGAATTTTATTTGCGAACTCGGATCTGAGCGGTATTTCCATTTTTGAGGAAGCACAGTATCACGGCGTGGAAGCGGCGCAGACTGCGTTGCATCGATTGCGGGGAACCCGGTGAAAAAGATCCCGCGTTAAGTCTTAACCGAATTGGATTTATTTTGATTTGGCAGCTTCCGCCTCGATCCCGGCTAACAAGTGATCCAGATCCGCGCGAGAGAAAAAGCGGCCGGCCAGAACGACGCTCTGAATCTTACGAGTGTTTTTTATATCGGCCAGCGGATTCGCGTCCAGGAGCACCAGGTCGGCGCGCTTGCCTCGCTCGATGGTTCCCGTGTCCGTCAGTTCCAGATATTTCCCCGCATTCAATGTGGCCGCCTGAAGAGCTTGCATCGGAGTCAATCCAGCCTGCACCAGCAGCTCCAATTCTTCGTGCAAACTGAAGCCGGGATACACGCGGACGGCGGCCGCGGTATCGGTTCCGGCGAGGATCGGAACTCCCGCCTTGTTCATCTCGCCCACCATTTTCAGTTCGGCCTGAAAAAACTTCTCCCGGTCCGCGACGGGATCCGTCGCCCAGTCTTTCTTTATTCCAGCGGTAAACGTCGGCCACGAGCGTTCCTTCCAAACCTTGGGCGCGTATTTTGCCAGCGGATCCGGGCCGGAGTTCGTCTGCTCGATCAGCCATTCGCCGCGTTCCCAATAAAGCGTTGGCACTTGCCAGGTATGGTTTTTCGCGAAGAGCGCAATCAGGGCCCTGGCGCGGGCCGGATCGTAGGTGGCGAGGAATTTGCCTCTTCCCGGTCCCCGCGGCGCGGCCATCAGTTCGTCCTCGACCGAGGAGCATCCTTCAAAAACGCCAGTCAGGTGTTCAATGCTTTTTTGTCCGGCATTCGACGCCTCAGTTGCCCGGACTTTGTCGGGGACGTGGCCCGCAAAGACGATGCCGTTCTTCCTGGCCTCTTCGGCGGCCGCGAAATAACCGTCTCGCGGAACCAGCGATTGAATTTTGATGAAGTCCGCTCCGTCCTTTTGCAGTTGGTCTACAATTCGCCGGCCATCGGCGGCGTCCTTCACCGGCGCGGAGCTTGGAAATTGCGGGACGGGTCCATCCAGCATCGGGCCGGAGATAATCATCCGCGGCCCCAGAAGTTCCCCAGCGGCAATGCGGGCGCGCCATATCTTCAGCGTTTCCAGGTCGCCACCCATATCGCGAACGCCGGTTACTCCGTTCGCAACGAACAACGCGGGCGTGATTTTTTCGTCGGCGGGAATCCAATCTCCAAACATTTCGTGCACATGCATGTCCCACAGGCCGGGAATCAGATATTTCCCTTTGCCGTCCACAAGCCGGGCCGTTTTCGGGATGGGGATCGCGCCGCTTTTGCCGAGTTGGGCGATCTGTTTGCCGCGAATGATCACCGTCATGTCTGGCTTAACCGGCGCGCCGGTGGCGTCGATCACATTGACGTGTGTGATTGCCACAATTTGGTCTTGCCCGGAAGCGACCGATACGATTATTGGCAATAAAACCAGAAGCGATGAGATCCGGATGATTTTTCGAAGCAATAGACACCTCACAGAGTCGCAAATTCTACTTGGCATGAAGGGGGAATACGCATGTTAAGGAAATTGTCCCCAGTGAAGGGGAATTGTCGTTTGACGCCACAGTGTCACAGTCGGCGTCGCTTCGGCCGCGCTCACGGCGCACGCTTGCCTGCCGCCATAAACTTGCCAATCGTTTCATTCAGAAACTTTGCGTCCGTGGGATTGCTGGCCGCGCCCGCGGTATGTCCCCATAAGGATGGGATCGGCACGAGGGAGACACCGGGAATAAATGCAGCTTCATATCGCGCATCCCCGATCGGAAAATACAAATCCGTCTCAGACGGCATGTACAAGAACGGAACTTTTACGGACTTCAGCGCGCGTTCCACGTCTCCGCCAAAACCCGGCGTTGTCCCTACGTCGTGCTTTTCCCAGGTCCGCATGTGCAAGATCAAATTGTTGGCATCCGCGCCGGGGATGAAATCGGTGCGAAATTCGCGCAACTCGTCCTCAAATGTTTTCCCCGGCTTGGCTCCTTCTCGCCAGAGTTCCCGCCTCCACCACTCCTGCGAGAAAAGCCAGGCTGTCCAGACGACGGCGAAGGCCTCCAGTCCTTTTTTTGGCTGCTCTTTGTAATCGCCATTTTCAAATGCTGCGTCCGCCGTCAGTGCAGCAATCTGTCCTTCAAGTCTGACCACTCCATGGGGATAGCACTTGGCGGTTCCCGCGGTCGCCACGATCCGGTCCGCAAACGTGGGATAGCTGACGGCCCACTGAAAGGCCTGCTGCGCGCCCATCGAAAACCCGATAATCGCGCGAAGGTGGGTAATCTTCAGTTCGTCCATCAGGAGGCGGTGCACGGCGTCGACGTTGTCGCGTATCGTCGTCACCGGGAAACGGGGACCATGAAAGGGTTCCGGGGTATTGCTCGGCGACGACGAATGTCCATTCCCGAATAATTCGGTGGCGACAAGAAAGAGTTTTGAAGGATCAAGCGCCTTGTCCGCTCCGATCAGCCATTCGTAGCCGTGAAAGTCCGCCATGTAGTGCGATGGCAGCAGCACGACGTTGTCCTTCGCGTCGTTGAGCTTCCCATATGTCCCATACACAACCAGCGCCCGGGGCAGGGTGACTCCGCTCTCGGTCTTGAAATTTTCAATGACGAACTCGTGGCGTTCGCTCTTCGGCGCGTTGGCATCCGGCGAAGCTTGCGCGAGGGCACCCGGCGCAGCCATCGCCAGTAAAACAATAAGCAGGAAAATCAGCTTCCTCATCCTCATCATGACTCATCCTTTCCCAACGGAAGCATATCCGCGCGCGGGGCAATGAGGAACCATCACTTCGATGGGGGCAGGAAGATGGCCTTGGGGATCATCATATGAACGCCCTTGTTGCCATCCACCAGCTCGGTGATGTGAAGGTCGGCCGCGACGCTCGATAGCATGTAGGCATCGTCCCGTGAAAGATGTTTGGTAGTCATCAGAAAATCGATCATTTCTCGAACGGCTAGTTTGGTGGCTTCGTTCAGGTTTTCGTGCAGGCCCATGGTCATGTAAGAGGTTGGAGTTTCCGCGCGCGGCCACAGGAGATGCATGTCTTTCCGAACCACGAATTGAAACTTGCCGATCAAAGAGGTTTCCAGCGCCGTGATATCAACTTCGCCGTCGCCCTGCCCGGCATGGCCGTCCCCGACTTCAAACAGAGCTCCGGCGGCATGGACGGGTATATATAAGGTAGTGCCCGCGACCAGATCTTTGTTGTCCAGGTTGCCGGCGTGGATCCAGGGCGGATTGCTGCTGATGCGGCCGGAGGGGGGAGCAACGCCCATGCTCCCGAAAAACGGGTGCAGGGGAATCTCAATGCCCGGCGCGAAGTTCGCGATCATGCGTTTTTCATCGAGAGGAATAATTTTCATCTTCGGATAAGGAAATTCTTCGGGGAGAAATCCCGAACCGGGGCCGAAGCCGTTGTAGGCGTACGGGATGGCCAGACGGATGGCGACGATGCGGACTTCGAGGACATCGCCGGGTTCCGCCCCTTCGACGAAAATCGGACCAGTTAATACGTGTCCGCCTGGGCCCCGGTCTTTCACTTCCTTGAAAATGTCGCGAAGCGATTGTTCGACCTGGGCCGGTGGAACGCCGGCATGTTCGAGTTTGTCCGGGTCCGAAGTAATCAGGGTGTGTACTTCCACAGTGTCGCCGGATTTAACACGGAGAACAGGAGGAGCGTCGGCCGAGTAATAGCCGAAGGCGATGGTTTTAGGGCTCGGTTCGAGGGAATGGCTGGTCGGACCGGGCGGCCGCTGAGCCATTAGTGGGCCACACAACAACAAAATGAAACTCAACGCGAGACTTGCTATCAGCAACATTTGTGGCTTGCGCATGGGTTCGCTTCTTTCGTGCTGGACGCCGCACAATCGGATTTCAGACAAGAGAGGAGGCCCTTCGCAGCGTCTTGCAATCTGCCAATACGCAAGCATGTCTGCGAGGGCCTCTCCTCTGTTTGGCGGGGGGGCCAGAACAAAGTTAAATGCAATCGAAACTAATCCTAGAAACTATACTTCAAGCCGAACTGAATTAACCGCGGCGCGACGGAAGTTGCCTGGATTTTTCCAAAGCTGGCGGTTCCGATGGCGCTGCCAGGGTTCTGGAATTGGGGGTGATTGAACGCATTGAAAAATTCGGCGCGGAATTCAAGCGTTGCTCCCTCGTGCAAGCCGCCGACGGTCGTGATTTTAGCCAGCGACAAATCGAAATTCGCCTGATGCGGTCCGCGGAAAGACGCGCGCCCCAGGTTCCCGTAGCCGGTGCCGTCGCCGATTATAGGCAACCCGCAACCTGCGGGTGAAAGCGGTGTGTCCGCCAGTGCAGCCTGATTAAAGTAATTTCCAAGCCGGGATTCGACGCCACCGCTGGTGACGACCTGCGCCGGGGTGAATCCGGGACAGAGTTGCGCTCTCGAAGTGCTGGCGCTACCGAAGATGGAGCCTCCCAGAGAATCTGTGAGCGTAACCGGGAGACCGCTTTGGAAAATTGTTACACCGGAAAAATTCCAGCCGCTCAATAGCTTTCGATTGACGAAACTTTGTCCGGCCGGATGCGGAATCTCCCAAAGATACGTGAACACAAAACGCTGCGCGCGATCGAAATCGGCAGGTCCCCAGCGCTGGTGGCGGTCGTTGGGATCGTTACTGTTGCCATCGCCGCCGAGAAAGACGGACTGGAACCCGACGCCTTCAACGTCGGTGAGGTTCTTACCCCAGGTATAAGCGCCCTGGAACTGAATGCCGTGGCTTAATTGCCGTCGCACGGTTATCTGCAATCCGTCGTACATGGAGAACCCGTAGCTTTCGATGCTGGTGAGGCCGTTGGGCGCGAATCCCAGAATCGGCACGCGGAGTCCCGCGTTGGCAATCGTGTTCGTGGTGATCCCGTTGACCGGATTCGTGGGGCTGGCCAAAAGGGCCGTGTTCGTCAAACGAGAAGAAGCCAGCCGCGTTCCACGCGTCCCGACGAAACCGACCTCCAGCACAGTGCGCGGGAGAAATTCGTACTGAGCGTCGAGGCTGTATTGCTGAACCATGGGCGAATCGTAGTTTTCAGCAACGTAATCCGCCGAAAGCCCCGAAGTAAGAGTGCGTGTCGGAAAAATGGAGGGCGCTGGCGGCGGATTGAACGGAACCTCGAAAGTTGCCAGAGAATTGCCGGCCCCGACTCCGACTCCGAAACTTACGAACGGAGGCGATACGACTGTCTGCAAAACCGAATTGCCGTTGGTTCGTGTATAAAATACTCCGTAACCGCCCCGCAAAACCAATTTTGCCGAGTTGGGAAGCGGCTGCCAGGCGAAGCCAAAACGCGGGCCGAAATTGTGCAACGGCGCTCCGTTGCGAGCCAGCGTCTTCCCGCTCAACTTGGTAACGCCGTCTGGGATGGGCAAGGTGAAATTCGAAGGAACTACCCATCCCGCCAAAGTGCCCGCAGCAACCTGATCGTTGCTCGCTTGCGCCAGGCTCGGAAATACGCTGCTGAAGCGGCCCTGATCCTCGCTGACCCCGCCGTTAATCTCCCAGCGCAGGCCGAAATTCAGCGTGAGCCGGGGGTTCATCTTGAAATCATCCTGGACAAAACTTGCGTAGTTGTTCGCCCGATAGGCCTTGGACAGGGATCCCGCGATTCCTTCGCTCAGGAACACATTGCTGAATTGTGTTCCGTTCTGAGCCGCGCTCAGGCCCAGCAGGAAATCCGGGAAGCTGAGGAACATGAGGATTCCGCGCCGAGGGCCTGGATCGTTGAAATCAAACTGCGCCCGTTCGAATTGGAAACCGGCCCGAACGGTGTGTTTGCCGTGCGTCCAGGCGATTTGGTCCGAGTATTGGAATTGATTGACCGTTGAATCGGAGTCGTCGTTGAAATTTCCACCGATGCTGAAAAGTCCGCTTACCGCAATAGTCGGCATTTTGGGGAAAGTCGGATCGCCGGGGGTGATGCCGATGCTCTCATCTGTAATCTTGCTGCCGCTGACGAGGACTCCCCGGTTCCGGGAGTAATCGACCATGGCTTCATTGACGAATGTGTTGGATAGGAGCGAAGTAAGTTTCAACGAAGCAACATGATTATTGAACTGCGCGCCTTGATCGGAACCAGGCGTGCACGGAGTGCTGAAAAAACATTGGCTGAAGGGAATGTTTTGCGGAGCCCGGGAGTAGAAATAACGTTCG
The DNA here is from genome assembly GCA_035693365.1 of Candidatus Acidiferrum sp. Taxonomy (GTDB): domain Bacteria; phylum Acidobacteriota; class Terriglobia; order Acidiferrales; family UBA7541; genus Acidiferrum. Next base: position 15,007 of record DASSGS010000054.1, on the reverse strand, counting down.
GCCAGACGATGTTTGGCTGATATGACGTAATCGCCGTTGATGAGAAATTGATCTTCCGTAAACCGCCCGGGAAGGCTGAACGCCGAAAAGCCAACGCCGCCTGTGATGGTTTGCGGGGTGGGAATGAGGTAGGTACCGTTTGGGAGTTTGATGTTCAAAAGGTTTAAGGCTACCGGATTGATATTGGAGCCGTCGCAAGCCACCGCAGTTCCACCGTTCGCCCCCACTTGCCCGCAGAATTGCTGTCCCAAGGTCGCGGCGGTCCGATCGTCCGTCAGCGGTGGTAGCGAGTTAGAGGAGAGTGAGCCGGCGCTCAATCCATTCACCTGCCGAGTCCCCTGGTAGGAGCCAAAAATAAAGAATTTGTCTTTGATGATGGGCGCACCGATGCTGCCGCCAAACTGGTTCTGTTTCATTACCGAGCGAGGCTGATTTTGCTGATTGAGAAAGAAATCGTTGGCATCCAGTTTGTCGTTGCGGAGGAACTCAAACACCGAGCCGTGCACCTGATTGCTTCCGGACTTGGTGACTACCTCCACGTTCGCCCCGGCGCCGCGGCCATATCCCGCGTCGTACAGGCTCGTTTGTATTTTGAACTCCTGGATGGCATCCGGGTTGGGAATGGGAATACCGCCCTGCTGAAGAAATGTTCCAGCGCGGCCGCTGCCGAAATTATTTACGTCGGAGCCGTCCATTTGAAAATTGTTGCTGGTATTGCTGGCGCCGTTGACGTAAAAATCTTGCGTTCCATTTCCTAAGTTGGCGGCGTTGCTGACATCTGCGACGACACCCGTGGACATCGTAAGAATTTGCGTGTAGTTCCGGGTAGAAAGAGGGAGATCCCCTATGGTTCGGCTATCTACGACGGTGCCCAAAGTGGCGTTTTCTGACTGAACGGCCTGCACGGTTGCGGAAACCTCCACCGTCTCCCTCGCCTCGCCCAGAATCATCTGCACGTTCAGCGTGCTGGTTTCCGTCACGGTTACAGTCACCGGAGGCAGCACAACACTCTTGAAACCTGTGGCCTCAAAACGGAGCTCGTAGCCACCGGGCGGGAGCAAACTGAACCGGTAGCTCCCGCTTGAATCGGATTGGACCGCGCGCTTCGACGCAGTGGCTTTCTCGGTCGCGGTGATGTTCACGGATGGGATGGCGCTGCCCGACGGATCGGTAACCGTGCCGGCAATCGCGCCCGTGCTGACCGTCTGTGCATACATTTGCGAGGGACCGATTGCCAATAACGCAAGTGCCAGAGCCAAACCTGGCAAGCCCAGGAAACGCCAATTCCGATTCATCACTGCCTCCTCTAACTCGATTGCAAATTCCCGCCAATAGCCAGAGTTCCGACCCCTGCCCTGCGGGCAGGCACAGATCCACCGTGCAGAGACACCAAGAGCGGATCTCCAAATAATGCCGGAAACCGAATAAGAATTTCTGGGGCCCTGGACCCGAACTGGACTGCCGAGCAAGGAAGCGACCCTGCTGGTAGCTTGGGGGAATTTGGTAACACTCCGGAATCAGTGCTGTCAAGAATTATTTTTGGAACGATGTTCCGTAATGTGGAACGCCTCGGAGAGACTTGCGCCACCGAAAGTGCAGATCTCCGCCATCCGGAAGATTTCGTTGCACAATTTGGTCTGGCTGGGATTTGAATCCGGGAATGCGGAGAACATCAATTGCGGCAACTGAACAAGAACTTTAGAAACCAGGTCTCTTGGAGGCAGGCAAGAAACCCAACTTCTCCGACAACTCCATCGTGCGCCGCCGGAGCGCTTCCGTGAAAAAACTTTTCTTCGCTGCGGTCATCTTGTGCTTGAACATGGACAGGCTCATGGCGGCGACAATTCTCGACGTGAAGTCCCGGATGGGCGCGGCCATGCAGCGTAGTCCGGGCATATATTCTTCATTGTCGTATGCAATGCCCTCTTTGCGCACCGTGGCAATTTCCGACACCAGGGCTCGCAGCGATGTGACGGTGTTCGGGGTCATCCGATCAAGTTTCTTCTTGTTCTCGTAAAGCATCCAGATTTCGCTCTCCGAGAGTCCCGCCAGAAAAACTTTGCCCAGCGCGGTGCAATACACCGGCGCCCGGTGCCCCATTCCAAAGCTGATTCGAACGGGTTCCTTGCTTTCTTCGTGGGAAATATAAACAACTTCCGTGCCTTGCATGATCGCCAGGTGGCTGGCTTCATGGCAATCGCGTGTGAGTTGTTCCAGCATCGGCACTCCCAGGGTCAGTAGTGGTGACTGTTGGTTCAGCTGTTCGCCAAGCCTGGCGACACGATTCCCCAGGCTATATTTCGCCGTCAGCGGGTCGAAGATTACGTATCCCGCTTCCTCGAGCGTAACGATAAGCCGGTGGACAGTGCTCTTTGGCGCTTTTAGCGCACCGCTGATTTCCGTGATTCCCGATCCAGAAGGAGAATCGCCGAGCCGATCGAGAATCCGAAGGGCCTTGAGCAGAGATTTTACGGGTTTCTTATTTTTCTTTGCCAACTGTGGCCTGACTTGCAGCTTCATGGAATCCCGCCAACCTTGGGCGCTTTTTTTTCAACAAACGATTGTTGCAGACAACACTCGATCGCCGCCACGAGCCGGAACAATTGCGGCTCATCCTGCAGCAGAAGCTTTTATAACTAATCTGCTCTCCAAAGCAAGCGACTTTCGCACCCGGAGTAAAGTATTTTTGCAGTATCTCTGAACCGCAGTTCAAACATCCCCGGGAGTCCTGTACAATTCCCGAACGTTCAGGAGGGGTGAAATGCGACATTTCGCTGAGTGTTTTCTCGCTGTTTTTCTCTTTTCGCTGCCGGCGGCTGCACAGACTGGCGAGCTTTCCAAAACCGTGAAACAGTTTGTGCGGGTGGACGCGGCGAAAGTCGTGCTGGCGCACGTGCGGGTGATTGACGGCACAGGCGCGGCGGTAGCGGAAGACCAAAACGTTGTGATCGAGGGCGGAAAGATTTCGGCAATCGAAAAGGGCGCCGATGTTGTGGCTTCCACGGGAGTTACTGTTCTTGACCTCCACGGATACACGGTGATGCCAGGGATCGTCGGGATGCACAACCATCTCTTCTACATCGCGCGGCCAAACCTGACCCGCGAGTGGAAGTCCGAGCCGCCGGTGCTCGTGCCGCAGATGACCTTTTCCGCTCCGCGGCTTTATCTTGCGGGTGGCGTGACCACGATGCGCACAACGGGAAGCGTGGAGACCTACGCCGACCTGAACCTGAAACGCGATATCGACGCCGGCAAACTGCCGGGCCCGCACCTGGACGTGACTGGCCCCTATCTGGAAGGCGCCGAAAGTTACTTCGTCCAGATGCCCCACCTGACCAGTCCCGAGGACGCGCGGCAACTGGTCGAATATTGGGCCGATCGCGGGGTAACGTCATTCAAAGCGTATATGAACATCACGCGGGCAGAGTTGAAGGCTGCGATCGAAGCCGCCCATAAACGAGGAATAAAAGTCACGGGACATTTGTGCTCGGTTACCTACAAGGAAGCAGCAGAACTGGGGATTGATGATCTGGAGCACGGATTTTTTGTGAACACGCAACTCGATCCGGGGAAGAAGCCGGACATGTGCAGCGATAGCCAGGGCAACTATACGCTCGAGAATATGGCTGCAGACAGCGGAGAGGCGAGGGAGTTGATTGAAACTCTCGTGAAGCATCATGTCGCCATCACTTCCACCCTGCCGGTGTTTGAAGGATTCGCGGCCGAGTTCAGCGAGCGTGGACCCGCACAAATTAGCCAGAAGGCGCTGGACGCGATGAGCCCCGAAACAAGAGAGGCTTACTCTTTTCTGCATCACCGGCCGGGTTCCGTGCCGCGGCCCAAAACCGACGCCCAACTGCTGTGGAAACACGATCTGGCACTCGAACGCGCTTTCGCGGCAGCAGGGGGCTTGTTGGTTGCCGGCCCCGATCCAACGGGCGCGGGCGATGTGGTTCCGGGATTTGGAGATCAACGTGGAATCGAATTGCTGGTGGAAGCAGGATTTTCGCCGGTTGAGGCGATCAAGATCGCAACGTTGAACGGCGCCACCTACCTGGGCAGAGAGAAGCAGATCGGCTCGATAGCAGCGGGAAAAAATGCGGATTTGGTGGTGATCAAGGGCGATCCCGCGAAAACAATTTCTGATATTGAACGAGTGGAAATTGTGTTTAAGGATGGGGTGGGCTACGACTCTCAGAAACTCTTGGATTCGGTAAGAGGGAGATTCGGAGAGTACTGAGTAGTTCGCTGTGGTTTGGATTGTAGGGCAGCGGGCACGGAATTAAGCGGTGCCAAACGTGGCCTTTTGATTAAGCGGAATCACCAGTGTTTATGCGGGTCCTAATGACTGTCAAATCGGTCAAACGCAGTAGCTAGATTAGTAGCAACTTCACTGCCCCAACGGCCCAACAAAAGATTGGCTTGAGTCCATACCCCGCGCACTGGGCCACTCGGAGCGCCTCTAAAACTGGATTACAGCGTAGGCGCCAATTCACGAACCGTCGCCAAAGCAATACCATTCACGGTGTCAGTGAATCTTGGCTTGGTTGACGGAGACGTTTGTCGGCCAGTGGCGTGGCCGGAGCTTGTTTGACAGCTTTACCTTCACGTCGGGAGGCTTGTATCGCCTTGCCAAGGAGGTACATCAAATAAAATGACGTTAATAGCGCCCGGAGAGCCCCCGGCCACATCCAGCGCTCGACCGCATGGACCAAAAGAATGAAAGTTGAGCTCGTTCCACCGGAATCTCTCACGGAGCCCCGTCATTGGGTGCGGCATGATCAGGCTTTCGCGATGATGTTGGGCCGCGGCTCGATAGAGTGGGGCTCGCGGCGTTCCGCGATGGAAAAGTTCAACTACGCAGCGGGCGATTTAGCGCTGTGCGACCGGCATGTGGGAGAGTGGGTTGGAATCATGGCCACACCCCATCTGCAGCTCGGTATTTCCGATGCGCCACTAATGGCCGCCTCGGACGGAGCTTATGGCGAGGTAGAGCTGCGCGCACAGCGAAAGTTCGCGGATGCACGCCTGGGTGCGCTGGTCGCGGCGGCTCATGCGGAGATGGCTGCCGGTTTTCCGAGCGGTCGACTGTTTCTGGATTCTATTGAACAGGCAATGGCTGTAGCGCTCGTCAATGGCCATGCAGTAAGACATCGCCCCGTGCAGATCTACAAAGGCGGACTCGGCTCCGTACGCTTGCGAAGGATTAAAGAGTTGGTCCATGTAAAGATGGAAGAGGACTTGAGTCTTGACGAGATGGCGCAATCGGTAGGATTGAGCACGGCCCATTTCGGCCGGATGTTTCGAAAGTCAACGGGCCAGACCCCCCATCAATTTGTTTTGCGTCAAAGAATTGAGCGGGCCAAAGCGATGTTGCGTGCTCCTGATGCGCGAATATTGGATGTGGCGGTGGCTTGTGGTTTCAAGACCCAGCAGCATTTTGCCCAGGTCTTTCGCGATGTTTGTGGAGTTAGCCCGACAGAGTATCGTCAGGATTTTCTGGACTCCGAAGTGATTTCGGAGCCTGAAACCGGCTCCGAAGATACGGCAGTTTTACCGGTTCTTACTTGATTCGCTGTCAACAACGCGAAGTGACCGGAATTTCTAGAACATAGCTCCTGCCACCAGCCTTAGCACTATCGCCTCAATCAAAACTTTTCGGCCGCTTAGCGGAACTTATTCGAATTCCGCCGCCGTCTCCCACTCGTGACAATTCGCAGACTCTGGTGTACGTCGTAGTTCCCCCTCGGTAAGCGTGAATTCAGCAGGATTTCGACCATCCCAGCGGAAATCCGCACAACTCCCTGCCCAGTGTGCAGTCTACTCACTGTTGGTAGCAATCGTTCAAGAGCAGTTGAACCCGGGAGGCAATTTATGGAAGCGATTGGATTACTAGTCATGCTCGAAGCACGGTCGGGCAAGGAGGCCGATGCAGAGGCGTTTCTAAAGTCGGCTCAGCCACTCGCGCAGGACGAAAAAGCGACCTTGAAATGGTACGCGATCAAACTGGGGCCGGGAAAGTTCGGCATCTTCGACACCTTTGCGAATGAAGCTGGCCGGAATACGCACTTGACCGGCGAAATCGCGAAGGCGCTGACGGCAAGGGCTAGCGAATTATTTGCGGTTCCTCCGCAGGTTCAAAAAGTTGAGGTCCTTGCAAGCACACCCTCAAAGGGCTGAATGCGAGGTTTTTCCGGTTCGTAAGAGATTGACATTAAAGGGAGACTAAAAATGGCAAACGCAGCGAAAACAGCAATTATTACAGGCGCCTCGCGAGGAATCGGAGCGGGTCTCGTGGAAGCGTTCCTGAAGCGAGGTTACAACGTAGTCGCGAATTCGCGAAACATTACAAAGACAAATCCTTTCTCAACCGGCGCGAACGTTGCGCTCGTTGATGGAGACATCGGCGATCCGCGCACGGCCGCAAAGATTGTGGAAACTGCCGTATCGCGATTTGGCCGAATCGACGTGCTGGTCAACAATGCAGGCGTTTTTATTCCGAAGCCCTTCACGGAATACACGACGGAGGACTTCAACACCCTGGTCTCGACAACGCTTGCAGGCTTTTTGTACGTGTCGCAGCTCGCGGTAAAGCAAATGTTGCGGCAAAAGTCCGGCAGCATCGTCAACATCTCAACGACCCTGGTTGACCAGCCGATCGCGGGTGTAGGGGCGGCCGTTCAAATCATGCTGAAGGGCGCCTTGAATGCGGTGACCCGCGCCCTGGCCATCGAATATGCGAAGGACGGCATTCGAGTAAACACAGTAGCGCCGGGCGTGATCAACACTCCGATGCACAAACCTGAGACGCACGATTTCCTGAAGGGTTTGCACCCGGTCGGCCGGATTGGCGAAGTCAAAGAAATCGTCGATGCAGTTTTGTTCTTGACGGACGCGACGTTCACCTCGGGCGAAATACTGCACGTAGACGGCGGCGCGCACGCCGGGAAATGGTGACCGGCGCAAGGAGAAAAAACCATGACTACTTATCAAGAAATTAACGCAGCAGCTCATTCCACACAGGATGGCGTCAACGTCCGGTACACTGCCAAGACCCATACTTCAGGCGGTCGGCGGGGCGGCGTATCGCGCAGCGATGATGGCCGGTTGGATGTGAAGTTTTCGGCCCCCGGAGTTCCAGGAACCGGTACCAACCCAGAGCAGTTGTTTGCCGCCGGATGGTCGGCCTGTTTCATCAGTGCGATGGGAGTTGTGGCCAACAAGATGAAGGTGAAGCTTCCGGATGATGCAGCTGTCGATGCCGAAATCGACCTGTGCAATTCCGGCGACGCTTATTTTCTCCGGGCGCGGTTGAACGTCAGCCTGCCGGGCTTGGAGCGCGAAGTCGCCCAGGCCATCGTAAACGCCACGCACGGCAAAACCTGTGCATATTCCAACGCCACACGAAGCAACGTCGAGGTTACGGTCAGCGTGGTGTAACTCCGACTTGTAGCAAACCGTTTTGGAACGCTGCGTCGGTTCTCGCGGGCTGATTCATAAATTCAATCTTGGCGCAATGAAAGGAACAAATATGAAACTCACGCAAGTGTACCGAGCCGCTTTGATTGCAATTGCAGGATTTCTGCTGGCAGCCGCGTTCCACACGGGACGGGCCGCCCAGGTGAACTCCCCTCAAGAAGTTAGAAACATTGTCATTGTTCATGGTGCGTGGGCCGATGGATCAAGTTGGGCCAAAGTGATTCCGCTGCTTCAAGCCAAGGGATTGCATGTGGTCGCGGTGCAGAATCCTTTGACCTCGCTGGCTGACGATGTTGCGGCGACGAAGCGAGCCATCGCATCGCAGGATGGCCCTGTTCTGCTAGTGGGCCATTCCTACGGAGGAGTGGTTATCACGGAGGCAGGAAACGATCCAAAAGTAGTCGGGTTGGTTTATGTGGCCGCGCTCGCGCCGGGCGAAGGTGAGTCGGTTGCTTCGGTCACGAAACCCTTCCCGCCAGCTCCGCTAGGAAGCGAAGTCCTTGCGGATGCTGAAGGTTTTCTGACGGTGACCCCAAAGGGAATCGCTGAAGACTTCGCCCAAGATCTGACAGATAGGGAGAAGCAGATATTGACGGCGACGCAGGCTCCCACAGCAGGAGCCGTTTTTGGAGCCACAGTCACGACCGCAGCGTGGAAGACGAAGCCATCTTGGAGCGTGATAGCGAGCAACGACCGTGCTGTTTCTCCAGAGCTTCAAAAGGCCGAAGCGGCGGCGATGAAGGCCAGTTCGATCACTGTTCCCTCCAGTCACGTGCCGATGCTTTCTCACCCGAAAGAAGTCGCAGAATTAATCGAGCAAGCGGCAGCCAAAGTCGGGAGTCACTGAACCCATGTCCACAGTGAAATTAGAAGATGCTCGCCGCGTAATCAGCGCGGCGGAGAAGAAAGCAAGGGAAATTGGCCAGGCCATGAACATCGCAGTGGCTGACGAAGGCGGAAACATCGTTGCGCACGTTCGTATGGACGACGCATGGATTGGCAGCATTGATATTTCCATGAAGAAGGCTTACACGTCGCGGGCATTCGACATTGAAACGAAGGAATTGGCAAAGCATTCTCAATCGGGTGGCGAGTTCTTCGGCATTCATGTTTCAAACGACGGCAAAATTATGATTTTTGCTGGCGGCATCCCGTTGAAGCTGGATGGCAAGGTTGTAGGCGCAATTGGCGTCAGCGGTGGTTCCGGCGATCAAGACCATGCCGTCGCTGCGGCGGGTGCCGCCGCGTTCTAACCCGGCTGAACGGACCGCCGCCCTACAAAGAAAGGAGAACCATTCAATGTCGCATCACTACTCTGGCCCTGACTTCGGCTTCCCTCAAGGGGACGCCCGACTAGACTTCACGGATTTGTACGCCTTTCCCAAACCTGGAGAGACGGGAAAATCGATCCTGATCGTGAACGTGCACCCGTCTGCCGGCGAAAATCCTCGTGGTCCTACGACGACAGAGCCTTTCGCACCCGAAGCAGTGTACGAGCTCAAGATTGATACCGATGGTGATGCCGTTGCCGATATCGCCTTCCGGGTGCGATTCTCCGCTTTCGAGAGTGGCGTACAAACCGCGAGTGTCCTTCGCGTTGATGGGCAGCAAGCCGCTGGTACCGGCGATGGCGGCAAAATTATCGTTGAGCGCGCGCCGGTTTCATTAGGACGCGAGGCGAGGATTACAGAGGCTGGTGATATCCGCTTCTTTGCCGGCTGGCGCAGCGACCCCTTCTTCTGCGACGTGGAAGGCGCGAAGAACAACTTGCAGTTCACAGGCGACGATTTCTTCGCTGACAAAGATGTGTGCAGCATCGTTCTTGAAGTACCGAACTCTGCATTGGGGGCCAAAGCGGTTCGTCTGTGGGCGCGCACGCTTACGCCGGATGATGGTGGTGCCTGGCGTCAAGTCGAACGCGGAGCCCGGCCCGCGCAAGCGGTGATACTTGTCGAGGAAAGAGATGCCTACCTTGGAGGTGATCCGGCGACGGATGGGCGTTTCCTTGCTTCCTTCGCGCACGCTCTGGAGCACACAGGTGGATATACTTCGGCCGAGGCGAAGCGCGTGGCGGCGACACTGCTCCCGGATATTTTGCATTATGATTGTTCACAACCGGCGGCATTTCCCGATAACGGCCGGACACTCACCGACGATGCCTTCGATTTTTTCGTGCGCATTCTCACGAATGGCAAAGTCAATGGGGACAACGTAGGGCCCCACGGCGATTTGTTACTCAAGTTTCCTTATGTGGGACCACCTCACCAAGACCGCGTGACGAAAGCTGCCCGATAAGACGGCCCCAATGCAAAACCAAAATGATAAGGAGGCAATAAACATGAAGGATCAAAATTACGGAGCAACAAAGACTCCTGAGATGCGTCTGGTTAAGCGCTCACCCGAGTATTGGCGAGTCACGTTTGACCGCCCACCGCTCAACATCTTCGGCCCCGAAATGCTTCCGCAAGTGAACGAGATCATCACGGCAATTGAAACTGACGAGCGAGTCAAGGTGGTTGTCTTTGACAGCGCCGTTGAAGGTTTCTTTCTGATTCATTTGGATTTTCTTGCAAAACTTGACGATTTGGCGCACCTCCCGCCTGGACCCACAGGCTTGCATCCATGGCCCGAAATGCTAGTGCGCCTGAGTCGTTCATCTGTCGTTTCGATGGCACTGATTCGCGGACGGACAACAGGTATGGGAAGTGAGCTGGCTCTTGCTTGCGACATGCGTTTTGCGAGCCGCGAAAAAGCCATCTTGTCGCAGTTTGAAGTTGGCGCCGGCTTGGTGCCCGGCGGCGGCCCTATGGCGCGACTGTCGCGCCTCATGGGAAGAGGGCGCGCACTTGAGGTCATTCTAGGCGCGGACGATGTGTCAGGAGACTTGGCCGAGCGCTACGGCTACGTAAATCGTTCGTTACCGGATGCCGATCTCGACGGATTCGTTGACGCACTTGCGACCCGGATCGCCTGCTTCGACAAACGGACAATCATGGATACCAAGCGCCTGGTTAACATCGCCAGCTTGCCGCCTGATATCGAAATTGAATCCGGGTGGAATGCTTGCGTTGCTTCGATGGGACGACCGGCCACGCAACAGAGAATCAAAACGCTGATAGAACGAGGGTTTTGCAAACCCGGCGATGCGGAAAATCGTTTGGGAGATTTCGTAGGACGCTGACCATCGATAACGGAGAGCCTCCAGTGGCACACAGTGAACAAGAAGAACGCGAACGATTAACCGAAATTGCAGGAGCGAATTAATGAATACGGGGCCGAAGGAGAAAATCTTAAACGACGATAACTCTCGTCCTGTCACTGCCGAGCGGCGATTGGCACAACTTGGCATCAAGCTTCCGGCGCCGCCTGAGCCGTTCGGCATCTACGCGGAAGCGGTGCAGACGGGCAACCTGCTCTTTCTCACCGGAATGCTTCCGACTGTGGGCCGTGAAGCGAAATTCGTCGGACGCATCGGCGCGGAACTCGACGTGAAAACGGGACACATGGCCGCTTACCTGGCAGCAGTCAACGCTCTCACTGTCGCGCGGCAGCATTTGGGATCACTGGATAAAGTTACGCGGATCGTCCGGCTCGGTGTGATGGTGGCCACTTCCGGAGATGTCCGGGAGCAGCCGAAAATCGCCGACGGCGCTTCCGAGTTACTGCAGGACGTTTTCGGAAAAGAGAAGAACCCCAGCCGACTGGTTTACGGCGTAGCCAGTCTTCCGCTCGGCGTGCCGGTCGAGCTGGAGCTGATTTTTGAGGTATCTGCGTAATGCCGCCCCGCTGGAATGAAAACCGGCTCACAGCGAAACTCGGTATCGACTACCCCGTCATTCAAGGTCCGCTCGGCGGATTGTCATCACAGAAATTGACGGCAGCGGTCTCGAACTTTGGCGGACTCGGATCGTTTGGTGCGCACGGCCTGACGCCGCAAGCGATCAAAGAGGCAATCGCGGAGATTCGATCCCTTACATCGAAACCGTTCGCAATGAACTTGTGGGTGTCGATGGAAGACGAAGGTGCAAGTACATCGGACGAAAATGCTTTCAACCGGAGCCTCGCGGCTCTTGCCACCCACCTCGCTGCCCTGGGAGCGCCTCGCCCAACGTTCAAACCGTATTTGCCGGCTCGATTTGAGGACCAGGTTCGCGTCTTGCTGGACGCGAAGGTACCAGTCTTCAGCTTCATCTTTGGAATTCCGCCAAAAGAAGTCTTAGAGGAGTGCCGGGCGAAAGGCATCGTCACGATTGGAACGGCAACAACACCCGAAGAGGGTGCAGCACTTCAAGAAGCCGGCGTGGATGCGATCGTCGCTTCGGGCTTCGAAGCAGGCGGGCATCGCGGTTCATTCCTGCGAAGCGCAGAGGATTCCCTCACGGGCACGTTGGCGCTCGTCCCGCAAATTGTCGACAACGCTGACGTTCCGGTAATCGCGGCGGGCGGAATCGGAGATGCCCGCGGCGTAATTGCCGCGCTGGCTCTTGGCGCAGAGGGTGTGCAAATGGGAACGGCATTCCTGGCGTGCGAGGAGTCCGGCGCCAGCCTCCTTCATCGCCAGGCTCTACGAGGAAAAAAGGCCGGGCGCACGGCTCTGACAAAGGGCTTCACCGGAAGACTTGCGCGGGGAATCCACAACCGTTTGCTGCAGGAGCTGAACCAGGAAGGAACGGCGATTCTACCGTATCCCTTGCAACGAAGCCTCCTCAGAAACCTCGCGATTCCCGCAGAGGCGGCGGGCCGGTCGGATCTCCTGCCGCTGTGGGCTGGGCAAAGTGCCAACCTTTCCAGTTGCACGGACGTATCGAGTTTCTTGACCGCATTGGTCGAAGAGATTTCTGAAATCGCAGGGCCAATCATTCAGTGGAGCGCGGCTAGGCGTGGAAAGCGAATTCTTAAGTTTAAGTAAGGACAGAGAGTGGTCAAGGAGCCAAGATTTTATGAGTAGAGGACTCGCACTACTTGCAATTCGCCTGTTGGTGTCGGTGAACCTTCTCTATGCTGCGATCTTTCTCAAGTTTGCAGGGGTGCCAGGCTCGGTCGCCCTGTTCACGCGGATGTCGCAGACGGTCCACGGGTTGATATCTCAGCCGGTATTCCGGCTAGGGTCAGGGGTGTTCGAAACCATGGTGGCGGTTCTGTTCCTGATTCCGAAAACAGCCAGATTGGGGGCGAAACTCGTCATTTTGTGGATGACCGCCATTATTCTCAGTCACATTTTCGTGTTGGGATACGGCTTATTCTTTGTCGACGCTCTCGTGTTGATGCTGCTAGCTTTTATTTATCTCTTGCTGACGCGCAGGCATCATCTCCGTCAAGACGGTCTGAGACAGCCCTCAAACGGATTGTAATTCGCTAAAGTTTTGCCTCTGTTTGCATGAATGTAGCGAGATTTCGACCATCCCAGCGGAAATCCGCACAAGTTCGTTTCCGATCCGCAGTTGACTCACTGCGTTGGTATGTCTCTTGTTTCAACGGGGCCAGATGGTTTGAAGTTTTCTCCAGCATTCATAAGGTCTTAAAATAGCCTTAAATCGCTTGGAATTAGTAGCAAGATTAGTAGCACACAAGACGAACCCTGTCTCGTCCGCCGCACGGAAGGTTCGTCTGAGCCGCGATGGTGTGGGAAGACAAAACGGAGTGGGGGCGATTTGCTATGCCTTCATAGTCTTGAAGCGGATCGGGCCAGTTGGCTCAATTTGAGGAAGATCTGCGTTCGTTGCGGCAAGCCTGAAGTAGGTTCCGTCCATCGACACTCTTCACTATAAATGAAGCAGGGAGAGCCGCATGAAGAGAGTTACGCAACCCCATCGGCCTACGTTTGACGGTGCCGGCGATCGTTAGCTTGTTCGGAATGGCCATTTGCGTCGAGCCAGGCCAAGAGGCAGCGGATGCTGCCGTGAGCCAGGGCGATGCTCGAATCGGCGGCGCCGTAGTAGAGATTGATGGTGTCGCCATCCGCGGCGATGGTGTAACCACAGGGGAACACGACGTCTTGGACGTCTCCTCGGCGCTCGTAGTCCGCTTCGGGGGCGAACATCCAGGAATCTCCACGGACAAGGCACTTCTCGGGTTGTTCCAGATCAAAAAGAGCCAGGCCGAGCCGGTAGATGGAGCTGGAGGGCGTCCTGCGGACGCCGTGGTAGATCATCAGCCAGCCTCTGGGCGTTTCGATTGGTGGTGGCGACATGCCGATTTTATTGGCGTCCCACCAAGCGCCGCGGCGTGCTTCCAGCATGAGTTTGTGGCTGCCCCAATGGCGCAGGTCGGGTGAGTAGGAGATCCAGATATGCGCTCCCAACGGCGTCATAGGGCGGTGAATCAAGGCCCAGAATCCGTTGATTCTTCGCGGCAAGAGAGCGGCATCCTTATCGTCCGGGGACATGATGACGCCGAATCTTTCGTAGGAGTGGAAATCCTTGGTGAGCGCCAGGGAAACACCCGGGCCGCCGCGGGAGTAGGAAGTGTAGGCAATGGCGTACTTCTGAAGTTCGGGCACGAAGGTGATACGCGGATCTTCGATGCCCCATAATTCCTCGGGATATTTCTCCGGGTCGGCGGGCAAAGACGGTTCAGCGTCAATCTGCCAACCATCGACGCCGTTTACTGAGCGCGCGGCACAAAGATGAGAATGGCCGCGGCGATCTTCCACGCGGCACAGGAGAAGCGTGGACTTGTCAGGCAGGAGTGTGGCCCCCGCGTTGAAGACGCTGTTAATAGAGTATGGCCAATCTTTGGCGGTCAGAATCGGATTTGCCGGGTGCCGGGTAAACAAAATGTCGTGTTGGATCGTTGTTTCTATCAAAAACAATCTCCCTGTAAGAAAACTGGCTGCCAGACAAAATCGCAAAGAAGCGAGAGGAAGTACGGTTCGGTCATGCTTTCCGGTCGGTGGCGTCCGCTTCTTCCAAGGTGCACATCTCCAGAAGGGCCATCAGGAAAGACAGCGTTGATTCGGCGCCCTGGTTCTCGTTTGCGCGGTCAGGATGCAGGCCATCGCGGCAGCCGCCCGTGGTGGGATCGTAGAGGGCGACTTGGAGGTCGTTGTCCCCGAGGAACCAGTTGAATGCCGTCCAGGCTTCCTTCCGCCAGCGGCCTTTTCCGGTTGCGCGGTAGGCTTGCAGGTAAGCAGAAACGGTGGCGCAGGCTTCGATGGGTTGCTGGTCGAAGCGGGCTTTTTCGGTTTTCTTTGAGTAGAAGCCGTGCGAGCCGATGGGGACGAAATGGCCCTTGGTTTCACAGCGCTGAACCGAGGCGAGCCAATCGAGCGCTCCGAGTCCGGCCGAAACCATGGCGTCGTTGGCGCTGCGCGTTCCTGCCCGGATCAAGGCCTGGGGCAATCGGGCGTTGGAGTAGGAAAGCACGTTTTCAAACCAATTCCAGTCCGCCGAACGATGGGCAAGATACGATTCGAGCAAACGGTTTGCGAGCGCGTCCGCCGCGTTAATGGCGGCGCGATCACCGGGAAAAGACTCGAGATATTCCAGTAACCCGAGCAGTGCAAATGCGCAAGCACGCGGACTCTTGA
>DASSGS010000053.1:0-77227 GCA_035693365.1 Candidatus Acidiferrum sp. | reverse complement strand
CGGAGAGACGATAGCAGGCTGGTCGTCCGCTAGTCCACAAACCTGTGACGACGGCCTCGCCCTCACGACGTGGATGGAGTCACGGCACGCCATGCTAGAGAGCCTCTCCATTCCATCTGGGTAGTGCTTGCCTCAGAACTGAGATTACGTCTCGATTTCCGAGGGCCTCTTGCAAAGGCGGGGACTCGAAGTAACTAAGCAATTCCAGCCCGAAGGGTTTCAAGTCCTCGACAGGCTCGAAACGCACATGGGCCGGGTTTGGCGCAGCATCGTAGAAGGTTTCAATACCCACACGGAGCAGCCACCAGCCGCTTGTTTTCTTCTTGCCCCAGAGAACGATGGAGCGCGATGTGGTAAAAATCCGTGCCCGCTTGGGGAGCAATTCGAGAGTATGCAAAACTTTGTCACCCGTGAGGTAGTGCGACAGGTACGCTGCGACGCGATGCACATCAACGGAACGGATATCGACATGCCGCCCGCCGCCAACGGACTGCCACGCCAAAGAGAGCCATTTTTGCGCGATGTAACGGCCAACTAGCAGATGCAAGTGTGCATTTCCGTTCTTCTGGAACTCCAGCACGCCGACAAATGGCAGCGATCCCTCAAACTTCCTTGCAAGTAACACCCGCATATTGCTCCAACATTTACGGATATACCGATCCGTATGCTTACGGTCTCTCTTAGGAATACGCTTCGGATCGAGAGTCAGCGTGACCATTCGCGTTAGCTTGTGTTCCTCGGCCACTTCCGAGATACGCTTACGCACTTTTTTCAACTTGGGTTTACGACAACGATCACAGCGGTATGACTTGCAAAAAAGGGCAGCATAACCGAACTGACCAGGCTTCCCTTTCACTGGCCCGACTACTGTAGAAGTCCCACATACAAAACACTTTTGAGGTTTCATATTCCCCCTTTGTCGCAATTAATCTGTAAACCCCGTCGAGAATAAGAAGGCGATTTTCCGAAAAACTTTTCTGCAAAGTTTTTCTGAAAATCTTCTAGCCCCTCTCCCCCCGCCCTCTCCCCGCGCGCGAAAACCGCGCGGAAAGAGGGAGCGCGTTTATCCTCTGGGCCTGCAAGGGCGCGCGCGCCCCGTTCAAACTCCTCGGCGGAAGACCAGGCCCGTCGTTCCGAGTTCCACGCCTGGATTGCTCGGATTTGCGCCAGCCCTCCGCCGAAGCTCATTAGGACTCCTCTTGTGTGCGCAGGCGTACGGATGTGGTTTTACGTTCCGAATGCCGCTCCACTTGAGACAAGTCAAAGTCGCCGCCTATAGCCGTGCGCACACGCGCCAGGAGGCACTCCTCACAGAAGTGCCCAACCGGAATCGACCTCTGCCAACGTGGTAGCTCGGAAACTCGTGTCCACCCGCACCGAGTTAGCTGCAGGCGCAAATAGGTGGGCGCGCCGCATTCGGCCTTGCACTCTTGGCAAAAATATTTCTTGCTCATGACGGGTGCAGTATCAGGGAGCGGTGTAGGTCGGAGCGAGGGAAGCGAGGCAATGCAGAAGAAAACAAATGGACTTAGAAGAAATTGACCGAAATCCAGGAATGCGCCGCGAACTTAATTAGGTTCGCGTTCGTCCCGGTCCGAGTCGGGACTGAAGGAAAGTTTGGCCTTGGTTTGCAGACGATTTACGGCAGAACGCCACGCATCCCTTAGCTTTTTATCACGGTACATTTCGACATTCGGGCGATCAAGAGGCAGAAAAGGCTTTGGAATGCGATTGTCCCAGGCTATTGCCCGCGCCTCATGGGACAAGTCTCTCGTTTCCCATACGTACCGCAGCTCGCTAGCCGAAAGCTCTAAGCGAGGTCCCCGAGAAGTTCTAGTAATCGTGTCCAACGGAACTTGAGGCCTTGAGAGATCATCGATCAGGTCGATTTGGTCCTCGACTGGAATCCCAGGCCGATTGAAAACCTCGATGAATTCCAGAACCCATTCCATATCGGGGATGCAGGGTGTCTCCCAGTCGAGGACGTTGGGACGCAGGCAATCGACTAAGGCGGCGGCCCGATATATGCGCAATTTGTGAATATTTTCCGCGTCTGTCCAGTCAGGGTCTCGGACTAGACCGGCAAGGAACCTTGAGGGTGGCAAAGTATCTGAGCGGGTAAGATCATTGAACCCGAGCCATTCCCGACAACTCTCATCGGAGAGAAGCTCGCACAGAACTTCCCGCAACGACTGAATCTCGCCCGGCAAAAGCGCTTCTCGCTGCCGCGTCCCATGGGCTATCTGATGCAGTCGGGCATGAAGGGACTCTCGTCTCTTTTCTGGAACGCCCTGGTAGTTTTCCCGTCGGTCCCACAGGGAATTCTGAAACTCCTCAAATAAGTGCTTGACCGAGCCTTGCATACCCACGTGGGGCAAGAACAATCTCCGAATTCCCTTCAAGCGGCCTAAACTCCCTGATAAACGTACGCGCAGAAGAGTTTACTGTATCTAGATATGGGGAGCCAGGTCGAGGTAGCACACGTGCTAAATCAGCATTCGATGCAACTATTCCCCAGGCGTCTATTACGCCTGCGCACGTGCTAAGTGCTATTTCATATGCCTATGGTTTCTCACT
Source organism: Candidatus Acidiferrum sp. (assembly GCA_035693365.1). Classification (GTDB taxonomy): domain Bacteria; phylum Acidobacteriota; class Terriglobia; order Acidiferrales; family UBA7541; genus Acidiferrum. The sequence continues at coordinate 74,650 of DASSGS010000053.1, read as the reverse complement.
GAAAGTAGGGCGATGAGACAACCAATCTGCACGTGCGGGAAGTGACAGATCACCCCCAAAAATAGGTGCCGAAATTGTTTCGGCGAATGTGGAGAGAATCCATCCCGCACGTGCGCGTGTCCCTAATTCGGATTCGGCCTCAGCTAGGAGGGGAGTGGAAGAAAAACGGCGCTCGCACGTGCGTCTCTGACAAACCATCCCTAAACACTCGGCAATACGGATTTAGCAATGTGAAACTCACTCTCTCTGGGGAACTCTACCAGCCGAAGATGCGGGCACAACTCCGCGACATCATTCTAAGATTTCAACTGCCCGAACTATGCAGCGTTATTTACTTGACATGAAAAGTTCGTAGGGCTATATACACGTCCCTAAGAGCACCCTAATGGTGGACCAGGTCCGTTCACCTGTGCCTGCACTCCCTTAGGCCAATTCTGAAGCCAAATTTATTCGCTGAGTTTTTGTGTGTCTAAATTCATTGCTGGGAGCAATTATGCGAATCAAAGTCCTCATGTTCGCGGCTTCGCTGCTTTTGATTTCTAACGTTTCGCCTGGAGCCCCACAAACGCCATCCGGGACCTCAAATTCCCCTCAACGCGACCCGCAGGCGGTGACGACAATTCAGAACGCTCTTGTGGCCATGGGCGGCACAAGTGCGATTGCACAAGTTCAGAATGTCATTGCCCGGGGTTCATCGGTCCCGGCACCAGGAATTGGCGATCCTTCAGGCAATGTCACGATGGAGGACCTTTTCAGTGCCCAAGGCCACGAGTTCAAGGATGCTTTCGAATCGGCGACCCTCACGCAGACTTTCGTGAGCGGCCACGGCAGCCCCGGACGGCTCTCCAACGGACACACAGAACAATTCGCTCCATTCGTCGCGAATTCTCGCCTGGCCGCTCATCTGCCAGCCATGCTCCTCGCAGGAGCTTTGGCCAATGCCACCTGTAGCATCGACTTAATCGGTCCATCCGCTATCAACGGCCAAGCAGCGATTCAGGTTCGCCTTCATATCGACACAGACATTGTGCAGCAGACTCTCAGTGTGCAGGACTGGTATTTCGACTCGCTAACCCACTTGCCTGTGCGTATCGAGTACAGAATTCCGGATACCACCAATGCTCTATTCTTCCTCCATGCCGCTGCCGACTTTTCCGACTTCCGGCCTGTCCAAGGCGTCCTTTTTCCTTTTCACCTGCTGGCGTATGTAGACAGCAAACCTAGGGACGTGTTGACTTTCTCTTCTATCACTGTGAATCAGCCCATAGCATCGGCTGATTTCGATCTTTCCGTGGCGGTGACCCAGTGACGCGCCGTTCGGTGTTACTTTTTGGCTTTTCCATCTTCCTCTTGGCACTATGTTCCACGGTGGATGCGCAAACCAACCCCAACCTCGAAACGGGCCTCAAGCCCTACGGTTCGTTTGAAGGCGGCAACATCGATTCCATTAGCCTCACGAACGGGAATCTCACGCTGCGCATTCCTCTTTTTTCCTACCCTCAGCGCGGATCGATTCCTGGCAACATCAATCTCAGCTATAACAACAAGAACTGGTATGTCTTTCAATGGTGCCAGAATGGAATATGCCACGACCAGTGGAGATGGAACCTACGTTCGCTGAACGGAATATACTTCACTGACGATGGTGGAGCCGGTGTCGCCTACGCCCCATTACCTCCATTGAATCTGACTTATCTCTTTACTGCGTACACATCCGACGGTGGCTCGCATGAGATGGTGCCAGATAACGCTGGTGGTTATCACACTGTCGATGGCACGGGCATTTATTACAACGGAGCCGTAGCGGGCGACGGGCGCACTCCTTTAGTCCGCACTCGCGACGGCAGTCAGCCACTCACAGTAGATCCAAATGGAAACTTGGCAACTTCCGGGAATCCGGGCCCGAATGGTCCAAGCGCCGGGGTCGTTACAGATACGCTCGGACGATATCTACCCGGTAGTGGAAACAGCACAACCGACTATTCCGGTTGCATTCAGCCAGCAGCCCCAAACCAGATAAACTCCGCCAGTATCAGCACGCTTCCCGGTACGAATCGCATGATGAAAACGTGCAGCGCTACTTACTCTCTCCAAACAAATTTTCAACAATATGACGCCAATTCTGGCAATGGCACGCCAATATTGGAAGGAACGTATTCCGCAGCTTTCATCGTCAGCGTCGTTCTTTACAACGGCAGTTCTTGGTCAACGAGTCCAGCCTGGGGTTTCGACTATGTCAGCCGCGATGCGGGGGATCCTTCAACCATCAACTACGGAGACCTGACGAAAATCACACTCCCGACCGGCGGAACGATTTCTTATCAGTGGTACACAGCGCCGCTGTGCACGGCAAGCTCCGCGCTGACGCAAGTCAGTCGCACGGTGGGTTCGAAGACTGTGGATGCCCAGGATGGTTCGGGGCCGCAATTATGGGACTATGCCGTCAACGCAGGGCTTCCCTCAGGTTCAGGGTCGGCTAGCGGAACCATCGTAACAGGCCCAGCTCCGGGGAACGACCAGACGGTTCACGCAATGGCGACGTACGGTACATGCGGCTACTACGAAATTCAGACCAATTTCTTCCAAGGTAGTGCCACAACCGGGACGCTGCTCAAGACCATCAAGACCGACTATATCCACACAGCAAATCCCTATGTAGGATTGAACGCCCCTGACGTGAACGTTTTTCCAATTCGTACCACGACTATTTGGCCCAATGGAAAAACAACCAAGATCGAAAAGGACTATGATTCGAATTTTCATGGTTCCGCTGGCACCTTTTCCTATGGCCAAGTTACCGCCGTCAGGGAGTACGACTATGGAACGGTCGCTAATACTCCCGGCCCCTTGCTGCGAACGACATCGAATGTTTATCTGTCGGCTTCCAACAGCTCCTACCTGGCTGTCAACCTGCTCGATCTGGTGTCTTCCACAACAGTCAAGGATGGCAATGGCATCCAGGTTGCCCAAACTACCTACACTTACGACGACCAGCCGCTCCAAACCTCCGGCATCACCACCCAGCATGACAACACCAAGGCGCTTTCTCCCCGGGGGAATCGGACAACCACTTGCCGGTGGCTCAACACGACCGGCGCAAGCATCTGCACGACGACCAAGTACTTTGACACGGGTATGCCCTATGCAGTCACAGACCCTGCGGGAAACACCACTACGTTCACTTATTCCTCAACCTATGCGGGTGCCTACGTCACCCAGACCAACCTGCCGGACACTGGCTCGCCCGCGGTGCATCACGTCATTGGCGGCAGTTATGATTTCAACACCGGCCAGCTAATGAGTTTCACGGACCAGAACAATCAGCAAAGCACCTATTCTTATGACCCGCTCGGACGTCTCACGTCTGCCAGCTTTCCTGACCTTGGCCAGACCACATTTACCTTCAACGATGCCGCATTGGCTGCTTATGTCGAGCGCCAGGAAAAAGTCGTCGGCTCGACCATGAACGTCTTTCGCGTCCTCTTTGATGGCCTGGCGCGCAAGAAGCAAACCCAGTTGCGTTCCGATCCTTCCGGAATCGTTTACACGGACTTCACTTACGATCAGCTCGGGCGACTTTACACGCAATCGAATCCCTACCGCTCCACATCCGACCCAACTTACGGGGTCACCACGCACAACTATGACTCTCTAAACCGTGAAACCTTGACCATTCCGCCGGGCGGCTCGCAATCAAACAGTGTTCAAACGCAATATTGTGCAGCCTCTACTATGGTTATCGATCAGTCTGGTCATTGGCGTCGGTCTACTGGAGACGGTCTGGGTCGCCTTATCGAAGCGGACGAGCCAAACTCGACGAGTGCCACCGTCAATGTCTGTCCCGGCACTGGAGAACCAATATGGGTCACGGCGTATTCGTATGACACCCTGAACAATTTGAAGACGGTCCTGCAGAACAGCTCTCGTAATCGAAGTTTCGCCTTCGATTCACTTAGCCGCATGACGAGTTCGACTAATCCCGAGGCTGGAACAGTCACCTATTCTTATGATGTGGACGGAAACGTTTTCTCCAAGCAGGACGCTAGAGGAGTTGTCGCAACCTACGGCTACGACGCCTTGAATAGACTCACGGGAAAAGCCTTCACAGACGGAACCGCCCCTGTTGGCTATTACTTTGACGGGAAGCTCCCGGTCACCGGTTCGGCTTCACCCGGAACGGGGAGCGTCACCATTTCCGGCAGCGAAAGGTCATTCCTGAACGACTGTGGCAACCCTCCCTGCCAAACGATTTATGACACAGGAACGGTTTCCGTAACTGTCGGCTCCGTGACGAAAACTGTCAACTATCAGCATGGGAGCACATCATCAACGGTTGCTACTGCCTTAAGATCAGCGATCAACACGGACAGCAACTCGCCCGCTACCGCTGGCGGTACCGGCGCAACGATAACACTGAACTCCAAAGCGAGTGGCGCGATCACGAATTACTCGCTTTCCGCTAGCGCCGCGACTACCGATGAGAACGATTTCCCGCCACCTCCTGCAGCTTCTTTTACTGCAACGCCCTCTGGGCCAAGCCTGACTGGCGGCTCAACGGGCTGCAATGCTTCTGGCATCAACCTTACCCCTGCCTACGCAATTGGCCGACGAACGGGCATGTGCGATGCTGGGGGCTCCGAAGCGTGGTCTTTCGACACCATTGGCCGCGAGGTGACCGAACAGCGAACGACGAATGGGCAGACAAAATCCACCTCCTACACTTATAATCCCGACGGGTCGATGGCCACCCTGACGTATCCGAGCGGGCGCACCATCACTTACACGCCCAACGCGGCTTCGCAGCCCGTTTCGGCGGTCGACGGGACGAACGGCATCAATTACGTCACTGCCGCCGCCTATGCTCCCCAGGGCGCACTGAGTTCGCTGACCTTGGGTTACACAGGGAGCTTTGGGGGCATCCAAATCAACGACACGTACAGCCCGCGTCTCCAGCCCAATGAGCTGAAGGCATGGTCCACCGCTGGCGTCGCCATGGACTTGGTCTACGGCTTCGTGGATTCCAACGGCAAGAACAACGGCAACGTCGTGCAGGTCACGAACAACAAGGACAACACTCGGTCGCAGCAATTCAGTTACGACCAACTCAATCGCATTTTGACGGCAAAAACCACCGCCACTTCCGGCTCCAACTGCTGGTCGTACACGTTTGGTATCGATGTCTGGGCCAACCTAAACTCTGCCCAACCCATCACTGGCTACTCTTGCACCCAAGCCAATCTGAGCCTCAGCATCAGCACGAACAATCGGATCACCAACACGGGCTTTTCCTACGACGCGTCAGGCAATATGCTGGGCGACGGGTTGAACACGTATAGCTGGGATGCGGAGAGCCAAATCAAGACCGCCGCAGGCGTGAACTACACCTACGACGGCGACGGCAACCGCTTGCAGAAGTCCAACGGCAAAATCTACTGGTATGGAGCGGGTTCGGAGGTCCTCGATGAATCCGACGCCAGCGGCAACATCACCGATGAATACGTTTTCTTTGGCGGCAAACGCGTTGCGCATCGCGTTGTGAGTAACGGAGCGATTTATTACTACGCTCAGGACCTGCTCGGCTCTTCCCGCGTCATCACCACCGCCACAGGCAGCGTCTGCTACGAGGCAGATTTCCTGCCCTTCGGCGGCGAGCACGCCATCACAAACACCTGCCCGCAAAACTACAAATTCACCGGCAAAGAGCGCGACTCCGAAACCGGCAACGACGATTTCGGCGCCCGCTATTACTCCTCATCCTTGGGCCGCTGGCTCTCCCCTGATTGGTCCTCCGTCCCAGTGCCAGTCCCCTACGCCAACCTCTCCAATCCTCAAACTCTCAACCTCTACAGCATGGTCGCCGACGACCCCGAAACTTTCGCAGACCTCGACGGCCACTGCTGTGACGGAATCACCTGGAATGACGTATGGCACGCCGGGGCCGCAATAGCATCTGCAATCGGCACGGGCGCTGAGTTAATTGTTGGCTCCGGAGCAGCCGCTGTGATGGCCCTTGGTTCTCCGGTGGTCGCTGGTGTTGCAATCGGCTACAATATCCCGGTCGAACCCCAGGGAAATCTCATTCTTGACGCATTGAACCCTCCTAACGATTTCCGGGGTGCGGTGCAGAATGAAAACACTGGGGAGCAGGGACGCGACGCACAAGGTAAGTTTCTTCCCAAACAGCCCGGAGAATCAAAGCCGGGCTCGGCAGACGAGAAGGAGGGACTGGCGTCTGAAGGTGCCACCAAGAATACTCAACCAGTTCCTGGTTCAAACCGGATTCCGGACGGGAAGAAGCCTGACGGACAGTACGTTGAGGTGAAATCCGGTGAATATGTTGGTAATACAAGGCAGCTTAAGGATACGGGCAAGGCCGTGGTAGATGCGACCGGCAAACCGCTGGTCGTCGTAACGACAAATCCCAACGTCAAAGTGTCTAAACCTGCACAGCAAAACCCAAATCTCACAATTAAGCCGCTAGAAAAATGAAAAACGAATTGGCAATGAGATTGTTTTCGCGTCGACCCTTAACGGACTCGCTTGCACGAGATCAGATTACCGCCCTAAGCAGCTTCGGTGGTGGCTTAATGCGCCCCGACAAATGCAGCGAGTTCGAGCCAATCAGGACTCCGTTTGATCCAGGTGATATCCGTGAGCCAATTCAGTGGCTAGCCAAGCCACATGGTGAGTTCTTGTACAAAAAAGGACGCCCGCCTCATGTGAGTGGCGCGATGTGGAATCTGACTCACTCCCCAATGGCCCGCTTTCCTTCACCAGCGTTCACCAACTACTGGACCGGGGAGTTCGATGGAAAATGGACTAATCGAGTCGGAATCGAAAGGGTTGAAGATTTTCTGTCCGAAATGTTTCGAGTGACTGGCGCTGATTTCGCCTTGCTAACTACCGAGGACGATCTACGAGCGAAGAACCGCCCTGCGACGAGCCACAGCTACGCGGGTCTTGATCTGTCACATGGCGTCCCCGGCCTCTATTGGACCAATTTATTCAGTGAGGAGTTTGCTGGTTGGCTTGGCCTGAGCGATCTGCCAAGGAATCTCAGTGTCCTAAAAAGCCTGGCGGGTGGCGGAGTATCACTCAGATTTGGCGAATCTCCGGACGAATGCCGAAGCCCTGAGGCCCTCCGAAACCAGCGCGTTGCGATCGACTGGCTCGGCCCCCAGAAATTCTTCGACATCCGTTCTCCAAATCGCAGATTGGACTCACCGGACTGGCGGGCGATTGGCGCACCCTTGCCGCGCTAAGGTGAATTTGGGTGCCGGGCTCTTACAATGCCCACGTAGTTTCAACATCCGACTGAAAAGCACTTGTCCAAACTTGTCTATCTGAGAGCGGCCCGAAAACCACTAAGTGACGCCAGGACAGCGACTTAAGTTGATTTATTTCCTGGTTCGGGACCAGGAGGTCGAAGGTTCAAATCCTTTCGCCCCGACCATTTTCCTCTAAATTCGAACTCCTATTTGAAATTGAAGCTAAGGTCTGGCCACTTAAAAGTGGCCGCTACGGTAGTTGCTGAAAAGAAGCGGCGCAGAGATCGGGGATCTCTGCGCCGGTGAATTGCTTATGGCTTTTGGACCAAACGCGAAAAACTTCTCAGGGCTTCTTCGGAACGGAGCCGGGCTTGAAGAGGTCGGAGAGGTCGTTGACGTTGGCCGCGTCGCCGAGATAAGGACCCGCGGTGCGGAAAATGTCCTGCATGGTGCGAACATCCGAGGAGTGCGAGAACGAGAGCGAGCTGGCGTACGGCAGGCCATTCACGTTGGGGTGCGCGCGGTCCGAAATAACGATTTCGCCGATGGTGTGATTCAGGTCATCGGGGTTGTCGCCGGCGACGCCATCGCGTTCGGATTCGTCCCACCAGAGGATGATGACGCCGTGGTTCTTGTAGGCTTCCGATGCCATGATGGCGGGAATGACCTGAGCGAGGAAATCGTCGCCCTGCTTGATATTTGCCGCATCGCCGGTCAGCCCTTTGTAGCCGCCGGTGAGCGCGGTGTGCATGTCGTTGTACTGGTTCGGAGTGATCCAGTTGTAGTCGGCAACAGCGTTGTTCGCGAGGTCGGTGAAGAACTGTTGCAGCGGCGCGTACTGCGAGGAAAGCGGGTTCGCAGGAGTGGAATCGTTGCCGCCGTTGCTATCGGTGAAGAAGACCATCGGGTTGTGCTTCGCGGCGTAGTTGAACTGGTTGGAGCCGTTGAAGGCGTTGAAATTCCCGGCGGCAAAAACGCCCGAATGGCTGGTGATGGGAACGGTCCACTGCGCCTGCGGCAAAGGGACATTGGTGAGTTTCCCGGAAGCATCCACGGCGAGGTCGATATCTTCCTGGTAAGACTTCCAGGTTTTGCCGGCTTGCGTGAGGAATGTGACGAGGTGCTGGTTGGTGTTCTGGTTATTGCCGCTCGCGAAGGGGTCCGCGTCGTTCAAAACCCCAAAGTTGTTTCCCGCTTCCGCCCAGATGTAGTTCGGTTCGGAAGGATGAATATGGGGATTATTACCGCCTTCGGTGGCCAGCACGTTGGTGTAGTTGGTGGCATAGGCGGTCTGTTCGCTGATGTTCACGATGGAGCCGTTAATCACGGCGGTGGCCGTGCCGTTCACCAGGCTGTTGATGAAGGGAGCGTTGGGATTCTGATAAATCTGCTGGATGCCGCCGGTGAATTGATTGGCGGGCTGGGTCCAGTTGTGATTCTCCATCGCGATGACGAATACCGTCTTGACTTCCTGAGCGTGTGAAGGGAAAGCGCCCGCAGCTGCGAAAAGGGCACACACTCCCAACGTACGGATAAATCTGGGGTACGGCATTAATGGCCTCCAAGGTAGGATTTGCGCGGTCTTCTGAAGTGGTTCAGGTCTCATCGCCCATCTCGAAAGACGAGCGTTGCGCCTACCTAAAAATAACAGGCGAGCGTTACAGAGCGGTGATGGGAATATTACGGAAGGAAGACTAGGAGAAAAAACTGTGAATTGGCGCCGCAGGATGGAGCTTCGCGGAGTTGCTAGGTAAGAACCGGCGCCTCGGCGACGCCAGCGAGGCCAAACACGCGCTGGTAGCGTTCGACTTCCGCACGCGGGCCCAAAGCTTTTTGAAAATTGTCGGAAAGTTTCACGGCGGGGCGCCCGTCGGCGTCGTTGAGCTTGCAGACCAGGCTGAGCGGGTTGAAATCCGCACCGCCGTGGGGATTGCAGTTGCGAAAATCATTGGTCAGCAGCGTGCCCCAACCTGCGCTGAAGCGAATGCGGCGGCCGGGGGTCCATTTCTTTTCGTCCATGAAGTCGGTGGCCTGGCGAAAATCAGAGGGAGTGTATCCCGGGCGAATCTGTCCAGAGAAATGGGCGTGCAGGCCGAGGATTGTGTCGGCGTCAAGCCCGTCGGAGGCGATGAATAATTTTTGCCGCGGGTCGCGTCCGCGTTTCTCGAGCCAGGAAATGTATTCGTCGCCCGCGAAGAAGGGGTCCTTGCTGTCGGCGCGCTGGCCGGTCCAGTCCGCCACCCAGTCGGGCGCGTTGTTGAGGAATTGCGTGGAGCCGAAGGTATCGGGAAGAAGAATCAGGAGTTCGCCTTGATAGGTTTTCTGCCACATCTCCAGCAAACGGTATTGCGCGGTCTTTAGCTCTTCGTCGTTGCCGGCCATTGCCGCCAGGGCCATGGGCAGTTCGTGGGCGTTGGTGCCGATTGCTTCGAGGTCGTGCTGATAGGCGAGATAAGTGTTGGAGGTGCCGCCGAATGTGCTGCCAAGCACGTCGCTCATGGCCTTGACGACGTATTCCTGCCAGAGAAAACTGTGGCGGCGGCGGGTGCCGAAATCGCTCAGGCGCAGGCCCGGAGTGCAGCGGAGGCGCTCCATTTTTTCCCAAAGCTTTGTTTTGGCGCGGGCGTAAAGAATGTCCAGCTCAAATTCGCTGAGCTTTTTCAGGTTCGAGCGCGTTTTAAGTTCGCTGATGGCGGAAAGCGCGTAAATCTCCCACATGGTTGTTTCGGTCCAGAGGCCTTGAAAGGAGAGAGAGAACTGGCCGTCCTGAACGCTTAGCTCATAGTCGGAGAGACGGAAGTCGCGTTCGAGCCATTCCAGGAACGCAGGCTCGAAGATGCCGCGGCGGCCATAAAAAGTGTTGCCGGCCAGCCAGATCAGTTCGGACTTGTGGAATCGCAACTTTTTGGTTTGTTCCAGTTGTTCGCGAAGTTCGTTGACGTCGATCAGCTCGGCGAGGCGGACTTCAGAGGAGCGATTGAGGAAAGAGAAGGAAGCGGTAGTCTTTGGAAACTGTTTCCAGATGAACTGCAGCATCAGCAGCTTGTAGAAATCGGTGTCGAGCAGGGACCGGGTGATGGGGTCCAGTTCCCAGTTATGGTCGTGGGCGCGGCGCGCCAGGTTGATAATCACAATCCCAATACTTTACCCTAGTCGGAACAAAGTACGGCAATGGTCTGACGGGGAGCGGCCCGACTCGCTGGAGGCCGCTTTTCGATGCTCACCGGCCGGTTGTACAATCAAGTCATTCATAATTCCGCCGAACTGCCCAAGGAGACCTACATGAGGATTCGCACATCGCTCTGGTTATTCCCCGCCATATTGCTCGCCGCCGCGGCTATATCGTTTGCTGGGCCACAAAAAGCTGCGGATGCCGCTCCCGCGAAGGAAGGCGTACTCGCTGCGGCTGATGTTGGAAACAAATTGTTGCCGGAGAAAGTGTTTTTCCGCGGGCAAATTGCGCCGGTGGAGGCGCGCAACACGGGCGGGGTTCGCTATGCGGATGGATTCCTGGTATTCGCCGGACTGGTGGATAGCTCCGGCTATTCGACGGGGATCCGGGAAAAGTATCAGGCGTACCTGATCAACGAAGTGGCGATTGAGATCGGCGGGAAGACGCTGAAGCCCGGCGCCTATGGGATTGGGTTTCTGGACGGCAACAAATTCGTGGCGATGGACATCGGCGCGAATGATGTGTTGCAGACGGCTTCGACGAAGGACGCGGAGATGAAACGGCCGGTGCCGCTGCAATTTGTGGCTGGAACCGGGGCGGGGAATTACCGTCTGTACCACGGACGCGATTACGTCGAATTTCACCGCGCGAAGTAAGCACTGCTGTTTTTGGAGTGCGGGAGCTTTGCTCCCGCTTTGACGGCGTAAGCACCTGCTCCAAATTTTGCCAATCTCTCTGCGCGGTAACCTCAAAAGCGGTGGCAGAGCCACCGCACTCCAAAAGTTCTAGCCCTTGATCTGGCCGGCTGCCGCGTCCCACGTCACACTGGCTTTGCGGAAATAGGATTCGTTGGCCATATGGCAGGCGAGCGCGGCGTTGTGGCCGAAGACGGCATCTTCCACCACCGGCTTTCTGCTTCGTACGGCTTGCAGGAAATTCCACATGTGCGGCCGCAGGTCGTCCCAGGAATCGCCTTTGTAGGTGTAGCCTTCGGCGACCGGTTCCTTGCCGGGCGTCGGATCATTGTCGGCGTGCCACTTTTTGTAGTACGCCTCCTTCATGTCACGCGGGAAGCCATTTGCGTAATAGCTTGGAGAGGTGTCCTCGCCGGATTGTGGGAAGTAGGAGATCGTCCACTCGGTAACTTCGAGAATTCCCTTTGAGCCCTGGAAGCGATAAACCTCCGGTGTTTCGCAGCCGAGGTTCAGGCGCAGGTACACGGGGATTCTGCCGTATTCATAGATCACGGCTTGCACGTCCGGCATGTTGCGGCCGTCGTTCCAGCGAAGAATCCCGCCGGCGGCTGTTGCCCGGGCGGGCGGCTCGTTCCAGCCGAGCATGTAGTTCATGCCGCTGACCAGGTGAACGAGAAGATCGCCGGCAACCCCCGTGCCGTATTCCTTCCAGCAGCGCCAGCGCGCAAAGAGCTTGGGATCGAATTCGCGTTTGGGAACAGTGCCTTGCCAGGTGTCCCAGTCCAGCGTTTGCTGGGAAAGATCCGGCGGCGGGGGATATTCCCACGCGCCGGTGGGATCGTTGCGGCCAAGCGAACCTTCGACGAGATTCAGTTCACCGATGATGCCCTTGGCGAGCAGTTCTTTTGCTTTGGCACAGATTACGGAGCTGACGCGCTGTGAGCCGATCTGCACGATGCGGCCCGTTTTCTTCGCCGCAGCGACCATGGCAACGCCGTCTTCGGCGCTGTGGGACATCGGCTTTTCGCAATAAATATCCTTACCGGCATTCACCGTATCCGCCAGCACCTGCTTGTGCCAGTGGTCGGGAACCGCGGCGATGATGCAGTCGATCTCTTTGTTGTCTAGCAGGTCCTGATAGCGGCGCGTGATTTTTATTTTTGGCCCGGCAATCTCTCTGGCCAGGGTGTGCCGCCCGTCATAGAGATCACAAGCCCCCACACATTCCGCGCCGGGCAGGCCCACGGCGGTGGCCAGCAGGCCTGAGCCCTGCATGCCGATGCCGATAATTCCAAAGCGAACCCGCTGGAGCGCCGCACCTTCCAGCGCGCCAGGAATTTTCACCGGTTCAATCGCAATGCTGCGTGCCGCGGCCATTGCGCCTGCCGTGCCGGCACTGGCTTGCAGAAACGACCTGCGGCTCCACTGTTTTCTGCTCATGATTTTCTCCGTGTTTCCAGATTTGTTTCGCGTAACCATTCCTAGGGCAGCGGCTGGATGCTGATTTCCTTGAAAAATACATCATCGTTCTTGCTGTGATTCTGAAGGCCGAAGTAACCTTCGTCGGGCCGCGGGCCGAGCTGAGGTTCGAAATCGAACTTCCGCGCGGGAACGGGGTCGCCCTCGTGATAGTCGGTTACCTTCTCGCCGTTGACTTCGACGATCGTGTGCGGGCCGTCGATGGTGATCAGCATCGTATTCCACTCGGGCCCGGGCTTGGCAGGCTTCGCAAGAGGTTTGGTCAGCGAATAGAGAGTCCCCGTAATGTGGTAGTCGTCTTCGCCAGAGGTCTCCGGATGATTGTCAATTTGCACTTCGTAACCATAATGTACGGGCATCCAGGCCTCGCGCGGCTCGAGGGGGATACGGATATAGACGCCGGAGTTGTCGTTGAAATGCCCCATCTTGAAAACCACGCGCAGCTTGCAGTGGCCGATCTTTCCGCCCGTCCAATACAAGAGGCCCATGCCGCCATGCGTTTCGATCATTCCGTCGGCCACCGTCATCTCGCCGGGCCCGACGTGCTTCCATCCCGTCAGATCCTTGCCGTTGAAAAGCTGTTTCCATTCGGGCCCAGGCCGGGCAGTTGAGCCAGGCAGCATCGCCACAAGCATTACCAGCAACACACGGAAACTTTGCATTACGATCCCCCTGCGGTTCAGGAAGCGAAAAGATTTCGCGCCATAAACCAGAGATTTGCCGGGCGCTCGGCAAGGCGGCGCACGAACCACGGATACCAATACGTTCCATAGGCCACCAGCACGCCGGAACGATAGCCCTCGCGGGCCAGGCGTTCCTGTTCTTCACGCTGGATTCCGTAGAGCATCTGCACCTCAAAATTGCTCCTGGGAAATCCGTTCCGGGCGGCGTGCTCGGCAAGACGGCGAATTAGTTTCACATCATGCGTGCCGTACGCGGCGCGAACGCAGCTGCCCGCGGCTTGCGCCGACATCATGGCCGCGGCCAACGAGAAGTAATTTTCGTCCACGTCCAGTTTTTTTGGATAGGCGACTTCGGGCGGTTCTTTGTAGGCGCCCTTCACAAGCCGGATGGACGGCCGCCGGGGGAGCAGTTCTTCCACGTCCTTCTGTGTGCGATACAAGTACGCCTGCAGGCAAATCCCGGCGTTTGGATATTTTGCGAGCGCTCGCTTGTAAAGTTCGAGCGTAGCATCTACGTAGGAGCTTGCTTCCATGTCCACCCAGACGATGGCGCTACTTTTTTCCTGACCCAGGATTCTGTCCAGGTTTTCAAAGCAAAAATCCGGCGAAAGATCGAGGCCCAGCTGGGTCAGCTTGACGGATACTTCCGCGTTCAACCCGGATTCATGAATTCGGCCCAAAACTTCCAGGTAGTGTTCGGTGACCTGCGAGGCTTCGGCGCGATCCTTGACGTTCTCGCCGAGATTTGTGAACACGCTGGCGATTTTTTTCCGCGCGAGTCCGCGGGCGGCTTCCATCGCTGCATCCAGGCTCTCTCCCGGCATGAAGCGGGATACGCTGCGCCGCACAAACGGGTAATGCACCGCATTTTCCCGCAGCCAGGTGTTCTGGGAAGCGGCAAGCAGGATCGACCGCATCAGCGCCATTTTGGTGAGGTTCTCCTCGACGAGGTAAAAGTGCGATAGCCACCAGCGGCCCTATTCTAATTCAGAAGCCGCCGGATGCCAGCTTGCAAAGTTTCCGTGGGAGTAGCAATCAGTCGAGAGAGTGGGTACTGGTCCCAGGGGTGCGTGGTATGGCGAGAATTAGGTAAATAAAAGTGGCTGCCCAGCTGCGAAAAGACATCGAAGAAGCGCGATCGGATTGGTCCGCAACACATTAGAACCCGAAAGCGCGCGAAAAGTTGCGGTTGCGGAAGCGAAATGCATTTGAAGCAGCCGCCAGACATCCAGCTGCTGACTTTTTACCGAATCGTGATATATGCTTTTGCAACTTAGTGCATCTAACTGGGTAGAAATACAAGAGGAGATTTATTTATGAAACAACCCAGACTCAGTACATTCCTTGGTGCGGCACTCGCCGCAGCTTTACTTTTCACTTCATCGGCAAACGCCCAATCGCAGGCGGCCGCGGGGAATGCCACCTTCACGGTTACCGCGGTGGGCAAGAAAGACGCCGATGTCGCGAATATCCCGAAAGACAGCGTTCAGCTGTTTCAGGGGAAAGATCGCAAACAGATTGGCGATTGGAAGAAAGGCGATTCGCTTTTTCTCGCCATTTTGATTGACGATTCCATCGATAACACCGCCGGCGGCCAGTGGGATTACCTGCGCGAGTTCATCATGGCTCAGCCGCCATCCACAGCCATCATGGTTGGCTATATCTCGGATAACGGCACGCGTGTGCTGCAGGACTTTACTTCCAATCACGAACTGGCGGCGAAGGCTCTGCGTTTGCCCATCGGTTTCGGCTCTCTCGGTTCCAGTCCGTATCTTGGCACGATCGATCTGCTGAAGCGCTGGCCGAAAACGGGGCCGCGCCGCTCGGTGATTCTGATCACTTCCGGTATCGACCATTTCCGCGGACAGGGTTTTGGACCTTTTTCTCCAGACCTGGATCCGCTGATCTCGCGCGCCGAGAGGCAGAACACAAACATCTGGACGATTTACTACCCCAGCGCCGGGCATCGCGGACGCTCTTTCTTCCGTTCCAACAACGCGCAGAATAATCTGGACAAGCTCTCCCAGGACACGGGCGCGGAATCCTATTTTCTGGGCGGACAAGCCCCGGTTTCCATCAAGCCGTACCTGGATGAGATCGCCGTGCACCTGAACAGCCAGTACCTTTTGACCTTTGCCGGAAGCGGCGGGGCGAAAGGGAAATACCAAAGCATGAAGGTGAAGACCGAACTGAAGGACGTGGAATTCTTCACGCCCGCGGCGGTGTTCATTCCTCCGGCCGGGCAGTAATCTCTGCCGGGAAAGAAAAATGTAAGGGCGCGGGATATTATTCCGCGCCCTTTTTTTCTTGCCGACGGTTGGATGTTTCAGATGGCTTGTGTCGAGTCTCGTATCACAAGCTCCGCGTGCAGTTTCTGTGCCGCCACGTCCCAATCGCGGTTTTCGTGTCCCGCCTTGATCGCTTCCATCACGATGTTTACCGCGGCGGAGCCCATCGTCTCCAGCGGTTGGCGCACGGTGGTCAACGAAGGAACCGACAATCCGGAAATGGCGATGTCGTCGAAGCCGATCACCGAACATTGCTCCGGGACGCTGATTCCCGCCTTGGCTAGCGCGCGGATGGCGCCGAGCGCGGTAAGGTCGTCGAAGGCAAGAAGCGCCGTGAACTTTTTCTTCTTCTGCAGTAACTCCTCGGTCAAGCGATAGCCATGCTCGAAGCTGGCATTGGCATCGAACACGTCTGGCAAGCGCGCGACCAAAGATGAATCGATTTCGAGTTTCACCGATTGAGCGAATTTTTGGATCCCGCGCCAACGCGGCGCGCTGTCAATCAAGCGCTTCGGTCCAAGGATGGCCGCGATCCGCCTGTGCCCGAGTTGGTAGAGGTGTTCCAGCGCCAGGCGCCCTCCGGCTTCGTTGTCCACCATCGCGAAGCTGACGCGGTTGCCGGGAATTTCCCAGCCGATGGTGACCGTGGGAACTTCCGCTTTGTTCAGGTCGGCAAGAACTTGGATATCCACCAGCAGCCAGTTGGCGACCACGATCAGTCCGTCGACGTGCCGTTCCAAAAGCATTTCCAGATAGCGTTCGAACCGTTCGCGCTGGTTGTGGGCGTCGGCGAAAATCGGCAGGTAAGCCAGCGGATAGAGCGCGTTCTCGATGCCCCGGAGAATCGGCGTGCAGAAGGGATCGGTCACGTCGGTGAGCAGCACGCCGATGCTCTGGCTGCGTTTGCTGCGCAAAAAACGGGCCATGGCGTTTGGACGGTAGCCCAGTCGCTTGGCTGTTTCTTCAATCTTTTTTTTCGTGCCGGAAGCGATGTACCGGGCCAGCGGCGCGTTGTTCAGGACGATAGAAACCGTCGCGGGAGAAAAACCCGTGGCCTTCGCAACGTCCCGCATGGTGACCAGGACGCGCCTGTTCTGTGATTTCATGCCTGCGCCTCGCGCGCCTATCATCCGGCGGCAGGGCTTGAAATAGCAAATCCAAAAGAATTCGGATTCCGTGCTGAGTTGATGAATGTTCCCGGGCAGGTTTTCACGGGGATTGTTGTACGAAACTCCTTCCGGGGAAGAAAGCTCTATTCTTCCGGAGGAATCTCAAAAGACATTTGCTTGCGGAATCCGGAAGTTTTCCAGACGCCGTAAGCGACGCCCAACGCCAGCCAGATTGTGCCGGCAATTTTTGCGGGCGGGCTCAAGCTCCACCAGATCACCCCGCAGACCACGAAGCCGATCAGCGGCATCAGCAGGTTGCCCAACTGCTTTTCACTGGAGCGGAGATAGTAGTGCACGAAGGCCGCTGCGTTAACGCCCATGAAGGCGATGAACGCGCCAAAGTTCAGCATTTCCGCGCCGCGCTCGTAGGTGATCAGGAAAGCGCCGATCAAGGCGACGGCGCCGATCACCATCACGTTGTTTGCCGGGATTCTGCGCTTTTCCTGGATCTTGCCGAAAAATCCTTTTGGAATGGCGTCATTTCGGCCCATTCCATACAGCAAACGCGCGGCGGCCAGCTGCGAGGCGATGCCGGAGCCGATGTTGGCGATTAATACCGTGAAATTCAGAAGGTGGAAAAGAAAAAATCCGCCGATTTGCTGGGCGACGAGCGGGAATGCGGATTCCACCTTGTCAGCGGGGAACGGCTTGGAGCCCCAGACGAGTTGCGCGGCATAGACTTCGGCGGCGGAGAGGACGCCGGCCACCACGCAAACCAAGACTGTGGCGAGCATGATGTTGCGCCGCGGATTTTCCACCTCCTCGGAAAAGGTGGAGATGCCGTCGAAACCGATGTAGGTGAGCACGGCAAGCGACGTTCCGCGCCCGATGGCGGCGAGATTGAACGTTGCAGGATTGTAAAAGGGTTCGGTGAAGAAACCGGCGCCGCGCTGGTGATAGCCCAACACGAAGCGGACCACGAATGCGAAAAAGATGACCACCACCACGGTCATTCCGGCGGCCAGCACCTCGTTGATCCGCGCCGACGTCTTCACGCCACCGAGATTCATCAGTGAGAAAAACACGGCGTAGAAAATCGCCAGAGTCCAATAGGGAATTTCCGGCAGGATGTTCTGCGTCAGTTTGCTGCAGATAATGGTGCAGATCAGCGGGTTAAGGATGTAGTCCATCACCATCGCCCAGCCGGTCAGGTAGCCGAGGCCGGCGTGAATTTCCTGGCCGACATAGGTGTAGGCAGAGCCGGCGCTCGGATATACGCGCGCCATTTTTCCATAGCTGATGGCCGTGAAAAACATCGCGACCAGCGCGATCAGGATGGTGGTGACGACATGGCCGCCCGCGGCGTTGTTGATCACGCCGTAGATGCCCATCGGGGCGATCGGCTGGATAATCACCATGCCGATGACGATCAGGTTCCAAAGCGTAAGGGTTCTTCGCAGGCGGGGACCTGCGCTGGTGGTGCCGGCGGGTGTGCTCAAACACCTCTCCTTTTCGGCGGTCTGCTGCCATTGGAGCCCAACACCACCGCGCGCGTAAGATTTTTTGGCGCGTCCGGGTTAAGCCCCTTGCGCAGGCCGATAGCGGTTCCCATCAGGTGAGCGGGAATTGCGGTCACAGCGTATCGTGCAAACTCGGGTACATCAAGCGAGAGTTCGATCAGCAGGTCGCTGTATTTTCGCAAGTCGGGGGTCGCGCGGTTTACGATCACGCAGATTGCGGCGCCGAGCTGCTTGAGTTCTTTCACTAGCAACGTTTCTTCCTGGGCCGCCGCTTCGGAAATAAAAAAAGTAATCAGCGTTTCCTGCCCCGCAACCGAACGCGGCCCGTGGCGGAATTCCAGCGAGTGATAGACCTGCGCGTACGAAGAGGACATCTCCGTGACCTTGAGTCCCGCCTCTTGTGCCAGCCAGTAATGGGCGCCTTGTCCGAGGAAAATATAATCGGCGAACTTTTTCCTGGCCGCAAACTCTTGAATCTTTTTCGCCTGGCGGTCCAGCCATTCCTGGGCGCGCTGGGGCAATTGATCGAGCGCCGCGGAATACTGGTCGTCGCCGACGAATTGCAACCCGAGTCTCTGAAACGCCAACAGGATGGCGGTGAACGAGCGGGTCATGACGGTGCTTTTTTCGTCGGCCCAGGTCAACTTGAACGAATGGGTGCACAGCGCTTCGAGCGGGCTCTGCGGATTGCAGGTGACGCCCAGTGTTTGCACCGACTGGTGTTTCTGCAACAATTCCGCGGCGCGCAATACCTCCGTGGTCTCGCCGGAACGCGACATCAGGACCACCTGCTCCGCGCCCAGCCGCCGGAGCGTCTCTTCGGGAGCAAACAGCAGTTCGGATGCGGGCACGCCGGTCGCGGGAATGTAAAAATGCTTGGTCCACAGCGCGGCGATCAGCCGGGAAAGGTAGTAGCTGGAGCCGCAACCGATAAAAAGCCAGGGGCTGCGCGGGGAAAAAAGATGCGAGAACTTCTCAAGCAGCCGCGCTTCGCGTAGTTGACTCTGCGTCTCGCTCCAGATGCGGGGCTGGGAAAGGATTTCACGGAGAGTGAATTCGCCCGGCTTGCCCAGGCGGGGCCGGGACTCGGGCTGTCCTTTGGCGAAGTGCTTTTTCAAGGAATCCTTCGTATTGAATCGTTTCAATACTGCTATATTGCGCAATGTTCCGCGGACACGCAAGCATTTATTTCCGGCAGCCGGGCAGAGAGCAGCCGCGAATGTTGGGGGACCTGTCCGCTCGTACAGTGCGGCTGATTTTCCACAGCGGATATCTCTTGGTTCACAGCGGCGATTTCGGAGGTAACACCCACTCGCGCTTTGGCGTCTAATAGAATATACAAAGGTTGACCCGGCTGAAATCGGGCTGCAACATGAGCGATATCTCTTTCATCTTCGAACGGCGGGTCTTCCAGCGCTTCCTGCTGCACGCCGCCGGCTTCCTGCTGATCTTTTTTGCCGCGGACTGGCTGCGCGAAATTTCGCTTCGTCCCAATCCGATCCTCCAGGGCTATCTTCAGATCACCACCGGGATTTTCGCGTTCGTGTTCGCCGCGGTGGCGCTGGTCCGTTTCCAGGGGACGCAGGATCGCATTTCGCTGATTCTCGGCTCGGGATTCCTGCTTTCGGGGGCAACGCTCATCGCCTCCAGCATCCTGTTTTTTCAGCTGATTCATGAATCGCAGATATGGTTTCTGTGGGCTCCGGTGGCTTGGTGGATCAGCCGGCTGCTGTTGGCCTTGCTGTTTGCGATGGCATTGTTGGTGGAGCATTTCCTGCCCCGATCGCGTCATCCGAGACTGGAAATTGCCGGCGGATTGTTCGCGGTTCTGGCCCTGACGTATCTGATTACGGCCATGCTGCACAGGCTGCCGCCGGAGGTCTCGCGCCAGCCCGACGCCATGATTCCAAATCCGCTGCAACTGATCCCGGCGGTGATATTCCTGATTGCCTTGTTTGGCTACCGGCGGCGCAAATATTTGCAGAACTCCGGGTTCGACAAATCCGTCTACCTGGCGGTGTGGCTGAATCTGGCGGCCCAGTTGGCGGCTTGCCAGTCGGTGAAGTTGCTCGATGGCCCGTTCGTTTTCGCGCAGTCCATGAATGTGATGAGCTACGCGATCCTGCTGGGCGGTTCGCTGATTGACAGCGCAAAAGTCTTTGAACAGGTGCGGCATCTGGCGGCCAGCGATCCGCTTACCGGCCTGGCGAACTATCGCAAGCTTCTTGATGTGCTGGATACGGAGACAGAGCGCACGCTCCGCACTGGCCGGCCATTTGCAGTTTTGCTGCTAGATCTGGATGGGCTGAAAAAGATCAACGACACCTATGGGCACCTGGTCGGCAGCCGCGCATTGTGCCGCGTGGCGGACATCCTGCGTTTCCACTGCCGGGCGATTGATACCGCGGCGCGCTATGGCGGCGATGAATTCGCGCTGATCCTGCCGGAAGCCCGCGAGGAAGAAGCCGAGCGCGTGGCTTTGCGAATTCGCGAAACCCTGGCCGCCGATCAGGAACACCCGCCCCTTTCCGCCAGCATCGGAGCTTCGGTGTATCACGGAGAGGGCGAGCGAGTGGAGAAACTCCTGAAGGAAGCCGACCAGAACTTGTATATCGAAAAAGCGCGGCGAAAGGAAAGCATCGCCCGTGCTACCGACGCTTCCCGCCGCCGCTTGAAAAAAACCTAGACCGCCTGCCGCAACGCTATTTTGACGGCTGGAATGCCGCCAGCTGATCCGCGATTTTTGCCTTGTCGCCGACCACCACGATGGTCATCTCGTCCGGCTTGATGTAGTCCCTGGTCATTTTCTGGACGACCGCCGGCGTGACGGCGTTCACCTTTGCCACGTAGGTCTTCAGGTAATTTTCTCCCAAGCCCTGGAAGTCCACGTTTTGGAGCTGTCCGATCAGGGCTCCGCGATTGGAATTCTGAATCACGAAGATTCCCGAAAGGTAGTTCTGAATTCCTTTCAATTCCGGCTCCGTGGCGGGTTCCGTTTGCATCCGGGTGACTTCGCCAAATATTTCTTTCAGCGAAGGACCGGTAAATTGCGTGGTCACGTCCGCGGTTTCCGCCCAGTAACCGTCGTGAAAGCGGCGGGATAGTTCGCTGTGCGGGGAGTAGGTGTAGCCCTTTGCTTCGCGGATATTCGCGGTGATGCGCGAATTGAATGAGCCGCCGAGCAGGGCATTGGTCACGATCAGTGAGACGGCATCGGGGCTGGTTGCAGGAGGCACCGGCAAACCAACCATCAGCGTCGATTGTGGGGCCCCCGGGCGGTCCGTTACATCAAGCACACGCTGGGGCTTCAGGACCGGAACGTTTTCCATGCGCGCCGCCCCTTTGCTCCAGGTGGAAAAGCTTTCCGAGATGGCTTTCTTGACCGCGGCTGCGTCAAATTTCCCGGCGACGTAAAGATGCGCCCGCTGCGCGCCGAAGTTCTCGGCGTAGAAATCCTTCACATCCTGGATGGTCAGTTTTTTGATGTCGTCTTCGGTCGGAACCACGATGGCGTATGGATGGGCGCCATAGAGAATTTTGCGGAATCGCACAATGGCGATCGTTTGCGGCTGGGAATTTTGCAACGCGATCTGACGCAGGGCGTCGTTCTTCAGCCGTTCGATTTCGGATTGCGGCAGACGCGGATGTTGGGCCACGTCCGCGAGGAGTTTCACAGCGTCCGGCGCGAACTCCTGCAGAACGTCGATGCCGAGCTTGGTCTGGTCTTTGCCGGCATGAACATCCAGTGTGCTACCCATGCGCGCGGCGGCTTCCGCCACCTGCTGCGCGGTAAGTTTCTCCGTGCCTTCTTTCATCAGGTCAGTTGTCAGGCTCGCCACACCAATGCGGCCGGTGCTTTCATTGATTTCGCCGGCGTCCACCGCCAAGCTGATCGCCGTTTTGGGGATATTTCCGTAGGGTACCAGCGTGACTTTCAGCCCGTTTGGCAGTGAGTACGTTTCGTTGGCGGGCACGGTGAACGCTTTTGGCGGCCCACCCTCGGGCGGCGCCTGTTTTTGCGCCACGGCAGGCGCGATTCCCAGGATGCTTCCCGCAATTGCCAGCAGGCCCAGCTTTTTCATTGTCGTGTTCATCTGCATTCTCCTTGCCTACTGGTTGCTCGCCGGCGCGGCGGCGTCTTTCGGTGCGGGTTGTAAATCAATGATGGTGCGGTTGCTGGAGCGCAGATACTCCTGCGCTGTTTTCTGCACCAACTCCGGCGTCACTTTGTTGAACTGGCTCACCAGGTCGTTTACACGCGCCGGATTGTCGTCAAAGAGCGCGAAGCTGGCAAGGAGATCCATCAGGCCAAAGCCGCCGAACTCTCCCATCGTGTCGTAGAGGCCAGAGCGGAGTTTCACCCGCGCGCGGTCAAGGGATTTCTGGTCGATGGGTTTCGCGCGCAATGGTTCGATCACCGTGTCAATCGCTTCCATCACGGTTTCCGGCTTTGTTGTCGGGTCGTAGGTGACGTCCGCGGCCAGCAGCATCGGCCCCTTATAGTTGAACATGTTGCCGAGCATGTTGATGCCGCCCTCGATGCTGTCGGTCAAACCGCGCTTCTGCACCAGTTCCTGGCGGAACAAGCTGTCATCGCCTTCGATCAGCATCTGTTCCAGCAGGCCCATGGCGTAATATTCTGGCGAGTTGCGTTCCGGCATCTGGTAGCCGATGGCGACCGCGGGGCGCGGCGCCAGCGCGTCTTTCTTTACCACCCGTTTTTCTTTTTCCTGGCGCGGTTCGGTCAGGTCAGGTTGCGGCGGCACATTGGCCGCTTTGATTCCGGCGAAATATTTTTCCACCAATTTCTTGGCGTCCGCGTGTTCGAAGTCTCCCACGATCACCAGCACGGCGTTGTTGGGCGCATAGTAGGTGTCGAAGAACTGCTTCACTTCATCGAGCTTTGCCGCTTCGATGTCCGTCAGGTCGCCGTAGAAATTGTGCGCGTTGTACCAGTTGGTGTTGGCGGCCATCGGGAGGTCGATCCACGGGAATCCGCCGTAGGGACGGTTGAGCACGTTTACTTTTACTTCGTTGCCCACCACTCCCTGCTGGTTCTTCAAATTGTCTTCGGTGACGGCCAACCCGCTCATGCGGTCCGCTTCGGCCCAAAGAATGGTCTCGAGCTTGTTCGAAGGGACAACTTCAAAATAGTTTGTAAAGTCGAAACGCGTGGAGCCGTTCAGGATTCCTCCGTTCGCCTGGATAAGCTTGATGAATTCCATTTTGCCCAGATTTTTCGAGCCCTGGAACATCATGTGTTCGAACAGGTGCGCGAAGCCGGTCCGGTCTTTCGGCTCAATCCGGAATCCGATGCGGTAATAAACTCCGACGCAAACCGTAGGGGCGGTGTGATCCGGCGAAAGCACGACGCGCAGTCCGTTCGGCAGCTTGTAATACTCCACCGGGACGTGAAACTCCTCCGCGGGCGAGGCGACTGCTGCTGCGGGCAACACCAGCGCCATCAGCAGGCCCAGCAACGCCAGCACACCCTGCCCGGCTTTAATTCTGGCTACTTGCATGCTTCCTCCTAGATCCGAATCGTCGAAACGCCTGTGGGAAAGGCTTGAGGCAAACCCCTACTCTGATAAAGACGCAAACGCTCGGCGAAAGTTTCGTGGAACCTCATAGGGGCTAAAATACGGCTCGTTTCTGTTGCGTAGCCTTGCTGGCCAGGGAAAAACGAGGTTCCGCTTTTCCTTCGCCGCAGATTTGCGCGGCGAGGTATTCGCCGAGGGCGGGGCCGTGCTTAAAGCCGTGACCAGAACCCCCGCCGGCCAGCCAGACGTTGGACATTTCCGGGTGCCGGTCAATCAGGAAATCGCCGTTCGACGTGTTTTCATACTGGCAGACCCGGGTTTCGACGATGGGCGCGTCCTTGAGAGCGGGAAAGCGCCGCGCCACATAGTTTCGCGCCCACTCCGCGCCCTCCGCGGTGACGATGCGCGATTGGGTGTCTGGATCGACGGGCTCACCGTGCGTGTCCCGGGCCATTTTCAGTCCGCGCGATTCGATGTCGGGCATTCCGTAGACTTCGTCGTTGTTGAAGAGCCAGGTCGGCAGGGAGGGCGGGGCAAAACGCGCGTCTCCCGCCGGGCTGCCGAAGAAAAAAACTTCCTGTCGGGTGGGGAAAATGCGATGGCCGAGGAGTTCGGGGAAAACTTTGCCGAGCCACGGCCCGCAGGCGAAGACAAAATGTGCCGCGGAGAAAGCGCCGCAGAGGGATGTCGCCAGCCTGGAGATTTTCCCGCTGCCGTCCGGTGTGACCGCCTGGGCGATCAGGAAACCGGCATGCAGCTTCTTCGCTTCTTCGATCACGGATTGCACGGCGCGGCGCGCAAGCAGGACGCCGCTGCCCGGTTCCAGCAGGCCGCGGCTGATGCCATCGAAATTCACCTGGGGATAGCGCTTTGCAAGAGCCGCGTTGTCCATCACTTCGTGCGGAACGCCGCAACGCCCGATGGTGGCTTGCGATTCACGCAGCCGCAAATCGTCCGCGCCCTCCAGCCAGAGCACGCCCGTTTGCTGAAAGAGCGGCTGGCCGCACGCAGCTGAAAGCTCTTTCCACTGGGCCAGAGATCGCTGCGACCACCGCGTGTAGATTTCGTCCTTGGCGTAACTCATGCGGATGATGCGCGTCTCTCCGCCAGAGCTGGCTCGAGCGTGGGCCGCGCCGTAAGCGTCGAGCACCAGAACTTTCAGTTTGCGCTTCGCAAGGTGCCAGGCCGTCCACGAGCCGAAGACGCCCGCGCCGACTACGACCACATCGTAATTTGAGGATTCTGGCATCGCCCGGTATTCTACCGTGCTTATGGATTTTCGTTGCGGACTACTTCGCAGCGAGCAGCGCGGCCCAGTGGCTCAGATGATTGAGCGATTCGGTGTGGGTGGGATCGAGATGCAAGGGAGTGACCGAAGCCTCGCCCGCGAAAACCGCGGCGTAGTCCGTTTCGGCATCGAGTTCCGTGCCGCTGTCGATGCGCTGCTCGCTTAACCAGTAATAATCCTGCCCGCGGGGATCTTTGCCCTCGCGCAACACGGTGCGCGTGATTTTTTTCGATTGGCGAGTGAATTTCACGCTGCCATTCCAGTTTTCCGGCACATTGACGTTGAGAAGTACTTGTGGCGGCAACCCTTCTTTCAGGATTAGCTCCGCCGCACGCCGCGCAATTCTTGCCGAGGGCGCAAAATCCGACTTGCCGCGCTTGGAACAGAGCGACATCGCGATTCCCGGCACATGATGAATCACGGCTTCGCGCGCCGCGCCGACTGTTCCACTGTAATAGACGTTCTCCCCGAGATTCGCGCCGTGGTTGATGCCAGAAATCACCAGGTCCGGCGGCTCTTTCAGTAGTTTGTGCAGCGCCACGATCACGCAATCGGCAGGTGTTCCGTCGATGGCCCACTCATTTTCCCCGGTTGCGTGGCAAACAATCGGCTGCCGCAACGTCAGGCTTTGCGCCGCCCCGCTGCGCTCCCAACTCGGCGCCACAATGCTCACTTCCGCAATCGTGCGCAACTCCTCCGCCAGCGCCTTCAGCCCGGCAGCCAGGTAGCCATCATCATTTGTCAGCAACACCCGCGCCTTTTTCACGTCAGCAGACACCCCGACTTTCATTTTAATCGGAATTCAAGATTGTGGAGGGAAGAGTTACAAGGAGGAAAATGGTCGGGACGGCGAGATTTGAACTCGCGACCTCACGCACCCCAAGCGTGCGCGCTACCAGGCTGCGCTACGTCCCGACCGCAGCGGCCGCGCAAAAGGGCCGCAAACTGGCTATTTCCAAGGTATCACTTGCCTTCGAGCAGCGTCAAGAAACTGCGCAGGGAATCGCGCAGGTCGAGTAGCATTTTGCGGTTCAATTTTACCGCTTCGCCTTCGGTTACAGTGGCCGAAGTCAGCTCTTCCACCGCGGCTTCGAGGCCGCCGCCGTTTTCAAGGTCGCGCAAGTGGCGGCGCGCGCCGGCGATGGTGAAGCCTTCGTCGTAGAGCAGCCGCCTGATTTTCAGAACCAGGTCAACGTCTTGCTGACGGTACAGCCTGTAACCCTGGTGGCCCTTCACCGGCTGCAGCATGGGAAACTCTTCTTCCCAATAGCGCAGGACAAAAGGACGAACTTCGGTGATGCGGCTGACTTCGCCGATGCGGTAAAACCGCTCGTCCTGTTCCTCGGAGACCGCGACTGAGGCTGCGCTGCTCATTTTAGGGTTCGGTTCACCTTGAAAGGCGCGGGGGAGGGACGCTCCCGCTTTCAGGTTGTGAGTTTAGCAGAAGGGCTTACGGGCAGCCACAGTACTTGCTCTTGCGGTGACGCGGCAGGGTTGGGAACCCGGAGAGCGGCCCGCCTCAGAAGGCGGGCCCTACAAAAAATGATTGAGCGAACTACTCTTCGTCGCCGCCGGCGGGGGAGCGGTCTTCGCGTTTTTTCAGGCGCTGGATGAAGCGGACCGGGGTGCCGGTGAAATCCCATTTGGCGCGCAACTGGTTTTCGAGGAAGCGTTCGAAGTTGAAGTGCAGGGGCTTTTTCTGGTTGGTGAAAAGCAAAAAGACCGGCGGAGCGGTCTTGGCCTGCGTCATGTAATAGATTCGCACCGGCCGGGCTTTGGGGTTTGAGGCGCGCTGCAAGTCCACGTCTTCCTTCAGCCAGCGGTTCAGTTCACCGGTGGACACCTTGCGATTGCGCGATTGGGCGACGTGGTCGATCAGCGAATAAAGCTTTTCGGTGCGTTCACCGGTTTTTGCCGAAAGAAAAATGATGGGAGCGTAACTGAGGAATTTGAATTTCTGCTGCACCATCTTCTCGTAATCAAACAGCAGTTTGTGCTTGTCCACAGGCCGTTGCTTCACGCCGGCCACGGCGCGCTTGGCTTTGCCGCGCGCGCTCTTCTCAGAGGTGTCTTCAGCCCGCTGAGCGGCCTCGACCGCCAGGTCCCACTTGTTTACTACGATAATCACGGAGCGGCCGGACTGCTCCGCATACATGGCGATTGTCGCATCGCCCTGGGTCACGCCTTGTTCGCCGTCCACCACCAGCAGCGCTACGTCAGCGCGCTCCAGGCCGCGGCGGGCCATTACCACGCTCAATTTTTCGGCAACCAGTTTGGTTTTGCCTTTGCGGCGGATTCCGGCGGTGTCCACGAAACGGTACGTCCGGCCGTTGCGCACCACATCTGTATCCACGTTGTCCATCGTGGTTCCAGGAATCGGCGAAACGATCGAACGCTCCTCCCCCGCCAGGCGATTCAGCAGCGTGGATTTCCCCACGTTCGGCCGCCCGATAATAGCGAGTTCGACTTCTTTTTTCTCGACCGGCTGGTCCTCCACCGCGTGTCCCTGTACCTGTTTCAATGCTTCGTCCAGCAGGTCGTCCACGCCGGTGCCATGCTCCGCGGCAATGGGAAATACGGGCACGCCCAACGAATAGAAGGTTGCCGCGTTTGCTTCCTGCATCGCCGAATCGATCTTGTTCACAGCCACAACAAACGGTTTTCCCGTGCTGCGCATCAGCCGTGCCAGCTCCTGGTCCAGCGGCGTCAAACCTGCCTGGCTGTCAACAACCAGCACCAGCAGCGCCGCGTTTTCGAATGCCACGCGCGCCTGGCGGAAAATCTCGGTGGGGATCAAAGCCTTGTCGTCGGGCACGATTCCGCCGGTGTCCACAACTTCGAGGACTCGGCCGTTCCACTCGGTTTTCCCGTACATGCGGTCGCGCGTGATGCCGGGTTCGTCGGTGACGATGGCCCGCCGTGTTCCGGTCAGCCGGTTAAAGAGCGTGGATTTGCCGACGTTCGGCCGTCCCACGATTACCAGCGATGGTAGCTTCTCCGCCATAAGCTTGTGCGCGCCCTACAGTGCAATCTTTACCTGATTCCCAATCTTCCAATCTACCGCATCCCCACCGAAGTAGCGAATCGCCGGGAGCCCCGGTGCGAGGGCTTTTGACTGGCGTCGCCCAAGTTCACGGTGTGTACCCGGGGAACGGGTCATAGTTCAAATAGAAACATTTTCGTTTGAAAACCTTGCTTCTCTTCCTTTCTCTGAGTATGTTCATTGGCAATGATTCATGGTGTCCTTGGGCGCTGCGTCGGGGAACGCGTCCGCAAAATTCTCGGGGTTTCGAGATGACTACTGAATCGATCAAGGAGTAGCTGATGAACAGCTTTTTCCGCGCTATTCGTACGCTCGCGCTGGTTGCATTTGCATTGACACTTTTTGCGGGAACGTCGGCGTTCGCGCAGACATTCCGCGGCACCATCCTCGGCAGCGTCACCGATAGTTCAGGGGCAGCCGTGCCCGGCGCCACGGTGACGATCAAGAATCTGGATACCGGACTGGTGCGCACCGTCACCACGTCCGACGACGGCAGCTACTCCGCGCCGGAACTCCCGATCGGCAATTACAGCGTGAGTGTGGAGAAGGCGGGTTTCAAGCTCGGCGTGGTCACCGGCATCAAGGTGGAAGTTTCCTCTGAGCGGCGCGCCGATGTGACGCTGCAGCCCGGGCAAGTGGCGCAGACGGTCATCGTCCAGGGCGAAGAACTCCCCATGGTTGAGTCCACCTCCAACACCCTCGGCGGCATCGTGGAATCCAAGGTCGTAACCTCGCTCCCGGTGAATGGCCGCGACTATCAAAAATTGATTTTTCTGGTTCCCGGTGTAGCTGGCTCACCTGACCAAATTACCGATTCCCCCGGTTCCTTCGGCATCTTCTCCGTTAACGGAGCCCGTGGCCGCGCCAACAATTTTCTCCTTGACGGCACGGACATGAACGACGGTTACCGCAACGACCCGGCCATCAACGAAGCCGGCGTGTTCGGTACTCCGGCTACTATTCTTCCGGTGGAAGCCATTGCCGAACTTCGCGTCGCCTCCAACTTCGAAGCGGAGTACGGGCGCAGCGCAGGCGCTGTCGTAAACGTTGTCACTAAGAGTGGTACCAACCAGATCCATGGCTCGGTTTTCGAATTTTTCCGCAACAATGCCATGGACGCGCGAAACTATTTCAACGACACTTCGCTGCCGCAAAATCCATTTCACAATAATCAGTTCGGCGGCTCCCTCGGCGGCCCGATTTTCAAGGACAAGACATTCTTCTTTATTGACTACGAAGGTCTGCGCGAAGTGGGAGCGCAGTCCACTCCCTCTTGCGTTCCAACAGCCAACGACATTCTCGCCAATGCCCCGACGCCAGGGGATCCTACTTCTATCAATCCTGTAGCGGCCAAAATACTTGCGCAGAAGGGTTGGCCTGCCCCTAACGGTGCAGGATCTTGCATCGGCAATGCTGTCGATGGCCCCGCTGTCTCCAGCAATACAGTCCTGGCCACCCCATTTTCGAACAACGTCAACGGCGGCATCATCAAGATCGATCACAACTTCAACAAGGACAATATGCTCACCGGCCGCTATTTCCTCGGCGACAGCGAGCAGAGCTTCCCACTGGCACTGGTGGGCGGCGGCGCTTTGCCGAACTACAACACATTTACGCCGACTCGCGTGCAGCTCGTGTCCATTTCGCTGGTGTCCGTAATCAGTCCTTCGGCTCTCAACGAAGTCCGCGTCGGGTGGAATCGCTTTGGAGAAGGGTTCTTCCCCCAGGACCGCCACTTCGATCCTCTCACCGAACTCGGACTGGACACCGGCGCCTCAGGAGTCGACCTTGGGCTTCCCCGTATCAACGTCGGCTCGTTCCCGCAATTGGGGGCCAGTTCCTCGATCGCACGCAGCCGCGTGGACGCCAATTGGCACTACATCGACAACATTTCGTGGAAACACGGGAAGCACGACATCAAGGCAGGCTATGAGTTCCGCCGCACCACAGTCTCACAAATCTTCGACTCCTATTTCCGTGGTCGCATCAACTTTGACGATCTCGCGGAATTCCTCCAGGGGACTCCGGCCAGCGCGCTGCAATATTCCGGGGATTCCAACCGGAACACTTTCGAGAATTCTCACTCCATCTACATTCAGGACAGCTACCGCTGGTCAAGCCGCGTAAGTTTGAGCCTTGGATTGCGCTATGACTACTACGGGCTGATTCAGGAAAAGCACGGCAATTTCACCAATTTCGATCCCGCTACTGGCTCTGATATCCTCGTTGGCCAAGGCCGCTTGTATCAGCCGGATTATAACAACGTGGCGCCGCGCGTCAGCGTCGCCTGGGATGTCACCGGCCACCAGAAAACCGTCGTCCGCGCTGGATTTGGCATTTTCTATGACGCCTTCTCGCAGGATATGTTCGAGGGGCACCTGCCCTTCAACAGCTTCTACGATCCCGGCCCAGCCTATTCCGGCAATGCTCCCCACCCAATCTCCGTGGCGGGTGCTTCGGGCTTTACTCTCGGGTCGGGCCCTGTTTTTGGTTTTCCGAGCCTGATGTCTGACCGCTTCGGAGTGGACCAGAACATGCGCACTCCGTACATGGAGAACTACAATTTGAACCTGCAGCAACAGATCAACCGCAAGATGACCTTGCAGGTCAGCTACGTTGGTTCGCAAGGACACAAGCTCCTGCGCTTCCGCGACCTGAACCAACCCACCCTCGCCATGATTCAGGCCTACGATTACCAAGCAAACGGTTGCTGCACTCCGGGAGCGCTACCTGTCAACGCTGGAGGAGGGGTCTATTACAATTATGAAGAAGCTTCAGGAAATTCCATTTACAATTCGCTCCAGACCAGCTTCCGGATCGACAACTGGCATGGGCTTACCTCCACCTTCAATTACACCTGGTCGCATTCCATCGACGATTCAAGCGACGGGGAAGACTATGTTCCCAACGCGGCGCAGCCCGATAACAGCCAGGCAGCCAACCGCTTTAACCGCGGGAATTCCAACTTTGACGTCCGCAACCGAATTGCCTGGAACTTCATCTATGAGTTTCCGAACGCCCCAGACAGCCGCTACAAAATGATTCGCAACGGCTGGGGGGTAAATGGAATTGTCACCGTCCAGGCCGGCCAGCCATTCCACCTTAACTACAACTTTGAGGATGACTACAACGGTACGGGTGAATTTTTCGCAAGGCCGGATGTAGTCGGCCCGATTGTTTATCACCAGAACGATCCGACCAATTATTTGCAGCTCACGTCTTTTGCGGTCCCTTGCACGCTCGATGGGTTTGGCACTTCCGCCCAAAACTGTGCGCTGATAAACCCAGCCACTGGGGCAATTTGCGCTACTCTCGTAGTGCCGACCTGCATCAATTCAATGCATTTTGGGAGCGAGGGACGGAACTCTCTAATTGGGCCCCACTTCCGCCAGTTCGACTTCTCCATTTACAAAAAGACGCCCATCACCGAACACATGAACATGGAGCTTCGGTTTGAAGCCTACAACCTGTTCAACCATCCGAATTTCGCAAATCCCTATTTGCCGAACTTCATTGCCGACGCCGCGCAGCAAGGAATCAATGCCAACGGGACTTCAGCCGGCGCACTGCACCTGACCGCCACAGGCGACGTTGGCATCGGCTATCCCTTCCTTGGCAGCGGCGGCCCGCGCAGTTTGCAGATCGCGGCGAAGTTTACGTTCTAGCTTGTTCCCAACTTTGTAGAAGCAGCGCGAAGGCCCCGGTCGCCCAGCCCGGGGCCTTCGTGTTTTTTTGGAGTGCGGCGGCTCTGCCGCCGCTTTTGGGGCGTACAGTCCTTTTCCAGACTTAGCTTGTGAGAAAACGTTGAAACCGTGAAAGCGGGAGCAGAGCTCCCGCACTCCAAATAGCCGGACTCCCCGTCATCGGCTTTTGGATGATCTTATGCGTTGTGTCGTTGACTTGTATGGTGTTGACAATGCAATACTTAACACAAATCCTTCCGTTTCATCACCTTTGCCTCAGCTGCGGTCGGCTACCCCTAACCCCCACGGACATTGCAACTTGTGATAGTTTTCCCTCGGCTGCCGCGTACTAACCTATGGAACCGCTGAGACCAGGGCGAATGAGCGCACCGGGAAAAACGGAGCCGACCGAAGTAATCGCTCGAGCCCGGACTGGGGATACCCAGGCTTGGGGCGAACTGTACCGGGAATTTGCCCCGGCAATCTTTCGCTTTTGCCGAAGGGCGATGCCGACGCGTGAAGACGCGGAAGATGCCACGATGGAGATTTTCATGAAGTTGCGCGACAAAATGATTCAGTACGACCAGACGCGGTCCTTCACCGCGTGGCTGTACAAGGTCGCCGCCAATCACTGCTGGGACATGCTCCGCCGCAAGAAAGCCCGCCACGATAAAGACATGGACGACGTGGACGATGTGGCTCTCGAATGCCCGGAGCCGAACCAACTGGAAAAATTGATCGAAGAACGTACCAGCGAAGAAGTGCGCAAGGCGCTCGACACGCTGGGCATGCGAGCGCGCATGGCCCTGGTGATGCGCTACTACTCGGATATGAGTTACGACGAAATTGCGGACGCCCTGGGCGTTCGCCGCCAATTTGTAGGGGTCGTGCTCCTGCGGGCACGGCATGAACTCCGGCAGGCGCTCGGAGAGAACAGCGCCCTCGCCGTGGGAGGAACCCGATGACAGAACCAGACATGAACCGGGGGAAAAATCCGAACGAACCCCACATTGATGAAATGACTTTGCTGCTCTATGTCGAGCGGCAACTCGACCGCGAGGCCGCGCAGGGCGTGTCTCTCCACACGCAGACCTGCACGCACTGCCTGACGCTGCTGCGCGCGCTGGACCGCGAATCGCGCCTGTTGACGCGCTCCATGTTGGAGCAGGACGAGCCGCTGCCGGCGCGCCTGGCGGAGTTTCAGGAAAAAGTGAAGCGCAACATGCAATGGATTTGGGGCGTGGTCTTTGGCCTGGCGGTAATGGGCGTCTACGCCTTGTATACGGGGTACGTCGAGCCCTGGCAGCTGCAGTTTGAACAAGCCGGTTTCGGCAGTACGAACCTGCTGAACCTGGTGGTGTTTCAGGGCGCATTCTGGAAAGGATGGCAATCCATGTTCAGCTTGTTCGAAGTGCTTGCCGTGATGTGCATGGCTGGCTTCGGCTTGTTCGCATTCCGGCGCTATTTGCGGCGCGGCTCGGCGCTGGCGGTGCTCTTTGCCAGCTTCAGCGTGATGATAGCGGTCGCCCCGGCGGCTTCGGCTACGGAATTCCGCAAAGGCGACAACGTCAACGTCAAAAAAGGTGAGTCAATCAAGAGCGACATCTTTCTCACCGGCGAGCACGTGCGTATCGATGGCGACGTCGAGGGGGATGTCTTCGCGTTCGCGCACCAGGTGGACGTCACCGGCCACATCAATGGAGACCTGATCTGCTTCGCGCAAGCCGTGCGCGTCAGCGGCGTCATCGACGGAAATCTCCGTACCGGGGCGAACAATGTCACCCTGACCGGCACGGTCGAGCGCAACGTCATGCTCTGGAACGAGACGTTTAATCTGGATGCCACCGGCAAGATCGGCCGCAGCCTTACCGCCGGCGGCGAAACACTGACAATCGACGGAAAAATCGGGCGCGACTTTCTCGGCTTTGCCGATAGCACCAACATCTCCGGCTTTATCGGCGGGTCCCTGCGCGAACGCGGAAAATCTCTCTCGATTCTCTCCGGCGCGGAAATCGACGGCAAGAGTTCGTTCAAGGGATACAAGGAACCGAACGTTGCTTCCGACGCCAAGCTCGCTTCGCCGATGGAATTCACGAAGGTGGAGTCCCACCACGAGGAACGCCGTGGCGGGTACTATCTTTGGCAGGTGATTTGGGCCGCGGCCTACGTGCTGTTTGGACTCGTGCTGTTTAGCTTGATGCCGAAGTTTTCCGCGGAAGCCGCGGCAAACACGGAGCACCTTGGCGCATCCGCGGGGCTCGGAATTCTTGTCGGGGCGGGCTTCCCGATCGCAGCGCTTCTGGCCTGCATCACTGTAGTGGGATTGTTCGTAGGCATCTCCGGGTTCTTCTTGTGGTATGCGTCCCTGTATTTTGCCCAGATTATTGTGGGCGCGGCGGTGGGCCAGTGGATCATGGGCCGGACGAACGAATTCTGGCCGGAGATTGGAAGAATGATCGTGGGCTTGCTGCTGCTGCGAGTGGTGATGATGGTTCCCTACGTGGGCGCGTGGATCAAGTTCGTGGTGGTCGTCTGGGGCATTGGAGCGATCTCGCTGGCGCTCTACCGCCGGCTGCAGCCGACCATGGCGCCCAACATTCCATCAGCCCCGATGCCGCCGGTGGCGAATCCGCTTCCGCCGAATACGACGGTCGGCGGGATCTAGCCCTTTTGGAGTGCGGCCTGCCCTGAGCTTGTCGAAGGGGAGCTCTGCTCCCGCTTTTACGGACCTAGCCACAGCAACCATATTCAATTTGTTTTTCTGCTATCAATCTCAAAAGCGGTGGCAGAGCCACCGCACTCCAAAAAAGACGGGCCCCGAAACTTCCGGAGCCCGTTGCCTTTTGCGGAGGCGGGTGAAAACTCCTAGTGTTGCCGAACCTTGGCCGCCAGCAGCGGTCCTGACTGTGGTCCGCCCACCGGATTGTAAAAGAGCGCGGAGATGGACACTGTACCGGAGAGATTTCCAACGCCGGTTGCCCCCTCAAAAATTGTAGCGTTCGTGAAGGTCTGGGTGACCGGAGACGTCGCGAAAGCGGTTATATACGTTGGCAGTCCGCTGATGGTGAAACCGTTCCCGGAAATCGCACCGAAGGACCCCGTCAAGCGCGAAAAGCGCAGAATCATCAGTGATGCCGTGGCATTCACACCGTTGGTTCCTGACGCAGCACTCGTTACCTTCGCCCGCACAGTTTGCCCGGCAAGAAGGTCGTTGGTGGTGGAAAATCCTGTGTTCGTTGTGGGCACTCCCGGCTGACCGAACAGGATCCCCGTATCGACAACGAAGTTTGCCGATGGGCTGACCGTGAGACACACTCCCGTCCCAAACGGTGAGGTGGCAAGCGGCGAGCCGTTGGTGCTGATCGAACTGTCGCTGAGGATCATCCCGAAATTCGCACCGCCGTTGCAGTTGCTGGGATAAATCGTGCCCTCCACTTCGTCGGCGGGAGTTGTGGATGAGTCGATGACGTCAAGCGACGTGGCGATTACTGTGCCCGTATTCGTCAGCACACCCTGCACGCTCACGATCGAGCCGGCGCCGATGCAGCTCAAATTTACGGTAGCGCCGCAAAGTCCTTGCGGGTCGAATACCTGAGTGGACGAATTGATCTCTGCCGTCAGATTTCCGCGCACCGTCGAACTAACCGTGATGCCCCCCGCAATCGTGGGAGTGGCCAGCACCCGGCCCGTAAAATCGTCAACATTCGCAAAGTCACCTGCGGGAATCCCGGCGGGGGAAGTGGTATTCACAGCGAGGACGTTTGCCAGTTGGAGATTGATGCCGATGCCGGCGGAGGTGTCAATCGCGTTGTTGTAATTGAAATCCAGGTCCAGCCACTGGTTGGCGTCGCTGTTCAAGGTGATGTTCACTGGCACGGTGATGTTGGTAAAAGTCCCGGAGATTGGGCAGACAGCCCCGGCTACACAAGTGCCGACAGTGGAGCTCGATGAGTTGATGAAAACTCCCTTGGGCGATCCGAAGGCCACCGTCAGGGAAGTGTAGTTACCCGCGGGAACAGACGCGTTTGTCACGACAATGTCGGAATCGGACTGCAGCCGTGTCAGTTCAAAGTTTGCCGTCGAGCTGAAAACGGGGACGTCTGTGCCGGTAGAACTGGTCAGCTTAATTCCCGTGATGGGCAAAGTGAAACTCAGAATAGTGGTATTCGTGGGCGGCGTATCCGAAATGGAGACGCTCAGCAAAGCGTCGCCATTCCCCCCGCAATTCGTTGTACACCCGTTATGCAAACCACTGCAGGCAGAAAGCGACAGGACCGCGGCGCATACGGCAAAAACCAGGTATTTTCTTGGATTCATGCAAACACCCCACGACGGATTTCACCGCCAACCTTGGCGGTAAAGGGCAGCTGGAATTCCCCAACAACACTCTATCCCAGTCCTCCCTGTGTGACGCGCGGAAAAGCGGGAATTGCCCAACTATTAACGCCGCCAGCGATGGAATGGGCCGGATGGGGATGTGCTATCGTTAGTTCTTTGCGATTCTTCTCCACAAAGTAGGCAGGGTCTCTGGTCAAGCGTAAATCCAAACCGGGCTCACCTGAAGCTCCGAAAAAGACGATGCCAGTGGCGCAGGAACGCGTGTATGTGCCGCTGGAAGACGAGTCGCGGGCGCACGAAGAGGAACTCCAGCCGCTGCGGCAAAACCGCTCCATTGGCGACGCGCATGGTTCGGCGGCGGGAGTGGCTCCCGCTCATGAGGAAGAGACTCCATCCACCGGCCCTTCGATGGAGCAGATCTTTGGCCCTGGCGGGTTCCTGGAACGCAGCATGATCGGCGGTTACGAGCACCGGCCCGCTCAACTGCAGATGGCGGAGGCGGTGCACGACGCGTTTCAGAAGCACCATCACTCGGTGGTGGAGGCAGGCACCGGCACCGGCAAAACGCTGGCGTACCTGTTGCCTGCAATCTGCAGCGGGCGCCGCGTGGTGATTTCCACGGCCACCAAATCCTTGCAGGAGCAGCTTTACCAAAAGGACGTGCCGTTCTTGCAGAAGCATTTTGCGCCCAACCTGAAAGTCGCGGTGATGAAGGGCCGCTCCAACTTCCTGTGCCTTTCGAAAATGCACGCGCTGGCGGACCAGCCGATGCTGAAGGGCATGGAAGAGGTGGACGCGTTCCGGCAGATCCGCGATTGGTCGAACCTGACGGAAACGGGCGACCGCGCGGAACTCACGTTTTTGCCGGACGACTCGGAGCTGTGGTCGCGGATTGATGCGCGGCGCGACACCTGCACCGGGAAGAAATGCCCGGAATTCGAGAAGTGCTTTCTGACGCAGATGCAGAATCGCGCCAAGGAAGCCGACCTGATCATCGTGAACCACCACCTGTTTTTCGCCGACCTGGCGCTGAAGCAGGACGATTTCGGCAGCATTCTGCCGGAATATTCGGCGGTGGTGTTTGACGAGGCGCACGAGATGGAAGACGTGGCCAGCGACTATTTCGGCCAGCAGATTTCGAATTACCGGTTTGAAGAACTGGCGCGCGACGCTGACCACGCCATGCGGCTGACCAAGACGGGTTCGCCCACGCTGCTCCGCCGCACCCAGCGCATCCGCGAAAAGAGCCGGGCGTTTTTCGACAGTTTTCCGCCGCGCGACGGCCGCTTTCCTTTTTCGCGGCGGGAACGCGAGGCTTTTCTCGAACAAAACCGCGAAGGCTACGATGCGCTCCTGAACGCCTGCAAAGCAATGGAAACGGAGTTCGCCGCATTGACGCAGAAACCGGAGGAGTTGACGCGCATTGCCCGACGCAGCTTCGAAGTCCGGCAAGAGCTTTCATTCCTGTTTGAATCCAATGAAAAGAATTACGTCTACTGGTTCGAGCGGCGCAACAAAGGAGTCTTCCTGGCCGCCACGCCGATCGACATCAGCCAGATTCTCCGCGAAAAACTTTTCGAGTCCTTCGACACGGTGATTCTTACCTCGGCGACACTTACAGTTGCAGGCCGCTTCGAATTTATCCGCCAGCGGCTCGGCCTGGACCACGCGAAAGAATGCGCTTTGCCCCCGGAGTTCGATTTCCAGCAGCAGGCGTTGCTGTACCTCCCGCAGAAAATGCCCGACGTGCGCGACGCGGGTTTCCCCGGGAAAGCCGCCGACGAAATTGTGCAATTGCTGGAACTGAGCCAGGGCCGCGCCTTTTGCCTCTTCACCAGCTACTCGCAGATGAACGATCTGTTCGAACGCGTGCGCACTCGCGTTGATTTCCCCTTGATGCTGCAAGGGACCGCGCCTCGCTCCGTGCTTCTCGAACGCTTCAAAAACACGCCGAACGCCGTCCTTTTTGCCACCGCCAGCTTCTGGCAGGGCGTCGACGTTCCCGGAGACCAACTTTCCTGCGTCATTGTCGACCGCCTACCGTTCGCCGTGCCCAGCGACCCAATCGTCGCGGCGCGAGTCCGCGCCTTACAAGACGAGGGCCGCAACCCTTTCTCCGAATTTCAGGTGCCGGAAGCCGTCCTGGCGCTGAAACAGGGCTTCGGCCGGCT
The DNA here is from genome assembly GCA_035693365.1 of Candidatus Acidiferrum sp. GTDB lineage: Bacteria > Acidobacteriota > Terriglobia > Acidiferrales > UBA7541 > Acidiferrum. The sequence continues at coordinate 36,373 of DASSGS010000053.1, read as the reverse complement.
GATTCGCGCCAAAACCGACCGCGGCGTCCTGGCCCTGCTGGACACGCGTATCCAGCGGATGCCCTATGGTAAAATTTTCTTGGAGTCGCTGCCCCGCTACCGGAGGACCAACGATCTGGAGGATGTCTCCCGGTTCCTGTCCGCGGCCAGCCCTGCCTGAAAGCATCGCTCCCGGGGAAGAAGAGGAAGAGAAAGCCGGCCATGTTTCAAGTGAGTGTGGAAGATACGTTTTCGTCGGGGCACGCCCTGCGCGGTTATAAGGGCAAGTGCGAGAATCCCCACGGTCATAATTATCGCGTCCAAGTCACACTCGAAGGGCCGCAGCTCGACAATATCGGGTTGCTGATCGATTTCACGCAATTAAAACACGCCATGCGCGGACTGATCGCGCGGCTGGATCACCAGTTCATCAACGACCTGGAGCCGTTTACTACGGTGAATCCTTCCGCGGAAAACCTGGCCAAATATTTTTACGACAACCTGATCAGCCAGCTGACCGGCCTGCCTCCAGGCGCGAAGCTAAAAGACGTGGTGATCTGGGAAACCGACACAGCCATGGCGCGTTACCATCCCTAGCGATTTGAGCCTTGGTGTGAGGAACAGGGAGATGCAATGAACCGATCACTGTTGATCATCCTGATCCCGGCGCTGCTGGTGGCCATCGGTTACGTTGTGGTGCTGCGGCTGATGGGCTTCTCGCCCGGGTATCCGCGCTTGATCGGCGCCATGGCGCTGTTTTTTGGCGGCCTCTACTGGCTTTCGAAACGCTCCGGGAAAAAAGCGAAGACCGGAAGTTAGCCGCTGCAGTAGGAATTTGTAGCGGCCGCCTTCCGAGGCGGGCGCTTTCGACTTCGATTGACATAAAAAGCGCATCCCTCACCCGCGAAAGGCGCGGTCTCGGGATGACAATCAGCTTGAGAGTTTCTTAGCGTAACGCACGGTTACAAATGGTCATCACCGAAATATTCAAATCCATTCAGGGCGAAGGAACCCGCGCCGGCCTTCCGTGCATTTTCGTGCGCCTCACCGGCTGCAATTTGCGCTGCACCTGGTGCGACACGGCGTACGCCTTTCACGGCGGCCAAAAGGTCACCATTGACGAAGTCATGGAGCGGGTCGAATCTCTGAACCGTCGCCCGGATGGCAGCACCGCCGGAGTTTCGCTGGTCGAACTCACCGGCGGCGAGCCCTTGCTCCAGGAAGAGATTTATCCGCTCGCCGACCGGCTGCTGGCCGCGGGTTATACGGTGATGATCGAAACCAGCGGCGAGCGGTTCATCGGCCGCTTGCCCAAAGAAGTCATCAAGATTGTGGACGTAAAATGCCCGGACTCAGGCGAGCCCGATACGTTTGAGCCAAGAAACCTCGAAGCACTCGGCGCAAACGACGAAGTGAAATTCGTCATCTCCAGCCGCAAGGATTACGAGTTCGCCCGCGAATTCAGCCGTGAACACCGGCTGGGGGAGCGGGTGCGCGAGGTCCTGTTCTCCCCGGTCCACGATGATCCCAACGGAAAATGGAAAGGCCTGGAGCCGCGTGAACTGGTCCAGTGGATGCTTGAAGACGGTTTGCAGGTTCGTTTGGGGCTGCAGCTTCACAAGATTGTGTGGGACCCCGCCATGCGCGGTGTGTAACGCCGAATTCGAGGGGACCGATTCGTGAGAAAAGTGGACGCCATCGTATTGCTGAGCGGAGGAATGGATTCGTGCGTCTGCGCCGCCGAAGCGATTCAGAAGCAAGGGAAAGACCGCGTTGCCTTGCTACACGCGAGCTACGGCCAGCGCACCGAAGCGCGCGAACGCCGCTCCTTTTCGGAAATTGCCGAATTCTTCGGCGTGCAAGAAAAACTGCTGGTGCGGCTGGACTATTTCCGGGCCATCGGCGGTTCGGCGCTCACCGACGCGATGATCGCCGTGCCCGAAAATGAGCTCGGCGCGCCCGGCCCAGGCGGCAGTGCGATTCCCGTGACCTATGTCCCCTTTCGCAATGCCCACTTTTTGAGCATCGCCGTCAGTTGGGCGGAAGCTACCGGTGCGGGCTCCATCTATATCGGCGCCGTCGCCGAAGACAGCTCCGGTTATCCCGATTGTCGGCCCGAATATTACGCGGCGTTTCAGGAATTGATTCGCCGGGGAACTCGGCCGGAGACCAGCATTGAAATCGTCACACCCGTGATTCGCCTGAAGAAAAGTGAGATCATCCGCCGCGGCGTTGAACTGGGCGCACCGCTGCATCTGACCTGGTCCTGCTACCAGGGCGAGGAGTTGGCCTGCGGAACCTGCGACAGTTGCCTCCTTCGCTTGCGGGCATTTGCCGAAGCAGGATTCCCCGACCCAATCGCCTACCGGCCGGAATCCCGCGCCGGGGCCGCGAAGTAACTTTGCGGCGCTTGGATTCCGGGCGAGATGAGAGATAATGGTCGAAACCGGCCAGCGGACCAAGGCCGGCGCTCCTCCACAAAAAAGGAGAATGGGGCATGGTGAAATGGACCAAGACGTACGCGCTCGCCGCGATCCTGGCGCTGGGAATGCTGTGTTGCTTTGCCACGCGCGCGGCTGCGCAAGAAGGAAAGATGTCTGGCACGATCATCGATTTCGATGGCAATCCGTGGGCTAACCTTCCCGTGAAGATCAAGAGCGATGTCGGCGCGACTTCCGAATCGAAGACCGATGCCACAGGGAAATTTTCCTTCGCGGGTCTCAAGAACGGCAAATATACGTTTACGGTCCAGCCTCCCCAGATGCAGGCTCCCTACGACGTCATCGTCGAAGTGCGCGGGACGGATACTCCTGCGGTCAACCTGAACTTCAAGGAAATTCTGGAGAAGCAGAATCCCGAAGCGGCCGCGAAATACAGGCAGCAACAGGCGGAACAAAAGAAATTTGCCGGCATGAAAGAACAATTCGCGAAGGGCGTGGCGCTGCTGGATCAGGAGCGCGCGGCGAAAGCTGACCTGTCGAAAGCAAAGCCCGAAGAGAAGGATGCAGCCAAGGCGAAGGTCGCTGATCTTTCCAACCAAGCCGTCGCAACTTTCCAGGATGGCCTGAAAGTCGCTCCGGAAAAGGATCCGAACATCCACCTCTTCTGGGCGCGCATGGGTGAAGCTTATGACCTGGCGGGACGCAACGACGAAGCGATCAACGCCTACCAGCAGGCAATCGCCGCGAAGCCGGACAATCCGAGCTACTACAACAACCTGGGAAATCTTCTCGGACGTTCCGGCAAAATCGACGAAGCGCGCGCAGCCTATACCAAGTGCGCCGAGCTGGACCCGCCGAACGCCGCGATGGCGTGGCGCAACTTCGGCATCAGCTTGTACCAGGCGCAGCGCATGGTGGAGGCGATCGAGCCGCTGAAGAAGGCCACCGAATTGGATCCAAAAAATGCGCAGGCGTGGTATCTGCTTGGCGCATGCATGGTGGCAGACCCCGCGATTTACAAAACGGTGGGCGACAAGATCGAGGTCCATCCGAGGCCGGGAACGATTGAAGCCTACGAGAAGGCCATCGAACTCGATCCCAACGGCAACTGGGGCACCCAGGCGAAGCAGGGCTTGGAGCAACTCCAACAGTTAACCGGTGGCATCGAGACAAAGGTCGGCAACAAGAAAAAGAAGCCTTAAATCTACAGCCTGAAGCGAAACAACGATTCTGAAAAACGGCTCCGGATCTCCGGAGCCGTTTTTCTTTACCGGTGAGTCAAAGTGCCCGTAATTTTGATGCGGCGTAGCGACCACGAGAAAATCGCAACGGACGACGGCAGGAGCACCGCACCAAACGCCAGCAAGAGTACCAGCGGGCGTCCGATGGAGAGGATCCCTGCGCCATCGAGCAGAGAGCCGCGCATCGCGTCCATCGCGTAGGTTACGGGATTCAGCCGGGCGACAACTTGCAACCATGGCGGCAGGATACTCACTGGAAAAAGCATGCCGCCAGCGACGCTGGAAACTCCCAGGATGAACCACTTGGCAGGATTGCCCCGCTTGAACAACATGAGATACGCGGCGGAAAGCACACCGAGTCCGGAAAAAGCCAGCAGCGTGGCGAGGAGCACGGCAAAAACAGTCAGCCAGTTTGCGGCTCGGAGCGGGAATTCAAACAACAGCGATGCCCAGCCGAGATACACCGCGATCCGCAGGGTCGTCGCGGCAAACGGGTAAAACGCCGAGCCGAGCAGGATCACCGGCAAGGAAACCTGTGTGACCAGCAGCGGTTCCAGCGTGCCGGAATCCCGCGCTTCCTGCAGGCTGCGGTCAAACGTATCCAGCGCGGCGTTCAGGTAGTCGAAGAAAACGAACCCGGCCAACGAGTACGCGAAATAAGTTTTTCCCTGGGGAAGAGCCTCGCGCAAGGCGGGCGAATCCACAAATCGCGCCACATAATAAAACATTGCCGCGCCGAAGAGCGCTTCGATAGCTTCCAGAATAAACGGGCTCCGGTATGTACTGGCGATGCGCAGATCGCGCTGGAAGAAAAGAAAAATGTCGCGCAGGGTTCGCCTCATTCGGGTGTCGGCTCCGCCGTGGAATAGAGACGCCGGCCTGTGAGCCGGGCGAACGCCTCCTCGAGCGATGACGACATTGTCCTGGCCCGCAGCGCCGTTGGCGTATCAAACGCGAGAAGTTTTCCTTCTTCAAGAATCGCCACGCGGTCGGCGAGCAGTTCGATTTCCTGCATGCTGTGCGAGGCGAAGAGCAGTGAGGTGTCATTCCGCGCCAGCACTTCCGATTTCAAATAATGCCGAAAGTCCGCGGCCGCGATGGCGTCCAGGCTGCGCGTCGGTTCGTCCAGCAGCAATACCCTCGGTTGATGGAGCAACGCGCGAAGCAGGCTGAGTCGCTGGATGGTGCCGGAGGAAAGCGCGCGAACCTGGCGGTCCAGCGCCCGGCCCAATCCGAAACGCTCACACAATGTTTTGATCCGACCGGCAGTGAATTCATCCGAGAGATGGTTCAAGCGGCCAAAAAAGCGTAGATTCTGCCGGCCCGTCAGCCGAGGATAAAACCCAAGGTCGCTTCCCGCGTGATAACCGAGTTGCCGCCGAACAGCCGCGGGTTCACGAGCTGTATCGTATCCAGCCAGGGAAGCGGTGCCGCCAGTCTGCAGCAGCAGCGTGGCCAGGATTCGCAGCAAGGTGGTTTTGCCGGCTCCATTTACGCCGAGCAAAGCCACCGCTTCGCCTTGCTGGACCTCCATTGAAATTCCGAGCAAGGCGGGGGACTTGGGCGGGGCAAACGGCTGAAGATAAGACCTCCAGCCGCTGAGCGCCGGCGGAAACCATTTCTCCAGGGAATCCAAAATGATCGCGGGGTCAGACACTCCCGAATTTATAGCCTGTCTCACATCAGAAGACAATCCGCGTTGGCTTTGGCCCGCGGGCCGCTGAACGTGGCGGTCCGCGCCAAACCCCGGTAAGATACCGGGATACTCCCGGATTCCGCGTCCCCAGGCAGGAGCCCAGAAATGGTGGAGTTGACGATGCGCGCGGTTGTCCCGGCCCACGTGCTGATCCGGCACCTCGAAGGGGAATCGGTGCTGCTAAATCTGAACAGCGAGCGATATTTCGGCCTGGATGCCACCGGCACACGAATGTGGGAGTTGGTGACATCGTATCCGACGATCGGCGCGGCTTTAGAAAAACTTCAGCAAGAGTATGAGGTGGATGCCGAAGTCTTACGGGATCACCTCACCCAACTGCTCAGCGGGCTGGTGGAGAATGGCCTGCTGCAAGTGCTGCCTGCGGATGTGGGAACCACTCCAACGATATAGAGCGCTGGATCGTGCGTCGCGGCGGATCTTCTGGCGCGCCGCGATTCTTCTGCCATTGGTGCGTGGGTCGCTCCGCTCGCGGGGCTATGGGAAGACGTTCAGTTCTCTCCAGAGGCGCGCCCAATCTCAAATCAAGACAACGGGGAATCCGATTGAATCGCGGGAAGATGTGCAACGCACCTGCCGCATGGTGTGTGCGGCATTACGCTATTCGCCGGTTCAATACACCTGCCTCGAGGAATCTTTAACGCTCTGGTATCTGCTGCGCGGGCAGGGAATTCCGGCTTGTCTGCGCATCGGAGTACGCAAAGAAAACGGGAAGTTTGAGGCTCACGCATGGGTGGAGTATGGCGGCGAAGCCTTGAACCAGGACGAAGCATTCCACAGCCACTATGCTGCGTTCGAAGAGGATTTGCCGAAACCCCCGCAGGAGCAGCCATGAGCGGATTCTTCGGCATGGTACGCACGGATGGAAACCCAGTGGAACCGAGATTCCTCGAGCAGGTGGCGGAAGGCCTGCGCTTTCGTGGCCCCGACGGCAGCCACACCTGGCAAAAAGAAGGCTTCGGCACATGTTTCTCCTACCTGGAGACCGGAACAAGACACCAATCCTGCAGCCAGCCCGTACGGCTTGGAGAGCGCTATACGCTGCTGGGTGAAGTGCGCCTGGACGAGCGAAAGGATTTGAGTCGCGGGCTGCTGGAAAAAAAACTACCGGTGACAGTGGAAAGTTCGGATGAGGACTTGGTGCTGCATGCATGGAGCGTGTGGGGTGCGGACACTCCGGCGAAACTCCTCGGGGATTTTTCCTTTGCCATATTCGACGCATCGGAGCAGTTGCTTTTCTGCGCGCGGGATTTCGCGGGTGCCCGGCCGTTCTTCTACGCCTGGCGTGAAGGCGTCTTCTGCTTCAGCAACACCCTGAAAGTTTTACGGATAGCGCCGGGTGTGTCCGCTGCGCTGGATGATTTGTTTGTCCGGGATTTCCTGCTGACTGGTTATTGCGGCGATCCCGCGCGCACAGTCTGGCGGGATGTCCGGCGATTGCCCGCGGGCCACCGGCTGATTTTGTCAGGCGGGCAGGTGGAAGTTCAGCGGTTCCTGCGTTTGCCGATTGAGGAGCCTCTGCGGTTCAAGCATGCCGGTGAATACCTGGAAAACTACCGGGAACTGCTGGGGCAAGCGGTTGCCGACCGATTGCCCGAAAAAAAAGTCTCGCTATACCTGAGCGGCGGGCTGGATTCCGGATCCGTGTGCGCTGCCACCGCCCGAATCACAAGAGAGAACGGAAATTCTCCCGCGCCAAAGGCATTTACGACAAGTTGGCGGCCGTTGTTTGACGATCCCGAGCCGGATTTCGCGCTACTAACCGCGCACCATCTTGGGCTGGTTCACGAAATCTTCCAGGAAGATACTTTTCGTCCGGATGCCCGGTACGCAGCGAACGCGCCCGAGCCCGCCGCCGAATTCTTCCTCGATCGCGACCTCCGCTTCTTTCAGGCAATCTCCGCGCATGCACCAGTAGTTCTCTCCGGAGACGGGGGGGACGATATTTTGTCCGGGCAAGCGTGGCCCTATCTCAAGTACCTGTTCAAGCGCGGCGAGTGGAGCGAAATTGCCAGGAGCTACGGCGGTTACCTCATAAGCCGCAAACGTTTTCCCCCTCTTCGTGGAGGTTTCCGGAGTCGATTCCGACGTTGGTTCGGCCGTCAGGGCGCCGCTCAACCTCTGCCGGAGTGGTTCAATCAGGATTTTGCCAGGCGCGTCCAGGATGAATCCGAGGGTCGCTTCCAGGAGCGTCCGCCCCTCGAACGCCATCCGTTGCACCCCGATGCGTACGCTTCGCTCCACTCCGGGTACTGGGCAATGATCCTGGAGTTTGAAGATGCGGGCAGCACCAGGATCAATCTGGAGACGCGAGCGCCTCTGCTCGACCTGAGAATCTTGAAATTTTTATTGCGCCTTCCTCCAGTGCCTTGGTGCGCCAACAAGGAACTCAGCCGCAGGGCGATGAAAGGCGACTTGCCCGAGGCGATTTTGCTGCGGGCCAAGACGCCGCTCCTGGAAGAACCGCTCGAAGCCTGCCGGGTGCGGGCCGGATGGAGACCAAATCCCGGCATGAATCCCCCCAAAATGGTTCGCGAATACGTTCAGTGGGAGCGTTGGCTCGCAACTTTTGAAAACCCGGAGGTTTACTTTCGTTACGAGTATCTTTCAGGGTTATCCCTTTCGTCCTGGCTGAAAGCCATTGAAAACGAAGGGGGGATTAAGTAGAGTGCTAGGCAAGGGGCCAGAATGACGCAGTCGTCCAAGCGAACCGGAAAAAAGCCTTATCAACGACCCAAGCTGCTTGTTTATGGCAATCTCTCCGAGATGACCCGGGCCGTCGGCACGAAATCGAACAGAGATGGTGGTTCTGGGCCGCGGGCCCGACGTACAGGACGCTGAACCCCGCCCACAGCGCCCAGGCAGCAACAGACAGATTCCTTTGAGCTATTCCTACCGAGCTTACGGCCTTGGAATCGACTCTTCCTCGCCCATTGCAGGACTCCACCCGGCTCTCCTGCAACAGAGAGAGATTGACCTAAGGTTCGAAGACGGCCCGGAGCCGGAGTGGGCAGGAAATTTGCGCGCTCTTCCTGCGCTAATTCTTTCTCAACGCTCTGAACCTGCCGGATCCGCAGACCCCTCCTTTGTTCTCACCCAGCTTGGCCGCGCCGAAGGATTCGAACTTTCCTACTCGGATGGAACTCGCTTCCTCGTAGACAACGCCACGGAACGTGTATGGGGAACCTACCAGCCTCCTCTAGCCGCGGAAGATTTGGCCACTTATTTTCTGGGGCCGGTCCTGGGCTTTGTATTGCGCCGGCGAAATCTCACCTGCCTGCATGCCAGCAGCGTCGAAATCCGGGGCCGCGCGGTTTGTTTCTGCGGCGATGCGGGTTTCGGGAAGTCCACCACCGCGGCTGCGCTGGCGCTGCGCGGCGTTCCTGTGTTGGCGGAGGACATCGTTGCCCTTGCGGAGAGTGGCGGCGATTTTCACGCAGTGCCGGGCTATCCTCGCGTCTGCCTTTGGCCGGAAAGCGTAGCCATGCTGCTTGGCCGCCAGGACGCGCTGCCGCAACTGACGCCAGTTTGGGAAAAGCGATTTCTGGAATTGGACGGACAACGCGCAAAATTTTCCGATGCGAAATTGCCGGTGGGCATTCTGTATTTGTTCGCGCCGCGCAGTGACGACCGCGAAGCGCCGCGCATTGAAAAAATCGGCCCGCGGGAGGCGATGCTCGAACTGGTGCAGAACACCTACATGAACTGGGTGCTCGACCGCGAGCAACGCGCAAAAGAGTTCGACTCTTTGTGCCGGTTGGTTCAGCGCGTGCCCGTTCGCCGGATCGTACCCCATGCGAAACCGGAGAAAATCACGGCCCTCTGCGATCTGATATTGCAGGACGCACGCTCTATCCTCTCTGCTCCCTCCATCCCTTAGCCGGTTAACCTTTGCCCGCGATTCGAAGCATCTCCAGTCATCTCATCTCCTCGTTTTGGGCCATATCTGACGACTCCTGTCCGTAGCTGAATTGCCGGTGTACACTCGCAGGCATCTGCCCAGGAGAAACTTTTGACGGCCCTGTCTCCATTCGGAACAAAGCCCATCGATCGCGAATGGAAATTTCTGTGTGCTTGCGCGTCCCCTTCTGCATCCTCCAACCTCACGATTTCCGAATTGGCGGCTGGTCTGGACTGGCAGTTGACCCTACAACTTGCCGAGGAGCATAGCGTCCTGGGATTGGTCGCTTCTCGCCTGAGGGAAAGCGGTCACGCGGAAATGCCGGCGGAAGCTTGGGAACAACTGCTCGGCAGCATGCGGACACAGCACCTTTTCACTCTCAGCATGACCGCGGAGCTTTTCCGCATTCTCGACGCATTCGCGCAGGAAAACATCGAGACGATACTTGTCAAAGGCCCCGTCGTTTCCTTTCTGGCTTTTGGCGATCCGGCGGTGCGCAGCTATGTCGATCTCGATCTGCTGGTGCGCGATTCGGCGATTCTCCGTGCCTCCAGAATTCTGGTGGCGCTTGGATTCGAGCCCGACGTTCCGGAGGCCGCCATTCTCGCGGGGAAAATTCCCGGCGAATATCTTTTCCGCAAGGCCGGCGCCCAGCAGCTTGTGGAGCTCCACACCGAAAAAACCTTTCGCTACTACCCTCGCCGGATGCGCATGGAAGACTTATTCTCCCGGCAACGGCGTGTGCCCCTAGAAGGCCGCGATATTCCCGCGCTCTGCCTGGAAGACGAATTCGTGCTCAACTGCATCCACGGCGCGAAACATTTTTGGGAGCGCCTGATGTGGCCGTCGGACATTGCCGCGATTGTGGCCCGGCACTCGGAAATTTCCTGGGAGCGCGTCCGGCAGGCCGCCAGAGAAGTCGGCGCGGAGCGGATGGTGCACGTCGGGCTCCTGCTGGCCGAATCTCTCTTGGGCGTCCCCGTGCCCGCGGAAATGGCCGCAACTGCGAACGGGGACAGCGTGGCGCGCGATCTTGTTCGGCAAGTGGAAGTGTGGCTCCCCACCGCCGGCTACCAGCCGCCGCTGAGTCAGCGCGCGATGTTCCGGCTGAAAATGGGCGGAGGCGGACTAACCGGCGCCGCATATCTCCTGCGGTTATCGGTTTCTCCGACCGAGGAGGATTGGTCCGAGGGAAAAGAAGAGCGCGGCTCGCGTCTTTGGGAAGCGATCAAGCGGCCGTTCCGGCTGATGCGGAAATATGGCCAGGATGGATAACGGGAAGCGCGCCGCGGGGCGGGGAATTTGATGCTCACAAAGGGAGAGGCCCGGCTCACTAATGATTATGAGCCGGGCCTCCTTGTCTGCATGCAAATTAAATGTGGGTGCGTTCGGAGAGGAAATGCTCTTCCTCTTCCTTCTGCTCAGGCAGTTCCACGGAGAGCTTGACCTCGCTCTTGTTGCGAAGCACGCCCAGTTGAATGTTCTTTTCCTCGTGGCGGGCCAGAAGTTTTTCGCGGAGTTCGCTGGTGTTGCGGATGCGGTCGCCGTTCAGGCTGGTGATCACGTCGCCCGCCTTCAATCCGGCTTTCGACGCGGGTGAATTCGCAAACACACTGCGCACCAGCACGCCTTCGCCGTCGGGCGCGCCAAAAAAGTTTCCAAAGTCGCCCTTCAGATTTTCCGCGTCAATCCCCAGCAACGGGCGTCCCGGGGAAACCATCGCAAACGTCCGCAGGTGATCGAGTCCGGACATCTCCGGCATTTCCGGAAGCATGGGCATCTTGAACGCGAAGGACTTCGGTCCGTCCGCGAACACCTTCATGTTGCCGGATTCCTGTTTCCCGACCGTGACCTTGATGTTTTGCGACCGGCCATCGCGCCAGACCGCAAGGTTTGCCGTGCGGCCCGCCGGAATTTCGTGAATCATGCGGCGAAACTGTTCGGTGCCTTCGATCCGCTGGCCGTTCAGTTCCAGCACCACGTCATTTTCCTTCAGGCCGGCTTTCGCCGCCGGGCTGTCCGGAACAATTTTGCCCAGCAGCGCGCCGCGCTCTTCCGGCAATTTCAACGACTTCATCTTCTCGGCGGAAACTTCGGAGACGCCGACGCCCAGCCAGCCGCCGCCGGAGCCCATCAGAATCTGGAAATTGTCGTCGTCCGCATTTTTCGGATCATCAAACTTCCGAACAAGGGTGTCGGGGCCCTCGAAATCGTCGACCATCAAGTCCATCGGCCCGGTCTCAATTTCCACGTCGGGAATCACCCGAACCTGAATCTTGGATATTTCCCGGCTTGGGGATTGCGAGGAGCCCGCAGATTTCGAGGATTCTTTTGTCTGCCTGGAAGCACCCGGCAGCGCGATTAACAAAATGCTCATCGCGCCGAATCCGAGGCCCGTCCACATCTGCCGTTGAATCATGTGTGTTTCTCCTTCGTCTGGTTAGACGCAGGCGAAGCTAAATGGTCGACCGTAGCGCTACAACTCGGATGGCGCCGTTCACGGTTCCCAGCCGGATTGGGGCGCCGCCCTTGCCCAGCCGCCCCTTCAAAATGCGAGGCTGGATAGCCCCTTCCATGACGAAGGGGAGCTCCGTGGAGAAGCTGCCGTTCATGCACCGGGCTTCCAGGTCCGCCTGCGAATCAGCCGGGATCGCCAGGAGCACGGACCCGTTGGTGGTCTCCGCCTGCGTGCCGTGCAAATCCGTGGGATGCTTCAATTCGACGTAGACGTTTCCGTTTGTGGTGCGCGCGTGCAGGTTGCCGCTGCTCTCGTAAACTTCGATGTTTCCGTTGACGGTATGCAGATCGCCGAGCGAGTCCAGGTCCTTCACGCGCAACGTCCCGTTCACTGTGTTGATGTGCTTCAGCAGCGTGTGCCGCGGCACATGCACCGTGTATTCGACGGCGACTTCGACGCCTTCCTCGGTGGGATACCGCGTGGAAATCGAAAGGCTGTCCGGGCTGGAGTTCACGTCAATCGAGACCAGGTCCAGCTTGGAAGCTTTGTCCGTGGTGGTCTTGACGGCGCGCACCTCTACCTCATCTTTGTCCCAGCCTTCGATGCGCACGGTCCCATTAATATTGTTCAGTTCCAGGGTGCCATCGGATTTCAGATGAAAGGTTTGCGCAAACTCTCGCGTCACTCCAAAACAGGCGGGAACCGCCAGCATGGACACAGCCGAAACAGTCAGACCTATCGCACGGATCGCTGAGCGTAACTTCATACAGCCTCCCTCGTGGACAACTCCAATCACTACCCCCGGGACGACCGACAAACCCGAACCCATGACCCCCGCCCGTACAGCCTAACGGAGCTGGAAGTTAAATGCCAACGTTGATATTACGTCTACCTTCTTCCCGCAGATGTCCGCGGGATTCACTCGCCATTGCCGCACCGCGGCTCGAGCCGCCTCCACCAGCGCCGGCTCCCCTTCTATAACCTTTTCGATTTCCAGCGTTCCATCCGTTTTCGCTCGCACCTGCAGGCGGACCACACCCTGGATCCCTGCACGCCGCGCCATTTGCGGATAATCCGGCGGCGGCGAATTGATCAGGTGCTTCTTGAACTCCTCCGGATCTTCGCTCAGTCCCCCGCGGAACCACACCTGGAAGCGGTCCTTCCACGTGCCCCACCATTCCGTGCCATTCCCGGTGCAGGTAACCGTACTGGTTTGCGTTTGCGAACTTGCAGCCGCCAGGCCCATCATGCCGGCATCTTCAAAACCCGTCTGACTCAATTTCTGCGCCAGCCGGTGTCGCTGCTCTTCCAGCAGCGTTTGCCGCAGTGCCATCTGTTCGTCCACATACTGCAGGCGAATTTTTCCGGCGTTGCTCCTCAGCTTCAATATCGCCCCGCCGCCATTCAATGCCCCGGAAGCGCGCACCGGGCCGTCTTCGCGCGTCTCCATGTTCAGTCCAAGGGCCGAATCCGCTTCAATGCGGTCCGCGCCGCCGTTATCCACGCTGGCTTCGATCGTCGCGGCCAGATTGCGCGGCAGGAACACCACAATGTCGCCCGTGCCGGATGAAAGCTGCGAGGGACCCGGCAAACGCACCGGCCGCGAAGCATCGCCGGAATCCGGAGTGATCCAGGCGGTGATGGTCCCGTTTCCAGTTGCCGCGCGCACCACGTTCGAAACGCGCGTCAGGCAGATGCCGCCGCCGCTGGTTTCCACTTCCATCGGGCCGGAAACATACATCACGCGAACTCCGCCGCCGCCCGTTTCCGCGCGAACCGAACCGTGCACTTCGCCGAAATCAATTTGCCCGCCGCCAGTGCGCACGCCGACCAGCGCCCCCGCTTCTCCAACCGTGATATTGCCGCCGTCGGTTTCCAGTTGCGCGGTTCCCCGAATATGCGCCGCGCGGATGTGCCCGCCGCCGGTGCGGATCTTGGCGTTTCCGGCAACGTCGCGCGCCTGAATGAATCCACCCGCCGTGAAAGCATCCAGGTCCCCGGCGATGTCCAGAACCGTGATGTGTCCGCCCTGGGTTTCTATCTTCGCCACAGGAGCGGAATTCATTCTGACGAGATGATCGATTCCGCCGACCCGGCCCGTGGTGATGTTCCCGCCTTCGGTCACCAACAGGGCGTGGCCGCCGATATCTCCGGTCTCGATGTCACCGGCTCCTGTATGCACTTCCACGGAAAAATTCGACGGAACGTAAATCGTGAACTGCACCCAGAATTGGGCATTTCTTCCGGCAATGCTGCGGAGGCGCGGAAGCATCCCGTTCAAGGTGATTGTGCCGCGAGTTTCGTGGGAATTGAGGACGTAGCGGTCGAAGAGCGTTTGCGAAAGCGGTTCGTGCGCGTCCGTTTCAAGGTGCACTGTGTAGCGCACGGCCGGGGGCGCGCCCGCAGGTTGCGGCAGAATGTGCACCGAACCCATATCCGCCATCAGCGAAAACGTGCGGGCGTCGCCGACCCGGATTTCCCCAGTGCGGTCGGCGGAGGCATGCGGCGGAACATTTTCGGCCTTGCTGACGGGACAGTACAGGCAGAAGGTGGCCAGGCACAGCGCCACAGCGGCGCCAGAAACCAGCAGCCACGGCAAAAGCTTTCCTGAAACCTTCACAAAGGGAATCGCTTTCATCGGTTCGCTATCTTAAGCCAAATCCATTCCGCTGGGTTACTGGTCGCCGCGCGCGCTCAACTGGCGCAGGGCTGCGGCGCTCCGCAACCGGACGTAACTGCTGGGATCGCTATGCCGCAGGTCTTCCAGCGTCCGGATCACCCCGGTCATGGAAACTTCATGTGCCGGTCCGTTGGGCATTGCCGGAAGCACAGTCCCTTCCGGTAGGGAAGGCATGCCCGGCACCATTGCCGGCAGCTCGCTTCCATCACCGGATTTTTCCAGGGAGCTTACCAGCAGGTTCACCGCTTCCACGCGAACTCCGGGATTGGAATCGTGCTTCAGCGCATCGAACAGCGCTGCCCGCACCTCATCCTCGGAAGCGGAATCGCGCAGCGCTTCCAGCGCCTTCAGGCGAACCGCGGGATTCTGATCCTTGCGCGCCGCGGTCAGCAGCGCATCCCGCACTTCCGAATCCCCCGAACGCGCCTTCAAGGCTTCCAGGCAGTCCAGGCGCAGGCCGGGATCAAAACGATCCCCGCCCTTCACTACGTAAGTCACCACCCGGCGCACGTCGGAATCGTCCAGGCTGCCGGTGATTTCCACGGGCTGTTCGGCATTCAAATGAACGCGGACGTTCTGCGCTCCGTTGCCCACCGAGGGTGAAAAATTAATTCCCGCAACAGCCATCCTCGAAAGCTGATCGTCGGAGAAATGCGGTCCAGGGCGCACATTCACCGCTTCATCGAGCGAATTCACGGCGTTGCGCGAGAAATACCATTGCGAAGTTTGCACGCCGATAAGCAGCCCAAGCGCCACCAGCACGGCGCCGCTCCACGCCGGGCGCAACGCCATCCAGCGGCGGAACGCCCCGAATACCGGCGTCTTTTCAAGCACCGGAGGCCGCACCAGGTCGTCCAGATTTTCGGCGAGTTCGCTGCGACATTGCGAAAGCAGCACGTTCCCTGCGTCCAGCCTGTCCGCCTCCTGGGGAAGGGAAGCAATCAGGCTTTGCAAATTTTTTTCTTCGGAGAGTTGCGCACTACACGCGGCGCACATTGTGAGATGTTCTTGGACCAGCTTCTGTTCGTTCTCGTCCAGCTCCCCGCAGGCATGAAACACCAGCAGCGGCGCCACCTGCTCGCAAACATTCTTGAGTTCGTCCGGTCTCATCGCAGTTCTCCCAGCTGGCTGCGGAGCTTCCGGGTCGCCCGGAAGAGCGAGTTCTTGACGGTTTCTTCGCTGGTGCCCAGCGCATCGCCGATGGCGCGCAACTTCAGTCCCTGGTAGTGCTTCATTTCGAAAACGACGCGCTCGCGAGGCGACAATCGCTCCATGGCCGTGGCCAGCCGCCGCTTGATCTCCAGCCCGATCAAGTGGCGCTCGGGATCGGAGGACGGCCGCTGCTCTTTCTGGCGCTCAAAGAAATCGGTCATGCCCTCTTCATAATGGGCGGGGTGCATTTCGGGGGCTTGGTCTTCGGGGCGCGCCTGGCGGCGGCGGAGATGGTCGAGGCAGACGTTGGTGACGATGCGATAAAGCCAGGTGTAGAAGCTGCATTCAAAGCGGAAGCGGTGCAGGTTGCGATAGACCTTCAGGAAGGCTTCCTGGTAGACGTCGCGCGCGTCCTCGGTGCGCTTCATCAGGTTCAAGGCCAGGCGCAGCACGTCGCGATCATAGCGCCGGACCAACTCCTCGAACGCCAAGCGGCTCCCGGCTTGAGCTTCCTGGACAAGGGCGCGCTCTTCAAGATGGTTCAAGGAGGTCCCCGATGCCAGCGCAGCACCAGGGGTGCCGGACCGGCCGCTATCGTCTGCCAACGCAAAAGCCAAACGGGGTAGAGGCATCGCTTGTTTCTCTCTGCCGACTCTTGTGTAACTTATTGAAACAAGAGACCTTGGTGAATCGGCGGACGGCCAGGTTGCAGGCTACACGACCGACACACTCTTTGGACGCCTGAGACCCTCATTTGTAAGCAGAGTCTCTAGGACACAAGCGTAACCACCCGGGGCCACTCCCCTGGTTCGATGCCCAAAATCCTCCCCAGGTATATACGCTCTTCTAGGCTACTAAGTTCTTTCCAGACCCCATTCTCCACGTCACCAATGGCCACCCCAACAGAAGCACCAGCGCCGCCAGAGCCAAGTGGCCCTGCGCGCGATAGAACCCATTTGACTGGCTGACCAGCTCCACGGCGCCTCCCAACAGCGCCACGCTTACCACCACCAGGAAGCAGCCCATTAAGTTGAAGCGCACCACCCGCCGGAACCCGAAGACCACAACTCCCAGAACCAGTGCGGAGGCAAGGAATTGCTTCAGGAAATCCCCGGTACTCCCCCAATCCCCCACGAACGACGCAGCCAGTGCAAGAAAAAGAGCCAGCCTCAGCCAGCGCACACGTAGCTCTGCCCCCAGAAATGCACCTGCCAGGGCAAAAACTCCCGTTATCAGCAGTGCTCTAACGATTGCCCCGGCAATTAGGCCCGCGGCCGGATAAATCGCGTCAAACGATTCGCCAAAATTGGCCGGCAACGCTCGGTGGAGCGTCGGCCACCACGCGTCGGCCGCTCCGAGTAAACGCCGCAGACCGATCAGCAGCCCGGTCCCTCCCACCGCGATGCAGAATGCGTCGCGATAATATTCTCCGGGCATCCCAAGCCAAGTGGGAATTTTCTCGGAACCAAAGGCGCGCGCTCCGAACGACCATCCGAGGCCGAACAGCAGCGCCAACCCGCCGGAGATGAATGCCGTCAGAAGAAAGATTCCTACTCCAAATGTAGCGAAGAACATTCGCAAAGAGATCGCCGTCGGATACTGCATGATCAGTGAAGGGGTGCCCTTGCCCATCAGGAATCCAATCAGAAACACCGCGCCGCCCACAAGACCCCACAGAGTCAATCGGCGCCACGGCACGGTTCCCGCGGGTTGTGAACGCAAGCGCAAGAAATAAAAAACCAGAACGCAGATCGCCAGAGCCAGGAAAAGCGCGTACACCCCTATCGTGAAGAGCGTCCTCGGCAGATTCAGCTCTTCCTGCTTGCGCGTGAATTCCTCGGGGATTTTGACGTACGTGCGATAGTTGGCGGCCTCGTCTCCCAGCACCTGCACGTCCATGCGCGCGAACGCATGGTCAGCCGAGTCCTTGGCCCCCGCGCTTTCCGGATCGAGCGGCGCAAGCTGTTGCCAGGTCAGCGTGTGGTCGGTGCGGTGCGGACGTTTGTCGGAATTTGCTTCCACCAGTTTCCAGCCGCCCAGGTCAATCTGCTTTTTCTCGCGCAGGAATTTCTCGGCGATGGCCTGCGCCTCTTCCTTGGGCATATTCGCGCCCTTCGCCGCTTCGGCCAGCGTGTGGCGAAAGGCGTGCAGCGAGCCGTCGGGCTTCAGCACGATCGCAAACTCTTCCGGCTGCGAATCTCGGAAATAACGCACGCGCCAGAGCGCTCCAGGGACGCGTTCCGCATAAATATTGTTGATCTGCGCGATGGAAAGCCTTCGCCGCATGTATTCGTTTGCCAGTGGATTGGTGGCGTCCACGAATTGCGCGGCACTGTGAAAATTTTTTGGATCGAAGCCGTGCTCGCGCATCACCTCATCCGCGCGGCCCACCGCAATGCGACTGTTCACGGATAAGTGCAGGTAATCGCCGATTTTCTCGCGCTTGAACCCAAATGCCAGCGATCCGCCCACGATGGCGCACAAGACCAGAAAGCCAATCGTTCCCGCGGTCAGCGGATCGTATCTGCGGGAAGTAAGCGTTGTTTCTGCGGCCGCCGGTTGGCGCTGAAGCGAAATCTCTCCAACCGGCTCCGCTGCGTTGAGTAGATCGTCCACCGCTTCGAAACTTCCGCGCGCCAGATACAGGATGCCGGACCACGCCAGCGGTGCGACCGCTGCAAGTCCCACGACCACGCCCGAAATCTTGAAATACAGATTGTCCGAGCGGATCAGCAACATGCCGACGAGTGAAGCGTCCACCGTGTAATGCCAGATCAGCGTCGCCACGATTCCCCAGCGCAGCATCACCAGACCTGCAACAACTCCCATGATGCCGACTTCGATTCCACGAATGTAGCCAGGTTCTTGCGGGTAATTGCTATGCAAAAAGCTCCAGAAGAAAGCTGGAAGAATGACTGCCAACGTGCGGGAGCCTGTCATTTTCTCAAGAAAAGGGATGGCAAATAGGCGGAATGTGAATTCCTCGTTGCTAGCAGCGAGCACGCCAATTGCAACGCCGGCGATCCAAGGCAACGGCGTGTTCACGATGTCGGAGTACTTGATGTCCTGTGGGGCCCAAACTCCAAAACGACTCCCGATCATGTAGAAGGCGACAATGAAGCCGATATGGGCTGCCGCAAGGGATATTCCCACTACGCAAGAAGAAAAGAATTCTTTGGAGCGCATCGCACGCAGGCTGAAAGCTCTCGTCAAACGCAAGCGCTGTGGCTGAGTGGCCCGGTAAAGTGGTTCACCAGCAGGCATGACCAAGCTGATCAGGACCGCGTTGACAACCGCGATGAGCAGCAACGAGAACAGACTCCTGACTACAAACCCGGGATAATCGACGTGGGTGTCATACCCAGCGCGCACAGAATTCCAATCATTCAGCTCCATGAGAAAATACAATCCAGCGGCGATAGCTCCGATTTTCAAGGCAGCTACCCACGACGTTTTGCCCTGCCGCCAAAGCGATACGCCGATCCAAAGAGCTGCACCCAACAAGAACCCGTATGGAAGAAAAGCAAGTTGGCTGTAAAAGTTGTTACTGGAGCGCAGGCGTTGGTACGAGCGCGTCCAGGCTTCCGGCACCTGCAGAAATTCCTGTGTTCTCCCGACGCGGTCGCCCTGGAGGCCCACCACCAGCCTGTATGGCGCATCCTTCGCTTTGAAATTTTTTCGTTCCCAGGTAAACGACCAGTCCACCCGGTTCGGGCGCGTCTCCGAATTCGCTTCTTCTGGCAGGAAATTCCAATTTTCCAGGCTGGCGCCAGCCTTGCTTTGCAAAAACTGTTGGGCCGCGCTCAGCGCTTCTTCGTGGCTCAGCGATTTTGCGCCCCGCGCTTCTTCGATCTTGTGGCTGTACGCGGACACTTTCCCGGCCGGGCTTACCCGAACGTGAAACTCTTCTTCCTGCTGCGGCTTGAAAAAGCGGACTTCCCAGAACCAGATGTTGAGCTCGGAAGCCATCAGGCGATTGGCTTCCTGCAGCCCCAGTTCGCGTTCCAGGTACGTTTTGGCGTTGTCGTCCACTTCGAAAGTGATGGTTGACTGGTAGCCATCCAGGTTTTCGCCGAGGCCCTGCACGAAATTCTTGGCCCGCAACTGCGCTTCGGTACGCGAGACCTTGAAATCCACCGCGGCTTCCGGAAAGGCCCTGAAGAAATAGCGTTGCGCGAACAGCAGGCCCAGCGCGCCGCAAATCACCCACAGAATCAGCGCGCGCTTTTCCGATCCCGTCAACCGTGCATCCGCCAAGGCAGCCTCCTGCGCTCAAACCCCACCGCGCCAGCCCACTCTAACGATACGCATGCCCATGGCGCAAGTTTCACGAAAAGCGAAGCTTAGGCGGGGATGATATAAAGAAGGAAGGATGCCCATCAGCCTGCAAACCGAAGTGCGCATGGTCAAGGGAGTTGGCCCGAATCGCGCCGAACTCCTTGCCAAGCGCGGGATTCACACTCTCGAAGACCTGCTGAACTATCTGCCGTTCCGCTACGAAGACCGCATCCATTTTTCCAGGATTAAAGATGTCCAGCCCGGCGGCACCTACACGCTGCGCGCCCGCGTGATGAGCGGGCAGGCTGTGCGCGGCATGTACGGCCGCGACGCAATTTATCACCTGCTCGTGCAAGACGACAGCGGCTCCCTGCCCTGCAAGTTTTTTCATGGCGGCTACTTGGAAGATCGCCTGAAGCCCGGCCAGCAGCTGATCCTGCACGGCAAGGTGGAGATCGACAAATTGCGCCCGGCCCGCCGCGAAATGGTGAACCCGCAAATTGAGGTGCTGAGCAGCGAGGAAGTGGATTCGACCGAGATGGGCCGCATCGTGCCGATCTATGAAGCTGTCGGCACCTTTGGCTCGCGGATGATTCGCCGCGCGATTTACAACACGCTGCAGAATCTGGATTCGAACATCCCCGATGTTTTGCCGGCAGTGTTGCGCGAAAAGCTTCACTATCCTTCGCGCCGCGAAGCCTTGATCCATACGCATTTCCCTCCCGCCGAGGAATCGCTGGAGGCGCTGAATCTCTTCCGGTCGCCAGCGCAGCAGCGGCTGATCTTCGAGGAATTCTTTCTCTATCAACTGAGCATGGCGCTCGGGCGCAAGGCCCAACGCAAGGAAAACGCCATTGCGTTTCGGGTACGGGAAGACAAGGTGCGCGAGGCGCTGAAGCGCATCCTTCCTTTCAAGCCCACGGGCGCGCAGAAGCGCGTTCTGGCCGAAATTGCCGCCGACCTGGAAAAGCCCGTGCCGATGAACCGCCTTCTGCAAGGCGATGTCGGCAGCGGCAAAACCATCGTGGCGATGCAGGCGGCGGTGATCGCCATGGAAAACGGCTGCCAGGCCGCACTTATGGCCCCCACGGAAATTCTCGCCGTCCAGCATTTCCTTTCGGCGCGGCGAATTCTCGCGCCGGGCGGCTACACTGCCGAGCTGCTGATCAGCGGCCTGAAGCCCGCTGAGAAAGCTGCAGCTCGCGAACGGATTCGCACGGGCGAGGCGCGTTTAGTGATCGGCACGCACGCGCTCATCGAAGACGAGGTGAAATTTGCGCAGCTGGGTTTTGTGGCCATTGACGAGCAACACCGCTTCGGCGTCCTTCAACGAAAACGGCTGATGGACAAAGCCGCCAAAACCGGTTTCGCGCCGCACGTGCTGGTGCTGACCGCCACACCGATTCCCCGCACGCTCTCTCTTACTCTTTATGGCGACCTCGATGTTTCCGTGCTCGACGAGTTGCCGCCGGGACGCACGCCCATCGAAACGCGCATGACGACGGAAAAGCACCTCCCCGGCGTTTGGGAATCTCTGCGGCGCGAAGTCGAGGCCGGGCGCCAGGGCTACATCGTCTATCCGGTGATCGAAGAGTCGAAGCTGGAGCTGAAAGCCGCGATGGAGGAGTACGAACGCCTTTCGCGCGCCGTTTTTCCAAAATTAAACGTCGGCCTGCTGCACGGCCGCATGTCCAGCGAAGAAAAAGACGACGTCATGCAGCGCTTCCGCCGAAATGAAGTGCAGATTCTGGTGGCGACCACGGTCATCGAAGTCGGCGTCGACGTGCCCAACGCCACCGTGATGGTCATCGAGCATGCCGAGCGGTTCGGCCTGGCGCAATTGCATCAGCTTCGCGGGCGCATCGGCCGCGGCTCGCAGAAATCGCACTGCATCCTGGTGGCCCCGGGCCGCATGACCGACGACGGACGCGCGCGCCTGGAAACAATGGTACGCACCACAAACGGATTCGAAATTGCCGAAACCGACCTGCTGATTCGCGGTCCCGGCGAGTTTTTCGGCACGCGCCAATCCGGGGAACTCGGTTTTCACGTGGCCAACCCCTTGCGCGACCGCGAACTCCTGGAGCGCGCGCGGAAAGAGGCGTTTCTGCTTGTTGAGGAGCCCGGACAAAAAGAAATCCTGCAACACATGCTCCGGATTCTGCCGCCGCAGTGGCAGCGCCGCTATCACCTGGCGCGGATCGGCTAAGGCCCGCCTCCCATGCGCATCATTGCCGGAACATTCCGCAGCCGCCAGTTGAAAAGCCTGAAAGGCGCGGCCTTGCGCCCTACCAGCGACAAGCTGCGCGAAACTCTTTTCAATGTTCTCGGTGCTCTGGTCGTGGATGCGCAGTTCGTGGATCTTTTCGCTGGCACCGGCGCCGTGGGCATCGAAGCGCTCAGCCGCGGCGCGCGCGAAGCCATTTTCGTGGAGAAGCATCCGCCCGCGGTCGCGCTTATCAAGAAAAATCTGGAAGTGTTGGGGATTCAAAGTGGCGCGCGGGTTGTGGCGTCGGACGCGTTCAAAGCGCTCGAGCGTATTGCCAAAGAACCTTCAACTGCAAATGCTCGAATGGATATCCTTTTCCTCGATCCGCCTTACGCCGAAACCGAACAGTACAAAATCGTGCTCGCCTTTTTGGGCGACGCGGATTTACTCGCTGAAAACGCAGTGGTTATCACCGAACACCATCGCTCGCTTGACCTTCGCGAAACCTTTGGTAAGCTCGAACGAGTCCGCGTGTTGCGCCAGGGCGACGCGGCACTCAGTTTTTACAGGTTTCGTCCCCCCAGTCTGCCGGAGTCGCCCCGCTCCGAGTAAACCTTAGCTCGGCCCTGTTCATCTATCTCTGAGTCTTTTGATGGACCATAAGTACGGGCGAGGCTGCGCAAGGCGCGATAGAATTCGAGGTTTATGGGCAAGCGGTACCAGGTCAATCGATATGATTTGCTCGGCCAGGCGGAGCTCTATCCGCCGCATATCGTCTTGCCGGGCGCGCTGGAGCCCAAGCTGGATATCGCCTGGGGCAGCTTCCACCAGAATTTTTTCAGCAACATCCCGGTTTTTTTCCAGCGCACTCATCTGACTTCCGCGGTCCCGCTCGTCTACGTCCTTCGCGATTGCCGCGTGGAACATCCCGCGCCGCGCCGCGCCATTCTGCTGGCTGCATTGGTGCAAATCCTGTTGCTGCTGATTCCGTGGCCCGATCTTCCGGTATCGGCAAAACGAAATCCCGCGTTCGACAACACCCAGTTAACCTGGTCCGGGCCGATTGACGACCTTCCCTTGCTAAACATGCCGCGAGCCAGGAGAGTTGAGCCGCGCGCCAAAACTCCCGCCGATCCTCCCCCTGCGCAAGGCCCCGACGCGTTTCATCCCCGGCAGCGTATATTCACCGATCCTTCCCGCCCGACGCATCCGCGGCAAACGCTTGTCAATCCCTCTGCGCCTCTCAATGCGCCTAAGATTTTGCCGGACATGCCCAACGTCGTTCACCTCGCGTCCGTGGCGGCGCCTCCGCGCCCTCGCCTCGAAATAAGCGAGCAGACGCTTCGGCAACTTCGCCCGAAAACAAGAAAAACCGTTGCAACAACGGATGCGCCTTCGCCCGATTTGCCCAATCTGGAGCAGAAGCCCGCCGACGTCAGTCTGATGTCCCAGCAAAATGGGCCGGCAAAACCCAAACTCGAAATCAATGCGGGTTCCGCGCCAAGACTCGACGCGCGCAAACAGGATGGCGAGCTTGCTGCTGCACCCGAAGTTGCGGCCTCGGCGTCCAGCGCTCCCGCCGGCTCCGCGGGAACGCTGATTGCGATTTCCGCTTCGCCGGCGCCGCCCGCTCCCGTGGTCCCCGTTCCGGACGGAAATTTGTCGGCCCGTGTAGCCATTTCTCCCGAAGGCAAAAAGCCGGGATCACCAGGTGGCTCCACCGCTCCCACAGCGTCAAGCGGTGGAACTTCCGAGATTGCCAGCAACACCGCCGGCGGGAGCAACGCGACCGGCATCTCGATCACCGGCGGAAATCCAAAACCCAATTCCAACGTCTCGGCTCTCGGCGGCGTCGGCAAATTCAGCATGGCCAAGCCGCAGGCCTACATCAAGCGCCCTGACCCGAATGCGCCGGTCGAAGATGACTCGGTGCGTACGGGTCCGCCGAATTTCGCTCTACTTCCGCCGGGTGCTCAGCCGGAGCAGATTTTTTCGCGCCGCCGCGTTTATGCGATGAACGTCAACATGCCGAATTTCAACAGCGCCACCGGCAGCTGGATCATTCATTTTTCCGAGCTGCATGTTGCCAGCGCCGCCAGCCACACGGGAAACGTTGCCGCGCCCGTGCCGGTGCACAAGGTCGATCCGAAGTACCCGTCCACAATGGTTGAGGAACGTATCGAAGGCGAAGTAATTCTTTACGGCGTCATCCGGCAGAATGGAACCGTGGACAGCATCCAACTCGTGCGCGGTGTCGATAAGCAGTTGAACTCCAACGCCATGGAAGCTTTCAAGGAGTGGAAGTTCGAGCCGGGCACCCGCGAAGGCCAGCCCGTCGACCTCGAAGCCATCGTACACATCCCCTTCCACGCCCCCGCCCGCCAGTAATCGCGAAACGTCAACAATCAAGCCTTTGTAGCGGCCGCCTTCCGAAGCGGGCCGGCTTCGGGTTCAACTGAACGGGCAATGCTCGTCGGCCCACTAAACACAAAACGAAACTTGTCATCCTGAGAGGCGCGCGGTTTGAGCCTCGAAGGATCTCAACGTATCCGCCATCCAGATTTCTAACGTTGAGATCCTTCGGCTGTCCACGTCGGATAGCCTCAGGATGACAATTTTTCGTCGCGATTAAATGTAGGAGGAGTACGGCTTAGAAATTCTCTTCCTGCAATTTCACCAGCGTATACAGCGTGTGATTCACCGGCACTGGCACACCCAACTCCGCTCCCAGCCGCGCGATATATCCGTTCAACGAATCAATCTCCGTCCGCTTGCTGCGGGCCATGTCCTGCGCTGTGGAAGATCGAGTGCCGCTCATCTGCTTGCCAATCAGAAAGGCTCCGGCGATCGCCGCTTGCGGATCTTCAAGCCCAGGCGGATGAATCCCTTTTTTCTTTGCGACGGCCAGCACTTCATAAACCACCGCTTCCACCACCCTCTTGGCGTCTTCGCTGGCGATGATTTCTCCGTACGTCACGCGTCCCAGGCCAGAGACCGCGTTCAGCGCGCAGTTCCACACCAACTTGGTCCACAATTCGCCTTCAATGTTGTCCGAAACCCTGCAAGGAAGTTTGCCGCGCGAAAAGAATTCCGCGGCTTTGTCCACCGCGGGCGAGTGCGGCCCAATCACCAGGTCGCCGCGTCCGAGATGCTTCACGGTGCCGGGCGAGGGAGCGGCCGCGGCAACGTAGACGACCGTCGAAATCGCCTCGATGCCGGAAGCCTTGCGAATCTCCTCTGCGTTGTTCACGCCATTCTGCAGGCTCAGCACCACGGTCGACGGCGAAATATACCTCGTTAACTCCTGCGCAACCGACGCCGTGTCCGTCGTCTTCACACAAAAAAACACGTACTCCGCCCCCGCCGTAGCGGAAAGTTCCGTGGACACCGCGGGATATATTGTTTCTTGAAACTGCATCGTGTCCAGCCGCAGGCCAGACTTCTTCACCGCTTCCACAAATGCCGGCCGGCCGATCATCGTCACCGGCACTCCGGCCCGCGCCAGCAGTCCGCCGAAATAGCCGCCCACTGCGCCCGCGCCGACAACTGCTACTTTCGGCCAATTATTTTCGTTCGTCATTTTGGGTTTGTCCTACTGTTCGGATTCATTAAAACCGCGGAAAGTTACATCAGAAGTGGTTTCGCAATTCGCGGAACGCCGGCAGGATCACCAGCTTTCCCGTGCCCGCCACCACGGGTTCGTGTTCCAACTGCCAGGTGTTGACGTGCGGAATGTAGACGGCATTCAACCCCGCCTGCATCGCGGGATTGATATCGCTCCGAGGGCTGTTCCCGATCATCCAGCCCTGCGTCTTCACGATTTTGTGTTTATTCACCAGCACCTGATAGGTCTTGGAGTCTTTTTCGCCGACGATTTCGATAGCCTCGAAAAATCCCTGCAGCCCAGAGCGCTCCACTTTCGCCGCCTGCTCCGCGGGCTCGCCTTTCGTAAATAGAATTAATCGGTGCCGCGCCGTCAGGTACGCCAGCGTCTCCGGCACACCATCCAGAATTTTCGGCGGCGTGCGTTCCAACTCCACCACCCTCACATGAATCTGCGCCAGCGTTTCCCGCTTGGCCATCTGGTCGGCCAGCTTTATGTAGGTTTCTTCGAGTGAACGGCCGAAACTCCGCACTCCGTAGCCATACTGCCGGATGTTCTTGCGTTCCGTTTCGTTCAGGATGTGGCGGATGTAGGCCCGGCTATAGCCGCAGGGCTCCACCAGGGTGATGAAATCCTCGATCAGCTTTTCGAAGAAAACATTGTTTTCCCACAGCGTGTCGTCTGCATCAATCAGCAGTGTGTTGCGTTTCATAAGTTCGAAGGGTCAGCTTACGCCGCGATGCCCCAACAATGCGAATTTCTAGTGTAACAGCCCCCGCGCGTCCTGCGCGATCACCCGCGCCGCGTCCGGGTGAGCCATGGTTCGCGCCGCCTGTTTCATCGCGCGCAATTTTTCCGGCTGGTCGAACAGCGTGGCGATTTTCCATGCCGCCGCGGGAAGATTGTTGCAGCGAATCGCAGCGCCTGCTTCCAGCAAGTGATCGGCGTTGCGCTCTTCCTGGCCGGGGATCGGCTCCACCAGCGCCATTGGCAACCCGCGGGCCAATGCTTCCGAGGTGGTCAAGCCTCCCGCTTTGCCGATCAGCAGGTCCGCCGCGGCCATGTATTGGTCCATCTCGGTAGTGAATCCCACGGGCACCAGGCGCGGCTGTCCCGCCGGCGTTTTTCCCGCACCTTTGCTGAGCGAGTCGAGCCGCTTTTTCAACGGATCCGATTTTCCAGCGATGGCCACGATTTGCCACTGCCGCTGCATCGCCAAAAGGTCTTTCACAAGCTGTTCCAGCGGACCGACTCCATACCCACCCGCTGATAAAAGCAGAATCGGTTCCGTGGCCGAGAGCCCCAATTTCTTTCTCGCGTCGCCCCCGCTCACACTTTGTTCGAAAAGCGGATCGATCGGAATCCCGGTTACCCGCAACTTATCCCGGGGCACTCCGATGTTAGCCAGGTATTCGAGCGACTCCTGCATCGCCACGTAATAGCGGTCCACGGTTCGGCACAGCCACAGCGCGTGCACGTCGTAGTCCGTCACCACGATCGCGTGCCGCGCCTGCAATTTCTTTTTCGCGATCAGCCACGCCAGGATTTCGGCGGGCAGAAAATGTGTGGCCACGCACAGGTCGGGCTGGATTTTCTTCAGCAGCCGGATCATCGGTTGGGTGTTCAGGCGATCCATCGCCAGGCGTTGCCGCGGATGCCGCCACGGCTTGTCGGTCTGTTCGTAGAGCAGCCCCATCAGCTCCGGCGCCCGGCGCACCATGCGGATGTAGGCCTTGTCATAGAGACGCTGAAACAGTTTTGTGACATGCTGGAGCGCGTCAATGTGCTCCACTTCGCAATTGCCCTGCGCGCGAAACGCTTTTTCGACCGCCTGCGCGGCTCGCACGTGCCCTGCTCCAGAAGAAGCGGAAAGAATCAGTACGCGGGGTTTCCGGTTCAGAGAAAGGGAAAGGCTCATCCGGCGGCGCCGTCAGGCCGACTTCCGCTGCCCGTTGGCCAGCTTATCCAGGATGCCACCCGCGATTTTCTGCAGTTCTCCGAAGCGCGTCAGATATTCCTGGAAGTCGTGATTCAGCAGTTGCGCGTCCTGCGGCCCCAGTTGATTGCGCAGTATCATGTCGCGCAGTTTCACCGGATGCGGCAGCATCGCGTCTTCCTTTAATTCTTCCAAAGCAATTTCCGGGTTGTAGTGATACATAACTCCCCCAAGGGCTACTTCGCCCGTCGTTCCCATGCCTTAGGCCTCTATTCTACGCGCAATTCGAGGAACTCAAAGTTGAGCAGGGAAGAAAGGGAAGGAGGATACTACGCGGCGGAGGCGCGCGCGGGGATGAATTCGTATTTTTCGATTTTGGCGGCGATCCCGGTCTTCCCGTGGTCGTCGTTTACCACCCGCACCACGTGCCCATGGCAGCGTATGTTCACGTCGCCCGCCGAAATTATTTGTGCCGGCAGAGTCAGGATAAAATCAATCTCGCTGCCCTGTTCAAACGGGGCCTCGACGAGAAAATACAACCCGCGGTAGCTCACGTCGCGCGTGTTGGCCTTAAGCTCCGGGCCATTCGCGTCGTTTACAAGCACGCGCACTGGCAAATTCATCGAGAAACGCCGGGCTTCTCGCCGGTCGGAAAGATCGCTCATTCGGCCCCCTGGAATGCCGGACGTGGCGAAATTAGCACTGGGCACGCCAAACTGCAATCGCAAATTCCCGCAATTTAGCACTAGTACGAGCACATCGCGTAGTGGGCGGTATAGAACTAGGCCTCCCCTCGATTCGGTGGAAGTTTCCATTTCGGGTACACTTTTGTTGACTAATTCTCAGATGCAGACCGCCCACGATTCGCAAAACCTGTTCCTGAATGGGCCCGCTGGCCGCCTCGAAGCCATTCTTTGGACACCTCTGCGTAAGGATTCCCCCGCACTAGCGGCCGTCGTTTGCCACCCGCATCCACTCTTTGGCGGCACCATGCACAATAAAGTCGTCTATCACGCCGCGAAAACCATGGATGCCCTCGGTATTCCGGTCTTGCGATTCAATTTTCGCGGCGCGGGCCTGAGCGCGGGTGAGCACGACAAAGGGCGTGGCGAACAGGGCGACGTCCAGGCGGGGCTCGAATATCTAGCTGCACAATTTCCGGGCATCCCGCTCTTGCTGGCAGGTTTCAGTTTTGGAAGTGTCGTCGGCCTTCGCGTCGGTTGCCGCGACGCTCACGTAAGCGAATTGATCGGTCTCGGCATCCCGGTGAACAGCAGCGACTTTTCTTTTCTCGCGGATTGCCCGAAACCCAGACTTTTCGTTCACGGCGCCAACGATCAGTTCGGCGCGCGAAAAAAAGTGGAAGAAACCGTCGGGGGTTTAACCGGGGATAAGCGGCTGGTCGTCGTCGAGGACGCCGACCATTTCTTCGCCGGCCATCTCGACGAATTCAATGCCGCCATCACTGCATGGCTGATCGAACGCCATCCCACTCTACGCTCACTTCCTTGAACCCTCCAGACTGCACTTCGCGGAACTCCGATTTTTCCATTGGCAAAAAATAAAAAAATCTTGTCATCCTGAGCGGCGCGAAGTTTGCGCCTCGAAGGACCTCAACTGTTACGCCGCGCAAGATTTTAGCACTGCGATCCTTCAGCTATCCTCGTCGGATAGCTTCACGATGACACGGGCGCGGGATTGGCGGGCTACGCCGACTCCCCCCGCTCAAACAGTTTACTGAACTCTTCGATCCCCGCCGGTTTCACTCCCACGATCTTCGCATTCGCCTCCACATGCGCGGCGCGCGACATTCCAACCAGCGCCGTCGCTATCCCCGGCGAAGAACGCGCAAACTGCAGCGCCCTCTCGAGGTCGCTGTGTAGTCCCAGCGCTTCCGCCACAAACGCCGGCAAGTTCTGCGAAAGCTGGCCCTGCATCAGCGAAGCGCTCCCCACCAGCGTGATTCCCAGATCCCCGGCCGCCTCCATCATCGTGCGCGTCAGCCCGTCGACGCTTTGATTTCCCAGGGTCAGGGCTTCGGTCATCCCCAGGTTGTAGGGCAGCTGTACAAACCGGAAGTGGTGCGAGTTGCCCGCAATTTCCCGCGCGATTTTTTCCAGCTCACTCAGGAAAAGGGAATCGGCCGCTTTCGCGTCCTGCCGGAAACCGTTCCACGTCGCCATCCCGTAGAACTGGATTTTTCCCGCAACCACCGCGGACTCCAGAAACTCAAACGCCTGCCGCACTCGACTCAGAAATTCCGCCCGTGGCACTTCGCCCAGCTGAGTTTCCGGATTATGCAGGTAGTAGACATCAATGCAGCTCACACCCAGGTTTTTCAGGCTGCGGTTCAATTGGTTCTCCAGAAATCGAGTGGCCATGCAATGGCACCCGGCGGCCACTTCCTTCGCCGTGAAAACCCCGCGCTGAATATACTCGTCGAAAAAATAGCGATTGGCGTCCGCGGGCATCGCCCCGTCGGGCGTCAGATAACCGCCTTTGGTGCAGACCACGAATTCGTCGCGCAGCAGCCCCTTGTTGGCCAGCACCTTCAGCGCCGTGCCGACGTTTCGTTCGCTCCGCTGAAACCGGTAGTTGATCGCGGTATCAAAAACATTGAATCCCGCTAGGCCCGCTTCCACCAGCGCCGCCGCGTAGCTTGCATCGGTGCTGTCGTTCGGCTGGCCAAGATATGTGCCGACCCCGAGCGAAGAGACGGTAAGCCCCTGCGCCTTTCGAAAATGCCCTTCTGCGGCGATCTCTTTGAATTTGTCCGCGTAGCGTTGCGTTCCTTCCCCCGTTGCACCCTGGCTCATCTAATTTTCCCCTCTTCTCTGTGACCTCTGCGTTCCTCACTCTGCGCACTCTGTGAGAAATCTTTTCTTTGCCTTCCGATTGTCCCTCTATTTACCAAATTCGTTAGCTTCTTCTTTCGGCGGAGCCAGCAAACGCGAACATCCCCGCAAAATCCGCCGGTACGGCCAATCCTTCTCGCGAAAGTAAATCTCGCCTTCACGCGGATTGCTGTAAAACCACCGCGCCACCAGGCGTAGATGTTCCCCAAGTTCCGCCGCCGATTGTCGCGGTGTCACCGCAGCGGGCGGGGCGCTCATCATCGCTTCCAGATAATCGCGCACTGCTTCCTCGGCGGAACGCGGCTGGCTGGTATCCCCAAACCGCAGCGCAAACGGCGCGGCCAGCCTGCCGCCGCGCACCCCGAAAATCCCGATGGTCTGCTCCTCGGCCATGCGCTGCAAAATCACCGCGTCAAGGTCCTGCACCCGCCGCGCCACCTCCGGCCCGGCCCGAAGGGCATCGTCCAATTTCTCCAACTTCTTGTGAAACGCCGCCGCCCGCTCAAAATCCAGCTCCCCGCTCGCCGTTTCCCGCTCCTGTTCCAACGTTGCGCGCAAAGAACCGCCGCCCGTTTCCAGAAACCCCACCAGGCGATTCACCTCCACGTCGTACTCTTCCTTGCTGCAGCCCGCAAAGCAAGGCGCAAGGCACATCTTCATCTCCGAATAGAGACACCCGGGAAACGCCGGGTCGCGCCGAATCTTGATCTGGCAGCGGCGCACCTTGAAAAAATCCAGCACGCTGTCGGCATAAACCTGAGCGGAGCGGCGCGAGGCAAAAGGCCCATAGTAAATCCCGCCCGTCGGCACACCCTGCTCATTCACCGCAATGTGGCGCGTGACATAGCAGCGCGGGTAAGCGTTTTTCAGGTTGATCTTCAGCACCGGCGACGGCCGCAGCCGCATCAAATCGCGGTAGCGCTTCGGAAACCTCTGCTTCGCGATTTTGTAATAGGTCAGCGACTGCTCGAACGCGGAATTTGTTACGCGATAACGCACCAGACGCGCGAAGTCTCGCAGGTTCAGCCGTTTGCTAGCGGGATCGAGTGGCCCTAGTAATCGCTGCAGTCGGCGGCGCAAGTTTGCAGTACGGATCAGATGCGGCTCGGCTTTTTCCTCATTCGCTTCAATCAGACAAACCGCCGGCCGCTCCGGCAACAAAACGAAAAAGTTCTCGTCGTCATCCGCATTGAATTCAAGGCCAGCGTCAAGTTCCAGCACCCCGTCAGGATACTACGGAGCGTTTTCTCGCGCCGCGCAGGGTAGCGCCGGCATCCTGCTTGGCCTAACAAAGGAAGGGCCGGCAAGCCCCGCCATATCGCCTACGACTTCAACAGCCACCCGGCAATCACCAGTCGCTGAATCTCACTCGTGCCTTCGTAAATCTCCGTAATCCGCGCGTCGCGATAAGCCCGCTCGACCGGATACTCCTTGCTGTACCCATAACCGCCGTGAATCTGAATCGCCTTATGCGCCACCCGCGTGGACATCTCGCTCGCAAAAAGTTTCGCCGTCGCCGCTTCCTGGCTGAAGCGTCCGCCAGAATCCTGCTTCCACGCCGCCTTGCGCACCAGCAGCCGCGCGGCGTCGATCTCCGTCGCCATATCAGCGAGCATGAACTGAATCGCCTGGAATTGCGCGATCGGGTGCCCGAACGCCATGCGCTCCTGCGACCATTTCAGCGCTGCCTCAAACGCGCCCTGCGCGATCCCCACCGCTTGCGACGCGATCCCGATGCGCCCGCCGTCGAGCGTCGAAAGCGCCACTTTGTATCCCTCGCCTTCGCTCCCGATGCGATTACTAGCCGGCACCACGCAATCCGTGAACACCAGCTCGCTGCACGCGGTCGCGTTGATGCCCAGCTTCTTTTCTTCCTTGCCGACCTTGAACCCGGGCGTGCCCTTTTCCACCACGATCGCCGTGATTCCTTTTTCACCCTTCGCCGGATCCGTGTTCGTGTAGACGATGGCCGCATCGGCCGCTCCACCGTTGGTGATCCACGCCTTGGTTCCGTTGATCACGTACGTGTCGCCCTTTTTCACAGCTTTCGTTTGCAGCGCCGCAGCATTCGAACCGGCCTGCGGCTCCGTCAGCGCGTAGCATCCGATTTTCTCGCCGCGCGTAAAGGGAAGCAGAAACTTCTTCTTCTGCTCGTCGGTGCCATAACGGTGAATCGGATCGCAAAACAGCGAATTCTGCACGCTCAGAATTACTCCCGTGGATGCGCAGCAGCGTGAAATTTCTTCGATGACGATGGTGTAGGCGATGTGGTCGAACCCTGCGCCACCCTCCGCCTCCGGAAACGCTACGCCGGTCAGGCCAAGCTCCGCCGCTTTGCTAAAAAGCTCCCGCGGAAAATGCCCAGTCTCATCATTCTCTTTGGCCAGCGGCCGCACTTCCAATTCCGCGAACTCCCGCACGCTCTTTTGCAGCAACTTCTGCTCTTCACTTAGCTCTAAGTTCAACGGGATTCTCCAGCGCGGATCGAACGCATTCTTAAATTAAGATTTTAGCTTGAGCTGCAAGCAGTTGTCACATTTTGAGTGCGAAAGCAAAGCTTTCGCTTTTACGGACAAAACCTCGAAGGCAAAGTATTGTTTGGGCGATGAGGTATAGACCGCAAAAGCGGGAGCTGAGCTCCCGCAGTCCAAACGCTACGCCTTCAGCGCTTTGCTCAGCCGCTCGTACGTGGTATTCAGCTCCTCGGGATGCACGCGGGTTTCACCCGCAACCGTCATGAAATTTGTATCCCCAAACCACCGCGGCAGCA
Source organism: Candidatus Acidiferrum sp. (assembly GCA_035693365.1). Taxonomy (GTDB): domain Bacteria; phylum Acidobacteriota; class Terriglobia; order Acidiferrales; family UBA7541; genus Acidiferrum. The sequence continues at coordinate 3,155 of DASSGS010000053.1, read as the reverse complement.
TGTGCAGGTGCAAATGCCCGGCAACACCCGCTCCCGCCGCGCGTCCTAGATTCATGCCCAGGTTCATCCCGTCCGGCTTGTAACTCGCCCGGAAGATGGTCTCAATTCGCTGCGCGAGCTCCATCATTTCCGCAAGCGCGCCGGCTTCGCATAATTGAAGCTCCGCAATGTGCGCGTACGGCACAATCATGACGTGCCCCGAGGTGTATGGAAAACGATTGAGGATGACGAAGCATTTCTTCGCGCGATAGACGATCAACGTCTCGGCGTCCTGGTTGCCCTTCACCGCGTCGCAAAAAATGCATTCCGGCTGCTGGCCTGCGGCCGCCTGCGCCATGTACTGGTAACGCCAGGGAGTCCAGAGATAGTCCATTGAGTGGCACCGCCGTGTGGATTGCGCGCCTGTCAGGATAGCGTAATTGAGTCGCCTGCGGTTATCAGTAATCGGTAATCAGCAAGAAGGAGGGACATAAATTCTGACTCAATCGCCCGCCAAGGGAAAGCCCGGTGCAATCTTCCGCATCCTGATTACTGATCGCTGATTACTGATTACCCTCTGCCTCAACAAAAACGCCCCGTTGAACCGGGGCGTCACCCTACCTCAATCCTCTAAAACGGCTCCCTCACGACGGCGCCGCTTCGCTCTGCGCCGCGCTTGCCGACGTATTCACAAAATCCTTCAATTCCTTGCTGGGCTTAAAGAACGGAATCTTCTTCGCCGGCACATCCACTTTTTCCCCGGTCTTTGGATTCCGCCCGATGCGCCCGCGACGCTGCCGGGTCCGGAAACTCCCGAACCCGCGAATCTCGATTTTGTCGCCCTTCTGCAGCGCGTCAATGATGCTTTCGAAAATCGTTTCGACGATCGTTTCCGATTCTTTCCTCGGAAGCTCCGTCACCCGCAGCACTTCCTCGATCAAATCGGCCTTCGTCAGCGTCGGTTGCTTTGTCATCGGTCTATGCCTCTTTAATCGGTAACCACTCGTGCCTCACAACTCTTTGGGGCGAGGCGACTTAGAGGGACATCCCTTGCCCGGGATGTCCCTCTTCCTATCATTAAAGTGACCCGCAGGTAAATGAATTTATCTGATGAACCGGCCGGCCAAGGGAAATGTTTCCGGTGCCTACCGCGATGCGAGCTTCTGCTTCAAGGCATCGCCGATCGTGGCCGTCGCCGAAGACTTCGACGACTTGTACTGCTCGATCTCTTTGCGCTCGATCTGCCTCACCGCCGCGCGATAGCTCAAACCGATGCGCCGCGTCTCCGAGCTGATCTTGATGATCTTGAAATCGTATTCCTTGCCCGGTTCCAGCGGGCCGGCGCTCTTCAGCGGACCCGTCGAGGGACGGAAATTGCCAACGCCCTCATCGCGGCGCTTGCGCTCCTCGATTTCCGTGTTGTGGCAAAGCCCTTCGATGTTTTCGCCGAACTCGACGAACGCACCGAACGTGGCGATGCGCGAAACTTTCCCGCGCACAATGTCGCCTACCTTGTGCTGCTTGAACCAGTCGCCCCAGATGTCGTTCACCTGCTTCATGCCCAACGACACGCGGCGGTTTTCCGGATCAATCCGCAGCACCTTCGCGGTGACTGGCTCGCCCTTCTTGAACACTTCGTGCGGGTTCTTCACGCGGCCCGTCCAGCTGACGTCGCCAACGTGCACCAGGCCGTCAAAGCCCTCTTCGATTTCGATGAACGCGCCGAACTCGGCAATGTTGCGCACCTTGCCGGTCACGACTGTTCCAACGGGATACTTCTCCGCCACCAGCAGCCAGGGATCGGGTTGCGCCTGCTTGATGCCCAGCGAAACGCGCCGGTCGCTCGGCTTGATGTCCAGCACGATTACATCCACTTCGTCGCCAACCTTAGCCAGCTTCGATGGGTGCGTGGGCTTCTTCGACCACGACATTTCCGTTACGTGCACAAGTCCTTCGACGCCCTGCTCCAGTTCCACGAATACGCCGTAGTCCACCACGCCAACAACCTTGCCGTGATACTTTCCGCCCGCGCCGTAGCGATCGCCCGCATCCACCCAGGGATCCTTGTGCAGCTGCTTCAGGCCCAGCGATACGCGCTGCTTGCTCTTGTCAAACTTCAGGATGATGACGTCGAGTTCCTGCTCCGGCTTCACCACGTCGCTCGGATGCCGCACGCGGCCCCAGCTCATGTCCGTGAGGTGCAGAAGTCCATCGATGCCGCCGAGATCCACGAAGGCGCCATACTCAGTCACGTTTTTCACCGTGCCGTGCACCGTTTGCCCTTCGCTCAGCTTCTCCATCAGCTCGGCGCGCTTCGCGTGCAGCTCTTCTTCCAGCAGCGCGCGGCGGCTGACCACCACATTGCCGCGGCGGCGATTCAGCTTGGTGATGCGCACCTGCACTTCCTGGCCCAGCAGACCGTCGAGGTTCGACGTCGGGCGCAGGTCATATTGCGAGCCGGGAAGAAACGCGCGAACGCCGATGTCCACCACCAGGCCGCCCTTGATACGGTCTACAACTTTTGCGGTAATCGTTTCCTTGGCCTTGAACTGCACGTCCAGCTTTTCCCAGGTCCGGCGGCGCAACACCTTCTGGTAGCTGACGATGACGAAGCTGTCTTTCGTTTCGCCGGTGCGCTGCACTTCGATTGTGGAGTTGGGGTCCGGGCGGGGAACTTCAGTTTCCGTGAATTCAGACGCGGGAATCAGGCCTTCGGTTTTGCCCCCGAGGTCCACCACCACCCCGTGCTCGGTGTATGCGACCACCTTCACTTCAATAATTTCGTTCTGCGCGGCCGCGGCTTCCTGCGGCTCGCTGTACTGGTCGATGAGCTTGCTCATCTCCTCTGCGCTAGCGGCTTCTTCGGCGGCAGCGGCGGCTTCGGCGTCAACCGCGGCCGTCTGCGCCTGCGCTTCGGCGTGCGCGTGGGCCTCTTCAGGCTTCACGGCCGGCGCGGGCGCGGGTGTAGCGGCGGCATCGGGTGCCGGAGTAGTTTCAGCGTTTTGGGGAGTTTCGCTTTCCTGGGCTGCTGCGGTTGCTGCGGAAGATACGGGGTTATCGTGGTCAGAAAACATGTTCAATCGCCTCCGGGATTTCTATCCCTGTTTTTGTCGAGTCAATCCTTGCCAGATCCCAACCGGGGTAATGCAAGGAGGGGTTACAACGGGGCAAAGAGG